>JADJAL010000033.1 GCA_016704305.1 Haliea sp. | reverse complement strand
GGTGCGCCGAGTCGGAGTATGAAAGTGCTTGTCGTCGAGGCGCCATCGAGATGCGTGTCCAACTGAATCGTATTCTGGGTTAGGCGAAATCCTGTGGTGACGGTAAAATTCCTGTTCGCCGTCTGTCCGCCTGCGAGCAGTGTGTCTGCGGTCGGTGGCGTCGCCGCAGCGACGGACGCGGTGTCGGCATGAACTGCGGTTGCAACCAGTGACGCGCCGAGCGCTAGTAGCGTCAAGCGCGCGGCACGGGACGATGGCAGGTGCAACCATGGGGTGCGACGACGGTATACAGCGTTAGGCAAGCAAATCTCTCCAGTGGGGTTTAAAACGGCGAACATTATCACTTGCCGCCCAAATCCTCATTACTTACCTTCAATCAGCGCTGTTCGCTGCACAGCAAACGCTTATCCTGTAATACCACAGTGCCGCAACAGCGGCTCGATGCTCGGCTCGCGGCCGCGGAAGGCGACGAAAAGTTCCATAGGCTCCCTGGAGCCGCCGGCCTCCAGCACCTGCATCCTGAAGTCGGCGCCGGTGGCCTCATTGAAAATGCCTTCTTCCTCGAAGCGCGAGAAGGCATCCGCCGACAACACTTCCGCCCACTTGTAACTGTAGTAACCCGCCGCGTAACCGCCGGCGAAAATGTGCGAAAAGGCATTCTGGAAACGGTTGAATGGCGGCGGCGTGACCACGCCCACCTGCTTGCGCACGGCGTCCAGCAGGCCCTGCACGGAGTCGAATGTACCGGCCCCCCATTCCCGGTGCAGGCGAAAATCGAACAGCGAAAATTCCAGCTGCCGTACCATCGCCATGCCGGACTGGAAGTTCCGCGCCGCCAGCAGTTTGTCCAGCAGGGCTTCCGGCAGCGGCTCACCGGTCTCAAAATGCCCGGAAATAAACGCCAGCGCCTCGCGCTCCCAGCACCAGTTTTCCAGGAACTGGCTGGGCAACTCCACGGCGTCCCAGGCCACGCCGTTGATACCGGACACCGCAGCCACGGTCTGTCGCGTCAACATGTGGTGCAGGCCGTGGCCGAATTCGTGGAACAGCGTGGTGAGTTCCGTGTGGGTGAGCAGCGCCGGTTGCTCGCCCACGGGCGGGGTGAAATTACACACCAGGTAGGCGACCGGAATTTGCAGGCCCACTCCCGACTCGCGCCGCACGCGGCAAGTGTCCATCCAGGCGCCGCCGCGCTTGTGTGCGCGCGTACAGGCGAGGTAAAAACGGGCAACGACTTCCCTCGCCGCGCAGCAGTTCGTACAGTTTGACGCTGGGGTGATAGCTGTCGAATGTCGCCACTTCCCTGACATCGATGCTGTACAGGCGCCTGATGACCTCGAACAATCCCGGTAACACCCGGTTGATCGGCAGATAGGGGCGGATGTCCTCCTGTGATACCGCGTAGCGCACCTGGCGCAGCTTCTCGCTGTAGTAGCTGACATCCCAGGATTCCAGTGAGGCCAGGCCATCCTGCTCGCGCGCGAAGGCTAGCAGCTCGCGCCACTCCTGCTGCGCCTGGGGCAGGGATTGCGCCGCCAGTTGTTGCAGGAATTCCACCACGCTGTCCGGGGTATCCGCCATCTTGGTGGCCAGTGACAGCTCGGCGTAATTGTTAAAGCCCAGCAGTTTTGCGAGTTCAGTGCGCAGCTCAAGGGTGTCCAGGATCAGTGCGGTGTTATCCCACTGACCGGCGTGGGGCCCCAGCTCCGAGGCCCGGGTGCAGTTGGCGGTATAGACCTCCTCGCGCAGTGCCCGGTTGTCGCAGTAATTCAGTACCGGAGACAGCGAGGGGAACTCCAGGTTGATCAGATAGCCGTCTTGCCCGGCTTGTTCTGCTGCCTGCTTCGCACTGGCAAGCGCCGTTTCCGGCAGCCCGCGCAATTCCTCCTGTGTCACCTGCCGGGACCAGGCGTTGGTGGCATCCAGCACATTCTCCCCGAACGTGCTGCCCAGCTTCGACAGGCGCTGGCGCAGGTCGCCGTACTGGCTTTTCTGGTCTGCGGGCAGGGCGACGCCGGCCAGGCGAAAATCACGCAGAGCGTGCTCGATGGATTTGCGCTGCGCTGTGTCCAGCGAGTTGAACACGTCGCTGTCGGCAATCTGCTGATAGGCAGCGCACAGTCGGCTGTGCTGTCCGGTCCAGGTGCCATACTCCGACAGCAGAGGCAAGCACGCGTTGTACGCCTCGCGCAGCGCGTCGCTGTTGCACACGCTGTTCAGGTGCGAGACGGGCGACCAGGCCTTGGACAGTTCATCCTCCAGTTCCTCAATGGGCTGCAGCAGGTTGTCCCAGGTGTAACTGTCGGTGTTCTCAAGTAATTCGTCGATACGCTGCTTGTTGCGGTCGATGAGCTGCTTTATTGCGGGCTCCACGTGCGCCGGCTCGATGCGCGAGAACGGCGGCAGTGTGTGTGATTCCAGTAATGGGTTGGACATGCGGTGAATTCCGTTGAATGACTGCGCGCGAGAGTACCCGAAATAGTACCCGAATCGGTAGCCGCGCAGTATTCGCGGGTGGCGCTAAGACATTGGGGTGGTCGGCCTTCACTTCGCGCGTTTTCGAAAAAGGTGGTTCCAACTAACCCGGTTAACAACAACACAAGCGACGCTGGTGCAGGTACGGTTACAGGCGCTGCGGCCAGGTCAAAATACCATGCCTCGCCAGCCGAATAGCCGTCGGAGAAGGATTCTCCCCCGGCAGAAAATTTAAACAGTCCGACGGGTAAGAGTAATTGTTTGCTGAAAAAGTCAACGCCATAACCCGTGTACAGCTCACTCCAAATCCCGCTGTCGAATTGCTCAAATGTAAAGCGGGCGCCGCTGGTCATGCTTCCACTCAAAAGAAATGCATTCATTTGCGTGTTATTGAATTGCAATTCCAAACTGCTCCCAGGCTGTGCTGCCAACGTCGAAACGCCCTGGTCTCCCCTGAATGAAAACAGCGACGTGCTGCCAGAGGCGAAAATGCGGTTGCTCGAGTACTCTATTCCCTGATCCGCACCCAGTGTGTAATTGGCTACCCATGAGGTATCGCCCAATGGGCCATCACCGCCATCGCTGCCGCTTTGCGGATAACACGAAATTGCTGTTGATTGACGTTTCACTTGCGGCAACAACACCGGAATGGATGTTCCCGGGGTAGCCCCATTCATAGGCGATACCCAGCCGCGAGTCGCGCTGCGTGAGGATCAAATCCGCCACGGCGGCGTGGGATGCGAGACCGAGCAAACAAGCGGCCGCAATCAATAACTGACGTTTTTTTCTTATTTGATACATAAATAAAGTACCCTCGGGCGTTGGTGGTGCACCGGTTGGTGACCAGAATCAGTATAGCCCCACCCGAGAAACGCTGGGTAGCACGCGCCACCGTCCGCTGGCATACAAAGCTGTACTGATGCATTACGCGCATGGCAATTGCACGTGCCCAGATGGATTTCAACGTATGAATCTGTGCGTATCGAAAGGTACTGGCGCCTAATCGTGGGTGCGGTGCAAGGCCCAGTCCTGCAGTATGTGGTAGCTCACACCGCGTTTGCCCTGCCGCGATTCAAACAGCGCGAAGTCCGAGTAACGCAGCGCTATTGACGGCGTGTGCGCCGGCTCCGGGGGCGGTACATTGCACTGCCGATACAGGGTGATATGCGGCTGGAAGGGATTGCGATCACGTTTGGCCCCGGCGGCACTGCCAAGGCTGTTCAGCTTTTGTGCCAATCGCGTGAGCTGTTCGGGCCAGCTGAGCGGGCCCAGCCAGAAAATGCCGGGCTTTGCCCAGTAGCCGGTAGTGTCAAGCTGCAGCGCCCCGCCGGGCAGGGAAGTTTGCGCCAGCCAGCCGTCTACCGAGAGGCACAGGCGCTCAATCGCCGCTTCATCCAGCGCGCCGAGAAAGGCCAGCGTGATATGGAAATTCGCCGGCGGTACCGGTGTGCCGGCGCAGGCCAGCTGCCGCTCGCGCCAGTTGGCGATGTGCAGCGCGGTGGCACCGTCCAGCGCCAGGCCAAAGAAGACGCGCATCATGCACGCGGCGGCTTTTTCTTCAGCGGAGCGAAGCCATCGTTCGCGGCTGTCGCTGCAACCACCGGTTTCGCCCGTCGCTTGCCGACATTTTTCTGGTTGCGCTCGCGTGTCTTGTTCTTGTCGGCAGCGGATTTTTTTGGCTTCTGCTTGCTGCCCGCTGCCTTGCCGGACGATTTGAGCTTTTTCGGTCCGCTGTATTTCGCTTTCAGGCCGGGCAGGGTACGGCGTTCGAAGCGCAGCGCGAGATAGCGCTCGATGCTGACCATCAGGTTCCATTCCGCGGCATTGGCCAGCGACACGGCCAGGCCGCGCGCGCCGGCACGTCCGGTGCGGCCGCTTCGGTGCAGGTAGTTGTCACCGCTGTAGGGAATGTCGTAATTCACCACCAGGTCGATGCCGCTGACGTCAATGCCGCGCGCCGCGAGGTCGCTGGCGCAGACCACGTTCACCTTGCCTTCATGAAACTGGTGCATCACCTGCTTGCGCTCCTCAGTGCTCATCTCCCCGTGCAGCGCGGCGCTGCGCAATTTCTGGTATTTGAGCAGATTGGCCAGCCGTGTCGCGGTATTGCGTTTGTTGGCAAACACCAGCGCGCGGTGGAAGCCGCCCTGCTGCAACAGCGCCGTGAGCAGAGCGTCCTTGTGGTCCTGGCTGTCCGCGAGAATCAACTGGTGGTCGATACTGCTGTGCGCCTGCCGCACCTGGCCCACCGCAATGGTTTGCGGTGCTTGCAGCAGCGTCGTGGCGATCGCGCCCACGCCGCGGTGTGACAGTGTGGCCGACAGTAGCAATACCTGTTTGTTCGCGGGGCAGAATTCGGCGATTTTCAGCACGTCGTCGCGAAACCCCATGTCCAGCATACGGTCCGCCTCGTCGAGCACCAGGGTCTGCAACTGGCGCAGGTCGGCGCTGCGCTTCTGGCAGAGTTCCAGCAGGCGTCCGGGCGTAGCGATGACGATTTCCGGGTCCTTGCGCAGCTGTGCCGACTGGTATTTGAAATCGGCGCCACCGGTAATGGCCTGCGCTTTCAGCGGGAGAGGGCGAGCAACTCACGGCACTGCTTGAGCACCTGGCGCGCCAGTTCGCGCGTGGGTACCAGAATCAACGCCAGCGTGCCGGTCTGCCTGGCTGTTTGCGTGGCGTCTTGTGCGGACTGCGCGGCGAGAATTTTCTGCGCCAGCGGAATGAGGTAGGCCAGGGTCTTGCCGCTTCCGGTTTCGGCGGTCACCAGCAGGTCCTTGCCCTGCAGCGCGGGCGGCACTGCCAGTTGCTGGACTTCCGTGGCCGTTGTCAATGCGAGTGCATCGATACCGAGGCGCAGGTGACGATCAAGCTGCAGGTCTTCGAACACGTGGTTGCGCTCCGCTGGAAATTTGGGGGGGTATGATGGGCATGCCGTGCTGCAATTCCGAGTTATTATATCCGGGTATAGCGTAAACAATCAGAAAAAAGCGGAGTAACTGGCATGGTACAGGCGGTAAGGATTTACAAGGCGGGCGGCCCGGAAGTGATGCAACTGGAAGAGGTCGAGGTCGGCGCGCCCGGACCAGGCATGGTCACCGTGGCAAATCGGGCGATCGGGCTCAACTTTATCGATACCTATCACCGCAGTGGCTTGTATCCACTCGCGTTGCCTACCGGTATTGGCCTGGAGGGTGCCGGCGATGTGCAGGCGGTGGGCGAGGGCGTTAGCCTGAAGGTGGGTGACCGAGTTGCCTACTGCTCGGCGGGGTTGGGTGCCTACGCGCAGGCGATTAACTTGCCTGCCTCGCGTTTGGTGAAAATCCCCGAGGGTATCGACTACGAGCAGGCGGCGGCCAGCCTGTTGAAAGGCCAGACCACGGAATACCTGATACAACGCACGTATCCGCTGCGCTCGGGCGAGACGTGCCTGTTTCATGCGGCGGCCGGCGGCGTGGGCCTGCTGTTCGGGCAGTGGGCAGCCAGCATTGGCGTCACCGCTATTGGTACCGTGGGCTCCGAGGAGAAGGCGGTGCAGGCGCGCGCCCACGGGTATGCGCATGTCATCAACTACAATACGGAAGACGTGGTGCAGCGCGTGCTCGAGATTACCGCTGGACAAAAAGTGCCGGTGGTGTATGACGGCGTGGGCAAGGATACCTTCGAGATGTCACTGGACTGCCTGCGGCCCCGGGGCCTGATGGTGAGCTTCGGCAATGCCTCTGGGGCGCCCGATCCACTCAATCTGCAGGTGCTGGCGAACAAGGGGGTCGTTGTACATCACGCGTCCCACGATGGTTACGTACACCCTCACCACCGAAGAGCTGCAGCAATCCTCGAACGATCTGTTCACACGTGTATTGAGTGGCGCGGTGCGTATCGAAATCAACCAACGTTATGCGCTGGCGGATGTGCAGCAGGCGCATCGCGACCTTGAAAGCCGCAGGACGACGGGTTCGACAGTGCTGTTGCCCTGAGCACGTCTGGCAGCATTTAACGATGACGACAGGGTCGGTGGCGATTCCTAGGCCGGTACACAGCGCGGGTGCGCTCTATGCGCTGCTCGTTCTGCTGCTGGCGTACATCCTGTCGTTCATCGACCGCAATGTGATGGCGGTGTTGATCGGCCCGATACGCGCGGATTTCGCGATCAGTGATTTCCAGTACAGCCTCCTGCACGGCTTCGCGTTCTCGATGTTTTATATTTTCCTTGGATTGCCGATAGCCCGACTGGCGGATCGGGGAAACCGCAAATGGGTGGTGACGGTCGGGGTGTTTTTCTGGAGCCTGATGACCTGCGTGTGCGGTCTCACGCGCAGCTTCAGCACCTTGTTCCTCGCGCGTATCGGCGTGGGCGTGGGCGAGGCGGCGCTGTCGCCACCGGCCTACAGCTTGCTGAGCGACTATTTCAGCGCGGACAGCCTGCCGCGCGCGATGGCGATCTACACGTTAGGCATCACCATAGGCGGCGGGCTGGCCTACATCATCGGCGGCGCGGTGTACGAATACTTTTCAGTGCAGGGTGCTTTGTCGCTGCCCCTTGTGGGCGAGTTGCGCCCGTGGCAGACGACGTTTGTGATTGTCGGCCTGCCGGGCTTTGTGCTGGTGCTGTTGCTCTCCGTGATGGTGGAACCCCCGCGTCGGGGTGCGCTTCCCGTTGGGGCCAATGATTACCGACTGACTGACGTGGCAGCACATGTGCGACAGCACTGGCAGGCGTATACCAGCCTGATCATGGGCGTATCCCTGCTTGCGGTGCTCGGCTACGGCACGATGGCCTGGTACCCCGAGTTCCTGGTGCGTAGCCACGGCATGAATCGCGCCGATGCGGGCGCGCAGTTTGGCCTGATTTTTATCGTCGCCGGGAGCATCGGTACCCTGCTTGGCGGATTTTGTGTCCGCCCGTTGCAGGCGCGCGGTTACCCGGATGCGAGTATGCGCCTGATCCTGGTGATCGCGCTGCTGTGGCTGTTGCCCGCATCGCTGGGCCCCCTGTTTGCGGACAGCCGCTTCGCACTGTGGGCTGCGGTGCCCATAGTATTTTTTCTGAACAGTTACTTTGCGCTGGCGATTGCGGCGTTGCAGAACATTACGCCCAATCGCATGCGCGCGCAGATTTCCGCGCTGATGCTGTTCATGACCAATCTGTTGGGGTTGGCGCTGGGCCCCAGCGCGGTGGCCGCACTCACCGATTTTGTCTTTGTCGGCGACAGTTACCTGGCCTACTCATTAAGCCTGCTGCCCGTGCTGGTCTGTCCATTGGCCGCGCTATTGCTGGCGTGGGGACTCAAGTATTATCGAATTGCGCTGTCCTCCACGGCGCGCTCACCAGGAGTGTAGAGATGTCACTACGCATTGCACCGGTAGTGCTTGAAGGACGCACGGTACGCCTTGAACCATTGTGCGCAGAGCATGCCCAGGGCTTGTATAACCATGGTCGTGCGCAGGCCGATTGGGCCTACATGCCCCGGGGTTGTTTCATCGACCTGGCGGACACCCGCCACTGGATCGAGGAAGCCCTTACCACGCCCGGCCAGTTGCCGTTTGCGATCGTGGATCGCGCAAGGGACAAAGTGGCCGGTAGCACGCGCTACCTGACGATTCGCCCCGAACACCGCTCACTGGAGATCGGCTGGACCTGGCTGGGACAGGAGTGGCAGCGCACGGGGATTAACACGGAGGCGAAATTGTTGCTGCTGAAACACGCCTTCGAGCAACTCGGTTGCGTGCGGGTGGAGTTCAAGACCGATGCTCGCAACGAGCGTTCGCAGGCGGCATTGCTGCGCATCGGCGCGACGCGCGAGGGCGTGATGCGCAACCACATGATCGTGCAAAACAATTATCGGCGCGATTCCGTGTACTTCAGCATCATCGATTCGGAGTGGCCGAAGGTGAAAAAGCGGCTCGAAGCGCTCACCGCATCCGCAGGCAAGCGCACCAGGTGAATGGAGGCTTCAGCTGATGGTGGCCTGTACCGTCTCGCTGTCTGAAAAGCGCCCCGCGAATAGTGCGGATGACAGGTAGCGTTCACCGGAGTCCGGCAATATAGCCACGATCAGCTTGCCCTTGTGCGCCGGTTGTTGCGACAAGCGGTGTGCGACGGCCATGGCTGCGCCCGAGGAGACGCCCGCCAGAATGCCCTCCTGCTGCATCAGCTTGTGGGCCCACTCGATGGCCTCGTCGGAGCTCACCTGCTCGACCAGATCGACCAGTTCCAGATCGAGGTTCTTTGGCACAAACCCCGCTCCTATGCCCTGGATTTTGTGCGGGGCATGGCGCGGTTCCGCGCCGCTCTTGGCCGCAGTGATCATCGTGGTGGTGTCGGGTTCCACGGCGACACTGGAGCACGTTCTTGCCGCGGATACTTTTCAGGTAGCGGGTTACGCCTGTGATAGTCCCGCCAGTGCCCACGCCGCACACCAGGATGTCGACGGCGCCATCGGTGTCGGCCCAGATTTCCGGCCCGGTCGTCTGCACATGCACCTCGGGATTTGCCGGGTTCTCAAACTGGCGTGGGCCCCAGTACAGCGTGGGATCGGAGGCGATGATCTCCTCCGCTTTGGCGATCGCAGCGGGTATGCCCTTGCTGCCGTCCGTAAGGATGACTTGCGCGCCCAGGGCTTTCATCAACATGCGCCGCTCCAGGCTCATCGTGTTGGGCATGGTCAGGATGCAGCCGTAGCCCTTGGCTGCGGCGACAAAGGCCAGCGCGATACCGGTGTTGCCGCTGGTGGGTTCGACAATGCTCATGCCGGGCTTGAGACTGCCATCGCGCTCAGCCGCGCTAACCATGCTGGCGCCGATACGGCATTTGACCGACATCGCCGGGTTGCGGTTTTCCAGCTTCACGTAAATATTGCCATCGCTGATGCGATTGATCTTGACCAGTGGCGTGCCGCCGATGGTGTCGGCATTGTTGCTGTAGAGTTTGCTCATGGGGGATACCTTTTTTTCGCGGGATTCGGGCAGGTAAGGGGTACAAGAGTAGCCTCGCCCGATAGCGCTGTCCAACGCTGGGCGCCTTCGCGTGTGACAGATGCGATCCGCTGAAATATTTTTTTGCCATCGATGGAACCAATGCAAAGTGCCACAGTCACAGGTAACTCAGCGGGTGTGGCCGCCATTGCGTAAAGCAGGGTCTTCAAACCGTTGTTGTAAGGTTGTTCCAGGTTGGTTGTAAGTCAGTTGTACCAGTGTTCCATCCAGGTCTTGTACTCTCCGCGTAACCAGTGTGCGCAAGCCGGCTTTCGAGGCCGGCTTTTTTTATTCGGGCGCGGTCTGTCCGGTAGCCTGAACCAGTGATTCCAGCGTTTGCGGCCCGATCAACTCCGCTACGAACTCGCCGTCCGGATTGACAATAAACGTCGTCGGTAACACGACGGGCCGCGCTTTGCCCAATTGCTCCGCGGGGTCCGCTTCCAGGCTGGCAAATGCTACCCCCAGTTGTTGCCGCTGTTTCTCCAGTTCCGCGCCACTGGCACCGTCATAATTGACCCCGAGAACGGTGACCTGCGCATAGTCCCGGTCCAGCGTGTTCAAATACGGTATTTCCTCGATGCAGGGCTTGCACCACTGGGCCCAGTAATTGATCACCACCCACTGACCGCGCAAGTTTTCCAGTAGCGGCGCGGGTGAGGGCGCGTCCCGTGAGGTGCAGGCCAGCAGTGACAGCATCAGGGCGCACGACAATAGATATTTCACCGGTTAAACAGCTCCACGAGGTTGGTATTCAGCAACTGGCGTTGCGCGCTGCGCCCTTCAAGCAACAAGCCATAGGCTACGTGCTGCCAGTCGCTATTGAGGGTCTTATCCTGCCCCTCAAGCGGTTGCTGGTTACCGACCCACTCTTTCAGTTGCCACAACGGGACGGTGTGCAGGTCGCGGCACAACAGGTAGTGGCCGTTGCCATCCTCGGTAATGACTTTTTCCCGCAAGAAGATGTCGCGCAGTGCGCCCCAGGTTTCGCTGTCAAGGCCGCGGATAATGTCATGCGTGCGTTTCAGCAGTTCCA
Organism: Haliea sp.; assembly: GCA_016704305.1. Taxonomy (GTDB): domain Bacteria; phylum Pseudomonadota; class Gammaproteobacteria; order Pseudomonadales; family Halieaceae; genus Marimicrobium. The sequence continues at coordinate 64,889 of JADJAL010000033.1, read as the reverse complement.
TCTCGCGCACCGCTACACCCGACTGTTGCTTCTTCCAGAAAACGTACAGCACATCCAGTGCCTTGAGTATCCTCGGTCGCCTGGCCTGGTCATCACTCTCATACGCCGACAGGCTGTGCACCAGCACTCCCCCCATCAGGACGATGTTCCATGACAGGTAGATCCACAGCAGGAACAGCGGCACGGCGGCAAAAGCGCCGTAGATGAAAGTGTAGCTGGAGCTCACCACCAGCTGGGTGAAAATGCCGCGCGCGGCGTGAAAGGCCAGCGCGGCAAAAGCGCCCCCGATGAGCGCATGCCTGATCGGTACCGGGCAGTTGGGTACAGCGGCATAAATCAGGCTGAATCCTGCCAGGCTCAGCAGCAGCGGCGTAGCCTTCACCAGGAAAGCCTTGGCCCCCAAAATATCCAGGCTTTGCAGCGCATCGGCAACCGAGCCCAGATAGGTGCTCAGGCCCAACGCGAGGAAAATGGTCGCCGGCGCCAGGGTCAACACCGCCCAGTACAACAGGAAGCTGGACAGGGGACTGCGATTTTCCCGCGCGCGCCAGATGTTGTTGAATGCGTGCTCGATGTTGCGCAGCATCAGGATCGCGGTGATCAACAGAAAGATAATGCCGGGCCCGGTCAGGTTTTTGGCCTGCTGCGAGAAATCGTTGAGGTATTGCTCGATCTCCGCGCTGCTCTGCGGCATCAGGTGTTTGAACAGCAGCGATTGCAGCAGTTCTTCCGCGCCCTGGAACGCGGGGAAGGCGGAGGCGATGGCATAGAGCACCGTCAATAGCGGTACCAGCGCGAACAGGCTCATGTAGGTCAGCGCCGCCGCATTCTCCGAACAGCGATCCGCGGCAAAACGACCGAACAGGTACTGCGCCCGGTGCCATGCTTCGCGGAATGTGAGGCGTTGAAAATTCATGCGGGGATTATGGCATGAAGGGCAAACGTGCTGCACGGGCAGTGCTGGGAAAAATAGGTCGGGCAAAATACACCAGGCTGGCCATATCGTTTGTTATACTCTGCCGCGTTCCATATACACCCTCGCCGCCGTTCCGGAATTCGCCTATGAGCGCAGTCACTATTTACCACAATCCCCGCTGTTCCAAGTCGCGCAGCACACTTGCGCTGCTGCAGGACAACGGTATCGAGCCGAAGATTGTGCTTTATCTTGAGACGCCGCTCGACAGCAGCGAGATAAAGGCGCTGTTGAAGAAGTTAGGAATTGGCGCCGCGGAACTCGTGCGTCGCAGCGAGGATGAGTATAAAGCCAGTGGCCTGGACAAGGACTCCAGTGCGGAGGATTACGTCGCGGCCATGGCCCGGTATCCGAAGCTGATCGAGCGTCCTATAGTCGTGCGCGGCAACAAAGCCGTGCTGGGGCGTCCCCCTGAAAATGTGCTGGCATTGCTCGACTGATGGCTGCGTCGAAGACCGCGTCGAAGACCGCGCCGAAGACCGCGCCGAAAGCCGAACCGTATGTACTGGTCCTGTACTACTCCAGGCAGGGCGCCACCGCCACGATGGCGCAGCACATCGCGCGCGGTGTCGAGTTGGTGCCCGGCATGTCCGCGCGCCTGCGCACGGTGCCAGCGGTCTCGGCGAACACTGAGCAGACCGAGGATGACATTCCCGCTGAAGGGCCACTGTATTGTGAGTTAGCTGACCTGCGCGATTGCGCCGGACTGGTCATGGGCAGTCCCACCCGCTTTGGCAACATGGCCGCGCCGCTGAAGTATTTTCTCGACCAAACCTCCTCGTTATGGCTCAGCGGCGCGATGATAGACAAACCGGCGGCAGTCTTTACTTCATCCACCAGCTTGCACGGCGGGCAGGAGTCAACCCTGTTGACCATGCTGTTGCCGCTGCTGCATCACGGCATGCTGATAGCCGGGCTGCCCTACAGTGAGCCCGGATTGATGAGCACCACCTCTGGTGGAACACCCTACGGCGCCTCGCACTGGGCGGGCGGCGACAGCAAGCGCCCGGTGGACGAGGTCGAGGCGACGCTGTGCCGTGCGCTCGGTCAGCGTGTGGCGCGACTGTGTGCAGGGTGGTCGACATGAGCAAAGCACAGCAGACTGCGCCAGTGAGTGCCGCGTGGCGTGCCGGTGCGGCCCGGTTGACATGGCTCTGCTGGGCGGCATTGCTGCTGCAGCAGGCAGTGGATGCGGGGGTGCATCAGGCACCCTGGTTCATCTGGCTGCTGAAGCTGCTGCCGCTGTTGCTGTTCCTGCCCGGTATGCTAAATGACAATTTGCGCAGTTTTATCTGGCTGTGTTTCGTGTGCCTGGGGTATTTTCTCATTCTGGTGCAACGTGTCTTTGCTCAGCCCGACAGCCTGCTGGTGATCGGCGGGCTGATTGCGGTTGTGGTACTGTTTATTGCCGCCATGCTGTATGTGCGTTGGCGCGCGCGCGAACTGCGACTGCAGGGCGTGTCTCAAAGAAGTCCCGGGGAGTAGTGGAGTATGAGTAAACCGTCGCTGTTGCGTCGCGTATTATCGGGCATATGGCGGGGCATCACTCGCATCAGGATGGCGATGTCGAACATCCTGTTTTTGGTGATGATTGCGCTTATTTATTTCGTCTACATCGGTGGCGCACCAGACCCTTTGCCGGAGAAGGCGGCGCTGTTGCTGAATATCAGCGGCACGGTCGTGGATCAGAAATCCGAGATCAATCCGCTGCGGGCATTGATGAGCGCGCCAACTCCCGCCGACCACGAGGTGCTGCTGCGCGATGTGATTGAGGCAATTGACTTCGCTGCCAAGGACCCCGCGATTAACTCCCTGGTAATGGAGCTTGAATTTCTTGTTTACATGGGTATCAGTAAAACCCAGGAGATATTCCCGGCGCTGGAGAGGTTTCGCGAGAGCGGCAAACCCATCATCGCGATCGGGGACTATTACACACAGGACCAGTACCTGCTCGCCAGCTTCGCCGACACCGTGATCGCGCACCCCATGGGCGGGGTCGCCCTTGAGGGTTACAGCAGCTATAACAATTATTTCCGCGAGGCGCTGGAAAAGTTTTCAGTCAACATGCATATCTTCCGCGCCGGGGACCATAAATCCGCCGTGGAGCCGTTTATTCGCGATGACATGTCTCCGGGCGAGAAAGAGGTGACCAGTCGCTGGCTTAACAATTTGTGGGCCCAGTACACCGTGCAGGTGGAAAAACAGCGCGATCTTGAGCCGGGCGCGGTGGATGATTTTGTGAATAATTTTACCGCGCGGCTGCAGAGCGCGGGCGGCGATGCCGCGCAGGCCGCATTGACGGCCGGGCTGGTGGACAAACTGCTCGGACGCAGGGAGGGAAACGACCTGCTCGTTGAATTGGTGGGCGCCAGCAACGAGGATGGTCTTTACGAGGCGGTTGAGTTCGAGCGTTATGTGGCGCGCAAACGGCCGCTGCTGGGTGGCGACGAGGGTGATCGCATTGCGGTGATCACCGCAGAGGGAAGTATTGTACCGGGCGAGCAGCCCCCCGGAACTATTGGCAGTGACTCCCTCGCGCGCCTGATTCATGACACGGCGAAGGCGGATGGCGTGAAGGCCATCGTGCTGCGGGTAAATAGTGGCGGCGGGAGCATGTTCGCGTCGGAGATTATTCGCCAGCAGATGCTGCAGGCGCGCGAGATGGGTATTCCTGTCGTGGTGTCCATGGGCACTGTAGCGGCCTCCGGTGGCTACTACATTGCCGCCGATGCCGATGAAATCTGGGCGACTCCTTCTACGATCACGGGCAGCATCGGTGTGTTTGCCGTGTTTCCCACGTTTGAAGATCTGCTGCAACGCGTTGGCGTCCACACGGATGGTGTGGGCACCACGAACATGGCGGGCTCCCTGCGCGCCGATCGGCTGAACCCGGACCTGGTCGCCGCCCTCAACAACAGCGTGGATTTCGCCTACCAAACCTTTTTGCAGGTGGTGTCGCAGGGACGGGATTTGAGCATTCCACAGCTCGATCCGCTGGCCGAAGGCCGTGTCTGGGCGGCCGATGACGCATTGAAATCAGGCCTCATAGACAAGGTCGGCAGCTTGCAAGACGCTGTTGTGGCTGCCGCCAGGCTCGCCGAAGTGTCGGACTACGGCGTGGAGTATGTGGAGCTGCCGCTGTCGCCGCGCGATATGTTGATGAAACAGCTGGCGCGCAGTGTGGGCAGCCTGAATTTGTGGACGCCGTCTACCGCCAGTACCGCGCTGTCCGGTTTGTTGGGGTCGATGCGTGAAGCGGTGGAGGAATTAGGCAGCCTGCAGGATCCGGCGAACCTGTACATGCGTTGCGTCAGTTGCGGGGCAGTGCGCTAGCGGCGAGGCTGTTCTTCCCCGGGGCAATTACTGTAACGCCTGGGTTTGGCCAGCCGCCGGGCGCGCCGCATTGTCTCTGCCAGCCCGCCAGTTGGCCAGGTCCCCGAGGATCATGTAGAGGCAGGGTATCAGCAACAGCGTAATCACGGTCGCGAAGAGTATGCCGTAGGCCAGCGAGATCGCCATCGGCACCATCATCTCAGACTGCGCATCTTGCGCCGCCAGCATCGGGATCAGGCCGCAGAACGTTGTCAGCGAGGTCAGCAGGATCGCCCGGAAACGGGTAGTCGTCGCTTCAATTACCGCGGAGTAGTGGTCCATGCCCTCGCGCACGGCGCGGTTCACGAAATCCACCAGGATCAGGCTGTCATTGACCACCACGCCGCTCAGCGCGATCACGCCCATCAGTGACATCATGCTCAGGGGGTATCCAGAGACCCAGTGGCCGAAGATCGCGCCGATCATGCCGAACGGGATCACGCCCATGATGATCAGCGGTTGCAGGTAGGATTTGGTGGGGACGGCCAACAGTGCGTAAATGCCGAACAGCGCCAGGCCGAACCCGACCATGATACTCACCGCCATTTTGGCTTCTTCATCCGCCATGCCGGACACGGCGTAGCGCAATCCCGGATACTTTGCCTGTAGGGCCGGCAAGACATTTTCCTCGATGTCCGCGATGACTTTGTCCGGTTCCGCTTCGCGCTTGTTGACTTCAGCAGAGATTTCCGCGGCGCGCTGGTAGTTGATGCGGGTGGCTTTCAACAGGCCCTGCTTCACCTCCAGTCGCGCCACGGTTTCAAACGGCACCTCGTCGCCGGAGGGCGTGCGGATGAACATGTCGTTCAGGCTGCTGACGTTTTCCCTGTCCTCCCTGGGGTAGCGCACCATGACCTTGATTTCGTCGATGCCGCGTTGCACACGCTGCGCTTCCGCGCCGTAAAACGCATGGCGTACCTGGTTGCCCAAATCGAAGCGGGTGATACCCAGTGATTCGGCTTCGGGCAGCAGTTCCAGGTGGAATTCGTCGGCAGTGTTGCTGATGCCGTTGCGAATATCGTACAGACCGGCGTAGTGCCCCATCTTTTCCTGCAATTCGCTGGCCGCCTTGCTCAGCGTGGCAAAATCCTTGTGCATCAGGTCGAACGCGACGGCAGGGCCCATCTGCGGGCCATCGGCGCTTTTGATGGCAAACACTTCGGCGCCATGCACCCTGCCCACTTCCTTGCGCCAGCGCTCCTGGATATCGCGGGTGGTGATGCTGCGCTCGTCCTCCTTGGTGAGCTCCACGTCAACACGACCGTTGATGCGATCAAAGCCGTACGTCGCCATGTGACTCAGCAGGCGCTCGTCGGTACCGCTTTCGCGCCGGTAGTTCTCCTCCATGGTGCTGAACGCCGCGGCGATCTCGGAGACAGCCTGCAGCGTGCGTTCCTCGGGAATACCGGGCGACATGCGCAGCTCTACCTGCAGGAATTCACCGGGCGTGTCGGGCGACAGCACGGTGCGCACGATACCGCCTGCCAGCAACCCGAAGGACAGGACCAGCAACGAGACGAAGAACGCGAGGGTCAGGTAGCGATTCTCGACGCAGCGCAGCATGAACGGCTTGTAACTGTCCTGCACATACTGGCTCAGCCAGCGGTTGACGGCCTCCTGCACCCGGTCGATGCGCAGCAAAAATCGATTGCGGGTCGGTTTGCTGTGCGCAAGGTGCGCGGGGAGAATCCATTTGGATTCGACCAGTGAAAAGCACAGGCAGAGAATCACCACCCAGCCGCAGGCTGCGGGGAATGCGCCGAATACGCCCTGCACAAACAGCGTGGGCGCGAAAGCGACGATGGTGGTCAGCACCCCGAACGTTGCTGGCGTGGAGACGCGTGTGACCCCCCGGACCACACTTTCCACGCTGTGGCCGAACTTTTCGCTCTCGGTGTAGGCGCTCTCGCCCATGATAATGGCGTCATCCACCACGATGCCGAGCACCAGGATAAAGCCAAAGATACTGATCATGTCCAGGCTGGCGTTGACAAAAGGCGTGTTGATCAGCGCCATCGCGCCCAGGAAGCATACGGGTATGCCCATCATCACCCAGAACGCCAGTTTGATTTCCAGGAACAGCGCCAGGATCACGAACACCAGCAGTGCGCCCATTGCGAGGCTACTCACCATTGAGCTCAAGCGGCCATTGAGGTAGTAGGTGGCGTCGTTCCAGATATCCAGCGTCACGCCTTGCGGCAGACGGGTGCGCCGCTCCGCCACGAAGGCCTTGGCGGCCTCCGCTGTCTCGATAATGTCCTGCTTGCCCATGGCGAATACATTGATGCCGAGCGAGTAGACGCCGTCAAACGCAGCGAATCCGGCCGCATCCACGAAGCCATCGTTTACCGTGGCGATATCGCCGAGCAGCAGGCGGGTGCCGTCGGGCCAGGTCTTGAGCACGATGCTCTCAAAGTCCTGTTGCACGTAGGCCTGACCGGTGGTGCGCAGCATGATCTCGCCGTTCTCGGTGCGCACCGAACCGGCGGGCAAGTCCAGCGAAGAGGCCGAGATGATGTTCGCCACATCGCCGAGCGTCAGGTGGTACTCGCGCAGCAGTGGCTCGGAAATCTCGATGGCAATTTCATAATCGCGCGCGCCCACCACTGCCGCAGAAGAAATCTCCGGGAAAGTGAGCAGTTCCCGGCGAATATCGTCGGCGAGTGATTTCATGCTGCTCTCGTCGATGTTGCCGGACAATTGCAGCGTTAGCGCCGGGAACATCACCTCGGGCTGGCTGATGATCGGTCGCTCGGCCTCAAGCGGAAATTGCTGTATGGCGTCGACGCGGTTCTGGATATCGGACATCAGCTTGGTGAGATTAACGCCTTCCTGCGGTTCGATCATCATCGAGGCGCCGGATTCGAACGAGTCCGATTCGACACGCTTGATGCCCTCGATGTCGTTGATCGCCTCCTCGATCTTCAGCACCACGCCCTGCTCAACCTCCTCGGGAGCGGCGCCGGGATAAGCCACGTTGATTACGATGAGATTGATTTCGATCGCTGGAAACATCGCGCGCTGGATGTTGAAGGCGGACCCCAGGCCCACGGCCATAATGATCAGCATCAGCAGGTTGGACGCCACCGGATTGTAGGCGAACCAGGCGATCATCCCTGAGCTCTCAGACGGGCGCATCAACCGCCCGCGCTGTCGTCGGTGGCAGGCTCCACGGCAGCGGTGACCTTGCTACTCTTTGCCTCTTCGGTCGCTTTGGGCCTGCCCGATTGATCCAGCATGTTGCTGGGTGTGCTGGATTGGATCGTGACCTTTGAGCTGTCGAAAGACCCGTCCATGATGGTCAGTGCGACGCGCTCGCCCTCTGCGAGGCCGTCGCTGACATACACCACGTCGCCACCTGTGCGCAGCAGGGTGACCTGGCGATTGCGCAGGTGCCCGCTGTCGTCCACCACCCACAGGTTGTTACCGGCACGCATGACAAATCGCGGGAGTGGGACGAGACCCTTCAGCTCCCGCCCCGCGATATTGGCATTGACGAAGGTGCCGATGCGCAGTGGCTCCTGCCCCGGGTTGTGCAAGCCGTAAGGGTCCTTGATCCGCGCCACCGCGTACAACACGCGGGAGCGCTCGTCGAACACGCCCTCCGTCCGGTGCAGGCGCGCTGTCCAGTGCTTCACATCGCCACCCACATCGGTATACAGATCGATAGGCGTGCCCTCAAGGTCTTCCGTCAGTTGCGGCAGCTCAAGATATTCGAGTTTGTTCTGCGGGATAGGCAGGCGAATCTCCGCGTATTCCACGGAAATGATTTCTGCCAGTGGACTGCCTGCGGCAACAAACTGCCCCAGTTCACTTTGCTTGGCCTTGATCAGCGCGTCATAGGGAGCCCTGATAATGGTGCGTTCCAACGTGTCCCTGGCCGTATTTAAATCAGCCTGGGCTGCCAGCATCTGCGATTGCGCCTGCTCCAACTGGGGCTTGCGCAGGTACAGGTCTTTCGCTTCCTGGCTGCGCTGGCTGCCCTGGGGCAGTTTCTGCCACTCTTGCTCCGCGACTTTTGCCCTGCCTTTTTCCTGGATCAGGTTGCTCTCGGCAGTTTTCAGCGCCGCCTCGGCGCGCAACAGGTTGGTTTCGTAGTCCCTGGGATCAATCCGCAGCAGGATGTCGTCGCGTGTCACAAAACCACCGGCGACGAAGGACGGCGAGACCTCGACGATGCGGCCGTTTACCTCGGACATAATGGCTGTTTCGCGCATCGGCGACACGGTGCCCTGCGCCTGTATCTGTATGCGTATGTCCTCTTTCACGACTTCAGCGACATCCACCGACACCGGTTCGTGTACCGGTTCTTCCATCTCCGTGGGTGGCCGATTCAGATACAGCAGTGCCGTGATGGCAGCGGATCCTGCCAGCAGCGCAATGGAGTATTGAATTTGCTTTTTTGTGGAGATCACGATCGCTACCAATACTGAGAGTGCGTGGGTTTTGGACGCCTTAGAAACACCGGGAGCGGGGCGGGCCGGATGGGAATCAGGGCGGTCTTTATACCACAAGAGTGCCTGCGATTCTGTGAAATACTGGTAATGAAGCGCTGCGAGCGGCGTTTGATTCTGCGGTTAAAGTCGCGCCGCGCGGTGGTATAGTGCGGGTCTTTTCAGGTCAGGGATAACGCATCATGACAACAACGTTTGAGAATCCGGCCGCGCTATTGAATGCAGTGGGCCAGCATCTGGGATTTAGCGAGTGGGAAGAGATAGACCAGCAGCGCATCAACCTGTTTGCCGACGCCACCGGCGATCACCAGTGGATTCATGTCGACCCGGAGAAGGCGGCAGCGGGACCGTTCGGCAAGACGATCGCCCACGGCTATCTTACGCTCTCGATGGCCAACCTGTTCCTGCCGCAGATCATGCGCGTCGAAAACACCTCGATGGGCGTCAACTACGGCTGCGAAAAAGTGCGCTTCCCGGCGGCCGTGCCCGTGGGCAGTCGGATACGCGGAGGAGGTGAGATCGTGAGTGCCGAGGAGGTCAAAGGCGGTGTACAAGTGGTGGTGCGTATGACGATAGAAATTGAGGGCAATGAACGCCCCGCATGTGTGCTCGATACCATCAGTCGATTCTTTCCCTGATTTTCAGCTACAGGAGGCACCTGCATGCTTGAGACAAGCGATAGCGTAGAACCTGTCTTTCCTGCGGCCACGGTCGTGCTGGTGCGCGATGGCGACGCCGGGTTGGAGGCCTTGCTGGTGCAGCGCAACCAGGCCGTGCAACACATGGGCGGCATGTGGGTCTTTCCGGGCGGCAAGGTGGATGCAGCCGACTATCCATGTGATCGCAAAGATTACCCGGATGATCGCAATGACTATGCTGCCGCAATCAACGCCGCCATTCGCGAGACGCGCGAGGAAGCCGGTCTGGACATCCGTGCGGAGCAACTCGTGTACCTGTCGCACTGGACAACGCCAGAGGGCGCCAAACGGCGTTTTGCCACCTGGTTTTTCCTCGCGATACTGGAGGACGGGCAGGAGGTCTGTGTCGATGGCGGCGAGATCGCGCTGCACCGTTGGGTGCAGCCTGCGACCGCGATTGCGGAATCCGCCGACGACACCCACCCGCTGCGCCTGATGCCGCCGACCTATGTCAGTCTCGCGGATATTGCCGACTGCCACAGCTGTGCGCTGGTGCGGGAGCGCATCGGCCAGCGCGAGGCGCTGGTCTACGCCCCGCGCATGGTGGGCATCGACGGCGGCATGTGCTTTCTGTACGACGGGGATGCCGGCTACGACGATCTCGCGTTGGAAACGGAGGGTGGGCGACACCGCCTTTACATGCTGAACAATCAACTGGAATACATTCGGCAATGCTGATGGTTGCTGTCGCAAAAGGGCGCGCGCATGACTGATGGCACGGACGATTCCGGGCTGACGCGTCGCCGCTTGTTGGGAGGCCTTGCCGCAACGGCAGCGGCGACTGTCGGGTCGACAGTTGCGACAAGTGCCGCCGCACTGCCGAGCTCTGCGGCGACCGTCGATTCAGCGGCCGTCGCTACGGTGAAATCGTGGGATATACAAACCGACGTACTGGTGGTCGGCTCCGGCGCAGGCGGCGTGTGTGCCGCTATCGAGGCGCGCCTCGCCGGTGCGAACGTAGTGCTGATCGAAGCGCTGCCTAAGTTTGGCGGCTCATCTGCGATGTCCGGCGGGGTGGTCTACGCAGGCGGCGGTACGGCCTTGCAAAAAGCGCTCAAGATAACGGACAGCGTGGAGCAGATGTACCGCTTCATTGCGCTGGCCGGCACGGTGCATCCGCCACTCGACAAGATCCAGTTGTACTGTGAAGGCAGTGTTGAACATTTCGACTGGCTGGTCGCGCAGGGCATTCCGTATACCGAAAAATTCTCTCTGTCCAAAGAACTGCCGATGGGCGATGAATCCCTGTATTTCTCTGGCAACGAGCTGGCATGGCCCACGCGCGACCTGGCCACGCCCGCACCGCGCGGGCATGTGCCCGGCGTAGTTGGTATGAACGGCGGCAGGCGCCTGATGCAAGCGCTGTTGCAACAGGCCGCCGCGCTCGGTGTGGAGATGCGCGCCAGTGTCCGCGCCGAGCGTTTGGTGGTCGAGCGCGATGGCCGCATCGCCGGGATGATCGTCACCACGGGCGGCGAGCAGCATGTGATCGCGGCGAAGCGCGGCGTCGTGTTGGCCAGTGGCGGTTTCATCCACAACCGCGAGATGCTGCGGTTGTATGCGCCGCAGTTGTACGATTGCTCTGTGCCCTGGGGCAATGCCCTGGACCACGGGGATGGCATCAACATGGGTATTGGCGCAGGCGCCGCGGCGCTGCGCATGCACGAGGGCTTTGCGATTTCGCCGATCTACCCGCCGGAAAACGTGCTGTCCGGCATTCTGGTGAACGCGTCCGGCCAGCGTTTTATCTCCGAGGAGTCCTACCACGGGGTGTTGGGCAATGCCATCGCATATCACCAGCAGGGACGCGCCTGGCTGATCACCGACCGCGACAGCAGCTTTGCGTTCCACCAGGACAATTTCCTGCCGGTCGCCGAGGCCAGCACGATTGGTGACATTGCCGTGCAGTTGGATTTCCCCAAGGGCGCGCTGCAGCAGACAGTAGCCTACTACAACCTGCACGCTGCCAACGGCGAGGACCCGATGTTCCGTAAAAGCCCGGCCTTTGTGAGACCGTTGCAGGGGCCGCCTTATACCGCCTGGGATGTGTCGGTCACGCAGGCGTTCTTCCCCGCGCACACGTTTGGCGGCTTGCACACCACCGTCGATGGGCAGGTGCTGAACAGTGTCGGCGAAATCATTCCGGGTCTGTATGCCGCTGGACGCAGCACTGCAGGCATTCCAACTGCACCCTATATCGCCAGTGGTTTGTCCGTCGGCGACTGCACGTTTTTTGGTCGCCGCGCCGGTCGCGCGGCGGCGTCCGTACCGGAGGCCAGCGTATGAGTCGCGTGCGGGTTGCGCTGGCGTTGGGCTGGAGCTTGCTGCTTTCGGCGGCACCGTTGACAGCGCAGCAGTCCATGCCGACGGGTGACCCTGCGAACGGCAGGCTGCTCTTCGGCCCCTGCCGCACCTGCCATTACGCAGAAGCCGCGATGGGGCACAACAACGGCCCGAACCTGCACCGGATTTTCGGCAAGGTCGCTGGCAAGCAGCCCGGCTTTGACTATTACTCGCAGACGTTCAAGGACGCCCAGTTTGTGTGGACACCGGAGTTCATGTTCGCCTGGCTGGAAAACCCGATGGCGATGTTCCCGGATTCAACAATGATGAGTCTCGGCGTGCCCGATGCCCAGCAGCGCGCCGACCTGATCGCGTTCCTCAAGCAGGCCTCGGTGCGGGAGCGCTGAGCGGACGAGCCATCCCGCTGTTCTCAAACAGGTGTTGACGGCGCCAGAATCCAGTAATCAAGTCATTGAGCAAATACGATCCTGTGTTCGATACTGAACAGACATCGCGTACTCAAACGGGTCTACTGGCGTTCCGACCTCACCGTGATTTGCCAGGAGCATTCTACGGCTCTCCAACACAACAGAGGCTTGAAACGTCATGATCAAGAAAGCATGGGCAGTATGGCTGGGTGACATCAGGGATGGTGGCGGCACCATTTCCACAGAGACGGGCGTCCTCAAGCAGGTGCCGTATGGATTCAAAGCACGCTTCCAGGACGGCAAGGGCACGAACCCGGAAGAGTTGATCGGCGCGGCGCATGCAGGCTGCTTTTCGATGGCGCTCTCCAAGATGCTCGGCGAGGCCGGGATGACAGTGGAGCGCATCGAAACGCACGCAGCAGTAACATTGGAAAAAGTCGGTGACGGCTACGAGATCACGACAAGCCATCTCACCGTCACCGCGAAGGTTCAACCAGCAGATGATGTAAAGTTCCAGGAGATCGCGAACCAGGCCAAGGTAGGGTGTCCTGTGTCCAAGCTGCTGAGGGCGCAGGTTACGATGGATGCGACGCTGGAAGTTTGAGACGTGCTCGAAGGCTATCGACACGTGAACTCCTCCAGACTCGGAAAAATGTATCCCCAAAATTGACACGAAACACGCGTTGCCCCTCGGTGATGCGTACCTGCATGTGCTCGATGAGGTCGTTTATCTCGTTTATCCCCTGGAGTGACGCGGTCGTATTTGAGGAAGGCGTCGTTTCAGAATCACACTGGTGATTCCATTTTCTGGAAGAACTTTTTCCTTTTCTATCAGGCGATGTGTGCCATGCTTATGCATGGCGGTGTAACAGTGCACTTTGTACCTGAAACCGAGGGGCTAACCAGAAATGCCGCACCAGGAGCATCATCGACAACACCGGGTCGGCTGGTTACGCGCCGCAGTTTTGGGTGCCAATGACGGCATAGTCTCCACAGCAAGCCTGATTATTGGCGTTGCAGCGGCAAATTCAGGACACAGCGCCATTATGATCGCCGGTACAGCAGGCCTGGTGGCCGGTGCCATTTCTATGGCGGCGGGTGAATACGTATCCGTATGCTCTCAGGCCGATACGGAAAAATCTGACCTGGTGCAAGAAAAGGACGCTCTGGACAAGGATTATGAGGAGGAAGTATTCGAGTTAGCCGAAATCTATCGCGAGCGTGGCGTTGACTCGGCGTTGTCGGCAATCGTTGCGAGGCAATTGATGGATCATGATGCGTTAGGTGCCCACGCTCGTGATGAGATTGGCATTTCCGAGCTGACACAAGCACAACCGTTGACGGCAGCGTTTTCTTCGGCACTGAGTTTTACGCTGGGTGCATTGCTACCCCTGCTCGTCGCGTATTTTTATACCGCCAGCAATTTGTCCTTGGTTATCGCTGTCTTTTCACTGGTTTTTCTCGCACTTCTGGGCGGATTGTCTTCGTATTTGAGTGGCGCCAGAATTTATGTAGGCGTGGCGAGGGTTACTTTTTGGGGCGCGCTCGCTATGGTTGTGACCGCCCTGGTCGGGATTGCTTTTGATGTCGGTGTCTGACAGCTACAGGGGTGTTCATATAAAGCTGACAGACACGATCTCTCGTGTTTATGCAATGCAGGATCGGCCCAAGCCGAGTCTCGCCGCGCCCATCGACGCCATCGTGAAGGTGACATGCACAATAATCTGCAGCACTGACCTGCATATCCTCAAGGGCGACTGGCCGACCTCCACGCCGGGACGCATCCTTGGCCGTGAGGGCGTGGGAGTTGTTGACGAGGTCGGCTCGGCCGTCACCGCATTCAAAGAGGGCGATGCAGTCACGAAGGCACTCAAGGTCATTATCAATATTTAGCCAATAGCGCCGAAGCACACCACGTTGCCTTGTCGATATCCCATCAGCCGATAAATACCTTTCCAGGAGGGTATTTAACGCGAGGGTAAATCCGGGTCGCAAGAAAGAAGCGGCCTGCACTGCGCGCAACAGCACGGTTAGCGCTGGTGCCCGATCGATCTCGTATGCCGACATCGTCCAGCGCGGCAAGCTCACACGCAGCTACATCGGGCGCAAGAGCCCTGCGTGCGCGTGACCATGCCGCCGGATGTTTCGCAAATCCGGGAGTAGTATTCGCTACACACCCTGTATAACTGGCGCTGGAAATATGCGAAGGTGAACTTGCCACTGCGGGAGACGGGAACGCCTGCCAGACCCTGAATTTCAATATGAGGAAGTGCGCATGCTAGTCACCTTTTCCACCCCGGCCCATGGGGATGTAACGATGTTCGGCGACGTCGCGATAGGCCTGCTCAAAATGATGGGGCGCGGTAGTACCATGCCGAGTGCTCTGTATGCGCAAGACGTTCAGGCGGCCTTGGAACGGCTAAAGGCGGCTGTCGATCCCGCGCGGTCAAGGCAGCCAAACGCGGCGGCAGAGGACGGGGAGGAGGGCGAGGAGCCGGTCGTCAGTATTTCGCATCGGGCCCTCCCGCTGATTGAATTGCTCGAGGCTGCGGCACACGAAAACTGCGCTGTTATGTGGGAAAGCAACGAATAATCAGCAATGAGCTCTGCGAAGATGTTCGAGTTTCTTCTGGCGAAGGACCAACGCGTGCCTCCCGCTGGATCAAGAGATGGAAAGACTGACTGCTCATGTCACTGACAGTCGTGGCGAAGGGCTGACAAATGGTGCAGTGAGCGAGCTGCGAAACCAGCCCCTCCGGCTCCTATTTATTCGAAATCTTAGCGTTCGATCATCTGTTTGACGTCGTCTTGCTTGATCTGCTGGTCGCGGCCCGCTTCGTCCTCATAGTGCAACATGCCGGTTTCGTCGTCCAATTCTGGCTTTTCATTCGTGGTGATCATGCGGCCATCCGTGGTAGCGATGATGTATTCAGTTGCACAACCGGCGAGGCTGAGGGCGCTACAAGCTGCAAGCAACGCGACTGCTAGTTGGGTTTTTACATTCACAAGAATTCTCCTTGAGCGAGCGCAGGGCGCGATCGGGCTGAGTACAGTTTGAGCGCGTTCTTCCAGCTGTTTCGGTGCGCAATCGCACATAGGGAGAGTTTATTTCCCCTGAATTGCCAAGAACCAAAGGTTCATTGCTATTAAGTACATGAATGCCCTCAACGGCTATGCGATCGTGGGAGGGGTGAGCCCAGCTAGCTTGATGGCCAACAATGTCAGGTCCACTTTCGGCCATTGCGCTCCGTATTAACGGGCTCGGTATCCACCGCATCGACCGGTGTTCCCTTCAGTACTTTGCGTCCGCTGATCATGGCCGATGTCAATCCACCGCCTTCGCGCAATTCCGTGATCACCACCGCTGCGATATGGATCAGGATGCCGGCAGCAAGTAGGTAGAAGCCGTAGAGATGGATCAGAGCGAAGGGCTCATGCAGTGACCTCATGTCAGCATACGATGCCTTGTCATACATATCGGGCGAGTACGGTTTTAGCGTAGCGGGGTCGACGCCGGCTGCGGCAATCCAATGTGCGATCCAGGAACCGAAAGGCGGATAGTATATGTCGGTGCCGGCCAGCAGCAGGCCAGTCGACGCCTGCACGATCATGACCAGCAGCAATCCGGTGATCGCAATCCGTCCCAGCGGATTGTGACCGAGATAGGACTGGGGTGCGCCCGCGATAAACGCAGCGCTGTAGCTACGCACGCGTTGGAAGTAGCCCTTGCCGCCCGGCAACATCTGGCTCCAGCGCGCGTGACGGTTGCCCAGGAAGCCCCAGACAAGCCGCACAGCGATATTCACCGCAAACACATAACCAACGCTTACGTGCAAGGTCTTCAGCAGTATCTTGCCGGCGCTGGTAATCTCCAGTGCACCTGCGTTCAGGATCACCAGGCCGAACCCGACAAGCAACAGCACACACAGCACATTGATCCAGTGAAAGCACCGCGTGGGCACATCCCATACCTGGTAGGATTTGTGGTCGGTCATGTCAGATTGGTGCTTCATCACAATAGTCCTGATGGAATGGATCGTTTTCGTCGGCGCTTTTGTTCTAACACAGGTGCGCCAGTTTCAGACTATTCATAGTGGGTAACCGGGCATTGCTGAGTCTGTTCGCTTACGCACACAACGCTGCATTATCTTGCCGGTCCCGGGCGATCCACCAGACAGCAGCTTATGTTCGACAACGCACAGACACTCACATACGCATCAAACTAGTGTCTAGTGGAATTGAATATCCACTTCAATTGGAATCAATGTACCCATCGGCATTGAGGCACTGAATCGTGTGTGCTTGCTAATTGTTATGCTCGGGAGGGCAATTCCTATGTTGAAAATATCAATACCTCTATTCACCGCTCTTGCAGTTGCTATAAGCACCGCAGTAGCGTCGGCAAGCGCCCAGGCTGCGGAGGAAATGAACAGGACTGCCCAGTTCTGGTGGCCGGAAACTCTGGACCTCCAACCTCTTCGCGCCAATGATGACCGATCTAACCCCTACGGCGAAGATTTCGATTACGCCAAAGCATTCGCCAGTGTTGATCTTGATGCGCTGAAACAGGACATTGCGACAACACTGAAAAATTCACAGGACTGGTGGCCGGCAGATTGGGGCACCTATGGCGGACTGATGATTAGAATGGCCTGGCACGGCGCAGGTACCTACCGTGTGAGTGATGGCCGCGGTGGCGCTGATGGAGCCCAGCAACGCTTTCTGCCGCTTAACAGCTGGCCAGACAATGTCAGCCTGGACAAGGCGCGCCGCCTACTGTGGCCAGTCAAGCAAAAATACGGGCGCAGTGTCTCCTGGGGCGACCTGATGACACTGGCGGGCAACGTCTCACTGGAATCCATGGGTTTTGAAACTATCGGCTTCGCCGGCGGGCGTGTCGACGACTGGGAGTCGGATACCGTTTACTGGGGTTCCGAAACCAAGTGGCTCGCGAACGACAAGCGCTACGACAAAGACGGCAATCTGGAAAAACCGCTGGCCGCTGTGCAGATGGGTCTGATCTATGTGAATCCTGAGGGACCCAATGGCAATAGCGATCCACTCTCTGCGGCCGCAGACATACGTGAGGCGTTTGGCCGCATGGCGATGAACGATGAGGAGACCGTTGCACTTATCGCCGGCGGACACACCTTGGGCAAGGCTCACGGTGCCAAACCCGCTGACTGCATAGGTCCAGCTCCTGCAGACGCCCCTATCGAACAGCAAGGTCTTGGCTGGAAGAATAAATGTGGCACCGGCACGGGAGCGGACGCCATGACCAGTGGCCTGGAAGGTGCCTGGACATCGACACCCACTGCTTGGTCCACACTCTACCTCGATAACCTCTTCAGGTTCGATTGGAAAAAGGCCAAGAGCCCGGCTGGAGCAACGCAGTGGATTCCAACGGATGAATCTGTGGCAAACATGGTGCCGGATGCTCACGACCCAGATAAGCGGCATGCGCCGATCATGTTCACCACGGATCTTGCACTCAAGGAAGACCCGAGCTATAGAGCGATTGCCGAACGTTTCCTGAAGAATCCAAAGGAGTTCGATCTCGCGTTTGCCAAGGCCTGGTTCAAGCTGACCCATCGCGACCTGGGTCCACGCACGCGCTATGTGGGTAACGAAATTCCGGACGAAGTGTTTATCTGGCAGGATCCTGTCCCGGCGGTTGATTACAAACTGATTGACGCCAATGACGCGGCGAAGCTCAAGGCGAGTATTCTCAAATCCGGTTTGACCATACCAGAGCTGGTTGGAACAGCCTGGGCATCCGCCTCGACTTATCGCAGTTCCGACATGCGCGGTGGCGCTAATGGCGCGCGGATACAACTGCTGCCCCAGAGGGATTGGGCAGTTAACAATCCCACGGAATTGGCTGCAGTGTTGAAAGCACTTACCAAGGTTCAGGAAGACTTCAACAAATCCCTGTCGAGTGGCAAGCGTGTTTCACTGGCGGATGTGATTGTTTTGGGTGGCGCTGCAGCGGTGGAGCAAGCGGCCAAGACAGCCGGTGTCAACGTTGCAGTGCCGTTTACGCCAGGGCGCACTGATACATCGCAGCAGATGACTGATGTCAGCGCATTTGCCGTGCTGGAACCGACTGCAGATGCGTTCCGAAACTATTACAGCGACACCAGTTACGGCTCGCCGACAAACATGCTGGTTGAGAAAGCTGATCTGCTCACACTGACCGTACCAGAAATGACAGCGTTGCTCGGTGGCATGCGTGTACTCAATGCGAATACTGGAGAAACTCAATCCGGCGTATTTACGGCTAACCCCGGAACTCTGGATAACAAGTTTTTTGTCAACTTGTTGGATATGTCCACCGTGTGGGTGAAATCGGCAAAGACGGAAGGGCTTTATGAAGGGAGAGACCGCACTAGCAATGATCTAAAATGGACTGCCACACCGGTAGATCTCGTTTTTGGATCAAACTCAGAGTTGCGTGCAGTGGCAGAAGCCTATGCCACTGACAATGCGCAATTTATCACTGACTTTGTTGCCGCTTGGAGCAAAGTAATGGCGCTGGATCGTTTTGATCTACATCATTCCTGATTCATTGTTATTGGTAAGCTATCAGAAAGCGCCGTGCTAACACGGCGCTTTTAAACACATTATCAAACGCATGGATCGATTGGCGGCCAACCCGATGTGTTCCGTGAATGCCGGCGAATTTACAAAGCCCTCACCACAACCCCGTGGAACGGACGGGTCGAGCCTGTGATTGTCGTGGACTGGTCACCGCTGTATGAGGATCAAGGTTGGCAGACTCATTTCTTGACGATCACCGAGCTGCCATGGCCAAACAAACCCTGGTTGGCGGTGATCCCGACTTTGGCACCTTCCACCTGGCGGTCACCGGCCTGGCCGCGCAGCTGCCAGGTGAGTTCGCAGACCTGGGACAGCGCCTGCGCCGGCACCGCCTCACCAAAGCAGGCGAGGCCGCCGGACACGTTGACCGGAATCCTGCCGCCGAGCGCCGTGTCGCCGGCGCGCAGAAGCGCTGCCGCTTCGCCGCGCGGCGCCAATTGCAAATCTTCAATCCAGTCCAGTTCCAGCGCGGTGGAGAGGTCGTACACCTCCGCCAGGCTGATATCCTCGGGACCGATGCCCGCCTGTTCATACGCCTTGAGTGGAATGCTGGCGCGGTAGGCGTGCGCCTCGACGCCGGCGGCCGCTGCTGAATCCGTGGCGATGTCCGGCATTTCCACCACGGAGCTGGCGAAAGTCGGTGTCACCAGCGAGATCGCCGCCACGCGCGGCGCGTTGGCCTTGCCGATTTTGCGCGCGTATTCCAGGCTGGAGACAATGATGGCCGCGCCGCCGTCGCTGGTGGCGCAGATATCCATCAGGCGCAACGGGTCGGCCACCATTGCCGATGCCGCGACGTCTTCAGGTGTATAAATTTTGCGATAACGGGCGAGCGGATTCTTGCTGCCCACCCGCGAGTTCTTCACTTTGACGGCGGCAAAATCGGCCAGCGTATCGCCGTCGAGATCCATGCGGCGGCGCGCGTACAGCGCAAAATACGTGGGATTGGTGATGCCGAGGTAGAAGCGCACCCAGTCCGGGTCATCGGGGCGATAGCCGCCGGCCGGAGCCAGAAAGCCCTTGGGCGTGGTGTCGGCGCCGACGACCAGCGCGACCTCGCACTCGCCGGCGAGTATTTTGTTGCGTGCGGCGGCCAGTGCCTGCGAACCCGATGCACACGCCGCGTACGAGGTATTTACTTCCGCGCCCTGCCAGCCCAGCGCCTGTGCGAACGTGGCGCCGGCGACATAGCCCGGGTAGCCGCAGCGGATGGTGGCGCCGCCGGACACATAGGTGATGTCCTGCCACGGTACACCGGCATCCGCCAGCGCTTCACGGGCCGCGGCCACGCCGTACTGTACAAAGTTGTGGCCCCATTTGCCCCAGGGGTGCATGCCGACGCCGAGGATGGCGATTTCGTTGGACATAGTGTTCTGCTCCAGATTCAGTCTGCGGCTATTGCGCCAGGGGTTGCCACTTCCAGGTGACCTTGATGTCGTCGTCCGTCTCGTGCAGGGTTTCCAGCACAAGCTCCATGGACATGCCGACTTTCAGCTCTTCCACGCCGACGCCCGTGACCACCTGGCCGAGTACGACCATTTGCTCTTTTTCAAGTTGTACTGCGGCGATGGCGTAGGGTACGAAGGGTTCGGCTGCGACAAACGGTGCCGGTGGTTTGTAACAGGCGTTGGTGTAACTCCAGACCTTGCCTGTGCGGCTCAACTCCACTTCGCGAAAGTCCGTGCTGTCACAGGCTGGATTGCGGCAGTACTCGTTCTGCTTGGGGAAAAAATACGTGCCGCAACGTTCACACTGCGTGCCGATCAGGTGCGGTTGCGCTGTCATGGTGTGCCAGCCGTCAATGGCGGGGACCTGCGGTTTTTGGCTCATGGTTAGCTCCAGGAAAAACGTTGCACAGAGTACTACCGGGGGGTGGATGCGTACAAGGGCGCGATGGCGCCGTCGCCGGCGACTTGCCCGCGTATTTCTGGTCTATACTCGCCGGGGGATCACGAGTATGCGATTGCGCGGCGATACTCGCGTAAGCACAACCCGGCCATTGCGTTGGTGTACCCAACAAGCGCGCTTGAATCGGGTGGAAGAAAGTAGATTGCCGATAAACCATGGCCGCGTGATTTTCGCGTCGCCTGACCCAGGAGGTTCACCATGAAAAAACTGTACTTGATGTTGGCAGCGCTGGCATTGGCAGCGACCAGTTTCCTCACGCCATCGGCATACGCCCAATCGGCCAAACCCAACATACTTTTTATTGTGTCCGACGACACCGGCTTCGGCGATCTCGGCCCCTACGGTGGGGGCGAGGGGCGCGGCATGCCCACGCCTAGCATCGACAAGCTGGCTGCGGACGGCATGACCTTCTTCTCCTTCTACGCGCAGCCCAGTTGCACGCCGGGCCGCGCCGCCATGCAGACAGGTCGCATCCCCAATCGCAGCGGCATGACCACGGTGGCGTTCCAGGGCGAGGGCGGCGGCCTGCCGGAAGCGGAATGGACGCTGGCTTCGGTGCTCAAGCAGGGCGGCTACCAGACCTACTTTACCGGCAAGTGGCACCTGGGCGAGGCGGATTACGCGCTGCCCAATGCGCACGGTTACGACGTGATGAAGTACGCCGGCCTCTATCACCTGAACGCCTACACCTACGGCGATCCGACCTGGTTCCCGGATATGGATCCCAAGCTGCGGGAGATGTTCCAGCAAGTGACCAAGGGCGCATTGTCGGGTAACGCGGGCGAGAAAGCGGTGGAAGATTTCAAGATCAACGGCCAGTACGTCGACGCGCCGGGCAAGAGCGTGACGCTGCACGGCGTCACCTATCCCGACGGCGTGGTCGGCATCCCGTACTTCGACAGCTATGTCGAGAAAGCGGCGATCGAGTTCCTCGATACGGCGGCGAAGGACCCCTCGAAGCCCTTCTTCATCAACGTGAACTTCATGAAGGTGCACCAGCCCAACATGCCGGCCCCCGAGTTTGAACACAAATCCATGTCGAAGAGCAAGTACGCGGATTCGGTCGTGGAGCTGGACACCCGGATCGGCCGCATCATGGACAAGCTCAAGGCGCTCGGGCTCGACAAGAACACGCTGGTGTTCTACACCACCGACAACGGTGCCTGGCAGGATGTCTATCCGGATGCGGGTTACACCCCGTTCCGTGGCACCAAGGGCACCGTGCGCGAGGGTGGTAATCGCGTGCCCGCGATTGCAGTGTGGCCCGGCAAGATCAAGCCCGGCGTCAAAAACCACGAGATCATCGGCGGCCTCGACCTGATGGCGACTTTCGCGGCGACCGGCGGCGTCAAGCTGCCAATCCAGGATCGCGATGGCCAGCCCATTATCTTCGACAGCTACGACATGACACCGGTGCTCACGGGTGCGGGCAAGTCGCCGCGCACGGAATGGTTCTACTTCACCGAGAACGAGTTGTCGCCCGGCGCTGTCCGCGTTGGCAACTACAAGGCGGTGTTCAACCTGCGCGGCGACAACGGGCAGGAAACCGGCGGTCTCGCTGTCGATACCAACCTGGGCTGGAAAGGCGCGGAGAAATACGTCGCCACCGTGCCGCAAATCTTCGACCTGTGGGCCGACCCGCAGGAGCGTTACGATATCTTCATGGGCAATTTCACGGAGCGTACCTGGACCATGGTTCCGATCGGCGACTCTGTTAAAAAGCTGATGAAAACCTACGTGCAGTACCCGCCACGCAAGCTGCAGAGCATGTCGTACTCGGGGCCGATCGAAATCTCCCGGTACCAACAGTTCCAGTGGCTGCGGGAACAACTCGGCAAGGACGGGTTTAACCTGTCACTCCCCACGGGCAACTGATTTCCCCAACGGGTGTTTGCGCGATGGCCAGGTCGTCCAGTCCTGGCCTTATCCGCAAAACATGCAGTGTGTTTGGTTTCTATTGTCCAAACGCGGCTATGCGCTGGATGAGCCAGAACGTGGCCAGACTGCCGATGGCGTAGGGCGGCACGCGCCAGGCCCAGAGTGGTGGCGACAGGGCGGAACCTCGCGCGAACCTGCGCAGCATGGCGATAACCACCAGCACGACGGCAATGAACAGGAGCTGGCCCACCTCGACGCCGAGGTTAAAGAACAACAGCGCCACCGGAATGGCATTCTGCGGCAGTCCCACCTCGTTCAGGGCGCTGGCAAAGCCGAAGCCGTGCAGCAGCCCGAACATGAAGGCAACCACCCACGGCCAGCGCTCTGTCAAGCCCGGCTTGCCCTGGCGTGAATGCACGATTTCACAGGCCAGGAACACGATACTCAGGGCAACGATGGCCTCAATCGGTGCCTGCGGAACATGCACGAAGCCGAGCGTGGCCGCTGCCAGCGTGAGGCTGTGCGCAACCGTGAACGCGGTGACGGTCGCTACGAGCCGGCCTGTGCCCTTTACCAGGAGCAGCAGCGCGAAGATGAAAAGCAGGTGGTCGATGCCGTACAAGATATGTTCGATGCCGAGCCGCAGGTACTCGCCGGCCACTTGCAGCGTCGACTGGCTAGCGGCAATTTCGATGAAGGGTTGCGCCGGGCGGGCAATGGCTGTCCATTGACGCCCGTCCAGCATCTCGACGCGAACCAGCACATCGGTAATCGTCAGTTGCAGTCCGGGAAACTTGATGCGCTCGCCGGCCAATCCATCCGGTCCTGCGACAATCGAGCGCCGTTCGAGGATGGAATCCGCCAGTTGCTGTTCGATGGGCTCCTTCAGGTTCCTTGCGGTGTCGGGCAGCTGTAGCACGACCGGCAAACGCCTCCCCGCCAGCAACGGGGTGCGCCACAGCACGCTGAATTGACCGGGTGCAGTTTCCCTGAGTTCGAGATACGCAGGGCGGGACTCGTGTGCTTGCGCTGTGCAGACGCTGAACAGGAGCAGCAGCGCGATGGTGGCAATCGGCGCCCCCAACGTGGGCAAACGCCTCATTGCGCTGCTTCGCTCGATGAACCAGACTCAGTGGCGTTCTCGTTGTAGTTGTCGTTTGCTGCCGCTGCCGTGTCCATGCCGGTGTCCGCCGGCGGCATTGGCAGCAACACCTTGTATTTGGCCCGCATCGCCCTATATGCCTTGTCCCAGGCGAGCACCTTCTGCTCGGCAAGCCAGGCTGCTTTCACGTCCGCCTCGACTTCCTCAAAATCGGGTATACGGCCGGGGGTGGTGGTGTCCACGAACACCAGATGCCAGCCGAAACCCGACTCAATCGGCCCCTGCCATGAACCCTCAGTGAGATCCGCCACGGAGAGTGCGAATTGCGGGCCGAATTCCTTGCCGAGAAAATCCGGCGCGCGGTCGCGGTAGTAATCCTGGAACATGAACGGGTCCGCGGACGCTTCGGGAAGCTTCACCGCCTGTGGTTGATCCGTCAGTTGAGCGAGCAATTTCGCGGCATCGCCCCGGGCATTGTCACCACGCCGATCCGGAGAAAAGTAGAGGTGCCGGAAGCTGACGCGTTTGGGCATCGCAAATGTGTCCGTCTGCGTCGCATACCACGCCTTCAAATCCCCAGTCGTGGGTTCCTGCGCAGCGGCGACGTCCTCGGCGAGGAATAGGTCACCCACCGACAGTTGGATTTCCTGCGCCGATGGCGCCGCTTTGCTGGATGGCTGCAGGTAGTAGTAAGTAGCGAACAGCGCCATGCCTATGAAAAGGAAATGAACCAGTGGTTCACGTAAGAGTTGTTTCATTTGAATACCGGGTTCGCCGTTGCCGGGATGGCCTCCTCGCCCGAGAAGTCAGAGCCAGGCTTTTTCGAGCTTGGCCTTGGCGGACTGCAGATCCTGCTGCATGGCCTCCAGGTGTGCATCGGCGGCAGCTTCCAGCTTGGCACCTGCCCCCTCCGCTATCTTCCCGAGCACGCGTGCGCGCAGTGCATCGCGCAGTGCCTGGAATTTCACCTGCTGCTGGGGATTCAGCAGCGGCTTGACCTTCTCGTCAAAGGACACGCCTATACCGCGCAACTGCTCGAGCTTCTTCGCGCCGCTCAGTGACGTATTCCCCTGGAGGGCCTGCAATTGCGCGATCTCGTCATTCAGGATGGGGAGAATCTGCCCCTTCTGCTGCTGGTTCAGTCCCAATTCGGTCGAGAACTGGTTGGTGATTGCCGTCAGCGGATTCACGGCGATTTGCGGAGCGGCAATGATCTCGTAGTTGGCGTAGCCGAACTCGTTGCTGCGCGCGGCGTAGTAGGTGTCGCCCAGTTTATGGAACGTCCAGGCATAGGGCTCCTGCGAGACCAGAGTGATGAGCTTGTCGCCCTCGATCCTGTAGGCACTCGTCCTTCCCTGTGAGCCATCGCGCGCGACATTGCCGAAGCCGCTGGGCATGTCGGCATTCGCGCCGACGCGGAATACGATCATCTGGCCATCTTCCGTGAAATTCTGGCTGAACTGCTCGCCAGTGACGTTGTTCCGCAGCCAGAATGCTTTGCCGACGATCAAATCTTTTAGCTCCGGGTTCGCCAAAGTGGCGGCGCCTTTCGTCTTCAGATCGGCGACTGTCATGCCGCTGGCTGCACTCTTCTGCGCCTCGGTCGATGGCGTGAACCAGATCGGCGAGCTCCAGGCGCGTTCCTGGCCTGTTAGCGGAACGACATCCGGTGGCGGAATCCCGGCCTTGACGGCTTGTATCAGCGTCCACCGCGGCGTGGGAATCTCCAGTACGCGGGCATAGTAAAAGGCGTGGAGGCTGGCGTCGAACTCCGGGTCGGTCCACACCGTCTTGAGTTCCGTCGCACCCACCGAGTTGTCGTAGGTGGCCGTCTCCAGGTTTACCGTGCTCTGGATCGCGGGAACCCGGCCTGACCATTTGTCGGGCTTGCGGTCGCCCGCCCAGGCCACGTCAAAGATTTTCTCGAAACTCTGGCCGTTTTTGGTCCAGCCCTTGATCACCTGCACGCGGTCAAGATTGCCAGAGGTCGGGTCTTTCACCGCCCAGACGACAAATGTCGGCGCTATTCCGAGGCCGCCCGTCGGCATTGGCGGCAGATCGGTGCCCATCGGCACACCGCCTGCATACGATTGTTTCACCCAGTCTTTCGCGGCAGCGAGGTTCTTGTCGTAGTCCCAGCCGCCGAAAAATCGCACCTTGATACGCGGCCCGCTGACGCCAAACGTTTCCTTGCGGTACATCGCGTCAAACAGCGAGGAGCGGGTATTCTCCTCGGCCCACACGCCGGTCAGTCCGCCGGGATTTTCCAGCCGCACGTCCATGGTGCCGCCGATGAGCGCGCCAGCGAAGCGCCGTTCTACCGTCCCGTCCGCGTCGGCGTGCAAGCCAAAGAAATTGTCCTGGCGGTACGGGCTGGCGGAATTGTGCGAGTCCGAGCCCCCGGCCATGCCGAATTTGTAGGGGTTAAACCCCTGTTGGTCCTGCAATGTAATACCGTCTTTCAATGCCTGGCGCGCATAGCTGCCGGTGATACGGTCGATGCGGCCGACGTCCGCCGGCAGGCCCAGCAGTGCCTCGTACATCTCGTAGTTGGCGAACTCGTCATTGGGCGACAGCAGGGGATGTGCCTCCGATTGGCCCTTGCCCTGCTTGATTTCGATCAGGCGTTCGTTGCGCATGCGCGACTCGGCCCAGGCCGCATCAATTGGTCGCCCGGTGGTGTTGTCGATGTCGGTAGGGTACATCCAGCCGTCACTGACGTTGGCGTTATGCGAGATTGCCAGCACCTCGTTGCCGCTCTTGCGCTGCCCGTCCATCCAGTTCCACAGTTCGGTGGGGAGATTGGAGTCGAGCGAACTGAAGGGATAGTCCGGCACCTTGGCGCAGTCGCGGAAAAGACGTTGCGGTGCAGGTTGCGGTTGTTCGGCATCGACGTCCACTCATAGGAGCAGAACGCGGTGAATTTGCCGGGCTTGTTCTGCTGGTCGGCGATCTGGACGTTCTCCTTCCACACGGTGGCGGTGATCTTCGGGTCCATGAACGCCTTGACCGGCGGCTTTGACGTTAGCGAAAGCAGATACGAGAAGACCCTGTTCTGTTCTGCCTTATCGTTTGGGTCTTTCATGATCATCGGTTGCGCCTCGGGCAACTTGCTCACGTAGGACCCTGGCGTATTGGCCTGCCGGGTGACGCCGACATACTCTGAGTGGTCGGTCACGCCCATGAAGTCGAGCGGGGTGTCGATCTTGATGTCGAAACCCATGGGATGCTTGATCGTTTCGCCCTGCGCGTACTTGTAGGCATCGGCCGGGCCGGTAAGGCGGTTGCCCATGACCCAGGCGTCCACTGACCAGCTGGTGTGCAGGTGTGTCTCGCCAAAGTACGCGTCGCGCTCGGGATTGGGTGAGGCGACAACCGGCCAGGTTGCTAGCATCAATGCTCCAGCGATTGCAGACGCAAATGCCTCACGTTTCATAATCCAGCTCCGGTTCAGTTTTATTGTTCACGTGGCCCCGCCGCTTACTGTGATCATTCGCGGCGAAACCATCAGTGTAACCGGATTACTACGACGCGTCGGCTGCCGCCTTCATGCCTGCTTCCAGTTTCTGGATGTCCGCGGGCGAGAGCTGCGGCCGATCCACCTTGATCGTCAGCTTGTTGAGCGTCGCAGTCAGGGGGAACGGCGGTTTGTAGTCGGCATCGTTGACACCGGTCAGCGTATCGGAGCCGACGTCGAAGCTTTCATCCCACTGCAGGATGATTGGCAGCGTCTTCTCCATGCGCTTCGTGGCCACCACCTTGCCATCCACCGAGAGCGTACCTGTGCCGGGCTGGCCAAGTCCGCTGAAGCTGTTGTACACCAACGTGCCAACGCCAAGGCCTTCGTACTTGAAGTCGAACTCAACCGTGTGCTTGCCGGGGGTGAGCGCCTCCGTACCTTCCCACTTCAGGCGCTCGAGGTTGATCAGGTTCCACAGAAACACCGGCTTGCCCTCGAGCAGGTAGAAGCCATAACCGGCGAAGCGGCCGCCCGAGGTCAGCATCATGCCCTGGGCACCGCCCTGGGGTACGTCGATCTCCGCGGTAATCGTGTAGGAGGTGTTAAGCAGCAGCGGCGAGTCGCCCTGCGGCAGGCCGACCATGGGTTGCGTATACACAAACTCCGTGCGCCCGGCGGTGATGTTCGGGCGCGGCGCGATGACGCGCGCCGCCACCGAGCCATCGAGTGGCAGCACCTGATGCTTCTTCGCCTCGGCGAGGAACTGCTCGAGCATTTGCGCGACCTTTTGCGGGTTTTGCGCGGCCAGGTCCTCGGATTGCGTGAAGTCCTCGTTCAGGTTGTACAACTGGAACACCTGGTTGTTCAGCGGGTCATCGTTGGCCGCGCCGAAGGCGTCCCAGGGCGCGCGATCGACCTTGGTGCTCAGCAGCCAGCCGTCTTGATACAACGCCCACTGGCCCATCATCTCGAAATACTGGGTCGTGTGGCGCGAGGGTTCCTTCGCGTTTTTCGCATCGAAGGTATAGGCAAAGCTGGTGCCCTCGATCGGTTTTTGCTCGATGCCGTCGACCATGTCCGGAGCGCTGATGCCGGTGACCTCCAGGATCGTTGGCACATGGTCGATCACATGCATGAACTGATCACGCAGACCGCCCTTGTCCTTGATGCGCGCCGGCCACGACACCACCATGTTCTGGTTGACGCCACCGAGGCGCGAGGCATTCTGCTTGAACCAGTCAAAGGGGGTATCAAAGGCCCACGACCAGCCCGCTGACATATGGTTGTAGGTCTCCTCCGTGCCCCAGACGTCGTACCACTTCATTTGTACATCCACGGGCACGCTGACACCGTTGAAGAACGCGACTTCGTTGGGCGTGCCCAGCGGTCCACCCTCGGCGCTGGTGCCGTTGTCGCCGTTGATATAGATCACCAGTGTGTTGTCGAGCTTGCCCAGGTCCTCGAAGGCCTGGATCACGCGTCCGATCTCGTGGTCGCTGTAGGCGGCGAAGGCGGCGAAGACCTCGACCTGCCGGATGTAGAGTTTTTGCGCATCGGGCGTGAGCTTGTCCCAGGGCGTCAGCACGTCGTCAGGCCAGGGTGTCAGCTTTGAATCCGCGGGGATCACGCCAAGCTTCTTCTGGTTCTCGAAGATGCGCTCGCGCAGCTTCTCATAGCCATCGTCGAACAGGTGCATCGCGCTGATCTTGTCTACCCACTCCTTGGTCGGGTGGTGTGGCGCGTGGGTCGCGCCCGGCGCGTACTTTATAAAAATAGGTTTGCTCGGATCGGTCTGGTGCATGCGCGTCGCCCAGTCGATGGCCTCGTCGGCCATGCCCGTGATCAGGTTCCAGCTGCCGGGTTCCTTGCCCTGGAATGGGTAGATCTGCGTGGTATTGCGGAACAGGTTGGGCTCCCACTGGTTGGAGTCGCCACCGACGAAACCGTAGAAGTATTCAAAACCCATGCCGGTCGGCCACTGTGTGAACGGCCCGGACTGACTTGCCTGGAAAGCGGGGGTGTTGTGGTCCTTGCCGAACCACGCCGTGTTGTAGCCGTTGTCGAGCAGGATGCGGCCGATCGTGGCGTTGTCCACGCCGATGATGCTGTTGTAACCCGGGAAGCCGGTGGACTGCTCGGAAATTACGCCAAAACCCACGGAGTGATGGTTGCGCCCGGTGATCAGGGCAGCGCGCGTCGGCGAGCACAGCGCGGTGGACATGATGCGGTTGTAGCGCAGGCCCTCGTTGGCAATGCGGTCCATCGCAGGCGTCGGGATGACGCCGCCGAAGGTGCTGGGAACGCCGAAGCCGGCGTCGTCTGTGATGATCAGCAACACGTTTGGTGCGCCGGCTGGCGGCACGACAGTCGGTGGCCACCAGGGTTTCGACTGCAGCGCGTCATTCTGGATGACGCCGCCGAATGCTGGCGCTGGAGCCGGTAATTGCTCGCCGCTGATGGTGGTCGTGGCGCTGGGCGAACCCGGCGTGCCGGTCACCTGTTGGGCGTGGGCAAAGGGCATCGCCGAAGCGGCGACCAACAAAGCGGTACAAAGTGCGAAGCGGGTTGGGCGTTCAGAAACGAATAATTTCATGGGTTTGCTACTCTGAGGTGGCTGCCAGAGCAGGGTAATTTACAGTCGGCAATTTGGCATGTTTCGTTCAGATAAATTTGTTGTTTAATTGAGACATTTTTTCGCCGTCGTTCATCGCGATATTTTTGTCGATGCCTCTGAGTCCCCGCGATATTCCCTTCATCCATCGTTAGCCACAGACAGGGCGCGCTCCCGTGAAATGAGTTGATACCGATTTTGCGCTTCTACTATGATTAGGTCGCTCGTGAAAATCAGAGCTCCCGATTGTTCATAGAAATATAAGGATCAAGTTATGTTGAAACGACACACTACATTGCTTATCGCCATGCCGATCCTGTTGTCAGCCTGTGCCTCAGGCCCGCCGTTCATCGACCAGATGCAGCCCACCGCCATCGATATGGCTGTGCGTCGCGGTGCCTTCGAAATGAACTGCCCTGCGGCCACGGGTGAACTGATATCCAGCGAGACCGTGCAACCCGTTTCGTTCCGCTTTGGCTATGAACGGGCCGAATATACGGTGGGCGTCAGCGGCTGCGGCAAACGCAACAGTTATGTCGTGATTTGTCCCGACAACGGCAGCAACTCCTGCTTCGCCGGTGCCTCGCGCGTGGATTCGATGCAATAAATTCTTCCGACAGGTATACCGAGAACGACTGGCCCGGGGTCTCGAATCTGCCGGCCAGTCGGCTCGTAGCGCAATCCACGCTTGTCCATGTCCGTGGTGGTAAGCAGCGCGGATCATCGCCTGGAATTACAGGTGCAAACCAGGGCTCCCTGCGCTGCAAAACTGCCGCAATAACATTTGTCCAGAGGACTGCATGAAACTGAATTCTGTGCCAGTTTTTTTCTTCGCCACCTGCATTGCTTCTGCACCGGTCTATGCCACCGGGCCGGCTTTTACCGGCCTGTTCGCGAGGGCCTACAGCGCCGAGACGGTGTTCTCCAATCCCGCGGGCATGTCGATGCTCGAAGGCACCCAGATGAGCGGCAACCCGATACTGGTCGTGGACTTCTCCTCTTTCGAGGTGAATGAAAATGTCACGACGGTGGAGGGCGGCAACCCGCGCGACTCCGATCCCACCCTGATCCCCTCGTTCTTCTACTCTCGCCAGTACCAGCAGGACTGGCACTTTGGCGCCTCGCTGAACGTGCCCACCGGTTTTGGTGCGACCAATGGTCCCAACTGGGCCGGTCGCTACTACAGCGACCGGTTCTCCCTGGTTTACATCGCGTTCAGTCCCGCAGTTTCGTATCGCGTTAACGACAACCTCTCCCTCGGCGCCGCCAGCCGCATTATGTACAGCGACTCGGAGATTCGCACGCAAGTCAGCAACAGCCTGAATGGAGAAACCCATGACGATGGCAAGCTGACGGCGGAAGCGGATGGCGTGGGCGCCGGGTTTTCGATCAGCGCCCTGTACAGTTTTTCACCCGACACCCGGGTAGGCCTTGTTTACAACTCCGAGATCAACATCGACATGGACACCGAAGTCGACCTGGCGAATGTGCGCCGGCCGCAGGCGGTGATCGATCGCATCCAGAGCCAGACCATCGAAGTCGCGGACAATGTGCCGATGAACGCGGGTATTGGCCTCTACCATCGCCTGCAGAACGACTGGGACTTCACCGTCGATGTCATGTGGATGGAGTTTTCGGATTTTGGCGTGACGGATGTGTATATGGAGGAGGGCACGCTCAACGTGCCGCAGGGCATGTTCAACGATTTTTACATGGTTACCTCCGGCACCAGTTGGCCGATCAACGCCAAAATGCGTGGCGCAGTGGGTATCATGTGGGTGGAACAGCCGGTCGACAACGCGAACCGCACCTTCGGTATGGATCTGGACGAGATCTGGGGCGTGGGCGGTGGCATTACCTACAAGCTTGCCAGTGGCAACGATGTGCAGTTCAGCATCGACCTGATCGACACCGGCAGTGCGCCGATCGATACCGGTGACTCCCCACTCAAAGGTCGGGTTGCCGGCAAGACCAAGGATCCCTACACGATGCTGCTGGATTTCAACTACAACTGGCGGTAGCCGCGACCCTGCGCCCCGGGTTGTCTATCGCCTAATAGGGAATCCAGCCCTGCTCCTGGAACTTGGTTTTCAGCTGGCCTGCAATCTCCTTCGCGGTCTGCGTCGCTCTTCCGCTGAGGCCGCCTTTACCGGTGTGCTCCTGGTCCAACTGGACTGCAGAGGTAACGATGAGGCTGAGCGGGTTGTGCGAGATCAGCGAAACGACCAGGCCGACGCCCACGCCCGGCGACTTGGCGCCGGTGGCCTCCGTTGAACCGGCACCGAGTTCACGCAGTCCCTCGCTTGTCATTTGGAATCCTTCCACCGCCACCGATAATTGCGAAGTGCCGTCACCCAGTCCGATTATTGCGCGCTCCTGCTCGTTGCCGGCGTTCATTGAAATGATGTAACCGTGCAGCACAATGTCGTTGATCTGCGGCTGGGCACCCGGCCAAGCAACGACCGCACTCAGCCCCATCGCGTTGATGTCCGTAACCAGGCTCGATGCGATCTCACCGCCAACTTGCTGGCCTGCAGCCGTGTCGTCAGGAAGGGGTGCATCAAATGACGACAACTGCCCTGCCAGGCTGGATTCAGGGGGCACGCCGTCCGGCGATCCCGCGAAGCTATAGACCCAGATGGTATTCGGGCGAGGCAATGCCCCACTGGTCATCTGTTCGTCGCTGGTTACTTCGCTGGTTGCACAGCCAGCTACACAAAGAGAAGCTGTGAGTAGCAGTAACACACTGTGGAGAATGGTTTTCATGCGATGCTCCTGAGGCTAAAGGCTTTGTTTGAAAAAGACCGGTTCGAAGTGTGGCACGCGCGAAGACACAGACTGAGCGCGCTAGCGTAGCGTCGCTCGGCCTGGGGCTGCGATTGATTCAAGCGCTGAAATTTACGGTGCCGGCACCACGCGAAAGTAAACACCATTCGCACCTGAAGCGGGCAGGAACCAGGTATTGCCGCACAGGAAATAGGTGTTGTTGCCGGCAATCGGCGGCGAGGTGCAACCTGCTGGTAGCCTCGCAACCACCTCACCCATGGCAAAAGTTCCAGGCGCATTGGCTGCAGCTGCGTCATAACCGGCGTTATAGGCATTCGCGGTGTTGGCGTTTGCGGCCGCTTCTTCACTGCCCGCGACGGCCGCCCCCGCCGCAAGGCCGACTACGGCGCCGGCGACGGCGGCTGCACCGGCATCGTTGTTGTTGTCCGAGCACTCGTAACAGCCCGAGCCGTAGTAATTTACCGTTGCCGGGGGGTGATAGCCGACATAGGGATCGCCGTAATAGGGGCTGTGGTAGGCGGTCGCGCCGTTGGCGCTGGTATAGCTGGTATAACCGGAACCCTCGGCGTGATAGGCGCTGCCGCCATAGGCATTGGTCGCGGAAGTGCCTTCGCCATAGGTGTGGGTGGCTGAGTCGCCGTCCTTAGAAAAATCGGTCTGCCCCGATCCCTCCTCATGTGTGGCCGTGCCACCGTAAGCTCCGGTCGCAGTAGTTCCCTCGCCTCGGGTATGCGACATGCTGCCGCCCCAGCGATCCGACATGCTGGTGGAACCATAGGAGTGCGTCGTTGTGCCGCCCCATCGGTTGGCGCCTCGGTACGCCTGCGCCGTCACTGGTACGCACAGTATTACTATCAATCCAACCGCACCGACAGTATTCGCTTTCATTGCTTGCCTCCTTTGGTCGGTGACACGGGCTTCTGGTCTGGTCGTGCGAACGGAATGGGTTTTGCATCGGCAGCCTTCA
Organism: Haliea sp.; assembly: GCA_016704305.1. Lineage (GTDB taxonomy): Bacteria > Pseudomonadota > Gammaproteobacteria > Pseudomonadales > Halieaceae > Marimicrobium. The sequence continues at coordinate 31,368 of JADJAL010000033.1, read as the reverse complement.
CCGAGGCGAAAGATTCGTCCTTCGCCACGCCATTCAATTGCCATTCACTGAATTCCACCTGATGCCTCAGGCGCAGCGGATCGTCGGCAAAAACGGCACGCATCATCCGCGGTAGATGGTCTTCGGTCCCTATCCATGCCTGCACGAATACGTCCTCGTTGGCGTAGGCGATCATGTCGGTGGTGGTGTTGCCTACCACAGTCGATTGCCCGATATAAAACGCCAGCTGCATATCGCTGGCAATAATTTCGTAGGGATCGTCGACGATGAGGTCGGTAAATGGAAAATAAATCGCCGCTGTATCAAACGCCAACTGCAGTGCACCGGTGATCGTCGGTGGCGCTGGAGCCGTCGCCACCATATCTTCGGCAGGTGCGTAGGTGACAATGGTCTTGCCGTCATAGTAGAACTCATTGGCGGGGCCGTCACCGGGCGTGATCACTTTCAGATTGTTGGGCCTTAGCAGCGTGACATTATTGCGCGTGGTGTACATCAATGCGGGGCCGAGTCGGCTGGGACTTTCCTCTGATACCAGCGCGGTGAATGTGATGCTTGAAGCACCAGCGAGCGTCGCTGACATCGCCTTGATAACCTCTACCGCACGCGGTTCGAGCTCCATCTTTTTGACGTTTTGTGCGGGCGTGGCACTGGCATCTGGTTTCGGCGTCTCAGCACCTGCCTGCGCAGCCACTAGTAAACTGCAGGTACCCAGTAGTAAATATCGAGCGAGTGCACGCATCATGGAATCATCCCGCAGCTGAACATTTTATTGGCAATGGGCGCAGCAATCTTGTCGATGAAAACAGTGCGCATTTCAGGATCGCTTTGCAGCTTCTGGATCACTGCCTGCTGCTCAGGCGACTTCGGCTGGCCCTTCTGCTCCCACAGTTGCTCGCAGGTGGCGTTCTCGTACTTCTCGATGACTTTGTTGGCGACCATATCAAGTATGGGGGTGTCTTGCGCGCTGGCGACGCCGGCGAGGAAAACACTGCTGACAACAAGGTAGCGCAAAGGACGTAGCATCATGTGAACCTCCATTAATTGACATTACACTGCAGGCGGATTTGGGCAATTTTCGCATCCAGCTTCTTGTTGTACTCGCCGGTGCCGATTTCGAAGGAGTCCTTTTCGCTGCCACCAAACATATGCGCGACCGCGCCCACGGGAATAATGGAGCTGGCGCCGTCCTCGATCTCTTGCGAGGTGCGGGCTTTCTCGCTGTTCAAGGTTTGGATATCTGCTGCTGCCGTGGAGCAGTCTATCGGCTTATCAAGGTTCGCCTGTACCTGCTGCTGTGGTGCCGGGGCCTGCGCCGCACAGCCGGAAACAAGCGCGAGAATAAATACTAAAGAGGTAACTGCCTTCATAAATTCACTCCAGGTTATCGTTCGGCATTTACGGGTTGTAATTGCCATTACGCCAGATGACGCCCGCTTACCAGTTATGCGTTGGCAATTGACTGAGGCGACTGCTAAAGCAGGTTAATGTACAGTCGATACTTTGGCATTGCTCGAGTGTAACAATTTGTTGTTAAATTGAGACACATCTATTGATGGCGCCGCTTCAGCTTCCCTTATGTACAACAACCCTATCGCAGCTGCAGTCAGTCAGAATTACATGCCGCCGCCAGGCCATATCCGCGCTGGAACGGTCATGGCGATACCCGGGGTGCTGCAGCAGTTCGGGCATGACCCGAAGCCACTATTGCGGCGAGTAGGTCTTTCCCTCAAGCAGTTGGGCAACCCCGAGACTATTGTTCCTCTCGCCACGATTGGCAGGCTGCTCGCTCTCTGCGCGGAAGTCTGCGACTGCCCCCATTTTGGCCTGCTAGTGGGGCAGCAAGTGCCTGCCACCGCCCTTGGCGTATTGGGGTACACGATACAGAACGCGAGTGACGTAGACACCGCGCTGTCAAACCTGATCCGCTACCGGGGGCTCAATGACCGGGGCGCGTTCATCACACTGGAGCGCGACGGGGTGCTGGCGCGCCTGCAATACTCGATTATCAATCATAACGTTGCCGGAGCAGACCAGATTTGCGATTGCGCGATCGCGATAGGCTGCAATATCCTGCGCGCGTTGTGCGGCCGCAATTGGTCCCCCACGGAAGTATTGTTGGCACATTCAAGGCCCGGTGATCGGACCCCCTTCGACAAATTTTTTCGCTGCCAGGTACGCTTCGGCGCGGTGTCTTCCGGCCTGGTATTCAATCGGCGCTGGCTGGAGAAATCGCCCCCCGGCGCGGACCCCCTGGTGTACAACCAAATGCTGCGCGAGGCGCGGCAGCTGCATCACAATGAGCCAGCCGACACCGATGAAATTCTGATCCTGCTGCGAACCCTGCTGCGTGGTGGATTGTGCAAACAGAAAGAGGTGGCCACGCTTCTGGGCATCAACCGCCGCACCCTCGGCAGGCAGTTGCTGTCTGCCGGCACGACATTCCGCAGTGAAGTCGAGGCCATGCGTTTTTCCCAGGCCAGGCACCTGTTGGCGGATGCGACGCTAAACACCAAGCAGGTCGCCTTCACTCTCGGCTATGCGGACGTCTCCGCGTTCAGCCATGCATTCAAACGCTGGTCCGGCATGAGCCCCGTGCAGTGGCGCAAAAGCCAGGAAGTACACTCGCTCTAACAACAGGCACTACGTTGTAATGCAGGCCATTCCAACGCAAACACGCGGAGCCGGCCGCGCAGCAGTGGGACGCGTGTATCCATTGGACAAGCGTTGTGTGGTGCGGGGCATTTTCAGGTATTGAGATTGGAAAGCCGCTGATGAATCTCCGCGCTTGATAGCCCATGTATCTCCATGGTTTTTCGTTGCGAACTCAAGCCTGATACTATTTTTGCAGAACCAGCGGGTAGATTTAATGCGCTGCAAACAACAGCTTCTACAGCGGCGTTGGCTTTGCCTTTCTCTGGTGGCTGAGACACCCTGACTTTCAAATACTCGCCAAGCCACCCGCTAATACCTGAGCCGGACGCTCCAGGCACGACTTTAATTTTTATCTTTGTCATTAGCATAGGAAAAGTATCAAAGCCATTTTTTGAAGGCACAAGGCGTTTTTGCGAAGAGCGAGCGTAGATGAGTGTCCATGCATTGGCAATGCTGCCGACGAATGCCGCCGACGAAAGACCGCGCGGTTCAAGCCCGGGTTGAGTTAGACTTGCCCTTTGCAGTGAAGATTTATATGCACGATAGAAATAGTGGGCAGCACAACGATGATGACGATTCGCCGCAGCCGCCACTGTCATTCAGGGAATTGTTGGTCATCATCCTTTCAGGCCATCTTGGCGTACGCAAGCGCGAGCAACGCGTCAGCGATTTTCGGCGCGCCAACGGGTTGCATGTGTTTCTCGCCGCAGTGCTTTATTTCGCGCTCATTGTGACGGGGCTGATAATATTGGTTGCCTATATCACCCGATGAACTGCGAACAGCCGATGAGCGACAGACTGTGAAGACAGGCGTGCTGATGCTAATGCTCATGCTGAGCGCGGCAGCACACGCGAAGGAATGCGTCGTGTTGCTGCACGGGCTGGCGCGCACAGCCGATTCCATGACGACGCTGGAGGAGCGGTTAGTGGAGGAGGGATTTACCGTGGTCAATGTCGATTATCCCTCCACGCAGCACCCGATCGAGACACTGGCCGGTCTTGCCGTTGGCGAGGGCATTGCTGAATGCGCGAGGCGATCGGCGACGAGGATTGATTTCGTTACGCACTCCATGGGCGGAATTCTGGTGCGTATGTACCTCAAGGCCAACAAGCGGGATGACATCGGTCGTGTCGTCATGCTCGGCCCACCCAACCAGGGCAGCGAAATCGTTGATGCGTTGAAGGACCTGACGGTTTTTGAATTGCTGAATGGGCCTGCGGGATTGCAACTCGGCACCGGTCCTGCCGACATTCCAAAAGCGCTGGGCCCGGTTGATTTTGAGCTTGGTGTGATTGCCGGTACGCAAAGTATCAACCTCCTCCTGTCCACACTTTTGCCGGGGGACAATGATGGGAAGGTATCCGTCGAGTCGACAAAGGTTGAGCACATGAATGATTTTGTTGCATTGCCAACCACCCATCCGCTGATGATGAGAAACCAGGCCGTCATTGATCAAACCCTCTATTTTCTGCGGCATGGCCAGTTCAAGGAACTTGAGTAGCGCATCAGCGCGCGTTCCGTTGGCTTGGTATTCCTTCCGCTGGCGAGCGGCGTGTCGATGGCCCGCGAACAGGCACTAGGGATAGGTGTAGCTCGCCTGCAGTCCCAGCGGCAGGCCCAGTGCCCAGAAGAGCATCAGGAACGCGGTCCAGACGACCAGCAGGACGATCGAGTACGGCAGCATGAGTGAGATCAGCGTGCCGATGCCCGCGCCGGTGTAGTAGCGCCTGCAGAACACCACGATCAATGGGAAGTAGGGCAGCAGCGGCGTGATGATGTTGGTGGAAGAATCTCCGACGCGATAGGCCGCCTGCGTCAGTTCGGGCGAAATGCCCAACTGCATCAGCATCGGCACGAAAATCGGTGCGATGATCAACCACTTGGCCGAGGCGGAACCGACGAACAGGTTGATAAACGCCGTCAGGGCGATGATGCCGACCACCGTCACCTGGGGCGGCAGCGCCATCGCGCCCAGCCCGGCGGCGCCCGACATGGCCAGCAACACGCCGATGTTGGAACTGCTGAATGCGGCAATGAACTGCGCCGCGAAAAAGGCCATGACGATGTAGTAGCCCATCGAGGACATGGCCTTGCCCATGCCCTCCACGATATCGCGATGGCTTTTGATGGTGCCAGCCACGTAGCCGTAAACAACGCCGGGAACCAGGAAGAACAGGAAAATGAAAGGCACGATCGCCTGCATCATCGGCGAGCCGAATGCGCCGAGCTGGCCCTGGGCATCGCGCAGGGGTGAGTCATCCGGCAGTGCGGCCAGCGTCAGGAGCACCGCGCCTGCCATGATCGCGACGATGGCCCACTGCAATCCGCGTGATTCCCTTTCCTCCAGTGCTCCCATCGACGGCTGGTCAGTCAGGTCACCGTCAACCGGCGTGCCTCTGGCCAGGCGCGGCTCGATCACCCGATCGGTCAGCCACCAGCCGACCAGCACGATCAGCACGCACGACGCTGACATGAAGCCCCAGTTGGCCAGCGGATTGACCACCAGCGCCGGATCGATCACGCGCCCGGCTTCCTGCGTGATGCCGGCCAGCATCGGGTCCAGTGCTGAAGGCACCAGATTGGCCGAAAAACCGCCGGACACCCCCGCGAACGCGGCGGCGATCCCGGCCAGTGGATGGCGGCCCACGGCATGGAACATCACCGCGCCAAGTGGTATCACCACTACGTAGCCGGCATCCACGGCGACCGAGCTGAGCACGCCGACCAGAATCACCATCGGCGTCAGGATTTTTGTCGAGGTAAAGCCCAGCACCCGGCTCAGCGCGGCACCGACAAAACCGGTGTGTTCGGCGACGCCGACGCCCAGCATGGCCACCAGCACCACGCCCAGCGGCGCAAAACTGGTGAATGTCGCGACCATACTGGTGAGGAACTTCGCCAGCGCCGCGCCGCTCAACTGGTTGCTCACGCGGATTGGTTCGCCAGTGGCGGGATGAATCGCGTTGAACTCGATCCCGGACAGCAACCAGGACAGGACCCAGGTCGCCAGCAGCAACAGGAAGAACAGCGCGGCCGGATCGGGCAACCTGTTGCCCACTTGCTCAATCGTATTCAGGCCGCGTTCCAGCAGCGTGCGCTGCGCCGTCGATGTCATGCGTGAGTTGTCCTGCGCGTTTTTCATTCTGCCGATGGCTCCCTCAGTGACTCGCCCTGCGGCGGCAACTGTGCCGCCAGGAACGCGTCGATGTCGCGCCAGCCCTGGGCGCGCGGATTCATGTCAATGGTGTTGTGGCCGGCGTCCGGCTGGCGCCAGTGCAGCAGTTTTCCCCGATGTGCCGTTTTCAGTGGCAGCGCCAGCTGTTCGGGCACAACGTCGTCGGCGCCGCCGGTAACGATCACCAGGGGACCATCGAAGCCACTCAGCAGAGCCAGCGTGTCGAACCGGTCCCGCAACAGCAGCGCGACTGGCAGGAACGGCATGTGGTACCGCGCCACCGCGCCCAGCGAGGCAAACGGCGTCACCAGTATTATTCCCGCGACGGCGTCAGGGCGCGCCGCTGCCACATGGGCGGAGACGCCACTGCCCAGCGATTCGCCGAGCAGCAACACAGGCCCGGGTCGCTGCGCTTGCAACAGGTCCATCGCCTGCACGGCGGCATTGCGCAGCGTTTGCTCTGAAGGTGTGCCGGTGCGCGGCCCGTAGCCGGGGTACTCCAACACGTTCACTTCCCACGGCCCCGAATCGTGCAATCCACGAAACAGCGCGGTGAAATACTGCCGGTCGAGCGCCTGCCCGGCATTCCCGTGCATCACCAGCACGCGTCGGCTCGCGCCCGGCGCGCCGTGTTGCCACCCCAGCCAATTGCCGTCCGCGTCCTGCCAGGGGCTGCCGCCGATGTGCTCCACACCGGCCAGTGCTGTTTCGATGCTCTGCGCCTGCGGGAAATAAATAAATGAATGAGCGCTGCATCAGGGCGTAAAGCAGGACGACTACCAGGTAGATAACAACCGCGAAACTCAGAACTTTTATCACCTGCATCCCAACTCCAGTTCATGCCCGTGTGGCTTTTTTGCACAGGGCAGCATACAACAGACCAGAATCCTGCAGGCAGCACGTCTGCGCCATTGCTTAAGTGCATCGAGGTCTGGACCTTGCGCCGCACTTGGCAAATAATCGGCGGCCTCCCACAGGAGTTTTTATTATGACCTACTCTGGACACTGTATGTGTGGCGCGATCCGCTATCAGCTCGCAGGTGAGCCCAACGTGGTTGCCGTGTGCCACTGCAGCGACTGCCAACGCAGCGCCGGTGCGCCGATGGTGACGTGGGCGATGTTTCCCGACGCTGCCCTCACCGTGACGCAAGGGCAGCCAAAGACGATCAATTCCTCAGGTACCGCGATGCGCAGTTTCTGTGGCGATTGCGGGACCGGGTTGTTCTATCGCAATGCGGCCATACTCCCGGGCATTGTCGATATACAGTCGTCCACGCTGGACGACCCCGAGGCGCTGCCGCCGACGATGCAGATCCAGACCGCCGAACGGCTCGGTTGGGTGAAGCAGTTGCACGCGCTGCCGGAGTTCGAGCGCTTTCCCGCATAAACCGCATCAGATAAGGACGAGAAGACATGCCCAAGGCCAGTGAAATCAAGAAAAACACCGCGATCAACTACGAGGGTAAGACCTACATAGTCAGGGACATCGAGCGGTCCGTGCCGCAGGGCCGCGCGGGCGGGAGTCTCTACCGCATGCGCATGTACGACGTGGTCACGCAAAGCAAGATCGACGAGACGTTCAAGGACTCGGACATGCTGAATCTCGCCGACCTGGTGCGCAAGCCCGCGATGTTTTCCTACATTGACGGCGACGAACACGTCTTTCTGGATGCCGGCGACTACACGCCGTACAACCTCAATTCACAGTCCATCGCCGACGAGATGCTGTTCATCAATGAGGCCACGGAAGGCGTGCATGTGATCGTCGTGAACGATGTGCCGGTAGCCCTCGATCTGCCGTCCATCGTGGAGCTTGACGTGATGGAGACCGATCCCTCGATCAAGGGCGGCTCGGCGACGTCAAGGACGAAGCCCGCAAAGTTGTCGACCGGCCTGACCGTGCAGGTCCCGGAGTACATTGCCACCGGCGACAAAGTCAGGGTCAATGTGGAAGAGCGCAGGTTCGTGGGGCGGGCGGACAGCAAATAATGGCTGCCTGCAGGAACCACCGCCAGTCATCCTGTCTTCCCTGCTCCGCGAAAGTGTGACTAACGCGAGTTCCGTCAGCCGCCGGTGATCGCCGCCGTCGGCACTTCATAGACTTCGCCGTTGTCCGTCGTTACGGTCCACGTATCGCCATTGAGTTCGGCCTTCACTTCGCCGTTGGTGGCATTCACGTAATCCGCCATGAAGTTGATGGTGAACTCCTCGCCAGCGGGGCTTTTCACCACGACGGAGGCCTGGTCGCCGTCCATGCGCAGGATGCCCGCAGGGCAGTTGCCGAAGTCCGAGGCGCCTGCGGCGCGGCAGCGCAGCAGCGTGGTGGCGTCGTAGTCCGAGGTGGTATAGGGAGCGGTGGGGTTGTCCTTGTCCGCCGGCGGCAGCAGCGCGCTGGTGTCCCAGTACACGTACACGCTTTCGTCCGGCAGGCGGAAGATCAGGCCCTGGTCGCCGAGCCCGCTCTGGCGGTACACCGGGCGCCCGTCCTGGTCGCGATAATTGCCGGGCGTATCACCCACCGGTGACAGGTCGTGGGTGACGCCGTCGGCGCGGGTGATGGTCACGTAACCCTGGCGCTGCCCGAACGTGCAGGCCAGCATGGCGCTGGCGTGGTCCTCGCCCTTGGGGTAGATGTCGCAGCGTGCGTTGGCGGTGTCGGCAGCGGCGGAGGTGGTCCAGGCCGTGGAGATGACGACGGCGAGGGAGATGAATCGATTCATGTGCAGGCTCCGGGATGGCGCAGGCTGAACTGCTCGGTGAAGTGCAGGTATAGCCTGTTCCTGATTGCTCGGCAAGACTCCGGGTAATACGCAAGTTACGCGACCCGGAGCAATCGCGAGCGGTGCTTGCCGCAACTTCCACTTTTCGGCACAGTGCCCCCATGTGCGGCCGCTTCAATGTCATCGACAGTCCCGGGTTGCAGCAATTGCTGCGCGACCTGGGTATCCACCTGTCGCTGCCGCAGGCACTGAATGTGGCGCCGACGGAGCAGGTAGCGCTGGTGCGTAGGGGCGAGTCCGGGGCAACGGTGGATTCCGCGCGCTGGTGGCTTACACCCTCGTGGGCAAAGGAGGTGAGCCAGGCCTACTCCATGTTCAATGCGCGCAGCGAAACGCTCGCTACCAGCCCGGCCTTTCGCGGCCCGTTTCGGCGCCAGCGCGGCCTGCTGCCAATGAGCAGCTTTATCGAGTGGCGGCAGGAAGACGGCGTAAAGCAGCCATGGCTGATCAGCAATGAACAGCAGGCGCTGGCGGTGGCCGCGCTGTGGGATGTGTGGGAGGGCGGCGAGCCCCCGCTGTTGTCGTGCACGGTGGTCACCACGGCGGCGGCGCCGGACTTCAAACCCTGGCATGCGCGCATGCCGGTGTTCCTCGCGCCAGATGAGCGCGCGTCGCTGGTTGGACAATACCCATGCCATCGTCCCCGACGATCCGATGTTTCGCAGCGAGTTGAAGATGAAGCTGCTGCTCATGCCGCTGTCGCGCGCCGTGAGTAATGCTCGCAACAAGGACCCGGGTGCGCTGCAAGGCGTGGGTGACGTTATCGAATTGTCCTGCTGACTCCCGCGCGCGAGCAAGCGGTGCAGTCCAGCAGCACAGTTCAGCAGGCTGTGCTCGCAGCGGTTTTCTCGAAGTGAATGGCGGCACCGGGGAGCGGGTGCGTCGCGCGGCGGGTACACTTGCCGGGATCTCATCGCCGCCGCATACCGGCGGCACATGTCTTACAACGCAATTACACAACGGGAGCGACTATGCGTACCTATGCAATGACTGGCGGTGCCACGGGAATCGGCGCGGAACTGAAACGGCAACTGCTCGCCGCTGGGCACCGTGTTATTTCGGTGGACATCAAGGAGGGCGATGTCATCGCCGATCTCTCCACGGCCGCGGGCCGGCAGGCTGCGATCGATGGCGTGCGCGCACTGTCGCCCGAGGGGCTCGATGCCTTCATTCCCTGTGCCGGCCTGCCGCCGGTGGCCAAGCCTTTTTCGCTGATTGCACAGGTCAATTACTTTGCTGTGGTGGCAACGGTGGAAGGATTGCGTGACCTGCTCGCGAAGAAGAAGGGCAACGTGCTGTTTGTCTCCTCCAACTCCGCCCCGATGATCGGCACTGCCGATCCCTTCGTGCAGGCCTGCCTTGCCGGTGATGAAGCAGCCGCGTGTGCCATGGTTGAGGGCCGCGACGGGCAGACCGCTTACGGCGGCTCCAAGCGGGCGGTGACGATCTGGATGCGCCGCCATGTGGTGGAGTATGCGGCCGCCGGCATCCGTCTCAACGCGGTCGCGCCGGGCATCACGATGACGCCGCTCACCGACCGTGTCCTGGCCGACAAGGAATTCGGCCCCGCCATCAAGGCGTTCGGCGACATGGTGCCGGTGGGATACAACGCGCAGCCGGTGCACATCGCCAATGTCATGCGCTTCATGCTGAGCGACGAGGCAAGCTATCTGTGCGGTTCCGTATTTTTCGTCGACGGTGGCTCCGACGCGATGCTGCGCCCTGACGATTTCTAGGGCGCGACTGGCTTCAGCGTAGGTGTTTCAGGGAGTGGAGGCAGCGCTCCCCGAGGCGTGGTCCGACGCGATGGCCGCTGCGATGATCTCGCTGAGTTGGAAGAGCAGGGTACTGTAGGCGGCGGCGACCTGTCCCGGTTCCGTGGCGCCGGCCGGTAAAGGCACCTGGAGACGGCTGATGCGGCGGTTAATGGGCGCATTGCCGCCCGGGCGATACACCAGCCAATCTGCCGTCAGCATCGCCGCAGTCTCATTGGCATCCAACTGCAGCAGGTTGACCTCCACGCCGAAATCCGGCGCCCGCTCGGGGCGCCACGGAAAGATGCTCACGTCCTGCGTGTTGAGCAGCCCCGTCAGATTGAGCATCAATACGCGCTGTATCCCACTGTCCAGTGGTTCCGCCCACATATCCAGATTGGCGACCTGCAGGGTGTTTTCCACACGGTTGTAGACCATGTGCTTGCGGCCGAGGTATTCAGGGATGGTGACGGGGCCAACGCCCAGCGTCGGAGTCGCGCCGCTCGGCGCGGGGAATTCGTGGGCGGACAGCACATAGAAATTGTTCGGTGGGCTGGTGCCGCAGCCCGCCAGCAACAGGCCCAGGGTCAGTAACACAACGCGTGGCATTAATCTGGTGCTCATTTTTCATCTCCGCTTTTGCCCCGGATCAGTGCTTCGGGCTGTTGTTCCAGTGTGTTTGCCAGGGATTGCAATGACCTGCTCGCACGGGCCACTTCCTGCAAGGCGGTATTCAATTGGTACAGGGTCGGTGAGTCCTGTGACGTCAGTCCCTCCACCTGACCCATGCCCTGTTCGAAGGCTTTGATCGCCGCATTGAGCGCTGTCAGGTTGCCCTCGATCAGTTCCCCAAGCTTGGGTAAGTCTGCATTTGCAGTGGCCACAGCGGCGGCGGTTTCATCCAGCACGGTGTCAAGCTTGGGGCCGGTGCTGGCAAGTTGCGCCTGCAGTTGGGTGCTGAGTTCGCGCATCGAGTGCATGGTACTGGTGATGTTGGCGGGCAGGCTCTGGAACTCCTCGCTGCTGACCAGGTTGTTGATGCCATTGCTAATGTTTTCCAGGTCACTGGACAATTTGGAAACGTCGAGATCCTCCAGTTTTTGCGCAATGCGCTGCAAGTTGGTGGGTATCGTAGGCAACTGTATATAGGGCGAATTGATGTCGGCGAGCGTGAGTGGTGTGCTCGGGTGGAAATCGAGTTCGATGAACAGCAGGCCTGTCAGCAGGCTCTGCGTGTTGAGCTGCGCGCGCAGGCCGCGCGTGATCAATTCCTCGATCAGGTTGGCGTTGGCGGGACCCTCCCTGCGAATGTTTTTGGCATTCAGGTCTGCTTCAACCATCATGATCACATTGGCTTTGGTGGAGTCGAGAATCAACTCAATGGCGGTAACCTGGCCGACCTGCACCCCGCGCAGAGTCATGGGAGCACCTACGTTGAGCCCCTTGACGGAGCCATCGAACACCATGACCACGGTCTCCTTCTTGCCGAAACCCGAGCCGAGCAGGAACAGCAGGGTGACCAGGGCGATCAGGATTGCGCCAATGACGAAAGCACCGATGGCGACGGTGTGTGGCTTGGCTCTCATAGTGTGGTACTCATGGTTGGTCCAGGGTAGCGGCTGCGGCGCTGCGTGTCAGGAATTGCCTCACCACCGGTTGCGGACTGTGGTCGCGCAGGTCAGCCGGGTTACCGTAGGCGATCATAGTGCGGGTGATGTTGTCCAGGTAGACCGAGTTCGTCGCAATAGCAAAAATACTGGGTAGTTCGTGCGTCACCATCACGACGGTCGCGCCCATGGATTCCTTGATCTGGACGATCAATTCATCGAGCAGGCGCGAACTGATCGGATCCAGTCCTGCGGAGGGTTCATCGAAAAACAGGATTTTTGGGTCCAGCGCGATGGCGCGGGCCAGGGCAGCTCTTTTTTGCATGCCGCCGCTGATTTCAGAGGGGTAGTAGGACTGGTATCCGGCCAGGCCGACCAGCGCCAGTTTGTAGGCGACGATATCGGTGATTTCCGCTGGCGTGTAGCTGGTATAGAGCTCCAGTGGCAGGGTAATGTTTTCCGCCAGTGTCATCGCGCTGAACAGGCCGCCGGACTGGTACGTGATGCCCCAGTCCTGGCGCATGGCGCCCTGCTCGGCCGCGCCCGACTGGAAGAAACTGGTGCCCTCGTACAATATGTCGCCGCTGCTGGGCGGGATCAGGCCCAGCATGTGTTTTAGCAGTGTGCTTTTGCCGCACCCGCTGCCGCCCATGATCACGAAAATATCGCCCTGGTGGATGGTGAAGTTGAGGTCGCGCTGGATGACGTTTGAGCCATAGGCCATGGTGACGTCGCGAATCTCAATGTAGGGCGTCGGGGTGTCGGCGGTCATATGCCCAACTGCTGAAACAGGATATTGATGCCCGCATCCGCGACGATCAGGTAGACGATTGCCGTCACCACGGCGTTGGTGGCGGCCTGGCCTACCGCAGCCGAACTCCGGCCGGAGTTGATGCCCGCACGACAACCGGCGACGGCGATGAGCGTGGCAAAGACCACGGCTTTTATCAGGCCCACCGCGACGTGGCTGAAGTCCAACGCTGATTCGCCCTGCTGGAAATACTGTATCGGCGAGATTCCCATGCCGCCCGCAACGATGCCGCCTCCCACAATGCCCAGCAGGTTAGCGTAAATCGTCAGCAACGGCATGATGATGATCAGCGCCAGCATCCGTGGCAGTACGAGAAACTCCACCGGTGAGATACCCATGGTGGTGATGGCGTCAATCTCCTCGTTGGTTTGCATCGTGCCCAGTTGCGCGGCATAGGCGGCGCCGGTGCGGCCCGCCATCACGACGGCCGTCATCAACACTCCCATCTCCCGAAGCGTGCCGATAACGACCAGGTTGGCCACGAAAATTTCCGCACCAAACTGCCTCAGCTGCACCGCGCCCAGGTATGCCAGGATCATGCCTACCAGCACGCTGGTCAGGCTGATGATCGCGAAGGCCTCGGGCCCAGCCTGGTAGCAGAAATTGCGAAAATCGGTGAAGCGGGTGTTGGCCTTGCCTCGCACGAGGCGCGTCAGCGCAACGGTTACTTCGCCAGTAAAGGCCAGGGATTCCTGCAGGTCGCCCCACAGGTCGCGGACCAGGGTTCCGGGCGAGAGAAAGGCCAGCCAGGACTCAGTCTTTGGCGCGTCCGCCCGGCGCGCGGGCACCGCCGTGGCAACGGCGAGCAATTGCTCAATGCCGTGGGGCATATTGCGGGTATTGAATTCAATCTTCTGTGCGCGGCAGTAGTCGTGGCATTGCAGCAGGAAGCCCATCAGCATGGAATCCCAGTCGCCCAATGCCGCGCCATCCGTCGTGAGCTGCGCGAGATGCCGCCTGGCCAGTTCAGGCTCTACACTGTTGAAGCGTGCGGGATGCTGTCCCTGCGTCCAGTCCCCGGAGAGTGCGAGCACCGCAGCGTCCTGCTCGCCGTCGTGTAATTGATAGTCAGGTGACTGTGAGCTCATGCAGCGCTACTGGTCAATGCAAAGCAAACAGTCTAATGGCTGCTCCCGGTAAATGCCATGCACTATTGGAAGGGCAGCGCGGGCCTGCTCTCGCTGATGATGTCGTAGGCTTTCTGGTAAATCTCCTGCACCGATGTCTGGTTGCCCACTTCCCGGCGCCTGGCGATCATCGTAATCGGGAAAAGGTAGTTGTCCGTCTGTGCATAGCGCAGCGCGCGGCTGCGTCCCTCGGCGTCTTCGTAGATCACCCAGTGCATATCCAGGTCCGCAGCCAGCAGGTCGCCCATAATCACGCCCATCGCCTGTAGTTCGCGCACCTGGTCGGCGCGCACCAGTTGCCTGTCCAGCAGGGTTTGCAACAGATCGAGATCGCGCGCCTTGTCGCCACTGAACTGCCGACCGAGATTGATTGCGGCAAGATCCTGCAGGCTCTGCCGTTGCTCCGCCATGAATTGCAGGTCCATATTCGACAGCTCGCCGATCACGGGCGGCTTCTCGGCCAGGCTCGCGCCAGCGGTCAGCGTAGCGAACAGGAACAGGATGATACGAAACAGGTTTTTTGTGCGCATAAAACATCTCTCCGGGATGGCGCCCCATCCAGCATTGCAGTGGTCGTGAGGGAGAGTACCCCTCGCGTTCATTTTAGCCTACAAGGTTGTTATCCTGACGCCGGCATGGATAATGGCGGGTTTTCCCCGGCGCGCGCCGGCGTCAGGTTCGCGCACCGATACTCGTGTTGCGGAGACAATCAATGATTACCGGCAGTATAGTCGCCCTGGTTACGCCCATGCGCAGCGATGGCAGCGTCGATTGGGCAGCGCTGGAACGGCTTTTGGATCTCCATGTGCAGGCGGGCACCGCCGCGATCGGCGCGGTGGGCACGACCGGCGAGAGCGCGACGCTCAATGTGTCGAGCATTGCGACGTTATCACGTTCTGTGTCCGCCACTGCGCCGGGCGTATCCCGGTGGTGGCGGGCACGGGCGCGAATTCCACCTGGGAGGCCATTGAGCTGACCAGGGCCGCCGCAACCGCTGGGGCCGATGCCTGCCTGTTGGTGACACCCTACTATAATCGCCCGACACAGCGCGGCCTGTTCGAGCATTTCAAGGCCATCAATGACGCCGTGGCCGTGCCGCAGATTCTGTACAACGTGCCTGGCCGCACGGCGGTTGATATGAGTAACGATACGGTTGTCCGCCTCGCCGAGCTGGACAACATTGTCGGCATCAAGGACGCGACCGGCGATCTCGCGCGCGGCGTCGACCTGATCCAGCGCTGTGGCGAGGTGCTGGCGATCTACTCCGGCGATGACCCAACCGCGATGGAATTGATGCTCGCCGGTGGCAACGGCAATATCTCGGTCACCGCCAATGTCGCTCCGGCACTGATGGCACAGCTGTGTGCACTGTCCCTGGCGGGCGAGCGGGCGCAGGCCGAGGTGGTCAATGCCCGGCTGGCACCGCTGAACAAGGCGTTGTTCGTGGAGTCGAATCCGATACCGGTCAAGTGGGCGCTGAACCAGCGCGGCCTGATCGGTGACGGGATACGCCTGCCACTGACGACGCTGGACGAGCGGTATCACACAGAGGTTCTCGAAGCCATGGCGGCTGCAGGAGTTTGATGGATATGCGGATAAATGTCGTGCGACCCGTGCTGGCCTGTGCCCTGCTACTCGCGGTCACGGGGTGCGGGTCAATGTTTGGCGAGAAAGGCGTGTTTCGCGATCGCTCCGAAGACTACAAGAAAGCGCCGGTATTGCCGCCCATCACAGTGCCGGCTGACATGGACGCGGTGCAACTCAACGAGATCTATGTGATCCCACCGATAGAAGACAAGTTCCTGTCGCAGGGCGAGTTCGAGGTGCCCAAGCCCACGCCCCTGTCCGCCGGGGTGGGCGCGGAAGTGGTGCGCATACAAAAGCTTGGAGACGCGAGTTGGGCGTTGATTGGCATCGCACCGGGACAGGTCTGGCCGCAGGTGCGCAATTTCATGGCGGCGTCGGGCATGCAGATCGCACGCGCAGATGCCCAGGCGGGTATTCTCGAAACCAACTGGTTGACGGTGGAGGGCGAGAGCCTGAGCAGCCGCTTTCAATTTCGCATAGACCAGGGTGTGCAGCGCGGCACCAGCGAGCTGCATGTACTGCAAATGCTGCAGTCGGGCGCTTCCAGCGAGTGGCCCGAGAAATCCGATGATCCCGCCCAGGCCGCAGAGATGCTCAAGGCCGTGGCGCAGTTCCTCGCCGACAGCGCCGACTCCTCGCCGGTGTCGATGATTGCCGAACAGGGCATCAGCGCGGGTGGCAAAATCGTCATGCTGGAGGGAGCAGGGGGCGAGAGCTACCTGCAACTGGAACTGCCGTTTGATCGCGCCTGGGCATCGCTGGAGCGGGCACTGGAGGATTCCACCTTCAAGATCACCGACCGGGATCGCAGCAGCGGCGTCTACTACGTCGTGTTCGAAGGTGTTGAGGAGGAAGAAAAGGGCTGGTGGGCTTCTCTGTGGAATAGCGATTCCGCCAGGCCCTTGATCGGCCAGGCATTCGTCGTCTCCGTGCAAACGGTGTCGGAGCAGGCAGTGACGATCCGCCTGCAACCGCAGAATGCCGACATGCCCTACGACAACCGCGAAGGCCAGGAACTGCTGGCCATGATCAAGGGCAATATCGACTGAGTGCTGATGTTTGAGGCGAAGAACCCGGCCGTGCAATTTGCCTCTTTAGGCTCAGGTAGCAAAGGCAACGCGACGCTGGTGCGTTGCGGCGACACGCTGCTGATGATCGACTGCGGTTTTTCCCTGCGTGAAACCGTGCGCCGCATGGCGCGCCTGCGGGTTGAACCGCGGCAGATCGATGCAATCCTGGTGACGCACGAGCACTCCGATCACTGCAGCGGTGTCGCGGCGCTGTCGCGCAATTACCAAATCCCGGTGTATCTGACCCACGGTACGTTCAGTACCGGTCGCTGCGATGGCATCCACGCCCAGCGCCTGTTCAACTGCGAAGACACGCTGGTGATTGGCAACCTGTCCGTCAAGGCGGTGACCGTGCCGCATGACGCGGTGGAACCGTGCCAGTACCGCATCAGCAATGGCGAACACGCGCTGGGTATTCTCACCGACCTTGGCAGCATCACCCCGCACGTAATTGACAGTTTTCGCGACTGCCACAGCCTCCTGCTGGAGTTCAATCACGATCTTGCGATGTTGCTGGATGGGCCGTATCCGCCGCAGCTGAAACGTCGCGTCGGTGGTGACTGGGGGCACCTGAACAACGAGCAGGCGGCGGAACTGCTGCGGCAGATCGACGGCGCGCGCTTGCGCCATCTGGTGGTGGCGCATATCAGTGAGAAAAACAACAGCCGGGCGCTGGCTGAGCGCGCGCTCCGGTCGGTGCTGGATACTCTGGACCGCGTGATATTCGCGGAGCAGTCGGGCGGCTTCGACTGGCTTGACCTGGGCGGAGCCTGACACAGGGCAGCCGCCGCATGCCCTGGCATGCGGCAATATGCGACCGCGGTGCGCAAACGTATCAGCGACAGTGCTTTGGCAGAATAACCGTTGTCACATGCGCCAGGCTTCCGGGGCGAGGGCACTGGAGTGCGGGATTGCCGGATAAATCGAGATGGCGCAGCGCGAGCAGTTGCTCCAGCGGCACCGGGTCAATGACCTGGTTGTCGTCCAGGTACAATGCCTCCAGGGAGAGGATTTTGCCGAGTTCAACCAGGTTGCGGACCTTGTTCGAGGACAAGCGTAACTCGGTGAGGCTGGTGAAGACCGCGAGACCCTCCAGGTTTTCTATCCCTGCAAAACTGCAATCGAGCCTGGTGAGTTGCTGCGCATTGGTAACCACACCATCATTGATAGCCTGTT
Source organism: Haliea sp. (assembly GCA_016704305.1). Taxonomy (GTDB): domain Bacteria; phylum Pseudomonadota; class Gammaproteobacteria; order Pseudomonadales; family Halieaceae; genus Marimicrobium. The sequence goes on along the minus strand of JADJAL010000033.1, from coordinate 13,628 downwards.
CAAGACAGGTGCGCAGGCCCGGGTCGGGCGTGGTGTAATCGCGAAACAGCGGTTTGGGCGAGTACATCACCTTTTCATTCAAGGTGACGTCATAGCCCTGGCAGGCGCCGACGAGTAACAATGCGGGGACCAGGAGCACGTAAAACAGGCGCTGTGGCAGCATGGATCATACCTACTGGATTATGGAAAGTGACGGGTTCAAAACACCGGGGCGTGGCTACCACGCCAACAGGTCCCTATAATGCCAGTAGTCGTGCGGCAGTTCACTACAACTTTGACTCTGTGGAGGCCAAATCCAACATGCCAATATCCAGCGACAAAGGCAGCAAAGGACAGCCACGCCCCGGCGACGGGGGTAGCGTAGGTCGCGGCGCAGGCCATGGCGCAAGCAATGTCACAGCGAGTCATACGGAAGCGCTGAACGCAATCAGCATTGTCCAGCGCGGCAACCTCAAGGCATTGGAAACGACGCTGCGCCGGCAATGGCGCATGGGGCAGAATATCGTGCTGTGCTGGAGTTCAGACGAGCGCGGCGTGCTGGTTATTTTTGTCCCGCATTATTTTCTCGGTAACTATTGTGCCGTCGGCGATGCCTGCGCGGATGACAGTCGCGACAACGAAGCGTTTATCCGCGACCTCATTTCCGGTGAGCGGCGCAAGACGCGTGAGGCGTTGTTCGCCGTGAGTGCGCGCCTGGATGTCTCCCCCACCTTTATCAAGCTTGACTCCGCGCTGTCTGAAGAACCCCAGGTGCTGCAGGCAGTAGAGCACGTGATCAAGCGTTACGGCCTGAGCTATGTCGAGAACAGGGCCGTGATTTTATTCGATATCGTCGACTTTTCGCTGTACACACCGTTCGAGCAGGCGAGCCAGTTGAACAGCCTGTCGTACTCCCTGAACTCCGCCTATAACAAGCTGCTGGCACAGGGCATAGAGATCAACTTTGCGCGCACCACCACAGGCGATGGCTACTACGTCTGGAATCGCGATCTCAGCCCCACCGCCAACCAGGATCTGTTCGTATTCATGCTGCTGGTAGTGGCTGACAATGCGGTAGCCCAGGCGGCGTCCAAGGGCCACACAGTGCCGGTGATTCGCACGGGCTACCATATCGGCGGCCACTATGAGCTGTACCAGGCCGAGGGCGTCAATCCCTCGGTATTCAGTTACATCGTCGGCGACGTGACGATCGAATTGGCACGCATGCTGGATCTGGCCCAGACGAACCAGGTGTTGATCGGGGAATTCCAGTGCGATCATGCCGGGCGCGGGTCCAACACGGTCAAGTCGTTATCGTCGGTGTCCGCCGTTACCTTTGTCAGTGCCTGCAACCGCGTTTTGCCCGCCCTGCAGGGCATCCCGCTGTCAGGCAAGAACATCGATGCGATTTCCTGTCGACTGACTGAAGGTGTGGAGGGGGACGGCGAGTCGCGGCCTCGGCGTTTTCGCATCGTCGATAAGCACGGCCTGTCCCGTTATGCGTATAACCTGCAGATTGCGATTGACCTCGAGGGCAGGAAACTGTCGCTCGGGTTGGACCAGGATGCGCTGCCGGGCCGCGCTGCCGCAACAAAAACTGACGACAAGCGTCCTGGCCTGCCTCCCGATGCCGCACCCAGTGCGGAGGAATTATTCGACGATCTGGCCGGGTTGCTGAAGAAAAATGCGGCCCGCACCATCACCGAGGATTGAATTCGATATGGGAGATTTCCAGCGCGCCGGGCACATGGACGTGAGTAACACGGTAGACCTGTCTGATCCGGTGATGGTCGCCGCAGTGGTGACGCGCATCCTGGCAACGCGCTACCCCGGCGCCGATCTCTCTCCGCTGGCAATTTGTTTCATGATTGCAACCGGCTTTACAGCGGCAGTTATCCCGGTTATCGCGCCTGCGATGTACGCTACCACAATGCACAGCATGTGCTCGATGTGACGCTGGCGATGGCGCGCCTGCTGGATGGTTATGAACGCAGCCGAGCGCCCGAAGATGCGCTTGGCGTGGACCTGGCGATGACCGGTATCGCAGCCGCGCTGTTCCATGATTCCGGTTACATTCGGCGCACACGCGACACGCGCCACAAAAACGGCGCGGAGTACACGCGTATACACGTCAGTCGTGGCATCCGTTTTGTCGCTGGCTATCTCCCAAGCGTCGGCCTGGACTACATGGTCGGACCGTGCACGCGCATCATGCATTTCACGGGTTACGAAGTGGATCCCCGCGATGTGACGGTCGCCAGTGACCAGGAGCACCTGCTGGGCAAGCTGTTGGGCACGGCGGATCTCATCGCGCAGATGGCAGACGTGGAGTATGCGCAAAAATGTCGCGATTTCCTGTACGAGGAATTTGCGGCCGGTGGCATGGCGGGAGAGAACAGCGAGGGCGGGTACAAGGGAGCGGTATACCGCTCGCCTGAGCAGTTACTGGACCAGACTCCCGGGTTCATGCGTACGGCCATAGCGGTGCGGCTGGACGGCCATTTCAACAGCGTGCACCGCTATGCCGCTGACCATTTTGGCGGTCGCCACCTGTACATGGATGGACGCTATCCAGGAAAATTGCCGCAACCTGGTGGCGATGCTGTCACGCGGCGGCGCGTGACGTCGATAAGCCTGACCATTGCACGAAGCCAATCGGAATCCTGAGCTGGCGCTGCTGCCGGCGACTGCGGCGGGCTCTGACTCCGCCGCCGGGTTGGCGCGGCGACTCGGTTTGCCGCTGCTGGCAAGTGGCAGCAGCCCGCTTGACTGCGACACCCACGATGCGCTGCTGATTGTCGATGGCCGGGCGCTGCGTCTGCAACGCACCGGACGTGGGGCGCCGGGACCGGTCGCCGTTGATTTTGGCAGTGCCGCAATGCGCCACCGCCGCCATGCCGGCGCGCGGGAATTGCTTGGCAGGGCGGTAGGCCAGGGCGGGAAAAAAATGCTGCGGGTGCTCGATGCGACGGCCGGCCTGGGCACGGACGCGTTCGTGCTCGCTGACCAGGGTAGCGAGGTCGTGCTCTGCGAGCGCGAGCCGGTTATTGCAGAGTTGCTGCGCTCGGGTTTGCAGGTTGCCGCTGGCAGTGGCGACCCCTGGCTGATCAACGTGTCACAACGTATGTCCCTGTGTCCCGGCGATGCCCGCGCGCTTGCGCCCGGGCATTTGCAGGGTGTGGATGTCATCTACCTCGACCCGATGTTTCCACCGCGCCGCAAAAGCGCAGCGGTGAGGAAGGAGATGGCGTTGTTCCACTCGCTGCTCGCGCACGCGATTGATCCACAGGATGCGGATGCGTTGTTGTTGTGGGCCCTGCGGCAGGACGTCGCACGGGTCGTGGTCAAACGCCCTGCCAAGGCACCCTGTCTTGCAGCGCGGGAGCCTTCGCACACGATCAGCGGCAAGGCGGTGCGTTATGATGTGTATGTGCACCGCAAGTTGCCGTGACAGTGAGAGCGCGGCTCTGCTAAAACGACTACCTTGAACGAGCATCGGGAGATTGCATGTCTGAACACAAAGTCACTGCGTTGGTCACCGGCGCGTCCGCCGGCCTTGGCCTGGAGTTCTGCCGGCAGTTGGCCGCGCGTTGTGACGTCATCGTCGCGGTCGCTCGGCGCAAGGAGCGGTTGGTCGCGCTGGCGCAGGAACTGGATGGCAGCGTGGAAATGCACTGCCTGCAAGCTGACCTCGGCACTATTGAGGGCGTCGCAAGAACCCTGGAAGCCATTCGCCAGCAGGGCCCGGTCGACTATCTGGTTAATAACGCCGGCTTTGGCACGTTCGGGAATTTTGACGCGTCATCCATCGAGAGCCAGCGCGCGATGGTCAACCTGCATATCGATACCACCATCACGTTGTGCCGCGCCGCGATACCGTTCATGCGCGAACGGGGCGGCGGGACGATCATCAATGTCTCCTCGCTGGGCGCTTTCGTGCCGGGCAAGGGCATGGCAGTGTACGGAGCCTCCAAGGCTTTCCTCAACTACTACTCCCTGGCGCTGCAGGACGAGCTGGCGGGCAGCGGCATTGCGGTGCAGGCGCTGTGCCCGGGCTTCACGCGCACGGAATTCCACGATCAGATGGCAGAAGACGGCTTTGACCGCGAGCGTATACCCGCGCGGATGTGGATGACGGCGCAGGCGGTGGTGGAGGTCAGCCTGGCGGCGCTGGGTTCAGGACAGGTGCTGGTCGTGCCGGGCGAGGACAATCGCGCCATGGCGCGATTCGGTTTGCAGCAGCAGTCAGACAGCCTGCAATAACAGGCGGGTAATGATTCCCTTGTAGATCTCAGCCAGCTGCGGCAGCGCGGCGGCCAGCACATGTTCGTTCAGCTTGTGGATAGTGGCGTTTACCGGCCCGAGCTCCACTACCTGTGCACCGGTGGGTGCGATAAAGCGCCCGTCCGAGGTGCCGCCCGCAGTGGAAAGCTCTGCGGTCAGTCCGGTGATAGCCCGGATACTGGCAACGCTCGCGTCGACCAGTTCGCCCCTTGGTGTCAGGAACGGCTGGCCGCTTAACTGCCAGTCAATGCTGTAATCGAGCTGGTGCGCGCGCAGTATCGCTTCCGTGCGCTGGCGCAGCAGTGCGTCCGTCACTTCGGTTGAGAAACGGAAATTGAACAGCACCTGTACCTCGCCGGGGATGACGTTGGTGGCGCCGGTGCCGCCGTTGATGTTGGAGATTTGCAGCGCGGTGGGCGGGAAAAATTCATTGCCCTCGTCCCACACCTCCGACGCCAGCGCGTGCAGCGCAGGGAGTGCGCGATGGATGGGGTTGTCGGCCAGATGCGGGTAGGCGATATGGCCTTGCACGCCGCGTACGGTCAACACCGCGCCCAGCGACCCGCGCCGGCCATTCTTGATCACATCGCCCAGAACCTCTGAGCTGGACGGTTCACCGACCACGCACCAGTCTATCGCCGTGCCTTTTTCGCGCAGGTAATCCAGCACCTTGACCGTGCCATCGACTGCCGGCCCCTCTTCGTCGGAGGTGATCAGGAAGCCGATGCGACCGGGGTGGCGAGGGTGCTCTGCGACGAACTCCTCGCAGGCGATCACCATTGCCGCGAGGCTGCCCTTCATGTCCGCGCTGCCGCGACCGTAGAGCAGGCCATCGCGCACGTGTGGCTCGAAAGGCGGTGAGTCCCATCGATCCAGTGGGCCGGTCGGCACCACATCGGTGTGTCCGGCAAATGCCAGCAGTGGCCCCTGTTCTCCACGTTCGGCCCAGAAGTTGCTTACATCGCCAAACTTCAGCTCAACACAGGTGAAGCCGAGCGCGCGCAGGCGCTCCATCATCAGCACCTGGCAGCCCGCATCCTCGGGCGTTACCGAGGCGCAGCGGATCAGGTCGCGACACAGTTCCAGCGTTTTCTCCACGGTATTCACTCGCGGCCGGACTCAATTGTGCGCATGCAGTTCCTTGTTCAGTTCGACCGCGCTGCGATTGGTGAGGCACTCCACCGCGCCGGTCGTGGAATTGCGGCGAAACAGCAGGTCGGACTTGCCGGCGAGGTCGCGCGCCTTGGCGGTCTCCACCGGCATGCCATCTTCGTCCAGCAGCGTGACCTTGGTGCCGGCGGTGACAAACAGTCCCGCCTCGACAGTGCAGCGGTCGCCCAGCGGAATGCCGATACCCGCGTTGGCGCCGATCAGGCATTTTTCGCCCACCGATATCACGATGTTGCCACCGCCTGACAGCGTGCCAATCGTCGAGCAGCCGCCGCCCAGGTCCGAACCGCTGCCGACCATCACGCCCGCGGAGATGCGGCCCTCAATCATGCCCGGGCCTGCGGTGCCCGCGTTAAAGTTGACGAAGCCCTCGTGCATGATGGTGGTTCCTGCGCCGAGATACGCGCCCAGGCGCACGCGGGCCGTGTGGGCGATGCGCACGCCGCTCGGCACCACGTAATTGGTCATCTTGGGGAATTTGTCCACGCAGCTGACTTCCAGTACCTCGCCACGCAGGCGCGCGGCGAACTGGCGCGCAGGGAGTTCCTCGAGATCGATGGCGCCCTCGCTGGTCCACGCGACATTGGGCAGCGCGCCGAACAAGCCCTCAAGATTGGTGCCGTGGGGTTTTACCAGGCGATGCGACAGCAGGTGCAATTTCAGGTAGGCCTCGGGCACGCTCGCAGGCGGCTTGTCGCCCTGCAGCAACACGGCCACGACCGGGCGGCTGGTAGTCTGCAATTGCGCGGCAATTTGCGCCTGCTCGTTGTCACCGGCGGCAGCAAGTGCCGCCTGCAACGCCGCCAGTTGTTCACGGCTGAGCGCGCGATTGTTGTCGTGGGAATTCTCGCGATGGCATTTGTCGACCGCGGTCAACAAAGCCTGCGCAGGATTGAAAACAGGGTGGGGGAAGTACACTTCCAGCCAGTCTCCCTTGGCGTTGCAGGTGCCCACACCCAGCCCAAAGGCAAATGCGCCATTCGTCATACTATCTCCATCGTAATTCGTTCACCCCGTCAGAGGGTGTGTGCGTGAAATATCCTGGCGTAGTTCGCGGACGAAAAACCGGTGTAGCGTTGCTGCCCGGTGTCCAGCAGCGGTCGCTTGATCAGCGTTGGATGTGACAGCACCGCTTTGCGCGCGGCATCGTCGTTCATGTTATCGCGCGCATGTGCATCCAGTGTCTTCCAGGTTTGACTGCGTCGATTCACTAGATTCTGCCAGCCGAGTTCGTCAATCCAGCTTGCCACGGCCTCTTCATCCAGCCCATCCTCACGGAAGTCGTGAAACCGGTAGTCGATCTTGTGCAGTTCCAGCCACTTTCGCGCCTTCCTTACCGTGTCGCAGTTTTTTATGCCGTAGAGTGTGATCACAGCAGTGCTCCAGTGAGTAGCGTGCTCGCCGCGGCCGGGTAGCATAGCAAAGCCTGCGGGGGACAGACCACATTTTATGGCGCCGCAAAAAAAAGCCCGCAATCAAGCTTTGTGGCATTTCTTCGGGTGCTTGCGGTTCGGAAAACACGTGCGGCAGATCTCGCAGGTACGCCCGTCGCAGCCGCGCGCCGTGCAGAACTCGCGGCCGTAGTAGATGATTTGCAGGTGCAGCCGATTCCAGTACTGCTGCGGAAACAGGCGCTTCAGGTCACGCTCCGTCTGCACGACATTTTTGCCGCGCGTCAGGCCCCATCTTTGCGCCAGGCGGTGTATATGGGTGTCCACCGGGAATGCTGGTACGCCGAACGCTTGCGACATCACCACGCTGGCCGTCTTGTGGCCCACGCCGGGCAGGCGCTCCAGTGCGGCCATATCCGCGGGGACGACACCATCGTGCTCGTCCAGCAATATTTCGCTGAGGCGTTTGATGGCTTTCGCTTTTTGCGGCGAGAGACCGCAGGGCCGGATAATGCGTTGGATCTGATCGACATCCAGCGCTGCCATAGCGGCCGGATTATCCGCCAGCTTGAACAGTGCAGGGGTAACCTTGTTGACGCGTTCGTCCGTGCACTGCGCGCTCAGCAATACCGCGATCAGCAGCGTGAACGGACTGTCATGATCCAGCGGAACCGGCGTTTCGGGGTACAGTTCCTGCAAGCGATGCAGGATGTAGTCTGCGCGTTCGGCCAGCAGCATCTGATTGCGCCTACAACAGGCTAAGGCGGTGGACGATGCGCTGGGCGGCTTCCACGCAGTGTTCCTTTGATGCCACAAGTGCCATGCGCACCCGATTCTCGCCCGGGTTGATGCCGCCTGCTTCGCGTGCCAGGAACCGGCCTGGCAATACAATTACGTTTTCGCCTGCGTACAGCTGGCGTGCGAACTCGGTATCGCTTAGCGGCGTCCTTGGCCACAGGTAAAAACCTGCCTCCGGTGCAGTCACGGGCAGATGGCCTGCAAACTCTGCCAGCACTGCGGAAAATTTCTCCCGATACTGCTGCCGATTCGCCTTCACGTGTTCTTCGTCATTCCAGGCGGCAATGCTGCCGAGCTGGTGATGAATGGGCAGGGCGCAGCCGTGATAGGTTCGGTACTGCAAAAATGCGCGCAAGATGTCCGCATCGCCAGCGACAAAGCCCGAGCGCAGGCCGGGCAGGTTGGAGCGCTTGGACAAGCTGTGGAACACCACGCAATTGTGGAACTCGTTGTCGCCCAGCGCAGCGCAGGCCTCCAGCAATCCCGGGGGCGGTGCGGCCTCATCGAAGTAAATCTCCGCGTAGCACTCGTCGCTGGCGATGACAAAGTCGAACTCGCGCGCCAGCTTGATCAGGTCCTGCAATTGCGCCAGCGGTATCACCGCGCCGGTTGGGTTGCCGGGACTGCACAGGTACAGCAACTGGCACTGCTGCCACTGTTCTTCCGTGACGCTGCTGAAATCCGGTAGCAGCCCTGACTCGCCCGTGCAATTAATGAAATGTGGCGTCGCGCCCGCCAACAATGCCGCGCCTTCATAAATCTGGTAGAACGGATTCGGGCTCATCACCAGGGCGTCGGACCCCGGTGTGACTACCGCCTGGGCAAATGCGAACAACGCCTCGCGCGTGCCGCTTACCGGCAGTACCTGGCGCTCCGGATCCACGCCCGGCAGCGCATAGCGGCGCGTCAGCCACGCAGCGATCGCGCTGCGCAATTCGGGCAGGCCCGCACTTGTCGGGTAGTTGGAAAGCCGGTGCAGATTGTCAGCAATGGCCTTGAGGACAAATTCGGGCGATGCGTGTTGCGGCTCGCCGATCGACAGGGCGATCGCGGCTTTACCCTGTGCAGGCGCCAGGTCACTGAACAGCTGCTGCAGTTTGGTGAAGGGGTATGGCTCGAGGCGTGTGAGATTGGGATTCATCGATGGCTCAGGCTGCGGCTTGTTCATCCAGTTCGTCGCAAATGGCGCGTTGCAGGGTATTGCACAGTTGCGCGTCGGTAATCGCCTGCTGGCGATCATCGGTAATAAAAAAGACGTCCTCGACGCGTTCGCCCAGGGTCTGGATCTTGGCCGCCTGCAGTTCGATATTGAACGAGACAAAGATTTTCCCCAGTCGCGCCAGCAGGCCGGGCCTGTCCGGCGTCGACACTTCCAGCACGGAGACGTTTTTCATCTCGTCCACATAGATGCGTGTTTCCGTGGGTATGGAAAAGGATTTCATCTTGCGCGGCGTGCGGCGCGCGGGTATCGCGATTTTCCCGGCATCACTACCCAGCGCTTCGCTCAGGTATTCCTTGATGTGCGCCAGTCGCGCACTGTCGTCGGTGATCGGTTGGCCGCTGGAGTCCAGCACGAAGAAGGTATCCAGGCTCATGCCGTCGTTGGCATTGTAGATGCGCGCGTCGTGTACGCTGAGATCCAACTGCTCCAGCGCGGCGCAAATGCGGGAAAACAGTTGAGCCGTGCTGCGGGCATGGATGAAAATCTGCGTGGTATTGGCGACGCTGGATTCAGCATTGTGGCGAATCAGTATCAGCGGTGTGTCGCGGTTCCTGTGGCCGGCGATGGCTTCGGTGTGCCAGGCGATATCTTCAACGCGCTCGCGCAGGAAATAATCCTCCCCGCGCCCGTGCCACAATTGCTCAAGTTCCTCGCCGGTGAATCCGCGATCTTCGAGAATTTCCCGGGAGGTCTGGCGCGCCTGCTGCACCAGTGCGTGTTTGTCGACGGGATTGTCCAGCCCGCGGCGCAATGCCCTTCTGGTCTCGGTATACAGTTGGCGCAGCAGGCTGCCGCGCCAGGCGTTCCACAGCGTGGGATTGGTGCCGTTGATGTCTGCTACTGTCAGGGTCAATAAATAATCCAGATGCTCCTCGTCGCCCACATGCTCCGCGAATTGCTGGATGACTTCCGGGTCGGAAATATCCTTGCGTTGCGACACGGCTGACATCAACAGGTGATTGCGCACCAGCCACACGACCAGTTCGGTATCGCGGCGATCAAGCCCGTGATTCTGGCAGAAACGTTCGGCATCCACTGCGCCGAGTTCCGAGTGATCACCGCCACGGCCTTTACCGATATCGTGGTACAGCGCGGCGATGTACAACAACTCTAGCCTGCGCAGTCGCCGCGCCACGCGGCTGGAAACCGGGAATTTATTTTCACTGTCGAGAAGCTGGAACAGGCGCGCATTCTTGATGACTTCCAGCGTGTGCGCATCAACCGTATAGGTGTGGAACAAATCGAATTGCATCTGGCCCATGATGCGGCCGAATTCCGGCAGGTAGTTGCCGAGAATGCCGTAGCGCGACATGCGCCGCAGCTGCAGTGTCATTTTGTTGGGTCCGCGCAGCAGTCGCAGGAACGCCGCTTTGTTCTGTTCGTCCGCACGGAAGGCTTCATCCACCCGATGCCGGTTGTTGCGTATCAGGCGTATCGTTGGCGCTGTTATCCCCAGAATCGCTTCGTGCTCCGCGCACAGCACGAATACCTCGAACAGGGCGTGTGGCTGCTTGCTGAACAGCTCGGCGTCGCGAGCCTCGATGTAGCCATTGCGTATCTGGAAGCGCTCGTTGAGTATGCTGACATCGTCTGCCTTGTGCTGGCGCAGAATCGCCTGGTCGAAATTCTGGATCAGGACTTCGTTCAGTTGTCCGAGCGCCAGTGCCCAGCGGTAGTAGGTTTGCATGAACTGCTCTACCGCGAGTTTGTCGCCGTCCTTCAGTTTCCACAGCGCAGCGAGTTCACGCTGGTATTCGAACAACAGCCGATCCTCTTCGCGATTGGTGATCATGTGCAGCGCATAGCGCACCTGCCACATAAAATCCCGGCCTGCGGTGAATATCGCCATCTCCTCGGCATTGAGGAAATCCTTGTCCGTGATTTGCTCCAGCGTCTCGACCCCGAAGTGGCGCTCGGCAATCCAGCCGATGGTTTGCAGGTCGCGCAACCCGCCGGGCGAGCTTTTGACATTGGGTTCGAGGTTGTACTCGGTATCGGCAAACTTGTTGTGGCGCGCCAGTTGTTCTTCCAGCTTGGCCTGGAAAAACACCTGGCTGGACCACATTTTGTCCGGCGCGGTAAGTTCACGCGCCTGTTGCATCAAGTGTTCGGGGCCGCGAATTACCCGCGCTTCCATGAGGTTGGTGAGTATAGTGATGTCGCCGGCGGCGCATTCGACGCATTCGTTGATGTCGCGCACGCTATGGCCTATTTTCAGGCCGATATCCCTGCCAGCAGCGTCAGGAAGTTGGACAGTGCTTCCCTGCAGCTATCGCAGTTCTCGCCCAGCAGTATCAACAGGTCGATATCCGAGTGCGGATGCAGTTCACCGCGCCCGTAGCCGCCGACCGCGATCAGGGCCAGTTGCGACGACCCCCAGTCCTGGCGGTCCCACAGCATGGCCAGCATCTGGTCCATGAATGCCGCGCGCAGGCGAATGAGGTCGCTGGCAGGTGTGCCGGCACGAAATTGCTGGTGCAGGTATTCGGTGGTGTTGGTGATGGCACTCTTGCAACTGTTGATCGCATTGCCGGTTTCAAGTTGTTGCCTGAAAGCGGATGCATCGAACATGCCCGGCGGCAACACGATTTCTTTTCCCGCCATTAAACGTTCAGTCCTGTTTCGTCGCTGCGACGGGTGAGTACTTCGCACCCGTCCTCCGTCACCAGAATCGTGTGTTCCCACTGCGCTGACAGGCGCCCGTCGCGCGTGGTAACCGTCCACCCGTCCGCCTTGTTGAGGCGGGTATGGCGCCTTCCGGCATTGATCATGGGTTCTATGGTGAACGTCATGCCGGGCTCCAACACCAGGCCCGCGCCCTTGCGGCCGTAGTGGAGCACTTGGGGCTCTTCGTGGAATATCCTGCCGATACCGTGGCCGCAGTACTCCCTCACCACGGAGTAGTAATTCTTTTCTGCATGCTGCTGGATTTCGTGGCCGATATCACCGAGCGTGGCGCCTGGTTTCACCACGGCAATCGCCTGGTACAGGCATTCCTGGGTCACTTCAATCAAGCGACTCGCGTGACTTGCGACATTGCCGACCTGCACCATGATGCTGGAGTCACCGTGGAAGTCGTCCTTGATGACGGTGACGTCGATATTCACGATATCGCCGTCCTTCAATTTTTTGCTATCGGAGGGGATGCCATGGCACACCACATCGTTGATAGAGGTGCAGATGGAGCGCGGGAAACCGTGGTAGTTCAGCGGCGCGGGAATCGCGTGCAGTGTCTGCGTAATATAGTCGTGGCAGATGCGATCCAGTTCCCCGGTTGTAACACCACCTGGACGTGGGGCACGATCATTTCGAGGACCTCTGCGGTGAGGCGGCCTGCGACGCGCATTTTGGTTATCTCGTCCGCAGTTTTGATCGATGCTGTCATCGTTAACCCGTTGATATGTCAGAACTAATGCTATGGAATTTGGCACGGCGCCTGGGCGCAGGGGGCACAGTCTACCCTATCGCAGGTGCAAATGAGTAATATTGCGGCCCAACATCCGGTCGCCAGCCTTTTAACCCTGCCGCTGTTGTGGTATAAAGCGCGCCTCTTGTCGGCCCCACGCCTGAACCCTGCCGGGTGCAGCATGGGGTTTGAGCAGGAGAAACCCAAACGACGCACACATATCAGTACCTGAATCAGGGTGCCGTCCGACCTTTTAGGCCAGGATGGTTTGATCTCAGGGGTATGTGGAGGATTAACCCATACAAGGTAACTATTATGTCTCAAGTGCAAGTTAGCATGCGCGACCTGCTTCAGGCGGGCGCACACTTCGGTCACCAAACACGCTACTGGAATCCAAAAATGGACCGGTACATTTTCGGTGCTCGCAACAAAATTCACATCATCAACCTCGAGTATACGGTGCCTGCCTTCAACGAAGCGTTGGAAATGGTGCGGCGACTCGCAGGCAACAAGAACAAGATCCTGTTCGTTGGCACCAAGCGCGCTGCCGGTAAAGTCATCAAGGAGCAGGCAGAGCGTGCGGGCATGCCCTATGTCAACCATCGCTGGTTGGGCGGCATGCTGACCAATTACAAGACCATCCGTGCGTCCATCAAGCGCTTGCGCGACCTGGAAACGCAGAGCAGCGATGGCACCTTTGAACGATTGACCAAGAAAGAAGCGTTGATGCGCACCCGCGATATGGAAAAGCTGGAGCGCAGCATCGGCGGTATCAAGGATATGGGCGGCCTGCCCGACGCATTGTTTGTGGTCGATGTAGACCATGAGCGCATCGCGATCAGTGAAGCCAACAAGCTGGGCATTCCGGTGATCGGCATCGTGGACACCAACAGCAATCCCGATGGTGTCGATTACATTATCCCGGGTAACGACGACGCGATCCGCGCGATCAAACTGTATGTGACCGCTGTCGCCGATGCCGCCTTGCTGGGCAAGATCGAATCCGGTGACACAGCGATGGTGAGGAATGAGTTTGTCGAGGAAGCCGCGCCTGCCGAAGCAGTCGTTGCAGAAGCGCTGGAGCCTGCCACGCCCGCCGAGTAGGTAGCATGGCTTGACGCTGACCATGGTTCGGTCAGGGCGTTTTAACACCCCTGGTATCACAGCCGGGGGTTTTCATTTGTGGGGACCTGGTTCCCGGATGTATTGAAAGTTGAATAGGAGGAGTACCAATGTCAGCAGCACTGGTAAAAGAATTGCGTGAGCGCACGGGCCTGGGCCTTCTGGAGTGCAAAAAAGCACTGGCTGCCGTTGGCGGCGATGTCGAATTGGCGATCGAGGAATTGCGTAAATCCAGCGGTATGAAAGCCGCCAAAAA
>JADJAL010000032.1 GCA_016704305.1 Haliea sp. | reverse complement strand
AATGCCTGCACTGATCGCATCAAGGCCATGATCGAGGAGCTGTCGGCGTGAGTTTGCTAGCTTACTCGGAGTATAGAGCCTTAGAGTTTCAATGGCTGAGTTCGATTCCAGCGAAGTGGCAGGCAAAGAGAATTCGTCATTTGTTATTGGATGGTGCAGATGGAATAAAAATTGGCCCCTTTGGTAGTCAGTTAACCTCTGACATGCTTGTGAACGAGGGCCTCAAGGTATACGGCCAAGAGAATGTGATAGCAAATGACTTTACTAAAGGGTCCAGATTCATTACCGCAAAAGTTTGAAGAAATGGCCGTTTATCAAATTCAGCCAGGGGACCTACTTGTGACAATGATGGGCACGGCCGGGCGATGTAAGACGGCGCCGCATGACCTCCAAACTGGAATAATGGATTCTCATCTTTTAAGGATGCGGTTTCGAAACGAAATTCTTTCTAGGTTTGTCGAAATCTTGGTTGATTCTGCAAAATACATTGAGAACCAACTAAAGATATATGGAAAAGGCTCCATAATGCATGGACTGAATTCAAGCATCGTTAAGGAGCTGATCGTTGCTGTTCCATCGTTGGCGGAACAACATCAAATTCTTCGTTTCCTCGACCATGAAACCGTCCGCATCGACGCCCTGATCGCCGAGCAGCAGCGGCTGATCGAGCTGCTGAAGGAGAAGCGCCAGGCCGTCATCTCCCACGCCGTCACCAAGGGCTGGATCCCAGTGTGCCCATGAAGGACTCAGGGGTGGAGTTGTTGGGCGAGGTGCCAGCGCATTGGGAAGTACTCCGTCTGAAAAATGTTTCCCCTGAGATTACTGTCGGCATTGTAGTAGAGCCGTCAAAGTACTATGTGGATGAGGGTGTGCCGGCTTTGCGTTCATTGAATGTAAAGCCAGGTTATATCTCAAAAGATCAGCTGGTGTACATTTCTCCGGAAGCGAATGAGGTGCTTTCGAAATCGAAGATATATGCGGGAGATTTGGTGGCAGTAAGGTCCGGTCAACCTGGTACCACTGCCGTGGTGCCGAAAGACCTGGATCGTAGTAACTGTATTGATTTGATTATCATCCGGAAGCCAATTGGTGGCTGCGAAAAGTTCCTGTGCTGGTATCTTGCTTCAGACTGCGCAATACGGCAGTTTTCTGAAGGGTCCGGTGGCGCGATCCAACAACATTTCAACATATCCTGCGGCGAATATTGTCGTCCCCAACCCCGAATTCCGGGAACAGGAGATGATCGCTCGGTTTCTTGATCAGCAGACGGCGAAACTTGATGAATTGGTGGCTATCGCTGAAGGCAGCATTGCGCTGTTGTCGGAGCGCCGCTCTGCCCTAATCTCAGCCGCCGTCACCGGCAAGATCGACGTGCGCAACTGGCAACCCCCGTCAGACGAAAGCGCCTTTGATCCTGAAGTTCTTTCCGCTGGCTTGGAGGCTGTGTCATGACGCAGTGCCGTAACCTTGGTCTGTTCCATGTGAGGACTGCCAATGAAATTTGAAGACTTTGGGTCGGGGCAGTGGGTTCAGCAATACCAATACAAAAGCTTCAGCCCGGTAACGGTCAACCGCGAGTGGAGTTGGGAGGATCCCAGAGTTAATACTTTGCTGGAGCGTGCCTCGCGTGCGCTGGCGGAGCTGGATGCCTTTACCCTGATCGTGCCGGATGTGGACCTGTTTATTCAGATGCACATCACCAAAGAAGCAAACAACTCCTCCCGAATTGAAGGCACTCAGACCGAGATGGATGAGGCCGTACTCGATAGCAGTCAGCTGGCTCCGGAAAAGCGGGACGACTGGCAGGAAGTACAAAACTATATCCAAGCCATCAACGAGGCGGTGGGTGAGTTACAGCGGTTGCCGCTGTCCAACCGACTACTCAAGTATACACATGCCATCCTGATGCAAGGGGTACGTGGCGAACACAAGACACCGGGGGAGTTCCGGGTTTCACAAAACTGGATTGGTGGAAGCAGCCTTGCGGATGCCGCATTCATTCCTCCGCATCATAATGAGGTGCCAAACTTGATGGGGGACCTGGAGCTGTTCTGGCACAACGAGGCAATCAATGTCCCCGAGCTTATCCGTGTCGCTATCAGCCACTACCAGTTCGAGACCATCCACCCTTTTCTGGATGGCAACGGCAGGATTGGTCGATTATTGATCGGACTCTATCTGGTCAACAAGGCCTGCTCCGCAAGCCATCCTTGTACCTGTCCGATTTTTTGAGCGTAATCGAGCCAGCTACTACGATGCCCTCATGCGGGTGCGTATTTCCAATGACATGCTGCATTGGATCAAATTCTTTCTTTCAGCCGTGATAGAAACGGCGGGCAAGGGTAAGCAGACCTTGAGGCGATCCTGGCGCTGCGCCAGGAAACGGATACGCTGGCCTTTGGGTATGGCAAGCGGGCAGAAAATGTACAAACACTACTGCGACATCTTACAGTCGTCCAGCGGTGACCGCCACCCAGGTCAGCGAGATCCTGAAAGTTACTCATCAGACAGCGTCGGCCTTGCTCAACAAAATGGTCGCTGATGGGATGCTGGTTGAAGTCACGGGCTATCAGCGCAACCGAATCTTCTTATTTTCGCGGTATGTTCGCCTGTTCAGTGTGTGAGTGATCTAGGGTTCTGGTTCCCCTGCCCTGTGTAAAGCGGCGGGATCCTGCTTGAGGTGTAGATCTTTATATGTAAAGAAGCGTCGGTTACGTTTACATAATAATTTCCCTATGTAAGGTTTGATAGGCATGGTCGAGTGGCAGGGGCGCAGGGATGGCAGATAGCCGGGAGACACAATTCCAGCAGGACATCATCGGTCAGATGGTGGCCGACGGCTGGCTGACGGGCCCCGCCAGCGGCTATGACCGCGCGACTGCCCTATACACAGAAGACCTGCTGGCGTTTGTCCAGACGGCCTATCCGGACCGCTGGGAGAAGTTCAGCAAGAACAACCCGCAGGATCCTTCCGGTGCCCTTGTTAAAGCAGTTGTCCGTGAGCTGGATCGGCACGGCACGCTGGAAGTGCTCCGCCATGGTTTCAAGGTGCCAGGCGTGAAGATCGACCTGTGCAGTTTCCGCCCGGACCACGGCATGAACCCCGAGGCCCAGGCCCGCTATGGGGCCAACCGCCTGCGGGTGGTGCAAGAAGTATCCTACTCGCCCCATGCCCGGGAGGGAGTACAACCCTCGTCTGGATTTGGTTTTGTTCATCAACGGAATTCCCACGGCCACCCTGGAACTAAAAAGCCAGTTCAAGCAGTCGGTCGAGAATGCCAAGCGGCAATACCGGTACGATCGTCCTCCCAGGACCCGGTCACCCGGAAGCCCGAACCACTGCTGACCTTCAAGCGCGGCGCACTAGTGCACTTTGCCGTCAGCCAGGCAGAGGTGGCGATGACCACCAAGTTGGAAGGCAAGGGCACTTACTTCCTGCCTTTCAACCAAGGCAGTCTGGAAGGCGGTGCGGGCAATCCGCCCCCATCTGACAGCAGTGCCTACGCCACAACCTATCTCTGGCGTGAGGTATTCCAGAAGGATGCATGGCTTAACATTCTTGGACGCTTCCTGCATCTGGACCGGCAGGAGATCCCGCACTTTGATGGGACCAAGGAGATTCGAGAGGCGCTGATCTTCCCACGGTATCACCAGTGGCAGGTGGTGAATCGGCTGCTGGAGGCGACCCGGTTTGAGGTGCGGGGCACAAGTACCTGATCCAGCACAGTGCTGGTTCCGGCAAATCCAACTCCATCGCCTGGGTGGCTCCACCAGCTGGCGTCCCTGTACGACGACAGCGGCAACAAGCTGTTCAATTCCGGTGGTAGTGGTCACGGACCGCACAGTGCTGGATAGCCAACTGCAAAACGCCATCTACCAGTTCGAGCACGCCCAGGGTGTGGTGAGGCCCATCACCCGGGATATCGGTAACCAGAGCAAGTCGGAACAATTGGCTGAAGCATTGGCGAGCCAGACCCGGATTATTATCGTCACCATCCAGACGTTCCCGGCCCTGTTTGAAGCACTGAATAAATACCCGCAGCTCTCCAGTGGCCGCTACGCCATCATTGCTGATGAGGCCCACTCATCGCAGACAGGTGCCTCCGCAGCGAAGTTGAAAGCCATTCTGGGTTTAGACCGTCTTGAGGGCGAGGAAGTCAGTGCAGAAGAGTTACTGGAAGCCGCTGCAAAATCCCGTGGGCCCAGCGAGCGCATCAGCTACTACGCCTTTACCGCCACGCCCAAGGCCAAGACCCTGGAGCTATTCGGCAGGCCACCCAACCCGGAGCTGCCACCGGGCAAGGATAATCTGCCTGAGCCCTTTCATCTGTATTCCATGCGGCAAGCCATTGACGAAGGTTTTATCCTTGATGTGTTGCAACGGTACACGACTTACAACACCGCCTGGAAGCTGTCACATCCTCACGGAGATGATACCGAGGTGGAATCGCGTAAGGCCTCTGCCAAGTTGGCGCGCTGGGTTCGCCTTCACCCCTATAACATCAGCCAGCGGGTTGAGGTGATTGTGGAGCACTTCCGTGAGCATGTGCGGCACCTGCTGGACGGGCAGGCCAAAGCCATGGTGGTGACGAGTAGTCGGCAGGAGGCCGTGCGTTATGCCCTGGCGATGCGCGGGTACGTGGCTGACAAGGGCTACAAGGATGTGCACCCCATGGTGGCCTTCTCCGGCACTGTACCGGCCGACGAGGTAATTCCCGAGGATGTGACTGAAACCAGCAGCCTACTCAATCCTGGTTTGAAGGGGCGGGATCTGGCCGATGCCTTCGACACCGCCGATTACAACGTCATGATCGCAGCCAACAAGTACCAGACTGGATTCGACCAACCCAAGCTATGCGCTATGTATGTGGACAAAAAGCTGCAGGGCGTGGACTGTGTCCAGACCCTGTCCCGGCTCAATCGGATCTTCCCGGGCAAGGAGACCTTCATCCTGGACTTCTTCAATGACCCCCAGGATATCCTCGAGGCCTTCGCCCCCTACTATGGCAAGGCTGCACTGGAAGATGTCTCCGATACGCAAATTGTCTATGACATACAGAAAGCTCTGGATCAGGAAGGTATTTACCATGGGGAAGAGGTCACTGGTTTCTCTACAGCATTCTTCGATCCCAAAGCACCCGCTTCCAAATTGAGCTTCTATTGCCAACCCGCCGTGGGTCGCTTCAGCGTGCGCTACAAGGCAGCCCTGGAGGACATTCGCGTGTGGGGCCAGGCTGAGGCCACAGCGCAAAAGAGTGGTGAAAGGGAGGGACAGAAGCGGGCAGAGCGGGAGCGTGAAGAAGCGGGCAAGGCCAAGGATGCGTTGGAGCTGTTCCGGAAGAACCTGCAGACCTTCGTCCGGGCCTACGAGTTCCTCTCCCAGATCGTACACTACGACGACCCGGAGCTGGAGCGGCTATGCGTCTATGCCAAGCACCTGTACCCGCTGCTCAGGATCGACCGACTGGAGGAGGACACGGTGGATGTCACTGAACTCTCACTCACCCACTACCGACTCACCAAGCGAGCCGAGCTTGAACTGCGCATCGCGGAGGAAGAGGTTGAGTATGGCTTGAAGCCAATGACTGAAGTGGGCACAGGCAAGCCCCATGATCCCGAGAAGGAACGGTTATCCGAAATCATCAATCGCCTCAACGACCTGTTTGGTGCAGAGGTAGGCGACGATGACAAACTGCACTTCGCCAATGGCATTGCCGATCGTATTGAGCGTGATGAGGAAGTCATGGCACAGGTCCGCAATCACAGCCAAGCGCAGATCATGCACGGGCTGTTTCCCAAGCGTGTAGCTGATGCCGTGCTGGATGCTATTGGCGATCAGGAGAAATTGTCTGTACCCATACTGGAGAATGATGAAACGGGGCGACAGTTTGCCCTATTGATACTGCAGTTGTTGGCGGGGCGCAGGCCGGGACCTGATGTGTTGGCAGATTCATCTGATTAAAAGGGATATGTCCCTACAATGATTGTTGTCCTGGCAAATTGCTGAACGTGGGGCAATGAAAATATTAGCCAGGGAACGACTTCCGCACTAAAAACCCTCGGGTTTCCTTGACGAGTACCGTTATTGGTATACCGCCGTTACCGAAAAGATTACGCTGGTGGCGGGAGGCTGCTTTTTTAAACAGGTTTCTGGCTAAGCGCCCCAATGGATTGTTCCGTTACAACATGGATAAGGGTCAGGTATGAAAATAGTTAAACGGTTGTCTTTGTTGTTGTTCTTTGGTTTGTATGGCTGCGTTAGTTATGCGCCTCCTCCTCTGGTTCCTGTAGATACAAGTTGGTACTCAACACCATCAGAAGGAAAATCTGGTGTGTACTTTTTCCAGTGGAAGAGTGGGGTTTTTCTTTCCTATAGCGACGTAAAGTTTGTTCTTGACGGGGAGTCGCTGGGTCAGATAAATACCGGTGAATGGCTCTATTTCGAGGTTCCCGCTGGCAAACACGAATACGTAGTTGTAGGAGGCATTCATCAATTTAAGGGCAACTTTGACTTTGTTGAGGGACATAACAACTTCTTCCGGGGTTTTATTAACAACGGAATTGATCATGTCCAGTTGATTCAGGACGAACCAAGCATCCGTGAAGCCATAGAGAATATTGAAAGTGGGCGTTATGAGCGCGGCGACATTGATTGAGTTTACACCGCCGCCATTGATGGCGTTCTACTGGGCGCAAAGTCAATGTAGCGGTAGCGGATGCAGGCAAGCATCCATAAACAGCTAAGAAGATTTACACATAAAATAGATTATGCGGCGTCAGCGCACAGTGCTTGCACTGCGCATAATCCCGTTTTATGTTCAGTCTGCGACATCATCACTGTTCTTGGCTTGAAAAAAATAGGCATTGGACTCGGTGCCAAGTTCAGAGTTGATCTGACACGCGATGTCAGATTTTTAGTCTCCTTTTCCCGATAGCGGCCTTTCATGGACCAAGTTGGGAATGCCCGGAATCGCCTTTTCGCCTATTAAGGGACCTTAGCCGAGGAGCTTACGTTTACGACAACTGTAGCCTATAGTTGCAAGGCCCAGGCACAGTAACGGAAGGGTGGCGGGAGTGGGCACAGCGGTACGTCTAAGGAACCATGCGCCACTCGCCGGGGAGGGATTGACAAGGTCGTACTGTTCGGTTGTAGAGGCCCGAATGGCATGCACCGACCCAGTCAGTTTAACTATGCGTCCTTGCCGCGCCGTTGATTCATTTATATCGCCTCTCAGCCATCCACCTACCTGGGAGATGCTGTTATTTGATAATGTCAGACGGAAATCGGCAAACACGCCCAACGTGAAATCCATCCCTGGCAAATTTACACTTAATGCGTCTGGCCCACCGCCAAGTAAGTCATCGCCGCTATATCCTGCTGCAACCAGATAAACATTGAATAACAGATTTATGTCGGTTGTCGTTGCCCACGTCCATCCCGTCAAATCGAAGCCGTTAAGTGAGCTGCCAGAATTGCACACATCATTTAGAACGGGACATTGAGAGGAAACATCCAGCCATGACAGTTTTTTAAACAGTTCGACTTGTGCCCATTCCTTGCCGTCAGCTGTGACTATGTCTGTTATAGGTACAGCGGCGGCAGCTCCCGCCCATGCAGTAAGCACCAGTAAAACTAATAGCCTGCAAAATTGCTTCAACATTATTCTTATCTCGCAAATTGCTAGATTTCAATTGAACAGGCAAGTTACAGGCCAAGTCAATGGCTGCATGCTTTGGGGGGAGCTCACTTTTGATTCCATGCGCTTTTTGTAAAGAATTCCGACAGCAAAAATAGTCCCTGATGAGGTGGTTTGAGACTAAATCTGGCATTCTGGACGGACTGCTGTGACGACCGCTTTGGGGGAAGCGGTCACGAGAGACACGCCTGATCGTACACAATCTGTCAGATCAGGTATGAGCAACTACCACTAAGCCATCAAAGCAAGCCAGCCTCTGCCATGGAATGGGTGCCATCGGTGCCCACAATCACGTGATCCAGGACTCGGACATCCACCAAGGCCAACGCATCCTTAAGACGATTGGTGATTTTCTTATCGGCGGAGCTGGGCTCGGGCAAACCAGAAGGATGGTTGTGGGTGAAGATCGTGGCTGCCGCATTGAGCTCCAGTGCTCTTCTAACGACAACCCTAGGGTAGACAGCGGCTCCATCAATGGTGCCCCTGAAGAGCCTCTCAAAAGCAATTAGGCGGTGCTGGCTGTCCAGGAACAAGCAGCAGAAGTGCTCGTCCAGCTCCTTGGAGATATGAAGCTGGCAGAACTGCTTCACCTCAGAAGGACTGGTAAAGGCCTTGGTCGTTCGCAGCCTGGACTCCAGAATTCCGATGGCCTCATGAATTGTCGCTTTCTGGTTCGCATTGAAATCGGCACACGGTGGTGTGCTTGTTGAGAAGATATCGAAGGTTTCCATAATGCAAGCTCCATTGTGATTTGATGGTTTTTGAGCTTCAAATGAAGCTCTCGGGGGATGTAAGACAATCGTCTACCTATAGGCATCGCCTTGGTTCAGAAGTCTTCCTAGCCGCCTTACACGCGCGCTAGCGCAATTAATCGGAGAGTGCGGGAAGGGGGGAAAGAGTTGACCAGCACGACGGGTAGTATGGGCGGAGTATCAGAAGGCCTCAGAGTTCTGGAGGAACTCGTACATGGCATTGGTGGGCAGCTGTATCACTGTTTTGCTCTCTTACTCGGAACCCTCTGTGTTAGCGAGGGTATCTATCCGAGGACCGATAAAGATGACCAACTCGTAGAACTCTGACTCACCCTCGGCCATTTTATGGCCGGTGGACGAGTGCTGGGTCGCCACTCTGTTGCCACTCGTGTCTCACTAAGATGACTGTGCGCATAGCCCTTGAACAGTACATGCAGAATTGCCGCTCGCACGTCCGCTAGGGCAGCTTTGAGGTGGGTACATACTTGGGGGAGAACACTGGAAGTGTGCTGCTACAAGGTCGTGGAGGGCGTTGAGATAGACCCTCGGCTGTATGCCTGAGAGTGATACGATTTTGGGGTAGGTAGAATATCGGTAGGAAATGAATTACCAGTAAACAGTACGTGTATTGGTCTGGTATATCGGGTTGGTATCGGAAACGGATAATAAAGCTCTTTATATATATTTGCTGTTCTGAGTACGGAATAGGGAATCAGGTGGCATATAGCTATGAAGCAGTTCTAGTACTGTTAATGAACCTGAAGTCTCAACTGCTGTCCTCGCGGGAAACTGCGACTTTGCAGAGGCGGCGCATCGATAGGGAATAGGAGAAACAATACGGATATCCCTTCTGTCTGGACTGACTACCTGCTGCGTGTCAGGCGTGTAATCTATAGCTGTGTAAAGAGCACCTACCCCGAAGGGTAGGTGTGGAACGTACTATGCTGCTTTGGACTGCGGAGCCTTGGGCTCCTCGGATCCAGCCAGCGCTAGCTTGGCGTCATGGCGGAGTAAGGAAAGGCGAGTGCCTCGCTCTATATCCATCTGTGCTGACAATCCTGCTGCCTCTGCCTGAGCGATGCCAGCAATATCATCGAAGGCTTTGGCAAGCTTCTCACCGCCTGAGAACAGGACGAAGAACATGTTAAACAACTGTCCAAGTGCTTTGAACATGGTGGGACTCCTATCAAGGTTAGGTGCGACGGGGCCCCGTGCACCAACACACGCCCGCTAGGGCCTTACCCGGGGGGTAGTCGGATTTCATTCGCGGGGCTTAGTCAGTACAGCGTCAGCACTTCCATGAGAGATTTTCGCCTATGTTTTTTTGTAAAAAATTATATTGGGTTCCCTAGAGATTGAGCCATCCCAGGTTCTGCTTCACTTCGTTCCATGTAGGAAAGCGGCGAAGTGAGAGTGTCTCTCCAATCTCCAGGGAGTGCCCCGGCCGCGGGGCGTAGCCCAAGCGGACGAAGGGCACGACCGGGGAAAGCAATTAAGTAATATTTTTTATCTTATCCGGCTGCGGCCCGACATGCCGGGTAGCGCGTATCCAAAGGTCTACGCGAAACAATAGGCAGTGCACGACATTCCGGACGCAGGTAAGCAGGCAGTGCGACCGAGTATGCAAAGGCGGGTAACAATGTCGATTGGAGTGAGACCCCCATGGGTTACGAAAGCGAACGGGGCTTGGTCAATCGCAAGCCATGTAAAAAAATGTTTTTATTCTCTATAAACCGTTAGCCCAAGCCTGCCTTTCGCTTACCCCCTGCGGGGGACGCTCAGGCGGCTGTGCTAACGGGTATGACTTGGGAGAACTGTAACTGAGAGTATAGAGGCATGCTTTCTCAAATCGTCATGATTTCTGGCATGAATGTAGTTGGCTTTCGGCAATGCATCCGTGAAAGCGCAGGCGGAAGCAGGAGCGTACTGCGGAGACCAAAGGACAGCTACTGACCATGTACGCAGGTTAGTAGTTTTCTGAAAACCTGATGATGGGCAGAAGGCAGTTACTGTATCGGGTGTATATGGTCATTTCTGCGTCTTTGGGCTGTTAGTATATCGGCTGTTTATCGGGATAGGTATTGGTAAGCTCCAGTTGAATAGCGCCCGGCACACTGGTCAAAAATTCCTTCCCCACAACTGAAGAAAAAATTTAATAAAAACAATGGCTGCACTTCAGCTCCCGGGAGATTTTGTGGGGAAGAAATATGTGCGTAACTACCTGAATTAAATAGGGTTTAGACAATTTGCATTAGTGGCTTTTAACCAATTGGTCGATGGTTCGAATCCATCACGGCCCACCAAATAAAAAAGGCCACCCCATTCGGGGTGGCCTTTTTTATTTGGAGATCTGTGTTGATTTGGTTCGAGCCAGCCGGTGCGAAAAAACGCGCCAGCGTTTTGACCGGGTCGCGTAGACGCCGCAGCGCAGCGAAGGCGCCCTGCAGGATGATTACAGCCCTGAGGCTGTAATCATCAATCCAGCACGGCCCACCAAATTTAAAGCGCTCTCACTCCAACAAGTTCAACAACGCCTCGGCTGCGGGTGCTGATGATGCCGGGTTCTGGCCTGTCACCAACTTGCCATCAACTTGCACGTAAGGAGCCCAGTTGCTGGTCTTCTGGTAAATGCCGCCGCGTTCCTTGAGACGGTTTTCCAGCAGGAACGGAACGATCTTGGTCAGGCCCACCGCCTCTTCTTCTTCGTTCGTGAATCCGGTTACTCGCTTGCCAGTGACGAGATACTGTCCGTCTGCTGTGTGCACGTTAAACAGTGCGGCAGGTGCATGGCACACCGCAGCCACGGGCTTGCCGGCCTTCACAAAGGCCTCAATGAGAGCGATGGAGACCGCGTTATCAGGCAAGTCCCACATCGGGCCGTGGCCGCCAGGATAGAAGATTGCATCAAAATCGTCTGCGCGCATATCGGCCAGTTTTTTCGTATTCGCAAGCACTGTTTGCGCACTGTTATCCGACTGAAAGCGCTTTGTGGAGTCAGTTTGATTTTCGGGTAGGTCGCTTTTCGGATCGAGCGGAGGCTGGCCGCCCTTCGGCGAGGCCAGCGTAATGGCTGCCCCTGCATCTTTCATCAGATAGTAGGGAGCGGCCAATTCTTCCAGCCAGAAACCGGTTTTCTGGCCCGTATCGCCGAGCTGGTCATGAGACGTCAGTACGACAAGAATCTTCATAGACAATCCTCCTTCTGATTCAAAGCGCATTGCATGCGCTATCTGCAGTCATTTACGTGAGTAGCTCACCGTGGGTCAGTATTAATTCATTGCCAAAACCACCCGAAACCTGGCCTTGCCGCTCGCCATTCGATCGTAGGCTTCTGCCACCCGGTCGAGCGTAAACACTTCGTTCATAGAGTGCACGCCGGCACGCGCGCTGAAGGCGAGGGTATCCTCTGAGTCTATCGACGTTCCGGAATACCAGCCTTTGAGTGAACGCTGCGCGCCGATCAATGTAAACGGAGTGATTTCCAGTGACGGTGGCGCGCCAATCACAAGTAATGTGCCGTTGACGGCCAGGCCGCCAATGGTCGCGTTCATTGCGTCACCCACCGTGACGGTCGCCAGGATAACGCTTGCACCGCCAAGCTTTTGCAACTCGCTGGCAGGATCCTGGGTCAGGCTGTCTATGTAGTGGCTCGCGCCGAGCTGGCATGCGAGTGATTCTTTCTCTTTTCCGCGTGCGATGGCGGCGACCCTGAATCCCGCCTTTGCTGCGTATTGCACTCCCAGATGTCCGAGCCCACCGAGTCCCAGCACGGCAACAAGGTCGCCCGGGCGTGCCGGTGAGTTGCGCAGCGCGTTGAATGTCGTAATCCCCGCACACAACAGGGGTGCGGCATCTATGGCAGGCATCTCGTCTGGAAGCTTCGCCACCGCGCTGGCGGGGGCAAGCATATACTCGCCGTAACCGCCATCAAAACTGATGCCGGTGACCTGCTGCGTCGCACACGCGAACAAGTTTCCGCGTCTGCACGGCTCGCATCGACCGCAGTATCCGCCGTGCCAGCCAACGCCTACGAGTTGCCCCGGTTTCCAGCCCTGTACACCCGTGCCGAGGGCGTCAACCGTTCCGGCAATCTCATGGCCGGGAACGCGCGGATACTGTAGCCCGGGCCACAACCCTTCTTTGACCAATGCGTCGCTGTGGCAAATGCCACACGCTGCAACCTTGATTCGAATCGTGCCCGGTGTTGGCTCGGGCATCGGCCGTTCAACAATCTCAAAATTAGCTTTTGGCGCAGATATTTGCGCAACTCGCATCATCTTCATGTCTCCACCCATAATGGCCACCCACTGGACGCTGTTAACTATGCCCCTGTCGACTGTTGGCCGCAGGTCTAATCAGTGTCGGCGAGTTGTCCAACGTGGTATCCAAGTCGCGACTCAACATCGCCTGGTTCGTGAAACCCTCGGTTTAAGAGTGTTTGAATCCGCGCCTGGGTCGCGGGTCGTCCAAGTGCAGTGATGAACGCGTCCCACTCCGGAGCGATCTCCGGAGTCGGCCGGCAGGCTGTTGAGATTCACCAGGCGCTTGGTCTCCGCCAGCGCCTCTCTGTCGAACGACGCGATCCGCTTGGCCAGCGCATCGACAAACGGATCGAGTGCGGCGTCAGGCAACGAGCGATTCACGTAGCCGTACCTTTCCGCCAAAGCACCGTTGATGTCGTCTGCGCCGAGTAAGACTTCCAGCGCTCGCCCGCGGCCGATCAGTCGTGGCAGACGGGCCATCGGTCCGCCGCCCGGCACAAGCCCCGCGCCCACCTCCCACTGCGACAGGATTGCCTTCTCTCGACTGGCAAATCGCATGTCGCTCGCAAGCGCCAACTCGCTGCCGACACCGGTCGCGCGTCCACGAATCGAGGCAATCGAGACAACGCGGCAGCGACTAAGGCGTGCAAGCATATCGGGAAGCCGCTGCAAGCCTGTCGGCCCCGGCCCCAGTCGAGTTGAATCTTCAAGCGGAGCCAGGAAGTTGTAGTGCGTTAGAAAGAAGCCCTCGACGGCACTGTCGAACACGACCACTTTCACGTGTTCATCAGTTTCCAGCGCTGTAATGACTTCATTGAGTTGAGGAATGGTCTCCGGGCCGAAGATATTGAGCGGTGGGTGGTTGAACGTCGCGCGCCAATATGCGGGGGACGTTCGCGTAAGATCAATCTGGTTGAACCTGGTGGCATCAGTCACGTTACAAACTCCCTGCCGAATCAGCGTCTCGCGTAATCTGTAAAAACGTAGTCTCTTGATTTCACGACTGTGTGGCACGCGAATCCGCATTTGGCGTCGTTCCCCTGCGGCGGATGGTCATCCACGGTGAGAGGCGAGAACGTGTCGGATTTGGCGTCATACTTGAACGCGGCATAGCCCCAGCCGCCACTGTCCGCAAATTTCTTGCTGTCTTTCACCATGAAGTCTACGTCGTGCTGGGTACCCGGACCTATCGCAGTGGGGAAGGACTCGCTCGGTTTCGGAGTCCAATGGATCTTGGCCATTCTGGCGCCGTCGGGGAACGGCTGCTTATTGCCCGGTACACCCGCGCGGTAAGCTTCTATTATTATCGGATTGCCGAGAATTGCACTTATCAATCCATTGGCCTGACTCACGGAGATAAGTTGCCAGTCTTCGTAGCCCCTGAAGTCAGAAAACAGAAGCCCATCCTGCACTCTTACCGTGTACTTGTCCTGGGCAGCACGTGCCCACCCGCCCACACCGGCAAGCACTCCCACAGTCATACCAATCGCCAGCATTGCTTTTGGGTTCATCACAGCTCCTCCATCATCAAGAGTTAACGGCGCTATTGGGCTACTTGTGTCGAACACCGTCAATAACACCAAGGTATCGGTGTGATTATGTAACGAGGTAACAAGTGGCGAATCCCGGACCGATACCAATGTATAGTGGAGCGATTAATAGCCTGCACGTATAGTTCCCTTGAAGTCCGTGTAAGCTTGGGATGCCTGATGAGAGAATTGCGGAAGTGATTTCTCGTGGTCTAAAGATAGTGTCCGGCGAGCGGAGTTCCGATACGAGGAGAAGTGTTTGAGCCATCAATTCGAATTGTTCGAACCCATTAATTCCGCAGACCATTTACTGGGAAATGAGCATGCGTCGGTTGTGATCGTGGAATATGGCGATTTTGAATGCCCCAGCTGCAAGCAGGCCGCGTCGGCCGTGCAGCAGCTGTTGAATCGCTTCGCCGATGAAGTCCTGTTCGCATACCGACACTTTCCACTTATCGAAGTCCATGGTCATGCGCTAGGAGCCGCCCAGGCAGCCGAGTGTGCCGCAGCACAAGGTAGGTTTTGGGAAATGCATGCTCTACTGTTCGAGAACCAGACTCACCTCACCCGCAAATCCCTCGATCGCTACGCAAAACAAATCGGACTCGACATGATCCGTTACGCTGCCGAAATGGATGATGAGATCTATCGGCAACGAGTTTTGGAGCACCTGGAGAGCGGCCGTCGCAGCGGTGTACGAGCGACGCCTGGATTCTTCATAAATGGAAAGATGCACGATGTGTCCTTCGGGCTGCACTCGCTGTTAGACGCAACAAAGGCAGCGCTGGAGTTCCGCCAGGCCAGTACTGGGTAGGTTGCAAGAAGAGAGACACAGTTTGACTGTGTATGCGACGAACAGAAGAACCTGCTACCCGTATTTACTTTCGTGATTGTAAAGCGTTTTTTCGCTGCTCGCTAACGCTGACATTATTCTTTCGGCAATTGACGCCGATCTATTCTCGCTACCGAGTAGTGTTGCCGAATGCGCTGCACAAAGATTCTCCGCGGCACTCCACTCACTCGCCAGCCTTCTAACCCAAGCACGGAAATCTTCTGCTGCGCCTGCGCGCTTTTCCAGCGCTTTAGATAACGTAAAATGAAAGGCGATCTCCGGCTTTTTCAATTTTCCCAAGCAGCCCCGGGTGCTAGGTAGGTTAGCGTGTCGTCCACATGGATGGTCTTTGAGGCACTGTGATAGGCAATTACTGATGAAAAGTGTACTTTTTCATTTTCGGAAATGAAATCCACGCCGACAGGAATGGAAAATTCAAAATCGTCCACAAACAGTGCCGCACATTCTCCCGACTCGATGCGTTCGGGTTGCCAGGGTAAATTGTGAAGGTTCTCGTGATGTCGACGAGTTCCATAAAGCTTTGCGTTTGGATATTGCTTATGAACACCGGCTACATGAATAGTATGGAATGGGTGAAGATTGATAATTGCTTCGATGTCATTGCCATTATTGGTTTGAGCATCAATTGTCGCTTTTATACCAGCAGGTAAGGTGTAGGCATCCAGAAGTACCCATTTCCCATTTCTGCGCCGTACCAGGGAGCTATGAGTGCCGATATTCAGGAGGCCACCCAAGTTGAAGTCACCGCGAATATTTAAGAAATCGTCGGAAATTTTTATGACCTGTTCGCTCATTCGTTCTTCTACCGGCACTCGGTCGTGCTCGTTGTGATGTGTGCAACGCTTCAGTTATCTGAACAAATGTCAGGAGAAAAATCTATAACACGAAGGTATCGGTATCAGCAACAAAACCGGAGGACTGCGAGTGAGCCAGACAGACCAAATTGTTTTCGTAGTGGATGACGACCCTAGGATATGCGAGGCGCTATCAGACCTTCTTTCGACTTTCGATCTGCAGGTAGTCACGTTCGGTTCCGCTGCCGAGTACATGGCATATCCGAGACCCGACGTGCCGGCATGCCTGATTCTGGATCTGGATCTTCCGGACATCAACGGACTTGATCTCCAGAGCCAGATCGCGGAGGCCAATCGTCCGCAGATCGTGTTCATCACCGGGCATGGCGACATACCCGCTTCGGTGCGCGCGATAAAGGCAGGCGCGGTGGATTTCCTGACCAAACCATTCATTGAGGCAGACCTGATGCGGGCAATCCATGCGGCCATCGCGCTGGATCGTGACGCCAGGCAGAAGAGCGCAGAGCTGGCCGGTTTGCGGCAGCGTCTTTATTCCCTCACGCCACGAGAGCGCGACGTCTTTCCTTTGATCGTAAGTGGCTTGCTCAACAAACAGGCTGCAGCCGAGCTGAATATCAGCGAGGTCACAATACAAATTCATCGTGGCAAGATCATGAAGAAGATGGGAGCCAAATCTCTCGCCGAACTGGTAAGGATGGCCGCTGCTGTGCTCGAGATACCCATGACTCGCTCGCGGCGTACGCAATTAGAGTAGCGTTGTCCCGATCGCGTTCCCCGGATCAGGTGCCGGCTGATAACGAGTTGTTCGTGTGCAAGGTGAACTGGAATACTGCGCCACGTGGAATGTTGGGTGCGAACCACAGCCGGCCATTGTGGGCCTCGATAATCGCCCGGCAGATCGACAAACCCATGCCCATGCCGTCGGACTTGGTGGTGAAGAGTGGGTTGAATAGCCGGTCGACATTTTGATCGCTTATTCCCGAGCCCGTATCCGCAACCGATACCATCACCAGGTCGCCTTCGTATGGCTCGGACCTCACACTAAGTATCCTCGGCCCATCAGTGGACATCATTGCGTCAACTGCGTTCATGATCAGATTGAGAATTACCTGCTGCAGCTGCACCTGATTTGCCCGTACTTCCGGCAGCTGTCCATGCGGTTCGATGTGGACGAGTATTTGGTGCTTCTTGAGATCGCGACGCTCAAGGTCAAGTGCTCCCCGTATAAGCTCATCGACGTCGAGGGAAGTCCAGTTTCGGGCGTCGATCCTGAGGTTCATGCGAATGCTCTCAACCACCGCGCCAGCGCGATGGCCATCGGCAGCGATGCGCCTGAACGCCTCCTTGGCCCGGTCGAGATTCGGCACGGAGCGGTCAAGAAATCGAAAGCCGGCATCTGCGGTCGTCACCATCGCAGTCAACGGCTGCCTCATCTCGTGGGCGACTGTCGCCGCGACCGCATCCCCGGTCATCAAGCGCGCGTCTCGCTCGCGACCCTCACGAAGCACTGCGTCGAGAAGACCTCTATACAGCGCCGTTATCTCGTACAGCAGGACGACCAGGACGATGCTGCTGGAGATCAAGCTGGTCACCCGCACCGCGTACCATCCGGTGCTGAAGCGCGCAGGAGACGGATAGTAATGTGGAGGTATCTCTATCAAGTACGCACAGAGTACGACCATCAGGAAAAGATCGAGAATCGATCGTCGACGAAACCACAGCACGAGGAGGGCGATAAGGCACAGCAGCGCAATCGGCGCGCCAACCACGTAGGGCCACTCCGGGACAAATTGAGACTCATCTGGCATGATGCGCGGCAATATTGGCACGCCCTTTACGCCTATGAATATGGCTGCCGCTGCGCCGGCTGCATTGTCATCAGGACGCTGCGAAGAATCGCAGAGCGCACTTCTCGCTGCGAGAATCGATTGCTCGTCTCCTCGTCCTTGGACAACGCATAGGCAAGGACAAACAATGGGAACCCGATGTGCCACATCAGGTACAGCCGCGCGGTCGTCTGCAAGTCTCCGATCAGGCCATTCGGCGCCAACACGCCTGGAAATGCGAGGACATAGGGGACGATAAGCAGAGCAGTAAAAAGATATCCACTCGCTATGACGAGGATCGCGCGCGAGCGAAGAATGGAGAACTGGGTGAACAGCAGTATTGCAGTAATGAGATCGGTCACGAACATCGCAGTCGTATACACCGCGACGAAAGAATGGACTGCGCCCAACCGGAGGCCGCCGAACGGCCCAATGACGAGGTAAAGGGCAGCAATCAGTCCGAGCACGATACCGAGAGCAAGTCGTTTCTGCGCGCGACTTGGCGGGAAGTTGGACAGGACGAACTGCTGTTCCGGCGGAACGACGATGGCTGTCTTTCTCATCGGTAAGCACCTTCGCAATAGCGGGTCAGTCCCGTGGCGACGACACAGATATTGCGTTCCGTACTAAATGGGCGATTGTCCGCTCGGGCGTCTACAGGCGCAAA
Source organism: Haliea sp. (assembly GCA_016704305.1). GTDB lineage: Bacteria > Pseudomonadota > Gammaproteobacteria > Pseudomonadales > Halieaceae > Marimicrobium. The sequence goes on along the minus strand of JADJAL010000032.1, from coordinate 62,577 downwards.
GCACGCTGAGATTCCTGGGGAGCATACACCCGGGGACCGCCCTATCAAAGGCACTGCGGCTTGCGCGGACCGGGAGCCGGCAGAGCATCACTTACGGCCGCAAGCAGCTCCTGCGCGTCGAATGGCTTGTTGAACATCCGGCACAGACCCAAGCCGATGGACGGCAACCGATCCAGCAAGTCGGGATGGGCAGTGATAAGGATAACTGGCAACTCCGCCCGTCGTGCCCGAACCGCTCGTAAAAGTTCGAAACCGTCCATGGCGGGCATGTCGATGTCCGAGATAAGGCAGCCGATATGCATGAGGCAACCGCTTTCGAGAAACACCGCAGCGGAGGCGAAAAGGCTTGCCGTGTAATCAGCAGACTCGAGCAGGTTGCCCAGCGACTCAAGAACCCGCTGATCGTCATCGACCACTGCAACGGTCAGGCTTGTATAGATGTCAGTCACGGACCTCCTTTATATATGAGTCAATGGCACGTTGTAGTGAGTTCCTCAGTGCGCAGCGAACTGTCCGAGAGCCCATCCCAGGCTACATCGCGTAGCCCCAAGGTCCGATTGGATGTCCGGTTACTACCTTGTTCGCCACATACCTGCAAGGGTAGCCGGTGAGTCTGTGGTTAGCCTGAGTTTGCCCGATTAAGGCGCCGCCGTATCTAATAGGAACATGTGATGGCGCCCCGTCTTCGACAGACTAGGCTCCAGATTCGAGGAGTACAGTTTAAGGGTTCGCAGTGTTCGACGGATACGTGGAAGCCAGGTTGCAGGTGGCCTTCCTGCCAATCCGGGCATGGAAAGTGAATGCCGCTGAGTACAACGAACGCCCGACCATGAATCGAGGCCAATCCCCATGTCGTACGCCACACCAATTGTGTTCGTTGTCGACGACGACGCAGCGGTACGCGAATCGCTGGCACTGCTGATTGAATGCGCGGGCTGGCAACCGGAGACGTTCGCTTCCGCAGAGGAGTTCCTGGCTTGCCCACGGGTCCTTGCGCCGAGCTGCCTGGTGCTTGATGTCACGCTTCCGGATATCAGCGGTCTCGAACTGCAGAGGCGTGTTGCTGCCGACAGGCTTGACCTGCCTATTGTCTTCATCTCGGGCTACGGCGACGTACCGATGACGGTTCAGGCAATGAAGGCGGGCGCCGTGGAGTTCCTGATGAAACCGCTGCACGGAGACGTCATGTTGACCGTGATCGAGGACGCCATCGAACGCAGCCACGCGGCGCTTGAACACGAGGCACAAATGCGTACTCTCCGCGATCGTTACGCCTCACTCAGCTGTCGCGAGCGGCAAGTCATGGCCCTCGTGGTCTCTGGCCTGTTGAACAAGCAGGTTGCAGGCGAGCTCGACATCAGCGAGATCACCGTAAAGACACATCGAGGTCATGCGATGCGAAAGATGAAGGCCCGCTCCCTCCCCGACCTGGTGACGATGTGGGCGAGACTGAGCCTGCCGCGTACTTGCGATCCGATGTCTAACCGAGTCTGTGAATAGTGCAGCGTACGAACATGAGTTATTCAATTTGGAGAAAGCGCGCTTCTACAATCCGCTGAAGCAACGGAGAAAGCCTTTAGGGTGGTGGGCAACACCCCAGCGCCAAAAGAGCAGGGAGAGGCACGGCTGCGAACAAGCCCGGTGTCACTGTTCAATGAACAGCGAGTCCAGCACGCCAAAACCACTGTGTATGCCGCCTTCGCTGACCGTCGGTGGTTTTGATCGCACCAGGTGGCCGATGTGGCCGGGGCGATGACCATCGCGATGAGCATCCGTGTCAAGGGCGGTGCCTCCCAGATGCGCGCTGAACAGGCCGATCTCGCTGACCAGTCGTTGCGCGGTGCGGGCGCGGCCGTCGCGTACCAGCAGGGTGTCCGTGTCGCGGCCCTCTGGAAATAGTCTCTGCATCAGTGTCCACGCACCGAAATCCCCTTCGCCCAGCGTATCAAGGCGGTGCAGGATGTCCTGGTCGAACAGGCAGTGCCCGCCGCCTTCGCCCTGGTTCTTCAGTACCCATGCGTTGAGGTTTCCCTCATCGCGCAGGCGCGTCGCTGTCTCGCCGTTGACGCTGTGCATCGGCGCGAACACCGCTAGCAGCGCAGCGCGTTCGTTGGCGGCAAAGCCCAGGCGTTGCAACAGGCTGCCGTCATCGCCCGACAACCGCATTTGCATGCGTTTGCTGGTGGCCAGCTGCTGTGCGACGGTCGCGTTCAGCGCCACCCGGTGGCGCTCGATGAACATCCGCGTTGCCAGCAGCGCGTCACAGCAGCGCCGCGTGTCGAGGTCGGTGGCGATGTAATCGCGGAATTGATAGCCGGCCCGCAGATAAACCACATGCACCGTGCCGCGCCCCTCCAGTTGCAGACTCTGGTTCGGCCCGCTGGACAGCTGCTGTTGCAGCTGGCGAAACGTGCGGCGGTGGGTCTGCAGTCCCAGGCTCCGCAGCTCGTTCTCCAGCAGGCGCTGGTCGAACACATTGTCCTCGTTCTCCTGTATCACCATCAGGAAGCTGGGCTGCCCGTCGCTACCCAGGTCCTGCGCGATACTGTGAGCCGCGTTGGCGATGGCGCGGCCCATGTTGGCGATCGCCGGATTGGGATGCAGGGTGCCGGGCGCTGCGGTATGCCAGCGGGCAAACTCCTCGGGCCAGCGCTCGTGTAGATACTGATGCAGTGATCCCATGCGATCACCGAACGGGGCCATCCCGGCGGCGATACTGTTGCATTCGACAAGGCGTGGGCCGATACCGGCGTCCACCATGAAGTCACTGCGCTGCAACAGCAGGGGCACGCGCAGTAACGTACCTGGTTGGCTGTGCAGGGCGCGATGCGTGGACAGCATTTCCGCAAAAAACGGATCGCCGGGCGCAAGCGCCGCGTGCTCATCCTGTAGCAAGGTGTCGTCCTCCGCCAATGCCTGGGTCAGGATGCCCAGCAGCGGCGCGACAAACTCCAATTGTGCCAGCACGGCTGCAGGCAGCGGGCAGGGGGTAAAACTGAAGGGTACGTGACGGGCTTTGCCGGGGCCGTCCAGAAAGCACAGGTTCAGTTGCAGCTCCTGGGCAACCGCGTCGTCGATAATGGCGTTTCTGATCAGGTCCGGCATGACAACATCACCGCGAAGTTAGTCGGAAAGTAGGGAAAGGAGCGCGCGGGAGTAACAGGCCACACTCCAGTCGGGCAGGCTTTGCTACTGCTGCCCACCACACGCGAACCTTCAAAAAATGGAGCAGCCCGATTGGGCCGCTCCGTCTATTCCATCGCATCGTGCCGCGCTAGTTCTTTTGTGGACGCGTTACCGCTTCCATCACCCGTTCGAGGTTGAAGCTGCCCGGCTTCTGGCGTGGGGGGAACTCCTTGAAGCTCTGCAGCCAGCTGCCGACATAGGCGCCTGCCGGGGCGAAGGCCCACATGTGCTCGACGTACCAACGCTGGTAACCCATGGCGTGCTCAGGCTCGGCACGTTCGAAAGGATCCATGCGCAGGCTGGTCAGCAACGGCGCGCGCAGAACCTTGAACGGGTCCTGCCAGACGCGCAAACCATGGCCTTCCTGTTCCAGGAACGTGACCTTCAGGTCGCCGTAGCGCAGCGCGGCCACGCTGCCGCCACCGTCCAGTAGATGAATTCCCTTGCGCGGCCACTCCTTGGTCTGCCCGCGCAGCGCCGGGCCGAGGTCGTAGCCATCCAGGTGCACTTTGTACGAGCGCCCGCCGATCGTCGTGCCCTTCTTGAGATCTTCTTGCACATTCTTGCCGCCGGCCGCATTGACGAGCGTAAGCAGCATGTCCTCGTGTGCGCCGATTTCATTGATCACCGTGCCGGGTTTGATGACGCCGGGCCACTTGATCGCGGTCGGCACGCGATAGCCGCCCTCCCAGTTGGTGTTCTTCTCGCCGCGGAACATCGTCGTCCCGCCGTCGGGCCAGGTAAACGTCTCGGCGCCATTGTCGGTGGAGTACATGATGATGGTGTTCTCGTCCAGGCCGAGTTCCTCGAGCTTGGCCAAGAGCTGGCCGACGTGGCCGTCGTGCTCGACCATGCCGTCGGCGTAGATGCCCTGTCCGGTCTTGCCGTCAGACTCGGCTTTGAGGTGCGTGAAGATGTGCATGCGGGTCGAGTTCCACCACATGAAAAAGGGCTTGTCGGCCTTCTTCGCCCGCTCCATGAAGTCGAGTGCCTTGGCCGTCACCTCCTCGTCGATCGTTTCCATGCGCTTGCGCGTCAGCGGGCCGGTATCGGTGATTTTGCCGTCCGCAAAGCTGTGGATCACCCCGCGAGGTCCAAACTTCTTCCTGAATTCGGGGTTCGTCGGGTAGTCGGCGTACTCCGGTTCTTCCTCCGCGTTCAGGTGGTACAGGTTGCCGAAGAACTCGTCGAAGCCGTGGTTCGTCGGCAGCATATCGTCGCGGTCGCCGAGGTGGTTCTTGCCGAACTGGCCCGTCGTGTAGCCCTGCGCGCGCAGCAGCGTCGCGATCGTCGGGTCCTCCTTCTTCATGCCCTCGGGCGCACCCGGCAGGCCGACCTTGGTCAGGCCGGTGCGGATCGGCGACTGCCCCGTGATGAAAGCCGCGCGACCGGCGGTGCAGGACTGCTGCCCGTACCAGTCGGTAAACACAGCGCCCTCCTTGGCAATGCGATCGATGTTGGGCGTCTTGTAGCCCATCATGCCCATGTTGTAGGCACTGATATTGAACTGGCCGATGTCGTCGCCCCAGATCACGAGGATGTTTGGCTGCGAAGCGGCCCCAGCGTGCTGGGCCAGCATCGGTAGCACAAGCAGCAGAGTCACCGCGCGGGACAGGCCACCAAGTAATTTTGGAATCGTCTTCATTAGCATCTCCTGACTTCGTTAAATGCCAGGTCTTCCGGATAGGAATCGCTTTGGCGGGATAAGCCGCAGACCTTACCTTTACACTCGCCCATGTGTCTAATGCATTTTAATCCTGGCGCATGGCGAATTACCGATATTGTTATCGGTGCCCATTATCAACGATCATGGGAATCAATCAGAGCATCCTTAAGTGAATATGAAGCCCCGGTGTTGCGTATTCATGTCCTGCATAGCGAGGACGGGAACCCTTTAACCAAAGTACAAGCCTTTGCTAATCTGGTCGTAGAAAATTTAGAAGCCGATAAGTTATTGAACTAACTGATACAGGTCTGCAGCATGCCAAAGATCGCAATCGCCCAATTAGCACCAGTGTTTCTGGATCGGGATGCCTGTTTAACTGTAGCCGTCGCTGCGATTGAGCAGGCCGCCGGGAATGGCGCTTCACTGATCGTATTTCCGGAAGCATTTATTACCGGTTATCCCGCCTGGATTTGGCGACTGCGGCCTGGCGTTGATGAGGCTGCGTGCGCATCACTACATAAAAAGCTGGTCGTGCAGGCCAGCAGCGTGGCCGGCGACGATCTGGCTGATTTATACAACGCTGCCAAAACCCACGCGATCAGCGTTGTGTGTGGCCTGCAGGAACGGGACACAAACGGTAGCCAAACGACCTTGTTTAACAGTGTCCTTTGCATCGACCAACACGGTGTTTTACAAAACAATCATCGAAAACTGGTGCCCACCAACGCGGAACGGATGATTTGGGGACAGGGTGACGGTTCAGGCTTGAAAGTGATCCCGACAAGCTCGGGGAATATCGGCGCGTTGATTTGTTGGGAGAATTACATGCCGCTGGCGCGCTACACATTGTACGCGCAAGGTTTGCAAGTCTATATTGCGCCCACCTACGACAGCGGGGACATGTGGATCAACGCCATGCCTTTTATTGCCAAAGAAAGTGGCTGTTGGGTGATCAGTGCAAATAACGCCTTTCAGGCGGCAGATTTGGGTGCGGACATTCTTTGTGCAACCGCCGCAAATTCCTCTTATCCCGACCCGCAGGAATGGGTCAATCCCGGTGATTCGGTGGTGATAGCCCCGGGCGGCGAGATAGTGGCCGGCCCCTGGCGACATGAACAGGGTATTTTTATGCTGATATTGATTTGTCAGCGGTGATCGGCGCCAGAAGAAGCCTTGATGTGGCGGGCCATTATGCCCGTCCGGATTTGTTTAAACTGGACGTGAGCCCCAATCCGAACGCGATAGTGACAATGCACGGCGAGCCACGCGGTGGCGACTGCTAGGTGGCGTCCATGGGCGCTGCCGCCAAATGTACCGGCATGGCGGGTGCGCCAGTAGTAGCGAGCATGTCATAGGCGCAAGGCAAGTTCTGGTCCTTTAATCAATCGTCCAGTCCGCTCGCGCGCAAGTGCTCCGCCATCAGGTCGATGAATGCCCTGGTCTTGGCCGGCACGTAGCGGCCTTCGTTGTGCATGATGTGAACGGGAACCGCTTTGAGCGCATAGTCTTCGAGAATGACTTGCAGTGATCCCGCGGTGACCTGGGGTTTGACCATGTAGGAAAAGAGGCTGGTAATTCCGAGGCCATTGACGGCCGCATCGATCGTCGAGACGTTGTCGCTAAGGGCAAGGTGCGGCTTGACCTTCACCGTGAACGGGCGCTTGTCCTGCAGGAACTTCCATTCCGACGTCGGGTTCAGGGCATGGGATACGATGACGCGGTGTTCTGAGAGTTCCTGCGGTGTGAGGGGGGTGCCATGTTCGGCGAGGTAGGCAGGCGAGGCGCAGCAGACGCGCCGAACCGATGCGACCTTTTTCGCCTTGAAGCCGGAGTCGGGCAACTCACCGATACGAATGGCGACATCGACACCTTCCTGCACGATATTCACCACGCGATCGACGAACAACGCGGACACCTCCATGCCCGGGTAGCGTTTCATGTAGTCGATGATCCCTGGCATCACGTACATCCGACCGAAGAGCACCGAGGCGGTGACTGAAAGGCTGCCGCGCGGTTCCGCGTTGAGACCCAGCACCGCCTGGTCCGCCTCGTTCGCGAACGCGATAACGCCACGGGCATCTTCAAGGTAACGCAGCCCGGCCTCACTCAGCCGTATAAAGCGCGTGGTGCGATTGAAAAGCTTGACCCCCAGATGCTCCTCGAGCGCCGCGACGGCCCGCGTGACCGTCGGCGGGGAAACCCCCAGTCGCCGAGCGCCGCCCGCAAAACCCTTTTCTTCGGCGACCGCGATAAACACGGTCATCAGGTACAGGCGGTCCATGGCAAACCTCGATTCTTTCATTTTCGGAAAGAGTCTATCGTATATCGTCGAGGTGTTACCAACGGGGCGGGATGATAAATCGGGTCGGTATCGAACACAGGAGCGTCGCGCTTCAGAGGTCAGTGGTCAGCAGGTACTGCAAAAGGTTGTCCTGGAAGCTGATGTTGGTGCTGAGACGGTCGTGCTGCTCGCACACGAACATCTCGCCGCTCACTGCAAAGTAGCTGTAGCCGGGACGCGGGATGGCGGGGTTCAGGCTGTCGCGGGCCAGCAGGGAAGCCTTGGTGACGCTGCCATCGCCCGGTTCCAGCATCAGGCGGTCATAGTCGATGCCAGGTCGTGGTTGAGCGAGCTCGTGCGGCCACAGGCGTATGCGCGAGGCGCCGCCCACCTCCTCCACGAGTATGCGCGCGGGCGTCAATGCGCAATCGCCGCCGAATACGCGCAGCTCCCAGGGGTTGCGCTCCAGCGTCACGGTCAACGACCACACGAAACGTCTCGCCCGTTCGAGCTGCTGCGCGAACTCCTTTTCCAGCGCCGCGTAGTAGTGGTCACCCTGTTGCGGATGGTCTGCAATGATACGGCGCTTTGTTTGCGGATCGAATATCGACCAGCGGAAGCGGCGCCAGGTGTCGGGCGAGAACAGGTCAACATCGAGTGCGCTGCCATCCTCGGCAATGATCCAGTTGTTCAGCGGATGTGGGAACAATTGATAGACGCTGGGGAAGGTCGCCAGCGTTTCGGTGCGCATGGTTCCGAGGCCGATTTTCCGGCCGCTGATGAATGCGTGCAGGGAACTCACCGAGCCGACATTCGGTGTGCCCAGCAGCGCGACCCGGCGCACCCGGTGTTCACCGGCATAATTCGGCACGAATGCTTCTCCGTTCAGCACGTCCTGTCCCCCATAGGACAGGTAATAGCGCGCGATCAGTCCACCCATGCTGTGCGCGACGATATCGACCTGCAACGCGGGGTCTTGGTGGTCCGCGCGTATCTGTTCGATCAGCACGCCGAGTTGGCGGGCGCTCGTCACATTGTCCTGGCGCCAGTCATAGGAAAATTCGTAATAGCTGCGCTGCCCGGCGCGACCGGTGTCCCCGGTCGCGCGCGCCGGTAGCCGCCGGCCTGCTCGAACACGCGCACGATAGAGGCGTAGAAATCCTGGCCGGCAAATGTATCGGTTAACCGGGTCGGGTGCAGGCGCGGCGCGCTCGCCCCCGCCTCCTCGCCAGGCAGTGTCAGCGCGAGCTCTGCGTAGGACGAGAAGACCAGATCCGCCGGGGAACCAACCCAGACCTCCCGGTTGTCCGCATCGGCGAGCCGCGAGCCCATGATGCCGGGAATCAGTATCACCGGCGGTTGATACGGGTTCGACTGGCTGCTGGCATAGAGACGTGCCAGATCCGGCTGTCCCGCTGCCGCGCAGCCCATCAGCAGTGTGAGGACGAGCGAAAAAGCGCGCCGCGAACAGCATCCGCGTATCCGCTCCGGGCCAGCGACGTGCTGCATCGCCGGCCACGCGCATTCACCCGCTGATCCCGAGCTTGCGTGCGAAGTTCTCGAGAGCCGGAACCCGCCAACCCGTGAGATGATCGAGGGATAAACGGCCCGGCCCGCTGTGAATCAGCAGCAGCCACGCGACCGCCCAGGTCCCATGCGTGGGCCACGCTTGCGGGTAGACAAAGCACTGGATCACCAGCGTCATCCCGAGCAGCGCCAGCGCCGACAAGCGAGTTGCCAGCCCGAGCACGAGCAGCAGCGGAAACAGGTGCTCGGCGCCCGTGGCCATGCGCGCTGCCAGCTCGGGATCAAGCAGGGGCAGGCGGTATTCCTGCTGGAACAGGTACACGGCGCTGTCGCTCAATCGCCAGCCGTCGAGTTTGGTCTGTCCCGATTGCCAGAAAATAGCGGCCGGAAACAGTCGCGCCGAGAACAGCAGAAGATCGCTGCGCCAGTCCGCCGGTGCGCGTGGTGCATTTGCTGTAGTGCTGTGAACAGCGCTGTGATTTGCGCTGTGTATGGAGTTGTGTAGTTGTGTCATGGCTTGTCCTCTTCAGTCGGGTTGATGTGATGTGCCCCAATCAGCAATTGCAGGCGCATAAGCGTGGCAAAGCTCGCGGCGAGTTGCGCCGGTGTCCGGGGCAGCGTCAGTGTGGCCTCGGCAAAAACGCCGGGGTTTTCGAAATATTCCAGAAGCTCGCGTTCCGGTGGCAGGATTTGCTGCACCTCGACATGCCAGCCGCGGCGCCAGACGATCAGTGTTGCCGGATGCCATTCATCGGGAAGCGGAGCAGGCGCGCCCTCGACCTGGCTTTGCCACAGCCGCAGTATCGGGTGAGCCGAGTGCAGCAAGCGCAGCGACGGGTGCCAGCCGAGTCGTTGTTCCACGAGAGAGAGCAGCGCCGCGCGGCTGCCGGGGTCGAACACCGGTGGCGATGCGTCGGCGGCGTGGAACGCTGTAGGTCGCGCCCATTCCAGCCGCGCGAGGTCGCCGAGATAAGGGAACCCGTGCAACGGCGAAAAGCCGTCTATGAAAGCCGCGAATTCACCGCCATATTCGTTAAGGACCGGTGAGCGCGGCGGGCACTGCCGCATGAATTCCTCGCTCACGGCACCAAAGTAGTCCTCGCCGAGCAGTCGTTCGACGGCAGGAAACGCCGCGCGCAACGTCGAGACCAGCGCGCTGCGGGCATTGTTGCGATACACCGCGATACGCGCCACCGGGTGATTGCCGCGGACCGCTGCGAGCAGCTGTGGCGTGACGGCTCGCGGGTCTTCGAGCGCGCGCCGGAATGCGTGTTGCAGTGCGCTGTTCATGCGCGGGCGATCCCCGTTGCACCCATCGGCCGCGCGGCGTCAATAATGGCGCGTGCGCTGGCAACCTCGGCCGCCAGGACCGGCCATGCAGGCAGGTTGCGATCCCATTCGATCAGCACCGGCCGTGGACCGCCACGCTCGATCACCGCGCGCAGCATCTGCCACGCGGCCTGCGCCACCGGCGAGGCGTGATCGTCGATCAGCAACCAGTCCTGCGCATTCAGCGCCTGGCGCGAATGGCCGGCCAGATGAATCTCGCCGACGCGATCAAGAGGGAATCGGGCGAGATAATCACTCGCGTCGCGCGCGCAGTTATGTGCGCTCACCAGAACATTGCCAATATCCAGCAACAGGCCGCAGCCACTGCGCTGACTGAGTTCATCGAGGAAATCCACCTCGTCCATGCCGTCGCCGAGCGGTGCAAACTCGAGATACAGTGCTGGGTTCTCGATCAGCACCTGGCGTTGCAGCGCAGTCTGGAGCTGGTCGACATGTTCGACGACGCGTCGCAGCGTCTGGCGGTCAAAGCTGATTGGGAGCAGGTCAGCCTGATACGCGCCATCGTGGCTCGACCAGGCCAGGTGCTCGGAAAAGAGCGTGGGCGCATGGCGTTTGCACAGCGCGCGAATACGTTGCAGGTGTGCGCGATCGAGCGGCGCGGTGCCGCCCAACGACAGGCCAACACCGTGCACGGACAGCGGCAGCTGCTCCAGCAGGGCGGCGAGCTGGGCGTGTGGTGGCCCACCCGCGCCAAGATAGTTCTCTGCATGCACTTCAATGAAATCCGCTGCGTGCGGGGCGTCCAGAAGCGCTTCGAAATGCGCGGCCTTGAAGGCGACACCGGCGCCGTCGATCGATTCTGTATGCTGCACGTCAGGGATCTCCGCTGTACCTGGCTTCAGCGACCTGTGACCGGACTGAGTGATCCGGTGCCGGACGGCGTCTTGATCGATGTGCAGGTGCCGGTTGGCACCAGCTTCCAGGCGTTGCCCTGGTAGTCGATCTTCGAGGTGCCGGCGCATGATGTGCCGGGTCCTGCGGCGCAGTCGTTCTGTCCGGCGAGAGAGATGCCGTAGCATTTTTCCTTGCCGTCATTGACGGCCATTGCTTCGGCGGCCTGCGTCGCGTTGCTGGTGGCCAGTGCGCCGAGCAGGGCCGCGGCAAGTGTTGATGTGAATTCACGTCGTTTCATGGAAATACTCCTTTGGTGTGTGTGACGGTCCGCAGCGTGTGCTGCGGACCGAGCTTGCATGCTTCAATTACAAGGTGTTGGGCGCCTTGTCCTTGATGCCTGGCCAATTGGCGTTGGCTTGCGCGATATGTCCGGGAATGTCGGTTTCCCACTTCTTGAACACGTCTGCGTTGACATTCAGGTACAGCTTTCCATCGACCACCTTGAACTGCGAGGGGTCCACATCCAGCTTCTTGCCAAGCGCCGCGCCCATCGCGCAGAACCCGCCGAACTGCGGCGCGTAATGTGCTGGATCGGCCTTGAAGGCGTCGCGGTTTTCAGCCGAGGCGAACAGGTAAGTGCTGCCTTCGTAGCTCGCCGAGAACTCCTTGCTGCCCTGGACAGGCGCGCCCTCTTTGAAGTAGGCAACTGCGTCGTAGCCCTTCAGGATGACATCTTGTTGGTCGACGTTGATCGACGCGGTCGATGTTTCGTCGTAGGCAAAGCCCGGTGCGGAAATGAACGCCGCAGCTCCGCCAAAGGCGATTGCAAGGGCGAGTGAACCGGCGAGTGCTGATCGTTTCATGAGAATAGACATTGTGATTTCCTCGATAGGGTGTGTTGGTGAGAATTCCGTTCGCACCTTAAAGCGCGACGTTGCCGCACTATAGGAAATGCGCGCTGTGTGGAGAACGGCCAGGGAGCGCAAGACACTATTGCGAATCCTGTAATGGATGGAATCGCACGATGCTGCGATCATGGCACCCATCTGCTCGACGTGAATTTTTCCCACAGGACTACGCAATGGATCGGTTTCGGGAGATGAGGGTATTTCTTGCGGTCGCCGATGAGCGCAGTTTTGTCGCCGCAGCGCGCCGACTGAACGTGTCTCCGCCGACTGCTACACGCGCAGTGGCGGCGCTGGAGGAGCGCATCGGCACGCCGTTGCTTGCCAGGACCACGCGCCGCGTGAGCCTGACTGCGGCTGGCGAACGTTATCTGGAGGACTGCCGGCGAATACTGGCGGAACTCGCGGAGATGGAGGAATCAGCAGCGGGAACGCGGTTGATACCGCGTGGCGAGCGTAAGCCCGGATAATCCTCGACTCAAACCGGACTCTAGCCCTTGCATCGCTCGATGGCGCGCCGAACAGTTTCCCGCTGTTCGATGCGTTCGACCCATGCATTCGCAAACGGATGCTCGGGAAAGCTTAAGCCCTGCATAGGCGGCTGACCTGACCCAGCCAAAATGTGCGATATCCGCTATCGAATAGCTCTCACCGTTAAGCCACTCGCATTCGGCAAGCCGCTGTTCAAGCAATGCAAGATGACGCCGCGCCTCCCCCTGGAATCGCTCGATGGCGACCCGGTTCGATGGGTCATTTCGCAAGAAAAATCCGGCATTGCCAAAATTCGGCCCGAGGCCAGCAACCTGCAGAAACAGCCAGCTGAGCGTGGAGGCATGCGCAATCGCGGCAGTGGGAACAAGGCCCGGTTTTAGCCCGGCGAGATAGAGCAGGATTGCGCCGGATTCAAACATGGGCACGGATTGGCCGTCGGCAAGCCTGTCAATGATCGCGGGAATCTTTGCATTCGGATTGATCGCCACCAGCTCCGGGACTGCGATGCCGCCCCGGCTTAAGTCAACGCGATGCAGGCGATAAGGCAAGCCGAGCTCTTCGAGCGCGATGGGCACCTTGATGCCGTTGGGTGTTGGGCTGGTGTAGACATCCATCATGGTCTTCTCCTTTGGCATCACTAAAGACCCAGTTCGGAAAGACCAGCATGATCATCCGGACGGCGACCCAGCGGCCAATAGAATTTGCGCTCACTTTCCGCAATCGGGTGCTCGTTGATGCTGGCGATGCGCAGGCGCATCAGGCCGTCGGTGTCGAATTCCCAGTTTTCGTTGCCATAGGCGCGGAACCAATGGCCGCTGTCGTCGTGGTATTCGTAGGCGAAGCGCACGGCGATACGATTGCCTGCATAAGCCCACAACTCTTTGATCAGCCGGTAGTCGAGTTCGCGTGCCCACTTGCGTTGCAGGAACTCGACGATCTGTTCCCGACCGCGCGGAAACTCGGCGCGATTGCGCCACTGGCTGTCAGTTGTGTAGGCCAGGGCAACGCGCTGGGGGTCGCGACTGTTCCAACCGTCCTCGGCCATGCGCACTTTCTGCTGCGCGGTCTCGCGTGTAAAGGGTGGCAGGGGCGGGCGTGACTCGTGTGCTGGCATGTGGCATCTCCTTGGGTAGGCGGAAGTAGGGTGTGGGTAAGTTACAGATCGAGCACCAGGCTGCCACCGGGCTCACTCAACGCGGCGGGCACTGCGCAGCAGAGCAGTACCTCGCCTGCTGGGGGTGAGGCCTGGGGCGGCTGCGGATAATGCACGGCGCCATTGACGATGCGCGTGCTGCAGGTGCCACACACGCCGTTGCGGCAACTGTAGGGTGGGTTGAGTCCGCGCGCCTCAGCCAGCTCCAGCAGGGTGCCAGCGCCGGGAGTCCAGCGCGCCTCCTTGGCAGAGTGCGCGAAAAGAACGGCTACGGGCGTGGCAGCGGCAGGTGGTTGTGCCACAGTTGGCGCGGCCCCCTCGTCCGGTTTTCGCGCCAGGGCGGATGGACCAAAGCTTTCGGCGTGGATGCGCAAATCGGGAATGTGCATCGCGCGCAGCGCGTCGTAGAGCTGTTGCGTAAACGGGGTTGGTCCGCACAGGTAAAAGTCATAGTCGTCAAACGGCAGCCATGCCTTGAGTAACTCGATATCCATTCGCCCGGCAACGTCAAAGTGCTTGTCAGTACGGGCGCTGCCTTCCGGCGCGCTGAGTATCTGGCAGGTGCGCAGGCTGTTGCCTGCGATTGCCGCCAACTGCGCCAGCTCCGCGGCGAACGGGCGCTCGGCCAGGTTGCGCGCCGACTGGAAAAAATAGGTGGGACGGGTGCGGCGCGTGCGCTGTCCCTCGTACACCACATGGCGCAGCATGGATAGTAGCGGCGTGACGCCCACGCCAGCGGCCAGCAACACCAGTGGCCTGTGCACGCTGGCGTCGACGACAAACGTTCCCTGCGGGGCCCTTGCCTGAAGAATGCTGCCGACCCGTACATGGTCGTGCAGGAAGCTGGAGACCAGGCCCTGGCGCTTCACGCTGATCCGCAGGCAAGCGTCCGACGGTGCGCTGGAGATACTGTATGTGCGGATGACCTCGACGCCGTCACCCGATGGGACGACACGCACCGGAAGGTGCTGGCCGCTCTCGAATGCGGGTATGCCGGCGCCGTCAGTTGGTTCCAGGTAGAAGGAGCGAATGTTGGCGCTCTCGTCCTCGATACGTGCGACGCGAAACGGACGCCAGCGGGTGCGCAGCGCCTGCGCGCGCTGGCGCGCCAGGGCTTCCTGCCAGCTGCCGGTCAACAGGTTATTGGGCGAGCTTTCCCTGAACGCCCAGCGCAGCGCGAGCGCGGCAGGGCGATAGACAATGCGTTCAACCTGCACCGTCCACAGGCGCTCGGCACCCTGGAAGGCCGCCACGTCCGCACCGTCAAGTACAAGCGTGGTGCGGCCGCTGACCTGCAACACATCGCCGTTGTCAAAGTCGATGAACAGCAATCCCGCCTGCGGATTGAGCAGCAGGTTGCCCAGGGTGTTGAAGTGCAGGTTGCCGGCGAAATCCGGAATGCTCAGCAGGTCGCCTTCGCGGCGCACGAAACCGGGTTTGCCGCCGCGATGGGAAACGTCCACGCTGCGGCGCTGCGCCTGCCCGTCGATGTCCACATAGCTGGCGACGAAAAACGTATCGGCGGCATCGACCATGGCGCGCGCACGCGCGTCGATGTCGGCAAAACTGCGGGCCTCCACGCGCGTCGCGCCTGCATCCGCTTGCTGCCGCCGGAATTCACGCGGATCAGTGGCAAAGCGCGGTTCGCGCGCGGAGATGTATTGCGGACAGTTGCCGAAGGCATGCTCTACCGCCACGCTGATGCCGCCACCGTTGGCGCGCTGTATCCTGCCATTCAAACGGTTGCGGCGACGGCTCTGCAGTTCTATGCCCAGCAGGCCGATTGCCGCGCCCTCCACCAGCGTTGCCGCAACCGGGTCGTCGGCGGCAAGCCCTGCGTCCAGCGCAAGGTGCCTGTCGTCGGTGGCATGGGCAAATCCGGGGTTGGCCTCCATGAGGCTGGCCCAGGGCCGTCCGTCTGCATCGACCGCGCCGAGCAGGATGAACGGCAGCTGTCGGTAGAAGTCCTGGTGCTGCTGCGGCATGTGGTCGCGGATCACCCGGCGACCAAAGCTCTCCATGCGTTCAGCCACTCCCGCCCGCGCCTGCAGGCGTTTCTCACCCTCATGAAAGGGTGAGGGTGAGGGCGTGGAATCACCTAGGCGCATTGCAGGCCTACCAGTGTCTTCTGCATCGGCACAAACCCTGGCAGCGCCTCGATGCGGGCCAGCCATGCGCGCACCTGCGGATACTCCGCCAGCGACACATTGCCTTCCGGCGCGTGGGCAATATAGGCGTACGCGGCGATATCCGCGATGGTGGCCTCGTTGCCGACCAGAAAGTGGCGCTGGCCCAGCTCGCCCTCCAGGACTTTCAGCAGCGCATGCGAGCGGGCGATAAGCTCTTCCGCGTTGTAGGGAGCGCCAAACACCGTGACGAGGCGCGCGCTGGCCGGGCCGCCCGCAATCTGTCCGGCGGCGACGGAAAGCCAGCGTTGCACGGCGGCGGCGCCCGCGGGATCAGTCGGCAACCATCGGTCATTCCCGTAGGTACGCGCCAGGTAGACCAGTGCGGCGTTGGAGTCGGCCAGCACCACGCCGTTATCGTCCAGAACGGGCACCTGGCCGAAAGCATTCATGGCGAGAAAGTCCGGCTGCTTGTGGGCGCCGGCGAGCAGGTCCACGTCGATCAGTTGCGTGGGCACCTGCAGAATCGAGAGTAACAATTCCACGCGGTGTGAGTGGCCGGAAAGGGGGTGGCGGTACAGTTTTACCGATTGCGTCGACATGGTGAGCTCCAATAGTTCCAGTGAGTGAATGGGCAGCGCGGCGCCGGTACTGAAATGGCCCGTGCTGTTGGAGTGCATGTTCCGCCTAACGCATGCGATGCGGAATCACCAGAAATGACAATCCACTATTTCAATTCCTGAAACGTGCTGGTCCTACTCATCAAGCGGTTGCTTTCCTGCCAACACCAGATACACCAGCGGACCAAATGACCCCAGCAACAAGGTCAGCACGACCCATGGCCAGGGATTGCGACCAGATTTTTTTGCATGTGGAACCAGCCACAGCAACACCAGCACCAGGGCGATCACCAGGTCGGCGAATACCTGCCAGCCGGCGGGACTGTGGCGGTGGTAGTCGAAGATACCGATGTAGCCGACCTGCATAACGGCATAAGCGGTTAGCACGGTAAAGGGAATGAGCAGGATGATGGCGAGCGTTCGTGCAGATTTCATAACAATCTCCCAAGGGTTGGTTTCACGGTATCCTCCCGCTACGCCTGAATTGAAGCAATTACCTCTGAGGTTATTGAGTCGATTCACACCGCGCGTCGAGAATGAGCTGCGAACAGGAGAAAGCATATGTCGTCACCCTTACCCGCCGCCCCGCACAGCTTCCAGTCACTGTGTCGGCAGTGGCGCCAGTTCAGGAAACTCTCGCAACTGGACCTGGCGCTGGCGGCCAATGTCTCGCAACGGCACGTGAGCTGGCTGGAGACCGGGCGCAGCCAGCCCAGTCGCGACATGATCGTGCGCCTGTCCGATGCCATGGAGATTCCACTGCGCGAGCGCAATGTGCTGTTGCAGTGCGCGGGCTATGTAGCCGCCTACAGCGAAACACGGCTGGAGGAGCCGAGCATGCTGCCGGTGCTGGACGCGCTCAACCGCGTGCTGCTGCACCATGAACCGCTGCCGGCGGTGGTTGTCGATCGGTTCTGGAATGTCAAAAGGAAAAACAAGGCAGCCGATCTTATGCTGGGTATCGGCGGCGATCCGAACGAGATGCTTAAACGCATCAGCGCTGATGATGAGTTCAACCTGGCGCTATTGACCCTGCACCCACAAGGCCTGCGGCCTTACATCAGCAACTGGCAACAGGCGGCACCGGCATTTGTCCGCCGCTTGAAAAGCGAAGCGCTGGCCTCCGGCGACCCACAATTGCGGCGCAGGCTGGCGGAATTCATTGCGCTCGCAGGACCGCTGGACAAAAGCGACGGCATTGGTGAATCACTGCTCCCCGTATTGCCTCTTGAGCTGAACATCAATGGATTGGCGCTGAGCCTGTTCTCTGTGATCTCGACATTTGGAACACCGCAGGACATCACCACGGACGAACTGCGTATCGAGGCGTTCTATCCCACTGATGCAAGAACTGAACAGTTCTTCAGAAGCATGGCATAGCGTGTCTGTACTGCTGATGGTTCCATCCTGTATCCTGAAATGGGTACACGTGTAGTTGACTTGCCGGTTTGGCGCAGCAAACTACAGTACTGCGGCAACCAATGCACAGGAGTGCGCAAATGACGGTAGTCAACCTGCATAACGAGAACGACAGCAAGAAGGTCAGCGAGCGGCTGTCCGAAGCACGTTTCAATTCCATCGATATTCATGAGCTTGTCGGGTTGTGCAAGGGCGTACTCGCCGATGGCACCATCAATCTGAAGGAGGCCGAGTTCATCCGGAACTGGTTGCTGGAGCGTGGCGATGTGCTGCAGCTATGGCCCGCGGACGAGTTGCACGCCCTGCTGGCTCGCGTACTGCAAGACGGCGTTCTCACCGAAGCCGAGGGCGACGCGTTGACCGACTTGTTGGAAGAAATTACAGGCGAGCCGATCGCGGTGGTGTTTTACTAGTCGCGCAAGGCGGCACGGCCCGAGAACCTGATTGCACTGGGACACTCATCTTTGCGCTAGCCAGTGGCGCGCCCGTCACTAGAGGTCGCAATGTCGTTACGCCAATTCCATTTAACAATACTCCTGTTGGTGCTCTCCGTAACCGCGAGTGCGCATGAGGGCGCGGGCATTGTCGGCGGATTCAGCAGTGGCTTCATGCACCCGCTGCTGGGTTGGGACCACGTCGCCGCGATGGTGGCGGTGGGCCTGTGGGGCGCAATCCTGGGCTATCCGGCCATCTGGGTTTTGCCAGTGGCGTTTCCGCTCGTGATGGCGGTCGGTGGCGCGCTTGGCGTGATCGGCATTCCCCTGCCCGGGGTTGAGATCGGCATCGCGGCATCGGCACTGGTGCTCGGCAGCATGGTGTTGCTCGCCGTGCGCCCGCCGCTCGGCGTGGCGGTCGTGCTGGTGGGCATCTTCGCGATCTTCCATGGCCACGCGCACGGCACCGAACTGCCGCACGCGGCCAACCCCCTGGCCTATGCGTTGGGGTTTGTCATCGCGACCGGTCTGCTGCACTTGTGCGGCATAACCTTCGGCCTGCTGACGCGCTGGCCTTCAGGCAAAACGCTGGTGCGTGCAGGCGGCGTCGTCATCGCCCTCGCCGGGGCGGTGTTCCTGGTGCGCGCGGTATAACGGATGCTGCGCCGCGGCGCGCTCGGCCTGATCGCCTTCTGCCTGCCGCAACTGGCGCTGGCGCACAGTCCCATCGAGGGGGTCGCCAAGTTCTACGGTGGCCTGTTGCACCCCGTGCTGGTGCCATCGCATGCCTTGGCGCTGCTGGTGTTCGCGTTGCTCGTGGGGCAGGGCGGTGTGCGCGCGATGCGGTTTTCCTATCCGCCATTCCTCGCAGCGCTGGCGATGGGATTGGTGCTCGCGGGGGTGGATGTCTCTATTGGCCTCTCCGCTGAATCGGTGCTGCTGTCAGTCACGTTCGTGTGCGGTGTGCTGGTCGCGCTGCAGGTGCCATTACCGGTTGTACTGTACGCAATAATGGGCGCAGGGCTGGGCCTGTTGATCGGCGTTGATTCATGCGTCACAGACTACACGCGGCAGGAAACTTTCGCCGCGCTGCTGGGCACCTGGTTGGGCGCCGCTATCGGCCTGGTGGCCATTGCCGGGGTAGTGGAATTGCTGGTGCAACCGTGGCAGCGCGTCGCCGTGCGAGTGTTGGGTTCCTGGGTCACCGCCAGCGCCTTGCTGGTGCTGGCTTTGGCATTGCGCTGAGTGAATTCAGTGTTGAGCACAGCCGGCATAAAAATCCGTGACTTCGGGTAAAAGTGCCGCCTATACTTCCGCTGCCCTACCTACCTTGGGCGGATAACGGCGACCATTCGTGTGGTTTTTGCCTGCCCTTGGAAACATCGACCGCAACCTTTATTCGCGGCACTTGAATACCAGAACCGTCAAGTCGACCCACACTAAGGAGAAGCGCCATGTTGCATATCGACCTGCCAACCAGATCCGACATTCTCAAGCTCGCACATATGCGAGGCGCACCCTGTGTGTCGATCTATGTGTCCACCACCCCCGTCACCGAAGCGGCCCAGGCTGATCGGACCGCGCTGAAGAACCTTGCGAGGGAAGCGATGCAGCAACTTGAGGCCATTCAGGCGCCCAAGCGCAGCCTCTGGCCTATCGAGGCCGCCATCGCCGAAATCGAGGATGATGATGAGTTCTGGGCACAGCAGGCCAATAGCCTGGCTATTTTCCTGACGCCCGAGTCGGTGCGCACCTACCGTTTGCCGTCGAAGATGGAAAACCAGGTGCATGTCTCGGATCGATTTCACATCAAGCCGATGCTGCGCGCGGTCACCTTTGCGCATGATGCGTACGTGCTCGCAATCGGCATGGGAGCTGTCCGCCTGATTGAAGTGTCGGCCGACCTGCCGCCGCATACCGTCAAGGTCGCGGACCTACCCAAGGATATGGCGGACGCCACCGGTCGCCGTCGTCACACCTCGCGCAAATCGCAGATGAGTAGTGGTGAAGAGACCAGCGAAAACGCACTGCTCACGCGCTATGCTCGCACCGTGGACGAGGCGCTGCGCGCGGTCCTCTCGGGCCAGGAGCGGCCGCTGATCATCGCTGCGGCAGAGCCGATGGCGTCAATCTACCGCTCGGTTAGCACGTATCCGCATACGGTAAGCGAAAGTCTTGGCGGGTCGGCCGATCATACCGCTGATCATGTTCTCGCCGACCAGGCACGCAGTGTGCTGGACGGCCTTTACGCCGCGGATATTGCTGCCTTCCGTGACTTGTACACGACCCGCGAAGCGCAGGGGCCGGGCAACCGCCGACGTGGCCCACGAGCTCGCGCCGCGACGTTTGGCGCGATCGACACCCTGATTGTCGACATGGATGCGGTAGTGCCCGGCACCGTGGACGACGAGGACGGCGCGGTGACCCTCGCAGATCATGCCAGTGCCGACACGTACGGTGTGGTGGATGAAATCGTCAGCCGCGCACTGAAATCCGGGGCGCGAATCATTGCTGCCCGCAAGGATGACGTGCCCGGCAATGGTGTGCTCGCGGCCATTCTGCGCTTTGCGATGTGATGGCTGCAGGGTCTGTCATGGCGTCACTGGAATTGAGCATCATCGATCCGATGCAATTGTTCAATTCCATGGATCCTGCACCCTTTCATGAGCGCGATCTCGATAGCGAGGTCGTGGATTATATTGTCGATTGGGCGCAGGAAGTTGCGCCGGAGGCGCCGCTGGAGTTGGTCGTTACGGTGCATCATGCGGCGCCGCCCGCAAACGGTGCCGCGTTGGTCAGCGATGCCGTGCATACGAGTTTCCAACGGCGTGCGCTGGCAAAACGGCGTGCGCTGAAGAAGCTGCTCCGCGAGGGTCGCATCAGCCTGGTGATCGGCATCGCCTTCCTGGCGGCGGCGATTTTTATCAGTGATTATCTCGCCGGCTTTATCAGCAACGAAAACTACGCCTGGCTGGTACAGGAGAGCGTGGTGATTGGCGGCTGGGTCGCGTTGTGGCATCCCCTGAATATCTTCCTCTACGACTGGTGGCCGCTGCGGGCCGAGCGTCGGTTGTTTGAGCGGCTCGTGCGGATGCAGGTAAAGGTGGTCAACACCTACGATGAGCGGGCAACGGCGAACGGCTAACCGGTACGCTGACGCGCTATAGGTCAGTAAGCCATCCAGTTGCGCGGCGTTACACGCCGCCAGCGAGCAGTGCGTGCGCTCTTCTTAGCCGATCATCGGCCTCGCGTGGGTGGGCATGCACCATGCAGAAGCGATCGGGGCGGATCAGCAACACGGCGGGTTGTGCGCCACCCAGCCAGTCGCTCAGTTCGTTCTTGTCGTCGAGCAGGTCGCCGCCGCGCAGGTCGTCGGTGCTGGAATGCACACGCACGATGCTCGCACCCCATGCATGCCACTGCATGATTGTCTCCTCGCCCAGCACAGCGCGGGGATCGCAGTTGTACCCAAGAATGGCAAAGCCGTCGCCGAGGTGGTGGTCCAACAGATCGCGTGTACGGCCTGAAGCGAGCGCCGGTTGTAGCAGCAGCTTGCCGGCGACGGCGGACTGTTCGCCATCGATAACCAGGGACGCATGCACGCGCCGGTCCAGCGTCGATCTGGCGATGTCGTCTTCAATCGCCTGCAGCGCCGCCGGGTCCTTCTGCAGCTCGGCAAAAAACGCGTCGCGCTCAGCGGCCTGCGCCGCGTCGATCGGCTGGATCTGGTTGCCCAGCGCGAGCGCGGTCTCGATGAGTTCCCAGGCGTGGTCCCTGCGGTCCTGCTCGTAGGATTCCAGCAGGGCGATATCCGCTTGTCCCCTCAACACCAGCGCCAGCTTCCACGAGAGATTGGTGACATCCCGGATGCCGCTGTTCAATCCCTGCCCGGCAAACGGCGGCGTCATATGGGCCGCGTCCCCGGCGAGGAATACCCGCCCGTCACGCCAGCGCTCGGCGATGATCGCGTGAAAGTCGTACACCTGCTTGCGATACACCGTGACCTGCTCGACGTCGGTATACGGTGCGATCAGCGCGCGTATGGTTTCGTCGTCGAGCAGGTACGCGCGGTCTTCCCCGGGCATCAACATCCACTCCCAGCGCCGTTCGCCGTGACGCTTCCTGATCGTCATGCCGGGACGGCTGGGATCACAGAAGAAGCGGCAGTCCATCTGGCCATCCAGATACGCGTCTTTGGTGTCGATCACCAGCCAGGGCTGCGGATTGCTTGCGCCCGTCATCCCGATGTTGAGTAGCGACCTGACGGTGGAGCGACCGCCGTCACAGCCGATCAGGAAATCCGCCCGGATCTCAAGCTCGCCATCGTCCGCGCTCGTGGCGTGCACCCGTACGCCCGCTGCATCCTGCTCGAAACCCGTCAGCAGGTGCCTGAAGCGCAGTTCAACGCCCGGCCGGTGTGCCAGCTGCTCGGCCAGATAGCGATCCAGTTTTGGCTGATCGAAAGAATTGATCGTCTCGTAGCCGAACGGACGAAATCCCGGGCGCCCGATCTTGAACAGGTGCTCACCCTTGCCGTTGACGTAGTCCGCAATCAGCCCGCTGAGGAGTTCGCCGGTAAAACCGTCGACGAGGCCGAGTTTCTGCAGCGTGCGCAGCGACTCGCCATCGAGTGCAATCGCGCGCGGCTCGGCGACCGTGCTGTCCAGCTTGTCGAGCACGATAACTGCTATGCCTTCCAGCGCCAGCAGGTGTGCGAGCGTCAGCCCGACCGGGCCCGCGCCACAGATCACGACAGAAGTAGCCAGCTGTTTCACGACGGCGTCCTGCTCAGGCATTGGCGATGATGTTGCGCTGGGTGCCGAGGTCGATCGCACCATCGGGTGTCTTGATGGACAGCTCCAGGGTATCGCCTGGCTCCAGGAAACGGGTTCTGGCCAGTTGCGCTTCGGTAAATTTTTCCCGTCGCTTGCGGTCGTTTTTCATGTTCGTGATGATGGCCAGGCCCACTTTGAGATTGGAGCCCGCCAGCACGCCACCGGGCGTGCCGGTCAGCAGGCAATCACCCGCTGCCAGATTGGCAAACGTCGATATCTCGGCCAGTGTTGCGGCAGGGCGATGGATCAGCTGGTTGGTGGTTGCGGACTGCCTGACCTTGCCATTCATCAGCAGCGTCAGTTGCAGGGTGTACAGGCGGGAGAAGTCCTCCTCGTCCATCAGGTACAGCACTGGCCCCATCGGGCAGAACGTGCGCTGGCTCTTGCCGCGGAACCATTGCAGCATCGGCGCGCCGAACATGAGGTCGCGCGCCGAGACGTCGTTGCACATCACCACGGCGCCGACGTAGCGGGGAAGGTCGGACTCGCTGATCGCAACCGGCTTGTTGATGGCTTCCTTCAGCACCAGCGCCACTTCGATTTCGTAGTCGAGCAGGCGGCAATCGGCGGGCCGCAGGATCGTGTCGTTCGGGCCGCAGATACTGGAGGCCGCTTTCATGAACAGCAGGTTGTCTTCATGCGCTGAGTTGGAGGCGCCGGACTCCGCGCGGTGATCCGCGTAATTCAGGCCCTGGCAGAACAGCTGCACATCGTTGGCGATGGGTGAGTGGAACACCACGTCCTCAGCGGCGATACGCTGTTTGTCCGCATCATTGGCGAAGGCGGCGCGCCCCGCAAAATAGCCAGCCATCAGCTCACGGTGCGTGGCGTAGTCTGTGTTAAGGCGATAAATACCACCTTCGCGCAGCACTCCCCAGCAAGCGTTGTCGTCACTTTTGCCTGCGTACTTCACTACTGAAATGCCCATTGCGAATCTCTCCTGCTACGTTAGGGGTCGACGCGTGCGCCGCACGCAGACTGCCGTGCAAAGCGCCCGTCCACTTATGTTTACTTCAGCCAGGGCCGAGGTGCCCGATCCATCGCCCGTTTCATTTCAAACAGCATCTTGCGCTTGGCGCCGCCGCCCAACACCAGCTTCACGATGTCCGCGAAGCGCGGTTTGGGTTTCATCGCCGCCGGCACATCGTCGCCCCAGGCCCACAGTCCGCCGCGGTCCATCAGGTGGTATTGCGTCGGGCAGGTGTTGTCGAACACATCGCCATCCGCGTAGTGCTCCACCTCGTGCCCGTGCGGGTCCAGCCAGTAGTCGAAGATCTGGCTGCCGAGGATATGGCGGCCCATGCCCCAGAAGTGCCGCCAGCCCTTTTGCTTCAAGTATTGCTGCCCCTGGACGATGGCGTCCTGGTCCACCGTCTCGTACGCGCTGTGCATGTAAGTGGCGCGCGGGCCGCTCGCCAACACGACGGTATGGTGGTCAGAGGGCAACTCGCCGCGGTCCAGGCGGCAGAAGGCGAGCACCGGATGCCCGCTGGTCGTGCACTGCACATCGGTGGGCAGCAGTCCCAGATGGCTGCGGTACCACCGCCATGAGGCCTCGAAGTCGGACACCATCAGTACGTAGTGCCCAAACCGCTGCACGGGGCTGGGTTCCAGCGGTGTGCGCAGCGCGCGGTTCACGCGGTTTTTGGTGCCGGGCAGATTGACGGGCAAACCCTCGCTGCGGGTAGGTAGCGGCGCGACCTGCTGCCGGCCCCAGATGAGATCGACAAAAAATCCATCCGGGTCGCGCAGGCGCACGCGCTGGCCTCCACCGGGTCCGTCCAACGCTTCCATGGGGCGCCCGGTGTCCTGCGCCACGCGCTGCAAGTCCTCCTCGCAGGCGAGCAGAAATCCCGCGCCGAGGAAGCCAGGCTCGCTACCCTTATGAGCCACATAAATGTAGGGGGCGGTGCCATAGCCGCGCATATAGAGGCTGGCGCCATCGCCCTGCGCCTCACCTTGCGCCGCCACCATGCCGAAATCGGCCAGGAACGCTTTCTGCCGTTGCAAATCCGGCACCTGGAATGCGATGTAGGCGGTGTCGATCACCTTCACCAGCGGTTCGCCGTGCAACCCGATCGGTATTGTTCCCGGCGCGGCCAATTCCTCTGCCGTGTATTGATCGGAGCCTGGGTAGACGATTTGATCCAGAGGCGTGGCCATTACAAGAACTCCTCAGGGGTGTGCGGCTGTGTCGACATACTCTACCTGTTGCGCTCGGTTGCCAATTGGCAGCCAGTACAGGCAGCGCCGGATGACGCCAATCGATTGCATCTTATTTGGCTATATTAGGCAATAAGTGACCGTTTAGTCAATGACCAAACGGTCATTTAAATTACATTATTAATACTATGAGTAAACCAACTGGTCACCAAAGGCCTAAAATTATGCGCGGCATCGGGGTGGGGAATCAACGGTGCACTGGGTGAACCCGTGCAGCGGTGCGAGGTCACGCGCTGGCGTAGCGGTGGAATTCAAGCGTGGTTGTCCAGACGCAGGCACCGGGCAGGTTGGATTCAGTGTGCACAGTTGCTACAGTGGCCCGGCTCCAGCCCGATTCGCTGCAATTACACAATAATCATAGGAATTTCATCATGCGTACTCTGACCAGACTTGTTGGCAGCCCTGCCGCAACCTTGCGTGGCGTGGCAGGCCTTGTTGCGACGTTGTCGCTGGGCGCCTGCTCCAACGGCGGCAACGACTTTTTCATCGACGGTGGGCAGACGGAGGTGCCGTTCCAGGAGCTGGTCGACCAGGGCGTGACGCGCTACCTGGACCTGTACTCGCCGAGCAGCACCAGCCAGTCAGGGAATGTGATCAGCCATCAATTCGGGGCGGGTGACGGCCCACTGTGCCTGACCGGCAAACCCTACACCATGGCAACGCGCGATGAGGGCAGCGAGGACCTGATGATCTTCCTGCAGGGCGGCGGCGCCTGCTGGTTTGACCTGTGTGCCGCGACCACCGAGTCCGGACCGGGCATTCCCGAGGTCGGGCTGCTGTCGCAGGATCCCGCGGTCAGCCCGCTGGCCGGCGTCAGTACGGTGTACCTGCCTTACTGTGATGGCGGCCTGTTCGCCAGTGATGCCGACGTGGATTCGGACGATGACGGCACCGCCGATCGCTTTCATCGCGGCCTGCACAACCTGTCCGCCGGGCTGGATGTCGCGGTGCGCGCGTTTCCGGCACCGCGCCGCATCGTCCGGGTGGGTGTGAGCGCGGGCGGTTATGGCACGCTGTTCGCGCTGCCTATCGTGCGCCAGTTGTATCCCGGTGTTCCGATCGAGGTGGTGAACGATTCCGGCATCGGCATCAACCGCCCGAGTGACCCGGCGTTCAACCAGCAAATCATCGATTACTGGAACATCAGTAGCTTTTTCCCGGCCAGCTGCGCGGAATGCGATGTGCAGGGCTCATCGGCAGGCATCATCAACTGGCAA
Organism: Haliea sp.; assembly: GCA_016704305.1. Classification (GTDB taxonomy): domain Bacteria; phylum Pseudomonadota; class Gammaproteobacteria; order Pseudomonadales; family Halieaceae; genus Marimicrobium. The sequence continues at coordinate 36,309 of JADJAL010000032.1, read as the reverse complement.
CTGGCGCAGGATCCCGATGTACGGCTGGGCATGCTGAGCCATACACAGGATTTCACCATAGGCACTTTTTTCCTGGGTATTGGCGGACCGGCGTTTGAAGCCATCCTGCGGCCCACGCTGGCGGAGGTAGAGGCCGCTTATCCCGAGCGGATGCGCAGTTTCGTGCGCGCCGGAACAACCCACACCTTCCTGGTGGGCGACCTGGAGATTGCGGTAGAGGGCGTGACCGTCGCCGACTGGGTCGGATCGATGATCGATGGCCCGGCGGATAGCTGGCAATCTGTGTCGGAGTAATCATGCGCGGGGACCTGGAGTGAACGTGGTGAAGCAGGGTATCAGCGCACGGGAGGCGCAAAGTCTCAAAATCCGGGAATCCCTGCTACGCGCATGCGGCGATCTGTTGTTCGAGCGCTCGATTGATGCCATCACCATCAATGAAATCGTGCAGCGTGCCGGTGTTGCCAAGGGGAGCTTTTACAACCACTTCCCGGACAAGGAAACGCTGGCCGCCACGGTCTCCAACCTGATCCTGGTTGAAGTGGAAGAGCGGGTGCGCAAAGCCAATGAAAACGTCACCGACCCCGCCTACAGAATGGTGCGCGGCATGTGCACGCATATGCAACTGGCGGTATCCGACCCGCGGCGCGCCACCATCATGCTGCGCGGCAACGACTGGGTAAACGCCGGGGATCACCAGCTGCACAAGAGCGTGAGTGAAGACGTTGCGGCAGGCATAGCATCCGGGCGCTTCGCGCGGCGGTGTGAAGACGTGGGCATGCTGCAGATCATCGGCACCGGCTATTTCAGCATGATCAGGATTCTCGACCAGCAGTTGTCCGCAGAGCAGGCGATCGATCTCGCCACGCGGGCGTTCTCCCTCACTCTGTGCGGCTTCGGGCTCAGCGAAGAGGAGGCGGTGAGGATCGTTGCCGACTCGGCCAGGGACATCATCACCGGTTGAGCGGACGGGACCCTGCCGGATGCTTCAGGACAGCGCCGCCAGGATCGCCGCAAGCCCGCGCACACTGATTGCCTCTACGCCGCTACCCAAACTGTACCCATCCTCGCCCCCATAAACGACGAAGGCGCGGTTTGGTTTGATGTCATCAATGGCGATCCTGAACCCCTTTTCAACTTTCGGTGCGCGGGTTCGTTTGACCTCAATGGCCCAGGTACCGTGGCTCGCGCCCATCTCAAGAATCAGGTCAACCTCCGCCCCCGCAGACGTGCGGTAGAAGCTGGCACGGGTGCTAATGGGTGCGACCGCAAGCAGGCTCTCAATGACAAAGCCTTCCCAACTGGGCCCTGCAACGGGATGAGCGAGTAGATCGTCGAGTGTTTCAATGCCGAGCAGTGCATGGGTCAGGCCGGTATCGCGGATGTAGGTCTTGGGCGACTTGACCAACCGCTTGCCCACGTTAACGTGATAAGGAGGTAACCGGCGGACAAGTAGCAGATCGACGAGTAGCCCGAGATAGCTCGTCACGGTTGGCGCGGAAATCGCCATGCTTGACGCAAGACGCGAGGCATTGAGCAGGCTGCCTTGCACATGGGCGAGCATCTTCCAGAAGCGTTCAAGCGTTTCGGCCGGAATACGCGGGCCAAACATCGGAACATCGCGCTCAAGATAGGTGCGGATGAAGCTCAGTCGAATGGCGAGGCTGTCCAAATCGCTTGCTGCAAGCAAGCTGTCGGGAAAACCACCACGCAGCCAGAGTGGCATGACCCCCGCTTCGTCACTGCATTCGATGGCGGTCAGGGGCGCGAGTTCGATATATTCGATTCGACCCGCAAGACTCTCGCTTGACTGGCGGAGCAGGTCGATAGCAGCTGAACCAAGCATGAGGAATCGCCCGGTTCGTTTGCCCGCGCGCCGACCTTCGTCGATGATCCCCCGCAAGTCTTCAAACAAGGCGGGCATCCGGTGGATTTCGTCGAGAATGACAAGCTCTTCCGAGTGGCGATTGAGAAAATCACCAGGATCAGCCAGCTTCGCGCGATCCCGCGCCGCTTCAAGATCTAGATAGACCGAGGGCCGGCTGTCACCAATCGCACGGGCCAGCGTGGTCTTTCCGGCCTGGCGCGGCCCAATCAAGGCCACCGATGCCTGACGCTCCAGGGCCTGATTCAGGCGGGGAATGATGTAACGCTCAATCATCCTTGCAGATTAAAACCATTAATTTTAATTTGCAAGGAAGAAAACTAGTCCCCGACAGCATGTCCCACCCGGCCTCTGCCCATCCCACACCTTCTTTGCGGGCGACTTGGGGGTTTGCCGTGGAGGGTGTGTCTGTCGCCGATTGGGCAACGACGCATCAATTCTCACAAAGCCCCTGCGCGAGTGGCCGCGCACCCTTTTGCCTAGCCGGTGCGGACGCTGGCCGCACGGCTGGCCCCAATACGCGACAGAAACGCACGATTCATCGCGCTGCAAGGTTTCATCGACAGCCTTTCATCGGCAAGCGCCCGGGCCATGTCAGCCCTGGAACCGCGCAGCGCCGCCTCGAGCAGCGTCAGGTCGATGATGTCTCGCTGGGCATGGCTGCCACCGAACGTGTTGACGATGTGCCGCGCGCCGTACAGGGTTTCCGTCGCCGTGTTGTAATCACCGTGCCAGAACGCCTCGAAGCCCTCGACCAGGGGCAGGCCGATCTCGCGCGACCAGCGTCCCGTCTCGGATGTGGCGTCCGGGTTGCGCAGTGCCGTTTTGATGCGCTGCACCTCATCAGTCCTGCCAGCGCCCAATAGCGCCATTGCGGCATGCCAGTCATTGAAGGGATAGGTCGTGCCATCGGCAAGTGGCAGCCAGGCGTCGGCGAGTTCCGCCCAGCGATCACCCGTATCCACGCCCGCCAGATGCAGTCGCCACAACAGCGCGGCGGCATCGATCACGTCCAGTGCCACCGCACTGCGTGCCTCGCGTATGGGTCCGTCATACAGCGCCAGCGCTTCGTCGCACTGTTCAAGGGACAGATGGCAGACCGCCCTGTGCCACCAGTTATGCACCTTGAACAGATTGTCGTCGGCAGCCCAGTGCGCTTCTCGGGACAGCATCCAGCCAATGCCATCTTCCGCGCGGCCCTGCATTTCCATGACATGGGCCACGGCGTGATGCGCCCAGCAGTCGAGTGGCTCTGCGGCGACGGCCTGGCGCCCAAGCGCCTCCGCGCGCGCATAATCGCCGGCTTCTTCCAGGCCGAACGCCTGCATGCCAAGCACCACGCTGTATCCTGGAATGTCCGGCGACCATCGCGTCAGCGCCCTGGCCGGACGGTCGCGCAGGTTGCGGTTGTTCGCGCAGAAAAAGTCGATCAGGTGTCCCGTCTGCAGCGCCAGCAAATCCAGCGGAAAGTGCATGGAGTGGTAATCAAAGGCCCGCCCGGCAAGCGTCCATTCTCCTCTGAACAGGTAACCCAGCGCGTTGCGCCAGGAGCGCTCCCGCTCATTCAGGGAGAGAGTTTCCAGTGTCGGGGCCATCTCCGTGGCTGCTTGCATGGCCGCAGGTTCGGTGGCTGTGGCCATCAGCGCGATTTTGGCGATGTGTGCCATCGCAAACGCCGGAGCCTCCTGCAGCGCCTGGTCGAGCAGGCCGATGGGGTCGCCGCGATAAAGATTGAATGCAGCGACCGCCTCGTCATACAAACTGACCGCTTTCGCATTGGCACCGCTCAAGCTGTTACCCTGTAGATCTGTAATCATGGATGTAGTCCTCCTGTGCAAGAAATGGCTCTGATGCAGGTGCATCATGGCTTGTAAGAGTGGCAGAACAGCATCGCCTGCCAACCCACAGTCTCAGGATAGGCATGATTTCCTGAACGGGATATGATCGTTACGCCGGAATCCTTGTCCGATACGCCGGAAGACGCCATGCCTCAATTGAATGACTTGCTGCATTCGATATCGCTGACCGGCGGTGTATTCCTCGATGCCGAATTCTCCGCGCCCTGGTGTGTTTCCGCCAAAATCGGACCCGAAGATTGCGCCACTTTCGGGCCGCTGCCGGGCAGCATCATCGCGTTTCATTATGTCCACGAGGGCCAGTTGTGCGTGACGATGGAGGGGCAGGCTCCTGTCGCGATTGCGGCCGGTGAAATCGTGCTGTTACCGCGCAACGACCACCATCATTTGGCAAATGGCTCCGAGGTGACTGCGGTAAGCGCTGATGACCTGATGGAGCCCGGCGCGGAAGGCGCGCTGGCGCGAATTCGCCACGGCGGCGGTGGGGAATTGACCCGGATAATCTGCGGCTTCCTCGGCAGCGAGCACACCTCCAGTCCCCTGTTGATGTTGCTGCCCCCCATTATGAAGCTGGCAGTGCCCGAGGGCGCGTGGGCAAACTGGTTCGACAGTTCCTTCAAACTGGCAGCACAGCATTCCGCTGCGGGCGCAATTGGTCATTCAACCACCCTGGTGAAGATATCCGAGATTTTGTTCCTGGATGCGATAAACCGCTATCTTGAGGAATTCGCGCCGCCCGAGAGCGGTCGGGTAGCGGGTATCGACGATCCGAAGATTTGTCGCGCGCTGGGGTTGCTGCAGGAGCGCATGCGACATCGCTGGACCGCGGATGAGCTTGCGAGGGCTGTGGGTATGTCCCGCTCGACCTTTGCCGAGCGGTTTGCCCACGTCGTTGGCGAGCCTCCCATGCGCTACCTGACGCGCTTGCGCCTGCATGCAGCTGCGCGACGCTTGCGACAAACCAAAGATTCCCTGGCGCGCATCGCCTTTGATATCGGCTACGAATCGGAGGCTGCGTTCAGCCGGGCATTCAAGCGAGAATTTGGCGACCCGCCCGCGAGCTGGCGTGACAACGGGGCTGGCGGCGGTGGTACAAGTCGGCGGATTGTGAAGACCGGGAGTTGATAACGTCCAATGACGAACAAAGATCATACAGTTGATTGGAGCGCCCGCTCGAAACGCATCGACTACGCTCGCGTCAGCTCGCTGCAACTATTGGGCAATTACACTCGCAGCCTCCCCATCAGCATTGAGCGCATGCTGGAGAATGCGCTCGATTGGGAGCACTTGCCGCATGTACACGCATCGTCTTTTGGCGCCATAGAGTGCATTGACAGCGGCCGATGGGGCTGGCGCGCGCGGACTGCGCAACCGACAGTGCCTGGCGCGGAGGGTGTTTCAGCCCACAACCAGTCTCTCGAGTTGCTGGTCGACCTGCAGGCGCATTATTGGGCAACGGCCATCCTGGTCGGCCCCGCCGCAGGCATCGAGATACACACGCAGGCGACGCCGGTGGCGGAGCATGAGATCGCGATCGATGTGCGCTTCTACAGCGTGCAACCGGTGGACGCGGTGCACGTGCCGCTGTACCTCGATGCATTGCGAATGCAGTACGCCCTGTTGTATGACGAGGACCTGCTGCTTATGCAGGGTCGCCAGCGCGCACTGGATAACCACTCTCGCTGGAGTGGGAATGAAGCCGCGAGTATAGGCGCTAGCGAACCTTTGGAGATATTCGTCGGTGAGGCGGGCAGTATTGCTGCAACTGGCCGCATGAGCGTGGATACACCCACCGGACGCTATTGCGTTCGTCGCCATGCGGGCACCTGGCTGGTGCACAGCGCCATGTGTCCGCACATGCTCGGTCCGCTGGATGAGGCGACGGTCGACGCGCAGGGCGTAATAACCTGCCCATGGCACGGCTACCGATTCGATCTGTTCAGCGGCAAAAGCCTTCAGGGGCGCTGCCCATCGCTCGATACCACTGCCCTTGTTTTCGAACGCGATGGTAATCTTTTTCTACGTATTCATCCTCATAGTCATAGCCGCAGGGATAGCAGTGGCTGTTAATGCGTTTCATGCGTTTGATCGAGATAAAACTGTCCCAGGGCGACAAGCCGGGTCATCGTGGCGCGCTGCCCGCCGCCAAAATCACTGAGGAGATATCCAGGATTCGCGGCGTACCGATGGACCGCGATTGCGTTTCCCCTGCGCCGGCTGAATCATTTGCTGCAGCTTGCGCCGGTTAACCACTATCAACCCGCTTCAGTAAGCGCCATTGAGCCCTGACCCCAGAATTTGCCTAAATTCTCCGTTAAATCTAATCAATCGCCCTGATTAGCTGTAACGTGCTCCCGCGCAATTCGTCGATGGCGGTGTCAATCCTGTCCACATCAGACTGCAGGCTTCCAATCCCTTCCCAGTGATCACCCCATACCTGCTTCAAGTGCCGCGTGTTTGCTGGCATCGGTTCAGGTAACAGCTCACCCAGGTCATTCAGGGTAACCACATAGGCGGCGGTTGCCCGGGGGCCGCGCGCGCGCCCGCGGGCGGGGGGGGCCGGGGGGGGGGGCGGCGCGCATGGATCAAGGATCAACGCCCCATATTTCCTCTAAACGTTCATCACGTCCGCAGCGGACGCGGTAATAATTGTATCGAAGCGGATTTTTTTTGTAGTAGTCCTGATGATAGTCTTCTGCCACGTAAAATGTTGTTTCAGGAAGAATATCGGTATAGATATTGGTGATTGCTCCTGATTGCAAAATATCCGCTTTGCTTGCTTCTATCATGTTTCTCTGCTCGTCATTGGCATAGAAAATCGCGCTCCGGTATTGATTACCCTTATCGCAAAATTGCTGGTTCTGTACCGTTGGGTCTATGTGGTGCCAAAAGAAATCCAACAATGCCGGATAGCTTATTATTGCGGCATCATAGGTAACGCGGACGGATTCGATATGTCCGGTTTTTCCGCCGCTGACTTGCTCATAGTCTGGGTTGGCAACGTGACCGCCCGTATAGCCAGATTCAACTGATAGCACGCCAGGCAATTTTTCAAAATCAGACTCAATACACCAGAAGCAACCGCCAGCAAAAATGGCGGTTTGTGTTTCCACCGATTCGGCTTGCGCGCGGGCAGACTGACTGCACATCAGCAGGAGCGCGATGAAGACCGCTGCGCTGCCGTACGGGAACTTGAGTGTCTTTAGTGTCGCTTTCATGATCTTAACTCGGGTAATTCGTTTTCAGCAGGGACGAATTGCAAAGCAACGCCGTTATTGCAGTAACGCAAACCCGTCGGTTGGGGGCCATCGTCAAACACGTGACCCTGGTGTCCGCCGCAGCGTGCGCAATGATATTCAGTACGCGTAATGAATAGTCGGGTGTCATCGCGTTTGCCAATCGCTCCGGGTAACACATCAAAAAAGCTGGGCCATCCAGTGCCGCTGTCAAATTTGAATGCGCTGTCAAACAAAGGAAGAAAACACGCCGCACAGATATACGTGCCTTTGCGCTTTTCAGTATTCAAGGCGCTGCTGCCAGGTGCTTCCGTGTCTTCTTCAAACAACACGTCATAGCTTTCCTTGGGCAACAGCTTGCGCCATTCAGCCCTGGATTTTTGCAGGGTGGCGGCGGCGAAACTGAGCGTGCTAGAGGACACTAGCGCGACGCTTGACACACATGCGGCCAGATACTTCAGGATGCTGCGGCGCTCTGCCGTATGTGTTGTGGTGGATTTCATTGGGCCCCCTCATTGGTGCGTAATCCTGTCAATCGTGGATTGATTGTCGTGATCAATAGACGCCAGAATCGGGATATTGTTACAGCCGCGATGAATTATTTGCGTGGAGTATCGCCCCGTGGCTGCTCACCTACTCTACGCAGGCGAGCCTGGACTGGTTTACCGTCGATCAGCAGGGGATGAACCCGCCGGTCAGGCTAGCGGCTTAAAAGAATGTGGAGCAGGTTATCCTGAAAGGTAATGTTGCCAGGCAGTTCGCTGCGGTCCTCGCAAAACATCACCGCGTAATCCAGCGGGAAATCGCTGAAGCGATGGCGAGGTATGCTCGGGTCCAGCGTTGTGCTTGCCAGCAGGGAGGCCTTGGTGACAGCGCCATCGCCGGGTTCCAGCATCAGCGCCTGGTAGTCGAGGTGCCTTGCCGGCCGTGCGATTTCATCCGGCCAGAGCCTGACATAAGATTCATCATCAATATCTTCAATCAAAATTCTGGCCGGCGTGGGCATACAGTCACCACCAAACACGATCAGTTCGTGATTCGGCAGCGGATTTTTTATCGTGAGCGACCAGACAAAGCGGCGAGCCCTTTCCAGTTGGATGCCCACATAAACCTCCAGCGCCGCCAGTTGGGCGTCTGACCACCCCGATGATTGCAATCGCGCCCTCAGGCTCGGGTCGAAGGGACCCCATTCCAGGGCGCGCCAAATATCCACGTCATAAATGTCCCGCGCCAGTGGTTCACCATTGTTGCCCAATACAGAATCGACAATCGGGTGCGGCATCAGTTGGTAGCCGCTGGGGAAGCTCAGCAGTATCTCGGGGTCAATTGTATTGATGCCGAAATCCGCGCCGGTAAGGATCTGCTGCAAAGCGCTGGTGGAGCCCAGGTTGGGAGTTCCCACCAGGATTACCCTGCGGGCTTTCCCTGCGCCGGTGTTAGTGATGGGAAAATCATTGTCTCCCAGCACATCCGCGGAGCCATAGCGCAACCAGTAGCGCGTGATGAGCCCGCCCATGCTGTGCGCCACGATATCAACCTGCAATGCTGTATTGCGATGATCCTCGCGTATCTGGTCGACCAGCCTGTCCAGGCGCGCGGCGTTGCGACTGTTGTCCTGCCTCCAGTCATAGGTGAAGAGGTAATAGCGCCGCTGCAAACCGGTTATGGGCGTGCCAGGCGCGGTCAACTGATAACCGCCTGCGCCGGTAAGCGTGGCTTCAATAGCGCCATAAAAATCCCTGCCCGCCACGGTATTGGTGATGCCACAGGGGATCAGATCATCGGGGCCGTCCAGCTGCGGGAAACCCGGCAGAGGTAATGCCAATGCCTGGTAATTCCCCAGAAGCAGATTCGACAGCGAGCCTGGCCATACTTCGACTCCGGTCCCGGCGTGGCACAAGCGACTGCCGAAGGCACCGTGCACCAGAATGACGGGTGTTTGTAGCTCGGAGGATTCAGCAGTCTTATAAAGCCTCGACAGTTCCGGCTGTGGTGCGGCGCACGACCAGAGGGCGCCGCAGTGCATGAGCGACCAGAAAATAAGTGACATGTCTTCCTTGCATCCGTGCTACTGGTGTTCCTTGACCAGAGCCCGCATCCTGCCCAGTTCTTCCATCACATCGTCCGGGATATGCGTGCCGCCTGAGCCGGTGAACGCCAGTGTCACCGAGTCGACATAGTCCGCCAGGCATTGGTTGGCCACGGGACTTGCCGGATGCTCCAGCACACATTGCCGGAGGTACAAATCGGGCAACGATTGCATCGACTGGTAACGGCGCTCGCAGAACGACAGCCAGTACAGGATGTCTGCCTTCAACGGCGTGTCCGGATGCGCATTCAGGTATTCGTACAGCACGCTGGACAATTTCAGCGCGGCGATAGCGGCTTCTGGCGAGTCCAGGCTCACATCGCCCACCAGCTCTTCATTCATCATGGTTTCCGCATACTGCCGCACCTCCGCAGTCTGGCTCTGCGTAAACTGCGGATAAACCCGATCCTGCGCTCTCAGCGCAGCGGCACGCAATCGCTCCATCTGTTCGCGTAAACGCGCGGGCAGTTGCGTGTTGGCGGCGCCATCCTGCAGAGCCACCGCAAGGCCCAGCGGGTCTCTCGCCACGCGGAGGTAATAGTAGAGTTGTCGATAGATGGCCTGCTCCACATCGCTGATATCCACCTCGTCACCTGGATAGCCGGTGATGGCCTTACTGTACAGAGGCATGGCGGCATCGAAGTTGCGAATCACAAACAGGAACTCGGCTTCCTCGAACGGATTTGCAAGCACCTGATCCGCATTCATGGCTGTGAACCGGGTAGAGACGGCAGGCAGCTGCGTGTGGCAGGCCATGCAGACGCCGAGCGTGGAACGCAGCGTCCACAGGGCATACCCTTTGTTCCCATTGTCAAATACGCTTACCACCTCCTCGAGTTGTTGCTGCAACGCGGCCCCGGATACCGCAAATCCCGACTTGCTGATCATTTCCTCGTGCTTGATCTTCCCGCTGAGCTGCGCCATCTGCGTCAGGGCAGCGGAAATCTGCGCCGAGTTGTCGGGGTCCTCGAAGCTGGCATCTGACGCAATGAAAGGCTTGAGGGCAAAGATTTGCTCCAGCATCTGGTCCATGTAGACCTTGACCTCGGACTGAGTTGCGGCAACGACGCCCATCAACAGCAACAACAATAAAACTTTTCTCACTTCAGTCTCCTGCAATTTCTTTAAGTGATGCGCCCGGCGCAAATCCCCGGTTGCATATTACCCGGCGCCTCTGATCGGCGCCTGCCGTATTTTGCGTGATTCAGTTCGCCAGCGTGTGAAAAATCCCTAGTGGATGATGCGCGCGGGCAACGCTGTACATGAACGCGTACACCGACAAGGCAGCAATAAAGCACGCTGCCTGGCTTTTCCTTTCGCGAGCACGCTTCAACGCAAAACTGCCGAGCACGATATACACCAGCAGCAACACAATCTTTTCCAGCAACCAGCCATTGGCGAAAATTGCCGATGGCAGTATCGCGACCAGCAGCAACGCAGCCGCCAGCAATACGGTATCGATGCCGTAGCTCAGGTAACGAACCGGCGCTGCCATCGCCACTTGCCGATTGTTCAGCACCATCAGGCCGCGCACAAAAAACAGGCCGCCGCTGCACAGCACGGCTATCACGTGCACCATCTTAATCGGCCAATAGAATTCGATCACGCTTAACCCGGCTGCCCGTCAACACGCGGCGTCAAATAGATCCAGCTTGAGCGCACTACCCAGGGCAGGAAAGCGCATAGCCATAGCACTGCGGCGATGCACTGCCATAATAGTGAGTTTGGAGTCAGTTCGGCCAATACTCGCAGCATCGCAACAATCTGGATGACGATAAATGCGAAAGCCGCCACCTTGCCCAGTTCAAGTGGTCGTCCGGAATGACCCTGCGTCACGCGGGTGACCATTGCGACCAGCAGGCTGCCGAAGTAACCAATGAACAAGGCGTGTGCCGGTGCACGGCCCAGAATAAATTCACCGGTACTTGAGAACCACAGGCTTTGAATTGCATACAGCGCCATCGAGATCGGCAGCCAGCTGAAGCCGAACAGCAATACTCGCAACAAGGCCGGACTCTTCGCCTGCTTTGGCCACCAGCGCGACAGCAAAAATGCCGTCAGTGCTGCAAGCGCAATGTCTGGCAGCCACAGCAAGTCGTAGCCGTGCGCCAACTCCAGCGCCAGATGCGCCAGAATCAAAATCCAGAACAAGGCTAATGCCCAGAATGGCCGCGCTATTGTGTAACCGGGAATCACCGCGCTAGCGAAGAACGGCAGCATGCGATGACAAACGGTGAAGTAAATCGGCAACAGAAAGCCAAAGCTGCCGAATTTAATCGCCGCGAACATCAGCATTGCATTGCCGGACCAGCCGTATGCAAGCACCAGCAATAAGCCGGTCAATCCAAGAAGCAAAGCGCCGGCACAACTGACAGCATGCCAGGTGATTTGCTTTTCGTTTGCCAGCAGTTGCAGCAGGAATGCCAGGCCGGCCATCCAGCCTGCCGTGGTTAGCAAAATGCCCGGATACAATAAATGGGGAACCCCGAACAAGCCTGCCAGCGTGAGTAATTGTCCGCCGAGTAATCCAATGCCAACTGGCACATAATGCCAGCGACCCAGTGCCGGCAAGCTCAGCCAGCGCGGAAACACCGTCAACAAAAATCCGAAGATAAAAGGTGAGAGCACCTGGTATTGCATCACGATCGCATGCATCCATCCCGCCGGTATCGCGGGCTGTGCCAGGCCAAACCACTGGTAGCGGGCGTCAAGCAACCACAGCGTCCACCACAGCATCGCCATCAATATATTGGTGGCCCCGACAAAAAACAGAAAGCGATGCGGCGCCGCCGCGAGCAGGCGGATATCGGGAGCGAACGGGGGGTTGGGTGCATCAGGCATGGCTTTCTCCTCCCTACACTATAGTCGCATTGATTCCGGCGAACTAGATTCAGGGTCAAACCGGCCGTAAAAGTGTTGGCAGCGCTGGCCGCCGTGTTTCCCGGTGGTTTCTTGTCCTGCGTCATGATTGCGGCCGGTCAGCTGTAGTAGTTTTGGACCGTGGTTCCATCACCAACCAGGAGAGTCCAACATGAGCAAGGCCAAAGTTGCAAAAGCAAAGGTCGCTAAAACAAAAGCCAAAGTCGCAAAACCGGCAGCGCGCAAGTCGAAGGCGGGCGGGGCCAAGGTTGCGAGCAAGGCTCCAAAAAAGACACCGATAAAAGGCAAGGCGCTGGCTAGGTTGATTGAGGACATCATCGAGGAAGGCGCGAACTCCGCAGAGGACATTCACCGTGCCGTGCTGGATTTGCCTGCCACGATGCTGGAAAACCTGGGTCTCAAGAGCACCTCGAAGAACATGAAGAAAGTGCAGGACAGTTCGATTGGCGCTGTTTACAAGCTCATACACGAAATCAACCACGAAGTGGCTAACCTTGCCACGCGCCTGCTGGACAAGCGTGAGAAAGCAGTCGGCGGCAGTGCGGCGAAAAAGAAGCGTGCCAACTGAGCTGATGGGTTAGGCGCTTCACTTCACAGGAATCGGCCGCTGCTGGATTCCGGGGTTTCCGGAATCCAGCAGCGCGTTAGCTGATGTAGCTCAACTTTGTTTCGCCGATTGCTTTTTGCACCGACCCCCTGCGATCACGTCAAATCGAAGCGGTCCGCATGCATTACCTTCGCCCATGCCGCGACGAAGTCCTGCACGAACTTCTCCTTACTGTCATCCTGTGCGTAGACTTCGGCATAGGAGCGCAGGATCGAGTTTGACCCGAAGACGAGATCCACCCGGGTCGCGGTCCACTTGACCGCGCCGGTCTTGCGATCACGGATTTCGTACAGGTTGTTGCCCGCAGGCTTCCACGTGTAGGCCATGTCCGTCAGGTTGACGAAGAAGTCATTGCTCAGCACACCCACGCGATCCGTCAGCACGCCGTGCCGGGTGCCGCCGTGGTTGGTGCCCAGGACACGCATGCCGCCCACCAGCACGGTCATCTCCAGGGCGGTCAGGCCCATCAACTGGGTGCGGTCGAGCAACAATTCCTCGGCGCTGACCACGTAATCCTGCTTGAGCCAGTTGCGGTAGCCGTCATGGACGGGCTCCAAAACCTCGAACGACTCTACATCCGTCATCTCCTGGCTGGCATCGCCGCGACCCGGCGTGAACGGCACCACAACCTCGTAGCCACCCGCCTTGGCGGCCTGTTCCACGCCGACATTGCCCGCCAGCACGATGACATCGGCCACGCTGGCGCCGGTAGCGCTTGCGATACCCTCGAGCACGGAAAGCACCTTGGCCAGCCGCTGTGGCTCGTTGCCTTCCCAGTCCTTCTGGGGCGCCAGGCGGATGCGTGAACCGTTGGCGCCGCCGCGTTTGTCCGAGCCACGGAAGGTGCGAGCACTGTCCCAGGCGGTGGCGACCATGTCACTGATGCTGAGCCCGCTGGCGGCGATTTTTTGCTTGACCGCAGCGACGTCGTAATCGGTGCGCCCGACCGGCACTGGGTCTTGCCAGATCAGGTCTTCCTGCGGCACCTCTGGCCCGACGTACCGTGCCTTGGGGCCCATGTCACGGTGGGTCAACTTGAACCAGGCGCGGGCAAAGACAGCCGAGAAGTAGGCCGGGTCCTTGTGGAACCGTTCGGAAATCTTGCGGTACTCGGGGTCGTAACGCATCGCCATGTCGGCGTCGGTCATGATCGGGTTGCGGCGAATCGAGGGGTCCTCGACGTCCACCGGTTTGTCCTCTTCCCGGATGTTGATCGGCTCCCACTGCCAGGCCCCGGCCGGGGATTTTTGCAGCCACCAGTCGTAGCCCAGCAGCAGGTCGAAGTAGCCGTTGTCCCACCTGGTCGGATGGGTGGTCCAGGCGCCTTCAATACCGCTGGTCACCGTGTCGCGGCCAATTCCACGCTGCGTCTTGTTGATCCAGCCCAGGCCCTGGTCTTCGATATCGGCGGCTTCGGGCGCTGGCCCCAGCAAGGCGGCATCACCATTGCCGTGGGCCTTGCCGACCGTGTGGCCACCGGCGGTGAGGGCAACAGTCTCCTCGTCATTCATGGCCATGCGCGCGAAGGTTACCCGGATGTCCCGCGCAGTCTTCAGTGGATCAGGTTTGCCGTCCACGCCCTCCGGGTTGACGTAAATCAGTCCCATCATCACGGCGGCGAGGGGATTATCCAGGTCACGTTCCCCGGAATAGCGGCTGTTGGGGTTGTCGCTGGGAGCGAGCCACTCCTTCTCGGAACCCCAGTAGGTGTCTTTCTCCGGGTGCCAGATGTCCTCGCGGCCGAAACCGAAGCCGAAGGTTTTCAGCCCCATGGATTCATAGGCAATGGTGCCGGCGAGTACGATCAGGTCGGCCCAGCTGATTTGCTGGCCGTACTTCTTCTTGATCGGCCACAGCAAACGGCGCGCCTTGTCCAGGTTGCCGTTGTCCGGCCAGGAGTTGATCGGCGCGAAACGCTGGTTGCCGGTGGCGGCGCCACCCCGGCCATCGGCGATGCGGTAGGTGCCGGCGGAATGCCAGGCCATGCGGATCATCAAACCGCCATAGTGGCCCCAGTCTGCCGGCCACCAGTGCTGGCTGTCGGTCATCAGCGCATGCAAATCTTTCTTGAGCGCGTCCACGTCAAGTTGTTTGACCGCTTCGCGGTAACTGAAGTCCGCTCCCATGGGATTGGTTTTGGTGTCGTGCTGATGGAGGATGTCGAGGTTCAGCGCCTTGGGCCACCACTCCATGTTTGACATGCCGGATGCCGTGGCGCCGCCGTGCATGATGGGGCACTTGCCACCTTTGGTCGTATTTTCGCTGTCCATTTCAGGTTCCTCTTGAGTTGTATTGAATTGCCCGGTTCTGCGGGGTCCTGCGGGGTCCTGTGGGGTCCTGTGTATAGTGGCTTGCCAGCGCCCTGGATGCCGCTGGCGCACATGTTGCGATGGTCCAATGAATGCACGCTACTGCGAATGCTCAGTCACAGCACCAACATAGCACGGCGTTTGCGAGTGTCTAACTTGTATAAATTTATCGTACGAATAGCGCGCGGCAATTGGGGTATGTCAAGAAGGGCAGGGATTGTCACAAGCGCCGTTACGTTCATCCCATCGTAGCCGGACGGCTGGTCGGCCTTGCACCGACCTCGCGCTCACAGCGTTATATCACCCGCCAGGGCATTGCTGTGCACTTGCGCGACGCTCTTGATGCCCGGGATTACCGCCGACACCCGGGGCTGTTGCAGGCACCAGGCGTTGGCCCAGGCTACGGCTTCCATATGCGCGGGGCGCTGCTGCAGCGCCCGATGCGCGGCGTTGATCTCGCGGTCCAGTCCTTTTTGCGGCCGCCACGAGCGCACGTCGTTGCTCTCGAACACCTGCCCTGGCTGGTACTTGCCACTGAGGAAGCCGCTGGCCAGCGGGGTGCGCGCGATCACGCCCAGGTCCTGCCGCTGCGCTTCCGGCAATACGACTTCCTCCGCCTTGGTCAACAGCGCGTTGTACGGAACCTGAATCACGCTGATGCCGAAATCACGCGAGCGCGGCACCTGGTACTGCGCATTCGCCAGCGGGACGGAATTTCCCAGGTGCCGCACCTTGCCCGCGTCCACCTGCTTGCCGAGCATCGTCCACAGTGCGTCGTTGTCGAACCACTCATCCGCCGCTGAATGCAGTTGGTAGACATCGATGTAGTCCGTCTGCAGCGCGCGCAGCGACTCCTCCAGTTGCAGCAGCACCTGCGCGGGCGAGTAATTTTCATCCTTGAGGTCATTGTTCGGATTGTGGCCGAACTTGGTGGCGATGATCCATTCGTGGCGGCGGCCGGCCAGCGCATTGCCGATCAGTCGCTCCGACAAATGGCCGGCGCCATAACACTCCGCGGTATCGAGGAAATTGATGCCGCACGCGCGCGCGGCAGCCATGATGTCATCGACTTCGCGCTGCTCGAACTGCTTGCCCCAGACGCCCGCAAACTGCCAGGTGCCGACGCCCACCACGGACACGGACAGTTCGGTGCTTCCCAGTCTTCTGTATTGCATGGTGGTTATTCAAACCTCGCTGTTTCCGCGTCCTGCCGACTCGTGCAGTATGGTATGACAAAGATTCCGCGGACAACACCGCATCTTGCAGTGCTAACCTCACGTCATCCTTGACGGTGATCGTGGCCCGAAGTTCCCGACGCGCTAGATTGCAACGTCATATCCGAATGCTTCTCCAACCCAATCCAGCATCCTCCCCAATCTCGGGAGAATGCCCTTTAAATAGGCAATCTTGTCGGGGCTGTCCTTGTATCGGCCTATTGAGTTCGTATCAATTGCCCGCAGGCCATGCATGGCTCTGACCGCCTCTGGCGGCGCCTTGAACGTTTTGTCGAAGAGATCGGCAGTATGCTTGATGTCGAGTTGCAGTTTTTTCGCAATGAACGCCTGGCTGTCGCCCGGGTGCCGCACAAGGTCTTCATATTTGATGATTGTTGTATGACGGTGCTTTGCATCCAGAAGATACTGCAGGGCCAGCATCTCATTGAGCCACCTGTGCGGCGCAATATGATAGGTATTGCCTGTGACCGGGTTGTGACTCGTCAGCACATCGAACGGATGGCGTATCGCATACGCAATCTCAATGCACTCGGGTATCTTTTCTACCTGTGAATGCGCGGCAAAATTCCGTTTCACCACCAATGCTTTCTGCCGCGTTGTGAACAGCCCAAAATACTCAATGCCCAGTTCTTTGGGTACGATCTCCACATCGGCATAGGTCGAGAATAGACCGGTCAGCAGCCATGTTCCTGACCTGCCGCAGCCCATCACATAGATGCGCCGAAAATCGTGCAACTCATCAATGTCACCAAGCCGTCTCCGGAGCGTGGCGGGCGATTTGAGCGATAACAGTTGTTGTTTCACTGCCTCGTGTGCGCGCGCGGGCTCCCCATGCGGGGCGTGAAACATTTCGACGGACGTCGCTTGCCCATCAATGATCGATCTCACCCGGCTACCTCTGCAATCCCGATGGAGCTCTCCCCGGCTGCGCAGTACAGTCAGTCCGTCCTTCTTTCCCACACGAATACGGCAGGGTCGCGCAGTGCATTCTCACGGCCTTTTGCCGCGCCAGAGCGGGAAGCGGCAATCGGCAGGTCGGCTCCTTCCCAGTCAGCCTGCGGCTGCATCGCAATTTCCTTGCCTTCGGCAATCCAGTGCTCAACGGGGCCGCCCAGCACGATGGAGGAGCGGTAGATGCTCTCCGGCGCATCCCCGATTTGGGAAAAATAGACGTGCAGCCTGCCAGCGGAAACAGTGAGGGCGGCATGCCGGATGTCTCCGGGTGCGTTACCTTGCGGATGCCGCATCGCGAATATTGTCGTGGGAATTTTTTGTAGTCGCCCGCTAATTGCGCAGCGGTATACATGACGCCGCCTTTTGATATTCCAATCCAGTAGTCCTCGAACTGGATGGTGCGGAAGTAGAAGTCGGCGATGGGCACTTCGTCGGCGGAAAAATCCACGCCATTTCTAGAGCGCGCCACGAAGGTCTTCTGGTGTCCGCTGGCCTTCGATACGCCGTGGAAAAACATCAGGATTTCCCGTTTTTCGTGGTCGACATGCACGTCGGGAGAAGCGATATGGTCGCGACACGCTTTTGCGTCCTCAAGTTGCAGCGAGCCTGTGGCAAAAACAGTCCATGGTCCTTCGAGGTGGTCGGCATAGGCGAGGCGGATGTGCTGTCCGCGATGGTGGGCGAAATAGAGATAGAACTTGCCGAGCCTGCCGGGGAGCCAGTCCGGGGCCAGGATCAATGAGGGCCCGTTGATGTTGTCCCCTTCTTTGCCCGGCAGCATGCCCGAATGTATGATCGGTCCCTCAGCGAGTCTGCGCAGATGTATCATCTCAAAATAAGCCAGGATTACTTTCGCGAAAGACCGCATATGTATCACAGGAGAACTGGAGTGCATACTGAGTTGGCCCATTCTCATGTAGCTGGTGCGGGCAATCAGCAATGAAACAACACACACCAGCGGGCGCGCCGACGCTATCCGAAACGTTTCCCGCATTCGTCCGGGCTGCCGCCGCTGCTTACGGTGATGAGCCTGCGATCACCTTTGCTGGCGAGACGCTCGCTGACGATGCGATATCGTTCCGGGAATTGGAGCGCAAGTCTGCTGAGATCGCACGCGGCCTGCTTGCGGTGGGCGTGGGGAAGGGCACGCGCATCGGTTTTATCTACTGCAACGGCCCGATGTTCGCCGTGCTGTTCGCCGCCATCGCGCGCGCGGGCGCGGTGGCCGTGCCGATCAGCACGCTGATCAAGTCCAACGAACTGGTGCGCGTGCTGCGCCAGTCGGATGTCGCCGGCTTGATCGTGCAGCGCTCCATGCTGGGTAAGGATTTCGTCACGCGACTGTGCGACGCGCTGCCGGAATTAACCAACGCTTCGCCCGACCTGCGCCTGCGGCAGGCCCCGTTCCTGCGCTGGATTGCCTCCAGCGGTGACGCGTTGCCTGCGGCGTTCCACCGCTGGACTGGCTGACCGCACGGGCCCACGGCATCAGGCGAAGAACTCTTGCGGGAAGTTGAAGCGGAAATCCACACCACTGACCAGCTGCTGGAAATCTACACCTCGGGCTCCATGGCCTTGCCCAAGGGCGTGAAGCACAACCACGGTCCGGTGCTGCAACGCATTCACTACGTCCGGAAAATGGTGACGACCATACAGCGCGGCGTGCCGGTGCCGGCACCCCTGCCGATGTTCTGGGTCGGCGGCCTGTTGATGCACCTGCTGGCGAACTGGGAAGCTGGCGCCATTACCGTGTGCACGGAGCGCACGCTGACTAACAGCCAGATGGCCATGGGCAGCGTGCTGGCAGACGATGATCTCGCCCGCATGCCGAAGATGCCCACCCTCTGGGCGCTGGGTCTGACGGAAACTTTCGGGCCCTATTCTTACGCCGATGTATTGCGTGTGCCCGGCTATCCGCTGTGCCCGCCGCTGGATCACATCGCCGACGGTTTCGAGGTGCGGCTGGTGGACGAAAACAACAAGCCAGTTGCCGATGGCGAAAAGGGCGAGATACAGGTGCGCGGTTATGCGTTGACGCCGGCGCTGCACAAAGTCGAGCGCAGTCTGCACTTCACGCCCGACGGCTTCTATCGCAGCGGCGACATGGGCGTCGTGGAGGGCGGCCGTATCCTGTTCGTCGGCCGCGAGGGGGACATGATCAAGACGGCCAACAGCAATGTGTCACCGGCCGAAGTGGAGCTGGAGATGCAGCAGCTGGACGGCGTTCACTCGGCCTACGTCGTGGGTATTCCGATCCCGAGCGCGGGCAGTTGCTGGTGGCCGCCGTGGTGCCGCGAGACGGGATGTCAGTGGATACGCTGGAGTTGCACAAGGAATTGACTCGGCGGTTGTCCAGCTTCAAGGTGCCGCGAGAATATGTGATCCTGAGCCGCAACGAAGTGCCTGTGCTGCACAGCAACAAGGTGTCGAGGCGGGAGATCGAGAAGCTGGTCGCGCGGAAACTGGCGGCTGGGCGCGCGTCTCCCGGGCAGTGACGAGGAAGATCAATGAGTGAGTTTGATGAGGTCCGCGACTTCGTGGTCATCGGCAGCGGCGGCGGCGCCATGTGCGCGAGCCTGGTCCTGCGCGCCGCTGGCAAGGATGTGCTGGTACTGGAGAAGACCGATCTGCTCGGCGGGACCACGGCGCGCTCGGGCGGCGTGATGTGGATTCCGAACAATCCATTCATGCGGCGCGATGGCGTCGAGGACAGTTTCGAGAAGGCCAGGCAATATCTGGACGCCGTCGTGGGCGATCATGAAAACCAGCCCGGTGCGACCCGCGAGCGCCGCGATACCTACCTGCGGGAAGGCCCCAGGATGGTGGAGTTCTTGCTCGACCAGGGTGTAGAACTTGACCGCGTCGGCTATTGGCCGGATTACTACGACGACGCACCCGGTGGTTGCGAGGCCGGTCGCACGGTGGTCGCCAAAGTGTTCAACAGCAACGAGCTGGGTGAGTGGTTGCCCAGGCTGCGCCCCAGTTTTTCACCGCTGGCGGGCCCGCTGGAGGAGTTGATGAAGATTGGCAACTTCCGCCAGTCCTGGCTTTCGCGCTACATCATGGTCAAGACCGGGCTGGTCAATGTTATCGCCAGAGCATCCGGCAAACGCCTGGTCACCGCCGGGGCCGCGTTGCAGGGTCGCATGCTGTTGGCGGCGACGAAAGCCGGGGTCGATTTCAGGGTGGAATCGCCGGTGCGTGAATTGATTGTGCAGGGCGACGCGGTGGCCGGTGTGCTCACCGGAGATGGGCGGCCAGCCCTGGCGCATCGGGGCGCGCCTCGGCGTGTTGGTGAATGCCGGCGGCTTTGCCCATAACCAGCGCATGCGCGATCATTACCAGCCGGGCACGTCGGCGCAATGGACCAATACCGCGCCCGGCGACACCGGCGAGATGATCGAGGAGATGCTGCGCTGCGGTGCTGCCGTCGCGCAGATGGATACCTGCGTGGGCTATCAGCTCACGCTGCCACCGGGCAGTGAGAAGGCGGACATAAAACCCTCGATGCAGCGCACCACGGCTGGGCCGCATTGCATCCTCGTCGACCAGAGCGGTGTGCGCTATATGAATGAGGGCGGATCGTACATGGCGTATTGCCACGGTATGCTGGAGCGCAACAAGACGGTGCCGGCGGTGCCGAGTTGGGCGGTGTTCGACAGCCAGCATGTCGACAAGTACATGTTGGCCGGCACCATGCCCGGAACCGCAACAAGCCCGCGGACTGGCTGGCGGGTGGCTACCTGAAACGCGCCGACACGATTGCCGAGCTCGCCCGCCAGATGCAGGTCGACGGCGCCGCGCTGCAAGCCACGGTCGAACGCTTCAACACGTTCGTGGAGAATAATCGCGACGAGGATTTCCAGCGCGGTGAGCGCGCCTATGATCGCTGGCTGGGCGATTTCACGCATAAGCCGTCGCAGACGCTGGGAAAAATAGCGGCTGGTCCGTTTTACGCGGTACAGGTATACCCCGGCGACGTCGGCACGTATGGCGGGGTGGTCACTGACGCGCGGGCGCGCGTGCTGCGCGAGGATGGCTCCGCGATTGCGGGGCTCTATGCCACCGGTGTCTCCACGGCATCCGTGATGGGCTACAAGTACCCGGGCGCGGGCTGCAGCGTGGGGCCGTCGTTTGTCTGGGGTTATGTCGCGGCGAATGACGCATTGAGAGCGCAGCCAGCGTAACGATTTACTTATTCGTATTGAGGAGACACATGAATCTTAGCTTGCCCGAAGACAGCCTGTTGGTGCGCGATATGTTCCAGCGCCTGTTTGCCACCGAGTCGACCGCCGAGCGCGTGCGCGCCGCCGAGCCGACAGGGTTCGATGCGGCCCTGTGGCGCGAACTTGTCGCGATCGATGCGCCGTTTCTGCGCCTGGCCGAGGAGGCTGGCGGCAGCGGCATGGGCCTGTTCGATGCTTGCCTGATGATGGAGGAGGCCGGTCGCAACCTGGCGCCGGTGCCGCTTGCGGAAGCGGTTGCCGCGCTGCGTTTGCTGGGAGAACTCGGTGGCGCCGTCGCGCAAGACTGGATCGAGAAAGTGCGCGATGGCGAAACGATTCTCGCGCTGGCGCTGCGCCAGGCCGTGGCGGGAGAGGCGCAGCTGTGCCCGGGCGCGGCGGTCGCCAGCGGCATTGTCAGCTTTGACGGCAAGGACGTGGTGATCAGGTGCCGGCGTCACCGGTTGAGGCGCCGCACACATTGGGTGGCGCCGCGCTTGCCCTGTATGTGCCCGGCGCGGGCGAGCGCCACGTCATCGCCAGCGGTGAGAAGGCGAGCGCTGCGTGGGCGGCCGCCATCGAAGAATGGAAGTTGCTCACGGCGTCGGCGCTGATCGGCCTGCGCAACAGGGGCTGGCGATGTCGTCGGAGTACGCCGCCGAGCGCGAGGCCTTCGGCCAACCCATCGGCGCGTACCAGGGCATCGGGCACCCGCTGGCGGACGACGTGATTAACGCCGATGGCGGCAGGCTCTTGCTGTGGCAGACGCTGCGCGCGGTAGCCGACCAGCACGCGGAGGCCGGTGCGATGATTTCGCAGGTGTTCTGGTGGGCCAATCGCACCGCGACCACGGCGGTCGCCCATGCGCTGCACACGTTCGGCGGTTACGGGCTGACGGAAGAATACGATATCCAGCTTTACCATCGCCGCGCCAAGGCCTGGGGCCTCGCGCTGGGTGATCCGCAACAGGAACTGGTGCGAGCAGGTCGCCGGCAGTTGTTGGGCGAGCGCACCAGCCTGCCCGACGTCGGCACGCTTGCGATCGACTTCGAGCCGCCGACCGGCGGCGAGGCGCTTGCCGACGAAACCCGCGCGTTGTTCGCGAAAGTGATCGATCCGCAAAAACATGTCCTGCATGACCACTCCTTCGAGTCGCACGCCTGGGACGTGCACCACGCGCTGGGCGAGGCGCGGCTGTTGTTCCCGGCCTGGCCGGAGGAGTGGGGCGGGCGCGGCGCCGATGCGGATGCCGTCCGTGCCAGCCATGCAGTTTGGCAAGAGGTGGGTTATGCGCCGCCGTCGACCAGCGTGACCCGCCTGGTGGGCGACGCGGTGATGCTGTTCGGCACGCAGGAGCTGAAGGAAGAGGTGTTGCCGGGCTTCGGGCGGGGACAAAGCACGGCCTCGCTGGGCTACACCGAGCCCTCCTGTGGCTCGGATGTGTTCGCCGCGAAAACGCGCGCCGTCCGTGACGGTGACCACTGGATCATCAACGGGCAGAAGATGTTCACCTCGGGTGCGAACCTCGCCAAGTATGTCTTCCTGGTCGCGCGCACCGACCCGGACGCGCCCAAGCACCGCGGTGTCACGATGTTCCTGGTGCCGTTGGATGATCCCGGTGTGGAAATCCAGCCCGTCTACACCTTCATGGACGAGCGCACCAACGCGACGTTTTACACGGATGTGCGCATCCCCGACCGCTACCGCATCGGCGAGGTGAATGGCGGTGTGAAGGTGCTCTCGTCGGCGCTCAGCCAGGAGCAGAGTGGCGGCACCTACCATCGCAATATTCGCGCGATGGCCGCTGCCGTCGAGGATTGGTTGCAGGGCCGGGAAGTGGGCGGTCGCCCGCAGCTGGAAGATCCGGCCACGCTCGCACGGCTGGCGAAGGCCTATACCTACGCCAATATCTCGGAGGGCCTGGGGCACCGGATTCTGGCGACGTGGCTCGCCGGCGGTGCCGACATGGCCTTTGGGCCTGCCGCCAAAATCTTCAGCACCGAGTCGTTCATTACCGTGTCGGAGGATCTGCTGGACCTGGCGGCGCCGGATTCGCTGCGCCGGGGCAAGGAAGGCCTTGGCCTCGTGGAGATGGGTTATCGCCATTCCTCCGCCACCACCATCTACGGCGGCACCAGCGAGGTGCTGCGCAGCATGGTGGCCGAACGGCGGTTGGGGCTGCCGCGCAGCAGGGGCTAATACAGAGCAGGCAGGGACTCATATCCCTGCACATCCAAGTCCGTGTGCCCACCGGGAAGACTACAACCCGTCCTCTTTATTGTGTCTCACGCGAACGATAACAACGCGGCTTGATTCTTCCCGATACCGCAATACATAGTTGCCGTTGCCAAAGGGAATGACAAAGTCGCGAAAGGCCACCATGTCCTCTACCGGCTTGCCTGCTTCGGGATTCTCGCTGAGGATTTGAACAGCGTCTTTGATACGGCTTGCCGCGCGTTGTGCGGCTTGCGGATTTTTTTCCCGTATAAACTCTCTTAATCGGGCAACGTCCATGGCGGCCGAGGGCAACCAGACTATTTCGCGGGGCACGGTTGTTCCTGATCCGATCCCCATGTGTCCAGCCATGCCTCAATCGCTTTTTCGCTCAATGTTTCGCCGGTTTCCTGGTAATGCTCCCACCTGGCCAGCGTCTCCCGACGTTCATACTCTCTTGTTTCTTCTTGCTCGATGTAACGCTCCAATGCCTCCTTTTGCAAGGTAACTCTTTGATCTTTTGGTTTTTTTTGCCAAGGCCGCCAATCGCCTTTCCAGTTCCGCATCTAGTCTGACACCCAACATCGCGCGCTCCTATTAAACACTGTTTAACATTGGTAACAGGCTAGCACGATTTGTAAAAGGAGGGCGTTCGATTGTTTGGCTATTTGTGGCCAATCGCGTGACACGAGATCAAGATCAAGGGGTCAGAGTACTTGAAACTTTCAAGTACTCTGACCCCTTGATTGGCCCGTTTACCCAATACCAACTAACCCCACGATCAAGCTATGATCGTAGGCGGCTCCCTCGGGGGCCGTTTATTATTTCTGGCCGCCGAAAAATTCGCTCTTCCAACATTTGGAGTGTTCCATGAGCAGTGCAACACCGAGACCAAACGACGCGCGTGATATCGAAGAGATCACGCCCGGCTGGCTGACCGACGTGCTGGGTTACGAGGTTAACTCCTTCACCAGCGACAGGGTCGGCGCGGGACAAACCGGCGCCTCCTATCGTCTTGCGTTGGACACCGAACGCGGGGCAGAAACGCTGGTCGCCAAAGTGGCGGCGGGCGACCCTGCGGCCCGCGGCGGCGTCAGCATGGGTTATGCCGCCGAAGTGCAGTTTTACGCCAGCTTGCGCGATTCCGTGGATATTCACACACCCGACTGCCGCTATGCGGCCATCGCCGCGGACAACCTGCGTTTTACGCTGTTACTGGAGGACCTGTCGCCGCGCCGTCCCGGCGTGCAGGCCGAGGGCTGTTCCGTGGATATGGCCCGTGGCGCGCTGCGCAATCTGGCGGGCTTGCACGCGCCGCGCTGGAACGATGCGAGCCTCTACACGCTGGCGTTTCCGATGACCATCGACAATGCGGAAGCAGCGGCTGGCCTTGCGCAGATCACCGAAATGGCCGCGGCCGAATTCGTCAATCGCTACGCAATCCAGTTGGGTGAAGAGGATGCCGCCACGCTGACAGCCGCCGCTGCGGCCGTCGGTCGCTGGGTGCTGGCGTCACCGCAACCGTTCGCGCTACTGCACGGAGACTATCGACTGGACAACCTGATGTTCGGCGCCGATCCGCAGGACGTGGTCGCGCTGGACTGGCAGACAATCAGTGTCGGGCCGCCCGCGCGTGATCTCGCCTATTTCCTCGGCACCGGTCTTGCGGTGGAGCTGCGCCGCGCAGCGGAGAAGGAACTGGTTGCCGTGTACCACGGTGAGCTGCTGCGCCGTGGTGTTGCTGATTACAGCCTTGATCAGTGCTTTGCCGATTACCGCCTGGGGCAGTTGCAGGCGCCGATGATCACCACGATTGGCTGTATTTACGCGCCACGCGAGCGCAGTGACGCCAGCGACGCAATGTTCCTGGCCATGGCCAAGCGCTCCCTGCGCGGCGATTCGGGATCTCGGCACGCTGGACCTGTTGTAGCGGCTTCACGCGCGTATCCAAGCTGGCTTGGTGGTTCACGCGCCTGAACCCGATCTGCAGTTTCACCACCGCTACGCTACGACACCAGTTCCGCCAGGAAGCGGTGGATCATCATTTATAGCGGGATGCATACCGTGGCCTTGAAACCCCGGCCCTCCCTCCAGGGGGAAAACTCAAGCGGCGCTTGATGCAATTGCGCGATACGTTGCACAATCGACAAACCCAGCCCGGAACCGTGAACATCAGACCTGTTGCCGCGATAAAAACGCGTGGATACAAACTTGAACTCCTCCTCCCCCAGCGGCTGGCACGCGTTTGCGATGACAAATTCCGCGCTGCCATTCAGTGATTTGAGGCTGATGCAGACCTCCCCTGCGAAACTGGAATAGGTAAACGCGTTCAATACCAGGTTTCGGAACAGCACTCCCAGCAGGTCGGGGTTGCCCTTGATCCACAAGGGCTCATCAAATCCGTGTATTTCAAGCTCAAGCTCGCGGTCGCACGCGAGGTCGGCCAGGTCGACGATTTGTTCGTTTATGAGGGATTTCAGGTCCAAGGCGACATATTCACCGTGATCGGATGCATCCAGTCTCGCAAGTTGAAGCAACTGCGTGATGGTATTCGAGGCGCGATTGATCCGCACATCGAGATTACTGAGGAACTCATTGACGGCTGCGCCCTGACCTGGAACCTGCTGAAATCGTTGTATCTCCGTTTGTATGATCGCCAGCGTCGTTTTCAGCTCGTGGGCAGCATTCGAGGTAAAGCGCTTTTCATTCTCCAATCCACGGCGAATTTCTTCCAGTAATTGATTCAGCGAAGTGACTACTGACTGCATTTCCCTGGGAGTTTCGGAGTTGTCTACCGGATCCAATTGCAATGGACCCCGCGTGTTAATCTTGTCGGCCAGTGCTTTCAATGGCTTCAGGCCGTTGTTGACGCCCCATACCAGGAACGCCAGCATCAATGGCATCAGGATCATGAGCGGGAGTAGCAACTGGCCGAGCGTGATTACGCCGAAATAATCCATATTCTCAAGGTCAACGGCGACGGCCAGCCAGTATTTGTCCTCAGTGTTATAGGTGTACAAGATGCGCCAACGACTGGTCTCTCCGTCCTGATCCAACTCTGTGGTCAGGTACCCCGGTTTTACGGGGGTGGGAAATATAGGAGAGTTGTCGCCTACAGCGATGGGTGTCATGCTTTTGAACCACAGGTTAACCGCTGGCGTGAGGTTGCGTTTCTGAAAACTTTGGACGCGGAGGGCGTTCAGTGATTTCTTTTCCTCACGTAGACGTTTGATGTCTTCATCCGTGCAGCAGGATTCTGGAGACGGATAAGTCGAAACGAATACTGCGAGAGCGCGGAGTATTGTTCTAGGTAGCTATCGGCCTGCTCCAGCGTGAGGTTGCGAAAATAGTAGGTCGTCGCCATTACTGCCACGATCCACAAGATTGCTCCCAATCCCACAAGGTAGGCGATCAGTCGACGGGGTATTGAGTGCAGGTTCAATGAGTTTATCCGGTAGCCTAAACCGCGAAATGACTCGATAATTTCTTTTCCGAATCGTCTTCGGAGTCGCGATACATAGACTTCCACAGTGTTGGACTGCACATAGTGATCGAGACTGTACATCGCTTCGGCAAGGCGCTCTTTGGCTATGAATCGCCCCTTGTTCCTCATTAACATTTCGAGGATGGATAGTTCCTTGGCCGTCAGGTCGTCGACACTTTCTCCGGCAAAGAAAATGCTTCGGGTCGTGGTATTCATCTCGAGTAATCCGGCACAAAGCAGCGGATTCTTTTCCCCACTCCTGCGCAGGATTGATCGAACCCGGGCAAAAAGTTCATTCATATCGAATGGCTTGATCAAGTAGTCATCCGCGCCGGCATCCAGCCCCGCTATCTTTTGCTCTACCTCGTCGCAGGCGGTGAGCATCAATACAGAATCTGATCACCATTTCTTCGAACCTTCTTGATTAACTCGATACCTTCGATATCGGGTAGTCGGTTGTCACAGAAGCAGGTCGTACTGCTCCGCTTTCATTAGCGATAACGCGTTGCCGCCGCGCTGTTCCCAGTCGACCGCATAACCCTGGTACGACAGGGCGCTCTTGACGGATTCACCCAAATGAAGGTCATCTTCTATAAATAGAATTCTCATACCTCTGGCAAATCCAAGCGCGCTCGGTATTGGTTTTGTACCCGCGTTGGCTTTGCGCATTTCGGTCGCGCCTACCGGCGTGTTGCAGCAGCTTAGGCTTCTATTCATGACCAACGACTCCAGGAACACACCGATTTAAGCTTCGTTTAAGCTTGGTTAATTTCTGTTTCAGGTTGATCTGTTTTAATTCTAGCACTCGGTTGATTCCCGCGGGACAGGCTCAAAATGGACGACGGTCAGGAACAGGGTAAATCGGCTGAGTAGCCAGAGCACGGCACAACGGATGAAGTAGCAGACTAGACACTGGCCAAAAGTGATGTTGCTCACGGCAACGCGCTGGGCAGAGTCAACCCGACTAACTATAAAACCGCAATGCGGAAGAGGTCTAGAAGAAAATGTCCCGTATCCCGGAGAAAACTGTTCAGAGGTATTTCCAATATGTGGCGGTTGGTGCCACGTCTTTTGCATTACTGGCGGGCGCGGTTCAGGCCCAACAAATCGAAGACGAGGCGGCCGATGAGAACTTCTGGAAGAAGTCATCGTTACCGGTTCTCTCATTCGCGGGGTGGAAGCGGTCGGTTCGCAGACCATCGGCCTGGACCGCGAAAACGTCGTTGAGTCGGGTGCGGTAACAACCAACGAAATACTGGCCACCGTGCCGCAGATAGCCAACTTCTTCAACCAGCGGCCCGAGCAGGACCCGCGGGGCGCTGACAGAAACACCATCAATCGGCCGAACCTGCGCAACCTGCCGGGCATTAACTCCGCGTCTGGCGGCACAACTCTGGTGTTGGTGGACGGGCACAGGTTGACGCCCATGGGCGTCGACCAGTCATCACTCGACGCCGATGTGATTCCCGGCCGCGTCATCGAGCGGGTAGACATCGTGACCGACGGCGGCTCCTCCCTGTACGGAGCGGATGCGGTCGGCGGCGTGATCAACTTTGTCACCTTGAAGGAATTCGATGGCGTGGAGTTGGATGTCGGTTACGACACCGGTGACGATTACTCAGGCTGGCAGGCCAACCTGCTGGCAGGAACCAGCTGGAACAACGGCTCGGGCTATATTTCGATTGGCACCACCGACCGCGACAACATGAAGAACCACGAAAGGGACTGGGCCGAGCAGGGTGACTGGAATGAAGACGGAACGGTGTTAACACCCAGCGGGACGGAGTGCCTGACGCCGGTGGGCGCAGTTACCGCTTGGTACTGGTACGGCGCCGAGCTGGACCGACAACCCCAGGGCGCCCGGCGCGGGTGTCACCCCCGTGGGTGAGCCCTGCGATATCGACGGCCAGAGATCCCTGATGCCAAAACAGACCCGCGATAACATCTACGGTGGACTGATCCAGGACATCGCCGACGGCGTTACCCTGGAAGTGAAAACCTATTACATGAAGCGTGACACCGAGTATTCAAGTTACCCCACTGGCGACACCATCGCCGAGCCGACACCTACGGAGCAGGGGATAGTTGGCCAGTCGTCGGGAGAGCTTTACGACACGGCACAAGTGGGTTTTTCCTATGGCGTCAATCCTGGGTACACCCACCGCGACCAGAAAATCAACCTGGAGACTTATGGCATCACGCCCGAGCTGATCGTCGACCTGAAAAGCGGTTGGCAACTGCGCAACACTGCGCATATGGGCTACTCCGATAACACGTTCGAACTTCCAGGCTCTGACCGAGTCAAGTTGCTGCAGTACGTAGAAGACGGTGCATTGGACCCACTGAATGTGGGCGCAGCTGATTCCACCGTGGTTGCCAACATTACCAACTGGGAGACCGCTGCCGACACGGCATGGAACTGTTTCTTCTGCGCTCCATCGCCGACGGCGACGTGTGGGAGTTGCCCAGTGGGATGCTGCGTGCTGCGGTGGGTGTCGAGTACATGCAAGAAGATGTCAAGAAGCGCAAGGGTGAAACCACCGTCGGTGACCTTAGCGACATGCCTTTCAGTAAAGCCAATCGCGATGTGAAGTCGGTCTTTGGCGAACTGTCCATTCCGTGTTGGACACACTGGACCTGTCCATCTCGGCGCGCTATGACGACTACAGTGATTTCGGTGATACCAGCAACCCCAACTACGGCATTTCCTGGAGTCGACTGACTGGCTGACGATATACGGCAAACACGGAGAGTCCTTCAACGCACCGACCCTGCTGGACAGCCTGGTACCGCCAATGGCCGCTATGTATTCGATTCGGCGGCGATCGTGCCCGACCCGAATGGCGAGCGAACCAATCCTTCGCGCGATGACGCGTTCCTACTCGAAGGGTCCAGCGGAGCGCTGTCTCCGCAGATCGCCGACATCACCGCCTTCGGCTTCGATCTGATGCCGCTCGAAAAGGTTTGACGTTCAACGTGAACTACTACGAGATCGATTTTAAAGAACTGCTCGGTGCACCCGATCCACAGTCGTCCGACGCGGTGCTGCTGAACCCGGACAAGTTTATATTTGAGCCGAGCCAGGCAGAGCTGGACGATTTCATCTCCCAGGTCGAAAACGCCGAACAATTCGTCGGTGCGAATGCTGAAAACGTTGGCATTATTGTTGACCGTCGTATCGACAACACCGAAGAGGCGCGCCTCAAGGGTTTTGACTTCGGCGTTCAGTACTACCACGACACGCGCTTTGGCAATTTTGGTTATGGCCTGTTGGGCAACTATCAATCCAAGTTTGAACTCACCCAAAGCGGCAACGTGGTCAACCAGCTGGCGTACACGCCGGATATGACCGCGACGGCCAACCTGGTCTGGAGCAGAAACAACGTGCGCGCGCGACTGACCTTCAATTACACGGACGAATACGATGCCGACCCGGGGCTTGCTATCAACCAGGACAAAGTGGACAGCTTCTTCAATACGCTATTGTTTGTGGGCTACGACTTCGACAGTAACTCGGGCATCACGGAAGGACTCTCGCTGCGTTTTAATGTCGACAACGTGTTCGACGAGGACCCCCCCGAGTACCTTCGCGATCGGCAGTTGAATTACTCGGCCACTGGATTTTCCCTGGGCAGAGTGTTCAAGCTGGGGCTTACCAAGCGGTTCTGATGGGAAGCCGTCCCCGCCATGGCGCACGTACTGTTTTTGATCGCAAAGTGAAATCACCTGGCTCGTGTAGTAAAAATCAGGAGTAATAACTTAATGTCCGTACTCAAATTTCAAGCTCTGCTGATCGGCGTGTCCTTGCTGGGGCTCGTCGCATGTAGCGATAATAATGGCAGTAACTCTGGTTCAGTGGATCTCGGGCCGGTTGATCCGGTTGACCCCGGTGGTCCGATTGATATCGGGAGTGTTGAAGTGTCGACTTTGACACTCCCAGAGGGGGTGGATCCGCGATCAGCCGCCTTCACGGAGTCGGGTAAGCTTGTGCTGAGGTATAACGGCGGAGCGCTCGCGACCCTCAATGTGGACGGTTCGGAATTTCGGCCGTTCTTTGCTGGCGGAGCGGGGGAGGACGATGACCACTTGCTCTTTGCCGACGGCAAGCGTATTCACCAGGGCACTACTGTAGTGGAGTGCACGAAGGTATTTGAGGAATGCGACGATGCGAAGGTCGTCCCCATTAAATATCCCGACCCGCTCGATACCGACCCCCGGGTGCGAAGTCGCGCCCAAGAAGCCGTCATTGCCCCGGACAACAAGACACAATCCTGGATGGTGCTTCTGGCTGATTTCTCAACCATCGTACTGACCGGCACACTCGTGCGGGAGACAGAGCAGTATGTGCTCACCGACAGCCGCATCATCAGCACCGTGGAACCGTTCCCGGCCGATCCTGCTAATCCTGGTGGCGTCATTTCGGTTACGCCCTTCATCAACGGTGAAGTCAAGCAGTTCGTCCATGGCGGCGCGGGCATATCGGTCGTTGGCGGCAAAGACCTCGCCACGGCCGATTCCATGGTTATACGACTCGATACAGGTGGCCTCGACCAGTACACGTACACCCCTGGCTACGACGAGACCACGATCTTTTCGCCGGACGAGAAGCTGGGCATAGTGATGACCACCCGCTTCTCCCCCGCCACGGATCTGGGCATATTTGGTCTTATGCCACGCCCGTATGGGCAAAGCATGAGTGTGAACCTCAACCGCTACATGTACACGCACGGTGTCACCGCAGTGCGAGGAGCGCGTGAAGGCAATATCGGGCCGGCCCTGATTGATGTTAAACGCTCGGCGGAAGACGAGCCGGGCTACGTTGGCATTAATTTGGCCACCGACGTTAACTGGGTGTATCGCTCGCCGATGGAATGGTCCCCGGACAGCAAGATGGCAGTATGGCCAGAAGGTTCGCAGTCTGGCAACGGGACGCGCATCCAGATCGTTAAGCTTCCAGACTATCAGCCGGGTGAGCCCGTTGCGACGGTCGACTCGCCAGTCATGCCGGGATCCACGACCGATCTCGATAAGGCGTATGAGTATCAAGATCTACAGCAAAACATCGACGTGATCGTCTATGGTAAACACTCCGGCTACATTACCTTTAGCAGACGAAAACTGGCATTACGCGGAGCACCCACGAGAAGCGATACTTTGACTTCAGCGACGATGGTGACGCCGTGTTCAACGGTGTGGAAAGCATGAATGCCAATCTGACAGGCAACTCGGTTTACACTGCGGATATGACGCTCACCGGTTCAAAACCGGGCGAGATGAAGCTCAAGGCGACTTTCGGCCCCCTGGGTGGCGGTGGGGTGGTGCCGGCGCGGCTCATCTTCGATGAAGACGACTCGGGTGAACCGCAAACCGGAGGCTATGTAGAGTACAACGGCAAGAGACTGACCTTCGAGGGGATTACTCGAGAGTAATCTGCCGTAGCACTATGAAGCCGTAGGCGCGCTACAGCCCTGACACGATCTCGACTTCATAGTCGGCGGCCTGCTGGCGCAAAGGCCAATTAAAGAAAGGAATCGTTATGCAGTTGGGCGTTGCCTATCCCTGCCGCGAAGTGGATGCGAACCCGCAATCCGTGCGCAAGTTCATTCGGGCAGCGGAAGCTCTCGGCTATACACACCTGATGGCCTACGATCACGTGGTCATGACGCCGCACGAAAACCGCGAACCGAGGCTCAACGGGCCGTACACGGAGCAGGACGCCTTTACGATCCTTTCGTATTTTTCGGCTTTGCGGCGGCCGTGTCGGAAACGCTGGAATTTGTCAGTGGCGTGGTGTGCCTCCCGCAGCGCCAAACCGCGCTGGTAGCAAGGCAGGCGGCGGATGTGGACCTGTTGTCCAGCGAGCGGCTGCGGTTGGGCGTCGGCATCGGTTGAAGACGTGGAGTTCGAGGCGCTGGGTTGCGATTTCCGCACTCGCGGCAAGCGCATCGATGAGCAAATCGAACTGTTGCGTCAGTTGTGGACCGGCGAAGTGCTGGATTTCAGGGGTGAGTACGACAGAATCGACCGCGGCGGCTGCATCAACCCCGCGCCGAGCCGGCAAATACCGCTGTGGCTGGGCGGACATACCGAACCCTGCTTCAAGCGCGGCGCGCGGCTGGGTGATGGCTTTATTTTTGCCGCCACCGGCGAGGGTGCGGTAGCGGGCTGGGAGCGGGTGAAGTTCCATCTCGCTGCCTACGGCCGGGATGCAGATGATTTTGGTGCGGAATTGCTGACCCTGTTTGCGCGCGATGCCCAGGAATCCGTCGACCACCTGCGGCGGTTCCGCGATGCCGGCGGTCAGTATGGTTGTTTTCATTCGCTGGACAAGGGGCTTGGCAACAGCGTCGATGCGCATATCGACTTCATTGCAGAGACCAGGCGAATTTGGGATACGGGCTGAATTCGCGTGCGGCATCATCGCCGGCAAAAACCAGACTGTTGTCTACCTATTCCACAAACAACATGCCAGCGGTGTTTGGCTGCCCTCAGAAAGTGACGCGCGCAGAATTCACTTCATGATGGCATCGCTTTTAATCTGCAATGAATCGTGAGTTTCCTGTGACATTTAAGCCCTGTTTCATCTCGCTGTTGTTAAATACCAGCCTCCTGGACAGCCCACGAGAATACGAAACCCTGCTCACGTTGGCGCCTCCTGCTATTGGATGCAACGACCGAGCAATAACGAGAGGAACCCGTATGTCGATCAACTTCTTCATCAAATTTTCCCTGCCGCTGCTGGCGGCACTGGTGTTGCCGGTAGTGGCTTCAACCGCTCACGCCAGTACCGCTGCCCCGCTGGCGAAGGGGACGGTGACTGTCGATTTCGCTGAATCCCTCGGCCCGCGCATGCAGACCGAACGCGTGAACAACCTCAGTCGCGCCCATACATTTTCCGAGCAACGGGAGGCCGATGTGCAGTTCTTCAATGAGCAGGGCCTGCACGGTGAGATTTACCGCGTCTGGGTGGACGCCAATCTCATCCACGACCCGAAAAATCCTGAGGCGGGATATGACTACAGCGGTATTGAGGATTACCTCTCTGATGCGAGCCGCCTGTCGGACACGCTCTTGATGGTGATGGACAGCCGGGTAGAAGTGCGTGATTACCAATAGACCCCCCGCGCAGGTCAAGCCAGTGGTCAAGACCATCATGCGCGACCTGAAGCAGCGGTTCCCCCAGATCAAGTACATTGAGGCGTTTAACGAGCCGGACCACAATCTGGCCAAGGCGCTGAAGCCGGATGCACTCTACGATTACTACCGCGTGTATTACCAGGCCGTAAACGAGATCAACCAGGAGCTCAAACCCACGATACCGCTGCAGGTGGGCGGCCCGGGGTTCATGCAGTACAACGAACCCTGGCTGCGTGCCTTTCTTGACGGGTATAGCGCCGACCCCGCTGCGGATAAACGGCTCGATTTCATCTCGTGGCACGCTTACGGCGAGTTCCCCGAGGGTGACGGCGGCAGCGACGGACCGCGCGCCTACCATTTCTACAAGGGTGATCCGAGCGAGGTCGCCGGTCAGCGTGCGAAACTGAACGCCGAGCTGCGCAGCCGTGGCCTCGACGAGAACATCCCGGCGTTCATTACCGAATCGGGCATTTACCCGGGCCCGTCCTTCGATCACCAGAATGATCCCAAACCCGACTACCTGATCGGCGCCGCCGGCGTTCCCTCGCTGCATTACTGGTATATGGAGCAGGACAATATCGTGCCGTTCAACTGGGTGCTGCGTCACAAGTCGGAAGAGCGCAAGGATCAACTGGTCACCCGCGTCGGCGAGGGCGAGCCGATTCCCACCGGCGTGTTCACACCCTACGGCAATGCATTGGTGATGATGTCGAAACTGAAGGACGGGCGCGTCGCGGCGTGATCCGACACGCTGGTCGCTGGTAAAGGTGTCTACAGCATTGCGAGCAAAGACGACACCGGCGCCGCGGTGATGGTCTGGAACTACCAGAGCACAGGCAATCAGGCCCATGCCGTGACAGTCGATATGAAAAATCTGCCTGAGACTCTGCGCGGCGTGAAAGTCCGTCAGCGCACGTTCAGGATTGATGCGACGACGAGCAATTACTGGGCGGACCCGGAGCACGCCAATCTGCAACAGGTAGCGGAAACGCTCGTAAAACCCGGCGAACAGCACAGCCTTTCGGTAGAACTGACCGCCAACGCGCTGTGGCTGGTGTTGCTCGAACCGGCCGAATAACTTGCGGTCGCTGTCTGCCAGATCAACGAGGTAAAAATGAAACGAAAAGCAGTTTATGCCGTCATCGCAGCAGCTGTCCCCAGCACATTCCTGATAGCAGCCACGGTGGGCGCGACCGCGGTGGTGGGGTACAGCCTCGACGTCGCGAACATGCCGTTGGTGCGCACCATCGACGAGCGGTACATGTCCTTTCAGATCGGCATGTCGCACCTGACCGGAGGCGAGACCTGAGCACGTACGACGCATCGAAACAGGAGGGCAAGGCGAAGCAAGCCGAGAGCTTCCAAGCCGTCCGCGAGGCCAGGGCGCCCACCGACCTGACCAATCCGCGCCTGCGTGCGCTTACTGCCGCGCTGGGCCCCCTGTATATCCGCTACGGGGCACCACCACAAATTCCGTCTATTTTCAGGATAACGATGAACCTCGCCTGGCTGCACCGCCCATGACAATCCTGGATATTGACCCGCGAGGACTGGAAAGGCGCACTCGAGTTTGCCGACGCGATGGATGCGAAGGTGTTGACGGGGTTCACCGTCAGCGAGGGCGTGCGCGATGCGTCCGGGGCGTGGACGCCCGCGCATGCGGCGCCGTTCGTCGCCTATACCCAGTCTATCGGCGGCGAAATAACGGCCGCCGAGTTGTTTAATGAGCCGAACGCGCGCGAGCCGGCGCACTGGAAAAGGTGAGGCGCAGAGCAGTTTACCCAGGATTTCGCGGCGTTCAGCGCGTCTACATGCGCGATGCGGCTCCGGAGGTGAAGCTCGGTGGGCCTGCGTCGCGACGTTGGGTAATCCGGTGCCAATACTCCACGCTGATGAAGTCACGCCTGAACAGCATGACAACCGCCCAGCCGGCGTTCGACATTGTGACCTACCATTTTTACGGCGCCGTGGCCGAGCGTTGCGTGCCGCCCGATTCGCCGGCCGGTGTTGCTGCTGAGCAGGCGCTTACCGAGGAGTGGCTTGCCCGCCCGGACAAGCAGTTTCAAAGGCACCAGGCACTGCGTGACAAGTACGCGCCCGGCGCGCCGATCTGGCTGACGGAGACCGGCACCGCGTCCTGTGGCGGAACGCGCTGGCAGCCGACGTTCCTGGAGACCTTCCGCTTTGTCGATACCCACGCCAG
>JADJAL010000031.1 GCA_016704305.1 Haliea sp. | reverse complement strand
GGCCTGTTGCGGCTGGTACTTGAATTCAAGGCCCCAGCCCGAGTAAGAGAAGGCATTCTTCCCCGCGCCCGGGCCGTCTTGGTCGCCCAGTTGCAGCGCCGAAAACGGCAGGCGGTATTCTTCTATCACTAGCCACTCGCTGCCGTTGTACAGGTACAGCCAGAACAGGATGCGCTGCTGCACCGGGTGCCAGCCAACGCGGCAGTGTCCGGCATTGCTCCCGCTGGCATCGTACCAGTCAAAAAAATAGGACTCGTTCCAGTCGGGGTGGTCAGCGCTGAAGGGATGGGTAAACTCATCCTCCGGCTGGATGCCGAATTGTGTGACATCAAATTCTGTACTCATCGTCCTGGCCTGTTAATTCGCATTTGCGGCAACGGGATGATAGCCGCACCGCGACACTGCTCAAAGGCGGGCGAAAACTAAAGTGCTGGCAGTATGGAATCGTGGCCTGTCCCCACGGACCGGTGTATGGTTGGAGGCTCAAAGGAGTTGCGTAGTGGCAGCCACGCCTGGCCAGCTCGCATGTTGTTCCATAATCAACTTCGAACCGCTCGATCATCCACTGAGGTATAACATGAAAAAAACCACGGTACTTCTAGGCTTGTTGATGTTGTCCACTTTCGCTCTCGCGCAGAGCAACGAAGTCAGGACAGACAGGGTGTTAACGAAAGCCGAGCAACAGGCACTCACTCCAGCCCAGGTCATTGCGCTGCTTACCAATGGCAACGATCGGTTTGTAAGCGGAAAAAAGACCATCCGCGATCATTCATCGCTGGTGCGCGAGGCGGTGTCAGGGCAGCACCCCAAAGCCATTATTCTCTCCTGCGTTGATTCCAGGGTGCCGGTAGAAGACGTCTTCGACCAGGGCATTGGCGATGTATTCGTAGCAAGGGTGGCAGCGAACATCGAGAATACCGATATCCTGGGCAGCATGGAATTTGCCACCAAGGTATCAGGCGCCAAAGTGATTCTGGTGTTGGGCCATGAACGCTGCGGGGCGATCGCCGCTGCCATCGACAACGTCCAGTTGGGCAATATCACCGCCCTGCTGGAAAACGTGAAGCCCGCAGTGGAAGCCTTGTCAGACTATCCGGGTGATAAAACCTCAGCCAATCCTGAGTTCGTTCACCTCGTGGCGGAGAAAAACGTCGAAATCACGATGCAGAATATCCTTGAAAAAAGCCCGATAGTGGCTGAAATGGTTAAGGCCGGTGACGTCAGCATCGTGGGCGCTTTGTACAACATGCATACCGGCGAGGTGGAGTTTTTGAATTAGGCCAGTGATTTGGCGTGTTTAGCGAATCACTCCTGCGCTGGATAAATCAGCTTGCTGGTATCAAACCCGAGCCTTGATGCTTCGGCGACAAACCGTTCAATCAGGGCCGGGTCAACCGTTGGTGTTCTCGCAAGCAACCAGAGATACGAGGTATCCGGCCCGGACACGAACGCGTACTGGTAGTTCTCTTTATCCAGTTCAAAGACGATGTAAGAGCCATAGAACGGCCCAAAGAAGCTGACTTTCAAATACCCCTCGTCGCTGCGATTGACGAAAAAGGCCTTGCCCTGTGCTTCCTGCCATTCGTTGTCACTGGTGAGGAAACCCCGGTTGATCACCGTTATTCCGCCGTCCTCGCGCAATGCATACTCGGCCGTGACGCGGTCCAGCCCCTCCTCGAAGGAGTGATCAAGACGCGCGATTTCGTACCATTTGCCCAGATAGCGATCGGCATCGAACCCCTGCACCGGCGTCACCGATGGCGGCATGCCAAGGCAGCCGGTGAGCAGCAGTGCAGCAAAAAATACCCACAGATTGCCGAGGCCTCCTCGTCGATGTCCATTGCGCACTGTGTCCGGAGGCAAACTCGACACCGGTCATACGCGTTCCCGCAACGAACGAAGCGACGCCGCCAACACCGCCCAGCACGGCAGCGAGCAGGTAGCGGCCCTGCAGTGAAGAAAATGCATGCATAACCGTGGTTGCGAGCACCGGCCACAGGCAGAACATCCACACCGGTGGCAGCGCCGCGCTCCCGTCCACGGTAAACACCTGGAAGTAAAAAAGTAGCTGGTCCACCACCACGCCAATCAGCGCAACCTGGACAACCACCTTGAGTTCGATAGTGCCTTTTCCCATCACGGCGAAGTGGATCAGCAAATGCAGCAATGCCGCGCACGGGGCGATCACCGCAGACTCGGAGGTGACGATAACCAGCCAGGTGATGTTGAACATCAGCCCGTTAATGATGGAGTCACGCATGCTTGCCCTCAACGCGAAGGAACGGGGATTACACGCCTCAGGCGGTGTATTCCGCACGCGTCAGCGGATCGGTCTTGAACCTGCCTCCCAGCGCACAGGTGCGGGTTTTGGAGTTCGCGTCCATCACGCCCCTGGCCTTCACGCAATAGTGGGTCGCGTTGATCGTCACCGCGACATCCTCGGTCGCGAGCAGCGTCTGCAGGGCCACCAGCACCTGCTGTGTCAGGCGTTCCTGCACCTGCGGTCGCTGGGCGAAAAACCGCACGATGCGATTGATTTTCGACAGGCCAATAATCTTTCCCGCCGGGATATACGCAATGTCGGCGACGCCATCGATGGTGATGAAATGGTGTTCACAGGTACTTACCACGGCGATCTCGCTGACCCTCACCATCTCGTCCACGCCCATCTTGTTTTCGATGGCGGTGGCTTTGGGAAAGTGGGCGTAATCCAGACCCGAGAAAATTTCGTCCACGTACATCTTGGCGATCCTGTGCGGCGTTTCGCTCAGGCTGTCATCCGCCAGGTCGAGACCCAGGGTGCGCGCGATCTCGGCAAATGACTCCTTGATGCGGCGGTATTTCTGGTCCCGGCTCAAGCCGTTATACACAAGCGGCGTCTCCAGTCCGCGCGCGACCAGCGCATCTCGCACCGCCCTGGCGTCATCCGATATCGCCAGGGGCGTTGTAACAATACTTTCGATCAGGGCCGGTTCCATAGTGTTATTCCTTGCGGTGGGTTCGTTAGCCGACAAGCTGGGGGACATAGACAGATACGCAGCCGGCGACCACTCAGATCAATTGCAGCCAGGAAACGCGTGTAGCGCATTATCAATCTTCCCCAATGCGCGGCGCCTGCCAAAATAACCCTGCAACTCACGTGGTCGCATGTCGATGGATGCGTGGTGATGGCGTGCAGGAATTCATGCCATGTCATAAAACACGATGTTAAACTGCCTGTGCATATCCCGGCGTTCGCAGGCAGCTTTCCTGCATCAAGACACACTAATAATGAAGGGGAATCATATGAATCGATCATCTTCCTTGCTGTTGCTCACTTGCCTGCTGATCTCACTGCCGGGCACATTCCTGACCGCCTGCAGCGACAGCAATAACCCGAACGCCCCAAGCCCGGACCCGGCACTCGCCTATGTGTTGCCCGGCGATATTCCGGACAACACGCAAATCGGCATCGACCACTATTCGTGGCAGACGTTTCTCGCATTGAACGCGCCGGAAGTCGGCGCGCGCGTATCGCTGTACGGTGACAATCCAACTCAATACAGCGCCTGGTCCTCTACGTATGACCTGATCCGCTGCAACCTCGACGATGAGGATTGCGTCTGCCCGGACGGCGATTGCGCCAGGTCAGGCACGCGTTACTACCCGCCAGAATGCCAGGCGGTGGAAAATCATACGCAGTACCGCGTGCTCGATAACGCGAACAAAGCCGATGACAGTTTCTCGAAGCGCAGACTGGCGGCCTGTCGAACCAACCGGTACTTACGTCACAGGGTGGCTTTGTGCGCTATGAAATCCTGGTCAATCCGGCGTTTTACAAGCACGCCGTCGACAAGCGCTACTATGACTGGAACAACCTGTACACGATGAGCGAGGACGTCGCGAACCTGTGCGGCGAAGAATCCTATACCGGCGGTGATCCCGCCGACCCACGATCCGGCACCTATGAAGTGAAGCTGGCGTGGATGGAGCAGGGTCTCACCAACGTGAATTACCACAGGGAAGATCTGCTGGTGTTCACGCCCGCCTATCGCAGCAGCACTGGCACGGCTTCCTGCGAGCTTAAGTCCATGGCTCTGGTTGGCATGCACATCGCGCACAAAACCCTGAAGCAGCCCAGCTGGACGTGGTCGACGTTTGAACACAAGGACAACGCGCCGGATTGTGGCGGACTGCCGCCAGCGGGATCGCAGGGCAACGGCCCCACGGTAAATCCCAACTGTCCCGGGGCCAGCACGCTGGCGCAGAATTACCACTTTACCGCGCCGGACTGCGCGGACGGCAGTTGTGCCGAGTGCAATATCAGCCCCGCTACCAACGACCCACTGAGCGTGTGCGTCACGGAGCCGGGCCAGGATCAGGTTGGCTGGTGCCTGGATCAACCGCCGGCCAGCGTCGCGGGAAAATCGCAGCTGTGCCGCCAGGTGCCACTGGCGGAGAACTACCCCACCGCAGACCAGTGGAATAACACCTTTGCCGGACTGCTGGGCGATCAATCCGTGTGGAGCAACTATCAACTGGTATCAACTCAGTGGTTTGTATTCCCCACGCCACCGGTCGGCTGTGCCAACGCGGCGCCTGAATTTGCCGACAGCAATACCAGCCGGCCCCTGCAGCGGCCGCAAATAGCAGTTTCCTCGCCCGAGGGCCAAACCCGGCCGTTCCTGGGCAACAGCTCGATGGAGTCCTACGAGCGTTCCAACTGCAACGCCTGCCACGGTAAATCCACGGTCAAACAACAGAGCGGGGAGATACGCTACATGGATTTCGTGTACTGGATAGCCGTGGAATCCTGTGCCGTCTGGTGTGACATGAATTCCGTTGACCCGTGCAGTTGTTACGACGCGATCAGCCAGTAACCGCACTCTGCCACTGTAGCGAGAACATTAGCGAGGACATTCCCGATGCACGATGATATCGAGGCCATCAAGCAGCTAAAAGCGCGCTACTTCCGCACGATGGATACCAAGGACTGGCCCGCTATGCGGCAGGTCTTCTGCGATGACGTGGTGATGGATTCAACCGCCTCTGGCGGCAGCGTGATTACCGGGGCCGACAACTGCGTCAGCTTCCTGCAGAGCGTTATCGGCGACGTGCTGACCGTGCATCACGGCCATATGCCGGAAATAGAACTGACCTCACCCACGACCGCGAACGGCATCTGGGCGATGGAGGACATGCTGCGCTGGCCCGATGGCCGCGAGCTGCATGGTTTCGGCCACTACACCGAGACCTACGCGAAGATTGGCAACCACTGGCGTATTCGAACGCTGGTGTTGACCCGCCTGCGGCTGGATATGACATCAGCGCAGAACAAGGCATGAAAGTCCAGCCTGCCGCGTTTTTGCGCACCACCCTGCCGTTCGACCTGAGCCAGCTCGATGTGCTGGACAGCGGTCGCTACCATTCCATCTGGTTGCCGGATCACATGGTGAGCTTCTGGCCGGACTCGATCTGGACGCCGGAATTTACCGAGCTGGCAACGATATCGCCCTCGCCGCACCGGCACCTGGACGGGCTGGCGGTAGCGGCGGCGGCCGCCGTGCTGACCAAGAATGTGCCGATCGCCAGCAGCGTGGTCGATACGGTGCGCCGGCATCCCTCGTCGCTCGCGCAGACGGCGCTGACCATCGACCATCTGTCCGGTGGGCGCTTCATCCTCGGTGTCGGCAGCGGCGAGAGCGAGAACACCGTGCCGTATGGCTTTGACTACGCGCGGCCCGTCAGCCGCTTCGAAGAGTCGCTGAAGGTGATCCGCCTGCTGTGGGACAGCGATTGGCCGGTGGATTTCAGCGGCGAGTTCTACCAGTTGCATCACGCGCGCATGGACACCGAACCCTACCGGGGCCGCTATCCCAAAATCTGGATCGGCGCCAGCGGCCCGCGCATGCTGCAACTCACCGGGCGCTATGCCGACGGCTGGTGGCCTGCCGGCGCGTGGACACCGGAGG
The DNA here is from genome assembly GCA_016704305.1 of Haliea sp. GTDB lineage: Bacteria > Pseudomonadota > Gammaproteobacteria > Pseudomonadales > Halieaceae > Marimicrobium. Next base: position 59,460 of record JADJAL010000031.1, on the reverse strand, counting down.
ACTATGCGGCGAAGCTGAAGGTGATACGCACCGCGGCGGACGAGGCCGGACGCGACCCGACGGGGATCGTGCCCGCGTTCATCATGACCTGCCTGATTGGCGACGAAAGTGAGCTACAGGAAATCCTGCAGGCGCCGCTGATCAAATCCTGGATTCTGCAGATTTCCGCGTCGGCGCTGAAGGCGTTCGGCTTCAAGCACCCGATGGGCGAGAACTGGGGCGGCTTCCAGGATATCGATCCAGGCGTGCTCACCCGCGAGCGCGTGCTTGAGATGCTGGCGAAAGTGGAGCCCGAGGCGATCCTCGCCGTGCTGCCTCACGGTACGCCGCAGCAGGTCGCGAAACAGATCAAGGCGTTTGTCGATGCCGGTCTGCGCGTCCCCAAGATCCTCGACTACGGCGGCATGGCGGGGCTCAAGTACGGCGCGCTGTCAGCGGCCAAAGTGCGGGCCACCGAGGATGAACTGCTGAAGCTGTGCGGGCAATAAGCGGTGGCGGAACGCGCAATACTGGATGCCGAATACCTGCTGCGCGAGGCCCGGCAGCACACCGGCCTCACTGATTTCGGCGACGATACTCTCCCTGAACGCTTCGCGCTCGCCGTCGAGCAACTGCGCAAAATCAACATGACATCCGAAGGGCAACGGGCTGCCGCCGCGATCTGCCACGGGCTGCTCACCTCGCGCCTGCAGTTTTTTGAGGACCACAAGCGAACGCCCGGGCTGGCCGCTGAGGTCATCGACAGGCCGCTGTTCGTAACCGGCGAACCGCGTTCCGGCACGACCTTGCTGCACGCGCTGCTGTCGGTGGACCCGGATTCGCGCTCGCTGCGCTTCTGGGAAGTGATGTATCCCTCGCCCGTGCCTGGCCTGGCAGCTGCTGACGATCCGCGCCGCGCGCGCGCCGACGCGGACTGGCGCGAGATCAACGCCATCGCGCCCGACTGGCTGAAAATCCATCCCTACAACGACATGCTCGGCAATGGCCTGCCGGAGTGCGAGCGCACCTGGGCCTTCGATTTTCGGGTGCTGACGCCAACGGCGTGGTGGCGGGCGCCGATTGGCATGTTCGTCGGCGGGCTGCCTACCGACGCCCACGCGCAATACCGCATTCACCGGATGATGCTGCAGCACTGCCAGCATGGCGATCATGCTGGACAGCCGAAAAAGCGCTGGGCACTGAAAGGCTTTCACGGGCCGCGCCTGCAGGCGTTTTTCGATACCTATCCCGATGCCCGCCTGATCTGGATTCACCGCGATCCCGTGCAGGTCACCGCGTCTCGCATTGCAATGGCAGCGACGCTAACCAGGGCATTTTCCGGCCGCGTCAACGTGGAGGAACAGGCGGCCATTCACCTGGCGGCGACCCGCGCAGGCATTCGCTCTACGTTGGACAACCCGCTGGTGGACGATGCGCGGATTCTACATGTGCGCTATAGCGACTTTGTTGCCGACCCGGTCGCCACCATCGCCAGGTTCTATGCCTTTGCCGGCATCAGCCTGTCTGGCGCGGGCGAGCAGGCGATGCGCGACTACCTGAAAAACAACCGCGGCGATCGCTATGGCAAGTTCGTGTATTCCACCGCTATGATCGGCGTCGACATCGACGAACTACACCGCGAGTTCGCCCCGTATCGACAGCGCTTTGACCTTACCATCGAACAGCGCATCGAACAGCGCCACGCGTAGCGCAGGTATTTACTCGCGTACAGGAGATCCACCACATGCACCCCAGAGTCTCGATGAACAACATTTGCTTCATGCGCGAGGAGATCAGCCAGCAGCTCGCGTATTGGCCGCTGATCGGCGCCAAACGCTTCAGCGTGCTCGGGCCGCAACTGGACGGCGAGAGCGGGGCATTGGTGCAGGCCGCGCTGGCGGCCGGAAACTTCCAGTTGGAAACGGTCGTGCACCCGTTCTCGTCCGCGCACCCGCTCGATTCGGACGACGGCATTCTGGCGCAGGCGCGCGCCAACCTGTCCGCCCGCATTGCCACGGCAAAGCAACTGGGCGCGAAGTCGATTTACATGACCACCGGCGGGCGCGGCGCGTTAAGCTGGGAGCAGGCGGCCAAGGCGTTTGCCAATGCGATAGCACCCTGCGTCGACGAGGCGCACCGGGCCGGCATCGCGCTGATGATTGAAAACGCGCCGCCGCAGTACGCGGACCTGCATATCGCCCACACATTGCGCGACACGATCACGCTGGCCGAGCTCGCCGGCATCGGCGTGTGCATCGATATATGCGGCTGCTGGACCGAGGCCGATCTCAAGTCACTGATTGAGCTCGCCGTGCCGCGCTGCCACCTGGTGCAGGTCAGCGATTACGTACTGGGGGATCGCTCACTACCGTCGCGCGCGGTGCCGGGAGACGGCGCGATACCACTGCCGACCCTGCTGCAATGGCTGCTGGATGCCGGCTACGAAGGCGCCTTCGACCTGGAATTGCTGGGCCCGCGCATTGAACAGGAGGGCAATCTGCAGGCGGCGCAGCGGGCTGTCGCCAACCTCAGCGGCATGTTGAATGCACTGGGCCTGATCGGTAGTCGCGGGAGCCAACACACCAATGTACCCACAACGCACAACGCAAGACGCCGGGAAGCACGCCAGTGGCATTCGGTGACGAGCCCTCTGACCTGCCGTTGCAGGACGCCTGGAAAGCGTTCTGCAGGAATCTGGAGGCGGCCGGTGATCGCGTGTTCAAGGACTACAACCCGGCAACACCCGCACACCGCGTCGACGCGTTCCGCTTCCTGACGCAGAATCTCGGGCAGGCGTTTGACCTGGCGCTGGAGACGCGCGACACACGCTACCCGGCGCTGCACCCGTTTTGCACACCGACGCGCAAACTCGGCGGTGACGCCGCCGATTTCCTCTACCTGCAGGCGTGGATTGACGGCCAGTCGGTCTACCGCATCTCCGGCAATCGCGGCAGCGCGCGCTTTATCAATTTCACAGTGCAGGGCCAGCGCCCGGACAAGCAGCCGGGCACCGACTGGCCCAGCCTGCACGATCCATTTGGCGATATTCCCGAGGCCAACCTGTTCGGGCACCAGCTCGCCACCGACGAGCACGGCAACTTCGAGCTGTACATCGGCGGCCCCGAGCGCGGCCCCAACTGGCTGCCGAGCACGCCCAATACGCGCAAACTGTTTTTGCGCCAGGGTTTTGATCGCTGGGATGAACTGCCCGCGCGCCTGAACATCGAGCGCGTCGGCATGGAGGAACCCAAACCGTCGCCCACACCGGAGGCGCTCATCGAGGCGATGGAGTGGGCAGGACGGTTTGTCGTCGCGCTGATGGATGACTGGCCGGACCATCCCTACCACTACAGTCCGTTCGTCGATCCCGCCAACGTCAACCGCTTTCCGCCCGACCCTGCGCAGCAGAGCGACGCGGCCGACCAGCGCCGTGGACGCGCGATCGCGCATATGTGCTGGGAGCTGCAGGAAGACGACGCGTTGATTATTGAGTTCGAGGCGCCGGACAGTTTCTGGATGATCTCCAACGCAGGGGTGTTTTTTAACAGCCTCGATTACCTGTACCGCCCGGTGAGTTACACCCCCGCTCGTACAACTGTGAATAGCGATGGCAAGGTGCGGCTGATCCTGTGCCACCGGGACCCCGGCTATCACAACTGGCTGGACACGCAGGGCCTGGTGCGCGGCAACGTTACGTATCGCAACCTGCTGAGCACTACGACCACGGCATTTAGCACAAAGACAGTGAAATTGCAGGGATTGGCCGGCGCACTGCCCGACGATACGGCAACCGTTTCGGCGCAAGAACGGCTGGCGCAGCTGCACGAGCGCTTTGCGGCTATCAGGCGTCGCTACGGCTATTAGGCCGTCCAATATTCGCACTGCGGCAGTTTAGCTTCCACGGCCCGCAGGGAGCCGTGCGGGGACCGTAGACCAGGCCGAACGCGTCGCTGTTAGAAAAGACCGTTGATTTTGGTTGCGGGATCTTGCGGCGCGATTGATGGATCTTGCGGCGCAACTGCTGGCGCTGACTGTGGCTCGACAGCAGGTACCGGGGTGGTTTTTCGCACCGCCGTCACCTGCACGGGGGCCAGCTCCGGCGCCGCGACGGTGGATGTTGCCGGCGCGGACGATACAGCTGGCTCCATCGCGACCGGCGCCGCGTCCGGGACAGCTGTCGGCATCACTTCCGCAGGCGCTTCAACTGCGACAGGCGGCGGCGCAATCGCGGCCGGCGCCTCGCTCACGGCAGGCGCCGGCACAACCGCCGGCGACGCCTCGTTCAAAGCAGGTGTCGGCGCAATCCCGGGCAGCGCTTCATTCACAGTGGGTGTCGGTGGAATTGGAGATGGCTGAGCCTCCGGAGCGGGCGCGGGCGCAGGCGCCTCTGGCGCGGGCGTTGGCGCTATCACTACAGGCGCTACCTGCGGGGCAGGCTCCGGAACGGCCACCGGCGCAGGGGACACTTCGGGAGCGGTTACTGGCGCCACCGGGACAGGAGCCACCTCGGGCGCGGTTACCGGCGCCACCGGGGCAGGAGCCACCGCTGGCACGGCTTCGGGCGCTGCCTGCTCTGCGGAAGGCGGGGGCGTAACCGCAGATGCGTCCTGCGCGGATGCGTCCTGCGCGGATGCGTCCTGCGCAGATCTCCTGCGCGGATGCGCTCTGCTCGGGAAACAGCTCTGGCCAGATCCTGGGCTGGGCTACCGGCTGGCCCGCTTCCTGCGCTGTGCTCTCCTGTGCAGGCTCTGTAGCCGGATCATCGTCTGCTTCGCGGATACGCATCTCACCCAGTATGGTTTCGACTGCGCTGAAAAAACGCTTGTAGAATTCCTTGTCATCAATCGTCTGCTCCGAGACTTTGACCAGGGAATCGACACTCTGCCCGATGGGGAGCGATATGGAGCCCAGCGCACTGAGGCCGACACTGGCGGAGCTGCTGTTTTTCTTCAGGTCATAGGTGCTGAGCACGCCGGTGGCAAAAACGGTGCTGCCACCGCGCTCGGGCACGCATACGACTGTCATCTCGATAAAGGCGTTCTGTTGGCCTTCTACCCTCGCAGCCTTGCGGCCCTTGACCTCCTCGCTGCTGGCGAGGTCTATCAGGTAACCCTGCCCGAGCAGGGACCGACGCGCGCTTTCGCAGGCCGCTTCGATGTCGCCATCGACTCTCAGCTTGAACGGGCTGTCGCTGGAAAAACTTTCCTCGTTATACGCGGCTTCAGTGCCACAGCCGGTCTGGAACAGCGCGCCTATAACGAGGAGAAGCAGTATTTTCAATCTGTCATTCATAACTAAATTTGATGGCAAAAGGGAAGGTATAGGACAACAGACTATAAGGGCTGTTCCGCGAAATTCACACTCTTTTTGGGCCGCATTTGTGCCGGGGATTTGTCCCGGAAAATGACAACATGCGAGCGGAATGCGATACTCCTGAGCTCTGGCTGAGCTGTGATCCATACAATAAATAAAAGGAGCAATCGCCCATGCAGATTCTGAGAAGCCTCGCGAGCGCCTTCGTAGCCATAGGCCTGGTCTTTGTCCAATCGGGTTGCTCGAACAGCTCCGATAACGACCAACCGCAGCCCCACGTCATGCCGATTGTTTTCGTCCACGGCCAGTCAGGATCGGCGCAACAGTTTGAAACGCAGGCCATGCGCTTTACCAGCAACGGCTATCCCCAGGAGATGCTGTTCGCGTTCGAGTACAACACCGCACTGTCAGAAAACCCCATTGCCGCGCTGGATGCGTTTATCGACACGGTGCTGGCGCAAACCGGCGCGGAGCAGGTCTACGCGGTAGGCCACTCGCGCGGCACTTTTGTGTGGACGAGTTACCTGGACGACCCCGCATTTTCCGGCCCGGACAAGGTCGCACGCTATGTGAATATCGACGGGCGCGCGCCCGAGGAATTGCCCGGCGGCGTGCCCACCATCGGCATCTGGGGCGAGTGGAACACGGCCAATAGCGGTTATAACCTGAGTGACGACAACAGCAATTCGCAGATCGGTCCCGATCCCGCGAGCAACTTCCATTTTCCCGATAAATCCCACACTGAAACCGCGACCGCTGCGGAATCGTTCGCGCTGATGTACGAATTTTTGACCGGTGTCGCGCCCACGACCACAGTCGTGTTGCCGTCGCGCTCCGGCACGGTCAAGGTTGCCGGCCGCGCGGTGTTCTTCCCTGAAAACCTGGGCTATGCGGGCACCACGGTGCAGGTCTGGGAGCTGGAGGCCGGGACCGGTCATCGACTGGCTGCGGAACCTTTGGCGAGTTTCGCCATCGGAGCATCCGGCGCGTTTGGCCCGGTCGAGCTGAGCAGTGATCGGCACTATGAATTTGCGCTGCTGCGGCCCGCCACCGACAAGGAGCCCAACGAAACCGTGCACCACTTTTACGCTGCACCCTACACGCATGACAACTATTTCCTGCGCCTGTTGTCCAGCTTGCCCGGTGAGAGCATTTCGGCGTTCATACCTGCCGAGGAGGATTCAACCGGCTTCGTGGCGATGCGGCAACAGGAGTTCTGGGGCGACCAGGGCGCGACGAGCGATCAACTGTTCGTCGATGGCCTGAATGTATTGACGCCACAGATCAGTCCGCGCGCCGTGAGCGCGGGATCTGGCGTGAATATCGGCGTATTCGTATTCGATGAGGATGGCGACAACGTGACTGATCTGGACAAAGGAGAGTTGTTTCCGTTCAACCAACTCACCTTCATGACCGCTCTGGATATGTTCATCCCCAGCGCCAACGGCACGGGCTCCATCGAGATCGTGCTGGTCGCGCGCGGCGCCGGCGAAACCACGTTGAACATACCGAACTGGCCATCCTCGCTTCACCGCAACAGCGTGATGTTCATGGACGATATACATTAGGCGTAACACAACATTTCAGACCAACATTTAAATCAGGTTAAAGTGGTCTTTGAAGAATCGCGGCCGGGGCGTGGGAAATTGTGATCGTCGTATTTCTAGTTAACGTGGTTATCATCGCCACTACCGTAGCCATTCACTATGAGTTTCTGCACCGCATGACGTTGTTGATGCCGCGGCTGAAGATGCTGCACCGCTTTCGCATTGTGCTTGGCGTTTTCGTCGCACTGACCGCGCACGCCGTAGAAGTATGGATTTTCGGCATCTCCTATTACTTTATGAACCAGGCCGAGGATTGGGGTCACCTGGAAGGAAATTTTGACGGCAGCCTGATGGACTGCGTTTACTTTTCCTTCACTACTTACGCCACGCTCGGCACTGGCGACATCGTCCCGTTTGGCGACTTGCGCTTCCTGTCCGCGCTTGAATCGCTGACCGGCCTGGTGCTGATAACGTGGACCGCCTCTTTCCTGTACCTGAAATGACCCGCTACTGGGATGGAAAGTGATGCCATGAACGTCGAAACTGTCATTTGCTCGTGGGCGGCCTGGGCTTGTTTTTGTTCGCTGCAGGGTCAGTACATGGCGCGGGTACTCGGCGTCGAGCACCTGGCCGATGCGTCGCGAATGCTGTACCGCTCCGCGCATATTTATTTCCTGCTGTCTTGCGTGGCGAATGTCGGCGTCGGTTATTACATGCCACGCTCGGCCCCGATCAATTTCCTGCAGCGGCTGATCAGCGTGATTTTGCTCGCGTCGCCCGTCTTGCTGATCGTCAGTTTTTTAACCGAATCCACGGCCGACTCGCTCGATCGACCCGTCGCCACAGTCGCGCTCTACCTGCTGTTCGGCGCCGCGACATTGCTGTTATTGCACGAGCTCTATCGCAGGCTCAGGGGTGGGCCGAAACGTGTGTGACATCGCGCAAGCCGCCGCGCAATCGGTGTTGTGGCCGGCGGGCCGGACAGCTACCATCGACCGCCTGTCGAATACGCTCCCCGTAGCAATGTTGCACCTTTCTCTACATCTGGATTGATATGGTTATCCATCGACGAAAATTTCTCTCGGCAGCTGTCGCTGCGGCAGCCGCCGCGGCAGTGGTTGGCTGCAATCGTTCTTCATCGGGCAAAGTCGACGATGCTGCAACTGGTCCGGTGACCGCCAACACTGCACCCAAGCCTGCCACACCCGGTATGGGCGAAAAGCCCAATATTCTGCTGCTGTGTGTTGACGACCTGAACGACTGGGTCGGCTACCTCGACGCGCATCCCGGTGTGCATACGCCCAATATTGATCGGCTGCGCGCGCAGTCATACTCCTTCAATCGCGCCTACTGCTCCGTGCCGGTGTGCATTGCCAGCCGCGCTTCCGCGATGTGGGGACTGCGCCCCGAAACGACAAACGTGCATGAGACCGATGACACCGCCGCCTATGGGGGAGCTGATGAAATCACCAACGCTGTTCCCGTTGCCGCATTTTTTCTCGCAGGCGGGATACGAGACGATATCCACCGGCAAGGTCTTCCACTGGGCAATGGGTACCAAGCGTTTGTGGGATGTTTTCCTGCCCTACAAGGATTCGCCCGTCACGTTTGGCGACCATGGAACGCTTTTTGACTATGGGGTGCTGGCACCCGGCGAAGTGCACGCCGACCAGATCTCAGCCGATTTCGCCATCGAACAGTTGCAGTCAGCTCATACCAAGCCCTGGTTCATGGCCATCGGCCTGTACCAGCCCCATGTCCCCTGGCGCCTGCCACAATGGGCTTTTGACCTGCATCCTATCGACAAGGTCGTGCTACCCGAAGTGCGCCAGGATGACCTGGACGATATTCCACTGGCAGGCGTAAAACTCGCCAGGTTCCCTGTTGTGGATTTTGGGTCCGGGGAAGTCACCCAGAACGAATTGGTGATGAATTCCGGATTGTGGCCACAACATGTGCAGGCCTACCTGGCCGCGTGCAGTCACACCGACGCCATGGTGGGCCAGATACTCGACGCGTTGGACGCCAGCCCGTACGCCGACAACACCGCCGTCGTCCTGTGGTCGGACCACGGCTTCCATCTGGGCGAAAAACTGCACTGGCACAAGATGGCGCTGTGGGAACACGCCAACCGCATTCCGCTGCTTATCCGCGCCCCCGGCAGGGTGGAGGCGGGCGGCAGTTTCGACCTGCCCGTGAGCCTGCTCGACCTGGCGCCCACACTGACTGACCTTGCGGGCATTGCGCAGCCAGCGCAATTTGAAGGCGCCAGCCTGCTGGGGATCACACCGGAGATCGCCGCCCGGCGCCCGGCAGAAATGCGTTGGGGAGACGCTGTTTCGACGCGCATCGGCAAATGGCGCTGGACCCGTTACGCCGACGGCGGTGAAGAGCTCTACGACCTGTCGGTAGACCCCAGGGAGTACAACAATCTGCTGGGCAGAACGGGTCGCCACGAAGGCGGCCTTGCAACGCTCACATAAACGTCCGCGCTTAGCGACAGACAAACCTAGTCGAGGTGGACGGGAGCCGCGCTCCCGTCTACACGCCCGGTCACTTCACCGATGATGCGCGCCTCGGCATATCCCGCATGGTGCAGGGCATCACACAGCGCCCGGCCTCGCTCCCGGGGAAGCGCAATCAACAGGCCGCCGCTGGTTTGCGGGTCGAACAACAGCTGCAGGCGCGCCGCATCCACCGACGGAGAATGCTGATACAACTGCCTGGCGCTGCGCTCGTTAGCCGCGTGCATGGTGCTGGCAATGCCGCCCCGCAGATGGTCAAGCGCACCGCCGAGCACCGGTAGTTGCGCTAGGGACAGGCGCGCTCCGCGCACCCCTGCCAGCATTTCCAGCAAATGGCCGAGCAGGCCGAAGCCGGTAATATCCGTGCAGGCGCTCGCACCCTGCGCCACCGCCAGCATTGCTGCTTCGCGGTTGCCCTGCAGCATGGACGCCAGGGCAGCACTGATGTCGCGTCCATCCGCCGCCAGCTGCATGTGGGCGGCAAACAGCGTGCCGATACCCAGCGCCTTGGTCAGGATCAGTTGATCTCCAGGCTGGGCGCCGATCTTGGACAGCAATCTTCCATCCTCCGACATCGGCACGCCGTTGACCACAAAGCCGAGGCCAAGCTCCGCGCCCTGCATGCTGTGTCCACCCGTCAGGCGACAATCCACTGCGGCGAACTCGTGCAGGGCGCCTGCCAATAGTTGCTGCAACTCGCGCTGCAGCATCGCGCTGTTGGCATAGGGCAGCGTTGCCGCCGCCAGTGCCGACACCGGGCGCGCCCCGCAGGCATAGAGATCACTGAGGGCGTGCTGCGCGGCTATGCGACCCATTTGCCAGGGATCTGAAACCAGCTGGCGCAGTACGTCCAGGCTTTGCAGCAGCATGGCGCCCTGCGGTACAGGCACGGCGACGGCGTCATCTCCGGCCACGACACAATGTTGCGGGTAGTCCAGACGCAGCTGCGCGAGTGCCGCCGAGAGCGCGTCAGCCCCGACCTTGGCACCACAGCCGCCGCAAACCGCCTGCTGCGAGGCATGCTGCAACTGCGGCAAACTGTCCTGCTCCTGGCTCGCCATCGCGTTGGGTAAATTCTCAAACTGCGCCATGAACGCCCGGTCGATTGCATCCTTCCAACGCCACACCCAGCGGCCGGTTGCGCTGAACGCGCCCTTCTCCGCGGTCGCCCGTTCAGCGCCCAGCGAGATCAGGGACAGGAATCGCCGCTGGGGCCGATGCTGGCGCAACGGTTGATCCAGCAACAGGGCGCGCAGGTTGTGCGCGAGCACGGGACCCTGGCGAACCGCGAACACGCCCGCCTTGGGCCGTGGATGATTGACCTGTACGGCGATATCGCCGGCGGCGAACACGCAGTCATCCTGGGTTGCCTGCAGGGTGTCGCGCACCGCGAGAAAACCCTGCTGATCCGTGGCCAGGCCACTGGCGGCAATCCACGGGGCAGGCACCGCGCCGGTACACCAGAACAGTTCATCATAGGCGGCGTGCGCGCCGTCAGACAGAATCAGGTGGCGGCTCTCCACTGCCGCGACGCGCGCATTGAGATGCACACGGATGCCGCGCTGTCCCAACGCCGCCATCACCGATTGCCTGGCGCGGGCGTTGTAGCCCGGCAAAATCGTGGCGGCGGCGCACCACAGGTCAAAGTGTACCAACGTGTCCTGCAGGCGGTTCGCCATCGCCAACACCAGCTCGACACTGCCGGCGCCGCCACCTACCACCGCAATACGACAATCCTCGCCTGCGACCCGGTCTGGCGCCCGGTCTGGCGCGACTCGGCCAGCCACACGTCCATACAATGCCTGCCAGCGTTGCCACAATCCTGCCACTGGCTTGACTGGCGTGGCATAGCGCCTGGCGCCTGGCACAGTATCCAGCTCGGGCTGCGACCCGATGTCGATACTGGCCACGTCGTAGTGCAACGCGGGCCGGCCAGCCAATGTAAGCCTCCGCATAGCGGGATCGAGAGCGGTCACCTCCGCCTCGACAAATCGCACCCCCGCCCACTGGCACAGGCGCGCCAGATCGATGTGCGCCTGTTCAAATCGATAGTGCCCCGCGACCAGGCCGGGCAGCATCCCGGAGTAGGGACTGTGGCTGGCGGGCGATACCAGCGTAATCCGAAGCCCCGCTAGCGGACGCATGCCCAACATGCGCACTGCCAGCACATGGCTGTGGCCACCGCCGACCAGTACCAGGTCGCGTTGCAGTTCAGCGGCGGGCTGCACCCGGCACTCCCTGCTCTATCCAGCGCAGCACAGTCTGCGGGTCACCGCTGAAAAGGCGCTCGCCGCTGCGTTTGGCCAGTTCGAATTCGTACATCGGGTCGTAGTACTGCTCCAGCAGCACGGCAATCCAGTGGCGGTGGCCGGACACATCGCCCTCCTGCCACTGTCGCTCGAACGCCAGGTCCAGCATGTCGCTGACCTGCCGGTAGCGCAGCCCACCGAGGCGCCTGCTGATTTTTTCCAGGCTCTGCTGCAATTTCTCCCGGTGCAGTCGCGCGCCGTCTTGCGCGAACATCAGTGCGTAGCGTTTTCCCAGGTCGACTACGTAGTCCTCGAGCACGACATCAATGCGTTCATCGAGGCTCTGCTCCAACTCCACCATGGGAGCGCTGCGCATTTTCCCGCGCAGCAATTCCGGCAGGACCAGCCTGCCGATGAGGCGGCCCTCGTCTTCAAGAAAAATCGGCTCGTCGCCCTGCGCCAACAAGCGCAGCAGTGCGATGCTGAGAAGGTTTTCGAAATCGATCTGGCTGGGCTGGGGCGTGAGCAGGTGGCCAAAACTGGAACCGCGGTGATTGGCCAGTCCCTCCAGGTCAACGGCGCGCGTGAGGCGGGAAATTACCCGCGTCTTGCCGCTACCGGTTTTGCCACTGACCAGTACGAATTCGGCACGGGCAATCGAGCGCTCCAGTTCCGCCAGCAGAAACCGCCGCATGGCCTTGTAACCGCCGATAACCAGCGGGTAATCGATACCCGCCTCGCGCAGCCACTGCTGCACGGTTTGCGAGCGCAGGCCGCCGCGAAAGCAATACAGGTAACCCTGGGGGTGTTGGTTGGCAAAGGCCGCCCACTGCGCCACGCGCTGCGCCTTCACCTCGCCGCAGACCAGTTGATGGCCCAGCTCGATGGCCGCGGCCTGTCCGCGCTGCTTGTAACAGGTGCCCACCAGCGCGCGCTCCTCGTCGCTCATCAGCGGCAGGCTGAGCGCCGAGGGAAACGCGCCATGCGCAAACTCCGTCGGAGCGCGCATGTCCATCATGGGTGTGGGGTTGAGGAATAGCGCTCGATAGTCGTCGGTGTCGGGGCGCCTTGGCATGAGTGGCGCTTATTCCACCTCGCCGCCGAACAGCGCCAGGACGCGTTCCTGCAGACCGGTAATCGCAGCGGCCATCAGCGCGAAGTCAGCGTCCACGCGCGCCGACTGGTCGGCTTCGGGAATTTCTTCGTTCTCTTTCATCAACTCGTCCGCGAATTTGAGGCGGCGCAGGCACAAGTCTTCCGCCAGCAACAGGGAAACACGCTCGTCCCAGTTCAGGGCCAGGCGGGCGACCTGCTTGCCCGCGTGCAAATGAGTCTCCACTTCTTCACTCAACAAATCAACGCCGCGACAGCGCACCACGCCGCCTTCCTCGCCGGGATCGCGCAGCTCGCACTCCTGGCCCAGTTCGAAATCATCCGGCAGGCTGCGGTGCAACAGCCAGGCTGTCATCACCGCCGAGGGGGCGTTGTTGACCTGCGGCAGCAGCGCCGGAAAACTGCCCACGCATTCGCGCAGCAGGTTCAGCAGCTCCTCGGCCCGCGTGGCGCTGGCCGCGTCGACGAAAATCCAGTTGGCCTTTACGTCGATGTAGGCATGGATATGCGTGGAGCGAGTAAACGCGCGCGGCAGGCAGTCCTGCACGATCTCGTCCTTGAGGTTCAACCGTTCCTTGCGATAGACCTTGCGGCCCTGTTCCGATTCAATCGCCGCCACCTTTTCCTCCAACTGCTCGCGCACGACCGTGGAGGGCAACAGCTTTTCCTCGCGCTTCAGCTTGAGCAGGATACGACCGGCGGCGGCGTGCACCAGCATCTCGGACTCCTCGCCCAGTGGCGCCACCCAGCCGACAGCGGCGGGCTGGGATTTGCCGCAGGGCACGAAGCTGCGCGGCGCGAGTTTTTGCGCCAGCGCTTCGGGAGAGAGGTCGAATGGTTTGGTCAGGCGATAGGCGCGGACATTCTTGAACCACATGGGGGTTTACTACCTTTGGCAAAAGCCGGGGATTGTACTCCAGCAGCAGTCCAATGCCAGCGCATGAGTTTGGGGTCAGAGTAAAAACCGCAGAAAGAGGCTCTCCGCGATGAACTTCCGTCGCGCGGTTTTTACTCTGCCCCCAAACTCCGGAACGAGTTGGCCAAGAAAGCCATACCACGTACAAATTGTTAACCCGGCGGCTCCGGGCGCGGTTGTCAGCCCGGCACGAAAACGCTTTAATCCCCTGTCCTTGACCTGATCATCACCAGCGCAACCATGCGCGCCCCGCACAACGAGGTATGCAGTAATGTCCGACACCGCAAAAACCAATCCCTCCCGAGCGCGCAAGATTCGCGACGTGGCGCACTGGGACCGGGAAACCGATGTCGCCATCGTTGGTTTCGGTGGCGCTGGCGGCTGTGCCGCCATCGAGGCGGCGGACGCGGGCTCCAGCGTCATCATTTTCGAGGTGGCGAGCGCTTCCGGCGGCTCCACCGCGATGTCCAGCGCAGAAATCTACATGGGCGGCAACGGCGGCACGCGCGTGCAGCAGGCCTGCGGGTTTGAGGACAGCACCGAGGATATGTTCACCTACATGATGATGTGCGCCGGGCCGCAGGCGGACGAGGCCAAGATTCGCAACTACTGCGAGAACAGCAAGGACCACTTCCAGTGGCTAGTCGACATCGGCGTGCCGTTCAAGGACAGCTTCCACAAGGAGCGTGCCATCATGTGCCTGACGGATGACGGCCTGCTGTACACCGGGAGCGAGAAAGCCTATCCGTTCGCCCAGCAGGCCAAACCCTGTCCGCGCGGGCACAATTTGTACGTGGAAGGCGACAACGGCGGCCCCCTGTTCATGAAGATAGTCACCGAGAACGTCGAGAAGCGCGACGCGATCACCGTCGAATACGAGACGCGTGCGCTGACGCTGATCGTGAATGAGGACGACGAGGTCGTGGGGCTGGTGGTGCGCAAGGACCAGCAGGAACTCAATGTGCGCACCCGCCAGGGCGTCATCCTGTGCGCGGGCGGCTTCGTGATGAACGAGGAGATGATCCGCAAGTACGCGCCCATGCTGACCGCCGGCAACACGCCCATCGGCAACCCCGGCGACACCGGCACCGGCATCCTGATGGGCATGGCGGTGGGCGGCGCCGCGATCAACATGCACGAGGGCTTTATCACTATTCCGTACTACCCGCCCGCCAGCATGACGTATGGCATCGTGGTGAATGACCAGGGCCAGCGCTTCATCAACGAGGACGTGTACCATGGCCGCCTCGGCGCATTCGTGTTGCGCCAGCAATCACAGCGCATCTACTTCATCCTGACGGTGGACCAGTACGGCGACTACGAACGTACCAGCTACATGGGCGCCGCAGTCGCCGGCACGGGTGACAGTGTCGCGGAGCTGGAAGAAGAATTGGGCCTGCGCACCGGCACGCTGCAGCAGACCATCGCGCTGTACAACGAGGACTGCCTGAACGGCGAGGACACGCAGTGCCACAAGGCCGCCGAATGGCTGCAGCCGCTGCAGCCGCCACTGGTCGCGCTCGACATCACTCCCGGACGCGGCACTTTCCTGCCGTACTTCACGCTGGGCGGCCTCGACACACTGCCCACCGGCGAGGTGGTGGACCCGCAGCGGCAAGTGATTCCCGGCCTGTACGCCGCCGGACGCACCGCCTGTGGCGTGGTGCGCCGCGCCGAGGGCTACAGCAGTGGCATGTCAGTGGGTGACGCAAGCTATTCCGGGCGCATGGCCGGCAAACAGGCAGCAGCGAGGCAACGCAAATGAAATACCTCCACACGATGGTGCGTGCGCGCAATCTGGAAGAATCGCTGGATTTTTACTGCGACAAGCTCGGCCTGGTGGAAGTGCGGCGCCATGCCAGCGAGGCGGGGCGCTTCACGCTGGTGTTTCTCGCCGCGCCCGACGATGTGGAAAGTGCGAAACTGGGCCACAGCCCGCTGGTGGAAATCACCTGGAACTGGGACACCGAGGAGTACACCGGCGGCCGCAACTTCGGCCATCTCGCCTACCGCGTGGACGACATCTACGCCACCTGCCAGCGCCTGCTGGACAAGGGCGTGGTGATCAACCGACCTCCGCGCGACGGGCACATGGCCTTCGTGCGCTCGCCGGATGGCATCTCCATCGAGCTGCTGCAGGCCGGTGATGCATTGGCGCCGCAGGAACCGTGGGTGTCGATGGCGAATACCGGGAGCTGGTAATACACACTCCAATACCGTCTATACTCAAGGAGCCCCGCGTACGGCTTCATTCGACTCACTGAAACCCTGCCAACCACTGGCAACTGCACGACTGCCACAATAAGAAACAAGGAGTTCTGCGCAATGTACTGCTTCCGCCTCTCGACATCATGCAATTTCCGCAGCATCGCCATTGCACTTGTGGTGGCTATGTGGCCCCTCGCCAACGCCACAGCCATTCCGATTACAGATGTGGTGCTGGTGAACGGGCAGACCTGGGCGCAGGTCGATCTCTTCCGCACTCTCTCCTGGAATGACATGAACCAGGTGTGCCCGGCAGGTGTTTGCCGCAGCGGGCAACTCAACGGGTATGACATGGCCGACTGGCGCTGGGCTTCCGAGAGCGACATGCAGGCCCTGTTCACACACTACATAGGCGCTCCGATAGCGGATATCTCCGTCGAGAAAGCCTATTCAACGTGGGCACCCGCCTTCTTCGAAGATGGCTGGCGGAGTACTGCATTTTTTATGCAGGGACAGCGCTATACCAATGGCGCGCTGTCCACCGATTATGGATTCAAGTATGTGAATGGCAGAATGATCGACTACGACGAAGCGGTCATACTCGCCACCCAGGGAACGATTCGCAATGACAAGGCCAGCCTGAACAGGAGCGACTGGAAAAATATTGGCACCAACTCCGCTGGCGGTTGGTTCTATCAGGTACCTGAACCGAATACAGCTGCGCTTTTCGCAATCGGCCTTCTCACGATCACGGGCCTGCGGCGCAGGGGCTTCGGGTGGAGGCTCCGGTAGTGGCGCCAGGCCAGGGTGTCTTTGCGCAGCCTGGCGTGGATTCATCGCGCAGTTTCAAAACAACGTTCGGCGCATCCCAAACAGCCACTTTATAGCCAACATCCAACTCCATCAGCCCTGTAACTTCCGCGTATCTGTTTTCCCAGATGCCTGATTTCAAATCACTTTCCAGTTTGGACAAGCCGGATTCAACATTTCCAATTTTCGTAAATGTGGACATCGACTGTCTCGCAATTGGGTCGAGATACGCCTGTGGCTTGGCCCAATATGCTGCTGTGAAGCCATCAATACAATCTGAGGGTATCGGGAGTGAGTGAAATTTCATGCCAGGAAAAGCTATCGTCAGCTCTTGTAGCGATGGGAATATTGCTTGGTCCACATGATGGATTTCAGGAAAATAGTCAGCACTTAGCCAATAGGGTTTTGAAGCAGGGTTCCAAGTTACCGCGACAAATCTTTGCGTTGTTACACGCTTAATCTCTTTAAAAGCTTCTGTTCGGTTACTCCAATGATGCATTGACAATACTGTCATCGAGTGAGTGAACGCCCCATCCTTAAAAGGCAGAGATTCAGCAGAGGCCTGTGCTACAGGGTAAGCACCTGAGGAGCGTTGATTTATCATCATCCTTGAAGGCTCAACCGCAATTAAATTGGCATCGCCAGTTTCGTATGAGCCAGTGCCGGCTCCGATATTCAAAATGGATGCAGCTCCCGCCAGGAATCGAGAAATATGTGCGGCGATTTTTGGGTCGGTTCGCCTTCCAACCGAATACTCTTTCCCGATCGTGTCGTACAACGCTCCCATCTTCGAATTCCCTGTAGGCAAAATACAAGCTTGGGGAGTATCTAAAGCCGTAGCTCACTCATTTCTACTGATAGGGCATCCCGATGTAGTATTGAGCTGGATTCCTGAACGCGATCCTCCCAGGTTCACGCCCCGCCATCACGCAGGAAGTTGAGTATCCAGCGCGCCACCCGCACACCCTGGTGCGTCCCGCTGATCGACGTCATACCCTTGGCGTAGACCTCTTCACCGAGTAGATCCCGGCGCAGCACCATGATCTCGTTGGCGTAGCCAGGTACAAACTCCGGGTGGCCCTGGAACGTCAGGATGTGATCGCCCACCTGGCAGACCGCGTTCTCGCAAAATTCGCTGCCGGCCAGCACCTGCATGTCATCGGCCAGCTCCAGCACCTGGTCCTGGTGGCTGACCAGGATATCCAGCTCCAGATCATCCTGATCGTGCCAGTCGGGCGCGGTGTGGAAGCGATGGGTATGCAGGCCCACGCCCCAACCCTTGGGCGATTTCTCGACGCGGCCGCCCAGTGCCTGCGCCACGACCTGGTGGCCGAAGCAAATGCCGATCAGTTTCTTGCGCCGCTGGTGCAGTTCGCGCACGAAGGCCATCAGTTTCTTGATCCACGGCTTGTCCTCGTACACGCCGGATTTGCTGCCGGTGATCAGGTAGGCGTCGACCTCGTCGATATCCGCCGGGTATTGCTCGTGCTCCACGTCGTAGACGGCGAACTCCAGCGTGGGGTCGGCCTGGCGCAGCAGCGCCATGAACATGTCCGGATACTCGCCGTAGGTTGGCACCCACTCGGGTCGCACCGTGTCGGTTTTCAGTATGCCAAGTTTCATTACCCGTCCGCCCCTTATGCCCTTGATCGCGACGCATGCGACCAGCGTTGTCGCAACCGAAGTCCATCATAGGTAGCGTGCCGAATACTGTCCATACTGTGGCGCGGCTGCTAATGTGTGCCCTCTCACAATGACAGGTACCCAAGACATGCTGCGAAGACTGCTTCTGTGCGCGATGTTGCTGTACGGCGCTGGAGTGAATGCATTTACCGGGTCGGAGTCGTGCAAGGGCTGCCACGCCGAAGAACATGCGCTGTGGCAGGGCTCGCATCACGATCTCGCGATGCAACTGCCCACCCCGGAATCCGTACTCGGCAACTTCGATGACGCCAGTTTCACCTACAACGGCATCACCACGCGTTTCTTCCGCAAGGGTGACAAGTTCATGGTCAACACCGACGGCGAAGACGGCAAGATGCAGGATTTTGAAGTCGCTTATGTCTTCGGCGTTCATCCTCTCCAACAGTACCTGCTGCCGCTGTCGCGCGGACGCTTGCAGGCGCTGAGCATTGCATGGGATTCCCGTCCCGCCGCCGAGGGCGGACAGCGCTGGTATCACCTGTATCCGGACGAGAAGATCGATTACAAGGATCCACTGCACTGGACCGGCAGTTACCAGAACTGGAACACCAGCTGCGCGGAATGCCACAGCACCGACCTCAAGAAAAATTACACCGCCGCCACGCGCTCGTTCGATACCAAGTTCGCGGAACTGGATGTCGGCTGCGAGGCCTGCCATGGTCCGGGCGAGGAGCATGCAGCGCTGGCGCAGGCGAATAAACTCAGCGACGCGAAGAACGGCGGTTTTCCCACAGCGTTAACGCAACGTGGTGAGTGGGCGCTGGCTGAGGGTGCGCACATCGCGAAGCGCACGACACCCCTTGAATCCAATGCACAGATCGATACTTGCGGCCGTTGCCACTCGCGCCGCGGTACGCTGGGCGATTACCACTACGGCGCGGCGCTGCTCGATACGCACCGCCTCGCGATGCCGCAATGGCCGCTGTACTACCACGACGGCCAGGTGCGCGATGAGAATTATGTCTACGGCTCATTCGTGCAGAGCAAGATGCACCAGGCGGGCGTGGTGTGCAGTAACTGCCACGAACCGCACAGCCTGCAACTGCGCGCACCCGACAACGGCGTGTGCGCGCAGTGCCACGTGCCGACGCGCTATGACACCGCGCAACACCATCATCACGAGGCGGGCTCTGCCGGTGCCCTGTGCGCCAACTGTCATATGCCGGAGACGACCTACATGGGCGTCGATGCGCGGCGCGATCACAGCATGCGCATTCCGCGTCCCGACCTGAGCATGGTCATGGGCACCCCCAACGCCTGCAACATGTGTCACACGGACAAAGACGCGCCGTGGGCGCTGGCGGCGCTGAACCGATGGGGCGTGCAGTTCCGCGATACCAGCAACCACCCCGCGCGCGCGTTCCAGCGCATGACCCAGGGTGACCAGCGCGTGGTGCCGCAACTCGTACAGATCGCCAGCGATACCAACGCCGCTCCGATCTGGCGCGCCACCGCAATGGAGGCCTTGGGCACAGCCGGAGGCCAGGCCGTGCTGCAAACCGCGGCCCAGATACTGTATGACGACGATCCACTGCTGCGCGCCAGCACCGTGCGCGCGCTGGAGTTCATGCCGCTGGAACAGCGCCTGCAGTTGCTGGACTATTTGATGGACGATCCGATCACGTCGGTGCGGATGGCGGTGGCGGAGTCGCTGGCCGGCGTGCCGCTGGAACAGGTGCCGCCCGAGCAGTCCGCAAAACTGCGCAAATTATTTGACGAGTATGCGGGCATCCTGCAGCAGCATGCCGATATGCCCGGCGTCCAGCTGCAACTGGGTATTTTCCTCGCTAACCGCGGGGATACGAAAGCCGCTGAGGCGGCGTACCGGGAGGCCCTGTACCTCAATCGCCAACTCATCCCCGCGCACCTGAACCTGGCCGACCTGTTGCGCGGCCAGGGCAGGGACGAGGAGGCGCGCACAGTCCTGCTGGAAGCGCTGGCTGTCGCCCCCGACAACGGCAATACATTGCATGCGCTGGGCTTGCTGGAGACACGCAGCGGGCAGCGCGAAGCTGCGCTCAAGTACCTGAAGCAGGCCGCGGAGTTGGAAACCGAAGGAACGCGCCATCGCTTTGTGTACGGCATTGCGCTGCACGACCTCGGGCAGCCAGCGGAAGCTATCGTGCAGCTGGAGTCAGTGCTGCGCAGCGCGCCGCAGAGCGAGGATATCCTGCTGGCGCTGGCGAATTACAGCGCGGAACTGGGCCAGCGTGAGAATGCGCGCAACTATGCCAGGACGCTGACGCAGATCGCCCCGGGCAACCGCGCGTACCAGCAGTTGTACCAGAGTCTTTCTGGCGGGAGCCCCTGAGGACTCCGCGCAGGTTGGCGTATCGACGCGCCGGGCGCAAACAGGCGGCGGCGCGCGCGGAGAGCGTTTGTGGTGGCGCTTACTTGACCTTCACGAATTGCAGCTGCAGCGTGACCGGAACGGCCGTGCTGATGGCCTGCAGTCCGGCCACCTTTTGCAGCGCTGCCACACCGCCCGCGAGGTCAAAATCCGCGGCGTTGATCACGATCGGGGCGGCACTGAATACCGCCAGGCGATCACCACCTTCACCGACAATCACCAGCGCCACGGTCAGTGTTTTTTCCTTTCCGTGCAGCGACAGGGTAATCGGCAGCTCCGTTGTCACGATTCCGCCCTCGGCAGCCATCGCCAGCACGCTCGGGTCCAGCTGTGCCGTTACCGTGGCGACGGGAAACTTCGCCGTTTCAAACAACATTTCGCGCATGCGTTGATCGCGGATTTCGATCAGCGTCTGCACGCTTTCAAGATTGACGCTGAGCTGCGCGTTGCCCTCGGCTCCGACGAAGCCCACCAGTGAAGCGAAGCTGTGCACTTCGCCCACGCTGTCATTCTTGACGGACACAAAGTTGATGGTCGAGCTGGTGGTGTCGAGTTCCCAGTCAGCCCTGGCCACGCCACAGGCTGCGAGCAGAATTACGGTCAGTACCAAACGGCGTAAGCTGAGAAGTTGTTGCATTGTGAGCTACTCCTGCGTTGTTGAACGGTGCTGCGGTTGGGATGGTGTTCAGATGCCACGGGATTGTAGCGTAATTTGTCCGCACCGCGCCCATTGATCGACGCTGCATCCTCGGTCATCCTGCCGCACAAAACCAATAATATAAGGCGCACGCCATGTCCCACCTGATACTCACAGGCCGCGCTGCGGTTTTCGCACTGACCTCCGCCGTGCTGGCATCGCTACTAATGGGGTGCAATGACTCGTCCGATTCGTCCCCGCTCGTCCTCGGCGACGATATCCAGATGAACCAGGTGCAATACCTCGGCAGCCACAACAGCTACCACGTTCGCGCACAGCAGGACCTGTTCGACCTGCTACTGGCTTTCATCCCGGACGTGGCGCCGACACTGGATTACACGCACGTTCCGCTACAGGAACAGTTCGACGCACAGGGCATTCGCCAGATCGAGCTCGATGTTTTCGATGATCCGCAGGGGAAGCTCTACGCCAATCGCGCGGCCAGAACGCTGTTTGGCGAACCCGCCGCGTCGGGTATTGCCGAGCTGGACGAGCCGGGCTTGAAAGTATTGCACGTGCAGGAAATCGATTTCGAAACGACCTGCTATACCTTTGTCAGCTGTCTTACGCAGATCAGGACCTGGTCGGATGACCATCCCGGCCATCTGCCCATCATGGTGCTGGTGGAAGCCAAGGACGAGGCGATTCCCGACCCGCTCAGCCTGGGCTTCGTCACCCCCCTGCCGTTCGGCCTGGATGCGCTGAATCGCATCGATGCGGAAATTCGCAGTGTTTTTCCGCGCGAGCAACTGCTGGTGCCCGACGACGTGCGCGGCGACGAGGTGACGCTGGAGCTGGCAGTGCTGACCCGGGGCTGGCCGCGCTTGTCGCAGGCGCGCGGCAAAATCATGTTTGCGCTCGACAATGGCGGCGAGCCGCGCGAACTGTATATCGCCGGGCATGCCTCGCTGGAAGGCCGCGTGCTGTTCACCGATTCACCCGCTGGCACGCCCGAAGCCGCGTTCATGAAGCGCAACGACCCGCTGTCCGACCCCGGCGATATTGCGTCACTGGTTGAGCAGGGTTACATGGTGAGAACCCGCGCCGATGCCGACACGGTGCAGGCGCGCACTAACGACACCACCCAACGCGACGCGGCGCTGGCCAGCGGCGCGCATTTCATCAGCACCGATTATCCGGTACCCAATCCGGACTTCAGCGAGTATCAGGTGACGCTGCCGGGTGGTCGCGTCGCGCGCTGCAATCCGGTCAACCCGGGGCCTTGTGAAGAGCGGTTTTTGGACTAGCCGTTGCGCCACCGGTCCGGAACTTTGGTGCGCGCCGGCGTCGTTACGCAGGTGTCGTCCGCATCGCAATCATAGACAGCTGCGCCGCCAGCCCCGATGGCTGCATCCGCGAATTCGTCGACCACGCCTCGCATCGCTGAACGCTCCGTTTTGATCAGTGGTAGACGATTTCTCCTGGTGTCACCGCGCGCAGCGTATGCAGCGGAAATCGTGTCTGGCCGCGCGCCTCGAGCTGCTTGCGCGCGCGGTTCAGATATGTGATGTGGGAGTAAAGCCGCGCTTCCAAGTCGGGCGTGATGCCGCGAGCAACTTCGTTCCTCAATCGATCGATAGCGGCCTGGTACACGTCCAGGCATTGTTCCGTGCGGTGCAACTTCTCCAGCGCCTGTGTCAAACCTTGCAGGGTGCGCAGAAACCAGTCCACGGCCCTGGCGGCGGTAATGGCGTGGGTTGTCAGCAGAATCTCGGCGGTTTCAAAGGCGCAGCCCATCTGCGGCAGCGCTTCCTGCCAATTCTCCTGTTGGCACAGGTGCCAACCCGTCTCATAGGAGTTCGCGCACCAATGCATGGCCTGCTCCGGCTGGCTGCACAGCCACGCGCGGTGGTTGGCACATAAAAAACGAAGCTTCATGGATCTGTTCTCCAGGTGAATTCCAGTTCCCAGAGAGTACAGCGGTCATTATTTAAATGCAAATGATTCTTATTTGCGCGCTTTACCTGCGCGATGTTGGCGCCAACTTTTGCACCGCTTTCCACTGTCCCGCGCTGACAGGGGCGATGGAGAGCCGGCCCTGTTTGAAAATGCTCAACTCGGCTGTCATCGGATTGGCTTTCAGGGCTGTCGTCGGGATCACCTCTGGGTACTTTTTCGAGGAGGCGTACATCCACGCAGTACCAGCGCGGGTTTTCCGGGCTGGACTTTGGATCGAAATAGTTGCTCTCGGGATCGAACTGGGCCGGGTCAGGATAGGCGGCTTTGGCCACTTCCATGGTGCCGGCGATACCGATGTGTTTGCAGCTCGAGTGGTAAAACAACACCTGATCGCCTTGTTTGACGCCATCGCGCAGATTGTTGCGCGCCTGGTAATTGCGAATGCCGTCCCAGCGCGCGGTTTTTTTCGGCTGTGCCGCCAGATGATCAATGCCGAATTCATCCGGCTCTGACTTGAATATCCAGTAGTTCATTGCGCCTCCCAATTTCCAGCTGCGCTTCGCGCCCCACCTCAATCGCCTTCGAACTCCGTCTGCCAGTAGACATTCACCCCGAGCTGCTGGAGTTTGCGGCTGCCCCCGATATCGGGCAGGTTCACCACCACGGCAAAGCCCGCGACCTCGCCACCCAGCTTGCGCACCAGGTTGACGGCCGCGACGCCCGTGCCACCGGTGGCAATCAGGTCATCAATGATCAGGACGCGCTGGCCAGGGGCAACCGCATCCCTATGGATTTCCAGCGTGTCGGTGCCGTATTCCAGTTCATACGATTCGGATACGGTTTCCGCTGGCAACTTGCCCATTTTGCGGATCGGCACGAAACCCTTGCCCAGGGCGTACGCCAGCGCGCCGCCAAAAATGAAGCCGCGCGAATCAATGCCGACCACCAGATCGAAGTCGGTACCGGCGTAGTGCCTGACGAAATCATCCACGCTTAATCGCAGCCCAACCGGATCGGCGATCAGCGACGTGACATCACGGAACATGATGTTCTTCTTGGGGAAATCCTTGACTGTGCGTATGCGGCTTTTTATAGGCATAAAACTCCCTTATCCCCTACTGCACCAGGCGCGAATCAAAAGGGTGTTGGTGTACCGCGACTATTTGGGCCGCGGAGGCGGCAGGGTGCCTGGGGTTCAGAAGGTAGTTGTAGCTGTGGGGGACGATGACTGAAGGCACCCTTAAAACCGCACTGGAAAATCCCGTCAACCACTTGTCGCCAAATGCCCGCGTCAAAGGAATATTGGCACGCCAGTTGGCGGGAAGGGCGGATTCATCCAGGCGAGACATGCCCTTGCGGCCATCGTATTCCACTTCCAGCAGCTGGTATTGGTCAGGAACCTCATCGGGCTCCATATCGAAATGCACCAGGATTTCCAGCATCGCCAGCGCCGGACTTTCAGCGAGATAGACCACCGGGATACCTTTGTTGTGCCAACGGGCGGCGGTCTTCAGGCCGCCAACTCCTTGCAGGTCAGCATAATTGCTGACGCGCCATAACTTCACGCAAAGTAGCCGGAATCAATCTGGTTCAGGGTTTCCTCAACCAGTTGCGCGCCGGGTTCGTTTTGCATGATATCCAGCGCGGAATGCCCCCCGAAACGGGAGCGCGATTTATGCAGCCACTCACTGGCCTTGTCCTGGTTGCCAAACACCTCGATGGCCAGGGCGAGAATCTTGATGGCACGCAGCCAGCGCCCGGTTTCTTCCTGCGTCAGGAGTTCCTTCCTGCTTTTTCTGTGCGCGAGCGTGCGGGGCTTGATGATCCAATGGGACTCGGACGGGCTGAAACCAAACTGCTTGAGACTCTCCAGCAGAACGGGCTGGACACCGGCTTGTATCAGGCGGATCTCATCCAGGGTGTCCTGGATAGGCATGCCCGTAATCTCGCTGACCCGGCGCATCGCGCGAACCAGGGCCGTCTCATGCGCCTCAAGGTCGGGTTTGTATAAATTTGCGGTGACACCCATGGATACTTTCCTCTGCAATATGCCTGACTATAGGCGGCATATTGCATCGCGTCAATGACAGACGCGATCATTGCCGTAACCTCGAAGTGGTAGACCAGTGGCTCCCCGTTTATTGCGACCGCCGTCCTGTCACACCACCACCTCCGCCAAATCCCCTTTCTCCTCCAGCCAGGCCTTGCGATCCGGCGCGCGTTTCTTGGCCAGCAGCATGTCCAGCATCGCGTTGGTGCCATCGCCGGCGTCCAACACCAGCCTCACGAGGCGGCGGGTGTCCGGATCCATCGTCGTCTCGCGCAACTGCAGCGGGTTCATTTCGCCGAGGCCTTTGAAGCGCTGTACGTTGACCTTGCCTTTCTTGCCCTCGGCCTCGATGCGGTCGAGCACGCCCTGTTTCTCCGCCTCGTCGAGCGCGTAGAACACTTCCTTGCCGACATCGATGCGGTACAGCGGCGGCATCGCGACGTACACATGGCCGGCCGCGACAAGGGGGCGGAAATGGCGCACGAACAGCGCGCAGATCAGCGTGGCGATATGCAGTCCGTCGGAATCCGCGTCCGCCAGGATGCACACCTTGTGGTAACGCAGGCCGGATAAATCGTCGCTCGCTGGGTCGATGCCGAGCGCAATCGAAATATTGTGCACTTCCTGCGACGCGAGGATCTCCTGTGAATCCACCTCCCAGGTATTGAGGATCTTGCCGCGCAGCGGCAGGATCGCCTGGAACTCGCGGTTGCGCGCCTGTTTGGCCGAACCGCCGGCGGAGTCGCCCTCCACCAGGAACAACTCGCCGCGCGTGATATCGCCCCCCGAACAATCGGCCAGCTTGCCCGGCAACGCGGGACCGGCCGTGACTTTTTACGCGTGACCTGTTTCGCCAGGCGCAGGCGGCCCTGTGCATTGCTGATGCACAATTCCGCGAGTTTTTCCGCTTCCTCGGTGTGCTGGTTCAACCACAGGCTGAACGAGTCCTTGACCACGCCGGAGACGAACGCGGCGGCTTCACGCGAGGACAGGCGCTCCTTGGTCTGGCCGGAGAACTGCGGGTCGCCGAGCTTGGACGACAACACGTAGCAGCAGCGATCCCAGATATCATCCGGCGCGAGCTTGATGCCGCGCGGCAGCAGGCTGCGCAGTTCGCAAAATTCGCGCATCGCATCCAGCAGGCCGGTGCGCATGCCGTTGACGTGGGTGCCACCCTGGATCGTGGGAATCAGGTTCACATAGGATTCGGCCACCACTTCGCCGCCTTCCGGCAGCCACTGCACCGCCCAATCGACGGCAGAGTGGCTGCCGCTGAAGCTGCCCACGAAGGGCTCCTCGGGAATGACCGGGAAATCGATGGTGGCGTCGGCCAGGTAATCCTTCAGTCCCGCTTCGTAATACCACTCGTCTGTCTCGCCCTTTTTCACGTCGGTGAATTTCACCCGTAGGCCCGGGCACAGCACCGCCTTGGCGCGCAGCACGTGCCGTAGGCGGGAGACGGAGAACACCACGGTATCGAAATATTTCGGGTCGGGGGTGAAGGTGACGGTGGTGCCGGTGTTGCGCTTGCCGCAGGTATCGACGATTTCCAGATCGGTCTTCTTCTCGCCGCCGGCGAAGGTCATGCGGTAGATATTGCCGTCGCGGCGAATCAACACTTCCAGCGCGCTGGATAACGCGTTGACCACCGACACGCCCACGCCGTGCAGGCCGCCGCTGAACTGGTAGTTCTTGTCGGAGAATTTTCCCCCGGCGTGCAGCGTACTGAGGATCACTTCCACGCCGGGCTTGCGTTGCTGCGGGTGCATGTCGACCGGCATGCCGCGACCGTTGTCGGCGACGGTCACCGAGCCGTCCTTGTTCAGGCTGACGTCGATCTCGCTGGCGTGTCCGGCCAGCGCTTCATCGACACTGTTATCGATGACTTCCTGGGCGAGGTGGTTGGGGCGGGTGGTGTCGGTGTACATGCCGGGGCGTTTGCGCACCGGTTCGAGTCCGGTAAGGACTTCAATATCTTCGGAAGTGTATTGGCTCATTGCGTTGTGTTTTCGTGTCCTGCGCAGGGGTTGCGGCGGGGCACATTGTACAACGAGCGCCGCGCAAGGCGAGTTATAAGTAACCGCCAGAGTCGAGTTCGACCTCGAAGTGAACACCCCGCACACGGGACACTGCGGTTTCAATCCGCCCGTCGCCGTGCAACTCCAGCCAGCGGTAGCCCGGCGGCTGGTCATCGACTTTGAAATTCTCGCTGCCGGGAGCAAACTGCACACAGGTCGACGGTGACGCCAGCAGGCGCACGCCGTTGCGCTGGCGATCGATCTCCTGATGCACATGGCCCCAAAGGACAGCGCGCACGCCGGGATAGCGATCTAGTACTGCAAAAAAGGCTTCGGCATCGGACACCTTCTGTTCGTCCAGCCAGCTGCAACCAACGGCTACCGGCTGGTGATGCAGGCATACCAGAGTGTGCAGTGCGTCCTCCTGCGCCGACTGCAGTGCCCGCTCCAACCAGACCAATTCGTTCTCACCCAGGGTACCGCCGACTTGTCCTGGCACCTGCGAATCCAGTAACAGCAACTGCCAGCGGGATATGCGGATTTCCCGGCACAGGCGGTTGGGACGACTCGCCGCCGCCATCGCCTCGCGAGAATCGTGATTGCCCGGCAACCAGTAGTTGTCGGGAGTCAGCTGGTCAAAATAAACCTGCAGCCGGTCGTAGGCGGGCCTGGCACCACCGTCTGCCAGATCGCCAGTGCCCAGTAACAGGTGCGCATTGGCGCGCTCTGTTTTTACCAGGTCGATAACGGCTTGCAGCGAATGGTCGGTATCCATTCCCAGCAACGTACCGCCGCGCGTTTTACACAAATGTGTATCGGTCAACTGCACCACGCGCACAACGTCATCCGCGGTGTCGACATATTGAATGCTGTTTCGGGACTCTGGCATTGGCAACTTGCCGCGACTAAGCGGATCGGGAGTCCGTTAGGGACGCACCAGGATCTAGCGCAACGCGCCCGTTTTGCAGGCAGTGTTCCAGCCAATCCGCGAGAAACAGATTCTGCTGGTACTTTTCATCCTGGGCAAACATGGCGGAATTGGGATACTGGTAGCGCGGCGCCACCTGTCGGGCGGACTGAAAGGCCATGACTTCCAGCATGCGCACGTCGTGATAGGCGCGCACCTCCACGCGCAACTGACCGAGCCAGCGCGATTCAGCGCGCTGCTGCCGCAGGTGAAATATCGTGGTATAGCGGCAGCGCTCCACTACTTCCAGTTGCACTCTCGCGGAGCCGACCAGCAATTCCCGCGAGTTACAGTTTTCGTATGCCGGGAATAGCCGCAAGAGACGGGCGTAGTTTGCATCACAGATCGCATGCAGCGCTGTAAGGTCAAGTTTGAATGGCTTTCTGGTCAGCTTGTACAAAACCGGTTCCGGGATTTGAGCCTTTTCATGGCGATAAAAAATTGCGTGAGAACCGGCAGATAGCGCCAGTGGACCACCGCAAACCTGTTGCCTAAGATGTCACAATCCACCGGCGACTGCACCTTTTCATTGCCGTTTCGATGTATGCATCACAGACGAGACGCTGTTAAACTGCTGCCCAACTGGACCGCCACGACTCCCCTGGGGATTATTGCATGAAAAATCTGCTTGTCGCGCTTTCGTCGCTGACACTCTCCCTCTTATGTGTCAGTTTGCAGGCTGACTCGCTGCGCGACATTTATGAATTGGCGCTGGAGAACGACGCGCAGATAAAAGCGGAAGAAGCTGTTTATCTGGCCAGGCGCGAAACCGAGAATCTTGCGCGGTCAGCGCTGCTGCCGCAGGTAGCAACTGCTTACTCCTACCAACACTCGGATGGCGATACTGATGCGATAAGCATCGTTGAAGATATCAATGGCAACCTCGTCTGAGCCAGGCAGCCACGAACCTCAATACCGATACCGATGGCTATGTGATGTCGCTCAGTCAGTCCCTGTTTGACCTGTCAGCATGGTTCAGCTTTCAATCCGGCAAGGAAGTCACCAAGGAAGCAGAGGCGACCTTTGCCTCCAACCAGCAAAATCTGATCGTGCGGGTGGTGGAAGCCTACCTGCTGGTACTGCGCGCCCAGGACAACCTGGCTGCGTCCCAGGCGCAGGAGCGCGCTTTCGAACGCCAACTGGAGCAGACCCAGCAGCGTTTTGAAGTCGGCCTGATCGCCATTACCGATGTCTACGAGGCCCAGGCTGCGAGGGATCTGTCACAGGTCAACCGCATCGTCGATGAAAACAATGTATCCGTCGCTCTCGAGCGCCTCTCCGTACTGACAGGCCAGCCACAGTCAAACCTCAACGTACTCGTCGATGATTTTAAAATCCTGCCGCCGGACCCGATTGATCGCGCCGCCTGGGTTGATTTCTCGCTGGCAAACAACTTCGAGCTGCAAGCGGCGCGGTATCGTGAGGAGGCGTCACGCCAGAACGCCAAGTCTTTCCGCATGGAACATGCCCCAAAGTCACCGGCGGCTATGAGTACTCAAACTTCGATGTCAGCGGTAGCGTCGAATCAGTGCCTGATTCGCCTTTCGTCAACCCACCTGACAGCAATTCCGAAGAAAACATGTGGCAGGTCCAGGTCAGCGTGCCGCTGTTCAGCGGCGGCGCGATCAGCGCCAACCGGCGTAAATCGGCCCAGGAATACAACGCCTCGCGCGAGGAACTGATCAACCTGACGCGCAACACGGTAACCAGCACCCGCTCGCTGCATATGACCGTGCTGAGCGATGTGTCGCGAATCGCCGCGCGCAGGCAGAGCATCATTTCCTCCAGAAGCTCGCTGGACGCGACCCAGGCCGGCTATGAAGTGGGCACCCGCAACGTGGTCGATGTGCTCAACGCGCAGAATATCCTGTTCCAGGCGGAACGCGATTACGCCAACAGCCGCTACGATTATGTGCTCAACCTGATGCGCCTGAAGGAACGGGCCGGATTGCTCAGTCCGGAGGACGTGCTCAGGCTGGATTCTTTCCTCGTGCCTCCGACGGCGCCAACGGCCACTTCCGTTACAGCACCTAAATAGCAGAACCCGGGCGCGGGCGCGGTGACCGACTCTCGGGTTGTCAGCCATCGCCTGCGCTGAGACCATGACGCAATGATTCCCGACCTGCCCGCCGATATCGATACCATTAAAGGTTTTCTGGCGGAAGACGAAGCGCAGGCGCTCTATCAACACGCGCTGCAAGCCAGCGCGCTCGGCCCAGTACTGGAAATCGGCAGCTATTGCGGCAAATCAACCATTTATCTGGGGCTGGCGTGCCGCGCCAACAACAGCACGGTGTTTGCGCTGGATCACCACCGCGGCTCCGAGGAACACCAGTTGGGGGAATTCTTCCACGACCCCGCGCTGTACGATGCCGGCGAGGGCATCATGGATAGCTTCCGGGAATTTCGCCGCAACATTCGCCGCGCGGGGCTCGACGAGGTTGTCGTGCCCGTCGTCGCGGGGTCGGAGGCGGCCGCCCGGCATTGGCAGACGCCACTGGCGATGGTGTTTATCGATGGCGGGCACAGTCTCGCTGCCGCACTCACCGACTACCGCTGCTGGAGTGCACACCTGATGCGTGGCGGCGTGCTGGCGATACACGATCTGTTCGACGATGCCCACAAAGGCGGGCAGGCGCCCTACGCGATTTATCGCCTGGCGCAAGCGTCGGGCTTGTTTGAGAATCTCGGTCAGGTCAACAGCCTGGGGTTTTTGCGCCGGCTGTAGTTGCAGCAGGATGTTGTAGCAGGATGTTGTAGCAGGATGTTGTAGCAGGATTTCGTAGCCGGGATTCGTAGCCCGGTGTTGCAGCCATAGTATGGCTACGGCACGGTTGATCGGTCGGCACCCTGTGTAACTGCTTGTCGCGTCGAATTGCTCATCCTGATGAATTCCAGATCGCAGCCATGCATCTCAAGGAATTTCCTGCGCAGCAGGAATGTCTCCCGCCTGACCTCGGACGATACTGAGGCCGCAAGATTGTCGACAACCTCGTTGCGATCATATTCGATGAAGAAGGCGTTGGTGTGGCGAGCGCCCTGGCTCTCGCCCCCCGCTTTCCAGCCTCGGCCGCGGACTTTCTTCTCCTCGAATTCGGATCGACTTTTCACAACGTAGTGATTGATCTGGGCTACGTCGAGGTACGGGCCGTGGTCGGCCTTCCTGGGACTGGACCCCTTGCGAAGCTCCAGCGGTATATCCTGGCCCAGCGGCGGGGCTGTCGGATACACCCAGCGGATTGCGTCCGGCGTTTGGAAGTGGGGCCGATGCGGGCCGTTATTGAGCACCTGGGGGGTGTTGCGCCAAATGGATTTAAACGTCCGGTTAATCGGGTGGTGTTCCGGGGCGCAGGCGGTAAAACGGCTGACGACCAGGTCATCCGCATACTCGTTCTGTCCACTGGAGCCGAAGATGCGCCAGTTGAACGAAATCGCCTGGGGGTTAGCGAACGCCTCGAGCAGGCCCTGGATACTGTCGTGCTGCTTCAGGAGCAGGAATTCATCGATGTCGACGACCATGATGTACCAATCCTGCAATTGGGGCAGGATCCGGGCGCGGGCTTGCGCATAAGCAGACACCTGTGGACGATCCCCGGGTTGCACAAAGTTCTCAATTGCCGTGACCTGTGGGTCGTGAGCCGCGAGCGTGGCAAGGGCTGGCACGGTTTGATCGGTGCAATCGTTATGCACGTAGATGAACCGGGAGAATCCGATACGCTTGTGCCAGGCGTAATGCTCGAAAATGTAGGTGGCCTCGTTCTTGATCGTGCACAAGATGGCGCACTGTGAACGAGGTGGGACAACTGTATCGATGGGTTGCATGCAGTTTTTGCGGCGTCTGTTGATGTAGACAGGGTTGTATACAGGATCGCAGCCGGACTTATAACCGGGGTTGTACCGCGCGGCGTCGCCGGACTACTTCAGTCAACCAGAATGCGGCGCGCGCGCCCATCCTCGTGCTCATCCAGCAGAGTGACGCTGCAGAACAGGCCGGACGCAGCGGTGTGTTTGGTGAGGGCGTCAGCCGCCAGCAAAATGGCGCCAGCCGTCCAGGTAGGCCTTTCATCCGGCCACAACAGGTCTTCCACCAGTTGGTAACCCGTCCAGTAAGAGCCGTCGCTGGTGCGCCACTGCTGCAACCAACTGTAGACCTCTACCGCACGCGCGTGATCGCCGGCCGCCAACAGCGCCATCACCAGCTCGCAGCTTTCGGCAATCGTCACCCACGGTTGCTGCTTTTCGCAGCGACAGCCGAGGTTGTCCTCCACGAATTCATCCCAGCGCGACGCCAATCGCGCACGTGCGTCGACGCCGGTGTATACCCCTGCCAGTACCGGATAAAACCAGTCCATGGAATAGCGGGATTTGCTCTCCCAGGTGCGATCAAACCGCTCCGGCTTGTGCCGCAGCGCCTTGCCCAGACGCGTGCGCGCCGTCAACCAGCGCGCGCGATCCTCGCCCAGCGTGACGGCGATGTTGTGCGCGCACTCCAGGCTCTTGTAGATGGAACTGCACCCGGTGACGAGGGCATCGCCTTTGGCCTGCCCTGACCCGTCGACAGCCCAGTCGATTTCGCCGTGCTCCGACTGCAGCGACAGGACGAAACCTATCGCCCTGTCGACGACTGGCCACATGACACGCAGGAATTCCATGTCCTCACTGATCAGGTAGTGGTGCCATACGCCGGTCGCAATATAGGCAACAAAATTGGACTCACGCCGATTGGCGTTGTCGATCTCCTCCCCGCGGTAAGAAGCCCACCAGCTGCCGTCCGGAAGTTGCAGGGCGGCCAACCACTCATATGCCCGGCGCGCAGCGCGCAGCTCACCGCCTATCGACAGGCCCATGGCGGATTCGACATGGTCCCAGGGATCGGTGTAGCCGCCTTCAAACCAGGGAATCTCGCCGCTGGGGCGTTGACACGAGAGAATAAAATCCACCGTGGGGCGCAGGAACTCTTCCGGAAACAGTCCGCGACTGAGGTATAGCCCACTCATGATGCCGCCTGCTTGCGAAAGTACATCACTACGCTCTTGCCCATGATCGGGTTCATGCTCTTCTCCAGGATCCGGGTCAGCGCCGGATTCTTCATCAGGTCCCACACCAACAGGCGGTGGTACTGCTTGATCAGCCAGTTGGTGTCCTGGCTCTGCCAGAACAGGCACTTCAGCCACCAGAAAGGGACATGCAAGGCGTGTGCCCAATGACGGTAGTAATGTGTAAAGCCCAGAAACTCAATTTCACTGCGCAACTCGTCGCTGCGAAAAATACGCAGATGGCCACCCGGGACCTGGTAATAGCCCTCGCTCAGGGCCCAGCAGATTTTTTCCGGCCAGCGCCTTGGCACGCTGGCGCAGAACAGGCCGCCGGGCTTCAGCACGCGCTCTATCTCGCGCAGCGCGCCGCGATAGTCGGGGATATGCTCCAGCACCTCGCTGCAAATGACCTTGTCGAAGGTGTTGTCGGCAAACGGCAGGTTCAGCGCACTGGCAGAGGACAGGCCGAAGGATTTGGCGTCGTTGTCGGGTTCGGCAAAGTGTTCAAAGCGTTCACGGGTGATTTTCAGGTCCTTGAGCGACAGGTCCACGCCGACGGAATGGATATCCGCCTCGACATAGGCGCTGATGACGTGGCGGCCTTCGCCACACCCCAGATCCAGCACGATGTCGCCCGCAGCCAGCGGCAGGCGCCGGAAATCAACCGTTTTCATTTGCCAACACCTGTCGGTAATACGCCGTCATCTGCCGCGCACAGACCTGCCAGCAGAAATTCTTCTCGATACGCTGTTTGCCGCGCGCGCCCAGCTCGGCGCGCCGTTGCGGGTCCCGCAGCAGTGCATCTATAGCGCCGACCAGCGCATCGACATTCTTCGCCGGCACGATCACGCCGGCATCGCCGACTACCTCCGGCAGGGCGCCGCCATCGGTGGACACCACTGGTACCCCGCAGGCCATCGCCTCGCCCGCCGGCAGCCCGAAGCCCTCATAGACAGAGGGCACCACGGCGATGGCCGCCTCGGCATAGTACTGCACCATCTGCTCAGTGCTGATGCCGTTGACGAAGCGCACTTTATCGGCCAGGCCGAGTTGCTGCACGAGGCGTTCGGTCTTGCCGCCCGGATTGGGCTTGCTGACCAGTAGCAATTCCAGGTCCGGATAGCGCTTCAGCAAGCGGGCGTAGGCGTGCAGCAGGTAACGCAAACCCTTGAGCGGCGCATCCGCCGAACAGGTGGCCATCAACCGGCGCGGATTGCGCTCGACACCCGGCACGGGCTTGAACACGTCGATGTCGATGCCGTTGTGCGCCAGGCTGATGCCGGCCGGTTGCAAACCGAAATCCCGGGCAATGTCCTGGCGCGAACAATCGGACACCGTGACAATATGGCGCAACTGCTTGATGACTTTTTTCTGCATCTTCAGAAAGGAGTGCCAGCGCCGGATGAACATGCGCTCCTTCCAGGTGCGCGCGGCGGCCAGGGCAATACGCAGGTCGCTGGTGATGGGGTGATGTACTGTCGTCACCAGCGGCAGGCCCATGTCCTGGATTTCCAGCATGCCGTAACTGAGGCTCTGGTTGTCGTGGATTAGATCATAGTTGTGGCCGTGCTGGCGCAGGTACTTCGCCGCTCGGCGCCCG
Source organism: Haliea sp. (assembly GCA_016704305.1). GTDB lineage: Bacteria > Pseudomonadota > Gammaproteobacteria > Pseudomonadales > Halieaceae > Marimicrobium. The sequence continues at coordinate 24,482 of JADJAL010000031.1, read as the reverse complement.
AATGTCAGCGGCTCGGCAAACCCACCCGTCAGCTGGCTCAGCCATTCGATGATATTGCTCAGGGACTTCAGGTGGTGCGGGCGCAGAGAGCCCAGCCCATTCTCAAACAGATCCAGGCTGGGCAAGGTGATCAGGCGGACGCGGGGATCGAGGTGGGGGTAGGGCGGGCCAGAAATCACGTCGACAGTGTGACCCGCATCCACCAGCGCCTTGCTGAGGTAGCGCATATAGACGCCCTGACCACCGCCGTGCGGCTGGCTGCGATAACCCAGCAGGGCGATACGCAGTGGCTGCTCCACGGCAACGGCGAGCGCAGGAGCACCCGATACACCTGTCATCGGTGGCAGTTTGTCCTGCACTGTACCCAGATGCCAGATAACGGCGTCCTCTGTTGTTGTCCGAAACTGTTGTCCGAAACGGGATGAATGGAAGGGGTTATGCCGCTGCTTCAGTCAGACCGATATGCACTGAATGGCACCGATCTACCCAAAACTCCCCACCAAAAGGGGTTAGATTCTAATCAGCTACTGGTCAAAAATCCACCCCTGACTGCGGCCGGGCTCGGCTCTGTCGCCAATCTCGCACAGATGCCGCTATAATCCTTCGCTTTGCAACCAGAGCGCTTCCCGATGACAACCAATACCTATAAAGGGCTCATCCTGGCGGGTGGGTCAGGTACCCGCCTGCACCCCCTGACCAGCACCGTCAGCAAACAGTTGATGCCGATTTACGACAAACCGATGATTTACTACCCACTGGCCACCCTGATGCTGGCCGGTATCCGCGATATATTGATTATCACCACGCCGCGCGACCAGAGCGCGTTCAGCGACCTGCTCGGCGACGGCTCCCGCTGGGGCATCAACATTCAGTACACCGTGCAACCGAGCCCCGATGGACTGGCCCAGGCTTTCATCCTCGGGGAAGACTTCATCGGCAGATCACCGGCCAGCCTGGTGCTGGGCGATAACATCTTTTACGGCGGCGGCTTTTCGCAGAAGCTGACCAGCGCCGCCAGCCGCGACACCGGGGCTTCCGTCTTCGCCTACTATGTGCAGGACCCGGAGCGCTACGGGGTAGTCAGCTTCGACAAGAACGGCGTGGCCGAAAATATTGAGGAAAAGCCGGCCCAGCCGCGCTCCCACTACGCCGTCACCGGCCTGTACTTTTACGACAACGATGTGGTCGAGATCGCCAAGGCGGTGCGCCCGTCGCATCGCGGCGAGCTGGAGATCACCGATGTGAATAAAGCCTACCTGGAGCGCGGCGACCTGCGGGTGGAAGTGCTGAGCCGGGGCACCGCATGGCTGGACACCGGCACCCACAACTCCCTGCTCGACGCCGCCAATTTCATCCGCGTGGTGGAGGAGCGCCAGGGCTTGAAAATCGCGTGCCCCGAGGAAGTGGCCTACCGCAAGGGCTACATCAGCGCCGAGGAGTTACTGGCGCTGGCCAAACCGCTGGAAAAAAGCGGCTACGGTCTCTACCTCAAGAACCTGTTGAGAGATGAAGGAGTGGTCTTCGCATGAAATTTGTAGCAACGCCGCTTAAGGATGTCTACCTGCTGGAACCCACGGTGTTCGGCGACCAGCGCGGGTTCTTTATGGAAACCTGGAACCGCGAGACTTTTCGCACAGCGGGATTCGATCTCGATTTTGTGCAGGACAACCACAGCCGCTCGGCGCGCGGCATCCTGCGCGGCCTGCATTTCCAGATGGAACACACCCAGGGCAAACTGGTGCGCGTCACTTCGGGCGAGGTTTTCGATGTTGCCGTGGACCTGCGCCAGAGCTCCCCGACGCTCGGGAAGTGGTATGGCGTGACCCTTAGCGCGGACAACCGGCGCATGTTGTGGGTGCCGCCGGGGTTCGCGCACGGCTTCTACGTCACCTCTGATTACGCGGATTTCATCTACAAGTGTACCGACGTTTACCACCCGGCCAGTGAAAAGTCGCTGGCCTGGGATGACCCTACAGTGGGTATCGAATGGCCGGTGCCGCCGGGGGAGACGCCGCAGTTGTCTGCCAAAGATTCGCAGGGGCTCCGCTGGGACGATTGCCCGCGTTTTGATTGAGCACGGGGTCGGCTGTTGGGTTTGAAAATCGCGCTTGTCGGCAGCACCGGTTGGGCTGTCGAGTACAAAAAAGCGTTTGTTGGGAACCGGGTTGGAGAATCGGGCTAGAGCGCCGGGCCCAGGTATCGGGTAAGCAAATCGCTCGCTTCCCCGATACTCGCGAACGATTTGCTTACCCGATACCCGGGCCCTCTTTCCGTGCGAAAACTCGGACTCTCATCTCTCGGATAGGCACAGTTCGAGGCTCAGGTCAGGGAAGCCTTTTTGCATGCGAGTATTGGGTGGCCCGCATAGGGGAAGCAGGCGAAAAGGCTTCCCTGACCTGAGCCGATCGCGAGCACGAACCTGAAAAGCCAGTGTCGGGCGAACTTCGGAATTATGAGAGAACCAGGCACCGAAATATCCCCCGAAGCAATTACTTAACCAACAACGGCCGCCACCACTCCTCGTTAGAGAGATACCAATCCAGCGTGCGCTGCAGGCCCGTCTCGAAACTCTCGTGCGGCTGGTAGCCCAGTTCGCCCATGATCCTGCTGGCGTCGATCGCGTAGCGCCAGTCGTGTCCGGCGCGATCCTCAACAAATTTGATTAGATCGCGGGCGCTGCGACCGGTGCTGCCCGGCGCATCGGGAAAGCGGGACGCGAGCGCGGGCTCGGCCGCAAAGCGCGCATCCATCTGGTCGCACAGAAGATGCACGATATTGAGGTTGTTCCACTCGTTGTTGCCACCGATATTGTAGGTTTCCCCGACCTCGCCCTTTAGCAGCACCAGTTCGATACCGCGGCAGTGATCCTCCACGTACAACCAGTCGCGAATATTGCTGCCGTCGCCGTACACCGGCAGCGGGCGTCCGCGCAGGATGTTGGTCAGGCACAGCGGAATCAGTTTTTCCGGAAAGTGGTAAGGGCCGTAGTTATTGGAGCAATTGCTGGTGGTGACCTGCAGGCCGTAGGTGTGGTGATAGGCGCGCACCAGATGGTCCGAGGCCGCCTTGCTGGCGGAATAGGGCGAGTTGGGTTCGTATTTCTGCTGCTCGTGAAAGCCGGGCGCATCGATAGCAAGCGAACCGTAGACCTCGTCCGTCGACACATGGTGAAAGCGGTGCGCTTGCCGCGCACCACTCGACAGCCACACTTCACGCGCCGCCTTCAGCAGCGTGTGGGTGCCGACGATATTGGTTTCGATAAACGCATCCGGGCCGGTAATCGAGCGATCCACATGGCTCTCCGCGGCAAAGTGCACCACGGTATCGATACCGTGCTCGCGCAGCGCCTGCAGTACCCGCTCGTAATCGCAAATGTCCGCGTGCACGAAACTGAAGTTCGGGTTGTCCTGCAATGCCGCAAGGTTGGCGCGGTTGCCGGCATAGGTGAGTGCGTCGTACGCCACCACCTTGTCGTCGGGATGCTGTTGCATCCAATAGTGCACAAAGTTGGCGCCGATAAAACCGGCTGCTCCGGTGACCAGTAGGGATTTAGGCATCTGCCAGCTCCTTCAAATCCGCGAGCATCGCCCGCAATTGCTGGCGCCAATGGACGCCCGTGAGCGCAAAATCGCGCCAGCTGCTCGACTTGTCCAATACACTGTAGGCCGGGCGTTGCGCCGGCGTGGGATACTCGGCGGCGGGGATCGGCCGAATCGTCACCGGCTTGGTCAGCAGTCCCTGCGCGAGTCCTTCTTCATAAATGGCGACGGCGAAATCGTACCAGCTGCACACGCCGGCATCGCTCCAGTGATAAAAGCCGCCCAGCTTCGGCCGCGCGGCCGCGGCCCACACCGCCTCTGCCAGGCCGTGTGCCCAGGTTGGCGTGCCGACCTGATCGGTCACCACGGCCAACTCGTCCCGCTCGCGCATCAGGCGCAACATGGTCTTGACAAAATTGCCGCCAAAACTTGAGTACACCCAGCCGGTGCGCAGGATAAGCGCTTCCGGCAGCGCGCTTTGCACCGCCACTTCACCGGCGCGCTTGCTGCGTCCGTACTCTCCCAGCGGCGCGGCAGGAGCCTCCGGTCGATAGGGCTGGGACGCCGTGCCATCGAATACGAAATCGGTGGAGATATGAATAAATCGCAGGCCGTGGCGGGCACACGCCGCAGCCAGCACACCCGGGCCTTCGGCATTGCCGCGATGTGCGGCGGCGGGTTCGGACTCGGCTTTATCCACTGCGGTATACGCCGCCGCGTTGATGACCTGCTGCGGCATCAGGGCTGCCAGACAGTCTTCCACCGCACTGGCGTCGCTGATATCCAGTTGCGTGCGCGCCATGGCAATACTCTCCACCCCGGCCGGCACGGTGCGCTGCAATTCCCGACCGAGCTGCCCGCCGGCTCCCAGTATCAATACGTTCTGCTTCAAACACGCCCCTTCGTTGCCAAGTCTGGTTGCACGGCCATTGTCATTGCCATTGTGATGGTCATCGTAGCGGTGTCATTACTGTGCGATACGACGGCCTGGTTGGCCGACCTTATTTTGCCGGCCATGATAACCCCACGCTGCGCCGGTGACTACCGCATATCCCCTTGCGGTGCGCCTGTCACAGCGAACTTGCAGAGTGCGCGGTCTTGCGGCATAGAATGCGCTAATGCTGGCGCCCAGAAGTTCTACCGGAGGAATTTCACTATCAGCACCGACGCTCATGCCGAGCAGTTACGCGAATGGGCTGTGCAGTTGTCAGGCGACTACCTGCCGGATGACTGGCAGCGAGTGAGCAGCTCCGCATCCACGCGGGTCGCCGTCAATCCAACGCTGCAGCTCTATTACAAGGAGTACCTGCCGCGCAGTCCCGCCGCCGCGCTGCGGGCGCAGGTCAAGGGCAGCCGCGCTACCCGCGCACGCCTGAACGCCGAAGCACTGCTGCAGGCGGGCATAGACGCACCCCACAACGTGCTCTGGGGGCAACTTCCGGGCGGAGGAGAGTATCTGTATACCGTTGCGGCGCCTGGCGACAGCATTCAACGCTGGCTCTGCGAGACGCTCGCTGGCAGGAATGCAGAACAGCTGCGACTGCGGCGACAACTGCTCCATGCGCTGGGCACATTCATTGGGCGAGTCCACGCCACCGGCTTTATTCATGGCGAACTGCGCCCGGACAATGTGCTGGCCGCGTTGGTGAAGGACCAGTTCCGTTTTACGCTGATCAACAACGAGGGCAACACGCAAAGAATTCCGACCCCGGGAAAGCTACTGCTGCGCAACCTGGTACAGATGAACTCGCTGCCGCTGGCCGTTCTCGGTCGCACGGATCGTATGCGCTTCTTGCGAGCGTGGCGGCGGCAGATGCGGGATCTATCGCCGATGGAAGGAAAAATTCTTGCGGCGGAAGCCTACCACCGCGCTTTGCGCAAACTGCCAGCAAAGCCGCCGTAATGCGACCAGCGATGAGATAACCAGCTACACCAGACGCTGTCCGTACCTGGACAGGTGCTGCCCGCGAAAGCGGTAAAGCGGTCGGATCATCCGCTCCACCACTTCTCGCCGATTGCCGGCGATGCCCTGCAAATAGGTTTCAAGAAATTGCTCGTACAGTACCGAGCCAATCACAAACTGCTCCGCATTGGCCGTAAATTGCGCGAGATCCCGCGCCTGGTGAATTCCACCAAGTGGGCTTTTGCGGGTGCTATCAAGCATTGTCAGGTAAACGCGTTGGCCATTCCAGAACAGGTGTTCCCAACGGCAATTACCGTAGGTGTAACCCGCTGCATGAAGCTGCGCCAGGGTTTCGCCGGCAGCGCGCATCATCGCGTCGGCGCCGGGCGCCGCGGGCTGGCTGCGCCACACCTCGTCCAAAGTGCCGCCGCCTGACAAGCCCTCGGTCACTAGCAACATGCCCTCGGCGACTGCCAGGCAGGCCAGCGGCCGTGGCACAGCGATGCCTTTGCCAGCAAGGTCACTCGCGAGATTAAAATCGCGCAAGGGTTGCGGCTTGCGCAGGCCGAGTGACATTTTGTATTTGAAGGGTTTGAACGAGTAGAGTTTGAGGTAGGCCAACTGGTCATCGAGCTGCAACATACCAGACAATGTGCCGAGGTTGCTCTTGATAATCTGTGTGTGTTCTTCCATCCACTCGGCGACGCCGACCTGGGATGATGTCAAATGTTCCTTAAGGCGCTCAGCCCAGACATCACCGCGCTTGATTCGTACTTTACCCGCCATAGGTGTTTCTTCCAGTGCCCCGCGTCTGGGGATGTGGTTACTTCCCGTTTACTATACCGTGTCCACACCGGATGCAAAACCGGAACGGCATCGGTCAGGCCACGGGGTCCAGCCACTGGTGATTTTGCTGGCGATTACCGCGCACTGAATCAAAGTACATTGTCTGTAATTTTTCTGTCACCGGGCCGCGACTGCCGCTGCCGATGATGCGGCCATCCAGCATGCGAATCGGTACGACTTCGGCGGCAGTACCGGTAAAAAATGCCTCGTCGGCCACATACACTTCATCGCGGGTGATGCGCTTTTCGCGAATCTGGTAGCCCAGCTCCGCCGCCAGCACAAAAATGGTATCCCGGGTGATGCCCTCGAGACAGGACGTCAACTCTGGCGTGTAAATGGTGTTGTCGCGCACCATGAAGACGTTTTCACCGCTGCCTTCGGCGACGTATCCCTCGTTGTCCAGCAGCAGCGCTTCCTCCGCGCCGCTCTCGATGGCCTCGCGCAAGGCCAGCAGCGAATTGATGTAATTGCCGGTGGCCTTGGCCTTGCACATGGAAATGTTCACGTGGTGGCGGGTGTAGGACGACGTGCGTACCTTGATGCCGTGATCGCGGGCTTCAGGATCCATGTACGAGGGCCACTCCCATGCGGCGACGACGACATGCGTGCGCAGGTTGTCCGCTCGCAGCCCCATGCCTTCAGAACCCAGGAAAGCCAGCGGGCGCAGATAGCCCTCCTCCAGTCCGTTGAGTCGCACGACATCCTTCTGCGCCTGGTTCAGGGTTTCCTTATCGAAAGGCATGTTCATGCCCATGATGTGGGCGGAGCGAAACAGTCGGTCAGTGTGTTCCTGCAGGCGGAATATGCAGGTGCCGTTGTCGCGCGTATTGTATGCCCGCACACCTTCAAAGACGCCCATGCCATAGTGCAGCGAATGCGTCAGCACATGCACCTTGGCATCGCGCCACGGCACCATCTCGCCATCCATCCAGATCAGTCCATCGCGATCGGCGAAACTCATCACATCACTCCCATTCACTTTTCTGTTTTGTCATTGATAACCGGCGCAAACAACTGCTGCCACTTGGTGCTAACCGCCTCCCGCGCCGCGACAAAGCCACCCTCGGGCACGATACCCGGTTGCTGCTGCAGGGATAGTTGGTGGGCAGCGGAGCGATAGGCGAGATAGGCTTGTTTCAGCGCGTCGCACTCCCGCTGTGCAAACAAACCCTCCCGGCCCAGGGTCTCGAGAATGCGTACATTATCGGACCAGCGCGTCAATTCAGGCACGCGGTGGGACCACGCCAAGACCGCGTATTGCACCATAAATTCGATATCGACGATACCTCCCACTCCCTGTTTTAGGTGAAATTCCCCATCTTGCACCTTCTCGTCGGCGCGCAAATGCGCGCGCATTTTCTCGCGCATCGCATGCACCTCGCGCGCCAGCGCAGCCTCGTCGCGCGGCTGGCGCAAAATCTCCTCGCGCAACGCCATCACCGAGGACGCCACTGCTGGATCACCGGCGACGAAGCGCGCGCGCACCAGCGCCTGGTGCTCCCAGGTCCAGGCGGAGTCGCGCTGATAGCTGCGAAATGCCGACAGGGTACTCACCAGCATGCCGGATTGCCCGGAGGGCCGCAGGCGCATATCCACGTCGTATAGCTGCCCCATCGCCATGCGCGTTTCCATGATGTGGATAATCCGTTGCCCCAGGCGGGTATAGAACACCGCATTGTCGATGCTGTTGTCGCCGTCGGTGGCGCCGCCTGCGGTCGCGTCGTAAATGAATACCAGATCCAGGTCCGAGCCGTAGCCGAGCTCGATGCCGCCCAACTTGCCATAGCCAAAAATTGCAAAGCCGACGCCGCTGCCAGCGCGCGCAGGTTGTCCGTACTTGCGAGTCAGGTCGGCCCACGCGACAGCCAGCACCTGCTCCAGCAACACTTCGGCGATCCACGTGAGCTTGTCGCTGACCTGCATCAGCGGCAGGCGCCCCGCCAGCTCGCTGGCCGCTACCCGCAGCACATGGGCGGCCTTGAAGTAGCGCAGCGCGTCCATCTGCGCTTCCAGGTCGTCAATCGCCAGCCGCATCACCTGCTGGCGCAACTCTTCGCGCAACAATTCCTTGTCGGGCGCGGTGTACAGGCTGGCACGGTCCAGCAACTCATCCAGCAGTGCGGGGTTGCGCGTGAGTTGATCGCAGATCCATGGGCTGGCCGCGCACAGCGTCACCAGCTCCGCCAGCGCGGGGCGGTTTTCCAACAGCAGCACCAGGTACGCGCTGCGGCGCACGACGGCGGCAACCAGCGGCAGCACCCGCTGCACCGCCAGGTCCGGGTCGGACAGATCGGCACACGCGCGCAGCAATTGCGGCATGAATTGTTGCAGGCGCACAAGGCCCTGCTCCTGCAGCGTGACGACACGCGGGCTCTGTTGCAGGCCCTGCAGGGCGGCAAGTGTTTCCGCTGGATGCTGGAACCCCAACGCCGCGAGCGAGTCCTCGCACAAACCTTCTCCCCACAGTGCCTCATCCTGCTCGGCGCTGACCGGATCGGCCTCGTCCGGGGCGGCGATCAAATCCCGGAAATGGCCTGCTACCACGTTGCGGTGTGACTCCAGCGCGGCGCGGTAACCGTCCCACTCGCCATATCCCATCACTGCGGCCATCGCCGCGCGCGGCAGTGCCGCCTGCGGTAAGTCCTGGCTCTGTTTATCCTGGTAGCCCTGGATAGCGTGCTCGCTGTCGCGCAAAAACAGGTAAGCCGCGCGCAACTCCGCGACAGCCGCTGCCGGCAGGCAACCCAGCTCCACGCATTCATCCAGCACCGCCAGCAACTCGCGCTGTTGCAGGCCGAGGTCGCGTCCACCGCGAATCAGCTGAAAGCACTGCGCGATAAACTCCACCTCGCGGATCCCGCCGTGGCCCAGTTTCACATTGTCCTGCAGGCCGCGCCGACGCACTTCGGTGTTGATCATCTGCTTCATGCCGCGCAGGCTTTCGATAACGCCGAAATCGATATAGCGGCGGTACACGAACGGTCGCAGTGTCGTCATCAGTTCCTGCGCGCGCCCGGGATCGCCCGTGACAGGCCGCGCCTTGATCAGGGCGTAGCGCTCCCAATCGCGGCCCTGCTCCTGGTAGTAGTCCTCGAGCGCGGCAAAGTTGTGCACCAATGCGCCGCTATCGCCATAGGGACGCAGGCGCATATCCACACGAAACACAAAGCCGTCCACGGTGACCTGGTCCAGCGCACTGATGATCGCGCGCCCGAGCCGCGTGAAAAACTCCTCGTTGCTGAGGGATTGCTCTGCCGAATCTGTCTGTCCGCCCTCCGGGTAGGTGAATATCAGGTCGATATCGGAGGAGACGTTCAACTCGCGCGCGCCGAGCTTGCCCATCGCCAGCACGATCAACTGCTGCGCGGCGCCGCTGTGCCTGCCCCTGGGCACGCCGAAGCGGCTTTGCAGTTGCGCCTGAGAGTGCGCCAGTGCTTCGGCCACTGCCGCTTCGGCCAGCAATGACGTGTCGCGAACTGTTTCCAGGGTGTCGGCCAGGCGGCAGAAATCACGCCACACAATCCGCAGCATATGCCGCGCGCGAAAATGCCGCAGCACCGGCAGCAGCTCTGCGCCCTCGGCGGCTAACTGCTGCTGCAACGCGGTGCGCAATGCGTCTTCCGGCAGCGACTGTTGTAGCTCGTTGCTCGCCACCAGATCCAGCAGCAACTCCGGACGGCGCCGCAGCAGGTCGGCGACAAACGGGCTGCAGGCGAGAACGCGCGGCAGCTGCCCTGCCTCCGGGCGATCCGCAAGCACATCGGCCAACTGTTGCGCGAGCGCAGAGCCTGCGCGTTCGAGGATAAATTCCCAGGCGCGCCCGGCCTCAGCGGCCAGTGCTTCCGGCAAGTCGGCGGTGTGCAGGTGCATGACGACAGTCAGCGCGGCGGGTGAGTATCAGGCGTCGATCATGGGGGCCACGCGCATGACCTCCTCGATCGTCGTCTCGCCGCGCGCCACCCGCGCCGCGCCGCTGAGCCTGAGCGTGCGCATGCCCTCGCCCATCGCGATGTCGCGAATTTTACTGGTGTTCAGCTGCGAGCGGATTTGCGCCTGCACGGCGCGGCTGTTGACCAGCACTTCGTAAATGCCCTGGCGTCCGGCGTAACCGGTGTCACGGCAATGCACACATCCTACCGGGCGCGCTATCTGCGAAGGCGGCTCCATCTCCCACGGTTGCGTGAGCTGCTGCCAGGCGTCCATATCCAGCTCGCCATAGGTCTTGCAGTGCGGGCACAAAATGCGCACCAGGCGCTGCGACATGATGCCGCGCACCGTGGCCCGGCTGAGTAGGGCGGCGCACCCAACTCCATCAGGCGCGAGATGGAACTGGGTGAATCATTGGTGTGCAGCGTGGAGAGCACAAGATGCCCGGTCAATGCCGCCTGGATCGCCATGTTGGCGGTTTCCAGGTCGCGTATCTCTCCCACCATGATGATGTCCGGGTCCTGCCGCATCAGCGCGCGCACGCCGGCGGAAAAGTTCAGGTTGATGCTGTGGTTCACCTGCATCTGGTTGAACGCGCTCTCCACCATTTCAATCGGGTCTTCAATGGTGCAGACGTTGACTTCCGGCGTCGCCAACTGGCGCAGCGTGGAATACAGCGTGGTGGTTTTTCCCGAGCCGGTTGGGCCCGTCACCAACACGATACCGTGGCCGCTGGCTGTCATGTCGTGCCAGTGCTGCAGATCGGCATCCGTCAGCCCCAGTTGTTCGAAGCTGCGCTGCAGCACATCCGGGTCAAAAATCCGCATCACCAGTTTTTCGCCGAACGCGGTGGGCAGCGTGGCGAGGCGCAATTCGACCTCGTTGCCATTGGGCGTGCGCGTCTTGAGCCTGCCGTCCTGCGGCCTGCGCTTCTCGGCCACGTCCATGCGACCGAGGATCTTGATCCGGCTGCTGACCGCTGCGCACACATGCGCGGGCAATTCGTAGACGGTGTGCAGCACGCCATCGATGCGAAAGCGGACGCTGCCCACGTCGCGCCGCGGTTCGATATGGATGTCACTCGCGCGCTGCTCAAACGCGTACTGCAGCAGCCAGTCGACGATTTTGACGATGTGCTGGTCGTTCGCATCCAGCTCGTTCATCGAGCCCAGTTCCAGCATCTGCTCCAGATTGCCTATCCCGGCGGGTGCCCCCGTTCGATCCGGGGCGCGCGCGCCGCGCACTGAGCTGGCCATGCTGTAAAACTCGGCGGTATGTCGGGCGATCTCGCGCGGATCCGTCAACACCCGCCGGATGGGTTTGCGCAAAACGTGCTCGAGATTGCTCTCCCAGCTGCGAATATACGGCTCGGCCGTGGCGATGACGACCTCATGCTCGTTCACCTCTACCGCCAGGATGCGGTGGCGTTCGGCGAAGGCTCGGGACATGACATCGGCGACTGCCGCGACGTTGATCTTGAGCGGATCGATGCGATACACGCGCTGGCCGACCCGTTTGCCCAGCCAGGTCAAGAGGCGCTCCATCGTGAGCACGGTCCCCGGGGTGGAGGCATCCTGCAACTGCTGCTCCGCCAGGAATACCAGCGGGTGTATTTTGAGCTTGGTCGACAAGCCGATGCGAACAAGGTCCTCCGGCGTCAGGTAGCCATCAGCGTGCAGATCCTGAGCCACGGTAGTGAGACTCAGGCGGTGCTCCAGTAATTGCTCGCCAAACTTGCTTGTCATAGTCACTTGGGGCCGGTTTATAAATGCTATTCTCGGAGCAAAACATGCTAACACAGTGCTACCCGAACCGAGGGCATATCGCGAGCGGATCGGGCGCAAAAACAGCTACCCGATACTCACTCTCGCCGCGCCCCTGAGCCGCACCCGTTTTTTGTGACAATGACAATTTTAGCCCCTACACTAGCGGCATACTGATTGCAGGACATTGGATCTATGCCAATTTTAAGCCCTCTTGGCAACTTGTTTGGCCGCTCACCGATCGGACCTATCCAGGAGCACATGGCCATGGTGGATCAGGCCGCGCAATTGGTCCCGGACCTGCTGCGGGCATCCGCAGCGGATGACTGGGACAGTGCTGCCCTCCTGCATCAGGATATCGCCAAAGCGGAGGCCGCCGCGGACCAGCAAAAGCGCTCCTTACGCCGGCACCTGCCCAATAGTCTCTTTCTGCCTGTACCCAGGTCCGATTTATTGACGCTGATAGGGGTGCAGGACCGCATCGCCAACACCGCCAAGGATATCGCCGGCCTGATCATCGGACGCAGAATCCGCTTCCCGCCCTCTTTGCAAGACCCCGCTATCACGCTTGCGGAAACGTCCGCCGCCACTTCCCACCAGGCCCTGAAGGCGATTCAGGAGTTGGACGAATTGCTGGAGGTCGGCTTTACCGGCCGCGAAGAAATTCGCCGGGTGGAGGACATGCTAAAAGCGGTGGATGAGCTGGAACATCGGTCAGATGAGCTGGCCGTACACCTGCGGGCCGGCTTGTTTAAATTGGAAAGAGAGCTCCGCCTGTTGACGTTATCTTCCTCTACCAGATCATTACGCTGCTGGGCACGGTCGCGGACGACGCGGAAAGCGTCGGTGATCGACTGCAAATCCTGATGGCTAAATAGATCCGAGGAGTCAGCATGGAAATCATTGCCCAGCACGGCAGTATTTTCCTGATCATGGCCTGCGTGTTCGGATTCTTCATGGCCTGGGGGATCGGCGCCAATGACGTGGCGAACGCGATGGGTACGTCCGTGGGCTCCAAGGCCCTGACGCTCCGGCAGGCGCTCATTATCGCGATGGTGTTTGAGTTCCTCGGGGCGTATTTTGCCGGCGGCGAAGTCACTGCGACGATCCGCGACGGCATCATCGACGCCGACGTCATGAGCGGACACCCGGAGTTGATGGTCTTCGGCATGTTGTCCGCGTTACTGGCATCGGGCACCTGGTTGTTGATCGCCAGCATGAATGGCTGGCCGGTATCGACCACGCATTCCATTGTCGGCGCCATCGTGGGCTTTGTTGCCGTGGGCATCTCTCCTGAGTGTGGTGCACTGGGGCCAGGTGGGCTCGATTGCACTCAGCTGGGTGATCTCGCCCTTGCTGGCTGGCGCCATAGCCTACAGTTTGTTCAAAAGCGTCAACGTGTTCATTCTCGATACCCACGACCCGTTCCAGCGCGCAAAAAGGGTTATCCCTGTGTACATGTGGATGGTGGGCTTCATGATCTCCATGGTCACACTGCTCAAGGGCCTGAAACATGTCGGCCTGGACATCGATCTGGGATTGGGCAGCACGTTTGCCAACGCGGTACCCATCTCCGTGGGCGCCGGGCTGCTGGTGGCCGCCCTGGGTGTAGTGCTCATGCGCAGGATCAAGGATGTCCCGGATGAGATGCACCGTTACCGCTCCGTGGAGCGGGTGTTTGGCGTGTTGATGATTTTCACCGCCTGCGCGATGGCCTTCGCGCATGGCTCCAATGATGTCGCCAATGCTGTTGGACCGGTCTCCGCTATTGTCAGCACGGTAAAATCAGGCGGTGCGGTGGCAGCGACCGCCGCCGTGCCGTGGTGGATATTATTGGTGGGGGCAGTGGGTATCGTGGTGGGCCTGGTTACCTATGGCTGGCGAGTGATTCTCACCGTAGGCAGCGAGATCACCGAACTGACGCCAAGTCGCGCGTTCGCGGCGACCCTGGCCGCCGCTGCCACCGTGGTCTTCGCATCCGGCACCGGCTTGCCGATCTCCACTACCCACACCCTGGTCGGTGCGATACTGGGCGTGGGCTTCGCGCGGGGCATAGGCGCGCTTAACCTCGGGGTCATCGGCAGCATCTTTGTCTCGTGGATCATCACCCTGCCGGCGGGCGCGGCGCTGGCGATAGTGTTTTTCCTGATGTTCAAGGGGACTTTCGGTATCTAGGCCGGATACCGTACTTGGCGCCGGGGCGCCGCTTGACTAGACTGGCCGATCTCTCCCGCCTCGCGCAGCAGCACTAACCGGAGCCGCAATGCCCCAGTCCCACAGCCGGATTATCGCGCAGCTCAGGCAGTTGGTGGCGACACCCTCGGTAAGCTCCACCGATCCCGGGTGGGACCAGGGCAATCGCGCGGTGATAGACCTGCTCGCCAGCTGGCTGGGCGACATGGGCTTCCAGATCGAGATACAGAACGTCACTGCCGACGGCAACAAGGCGAATCTTATCGCCACGCTGGGCAGCGGGCCGGGCGGCCTGGTGCTGGCCGGACACACCGACACCGTGCCCTTCGACGAGGGCCGCTGGCAGAGTGACCCACTGGGCCTGGCCGAGCGCGACAACCGACTGTACGGCCTCGGCAGCACGGACATGAAAGGCTTCTTCCCGCTGGCCATCGCCGCCGCCAGCGCGTTCACCGCCGAGCAACTCAAGCAACCCCTGATCCTGCTGGCCACCGCCGACGAGGAAAGCTCCATGTCCGGCGCGCGGCAACTGGCCGCAGCCGGACGCCCGAAGGCGCGGGCCGCGATCATCGGCGAACCCACGTCGCTGGTGCCGGTGCGCATGCACAAGGGCATCATGATGGAGTCCGTGCGCGTCACCGGTCGCGCCGGCCACTCCTCGAACCCGGCGCTGGGCAACAGCGCGCTGGAGGGCATGCATGCCGTGATGGGTGACTTGATGGCCTACCGCAAGGAACTCGCCACGCGTTTCAGCAACGATTTTTTCCAGGTCGCCGTACCCACGCTCAACCTGGGTTGCATTCACGGGGGCGACAGCCCCAATCGTATCTGCGGCAAAGCCGAGTTGCATTTTGACCTGCGCCTCACGCCTGGCGGCGACAACGCCACGGTGCGCGCGGAAATCCAGCAGCGCATGCAGCTCCTCGCTGCGCAGCGCGGGCTGGAGATAGAACTGCGACCACTGATCGCCGATATCGGCCCGTTCGAGCAGGGCGCACAAAGCGAACTGGTGCTGCTGGCGGAAAAACTGACCGGGCACACCGCGGAAGCCGTGGCCTTCGCCACCGAGGCGCCATTCCTGCAACAACTGGGCATGGAAACCATCGTGATGGGGCCTGGCTCCATCGACCGCGCCCACCAACCCGATGAGTACCTTGAGCTGGACCAGATCCAGCCCTGCATCGCGCTGCTACAACAGTGCATTCGCCACTACTGTCTCTGAATCGGGGCAAACCCTGCTGGCGCGACATCACAGGGCCGGGTTTGGCGGACCATCAGGGCGCCTTCCGGCCAACAGTCAGTGCAAACTAACTTGCAAGCTCCAGCGGCAGCTCCCGCTGCCGCCGCCCGGTGGCTGCGAATAGCGCATTGGCCAGCGCGGGTGCCAGCGGCGGGGTCGGTGGTTCGCCGATGCCGCTCGGCTCTGCCTCGCTGGCCACGATGTGCACCTCGATCAGCGGGCATTCGTCAATGCGCAGCACCGGGTAGTCGTCGAAGTTGTTCTGCACCACGGCGCCCTCGGCGATGGTGATTTCCCCGTGCAGCGCAGCGGACAGCGCATAGACGATAGCGCTCTCGGCCTGCATGCGCACCACGTCCGGGTTGACCGCGATGCCGCAGTCGACCACGCACACGATGCGCTCGATGCGCGCCTTGCCGTCCGCGAGCGACACCTCCGCGACCTCGCCCACCACCGAGCCGAACGACTCGTGCAACGCGAGGCCCTGGAAACGGCCCTCGGCCGGCCGACCCCAGTCCGCCGCTTCGGCAACGCGCGCCAGGACCTTCGCATGGCGCGATTGCGCGGGCAGGCGCTGCATGCGAAAGGCCAGCGGATCCTCGCCCAGCGCGTGCGCGACCTCGTCCACGAAACTCTCTGCGAAGAAGGCATTCTGCGAATGGCCGACCGAGCGCCACACGCCGACCGGCACACCGGTGTCCGCGTGCTGCGCCTCGACGCGAATGTACGGCAGCTCGTAGGGCAGCTCCGCCACGCCCTCGCCAATCGCGTCGTCGTAGCTGCCGACCAGCGCCGCGACTGGCGCCATCACGCCGTCGGGCATCCACTGCGGCAGCATCGAGAGGCCCAGCACCGGCACCATCTGCGCCATGATGCTCGCGGCCGTGACGCGCTGCTCCCACGCGAGGATATTGCCCGCCGCGTCAATCTCGACCTTCGAGCGCGCCAAAGCGGCTGGCCGGTACCAGTCGTGGTGCATGTCGTCCTCGCGCGACCACACCAGCTTGACTGGTGCGGCGGCCGTTGCCGCGCCGGGCGCCGTCGCGCCGGCGGCCTGCGCGACCAGCGCGGCCTCGACCGCGAAGTCCACCATCGCGCGCCGGCCAAAGCCGCCGCCCAACAACGTGGTGTTGATCGTTACGTTGGACGCCGGAATTTTTAACGCGCGCGCCACCAGTCCCTGCAATACATCGGGCGCCTGGTTGCCAGCCCAGACCTCGGCGTGCTGGCCCTGCACCTGTGCCACGGCGTTCATCGGTTCCATCGTGGCGTGCGCGAGGAAAGGCACGCGGTACTCCGCCTCCACGGTGCGCGCGACCGCTGCCTTTGAGCGCTCACCGCTTTCGCGCACCACGTTGCCGTCCTGCGCGTCCAGCGTATCCTCCAGGCGCGCGGCGATCGCGGCGGAATCGAGCCCGGCCTGCGGGCCCTTGTCCCACTCGACCTCGACCAGAGCCGCCCCCTGGCGCGCGTTCCAATAGCCATCGGCCACCACCGCCACGCCGCCCGCGCAGGCTGTCACCAGCCGCACACCGGGGCTCGCCGCCGCTTTCGCACCGTCGAACTGCTTCAGGCTCCCGCCGAAGTGCGGGCAGCGCAGCAGCACGGCGGTCAGCATCCCGGGCAACTGCACGTCGAGCGCGAAGAGCGCCGTGCCATCGATCTTTTCGCGCGCATCCACGCGCGCGTCGTGCTTGCCGATCCAGCGCCAGTCGGCCGGCGATTTCAATGGTGCCTGCGTGGCGGGCAGCGGCAACTGTGCCGCAGCTTCCACCAGTTCCCCGTATGTGGCGCGCCTCGACCCGTCACGCAGGCGCACCGCGCCGTCCTCGGCCACGCAGTCCGCAACTGCCACGCCCCAGCCCGCTGCGGCGGCCTGCAGCAGCATCTGGCGCATGGTCGCCGCCGCTTCCCGCAGCGGCAACCAGCTCGCTTTCAACGAGGCACTGCCGCCGGTGATCATCATGCGGAACTCCGGGTCCTTGAAGTCCGCATGTGGCTGCGCGAAGGTGATTTCCAGCGACAACGGATCGACATCGAGTTCCTCGGCCACCAGCGTGGCGAGACCGGTGGTGACGCCCTGCCCCATCTCGGCCTTGTGCACCGCCAGCACGATGCGTCCGTCGGGCCGCAGCTGCAGGAAGGCATTGGGCTGGAAGGTGCCGGCCTGCGCGTTCGGCCAGGACTCCGGTTTTGAACCGCAGCCAGGCAGCGCGATGCCGAGCGCCAGCCCGCCGCCGGCCACCGTCACCAGGCGTAAAAAGCCGCGCCGATCGATGCCGCTCATGGCGTGGCCTCCACAGCTGCAGTGCCCGCTGCGGGCAGCGCGTCCTGCTCGCGAAACAGCTCGGCCGCGCGGTGGATCGCGCGGCGGACACGCGGATAGGTCCCGCAGCGGCAGATGTTGCCCGCCATCGCGGCATCGATCGCCGCGTCGTCGGGCGCGGCATTGGTGGCGAGCAGCGCCACCGCCGACATAATCTGCCCCGACTGGCAGTAGCCGCACTGCGGCGTGTTCATCTCCAGCCACGCCTGCTGCACGGGATGCAGTTCCCCGCCGCCTGCTTAGCCCCTCGATAGTGCGCACCTCGCGCCCGGCGATCATGGATAGCGGGATGGAGCAGGAGCGGATCGGAATGCCGTCCATGTGCACGGTGCACGCGCCGCACAGGCCCTTGCCGCAACCGAACTTGGTGCCCGTCAGCGCGAGCTGCTCGCGCAGCACCCACAACAGCGGCATCTGCGGGTCAGCGCCACTGCTGGCGGGGCGCCCATTGAGGATGAAATCCGTACTCATGCAATTACCTTTGAAATCAGCTGATCTGGCGAAACGGAGCCGGCAAGTATAGGCCGGGTAAACGTGTTGTTGGGAGTAGATTTTCAGGTGGCGGCAGTGGCGTTGCGCGGCAGCCTTCGCAACCATGGCGTTATTGAGCCCTGCAGGCATCGCCCCGTTGGCCAGCCTGCTATGTCGATTCCGCCTGGTAACTTATTCGCAACGTCCCGCTTTTATTTTTTATACTTCGTTTAACCAACGCGAGGCCCGCCATGTCACCCGACTCCGACAGCACCCGCCTGCCCAACCCGAACCTGTGCGCGGAACAGCGCGAAGGGCGTTCGCCAGAACCCGCTGCGGGCGCGTTCTCCCGCCGCCGTTTCATCGCACGCAATATGCAGTACTTCTCGGCGCTGGTGGCGACGCCCTGGCTCGTCGCATTCAGCGACGCCAGCCGCGCAGCGGAGGTTAGCGCGGGCTGCGGGCTGCAGGTTTCCAACCTGACGAATCTCGGGCCGCTGCTACAGCCCGACGAGAACGGCGTGCGCCTGCCTGCTGGCTTCACTTCCCGTGTCATCGCCCGCGCCGCGAATCCCGTTGTCCTGGGCAGTGGGTTTGCCTGGCACGGCTCGCCGGACGGCGGCGCCTGCTACGCCGACGGTGACGGCTGGATCTACGTCTCCAACTGCGAACTCGTAAGCTCGC
Source organism: Haliea sp. (assembly GCA_016704305.1). Classification (GTDB taxonomy): domain Bacteria; phylum Pseudomonadota; class Gammaproteobacteria; order Pseudomonadales; family Halieaceae; genus Marimicrobium. The sequence goes on along the minus strand of JADJAL010000031.1, from coordinate 5,590 downwards.
TTGGCGGCGCCTCCGCAGTGCGTTTCGATGCCAACGGCAACATCGTCGATGCCTACCCGATCCTGGCTGGCACGTCGGGCAATTGCGCGGGCGGCGCCACGCCCTGGGGCACGTGGTTGTCCTGCGAGGAGAGCGGCGATAACGGCCGCGTCTTCGAGTGCGACCCACACGGTGTGCAGCCCGCAATCGAGCGGCCTGCGCTCTACCGCTTCAACCACGAGGCCGTTGCTTACCACGAGAGCACGCACACGCTGTACCTGACCGAGGACAGGACGGACGGGCGATTTTACCGCTTTACCCCGGATACCCTGACCGGCGCGGGCTTCGCCGACCTGTCCGCCGGCACGCTGGCCGTCGCCCAGGTGATCGTGGAGCAGGGCGTGAACACGGTCGTCTGGCACGACCTGCCCGATCCACTCGGCCTTGCGCAGCCCACCCGTCGGCAGGTGCCGTGGAGCACGCCATTCAACGGGGGCGAGGGGATCGTCGCGTTCGGGGACCGGATCGCGTTCACCACCAAGGGCGACAATCGGGTGTGGACGTACACCGTGGCGACGCAAACCCTCGCCATTACCTACGACGAGGCGAGTAATGCCAATCCCATCCTGTCCGGCGTCGACAATATCGCCGTGAACTTCGCGGGCGAGTATCTGGTCGCGGAAGACAACGGTGACATGCAACTCGTGGTGCTGTCGCCGGCGGGGGTGGTGCTTCCCCTGTTGCAGCTTGTCGGCCACGATGATTCCGAAATCACCGGTCCCGCGTTCAGCCCGGACGGCACGCGGTTGTACTTCAGCTCGCAGCGCGGCACCTCCGGAAGCGCGCTCGACGGCATCACCTACGAAGTCTCGGGGCCGTTCTTCAGCATGCTGTAACAAATCTCCTACACCGGTCCCCGGGAAGCTGTCGATTGACAGCCAGCAGCGCACACCGGGGTGCCAACACTGTGCAATATTGCCATTAGGTAATCCCCACCGCTTTGGGTACCCTTGATAACTTTCTATTTATCAATAGCTTGGAAGTCAATGTGACAACGTCGGCGCGGGCCCATATTCGCTGGTTGCGAAACACCGCACCCTACATCAATGCACACCGGGGCAAGACCTTTGTGCTGATGCTGGGGGGCGCCATCGCGCAACACGAAAACTTTCCCCACCTCGTGCACGACATCGCGCTGCTGAACAGCCTCGGCGTGCGCCTGGTGCTGATCCACGGCTCGCGCAGCCAGATCGACCAGCGCCTGCAAAGCGCGGGGCTGGAGAGCGTTTTCCACGACGGCATGCGCATCACCGACAACGCCGCGCTGGAGCACGTCAAGGATGCCGCGGGCTCCATGCGCGCGCAGATCGAAGCCCTGTTGTCGATGGGATTGCCGAACTCGCCGATGCAGGGCTCGCGCATGCGCGTGTGCTCGGGCAACTTCGTCACCGCCAAACCCATCGGCGTGGTCGATGGCGTGGACTTCCAGCATACCGGCAGGGTGCGTCGCATCGATGCAGACGGGATAGACCAGCAGCTGGCGAATGGCTCCATTGTGCTGCTCTCGCCACTCGGCTATTCTCCCACCGGCGAGATCTTCAACGTGTCGTTGGAAGACATCGCCGTGCACTGCGCCGCCGCAATTGGCGCGGACAAACTCGTGTTGTTTGGCAGCGCTGACGGTATCGAGAACGGCGCGGGAGAATTGATCCGGCAGTGCGCTGTCGGCGATGTCAGCAGCCTTCACATTGCCGATGCCGAGCAGTCCTCGCTGCTGCAAACCGCCAAGCGCGCCTGCCTGGCCGGCGTCGCGCGCTGCCATATCATCAGCCACGCGGATGACTGCGCGCTGTTGCAGGAGTTGTTCACGCACGATGGCTGCGGCACGCTGGTGGCCAAGGACGAGTACGAGCTGCTGCGCCAGGCCAACATCGACGACGTGGGCGGCATCCTCGAACTGATCGAACCGCTGGAACAGCAAGGTGTGCTGCTGAAGCGTTCGCGCGAATTGCTGGAAACGGAAATCAGCCAGTTCCGTTTGCTGGAGAGGGACGGGCGCATCATTGCCTGCGCCGCGCTCTACCCGTTTCCCGACGACAGCTGCGGCGAGGTTGCGTGCATTGTGTCGCATCCCGACTACCGCGGCGGCAAGCGCGGACAGCGTTTGCTGCACACGCTGGAGCAGGAAGCCCGCCGCCAGGGACTTACCCGGGTGTTCGTGCTCACCACGCAAACCGCCCACTGGTTCATCGAGCAGGGCTTCGTGGAAGCCTCGCGCGATGAGCTGCCGGGCAAGAAAAAGCAGCTCTACAACTTGCAGCGCAATTCGAAGGTGTTTTTCAAGGCGCTGTGAACGTGGCGCCTGCATAGCACGGGTCGCTCGTTCAGCGCTTGAGTTCGATCCAGATCGATCGCGCACAGGCCACGATGTCACCCTGCTCCGTGGCGATGGCCGTTCCGGCGTAGTGCTTCCTGCCCTCACTGCCCAGCGGCCATGCGTACACAACCAGCGGCGCGGCAGCGCTGACATCTGCGCGCAATTCCGCCACCAGTTCGCCGAGCAACGCCGGTCGCAGCCGTTCGCCCAGAACGGCGAAATAGCCGGGGCAGTCCAGCGCGGACCACCGTATCTCGGGGCGTAACATGCCCCTGGCGTCCAGCAAATCCGCACTGGGCTGCCACGCACATGCCCACACATTGCCGGAGGCTAGCGGACCGGGAAACAGCGCCAGCCCATCGCGCTGGGCGCGCGCGGGGCCGCAGACAAAACAGGTGGGAAACGGATGTCCTTCGTAGCACGGAAACCCTGTCATCGCGGCCTGTGCGGCCGCATGGGAGGGCGGGGGTGGAATCGCAAGCTCTAGTTCAGCGGGCTCGGCACTGGCGACCAGGGTTGCGCCGTCGTAGAACTGGATTCCCCCGCCAGCCGCTGCGCTGACGCTGAGTCCGGTCTCAAGCGGTGGAGGCGCGTGCAGCCTGACACGGGCAGGGCCGTCGATGCGCGCTGCCAGCAAACCACAACTGTAGCCGCCGTTGCCCGACCCGGGTGGCCCGTTGAACCGGGCGGGAATAATCGTCTCTGCCTGCATGTGCTGCGTCCTGATTTACAGAAGCCCAGTCCAGGGCGACCCGCTAGTGAATCGAGCAGTGCTCCTCGGTTTTATAGACGACCGCACCCGTCCGCCAGAAACCAAACGCGGGGAAATCGCCGTTCCCGGCGTTGTTCACCACCGCTGTCCCGTCCGGGGCATGTTCCACCTGCAGGTTGTGGAATCTGTAGGACGGGTACTCCACGCGCAGTAGCGCGTCGGAGCAGGTAGCACTGTGATTGAGCGGCGCGCATTGAGGACGAACACCTCGACAACCGGTACATAGGTGCCGCTCAATTCGTAGGTGACGTGGCATTCCCCGATTCCGTCGGCATGGGCATTGGAATAGTTGTAATTGGTTTCGGTTCCCGAGGCGAGTCCGCTGGCCGCGTCGAAACTTATTTCGCCCACCGTGTAGCGGGTGGACGCCGACCACGCATCGCTGTCCTGCGTATTACAATTGCGAAATGCCGCGACAGTATTGGCCGACAACACGATAAGGAAACCACCGAGGTATAACAAAATGCGCTTGCCAAACATCACTTCGAGCCTCAAAGCAATGCAGATACTGAAGTATAGGACGAAAAGGCGGGCAGGGCATTTCCCCACGGGCGCTAGTTAAACTTTGGCGGATTTTTGCTATCCTGCGTGCCCGCTTTTGACCTGCGGATATTAAGTACTCGCCGGTCCCGCAAACGGTACACATGTATGCCCGACTATCGCTCCAAGACCTCCACCGCCGGCCGCAACATGGCTGGCGCCCGCGCCCTGTGGCGCGCCACCGGCATGAAAGACGGCGATTTCGGCAAGCCCATCATTGCGGTGGTCAACTCCTTCACCCAGTTCGTGCCCGGCCATGTACACCTGAAAGACCTCGGCCAGCTGGTGGCGCGCGAAATCGAAGCGGCGGGCGGCGTGGCGAAGGAATTCAATACCATCGCAGTGGATGACGGCATCGCGATGGGCCATGACGGCATGCTCTACAGCCTGCCCTCGCGCGACATTATCTCGGACTCGGTGGAGTACATGGTCAACGCGCATTGCGCCGACGCCATGGTGTGTATTTCCAATTGCGACAAGATCACCCCCGGCATGCTGAACGCCGCGATGCGCCTCAATATACCGGTGGTGTTCGTGTCCGGCGGGCCGATGGAAGCGGGCAAGACCAAATTGTCGGAACACAAGCTGGACCTGATCGACGCGATGGTGATCGCCGGCGACGACAGCGCCTCCGACGAAAAAGTCGCGGAGTACGAGCGCTCCGCCTGCCCCACCTGCGGCTCCTGCTCCGGCATGTTCACCGCCAACTCGATGAACTGCCTGACCGAAGCGCTGGGCCTGTCGCTGCCGGGCAACGGCTCGACGCTGGCCACGCACTCCGACCGCGAGCAGTTGTTCCTGCGCGCCGGGCGCGTCATCGTCGAGCTGTGCAAGCGCTACTACGAGCAGGATGACGCCTCGGTGTTGCCGCGCAACATCGGCAATTTCAAAGCCTTCGAGAACGCGATGAGCCTCGATATCGCCATGGGCGGCTCCACCAACACCATCCTGCACCTGCTGGCCGCGGCGCAGGAAGCCGAGCTGGATTTCACGCTGGCGGATATCGACCGGCTGTCGCGCAAGGTGCCGCAGTTGTGCAAGGTGGCGCCCAGTACGCCCAAGTACCATATGGAAGACGTGCACCGCGCGGGCGGCATCATGGGCATTCTCGGCGAGCTGGATCGCGCGGGCCTGCTGCACAGCGATTGCGCCACCGTGCACAGCAAAACCCTGGGCGACGCGCTTAACGCGTGGGACATCATGCGCACCGATGACGCGGCCGTGCACAAATTCTTCAGCGCTGGGCCCGCCGGCATACCGACGCAAACCGCCTTCAGCCAGAGCACGCGCTGGCCCAGTCTCGACAACGACCGCGAGGGCGGCTGTATTCGCTCGCTGGAACACGCGTTTTCCTTGGAAGGGCGGGCTCGCTATCCTCACCGGCAACATCGCGCTGGATGGCTGCGTGGTCAAAACGGCCGGCGTGGACGATTCGATACTCAAGTTTTCCGGCCCCGCCCACGTCTGTGAAAGCCAGGACACCGCGGTTGACGACATCCTGAACGACCGCGTGAAAGCGGGCGATGTGGTCGTCGTGCGCTACGAGGGCCCGCGCGGCGGGCCGGGCATGCAGGAAATGCTGTACCCCACCAGTTACATCAAGTCCAAGGGCCTCGGCAAAGTCTGCGCGCTGCTCACCGACGGGCGCTTCTCCGGCGGCACCTCGGGCCTGTCGATAGGCCACGCGTCGCCTGAAGCGGCATCGGGCGGTGCCATCGGCCTGGTGGAGAACGGTGACATCATTGAGATCGATATTCCCAACCGCAGCATCAACGTCGCGCTCTCCGACGAAGAACTGGCGCGGCGGCGGGCGGCGATGGAGGCGCGCGGCGACAAAGCCTGGAAGCCGACCGAAGTGCGTCCGCGCAAGGTCACGGCCGCGCTGAAGGTCTATGCCAAGATGGTGACCAGCGCCGACAAGG
>JADJAL010000030.1 GCA_016704305.1 Haliea sp. | reverse complement strand
ACGCTTCGCCATCAGGCCGCCATCCGCCACCAGCGTAATGCCGGTGGTGTAGGACTCGGATGCCAGGTAAAAAACCGGATTGAGGATTTCCTCGGTTTCCGCAATGCGCGGAATCAGCGCCGCCGCGATCATGCCCTCGCCGTAACCGGGGATGGTGGCGATCGCGCTGTCCGTCAGGTCCGAGTGGTAGCTTCCCGGCGCGAGCGCGTTAACGCGGATATTCCATGCCGCCCACTCCTGTGCCATCACTTCGGTGAGCGCCTGCAGCGCCGCCTTGGTCGCGGCATAGATGCCCGAGTAGGCTGGCGTGGAGAGCGCCGCGACGGAGATAACATTGATCACACAGCCGCCGCCGTGCGCGCCCATGCGCGGTGCAAGCCGCGAGGCCAGGTACCACGGGCCCTTGAGATTGACATCCACCATCTTGTCGAACGCATTGGTGGTGATATCCGCGAGCGGGCCAAACGCGACATTGGTGCCAGCATTGTTCACCAGCACATCCACGCGCCCAAAGCGGGCATAGCTGGCGTCGATCAGCGCGTCCAGCGCAGCGGTATCGCCCATGTGGGCCGATTGGGCCAGGGCCGTACCGCCCTCGGCCTCGATCAGCGCCACCACCTCTTCGCAGCTCGCCAGTTTGCGGCTGGCCACGACTACTTTCGCACCCTCGCGGGCGAAACCCAGCGCGATGGCGCGTCCGAGTCCGCGGCTCCCCCCGGTCACCAGCACCACCTTGTCTTTGAACCGCTCACCCATGTTTCATCTCCGGCAGCATTGCCTGCTGAATACCAATAACAGTTTCAAGCCATTACACTAGCACGCTGCAGTTGCCACGCCACGGAACCCGGCCATGAATCCCACGGTAGTCAAATCTGTTGAGCCACTCACGCCTGTTGCGCCACGCGGCGCGGGGCGTGCACGCACACACCGGATCACGCCCCGGCGTGCGCGCCTGATGTCCTCGCGCGCCAGACAGGGCCTACCTGCGCTACTGCCCGTACTGCGCCTGCTGCAGAACTACAAGTTGCGACTGGCCGGCGCCAGTATCGCGCTGCTGTTTACCGCCGCGGCGACGCTCTCGATGGGCAAGGGCCTGCAGGTCCTGATCGATGAAGGCTTTGGCGGCGGCACGCGCGCCGACCTCGGGGGCGCTATCGCACTGCTGATCGTCATCGCCGCCGCGATGGCCTTTGGCACGTTCATCCGCTTCTACCTGGTCTCCTGGCTGGGCGAGCGCATCAGCGCCGACATCCGCAAGCAGGTGTTCGACAATATCGTGCGGCTGCATCCGGGATTTTTTGAACTCAATCGCAGCGGCGAAATCATGTCGCGCCTCACCACCGACACTACGCTGCTGCAAACGATCATCGGCTCCTCCTTCAGCATGGCGTTGCGCAGCAGCCTGACCACCATCGGTGCGCTGGTGCTGATGTTCATCACCAACCTTAAGCTGAGCCTGATCATCGCCGTGGGCGTGCCGCTGGTGTTGCTGCCAATCCTGGTGTTCGGCCGGCGCGTACGCAAGCTGTCCAACCAGAGCCAGGACAGCATCGCCAGCGTCGGCAGCTATGCCGGTGAGGTGATACAGCACATTCGCGTGGTGCAAAGTTATACGCGCGAGCAGTTTGAATCCGAGGCGTTTGACCGCGAGGTGGAGCGCGCTTTCGAGATTGCCCGCCGCCGCATCTGGCAGCGCTCGCTGCTGATCTGCGGCGCGATCATGCTGTTGTTCGTCGGCATGTCCGGCATGCTGTGGGAAGGCGGGCAGGATGTGCTCAGCGGGCGCATGACCGGCGGCGAGCTCGGCGCGTTCGTGTTTTACGCCATCATGGTGGGCAGCGGCGTGGCCACGATTCCGAGGTGTGGGGCGATCTGCAACGCGCCGCCGGTGCTTCCGAGCGCCTGGTGGAACTGATCAACACACGCAGCTTGATCGAGGAACCGGCAACCACGGTTGCCACCGCGTCCAGCGCGCGACCGGAACTGCGCATGGACGACATCACGTTCTGCTACCCGACGCGGCCCAAGCAGCCAGCGCTGCAAAATTTCACGCTGCACATTGCCGCGGGCAAAAGCCTGGCGCTGGTGGGGCCGTCGGGTGCGGGCAAGTCCACCGTGTTTGAATTGTTGTTGCGCTTCTACGACCCGCAGCAGGGCAGGATACTGCTCGACGGCACGGATATTCGCGCAATGCATCTCAAGCAGATGCGCGAGCATATCGCGCTGGTGCCGCAACAACCGGCGCTGTTCACCGGCGACGTGCGCTACAACATCGCCTACGGCAAGCTCGACGCCACGGATGACGAGGTGATCGCCGCCGCCCGCGCCGCCCACGCGCACGACTTCATCGCCGCATTGCCGGAAGGCTACGCCAGCCATCTCGGTGAGATGGGCGTGCGCTTATCCGGCGGCCAGCGCCAGCGCATCGCGCTGGCCCGGGCCATCCTGAACGATCCGAAGATCCTGTTGCTCGACGAAGCGACCAGCGCACTGGATACCGAGAGCGAGCACCAGGTGCAATTGGCCCTGCAGGAACTGATGCACAATCGCACCACCGTGATCATCGCGCACCGCCTGTCAACCATCCTGCATGCGGACACCATCGCGGTGCTGGATAAAGGCCAACTGATAGCGACCGGCACGCACGAACAACTCCTGCGCGACTGCCCGCTCTATACGCGACTGGCGAGCCTGCAGTTTCGCGAGACGGAGGCCAGCGCCGAGCGGCCCAGCGGCGAGCAAACCGGCAGTGAGCAACTCAGCGCCGCGCGGTATTCCGAGTCAGCCAGCGCACCCGGTCTTTCCGTTCCTGGTTGACGCGCGAAAGGTCGTCCAGCGTTTCCCGGGAAATTTCCGCCACCTCTCCCAGCAGGCGAAACGTAATACGGGTATTGTTGGCGACGCAGCGCAGCGGCGCTGACAGAGGAGCGTCGCGGAAGTACTGCAACGAGTCGCGCCACGCATCGCGCAGGGAATCACCTGTGGTATCGCGCGCGGATTCAACCGCGATGGACACAACTTCAATGGACTCCATGAATGACTCGATACCCAACCACTCTAGCATTGTGCCGCGTTCGACCGCGCGGCGCACGCTGCGGCGCAACTTGCGCGTCATGTTGCGGAATTCGCGCTGCACCAGCGGGCCGAACACCGCGCTGGAGACCGCCTTGAGCTGATCGTCCTCGGCCAGCTCGCGCCAGTCCTGTAGCGTGAGCACCTCCTCGATGCGCGGGAAAACGAGTTTCTCCTCCACGTTCATATGCTCGTGGATGTGCTCGATATACGCCCGCCCGTTGTTGACCACCACCAGTCCGGTAAGCTCGCCGATTCGCCAGCGCTCGATATCGCGCAGCAGCGCACGTCCACTTTTGGCGGTGTTGTCGTGATCGCGCTGCAGTGTGTCCACGTCATCCGCGAATGCCCCGGAGAGCTCTGCCACCCGCGCATAGATCAGGTCTTCGCGCGGGTGGTGGAAGCGATCGGGCCACGTCACCATATAGTGCATGATCTCGTACACGACGTGTGTATCGACCAGTTCACCCGCTTCAATCGCCTTGAGCTGGTCCGCAAACAGCTGCATCACGGTCGCCATATGGCGGTGCTCCGCGCGCAGGGCTTTCATCAGCGGTTGTTCCACAGGTTTGGGGCTGGCGGCTGCGGGGGTTTCGCGGAATTTGCCAGGCTGGGCTTTGGTCCCGGCTTTGGTCCTGGCTTTAATTTTGGCTTTGGCTCGAGGTTTGGTTTTAGCCTTAGCCCTGGCTTTCGTCTTGGCCGTCATCACTGCTCTCCTGTCGCTGTAAAACGCCAACGATAATCTGTCTGGCGCGACAGGATATTGATCCCGCGCAAGGTGTCAGCAAAGTGACCGCACCGCCAGCCCACTCAGGCGAGGTCTGCCGCCACAGGCTCCAGCGGCTTCAGGCCGAAGTGCATATACCCGTATACGACCGCAATAAGCGGGCACAGCAGATTAAAAAACGCAAATGGGGCGTAACTCAGCGTGGCCACGCCCAGGGTGGCTGACATATAGGCGCCACAGGTGTTCCAGGGAATCAGCGCGGAGGTCAGCGTGCCAGAGTCCTCCAGCGTGCGCGACAGGTTCAGTCGCGACAAACTGAAACGTTCGAACTCATCCTTGTACATCCGCCCCGGCAGTGCGATGGAAATGTACTGGTCCGCCGTGAGGACATTGGTGCCCAGGCAGGTCAATACGATCACCGTGATCAGCGAGCCTGCACTGCGCACGCCGCGCAACGCAAGCTGCAGCAGGTAGGTCAATATCCCGGTGCGCTCCAGCGCGCCGCCCAGCGCCAGCGCACAGATGATCAACCACACGGTATTGAGCATGCTGCTCATGCCGCCCTTGCTGAGCAGCTCGTGCAGGAACGCGTTATCACTGCTGGAGGCGTAGCCGCTGACCAGACTGATCCACACACCCTTGAACAGCGCGAAACCTCGCGACAAGTGCTCACTCTCGCCGGCCAGCTTGATCACGGTATCGGGTTGAAACACGAGTGCGAATGCCGCGCCGGCCAGCGCGCTGATCACGATCGCGGGGAAGGCCGTCACGCGTTTGAAGACCAGTGCCAGCATCAACAACAGCGGCAGGAACAGGTGCATGCCGATATTGAATTCGCTGGCGAGCGCCAGTTGCAGCTCGGCGATTTCACTGGGCGTCGACGCATCGGCACTGCCGAGGAACGCAAAAATAATCAAGGCGAGCCCGAACCCTGGCAGGGTGGTCCACAGCATGTGCCGCACATGGTCGAACAAGTCGACACCCGTGACCGCGGCCGCGAGATTGGTGGTGTCGGACAGCGGGGACAACTTGTCGCCGAAATACGCACCCGACACAATCGCCCCGGCGGTAATCGCCGGCGACAGCTCGAAACTGGCCGCAATGCCCATCAGGCCGATGCCGAGCGTGCCGGCCACCGTCCAGGAACTGCCGATGCTGATCGCGACAATCGCGCAAATCACTGCGCTGGCGGCGTAAAAGTAGCCCGGGTCGAGCACCTGCACCCCGTAGTAGATCATCGCCGGGACGGTGCCGCACAATATCCAGCTGCCGATCAACATGCCCACAGCGAGCAGTATCAGGATCGGCGCCAGACCCACCGCGATACCTTCCAGCATCCCGGCCTGCACTTCGCGCCAGGACAAGCCGACGCGATGCCCCACCATTGCCGCGACGCAGGCCGCCAGCAACAGGGCGATCTGGTTCGCGCCGTAGGAGGAATCCGAACCAAACAGGTATACCGAGCAGGCGAGCAGCGTGACCAGGAAGATGATGGGGATCAGCGCCAGCTTAATCGTCATTCCGAGATGGGCTTGTGGGTATTCACTTGTGCTCTCGTTCCGATTTGCGATCGATGTCCGGCGCAGAGCAGGCTGGCGCCACTCGCCCATTGGGTGGCCCGACGCTCTATGCAGACCTCACGTAGCATCGCTCCTGCCATGACAGAATCCAATGCGACGCCACTATCCCCGTTCTACTACCGCGACAACTACCAGCGCCTGTGCGACACCGTGGAAGCGCAGTACGGGGATATCCTGGGCGACGATGAACGCGCGCTGTTGCAGGTCTTCCGCGCCCTGACGTTCAATGCGCAGTGCCTCTACGTACGCCTGATTTCGCGCACCGGCCCCTGGTTTCGTGAAAGCAAACTGGCATATGCGGAGTTGGGGTCTGTGACGCCGCTGGTCGATGAGTTGCTGGCGAATGGAATGGCAGTGACAGCTACCGCACTGGACGCGCAGGAACTGGGCAAGCTGTTTACGCGCGGCGAACTACAACAAATGTTCGCCTCGCTGGGGCACACAAAGCTCGCGGACAAACCGGCACTGCTGTTGGCGATTGACCAGCTGGCGCTCGATGCGGACGCGACCCTTCTGGCCATCGCCGCGCTCGACAGCGGGCGCATCGTCGCGCCGCTGGGCGTGGAGTTCACGCAATTGTTGCAGCTGCTGTTTTTCGGCAACCGGCGCCAGAGCCTGACCGATTTCGTGCTGCAGGACCTCGGCCTGACCCGTTACTACCCGTATGCGTTGAATCGTGCGCAGCGTCTGTTTTCCTGCCGCGCTGCGCTGGATGAGTACCTCGCGTGCGCGGCACTGGGCGATGCTCATTACACGTTGCTCGATGCCGGCGAGCAGGAACAACTGCCCGCGCTGGCGGCACAGTTGTTGCCGATGGATATCCACTTCCCGTCCAGCGAGAGGCACTGGCACCGCTTGTGCAATAACCTGGCCAGGGACCTCGAGCGCCTCGACGAGCGGGAACTGGCGCTTGCGTTGTACTGCCGCAGCAACCGCCATCCTGCCCGCGAACGCCGCGCGCGAATTCTCGAAGGCAGCGGCGACTGGGCCGGCGCGCTCAGCCTGTGCGAGGAAATACTGGCAAGCCCCTGGTGCGAGGCGGAACGCGAAACCGCGCAGCGGATATTGCCGCGAGTGAAGCGCAAACTGGATGGCACGCGCCTGTCGCAGCGGCGCGATGCCTTTACCCAGGTGACGCTGGCATTGCCCAGGGGCAGCGGCGCGGTGGAGGAGCTGGTGGCGACGCACCTGCAGCCGCAGTGGCGCACGGTGCACTACGTCGAAAACACGCTGATGAACACGCTGTTCGGGCTGGCGTTCTGGGAGCAGATTTTTGCGCCGGTGCCGGGCGTGTTCCACAACCCGTTCCAGAGCGCACCCGCCGACATGTACGACAGTGCCTTTCGCGAGAAGCGTTCCGAGGCAATTGCCCAGCGGCTGGCGCGGTTGCGCGGGCAGCACCTGCCCGCCGAGCTGGCGCAAGCGTACCAGCGCTACCAGCACTACGAATGCCGCTGGACGCACTGGCGGTATATTTCGCTCGAACTGGTTGAAGCCTGTACCCGTGTCATTCCCGCTGATCACCTGCTGTCGATCTGGGAGCGGATGCTGTTCGACCCGGCGGAAAATCGCAGGGGCTTTCCCGACCTGATCGCGCTCGGGGCAGAAGCAGGCGAGTACTGCATGATCGAAGTGAAGGGCCCAGGCGACGCGCTGCAGGACAGCCAAAAGCGCTGGCTGCGTTACTTTCAGGCGCAGGGAATTCCCGCGCAGGTCGCCTGGGTGGAGTGGCGCGATGACTGAACCCACTATCGCAGTTGCTGACGTAGCGGTGGCCGACATCGAGGTGGCCGACATCGCTGTAGCCAACATTGCGGTCGCGGACCTGGCCCGCTTCTGCCATCGCAGCGGCGATATCGACCAACGCTTCAAGGCCGCCCCCACCGGCGCGCAGGGCGTGGCCGGGCACCAGCGCGTGTACGCACGCCGCCCGGCGAGCTATCGCAGCGAATACGCGGTGGCCTACCAGCACAGCGAGCCGGGGCTGCAACTGATTCTGCGCGGGCGCGCCGACGGCTACGACGCGGAGCAGGGCCTGGTGGAGGAGATCAAGACCTGTCGCGGCGCGCCGGATGCACTACCGGAGGCGGTCGCGCAACTGCATTTCGCACAGGGGCGCCTGTATGCCGCGATCATTGCCGCACAGGGAGAAACGGACGCACTGACGGTGCGCGTCACCTGGTTCAACATCGACAGTGGCGAGGAGTTCAGCCGCAGCGAACACTACACGCGCGTGGAGCTGGCTGGCTTCCTGGCCGATACACTGGCGCGCTTCGCGCACTGGTTGCACACGCTGATGCAGGCGCGGCGTGAACGGGACGCGAGCATCGTCGCGCTCGCGTTCCCCTACGGCGGCTTTCGCAGCGGGCAGCGCGAGATCGCCGAGCTGGCCTACAAGTGCGTGCACCAGGGCGGGCAGTTGCTGCTGGAGGCACCCACCGGTATCGGCAAGACGGCGGCGGTGCTGTTTCCCGCGCTCAAGGCCCTCGCCACCGGCAGGCACGACAAGGTGCTTTTCCTCACCGCCAAAACCGTGGGCCGGCGCGCCGCGCAGGCCGCATTGGCGGATTTTGCCGCCGCCGGCTATCGCGGTACCGCGCTCAGCCTCACCGCCAAGGAAAGATTTGCTTCTCGCCAGGCCGCGCCTGCCACGGCGACGACTGCCCCTTCGCGCGCAACTACTACGACAAACTGCCCGCGGCGATGTACGCCGCAATCGCGCAGCGCGTGTTGACCCGTGAGGATGTCGAGTCGATCGCACGGTGCTTTGAAGTCTGTCCCTATGAACTGGGGCTCGACCTGCTGCCGTGGGTGGATGTCGCCATTGCCGACCTGCACTACGTCTATAGCCTCACCGCAACACTCGGCAACCCAGCGGATGCGGACGGCGAACGCTGGACGGTGTTGCTGGATGAAGCCCACAACCTGCCCGGCAGGGCGCGCGGCATGTACAGCGCCGCGCTGGACAAGGCGGCCGTTCTGCAGGCCAAAGCGCAAGCTACCGGTGACGTGGAAAAATCCCTGGCGCGGGTCAACCGGCAGTTCCTCGCACTGCAGAAGATGCCCTGGCAGGAACCGCAGTTCCATGCCTGCGAAAGCCCTCCACCGGACCTGCTGCAGGCGCTGCAGGGGTTTACCGGGGCGGTCGGCGAGCGCCTCGCCGAGGACCCGACGTACCTGCAGCGGCAGAGGGAACTCATGGATTTTTACTTCGAGGTACTGCAGTTCCAGCGCGTGGCCGAGCTGTGGGGCGAGGACTATCGCTTCGAGCTGAGCCTGGGCGAGGTGCGGCAGAGCCTGTCGGTCACGCTGAATTGCCTCGATCCTGCGCGCCTGTTGTCGGCGCGGCATGCGCGCGCACATGCGGTGATCGCGTTTTCCGCGACGCTGTCGCCGCTGCCGTGGTCGCGCGCTGCATTGGGCCTGGACGCGCAGACCGTGTGTTCGCGCGCCAGCTCGCCCTTCGCCCCCGCGCAACTGCAGGTCGCGCTGGCCACCGGCATCGATACGCGCTACCAGCAGCGCGAGCAGTCCCTGCCCGCGCTGGTGCACGTGCTGCGCCGCTGGCTGGAGGAGACACCCGGCAACTGCATCGTGTACTTCCCGTCTTACCACTATTTACAGGATGCCGTGGCGCTGCTGCAGGCTGCAGAACCGCTGCAGCCGTCGCGCAGCGTCTGGGTGCAGGCGCGCCAACAGGATGATCGCGAGCGCGAGCAACTGCTGCAACTGCTGGCGGAGCGCGAGGACGTGGCCGCGTTCTGCATTCTGGGCGGCGTGTTCGGCGAGGGCATCGACCTGCCGGGGAAGCTGTTGTCCAGCGTGGTGGTGGTGGGCGTCGGCATGCCGCAGGTCAACCGCGATACACGGCAGCTGCAGGACTGGTACCAGCACCGCTATGCCGCCGGTTTCGAGTATGCGTTTCTGTACCCCGGCATGCAGAAGGTCGACCAGGCGCTGGGCCGGGTGGTGCGTCGCCTGGAAGATACCGGACATGCGCTGCTGATCGACCCGCGCTACCGCCAGCGCCAGTATCGCGACCTGCTGCCACCCTGGTGGGAGTATCGGAACTACCCTGCTTAGACAGATAGCCAGGCTCCCAATACCCGCCCAGAGCGGTGAACTCCCATAATTGCCAGCTGAAATCGATTTTTTTGGGCTCCGTCACGCTATAGAACCGCGCTATCGCAGCGATTGTTCCCGCGAGGGTAGCCGCTGTGCTAGAGTCGGCGGCTGTTTTGGGGTGCCGGAACGCGAACCGCGTCGCGCTGGCAGCAGCTAAGCCCTTCGAGGCGCTGCGATAACCAACACGGTGGCATTCACCGAGAGCTCGAATAATCAATGGTACGGGGGTAAACACCGCATGCGCATCGCCATTCCTAAAGAAACCCATCCGGGGGAAAACCGGATACCGATTACGCCCGCCCACGCGAAAAAATTATGCGCGATGGGCGCCGATCTGGTCGTCGAGGCGGGCATGGGGGCTGGCTCCGGATTCACGGATGCCGAGTACGCAGAGGTTGGAGCCACGATTTCCCATGATCGCGGCGAACTGTTCCGCAGCGCCGATCTCCTGCTGCGCCTGCGCAAGCCGCAGCTGGAAGAAATCAGCCAGATGAAGCGCGGCGCGATCCATATCAGCTACCTTGACCCGTTCAACGAGCACGCGCTGGTAAACGCCTTCAAGGATGCCGGCGTCACCGCTATCAGCATGGAAATGATCCCGCGCACCACGCGCAGCCAGAAAATGGATGCGCTCAGCTCGCAGGCCAACCTCGCGGGTTACGTGATGGTGATACAGGCCGCCACCTACCTGCCGCGTATCTTCCCGATGATGATGACCCCTGCCGGCACCCTGAAACCGGCCAACGTCTTCGTGATCGGCGCCGGTGTCGCCGGCCTGCAGGCCATCGCCACCGCCAAACGCCTGGGCGGCAAGGTCACCGCGTTTGACACACGCCCCGTGGTCGCCGAGCAGGTGCGCTCCGTCGGCGCCAAATTCCTGGAAATCGACCTGGGCGAGACCGGCGAGACCGCCGGCGGCTACGCCAAGGAACTGACGCCCGAACAGGTGGAGAAGCAGCGCCAGGCGCAGAAAGACGTCATCGCCAAATCCGACGTGGTTATCACTACCGCGCAGGTGTTTGGCCGCAAGCCGCCCGTACTGATCACGCGCGACATGATTGAAGGCATGGCTCCCGGCTCGGTGATCGTTGATATGGCGGCGGAAACCGGCGGCAACGTGGAAGGCTCCGTGCCAAACGAAGTGGTGGTAATCAGCGGCGTTACCGTAATTGGCAAGGGCAACCTCGCCGGCGAAGTCGCTCGCGATGCGAGCCAGATGTACTCCAATGTCCGGCGCCAACGCGATCTCCGGTATTTGCCTGGTGGGCGCCCTCAGCCTGGCGGGCACGGGCAAGGGTGACCTGCACAACTGGCTGGCCGTTGGCGCGGTGGCCCTGGCCACCATCAACGTGGTGGGCGGCTATCTGGTCACCGACCGTATGCTCGCCATGTTCAAGAAAGAAGGGAATTGATCCATGGATAATCTCATCAATACTCCTACATCGTTGCAGCGATCCTGTTTATCTATGGCCTGAAAGGGCTTGGCTCGCCAGCAACCGCACGTCGCGGCAACCTGATTTCCGCCATCGGCATGCTGCTCGCCGTGGTGGGTGGCCTGCTCGACCAGGGCATCGTCGAGTACCAGTGGATCGTATTGGGCATCGTGCTCGGCGGTGTCATCGGCGGCGCTGCGGCGCGCATGGTGCAAATGACCGCCATGCCGGAGATGGTTGCGCTGTTCAACGGCTTCGGCGGCATGGCCAGCCTGCTGGTGGGCTGGGCGGCGCTGGGCACCGACTCCAGTACCCTGACACTGGTCACCATCATCCTCTCCATCCTGATCGGCGGCGTCACCTTCACGGGGTCAATGATTGCTTACGGTAAATTGTCGGAACGAATTGGCAGTGGCGCCGTGCTGTTCAGCGGCCAACAGGTGGTCAACAGCTTTATCGTTCTGGGCATACTTGCCGGTTCGGTGATGTTCTGTATCGAGCCTGCGAACCACCCTGGCTCTACCTGGTGATCGCGCTGTCGCTGGTATTCGGCGTGATGGCTGTGATTCCCATCGGCGGTGCGGATATGCCGGTGGTGATCTCACTGCTGAACTCCTACTCGGGCCTGGCGGCCTGCGCGGCGGGTTTCGCGGTCAACAACAATATCCTGATCGTGGCCGGCGCGCTGGTGGGTGCCTCCGGCATCATCCTGACCCAGATCATGTGCAAGGCGATGAACCGCTCCCTGGCCAATGTGCTGTTCTCCGGCTTCGGCAGCGGCAAGGTGGAAACCACCAAGGTCGAAGGCGAGATCAAGCCGATCTCCGTGGAAGATGCTTTCTACGTGCTGGAAGCGGCCACCACCGTGGCCATCATCCCCGGTTACGGCATGGCGGTCGCCCAGGCCCAGCACGTGGTCAAGGAACTCGCCGTGCTGCTGGAGAAAAACGGCGCGGAAGTCAGCTTCGGCATTCACCCGGTGGCCGGCCGCATGCCCGGGCACATGAACGTGCTGCTCGCGGAAGCCGACGTGCCCTACGACCAGTTGCTGGAGATGGACGAGATCAACCCGCGCATGGAACAAGTGGATGTGGCTATCGTGATCGGCGCGAACGATGTGGTGAACCCGGCCGCACGTGAGAACGAAGGATCACCTATATACGGCATGCCGGTGATCAACGTCGACCAGGCGCGCACGGTGTTCGTGCTCAAGCGCTCGATGGCCTCGGGCTTCGCCGGGATCGAGAATCCGCTGTTTTACAAGGACAACACGCGCATGTTGTTCGGTGACGCGAAGGAATCGATTGCTGGGCTGGTCAGGGAATTTGCCTGAGCGCTTCAGCGCAGTGATCACGAGCCGGCCATGTGCCGGCTTTTTTTGTTCGGTTCAATTGCACATGCTTCTGCTTAAAAGCGGTAAGTTCGCTCTTCTCTAAGTGAAGCTGGGTAGCCAGCGGGGTCGGATGCTCGGTGCGCGATTCGCCCGCTTCCCCTATGCGGGCCACCCGATACTCGCTGACGAAGATCAGCAACGCCGCCAATCAAACGCCAGCACATCCTTTATGTCAGCCGCACCAGTGACAAGCATCAGCAAACGATCAATGCCCAGCGCGACACCGCTACAGTCTGGCAGTCCATGCTCCAGCGCCGCCAGCAGATATTCATCCACCGGTCGCTCACTCTGGCCGCGCTCCCGGCGCAACGCATTGTCGCGCGTAAATCGCTGCCGTTGCTCGGCCGCATCAGTGAGTTCGCAATAGCCGTTCGCAAGCTCCACGCCATCCACATACAGCTCAAAACGCTGTCCCACATTGACATCGCCTGCTGCAACTACACGCGCAAGTGCGGCTTGTGAAGCCGGGTAATCATAGATAAAGGTGAGCACACCTTGGCCGAGCCCGGGTTCCAGCACGTGACTCATCAACAGGTCGAGCCACAGGTCGCGATCGCCGGACAGGTTGCCCGCATCGAGATGCTGGCGCGCAACAGCTTCGAGCTCGGCTGCGGACGCGATAAACGGGTCCAGCGCGAGGCGCTGCAGAAAGAGCTGGCGATAACTGAATTTTTCCACGGGTCGCGCGCCCAGGCACTCGCACACCAGCTCCGCGACTTCATCCATCAACTGGTGGTGGTCAAAACCGGGGCGATACCACTCGAGCAAACTGAATTCTGGATTGTGGCGGGCACCGGCCTCGCCCGCGCGGAATGCACGGGCGATCTGGAACATCGGCACGCCGTACGCGGCGAGCAGGCGCTTCATTGCGTATTCAGGGGATGTCTGCAGGAAGCGCGGGGGGGCGTCGCCACACGGCACGGTGAACGGCTCGATGGAGGGTCGGTGATGCCGCTGCTGCACAACAGCGGAGTTTCCACTTCAGCACGTTGCGCGCTTGGAAGAAGCGCCGCAGGTTTGTCAGCAGTTCGGCGCGCTGGCGCAGCGCCGCCAGGTTCGCCGCTGGCCGCCAGTGCACGCCAGGAATGCCGTCGACAGTTCCTGGTCGGGCTCAGGACTTGCTGGCGCGGTTCTGGTATTCGCCGGTGCGTGTATCGACGCGGATAATCTCGCCAGTACTGATAAACAGCGGCACCTTGACCACTGCGCCTGTGCTCAATTTGGCCGGCTTGGTGCCACCGGTGGCGGTGTCGCCCTTCAGGCCGGGATCGGTTTCCACGATCTCCAGTTCTACAAAGTTGGGTGGCGTGACGGACAGCGGCGTACCGTTGTACAGGGTGACGTCACACTTTTCATTTTCCTTGATCCACAGATTGCTATCGCCCACGGCGGCGGCATCCGCCTGATACTGCTCGAAGGTTTCCGATTCCATGAAATACCAGAACTCGCCGTCGTTATAGAGGTACTCCATGGCGCGATCGACCACATCCGCTCCCTCGAGGGTCTCGCCGGATTTGAACGTGCGCTCCCACTGCCGCCCGGTTTTCAGGTTGCGCAACCGGACCCTGTTGAATGCCTGTCCTTTCCCGGGCTTTACAAACTCGTTCTCAAGGATGCTGCAGGGGTCGCCATCCAGCATGACTTTCATGCCGGCGCGGAATTCGTTCGTGGAATAATTCGCCATGATGCTCTCATAGGGTGATAGTAAAAACGGCGCCCATAATACCGCACGTCGCATGCCAATGGCAGATGCAGTCCTCCCGCTAGCGATGGGCGCACCAGTTGCGATATTCTAACTCCCCCAGGTTCCAGAACAGGATTTCTGGCACACAAATCCCGGCATACAAAAAGCACACGGGCTTGCTCATATGGAAGACCACACCACCATCAAACTACAGCTCCCACGCCAGGATTTCACCGGTGAACCCCTGTTCAAGCCCACCACGGAAGCCGCGACGGACTGGGTCGCGGGCCTGCCGGTTACCAACACCAACGCGCTGGTGCAACTGATACACCAGGCTTTGGGTGAGCTCAACCAAACAAAGCTGATACCTGAAACTCGCTTTGCCATCATGGAAGTTCTGCTGCCCAACGTGCTGATTGCCGTGTTGAACCTGTCCAAGCGATTTATGAATCAACCCCTGATCATGCCCGAGGAACCGCGGCGCATGGCGGACCTGAGTGATCAACTGCTGTCCCTGGCTTCTACCTGCTATACGATTATTGCGATTGAAACGATCCAGCAGCGCGACGAGATCCGCAAGACCAATCCGGCACGCCTTACCTGTGAAGCCTTACAGCGGGCACTGGTATTCATGGGCCGCAAGGTGCTGCAGAATTTCCTGTTGCACCGACCGATGGAAATTCGCGGCTGGCAAACCCTGCATCAACTCTATGCGCTCGGCGATAACCAACGGCTGGGCGATCTTCCCGTGCCGAAGCCACTCACCGGCGCCAACACCATCAAAACCACCTACCTGCAGGCGGTCATGATCGGCTGCTGCAAGGCCAACCAACTGCGCCAGAGTGAACTGACGGCACTCTATCGCGGATTCCAGCAGTGGAGCGAGCGCGTAATTTTTTCCAGCGAGAGCACTGGCAACGATTTGTTCCTGGTCGACCTCGACAGCGACCAGGCGCCGTTGTACACCGCGCTGTATCGAAAAACGCCAGGGCCAATGTGCCGCTTTATTGATACCACTGCGCTGGTTCAACACCTGATCGAGCTCAAGCAGGAAGCCGGTGGCAAAGCGATCAACTTCGATAAAGCCTCGCACGTGCCGGTGAATCTACTGGAGCACCTGATTACGTGCCTTGGCAGCATGAGCCTGCGAAATTTCAAGCGCACGTCGACAGAAAATGCGCTGCGAATTTGCGTCGGCCTCAATAGCACCCATTATCACGTCGCCGGAGAGCGCCTGTTCGAACAGCTGGTCCAGGGCAGTGGCGTATCCGCGCCAGAGTCGGAAACAACAGCGGACAACCAGTTCCTCAACCCGCTCCGGCAAGCTGACGTGTGGCAGGCGGCCAATCCAGGCGACTACACCGGCGAGCAGAAGTTGGTTCCGAACTTGCTGGTCGATGTCGATTCCTTCACCCGTAACAGGCTCTTTGAGGAGAACGATTCCGCGCTACCTGCGACGGAACGCTATCCCATTTTCACGGCCAGGCTGGCGGATGCAAGTCCAGGCGGCTACTGCCTGGAGTGGACGTCGGAATTGCCCGGCGACATCAAGGCCGGCGACATCGTCGGCCTGAAGGAGGAGGAACACAACGATTGGGTGATCGCCGCCATCCGCTGGATCAGTCGCCTGAGCAATGCCAAAACCCTTATCGGGCTCGAGCTGCTCAGCCCACGGGCTATCGCCTTCGGTGCCAGCATTCACCGCAAGGGCGAGGGTAAAAGCGGCACCGATGCGCGTGCTGTTGCTGCCCGAAATCAAACTCGTGGGACAACCGCAGACATTGATCACACCCCGGACGGGATTCAAGGAGCGGCAGAAGATCACTCTCGCTTCCGGCTCTGAATCCTCCTCGATACAACTGTTGCGCCACGTTGCGTCAACCGGCAGCTTTTCACAGTTCGAGTTCTGTCACATCAAAGAGCTGGGCGACGTACTGGCGACGAATGGACGGGGGCATGCAGGCGGCGAGTTCGACTCGGTGTGGAGTCACATCTAGCAGCAGTTCGCCCCACCCGGGGAATTCGGTGCCGGACCAGGTGGCTGTGGCTCAAGCCCGGTTCTGGTACCTGTCGGAGATACCCAACAAATAGAGAATAGCATCCAGGCCCAGCGTGGATATCGACTGCTCCGCTGACTGTTGCACCAGCGGTTTTGCCCGAAATGCAATGCCGAGCCCGGCGATGCTTAACATCGGCAAATCGTTGGCGCCGTCACCCACGGCGATGACCTGTTGCAGGTCGATACCCTGCTCGTCCGCCAGTTGCCTGAGCAACTCGGCCTTGCGGGCACCGTCGACAATGGTGCCGCTGATCTTGCCTGTCACCTGTCCATCAGCCGTATCCAGCTCGTTGGCGAAGATGTAGTCGATGCCCAATCGCGCCTGCAAATGCCGGGCAAAATAGGTAAAGCCGCCGGACAGGATGGCGGTTTTGTAACCCAGTGCGCGCAGGGTTGAAATAAGGTGTTCCGCGCCCTCGGTGATCTTCAGTTGTTCGGCGACACGCGCCAGCGCGCTTTCCTCCAGGCCCGCGAGCAGGGCTACCCGGGTGCGGAAACTCTCGCTGAAATCAATCTCCCCCCGCATCGCGCGCTCGGTAATCGCGCTCACCTGCTCACCCACGCCCGCGAGCTTGGCCAGCTCGTCGATGACCTCGGCCTCAACCAGCGTGGAGTCCATGTCGAACGCCACCAGCCGCCGGTTGCGGCGATACATGTTGTCCTGCTGGAACGCCAGGTCCACCTCGAGCGCACCGGCCACCTCCAGCAGCTCGCGTCGAAAGGCGGCGGGATCGCGCAATGCGCCGCGTGCCGAAAACTCCAGGCAGGCCTTGCTGAGCGCGGGCAATTTGCCAAGCGGAATGCGTCCCGACAGGCGCTTGATGGCGTCAATGTTCAGCCCGTGGTGGGAGATGACATGCGTTACCCGCGCGAGTTGATCCGCAGTGATCTTGCGCGCCAGCAGCGTGATGATGTAGCGCGCCCGGCCCTGCGCCTCGACCCAGTGGGTATAGCTTTGGTTTGCGACCTCGCTGGTCACCACCCGCAGATCGCGATGCATCGCGAAATTGCGCACCGCCGCTGCGACTTCCTCGCTGGCACAGGCTTCCGGCAATTCAACCAGCAGGCCCAGTGACAAGGTCGCGTGTATCACGGCCTGCCCGATGTCGAGGATATTCACGGCGTAGCCTGACAAAATGGCCGTTATGCCAGCGGTGACACCCGCCTGGTCTTCACCGGAAATGGTGATAAGCAATATCGTGTTCACACCGCAGGGTCCACTCGTTATTTTGGGCGGCCATTCTACCTGTTCGCCGCAAGCAGTCAAAAGCGCACCTGGCTCTGCACGGCGCGAGATATTCTTCCACGCATGCCCACAAACATGCCCACAAAGAGGGCAATCGCCACCGAGTCTGGTTTATACTGCCCCCTTCGCAATCCGGTAAGCCATCCATCTCGCGTGAGTAACCGCTTCAGCAACACCAGCCTCGGCCACCAACTGGCGATCATGACTGCGGGTCTGTGCCTGTTGGTGAGTCTTGCGTTGATCGCACTGGGTGCGATTTCCACGCGCCATATGCAGATGTTGCTGCAGGAAGAATACGGCACGTCGTTGGCGCGGTTGGTGGCTGCGCGCATCAGCACAGCCATGGAACGAGGCGACCTGCTGAGCATTTCCGCTACCCTGCAACGCCTGCTCGAAAACTCGATGGCACAGGCCATCACCATCACCGACGTCGATGGCAAAGCGCTGGGACAGGCGGGCGAAGCCCAGGGGGAAAACCTCTATCAGTACAACGCGCCGGTACACATAGAATCGAACATTGCCGGACAGATTGTGATTACCATCAACGCCGACAATGCCCGGGCCGCTCAGTCACGGTTTTTATTGAGCATGCTGGGACTCGCGGTACTGCTCAGCCTTGCCGTGTTTGCCGTCAGTCGTCGCTTCGGGCAACGCCTGGGCAGCAACCTCGCCAGCATGGCCAGTAAAATCGCGCTGGAAGAGGAAGACCCGCGGCGGCGACCGGCCAATGAAATACTGCGCCTGTCGCGCCAGATTGACGCACTGCCCATGGACCTGCTGCGCACCCGCAGCGAGCCAGGCCCATCGGATGAAAACTACCGCACCACCGCCGTCGTTTATCTGCACTTATCCAGTCTCGTGAACTATGTCGACACACTGGACGAGCGCGCGCTGCAGCGCTACATCGAGCGCGTGCACCAGGTCGTTTACGCCGCGGCAGGTTTCTACGCCGGTGACCTGCAGGTCGCGCGCCAGTTTGGCCTCGCGGTTTATTTCAGCGGACACAACAGTGCCGGCAGCGCGGCGTTTCGCGCCGCCTCCTGCGCCTGGCTGGTGCGTGCGGTGAGCCGGGAGTTGGAGAAACAGATGTCGCTGTCGCTCTCCATCGCAATGGCGATATCACAGAGTGAGCTGGGCGTTGGCAGTGGCACGGATATTTACCCGGGCCTGTATACACAGCACACCCTGGATGAGTTGCAGTCGGTGTGCGCCAGCAAGCCGCCCGATATCCTCCTCTCGCCGGCCGCCTGTGAAGACATCGATGTCGCCGGTCGCTTGCAACACCGCCCAACGGACGTGATGGATTACGCGTTGATCGAAGAGTTCGCCGGACCCTACCAGGATTTGCTGGAGCGGCAATTGCGCTTGATACTCAAGCGCCTGACGGACAACCCCAAGCGCTGAGTCGTCGCGCTGCCGTCAGGCGGCAGCTCAGGATTCCACCAGCATACGGTCCACTTTCTGGAACCCCCGCGGCAGCTTGTTGCCGCGCCGTCCACGCTCACCGCGATAATGCTCCAGGTCCTTCAGTTTGAAGTTCTGGTAGCGCTTGCCGGAATGTATCACCAGCGTATCCTGCGCGGTGAATACCTGCACCGCCACCACGAACTCCTCACGGGACTGCACGCGCGCCGACGGAATGCCGATAATTTTATTGCCCTTGCCGCGCGCCATCTGCGGCAAATCCGCCAGCGGGAATATCAGTAGCCGCCCCTCGCTGGACACCGCCGCCACCAGCGTTTCTTCCACCGTGGTGATCGCCGCCGGCTGCAGCACCTGCGCGCCCTTGGACAGGCTGATGACAGCCTTGCCCGCGCGGTTTTTCGTTTGCAGATCACCCAGCTTCGCGACGAAACCGTATCCCGCGTCGCTGGCGAGCAGATACAACGCGTCATCCGCGCCCATCATAAGCCCGTTAAAACTCGCGCCGGACGGCGGGTTGATACGACCGGTCACCGGTTCGCCCTGCCCGCGCGCGGAGGGCAGGTTGTGGGACGGTACGGTATACGCCCGACCGGTTGAATCGAGTATCACGACAGGTTGATTGCTGCGCCCGAAGGCACACATCTTGTAATTGTCGCCCGATTTGTAGCTGAGGCTGGTCGGGTCGATATCGTGTCCCTTCGCCGCCCTGATCCAGCCCTTCTCCGACATCACGACAGTGATCGGATCGGCGGTCACCAGTTCGATTTCGCTGAAGGCCCTGGCTTCCGACCTTGCCACCAGGGGAGAACGGCGGTCATCGCCGTATTTTTCCGCCACCGCCAGCAATTCGTTTTTGATCAGCGTCTTGAGCCGGGCTTCGCTGCCGAGAATTTTTTCCAGCTGCTCGCGCTCCTGCTGCAACTCGTCCTGCTCGCCGCGAATGCTCATCTCTTCCAGTTTCGCGAGGTTGCGCAACTTCAATTCGAGTATGGCTTCGGCCTGGATGTCGGAAATGCCGAAGCGCGCCATCAGCGCAGGTTTCGGTTTGTCCTCGGTGCGGATGATGTGGATCACCTCATCGATATTGAGGTAGGCGACCAGGTAGCCTTCAAGAATATGCAGCCGCTTGACCACGCGCTCGAGGCGATGCTCCAGGCGGCGCCGGACTGTTTCCGTGCGAAACGTCAACCACTCCCCTGAGCAGGCGGTCCAGGCCCTTCACGCCGGGACGACCGTCGATGCCAATCATGTTGAGGTTGACGCGGTAGCTGCGCTCGAGATCCGTCGTGGCAAACAGGTGGCCCATCAGCGCCTCCAGGTCGACCCGGTTGGAGCGCGGCACGATGACCAGGCGCGTGGGATTCTCATGGTCTGACTCGTCCCGCAGGTCCGACACCATCGGCAACTTCCTGGCCTGCATCTGCTGCGCGATCTGTTCCAGCACCCGCGATCCGGAGACCTGGTAGGGCAGGGCATTGATCACGATATCGCCGCTGTCTCGCTCCCATACCGCGCGCATGCGCAGTCCGCCGCGCCCGGTTTTGTACAGCGCGAGAATTTCCTCGCGCGGAGTAATGATCTCCGCGTTGGTAGGGAAGTCCGGCGCCAGCACGTGCTCACACAGCTCCTCCACAGTGGACCTGGGCGATTCCAGCAAACGCACCGTCGCCGCGACAACTTCGCGCAGGTTGTGCGGTGGAATATCGGTGGCCATGCCAACGGCTATACCGGTGGTGCCATTGAGAAGCACATTGGGCACCTGCGCGGGCAGCACGACCGGCTCCTCAAGCGTACTGTCGAAATTGGGCGTCCAGTCCACGGTGCCCTGGCCGAGCTCGCCGAGCAGCACGTCGGAATATGCCGTCAGGCGCGACTCGGTGTAGCGCATCGCGGCGAATGATTTCGGATCATCCGGAGAACCCCAGTTGCCCTGCCCGTCGACCAGCGGGTAGCGATAACTGAAGTCCTGGGCCATCAGCACCATCGCCTCGTAGGCTGCGCTGTCGCCGTGCGGGTGGAATTTACCGATGACATCGCCAACCGTGCGCGCCGACTTCTTGTACTTGGCCGAGGATTTAAGCCCCAGCTCGCTCATCGCATAGACGATGCGCCGCTGCACCGGCTTCAGGCCGTCGCCGACATGCGGCAGGGCGCGATCGAGGATGACGTACATGGAATAATCCAGGTAGGCCTTCTCGGCATACAACTTGAGCGACACCTGTTCGGTGCCAGCGCTGTCGATATTCGGAATCTCGGTCATTTTTCTCTAACTATGTGGCCTTAACTACATGACGTTCACTACGCAGTACCAACTACGTGGCGTTTTAATGGATCGCACCCGGTGGTCAGCCCAGCGGCTGGTGTTCGCGCCGGGTGCCTTGCAGGCCGACCAGCTGCTCATTGAGATTGACGATGGAGTTCGCCATATCGATCAACAGGCTATGGATGGTGGCCGGGTTGCTCTTGATCAGCTCGGTAAATTGCTCCTTGGGTACTTTCACGACTGAACAGGTGGTTTTGGCCCTGACCGTCGCACTGCGATCGGCGTGTGTCAGGGCCGCCATCGCACCGAAGATCTCGCCCTCGCCAATGCGCCCGACATTAACGTCATCCACCAGCACTTCCGCGACACCCGAACTCATGTTGTACACGAAGTCAGCGCGGTCGCCCTGGCGAATGATGATCTCGCCGGGCTCGTACACTTCGAACCCCGGAGTGGCGGGTTTATCTTCCTGCAGGTTGGCCGCCGCAATCCGCAGCATCAGGCCGGCATACGTCACTAATAGACGCGTCCACAAGCGGATTGCCGCCGGTTCATTGAACACCCGATGCATGAATTCCAGCGCCGGGTAGCAGCGCAATTGCGCACCGGAATCGCTGCCATAATACACAGCGATATGCGGGTCGAGGCCGCCGGCGATATCGGGCAGCAAAATATCGCCCGCTTCCATCGTATAGATAGTCTTGTCCTGATACCGCGCGGTAATGGAGCCCTTTTCCACGACGTAGAACTGGCTTCCGTCAAAGCCGCGAAAATTTCCGGCCGGGGTGACATCGACATCGAAAGGCATTGCCGGCAATTTGACTACTTCCAGTAGCGCACCGACCAGATTTCCGAACTGCTGGCTCAGCGCTGAAATATCCTGCGCGTCGATATTTACCAACATCAGCAAAGCCCTGCCTTATTTTGAATGGGGCTACCGTCTCCCCAGTTGCTGCGATTCCCAACTTTCAGGTATCGACCAACGGCGGCCTGTTACCTTAAGATTTGCGCGGCTATAGTAACAACTAATGTGACAGCGGAGAATGTCGCACTTCACTTTTGTCGAATTGCCTGGTCGCGCAGCGCGAATACTGAAATGAGCCTAAAAAGTATGCAGTGGGATATTTTGCCGTTCACCGAACTGTCTTTACACTGGCTTTACGCTGTGCTGCGTTTGCGCCAGAACGTTTTCGTGGTGGAGCAACGCTGCGCCTATCAGGACATCGACGACCTGGATCAACGCGCGACGCACATGCTGTGCACGCGGGACACTGGGCTGCTGGCTTATCAGCGTTGCCTGCCGCCGGGCCTGAGTTACCCCCAGAGCTCCCTTGGCAGGATCGTGGTGTGCCCGACCATGCGCGGCCAGCAGTTGGGGCGGGAAGTGGTGCAGCGCGGCATCGCATATAACCTGTCGCAATGGCCAAACAGCGGCATTCGGATCAACGCCCAGGCGCACTTGCAGCCGTTCTATGCCTCGCTGGGGTTTGTCGGGGAAGGTAGCGAGTATCTTTTGGACGACATACCGCACAGGCAGATGTGTTATCAGGTCGTCGGGGAGTGACGCGGCATGAGATTACTATGCTGTGTTGAGCCAAAGGCTGAGTGAAATCGTCCCAAGCAGGGCAGGCCTGAGCCAGAGACTGAGTGACATCGTTACGGTCGGGGCACGCCAAAAAGCGTACGTCCATGTACAGGCTCGGGTGGCGACATCCATGTCGCCACACGGCCCCGACCATAACGAAGCCCCTCAGTCTCTCTTGGTCTCGAACTTTCCAAGCGAAACACAAAGCGAACCACCTCTGGCTTCGACGCAGCGTCCCCCACAGAGGCAGTCGCCACGCAGTAGAGGTTTCAGAGTTCGAGCAAAAACGTCACCGGCCCGTCATTCACCAGACTCACCTGCATGTCGGCGCCAAACACCCCCGCCGCCACGGGCGAGTGGCGCGCTTGCAACCGCGCGAGGGTGTAGTCGTAAAGCGCGGCAGCATCTTGTGGAGGCATCGCCGAGGAGAAACTCGGCCGGAGTCCCTTGCGGGTATCGGCTGACAACGTGAACTGCGATACCAGCAGCACACCACCGCCGACATCCACGACGCTGCTGTTCATGCGGCCGTCGGCGTCGGCGAACACGCGGTAGGCGAGCAATTTCTCGACCATGCGATCTGAGGTGGATCGGTCATCGCCTTTGTCCAGGCCCAGCAGCACCAGCAGGCCGCGACCGATTTCACCGATACAGGTGGCATCCACCGTCACCTGCGCCTGGCTGACGCGTTGCAACAATGCTTTCACGAGACTGCCTTCAAGAGAATGGCCTCACGAGCCTGTCGTCACCGCAGCATCTTCACGAGAACACCGGTACCGGAATGCTTGCACAATCCGGCTGTAAGGTCTCAGCCGCGCGCGGCTTTGCGGCGTTCGTGTTCCTGCAACAGCTTCTTGCGCAGGCGAATGCTGAGCGGTGTGACCTCAACCAGTTCGTCTTCCTCGATAAACTCCAGCGCCTGTTCCAGCGTGTGCCGCACCGGCGGCGTCAGCGTCAGCGCCTCGTCGGTACCGGATGCACGGACGTTGGTCAGCTGCTTGCCCTTGATCGGATTGACAGCGAGGTCATTGCCGCGGCTGTGGAGGCCGATGATCTGTCCCTCATAGACGTCGACGTTCGGATCTATAAATATGCGTCCGCGCTCCTGCAGGTTGAACAGCGAGTAACCGAGGGCTTTTCCCTTGACCATGGACACCAGGACACCGTTGACGCGGGAGGCGATTTCCGCGTTTTTTACCGGGCCGTAGTGATCGAAAACGTGGGTGAGAATACCGCCCCCCGAGGTCATCGTCATGAACAGGGAGCGGAAGCCGATCAAACCGCGCGCCGGGATAATAAACTCCAGGCGCACCCGACCTTTGCCGTCCGGCACCATGTTCTCCAGTTCGGCACGGCGCAGCCCCAGCTCTTCCATGACGGAGCCCTGGTGCTGCTCTTCACAGTCGATCACCAGCTGCTCGTAGGGTTCGTGCATCACGCCGTCCACTTCCTTGCGAATTACTTCCGGCCGGGAGACGCCCAGTTCAAAACCTTCGCGACGCATGGATTCGATCAATACGGAAAGGTGCAATTCGCCGCGACCGGACACCTTGAACTTGTCCGGTGTGTCACCGGGCTCTACGCGCAGGGCGACGTTGTGAATCAGCTCGCGTTCCAGTCGGTCCTTGATATTGCGCGTGGTAACGTATTTGCCTTCTTTACCGGCAAACGGCGAGTCGTTGACCTGGAACGTCATGCTGACAGTGGGCTCATCCACCGACAGTGGCGGCAGCGCTTCCGGGCACGCCGGATCGCACAGCGTGTCGGAAATGTTCAGCCCTTCGATACCGGTGATACAGACGATGTCGCCGGCCTCGGCGGAAGACACGTCAACACGCTCCAGACCCATGTGGCCCATCACCTGCAATATCCGGCCTTTGCGAGTATCGCCCTCGCTGCCGACTATCACGACCTGGGTATTGGGGACCAACTTGCCACGCGTAATGCGCCCAACCCCGATCACGCCCACATAGCTGTTGTAGTCCAGCGCACTGATCTGCATCTGCAGCGGGCCTTCGGAATTCACGGCGGGCGGGGGCACTTTATCGATCACCGTTTGGAACAGCGGCTGCATGTCTTCGGCCATCTGCTCGTGATCAAGCCCCGCTATGCCCAGGATGGCGGAGGTATAAATGATGGGAAAATCCAACTGCTCGTCGGTGGCGCCGAGCCGGTCAAACAGGTCGAATACCTGGTCCACGACCCAATCCGGCCGCGCGCCGGGGCGGTCCACCTTGTTGATCACCACGATAGGATTCAGGCCCTGTTCGAAAGCCTTGGAAGTTACAAAACGGGTCTGGGGCATCGGGCCGTCCACCGCATCCACCAGCAGCAGCACGGAATCGACCATCGACAGTACGCGCTCTACCTCGCCACCAAAGTCGGCGTGGCCCGGGGTATCGACGATGTTAATGCGATAGCCGTTCCACTCGATCGCGGTGTTCTTGGCCAGGATCGTGATGCCGCGCTCCCGCTCCTGGTCGTTGGAATCCATGATGCGCTCGGCGCCGTCGGAACGCCGATCGAGCGTGCCCGATTGCTGCAGCAGGCAATCAACGAGCGTGGTTTTGCCATGGTCTACGTGAGCAATAATGGCGATATTGCGGAGATTCTCGATCAAGGTGTTCACCTCTTGGCACTTGAGCGCCGTAAAAAAGGCGCGGATTATACCCCATCGCCCGCCTGCGGGCTGCTACAGACTTGTGTGAAATGTGTACTAAGCGGGGCTGACCGACGGCGCCAATCAGGGGGCGTAGACCTTGATATCCAGCTTCCTCTCCACCAGCAGATGGCTGGCGTGCAGGCGGCTCATGATGCCCTGGCCGCAATACAGCATGTAGGTACCGCCCGCCTTGAGTTCCGTCGCCCGGCTGTGCAATTGGTAAAACGGGATTTTCAGCACCGGCACGTGCAGTTTCAACGGCGCCAGCTCCTCTTCATCCGGATGGCGAATATCGATGATGGTGCCGTGCGCCAGTGGCACCGACAACACTTCGACATCGGCGAGCTGCAATTCCTCCTCGGCCAATCGGTCTATCCGGGTTTGCCTGCGGTTTGCAAACGCCCTGTCGAGGACTGTCATATCAAAGCACTGCTCCTGCGCTTCTACCCGGTCCAGCTTTGCCCGCGTGGTGGGGCGGACCGAGATCACGCCACAGTATTCCGGCATGCTCGCCGCAAATACGGCGGTGCCGATCGTTTCCGCCAGCTCTATGATGTCTGCCTTGTCGGTGGCAATCAGCGGGCGCAATACCAGGCGGTCAATGACACGATCAATCACTGACAGGTTGCGCAGGGTCTGCGAGCTGACCTGGGCAACGCACTCGCCGGTCACCAGTGCGTCGACGCGCAGTTCATCGGCCAGACGATCAGCCACGCGCAACATCATGCGCTTGAGTACGACGCCCATGTAACTGTCGTGGACTTTGCCCAGAAGCTCCGCCACCACCTCCTCGAACGGCACGGTGATAAACAGCACGTACTGGTTGCCGCCGTATTTCTGCCACAGGTGCAGGGCGACCTCCCGCACCGCGAGTTCCTGGTCGCGCCCGCCGAGCTGGAAAAACAGGAAGTGCGTGCGCATGCCCCGTTTCATGGTCAGGTAACTGGCGACAGGGGAGTCGAACCCTCCCGACAACAGGGACAGCACCGGGTCGAGACTGCCCACGGGATACCCCCCCAGACCGCGATGACGATCAGTGACGACGAACACGGTCTGCCCGCTGATCTCCAGTTCTACCGTAACCTGCGGCTGCGTGAGATTGACTCCCGATGCATGGCTCCGCGCCAGCAGCGCCGCCCCCACCGCACGCTCAACGTCGAGCGAGGTAAACGCGTGCTGCCCGCTGCGGCGGCAGCGCACGGCGAAGGTGCGCCCTGCCAGTCGGGAGGCATAGACCGGCAATACCTGGTCGACTATCGCGTCGAGCTCTCCCAGCTGGTGCTCGTGGACCTCAAGCACCAATGTCACGCCCGGCGTGTTGCACATCGCATGCACCAGCCGCGCCAGCACCTGAGGGTCACTCTGCCCCGCTGTCACGCGGACCTTGTCCCAGCTCCGCTGCAACACCACGTCCGGGTCGATAGCGCGCAGCACGGCCCGGAGGTTTTCCTCCAGTTGCCGCACAAATTGCCGTCGCACCGGTTTGCTCTTCATGACGATTTCAGAGAAATACTTGACAACGAATTGCATAGAGGCCATAACCACTGCGGCTGATAAGGGCGCGTATTATACGAACTTCGCTTCGGCCATTGTGCGAGCCTGGTCAGCCATACCGCCACTAGAAAAATGCACCACGATGAGGCGGTGCCGGTCCATTCTGGTGCGTGACTGGTTTTCCCGCCGCAATTGACGATAGAAATTGCATGAATTTCAGAGAGTTACCTCAAGCACCTTTGTGGCACAGCTTTTGCTTCCACCGAGACTGTTGAGAACACCCATCCTGTTTGCCGCATCTGGCGTCAGGAAATAGAGAAAACGGACCGGCCTGGCTGGCCCGACCAATGCCCTACGGAGACCCCAAAATGTCAAAGAAAACCCTGAAGCTAATCAAAGACAATGAAGTCCGCTGGGTAGACCTGCGCTTCACCGATACCCACGGCAAGGAGCAACACGTCACCGTGCCCTCCAAAGAAGTGACAGAAGGCTTCTTTGACGGGGGCAAAATGTTTGACGGTTCATCCATCGCCGGCTGGAAAGGCATCAACAATTCCGACATGGTGCTGATACCGGATGACACTACTTCAGTGCTGGACCCGTTTACTGACGACGCCACCGTGATTTTGCGCTGCGCGGTAGCGGAGCCCGCCACCATGCAAGGCTACGATCGGGATCCGCGCTCCATTGCACAGCGCGCGGAAGACTACCTGAAATCGACCGGTATCGGTGACACCGCGTTCTTCGGCCCGGAGCCCGAGTTCTTCATCTTCGATGACATCAAGTGGCATGTCGACATGAGCGGCTGCAGCGTAAAGATATTCTCGGATGAAGCGGCCTGGGCCTCCAACCACACCTTTGAAGAAGGCAATACCGGTCACCGTCCGGGCGTCAAAGGCGGTTACTTCCCCGTGCCCCCGGTTGACTCGCTGCACGATATCCGCGCCGCGATGTGTACCGCCATGGAGCAGATGGGCCTCGACATCGAAGTGCACCACCACGAAGTCGCGACGGCCGGCCAATGCGAAATCGGCGTGCGCTTCAATACGCTGGTGAAAAAGGCCGACGAGGTACAGATCCTGAAGTACTGCGTGCACAACGTGGCCCACGCCTACGGCAAAACCGCCACCTTCATGCCCAAACCAATCGTGGGCGATAACGGCTCA
Source organism: Haliea sp. (assembly GCA_016704305.1). Lineage (GTDB taxonomy): Bacteria > Pseudomonadota > Gammaproteobacteria > Pseudomonadales > Halieaceae > Marimicrobium. Next base: position 30,102 of record JADJAL010000030.1, on the reverse strand, counting down.
GGCATGCACGTGCACCAGTCGATCTCAAAAGGTGGCGTAAACCTGTTTGCGGGTGACGGCTATTCCGGCCTGTCCACCGAAGCGTTGTACTACATCGGCGGCATCATCAAGCACGCGCGCGCGCTGAATGCCTTTACCAACTCATCGACCAACTCGTACAAACGCCTGGTACCCGGTTTCGAAGCACCGGTAATGCTGGCCTACTCAGCCTGCAACCGCTCTGCGTCGATTCGTATTCCCTACGAAGCCAACCCCAAAGGCAAGCGCATTGAAGTTCGCTTCCCCGACCCGGCGGCCAACCCCTACCTGGCATTCGCTGCCATGTTGATGGCTGGCCTTGACGGCATCCAGAACAAGATCCACCCCGGCGATCCCGCTGACAAGGATCTGTACGATCTGCCACCGGAAGAAGGCAAACTGATTCCGACCGTCTCATCCAGCTTGACGATGGCACTGGAGGCTCTCGACGCAGACCGCGAATTCCTCACCCGAGGTGGCGTGTTCTCCGACGATATGATCGATGCGTTTATCGAACTCAAGGCCCAGGAAGTGCAACGCCTGGATATGACAACGCACCCTGTTGAGTTTGCGATGTACTATTCCTGCTAATCTTTTGCCCTTACTGATTAAAGCCCGCTAACGCGGGCTTTTTTTTGCGCGACAGGTCCGCAGTTACGCACAGGGAAACTCTGGTATTCGGGAAAATTCTGGTAGGGTAATAACCTTACCGATTTCGTGAGAAGCTACTCATGCGCAGATTTCTCTTATTCGCCATGCTGCTGGCATCCTTCAGCGGCATGGCTGAATCTATCTACCGCACCACTGACGCGGACGGCAACGTCGTGTTTACCGACGCACCCAACGCCACATCACGGCCGGCGGAAGCTGTCGACCTGCAGCGCACCAATCCCCTCGCGCCGATACAAATCTCACCCCTCCCCGACTCAAGCACCACCGGCGGGGCGGAGGCAGCCGCACCCGCCTACACAGTGACCATCACCTCACCGGCGAACGAAACCTCGTTCCCCATGGGCCCGGGCAATTTTTCCGTCAGTGTGAGCGTCAGGCCCGCGCTGAAGAAATACGAGGGCTTGCAGCTGTTCCTCGACGGCGTGCCCCAGGGGACACCGCAGCGCGACACCATGTGGGACCTCATCAATGTATTGCGCGGGCAACATGACCTCACCGTTGCTGTCGTCAACAACGCTGGCGAAACACTCGCGATGTCAACACCGGTGCGTGTATTTGTGCACCGACCTTCAAGCAATTTCAGGGCCCCCTAGGCTGGACAGCAACCCCTCGATGGCGCACCATGATGGTGCGTTGCGCGCCATACCAACGCTTATCCTGCACGCTTGTATTGCCCCTCAACACTGATAATTCGGTATATCGGGTGTATGTGGGCACTAACTTTCGTGGATTGCACAATATTCAGGCGTTTTAAATTATTCAACCCATCTTCCTTATTCTGGCTCCATTTTTGCTAAGGCTTTAGGGATAGAAGGATGCGCGTAGCGTGTTGTCACCTGCGCACGCGCTTTGATAGTGCCATTAGAGGCGAGGATAAACCCGAACTTGAGCATGCTCGACAGTATCAGCACTGGAGTTCTCGCCCTGGATGGCGATCTGCGGGTCATTGCGCTTAACGCCGCCGGACAGGCTCTGCTTGAGACATCCGAGGCTCGCTGCCTGGGGCTGCACGCAGCCAAACTGGTACTACACCCCGCCGAATGGCTGGAGCACCTGACACACGTGCTCAACAGCGGGAATCCGCACGCCAGTCGCGGTATTTCGCTGGTGCTGCTGTCAGGGCAGGAGATTCATGTCGATGTCATCATCACGCCGTACGCGGACAGCGACAGTGAATCCGGCCTGCTGGTAGAGCTGATGGCGATTGATCGGCTGCTGCGGATTTCCCGCGACGAAAACCTGCTGCATGCGCAGGAGACCAGTCGCGCGCTGATCCGCGGACTGGCCCATGAGATCAAGAATCCGCTGGGCGGGGTGCGCGGCGCGGCGCAGCTTCTGGCCAGGGAATTGCCCAACGAGGAGCTGACCGAGTACACCCGCATTATCATCCGCGAGGCCGACCGATTGCGCGACCTGGTCGACCGCTTGCTGGGTCCGAACCGGCAACTGGAACTGCAGCCGCTGAACATCCACGAGATTCTGGAACATGTGCGCAACCTGATCTGCGCCGAGACTGACAACCGCGTGACCATCATCCGCGATTACGACCCCAGCCTGCCGGATTTTCCCGGTGATCGGGCCCAGCTGATCCAGGCCGTGCTGAATATAATGCGCAACGCGCTACAGGCCGCCGCCAGCCCTAAAGAGTGCGAGATTATCCTGCGCAGCCGCTCGCAACGGCAGTTTACGGTGGGCACGCAGCTGCACCGGCTGGTGTGCCGCGTGGACATCATCGACAACGGCCCCGGTATTCCGCCGGAGCTGCAATCCTCCGTATTCGCGCCGATGGTCACAGGGCGCGCCGATGGCACTGGCCTCGGCCTGTCGATTGCACAATCCATTATTCATCATCACGGGGGAGCGCTGGAATGCGATAGCTGCCCCGGGGAAACCCGCTTCACCTTCTATTTACCCATGGACAACCATCATGCGTAGGCACTCAAAAGTCTGGATAGCAGACGACGACAATTCCATCCGCTGGGTACTGGAACGCGCCCTCACCCAGGCAGGTATCGCCAATGAAAGTTTTGCCGATGCCGATGAATTGTTGCGCCAGGTCGTCAAAACCCAGCCCGACGTCATCATCAGCGATATTCGCATGCCCGGCACCGACGGCCTGGCATTGCTGACACGGATCAAGGAACAGCATCCCGACGTACCTGTCATCATCACCACCGCGCACTCCGACCTGGACAGCGCGGTAGCCGCATACCAGAAGGGCGCATTTGAATACCTGCCCAAGCCTTTTGACCTCGACGAGATGATCGCTGTGACCGAGCGTGCGCTCGCGCACGCCCGTGAGAAGAAAGGCAATATCCCCGCGCCGGAAGAAGTACCGCACACCGAAATTATCGGTGAAGCACCCGCGATGCAGGAGGTGTTTCGCGCAATAGGGCGCCTGGCGCACAGCAATATCACCGTCCTGATCAATGGCGAGTCCGGCACCGGCAAGGAACTGGTGGCCCGCGCCCTGCACCGCCACAGCCCGCGCAGCAACGCGCCTTTTATCGCGCTGAATATGGCGGCCATTCCGAAGGATCTGATGGAGTCGGAACTGTTCGGGCACGAGAAGGGCGCCTTCACCGGCGCCAACAGCAAACGCGAGGGCCGCTTTGAGCAGGCCGATGGCGGCACGTTGTTCCTGGATGAAATCGGCGATATGCCGGCCGAAACACAGACCCGCCTGCTGCGGGTGCTGGCCGACGGGGAGTTCTACCGCGTCGGCGGCCACGTCCCGGTGAATGTCGATGTGCGCATCATCGCGGCCACCCACCAGAACCTGGAAAACCTGGTGCAGCGCGGCGACTTTCGCGAGGATTTGTTCCACCGGCTCAACGTCATCCGCATCCATATCCCCAAGCTGTCCGAGCGGCGCGAGGACATTCCCCGGCTGATGAAGTACTTTTTCCAGCAGGCGGCAAAGGAGCTCGGGGGCGAAACAAAAATCCTGCTGCCCGAGGCCGAGGCGTTTCTGGTCGGGCTCGACTGGCCGGGGAATGTGCGGCAGTTGGAGAACTGCTGTCGCTGGATCACGGTGATGGCCTCCGGCCGGGAAGTCCATCTCAGCGACCTGCCCCCCGAGCTCGGCACCGGCACATCCAAACCCGAGGCCAACGGCGAGTCCGAGTGGCCGGACCTGCTGTATCGCTGGGCGCGCAATGAGCTGGTGCAAGGCAAGCAGCAGATTTTGCAACAGGCGGTTCCGGCCTTCGAGAAGGTGATGATTGACGTGGCGCTGCAGCACACGCAGGGGCGCAAACGGGACGCTGCGGAACTGCTGGGCTGGGGACGCAATACGCTGACCCGCAAAATCAAGGATCTGGGACTTTAGTTTTGCGCAGCCTGCGTATACCGTGAGGCATGCTGAAAATAGTGCTGTACGAACCGGAGATTCCACCCAACACCGGTAACATCATCCGCCTATGCGCCAACACCGGGTGCTCGCTGCATCTTATCGAGCCATTGGGTTTCGATCTCGACGACAAGAAAATGCGCCGCGCCGGCCTCGACTACCGCGAGTTTGCCGACATTCAACTCTACCCGGACCTTGCGAGTTTCAGCCGACAACACGGCGAGCCGCGCATCCTGGCCGCCACGACCAAAGGCGGCACCGCCTATCACCAGGTCCGGTACGCCGCGGGGGATGCCATCCTGTTCGGCCCCGAAACCCGCGGCCTGCCGCAAGCCGTGCTGGACAGCCTTGGCGCCGCCGGCACCATTCGCATTCCGATGACGCCACACAGCCGCAGCCTCAACCTGAGCAATGCGGCCGCACTGGTGGTCTACGAAGGATTGCGTCAGCTGGGCTTCCCCCCTTAGCCCCTTTGGTCGTACCTATGGCTGGCTCAATGCTTGGCCGGTGCGCCACCGTTTGAGCTGTTTTGCGCCTGCGCCAGCGCCTGCTGGTAGACGGCGTCGAAGTTTACCGGCGACAGCATGATCGCGGGAAACCCGCCTTTCACGCACAGCGTATCAATGGATTCGCGGGCATAGGGGAACAGCACGTTCGGCGCCGCAGTGCCCAGAATTCGGCGCAGGTCGTCACCGTCGAAGCCTTTGATATGAAAGATTCCCGCCTGTTGCACCTCTACCAGGAACGCCGTCTCCTCCTCTATTTTCGCGGTAATGGTGATAGCCAACACGACCTCAAAATTTCCCTCGGCATCGATGGCAGTGCTTTTGGTGTTGAGGTCGACATTTACTTTCGGCTGCCACTGCTTCCTGAAAACGGCCGGCGTGGCCGGGGATTCAAAGGACAGGTCCTTTGTGTAGATGCGCTGTACCGAAAACTGTTGTTGGTTCACTGCTGCTTGTTCATCGGCCATTCAGCCATCCTCCAGTTGATGTTTATTGTTTCAGGGTGCGGATTCAGCGCGACGGCAGCCCGCACCAGCAATTCGTCCAGGCGCCCCTGGCGTTCCAGCAGCATCATGTCGTCACAGCCACCGATGTGCTGCTCGCCAATCCAGATCTGCGGCACCGTACTGCGACCGCTGCGCGTCATCATCTCCCGGCGCAACTGCGGATCGTGGTCCACTGCAATATTCTCGTAGCTGACGCGTTTGGCATCGAGCAGATTGCGCGCGCGAATACAGTAGGGGCAGTACTGCGTGGTGTAGATTGTGACGCCTTGGCTCATAAGGAGTGCCCGGATCACGCAACCGTGGGCAGTTGCAGGTTGGTCCACTCCATCATGCCGCCGGTCATCTTGTAGACTTTCGTGAAATTCTCAGCCTTCAATTGCTTGCCCGCCGCGCCCGACTGCTGGCCCATCTTGCAGATCAGCACCACCGGCCTGTCCTTGTATTTTTCCAGTTCGACCGTGCGCGTGGGCAGCTTGGCGGCGGGGATATTAATCGCGTTGACGATATGCCCCTTCTTGAACTCGGCGGCGTCGCGCAAATCGACAAAGACGCCTTCCTCCGCGTTAACGATGTTGATCGCCTGCTGCGGCGACAGCGACGGGCCGGATTTGCGGGCTTCGTGCAGGAACAGCAGCACGGCGACGACCAGCAGGGCGGCGGCCAGCATCCATTGCTGCGCCAGAAATTCGAGGAATAATGCCATGTGTTTGCTTATTGGTACCTGTTGGGGACTGCGGCTGCTGACGATTGGGGCGCGCGTATCGTGCGTGCTGTGTCTTCCCGACGGGCCGCGCTTCCGGTCGATCTGAGGGGCGCAAGTATACAAGGTCTGCCACAGCGCAACCAGCCCAACAGCCCGACATGGCGCGCGCTTGGCCACTGGATAACGCGCATTTGCGCACTGCGACACGAACTGTGTAACAACACACAGGCCCGGCAGACAGACAATGCACTGCCTGCCCGGACAGGTTAAAATGCCGCGCTTTAAGCCACTGTAACCATCCTGTCCGGTCGGAATTTTTCATGCGCGAGACGAAGAAGAAACCCACAGTCCTGATTGTGCTGGATGGCTGGGGCTACCGCGAGGAAACACAAGACAATGCGATTGCAGGCGCCAACACTCCGGTGTGGGATCGCTTGTGGGCGACTGCGCCGCATACGCTGATTTCCGCCTCGGGCGAGGATGTGGGACTGCCTGGCGGGCAGATGGGAAATTCCGAGGTCGGCCACATGAGCCTTGGCGCCGGCCGCGTGATCTACCAGAACATCACGCGCATCGACAAGGCGATCAGGGACGGCAGCTTCAACCACAACCCCGCATTGACTGGCGGCATCGACAAGGCGGTCGCGAAAGGCGCGGCGGTACACATCTTCGGCCTGCTCTCGCCCGGCGGCGTGCACAGCCACGAGGAGCAGATCTTCGCCGCCATTCGCCTGGCCGCCGCGCGCGGCGCGAAGCACGTATACCTGCACGCATTTCTCGATGGCCGCGATACGCCGCCGCGCAGCGCAGGACCCTCCCTGCAGAAGGCGGACGCGCTGTTTGCTGAACTCGGCTGTGGTCGCACGGCCAGCATCTGCGGGCGCTACTATGCGATGGACAGGGACAACCGCTGGGATCGCATTGAATTGGCGTACCGCATGCTCACCGAAGGCAAGGCCGATTTTCGCGCCGGCTGCTCGGCTGATGCGTTGCGCGATGCCTACGCGCGCGACGAAAACGATGAGTTTGTGCTGCCCACCGTAATCCATGGCGAGGGAGAAAGCGCCGCCGTGGTGGGCGATAACGACACGGTCATTTTCATGAATTTCCGCTCCGACCGCGCGCGGCAGTTGACGCGCGCGTTCGTCGATAAAGGGTTTGACCATTTCCAGCGCGAGCGCGTCCCACAGCTGTCCGATTTCGTCACGCTCACCGAGTACGCAAAAGACATCACCGCCAGCTGCGCGTTCGGCCCGGAAACACTCGACAACGTGCTGGGCGACTATATTGCGCAGCACAACATGACACAGTTGCGCATCGCCGAAACGGAAAAATACGCGCACGTCACGTTCTTTTTCAGCGGCGGTCGCGAAGCACTGTTTCCCGGCGAAGAACGCGTGCTGGTCGCCTCGCCCAATGTCGCGACCTACGACCTGCAACCCGAGATGAGCGCGCCGGAGGTAACCGACAAACTGGTGGCCGCGATTACCTCCGGCAAGTTCGACCTGATCGTGTGCAACTACGCCAATGGGGACATGGTTGGCCACACCGGTGTATACGCGGCGGCGGTAAAAGCGGTGGAAGCACTCGATACCTGCCTGGGCCGGGTGGAGCAGGCGCTGTTGCAGGTGGGCGGACAGGCGCTGGTCACGGCCGACCACGGCAACTGCGAGCAGATGCAGGACTATGAATCCGGGCAGCACCACACCCAGCACACCACGGAGCTGGTGCCCCTGGTGTACATCGGCGCGCGGAAGCTGGGGCTGCGCGCGTCTGGCGGCATACTGGCCGATATCGCCCCGACCCTGCTGGGCCTGATGGAACTGCCGCAGCCGCCCGAAATGACCGGCAGCAGTCTGTTAACGCCGCCAGCGTGACCTGCGCGGGCAATCCTCCACCGGCTGTGCATGATGCCTGAACCGCGCAGGCGATCCCTGACTCCCGCAGCCAAGTGGCGCTGCCTGCTGCTCGCGCTGTTGGTGAGCGGACTGCCCTGCGCCAGCCTCGCGCAACACGATGAGGAGGAAACACGGGAGAAGCTGGAAGAGCTGGAAGCGGACATCAAGAGCATCACCGAGGAAATGTCGGACGCGAGCAGCCGCCAGGACGAGTTGCAGCAGCAGTTGCGAGAGGCGGAGGTGGAGCTTGGCACGCTGCAGCGCCAGATATCGGAGAACCAGCAGGCACTGGAAAGCAGTGCGCAAGAGTTGGTTACCCTGCAGGAGAAAAGCGCGGAGCTGGCACAGGCGCGCGACAAGCAACAGGCGCGCATCGCCCAGGAATTGAAGACGGCCTGGCAGATGGGTCGCCAGGGCGAGATCAAGATCCTGCTGAACCAGGAGAATCCACACACCGTCGCCCGCTCACTGGGCTATTACCGTTACTTCTTCAAGGCGCGCAACACGCTGCTGGAGCAGTACCGCGCGACCTTGCGGGAACTGGCCGAGCTGCAACAACGCATCGATAGCACGCAGGCAGAGCTGGCAGCGCGCGGCGAAACACTGAAGCAGCAACTGACGGATCTCACGGCGGCCCAGGCCAATCGCAAGCTCGCAGTAGAGGAAGTCAGCGCCAGCATCAACGGCATCAGCGCGCAACTCAAGCAAAAAGAGCAGGATCGCAAGCAGTTGGAAGAAGTGTTGCGCGCCATTGAGGAAGCCGTCGTCGAGCTTGAACTGCCGTCCAACTTCGCCAGCTTCCAGAGTGCCAAGAGCCAGATGCCCTGGCCGGTCGATGGCAAACCGAGCAACCAGTTCGACCGCCCGCGCAACGACGGCAAGATGCGCTGGCAGGGCGTCACCATACCGGCGAAGGAGGGCACCACCGTCAAGGCCATCCATCATGGCCGCGTGGTGTACGCCGACTGGTTGCGCGGCTCCGGCCTGCTGCTGATCGTCGATCACGGCGACGGCTACATGAGCCTGTACGCCCACAATGAAAGTCTGTTGCGCGAGGTGGGTGAGTGGGTGACCGCCGGCACCCCCATCAGCACAGTGGGCAACTCCGGCGGCGAAGAGCAGACAGCCCTGTATTTTGAAATTCGCCACAATGGCAAACCCACCAATCCCGCGAACTGGTGCAAGCAATGATTCACCGTTCGGGCAAGCCTGCTTCAGCCACAACCTGCTTTTACCGCAACCAGTTTGGCGCTGACGGGGCTGAATGAGGTAGACTGTGGCCCTTCACGTTACCGGTTCGCAGACGCTACCCATGCCCTTTGATTTCATGCTCCGAAATTCGTTGGCGAGCATCGCCGCCGCACTCGCCCTTGGCATCTGTGCGCCCCTGCACGCCGTGGAGGAACAGGGCAAGCTGCCGCTGGATGAATTGCGCACATTCGCGGAAGTGTTCAACCAGATCCGCCAGGGCTATGTCGAGGAAATCGACGACAGCACGCTGCTGGAGTATGCGATACAGGGCATGCTGATGAACCTCGACCCGCATTCGGCCTATCTCACCGAGGACGCGTTCCAGAGCCTGCAGGACAACACGTCCGGCGAGTTCACCGGGCTGGGACTGGAAGTGGGCATGGAAGACGGCTACGTAAAAATTATCTCCCCCATCGACGGCTCTCCCGCCGCGGAAGCCGGCCTGCGCAGCGGCGATGTGATCCTCAAGCTTGGAAACGTGCCGGTAAAGGGCATGACGCTCAATGAAGCCATCGACATCATGCGCGGCCCCAAGGGCAGCAAGATCGAGCTCTCTATCGGCAGGCCCGGCGAAAGCCAGCCGTTTGAAGTCACCCTGGTGCGCAATACCATCAAGGTCGCCAGCGTGCGACAGAGCTGGCTGGAGCCCGGTTACGGCTATATCCGCATCGCGCAGTTCCAGAACGCCACAGGGAAGGATGTGCGCAACGCGCTCGACAAATTGATGTCGGAAGAAAAGCTGAAGGGCCTGGTGCTGGACCTGCGCAATAACCCCGGCGGCATCCTGAATGCCAGCGTGGATGTGGCCGGCGTGTTTCTGGACGGCGGCAACGTGGTGTATACCGAGGGCCGTGTCGCCAACTCCGACATGTACTACGACGCCGATCCGGGTGATGCCACCGGCGGCGTGCCCGTCGTCGTGCTGATCAACGAAGGTTCGGCCAGCGCCTCGGAGATTGTCGCCGGCGCACTGCAGGATCACAGCCGCGCCGTGATCATGGGCACGCAGAGTTTCGGCAAGGGTTCGGTGCAGACAGTGCTGCCGTTGTCTGACTCACGGGCGATCAAACTGACCACTGCGCTGTACTTCACACCCAACGGCCGCTCGATACAGGCCGAGGGCATTATCCCGGACATCGAGGTCGAACGCGCCACCATCACAGCGTACAACGCGCCGCGCCAGATTACCGAAGCCGATCTGTCCGGCCACCTCGACAACGCGAACGGCGGCAGCAAGAAAACGAAAGCGGCCGCCAGTCCGTTGTTGGCCGACGACAATCAGTTGTATGAGGCGCTGGCGCTACTGAAAGGCCTGAATATCCTCGGGTTGCGGGACAAAAAGCCGTCATCCGGGGAAGAAACCGTGGGCGAATCCTGACGTCAGCGGCGCACTTCGATACCGCGCGCGGCCATGTACGCCTTGGCCTGCGGCACCGTAAACTCACCGAAATGAAAAATGCTGGCGGCCAGCACCGCGTCGGCGCCGCCCAGCGTAATGCCCTCGACCAGGTGATCCAGCGTACCCACGCCGCCTGAGGCGATCACCGGAATGTCCACCGCATCGGTGATCGCACGGGTAACACCCAACTCAAAACCATTGCGCGTCCCGTCCCTGTCCATGCTGGTCAACAGGATTTCTCCCGCACCCAGTTCCGCCATGCGCACCGCCCAGGCGACCGCGTCGATGCCGGTGGGCTTGCGCCCGCCGTGGGTGAAGATTTCCCAGCGCGGCAGGCCGTCGACATCAGCGACCCGCTTGGCATCGATCGCCACGACGATGCACTGCGAACCGAAGCGCTGGGCTGATTCGCGCACCAGTTCGGGATTGTGGATGGCGGCGGTATTGATGCTGACCTTGTCGGCACCGGCATTCAGCATCGTGCGGATATCCTCCACCGAGCGAATACCGCCGCCCACGGTCAGCGGAATAAACACGTGCTCGGCTATTTGTTCGACGGTATGCACCGTCGTTTCACGGCCTTCCGAGCTCGCCGTGATATCGAGGAAGCAGACCTCGTCGGCGCCCTGCTCGTTGTAGCGCATTGCGATTTCCACCGGGTCGCCGGCATCGCGGATATCGACGAAGTTAACGCCCTTGACCACGCGGCCGTTGTCGACGTCGAGGCAGGGAATGATGCGCTTGGCCAGGCCCATGGTCAGGCTGCCCCCGCATCACAAAGACGCTGCGCCTCGGCCACATCCAGCGTCCCCTCGTAGATCGCACGGCCGGTAATCGCGCCGCAGATACCCGAGCTCGCCACCGCCAGCAGGCCGCGAATGTCGTCCATGTTGGTGATGCCGCCGGAGGCGATCACCGGGATGCTGGATGCCTGCGCCATCGCCACCGTCGCCTGCACGTTCACGCCCTGCATCATGCCGTCGCGGGCGATGTCGGTGTAGACGATGGCCGCGACGCCGTCGGATTCGAAACGGCTGGCCAGATCGGTGGCGCGCACCCCGGACACCTCGGCCCAGCCATCGGTGGCGACCAGCCCGTCCTTCGCATCCAGCCCGACGATCACCTTGCCGGGAAACGCGGCGCAGGCCTCGGCCACGAACGCCGGCTCCTTCACCGCCTTGGTGCCGATAATCACGTAGCTGACACCGGCCTTGATGTAGTACTCAATCGTCTGCAGGTTGCGGATGCCGCCGCCGATCTGTATCGGCAGCTTTGGATAGGCCGCAGCGATCGCAGTGACCACCTCGCCATTCACTGGCTCGCCGGCGAACGCGCCGTTCAGGTCAACCAGGTGCAGGCGCCGGCAACCGGCCTCGACCCAGCGCGCCGCCATCGCCACCGGATCATCGGAGAACACCGTGCTGTCATCCATCAGGCCCTGGCGCAGGCGCACGCACTGTCCGTCTTTCAGGTCGATGGCGGGGATAATCAGCATTGTCCGTTCCACTCCAGGAAGTTTTTCAGCAGGGTTAGCCCGGCAGCGGCGCTTTTTTCCGGGTGAAACTGCACGGCGAACAGGTTGTCGCGGGCCAGCGCGGCATCGGCTGTGACGCCGTATTCAACGCTGCCCGCCAGCAGGCTGCGATCTTCGGCGTGCACGTAATAACTGTGTACAAAGTAGAAGCGGCTCATGTCGGGGATGCCGGCCCACAGCGGGTGGTCGCGGTGCTGGCGCACTTCGTTCCAACCCATGTGCGGCACTTTCAGGCGCTGGCCCGACGCATCCGCCAGCGGGTTACCGAAGTAGCGCACCTCGCCGGGAATAATACCCAGGCAATCCACGCCGCCGTTTTCCTCCGAACGATCCATCAGCGCCTGCAGGCCGACGCAGATCGCCAGTACCGGCACCTGCTGCTCGGTCAGCGCCTGCGCCAGCAACTCATCGCACTTCAGGCGGCGTATCTCGGACATGCAATCGCGTATCGCGCCGACGCCGGGAAACACCACGCGATCAGCCTTGCGGATAAGCTCGGCGTCGTGCGTGACCACCACTTCACCGGCGCCGACATGCTGCAGCGCGCTGGCCACGGAATGCAGGTTGCCCATGCCGTAATCGATAACGGCGACACGAACTTTCACAAGCGGGTGCTCATAAGCGGGCACTCATAACAGGGCACTCATGCGTTTTCCTACTCACAAGACGCTGCTTACAGCACACCCTTGGTGGACGGCGTGATGCCAGCCATGCGCGGATCGGCCGACAGCGCCATGCGCACCGCGCGACCAAAGGCCTTGAACACCGTCTCGGCCTGGTGATGGCTGTTGTCACCGCGCAGGTTGTCGATATGCAGCGTCACCAGCGCGTGGTTGACGAAGCCCTGGAAAAACTCCATGAACAGGTCCACGTCAAAACCGCCGACCGAGGCGCGCGTGAACGGCACATGGAACTGCAGGCCGGGGCGACCAGAGAAGTCGATCACCACCCGCGACAGCGCTTCGTCCAGCGGCACGTAGGCGTGCCCGTAACGCAGGATGCCTTTCTTGTCGCCCACTGCTTCCGTCACCGCCTGGCCCAGCGTGATGCCGATGTCTTCCACCGTGTGGTGGGCGTCGATGTGCAAATCGCCCTGTGCGTGGATACTGATGTCCATCATGCCGTGACGCGCAACCTGGTCCAGCATGTGGTCGAGGAAGGGAATGCCCGTCTCGAATTCGGCTTTGCCGGTGCCGTCGAGGTTCACCGTGACGGTGATCTGCGTCTCCAGCGTGTTTCGCGTGATCGTGGCCTTGCGCTCAGCCATGGGGTTCTCCAGCGGGGTAACATCGGGGAGCCCGTCCCCGAAAAGCCGGCCATTATAGGGGAATGTGCGGCCTAATTCACTGGCACTATGGCAAGTGAGCCTTTACCCTGTGACGCCCGTGCCAACACCAGTTTGCCCCGATGCCCAGCCCTGATCCCTTTGCCTTACGCGTCCTTGACTGGTTCGATGCGCACGGCCGCAAGGACCTGCCCTGGCAGCGCGATACCAGTCCCTACCGCGTCTGGGTATCCGAGATCATGCTGCAGCAGACGCAGGTAAAAACCGTCATTCCCTATTTTGAGAGCTTCATGGCCGCCTTCCCGGACGTGCAGGCGCTGGCAGCGGCGCCCGAGGATGCCGTACTGCACCTGTGGACAGGACTCGGCTATTACGCGCGCGCCCGCAACCTTCACCGGGCCGCGAAGCAGGTGGCAGGCAGCATGCGGGGACAATTTCCCGCTTCGCTCGAAGGCCTCTGTGAATTACCGGGCATAGGGCGATCGACCGCAGGCGCCATCCTGAGCATCGCGTTTGGCCAGCGGGCGAGCATTCTGGATGGCAACGTCAAACGCGTACTCGCCCGTTACCACCGGGTGGACGGCTGGCCCGGGCAAAGTGCCGTGCACCAGCAGCTATGGGAAATCGCCGAACGCCACACGCCGACCGAACGCTGCGCCGACTACACGCAGGCGATGATGGACCTGGGCGCGACGCTGTGCACACGCTCCGCGCCCGACTGCGAACGATGCCCGCTGGCGACGGACTGCCAGGCACTCGCGCACGGCGATCAACGCGACTATCCGGGCAAAAAGCCGCGCAAGGTCATGCCCGTCAAGGCCACCTGCTTTCTGATAGTGCGCAGCGCAGACGACGAGATCTGGCTGGAAAAGCGGCCGCCAAGCGGTATTTGGGGCGGCCTGTGGTGCTTCCCCGAAATCGACGCGGCCGCGACAGCCACGCAGCAATGCCTGGATCGCTGGGGCACCGAGCCCGCCAGCGTGGAGGTCCGCCCGGGCTTTCGCCATACGTTCAGCCACTACCACCTCGATATCACGCCGGTAGTAGCGCAGCTCGACAGCACCCCACACGCAGTGATGGAAGCCTCCCAACAGCTCTGGTATAACCTTCGCCAACCCCCGCGCATCGGCCTCGCCGCCCCGGTGGCGGCGCTGCTGGCGCAACTGGTCGAATTTGGCGCAAACGCGAACCCGGAAACAGGCGCGCAAACAGACACACACGGAGTATTGAGAATGTCCCGCATGGTTTTTTGCAAGAAATACAAGAAAGAGATGGAAGGGCTGGACAAGCCACCCTACCCCGGCCCCAAGGGGCAGGACGTGTTCGACAACGTGTCCAAACAAGCCTGGCAGGACTGGCAGAGCCACCAGACCATGCTGATCAACGAAAAGCACCTGAGCCTGGTGGACCCCGAGGCGCGAAAGTACCTGCAGGGCGAAATGGACAAGTACTTCTCCGGCGAAGATTACGACAGGGCCGAGGGTTACGTCCCGCCGACCAAGTAAGCTCGCCCCGCTAACCACCACACCAACCAGCGCCAGCTTGACTCACGCTGCCCGGACGGGTTTAATACGCGCCTTTCGCGCAATGCGAGAAGGGTAAAACCACGTTACGCCCAGATAGCTCAGTCGGTAGAGCAGGGGATTGAAAATCCCCGTGTCGGCGGTTCGATTCCGTCTCTGGGCACCACCTGCCCATCCCAGTAAATCCAAGTTGATCTAAAAATACTTGAGCGCAATCGTAAGGTTGCTTGGCATGATAACCCTCGTAAACCCAAGTTAATCCAGCCGCATCTCGAAGAGAGCAGGGGCACACATGGGGGCACCGAGCCTAATACGGCTCGGTTATGCCCCCACGAGGGAGCACGATGGCGCTGACCGATCCGACGGCGAAAAACGCCAAAACAACAGGAAAAATATATCGTCTCGCAGACGAGAAAGGCCTCTACCTGGAGGTGCATCCAACCGGTGCCAAGTACTGGCGCCATAAATACCGATTTGCGGGCAAAGAGAAACGCCTGGCTTATGGCGTTTACCCCGAAGTTAGCCTAAAGGAAGCCCGCAATGCACGGGACGACTCCCGGCGGCTCCTGCGCGAAGGAATAGATCCATCCAAAGTGAAGCGCACCCGCAAAGTCCGCCAAAACTGGGAGGCCGAAAACACCTTCCAAACGGTTGCAGACGAGTGGTTTCAAAAGCAGGCAGGAATTTGGGCTGACTCCACAACCAAGAAACGCCGCGCGCTGTTAGACAACGACCTGCTCCCTTGGCTCGGCAAAACCCCGGTCAGTGATATTGAAACCATGGACCTCCTCTCATGCCTGCAGCGGATCGAAGACCGCGGCGCCCTTGAAACAGCCCATAACGCACGACAAGTGTTCGGTCAGATATTCCGATACGCCAAACAGACCCGTCGCGTGTCCGGAGAATCCGGCCTTGACCTGAAAGGGGCGTTGAAACCCAAAGCTACCACGCACCACGCCGCAATCACGGACCCCAAGGAATTCGGAGTGCTCCTTAGAGCCATCGACAAATATGAAGGCACCCATGTGGTCCGTTGCCTGCTAAAACTCTGTCCGCTGCTTTTCCAGCGACCTGGGGAGATGATCTCGATGCGGTGGACGGAGATTGACTGGAAACAAGCCCTGTGGCGTTTACCAGCTGACAAGATGAAAATGCGCCAGGCGCACGACGTACCGCTGAGCACTCGGGCCCTGTCTATCCTTAGAGACCTTGAACCGCTTACGGGAACCTGCCTACGTCTTCCCAAATGCTCGCCGACGCAAGCACCATGCCAGCGCGGCAACCGTCAACAGCGCCCTGCAGAAGCTCGGCTACGACACAAAGAAAGTCCACTGCGCCCACGGATTCCGAGCCTCGGCCCGCACGCTACTTGACGAGCAGCTCGACTACCGTTTGGAATGGATCGAACAGCAGCTCGCACACAAAGTGCGCGACACGCTAGGTCGCGCCTACAACCGCACCAAGCACCTTCCTCAACGCCATGAAATGATGCAGCGGTGGGCGGACTACCTTGATGAACTAAGAGATCAAATCGAACAAACCGCACCCGATACCACGCGTGCAGCGGACTTGGATAAACCTAAACATGAGCGCTAGCGCTCACCCCGAAGAGCTGGTTGCACAAGTGAACGCCTGCTACAACGACATGGTCTTCCGCCGGGGAAATAGCTGGGAGACGGAGTTACTTGAGCGCCTGATGGCGGACTCGCGCACTATGAAAGCAGCCTGGAAAGAAATTGCCAAAGCGCAATAATCCACCTGACCTGACAACGCCAGCAAGTTCGTTTCAATCTACGGACTATGTTTTGGGTCCCTAGAACTCCGGCGCGAAGCGTTCAACGCACATCCTACGCCCAATGACCGAGCCGAAAGATTTCGTGATATTTCCAAAAGTGCCACTTGGCTGGCAACGGCAATCGATGGCACGAAACTCGACCGCGTTGCCGATCCATATCTAAAGGTAACGCCAGGAAAACCGACACCAGTTCTGAGTACACTTCTAAAACAGCTCTCCGCCGAAGCCAAGGAACTAGCAGCCGCCAGCCAAAACGGGCCTAACCTTCTACAACGACCAGGATCAAGCACAGCTTAAGAACCTACATTATCCGAAGGCTGGCCACGGCATTCGACCGACTATACGGTGGGCAATTACAGAGAACCTTGGCGAGTTTTGCAGAAGCGATATTGGGCGAAGGGGCAGAGGTCACAGTCGAGCAGGTCAATTCCGCCCTGCAAAACTGGTCCCCCGTAGAATTCGACAGCCGAGGAGAATATCTCTAACCGCCCAACATTGGCTTGGTCGGCCCATGTTAAGCGCAGCAAGCTTGTCCCGTTAACGTAAGACCTGATCTTTGCATCCCCCGGTTTAATGGCCCCATCAGCACCAACCATGTTGCATGAGGGCGAACATGAGCTACATCGTAAAGGAAATTTACCGACAACAGCTGTCGGACCTTCCCACTACCGGCTTCCTCCGAGCCAAACAAATACACCCCCTCCTCGGTATCGGCCTCAGCACCTGGTGGCTCTGGGTCAAAGAAGGTCGTGCGCCGAAAGGCATCCGACTGGGACTAGAACAACGGTGGGCGCGCCGAGGACATCCGGGCTTTGCTGGACGAGTGTCCCGAAAATCCTAATATCGGGCTCAAAAACGGAGAGAAGCCCGCCCCGGCAAGGGCAGGCTTCGTGACATCCCAATACGCGAAATATTTAAGGAGTTCGATGTGGATACTACACGAGACCTGTTCCGAATTTGAAATTGTTCAGGCTTCAGTTGCGAAGTTGCTTGAGGAGCAACCCGTAAACCGGCAGCAACGGCGAATCCTGCTCTTTCTGCTCGACAACCCAGGTTCATTCACTCACGAAATTAGGCAGGCCTGCTCATCCGGACACCCCACTCTTCGGATGCGAAATGGCCAACCTGCTGCTCGCCTACAACCTCCGAATTACCGGTAAAGCAGCTCCGAAATCATATCGAAACAAATTCAATGAGCACAGCTCGGTACATTTTTGGACCATCGAGCTTCTCTGAGCCATGGCCGCGTCAATCCATCGCGGTGTAAACGCGAAAGGTCGAAATGCGCGTACGCAAAGCTTCGCAGGCGTGCCGCGGGCCGTCATGAAACACCATGACTATATCAACCTGCCTGCATGCGCGAAGGTCTGCTGTTCGAACTCCCGCTCCAGTTCACTGGTTTCAATAATGGCGACCTTCCAGATCGCATGGTCTCTAATGAAAGAACGAGGTTTAACTCGCCAGCCACGCTCAACAAAGCTAAAAAGGCTTTGCTCGGTGCCAACCTCATCGTGTGCACGAGAGTTGGCCAGTTCATGAATCCGGGTGGGCTATGCTCTCTGTTCGCCCTGACCTGGCGTGAAATTCATGAATGCCGGGGTAAGCTCGACGTGCAGCCTACAACCGTTGCGTTAAGGAAATTTTAGGCTTCACCCTGTACAACTTTTGTATCCAGTCAATACAGAATCTGTATCCATACCGCTCCGAGATCAACGCCTCGCTATCCAAATATCGGGGTATGGATACAGAAATTGAATCGATAGCGGGAATTGCCGTATACTTTTTGTACTCCTATTAAATTACCAAGGTAGGGCTTGCGGGCGATTCTCACGGCAGGCTCCGCATCCTTCACAGGTAGTGACGGCATGTATTGCTCGCCCGCTATTCTCAAAGCGCATCGTCAGGTAGCCCAGAATTTCAATTCGGTTGACACATAGTGGTTGACGAATAACTATCAGAGTAGGTCAGCTTATAGCAGCAATGTCTCCTTGAGGTGTCATCCGGCCCTTCGCGAAGCGGCGCCTGATTTGCCCTGGTCGCTCGCTTTCTCCAATTGAGCTGGAGCATGATGCTGCGGCCAGGAGGACAAGCAAGCATGATCGAAATGTACATGTCACCAAACTCCCCCGAATCCGCGGATCGATGGCAAGTATGACGCCAGCACAAGCAAGCGCTGCAGGTGCCATCTTGCTCATTGATCATCCGGCGGGCGGCCTGCGCTACATGGTGCACACGTTCGACCTCGAGGATGGCGGCGTTGCATGGGTGGATTCGGGCTGGACGGATCCTTTGGCGTCCAGCCACGTTTGCCATTACCTCCAAGGTAGCGTGATCACCACGGAGCGCGGCTGGCTCCTGAGCACCCCCGAGGGGGAAGAAGTTCCTATACATCCGGACGCGAGGGAGCTACCGCTTGAAGGTGATCGGGATATCGCCAGGCAAGATATCCAGCGTAGTTTTGAGAAACTGATTCTTCGTGTTGGCTGACACATAGCGACTGACAAACGCCCATTTTTCGTCGAGGAAGCTAGCTGCATAGGAACTGAACGATTTACCCGCATCGGCTGACCCGGATCCATCCATACTGCGCCGATGCCAACTACATTCGAAGTCGAACGTACATATCACCTTTCTTATGCCGGCAAGTTGCTCTGAGTCACCGGTTTTGCCAGTATCACTATCCAAAAAGGACATTGGAGAACCTATTCCATGAAGCATGGACTCGCTTTGATAACCCTTCTGGCAGTGACCAGCTCCGCCACCGCCCAAACCCAGTTTTACAAATGCAAAGACAAGTGGGGCCAGCCGGTATTCAGCCAACGGCCCTGCGGGGATAGCGCCGAGAGCGGGACCATAGCCGAGCCCCAGTACTCGGGAAGCAGCGCGGAAACTGCCCCGGCACATGCCGCACCAGAAACCGTTGGTTCAACTACCTGGGACAAGATTGAGGCCTCCAATGCCTCCGACAAGCCGATCGAGAAATCAAGCGGCGTGAGGGTCGCTTTCGGGGCCTGGAGGCAGAGCGTGAGCAAAAGATCGCCGCTCTGCAGAACAAGAAAAGCTACGCCAACAATAATCTGGCTGGCGCCACCTGGGGAGAAAGCATCTCCTCCGAAATGCGGGCGGTGAACGAACAGTACCAATCCAAGATCGACTCTGAACGGCAGAACATTGATCGTTTGCAGGAACTGGCGGACCGGGTCTCAAAAAATCTTTAAGCTACCCTTTCCGCCTTAGAACAACATGGCAATCGCCGAAAAATTCGAATTCGGTCCTGACGCGCTCTGGGTGCAATTTGTGCACCAGACGTGCTGCGATCTAAAACAAGGCGTGCATAATAGATCCCGCGCAATCGCGCAGAGAAGAACAAGCCAAAAAGCGCAACAGGTAGACGCACCAGATGCCCAACAACCCTTAACGAACTGATACTCGCCCTCACCCCCAAGGCGGCTCCACCATAGGGAACGGCGCCCCTGCTAACGCAGCTTCGCGAGCAAATACCGGGCCTGACGGAGGAGGACTATACAGCCGCGCGGGAAAAGCTAATCGACCAGGGCTTGCTATGTCGGGGTCGGGGCCGCGGTGGTTCAGTCTACAGGGCTTTAAAGACCCAGCAGGGCGATGAGGAGAGTGAGGGAGGCGCGGACGAAGAGGGTTTCGAGCTAACCGAACCAGAACCACAGCTGCCCCGGCAGACTTCGCCCAAGGCCTCGAAAAAGAGCAAGACACCCAAGAAATCGGGCAGCCAGGTTGAGGTGCTCAGCTACCGCCACGACGAAAAGCGCGTGAACAACCCCGAGGTGGGCATGGTCCACGCGGGCACGGACCCGGACGGGGAGAAGACCACCTGGGCCTACGACCCGCACCTGGACCCGGCGCTCAACTTCGACAGCGCGCGGTCCGGTATCGAGAAGCTGATCGACGACGCTTTAAGCTCCGATGACCCCGAGCGGATGAAAGTGGCGCTGACCGAGTTGAAGCGCCTGCAACAACCCTACCTTACCTGGACGGGCAAGGCGGAGAAGACCAGCTTTAACGTCGATACCGTCTCCCTGCATGTCCACGAGCGGGTGGACCCGGCCACGATCCTAGCCAACGCGACCAAACGACAGAAGGGGCGAGATGCCGCCAGCCAGTGGCAGCAGCCGGATATCTTTGCGGCGCCCTTCGAGAACTTGCCGCTGCGCCAGGCGCTCGATTTCTACCACCACGAGAAGGGCTGGTCGAACCGGCTGGTGGCGGGCGACTCGTTGCTGGTGATGAACTCGCTGCTGACCAAAGAAAGTATGGGCGGTAAGGTGCAGATGATCTACATCGACCCGCCCTACGGGATTCGGTACGGGTCGAATTTCCAGCCGTTCACGAACAAGCGGGATGTGAAGGACCGCTCGGACGAAGACCTCACCCAAGAACCCGAAATGATTAAGGCGTTCCGGGATACCTGGGAGCTCGGCATCCACTCCTACCTGACCTATCTGCGCGACCGGCTGATGCTCGCGAGGGAACTATTGACCGAGAGTGGATCGGTGTTCGTGCAGATTGGGGATGAGAACGTTCATCTTGTTAGAACTGTTCTCGATGAGGTCTGGGCGTGGAGAACTATGTAAGCGAAATAGTCGTAGAGAAAACGCAAGGTTCAACCAGTAGCGTTTCAACAGTGACGGATTTCGTAATTTGGTATGCAAAAGATAAAGCTGCTATTAATTATCGACCATTGTTTGACTTCAAGACAGTGGGTGGTGCTGGGGCCACAGGTTACGCTTTTGCAGAAAATCAAGAATCGGGAAGCATCCGGAACCTGTCTAAAGAAGAGCTCATCGATCCAACCCAAATACCTAAAGGCGACAAAGTCCTCGATGGAACACCGTTAGTGTCGCAGAATGGTGGAGAGAACTCGCAATTCGCAGTCCCCTTTCAGGGGGCCGATTTTCGACCACGTGCAGGATACTGGAAGACCAGCCGAGGAGGTTTTGAACGCCTGTTAAAAGCCAACAGGATTGTACATTTTGGCGCTCGCCTCCAGAATACAAGCGATTTTTTGACGACTACCCGGTCTATCCTAGACACAGCCTATGGACCGGAACAGGCGAAAGAGGCTTCGTCGGAGCCAAACTTTATGTGGTGCAAACTGCGGCCGCCGTCATCGAACGCTGCCTCCTCATGACAACTGATCCCGGCGATCTCGTGTTAGATCCAACCTGTGGCTCTGGCACCACCGCCTTCGTTGCCGAGAAATGGGGGCGACGCTGGATCACCTGCGACACATCCCGTGTCGCAATCACGCTCGCCAAGCAGCGCCTGATGACCGCCTCCTTCGACTACTACGCCCTGCGCTATCCGCATGAAGGTCTGCGTGGCGGTTTCGACTACGAGACCGTGCCGCACATCACGCTTAAGAGCATCGCCAACAACCCCGATATCGACACGATCCACGTCGAAGAGCACCCGAAGATCGCAGCGGCGCTTGCCGACCTAAACGCCGCACTGACCGCCGTACCTCCTCAATCTCTCACGCCCACGCAGGGCGTGCGCAAGGGCAAGCCAGTAGACTTTCGCCAAGGGAGAGACACTATACGAATGGGAGGTGCCTTTCGACTTCCCCGATGCTGACAACGGAGGAGACTGGCCCGAATCCGCCCGCGCACCTTTCGATGCCTTCCACGCTGCCCGTCAGGCCATGCAACGTCGCATGGACCAAAGCATCAGCGACCATGCCGAGCAGGAGACGCTCTACGACAAGCCGCGCATCGACAAGAATCGCCTGCGCATAACCGGTCCCTTCTCCGTAGAGGCGGTGCCGGCGCCCACCGTACTGTCGCTGGACGAGAGCATACCGCCTCAGGATGCGGATGAGAGCATAGCCCGCTCGGGCGAGACATCACGGCAGGCCATGTGGCGCGAGGAGTTGCTGAAGACCGGCGTGCGCGGCAAGGGTGGCGCCATGCTGCAGTTCGCTGAGTTCGAGACCCTGCCCGGGCTTGAGTGACATCCACGCCAGCGGCTCGCTGGCTGATACAGGCGAGCGCGTGGTCGTGAGCTTTGGCCCGAGCACGCCGCCCTTGAACAGCGGCAGGTGGAACTGGCCCTGACCGAGGCCGAAACCCTGCGCCCCGCGCCAAAGTTCATCCTGTTCTGCGCCTTCACCTTCGACCCCGAGGCGGCCAAGGACATCGACGAGGTGAACTGGCCCGGCGTGACGCTGCTGAAGGCGCAGATGAACACCGACCTGCTGACCGAAGACCTGAAAAAGAAACGGTCCTCCAACCAGTCCTTCTGGCTGATGGGCCAGCCGGACGTGGAACTGCGCCAACGCGCGGACGGCCTGTGGGAGGTGGAGGTGAACGGCTTCGACTACTTCGACCCGTCGGCAGGCGACCTGGTGTCCGGCGGCAAGAAGCAGATCGCCATGTGGTCCCTCGACACCGACTATGACAACCGCTCGCTGCTGCCACACCAGGTATTCTTTCCCATGGCGGACGACCAGGGCGGCTGGAACCGCCTGAAGAAAACGGTGCGAGCGGAGCTGGACGAGGACCTGCTGGAGCAGTTCCACGGGACGGTTTCCCTACCCTTCGAGGCGGGCGAAAACGGCTGCGTCGCGGTAAAGATCGTGGATGACCGCGGCATCGAGTCGCTCAAGATCATGCAGCTGGCGGAGTGATCCCATGTCTCTGATTATCAATTCGCCTTACGAACCTCCAGCGCAGCATTGGGTCGAGGGTACGGGCGGCACGCTGAAAATCGAGCCCACGAGGCGGCTCGCGAGCTACGAGGTCTTCGATGCCCGGCACAACACCAAGCGCACCGAGACGCTGGAACTGGCCAATGGCATCCGCGCCCGCGTGGATGCCTGGCGCGACGCGGGCTGGCCCGGCGTGACCATCGTCACCCGCAAGCTGCTGGAGCACTGGCACGACCGCGATGCGCGACAACATCCGTTTTACTTCTGCCAATTGGAGGCGATCGAAACGCTGATCTGGTGGGTCGAGGGCGCGGCCGCCTACAGGCAGGGTATCGCGGTACCAAGCGACGGTGGGCCATGGGAGCGGCTATGCAACAAGATGGCCACCGGTGCGGGCAAGACCACAGTGATGGCGATGATCATCACCTGGCAGGTGCTGAACGCGCTGACCTACCCCAAGCGCAACAAGGATTTCAGCCGCGCGGTGTTCATCGTGGCGCCCGGTCTGACGGTGAAGGAACGCCTGCAGGTGCTGCTGCCGAGGAGGGCAGCTACTACGACGAGTTCAACCTGTGCCCCTCCGAGGCCCTGCGGCAGAAGCTCAACCAGGCCGAGGTGCTGATCGAGAACTGGCACACCCTAATGCCGCTGAAAGAGACCGAACGCTCCGTAGTCAAGAAAGGTCGGGAGTCAGACGAAGCTTTCACGCGCCGCGTGCTAGGCAAGCTGGCCGCCACAAGGACATCATCGTCATCAACGACGAGGCGCACCACGCCTATCGCAAGCCGCCCGAGGTGAAGATCAGCAAGAAAGTGGCCGCCGAGCAGGGCATCGACCTGGACGAGGCGACACGCTGGATCGAGGGGCTGGACCGCATCCACAAGACGCGCCGCATCCAGCGCTGCTTTGATCTGTCCGCCACGCCCTTTGCGCCGACCGGAAAGAAGAGCACCGACACGGCACTGTTCGACTGGATCATCTCGGATTTCGGTCTGAACGACGCGATCGAGGCCGGGCTGGTCAAAACCCCGCGCGTGGTGGTCCGCGATGACGCGGTGCCCAACGCGAGAACCCTGCGTCCGAAGCTCTATCACCTGTACCGCGACCCAGCGGTCTCCGACGATCTGAACCGACGCGGGCCGAACCCCACGAGGCGCTGCCGAAGCTGGTGCAGGACGCCTACACGCTGCTTGGCGCGGACTGGCGGGAGACGCAAAAGCAATGGCAGGAGGCCGGGCATCGTTCGCCACCGGTAATGCTGACGGTATGCAACCGCACCGAAACCGCAGCGCGCATAGAGCACTACTTCAACCAGGGCGATGCCCACTGGCCGGAGCTGCAAGCACCGAACCGCACACTGCGGGTAGACTCAAAAGTACTCGACAAGGCGGAGATTGGCGAAACCGCCTCCTCGGACAAGGACTACGAAGCGCGCCTGAAGAATATTATCCAAGCGGCGGACTTGCCCGAAACCCGCAAACCTGCGCTCCTCGCAATGAAGAAAGAAGAGCTGCTGCGCGAGATCGTGGACAATGTCGGCAAGCGCGGCACCGCTGGGCAGGATCTGCAGAACGTTATCTCGGTGGCGATGCTGTCCGAAGGCTGGGACGCGAAGAACGTCACGCACATCATGGGCCTGCGGGCGTTCACCTCGCAGTTGCTGTGTGAACAGGTGGTCGGCCGAGGGCTGCGCCGGGTCTCCTATGACACCGACGAGAACGGCCTGTTCCTGCCCGGAGTACGTGAACGTCTTTGGCGTACCGCTATCCATTTCGAGCCCGGTGAGGCGGCGATCCACCACCGCCACCCAAACCCACAACCCAGATCGAAGTTATTCCCGACAGGGGACTTCTCGAAATTCGCTGGCCGAACGTGTTACGGGTAGAGGCCGTGGTAAGCCGCAACTGACCATTGAATGGCTGCAGGTGCCGCCTCTAGTTCTCGACCCGGCAACCACACCGATCAGCGCGGAACTCGCGCCCGCCTTGGGTGGCGCAACGGACCTCGGCCAGATCACGGCCATCGATCTTGAAAAGCTGCCTGAGGGATTCCGCCTGCAGCGGCTGGTCTTCAAGGCGGCGCGGAAGGCGTTCGCGGAGCTGAGCCACGGATTTACGGGAACAAAACGAGTACTTCTGGCAGCACAGCTGGTGAGGCTGATCGAGGAGTTCCTCGGCTCTGACCGCCTGGACATCCCGAGCCTGTTTCATCCGGACCCGCTGCGGCGGCGGATCCTCATCGCGCTCAACATCGACCTTGCTAGTGCAGCACGTACTGGCGCAAATCTCCGAGCAGAACTCGGAGCGACTCACGCCCGTGTTCGATGAGGAAAATCCGATAGGTGCCACCGGGCGAATGCGCACGTGGTACACGACCAAGCCCTGCTTTGTGACGCAAAAGTCGCAAATCAGCCACTTGGTCGGGGATTCCTCCTGGGAGGGCCACGCCGCAAACGTATTCGAAACGCGGAAGGAAGTCGTGGCCTACGCCAAGAACGATCATCTGGGTTATCAGATTTACTACCTATGGGCCGGGTCGCGCCGCCGGTATATCTCTGACGTTATCGTTCGCCTACCCAACGGCAGGATGCTCTCGCCTCGAGATAAAGGGAACCGATGGCCCACAGAACAGGGCCAAACGCGAGGCGCTGAGCGAGTGGGTTAGGGCGATCAACGAGGCAGGCGGCTTTGGGACATTGGGCCTGGGACGTGGCTTTCAGGCCGAGCGACGTGCAGGACCTCATTACCAGGCATGCGGCACCGGTCCAGCCGGTGGTTTAGAACTATTGAAAAATCGATTTCGCGACGAGAAGCGGGAACCGGAAAGAACCGTTATCAAAAAGCGGCGGCGTAAAGCGCCAGACTGAAGTTAACGTCAACTGGATGTCTACCAATCGATCATGCAAGCAGTTCTGAAAATAAACAAGAAAAACAAAAAAGGGTACGTAGTATAATGGAAGGCCAGAACATGTATCCGAAACCAATCGTAAACGCGCCTATAGCGCCTTCTGTTTGAGCATGAAGTTTTATGTCTACTGAATACATCATTTACTGCGACGAATCTGATTCCTCAGGCAAATTCTACTGCAATTTTTACGGCGGGCTGCTCATCAGGTCAACACACCTGGCAGAGGTCACCGATGCTCTAACGGCGAAGAAAGTTGAATTGAATCTACACAAGGAGCTGAAGTGGCAGCGGATAACTTCAAACTATCTAGAAAAATATATTGCGTTCACAGACTTGGTTTTTGACTTTATTGAGCAGGATAAGATCAAAGTTAGAATTATGTTCACGCAAAGTATCCATATCCCCGCCCATCTATTGATGCGTAGTTTAGAGACAACAAATATTTCCACTACTACCAGTTTATTAAGCATGCTTTTTGGGCCATCACAACGAAGAGATCGCTACCAGCGCGCGAGTGAGACTGTATCTAGACAAAATGCCGGATACCAAAGAAAAAGTGGAAAGCTTCAAAGACCACATACAAGCATTAAAACAAGAGTCCCGCCACAAAAACGTTCGGGAATCCATTTTGATTCAGACCAAATGGCGGAGATTGATTCAAATTACGTGCTCGCACAAGCGCTCGACATCATTTTGGGTTCTATGCAGTTTCGCCTCAACGACAAGCACAAAGAAATACCGCACGGTGCAAAGCGTAGGGGTAAACGCACCGTTGCAAAGGAAAAAGCGTACAAGCGAATAAACCAGCGAATCAGGAATATTTATCCCAATTTCAATATTGGAATGAGCACCGGAGTAAAAAATGACCCTCGCAAACCGTTGGTACACACTCTACCGCCATTGGTTTTTGTTCCGAAAGGAGTGGACAGATTTGACAAAAGGTAAGCAAAAAAATAGCCTGCCGCTATGGTTAGAGCGTATCTCGGCGGGAACTTGAGACTTCATGAGGAGCAGGGCGCAGCTAGTATATAGTTAAGTCCCGGATCCGATAATCGACTCAAATCACGCACTCTATGCCTGCGGGTAATTTAAGAATCAGCCCCAAAAAGCATTCTCGGGGCATATTTGGGGAGCTTATCGATATATAGATATAGTGATATATATCTATAAATCAATAGGTTATATCTACTGTCCAGTGCCGTCTCTGGGCACCATTCCACTACTCACGCCAATTCTCCAACTCGGTAGCGGGAAAAGGAAAGCGTCAGTATCCTTCACACTTTCCTTGTGTTATTTTCTCAGGATGTATCTTAGTTTCTATTGGGCAACGTTTTATTAAAAGCTTGGAGTATTTGTTGCGTCGGGCGAGTCTAATACCCCACCTAATATGGAAGTTTACAAATGAAAAATTTTGGATTGAAGTTCGTTCTCGTATTGAGTGTCGCCACAATTTCGGCTCTCGCAAACGCGATGCCGATAACCGGTGTCACAGTAACAACATCTTACAGTTCACCCAGCCCGTTTGGCAGTGTCATTGAGAGCATAGTGGATGGTAGCGGTTTGAGTTCATATACGACCGGAGCTATACACGAAGTGCCATCGTCCTCGAATAGTTGGGCGACCGCGGGGTTCCCGGGTGGATTCTTTACTTTCGATCTCGGTGACGTGTACAACGTTGACGGCATGGCCGTCTGGAACTTTACCTCAATAGGGTTCAACGCGGTAACAATCCGCAGCTCGATTGATTTCGGTTCATTTTCCTCGATCCCGGGCGCTCCGACTAACTTTGCGATCGGTGTTGCGGGGCCGGCACCAGCAGAAATTTTTAACTTTACTACCACGGCACGATATATATCTATCAAAGTAACATCGATTCATGGTTCTACCTTGCCGGCACTTGGGCTGAGCGAGGTGATGTTCACGGGCACCAAGCCGAGCGAAGCGCCCGTTCCCGCTACACTGGCCCTACTTGGTGTTGGTCTCTCAGGCCTGGCGTGGTCGCGGCGGAAAAAGACTTAGAAGATATTGATGGAGATCCGATTGGGCGACTGATTCTTTGTCTTGATTCTCACATCGTGGCCGTGGCAGTGCTTACAGGGCGGTCTCCGGTAGGGCCTCGCCCAGACCTCAATACCCCGGCTGCGTTTTACCCGTTCAACGAAGCGGGTCAGCCAGTCATTCCTGCGCGGGACATCGGTAATCTCTCCATTAAACGATCTTCGCAAAGTCAGTCTAATGAATGCCTGCGCCCCATTAACGATAAATATCCTCCCTCCACAGCTCGCCAGCGGCAGTTTTATCCGGCTTATACACGGAATAAAAAATCAGGTAGAGTCCAAATCAATTGCCATACTAATAATTTGCAATAGAAGGGAATCCACCATGTCCGCACTCAGAGGTTGCTTGCTAGCGTCTGCGTTTGCTCTTATCACGGCATGTGGTGGCGGCGGTAGCAATAGCATTGATATCGGCGGCGGTGATGCGGTGCTGACCGGGCAGCTTATCGACAGCGCCGTGTCCGGCGTTCGCTATGCAACCGCAACGCGCTCAGGGGTCACCGACAGCGAAGGCCGGTTTGAGTATCTGGAAGCCGAGACTGTCAGCTTTTACCTGGGTGACTTGCTGCTCGGTGAAGCGCAAGCGGCCGCCGTCCTCAGCCTGTTCGATCTGGCTGAAGGCGTCGATCCCGTCGTCGGCAACACACTGCTCAGGAAAGCGATCGGGAATCGCATGGAGGCCGAGCTTCAGTACGGTAATCAATCTCGCGGTACTGCTGCAGACGCTGGATAGCGATGGCAATCCGGACAACGGCATTGAAATATCCGCTGACGTCGCGGCGCTGTTCGAGCCGGATAGCGTCAACCTGAATCGGCATTGGCAGGATTTCATTCACGACCAAGGGTTTCGTCAAGCGCTGACGGAAGCCAAGGCCAGCGCACTGCTCGATGGCGGCCGGCAGATTCGCAAGCCCTGGCAGGCGATGGCGCACCTGTACGCGAGCCTGGGTATAGACAGCAAACTGAAACCGGTGACCGGGAACGTGTTTATCGATGCTTCAGGCTTCTCCAGTTACAGCGCCACGCAGGAATTCGATGCCGAGGGCAGGCTGGCGCAAGTATGGGGAGCCAGCGGATTCATCAACGCGAGTACACACACATACGACTACGATGCCAGCGGCAATCGGATTCGCGAGGAGCGGACTTCGCTTTTCCCCAGCGGGACCGATGGCATTTTCTTTTACTTGCACGATGGCGACGGCAATCTGGTACGGCGTGAAGTCGGCACCGACGGCGACGAGACGCCGGGCACTGGCATCGATGCCGTCTACGAGTATGTCAACGACGCGCAGGGCAGGCAGCTGCTTGAGGCTTTCGATACCAACGGCGACGGCGTACCGGAATCAAGCACGGCCTATTTCTATGACGCCGACGGCAATCGGCAGCGCAATGCGTACGATAGCGACGGCGACGGCACGCCCGACAGCACCAACTCCTTGTGCACGATGCCGTGGGAATCAGGTGCATGGTGAATACGACGCCAACGGCGACGCCATGCCCGGAAACCAGCGTTGACTATACCTCACGATGCTGAGGGCAACTGTGCGCGCGAATTTCACTACCGCAACGGCGACGTCATAACGGCAGGACCTACGCCTACCTCTACGATGCCGAGGGCATCTGTCGCGCATTGAGTACGACAGCAACGGCGATGGCATTGCGGAAAACGATCGAGGCCGGCAGCTGGCAATGACGAGGGGAACCTGAGTCTGATCGAAAGTTACGCTCCGGGCAGCGAAGGCGCCAAATCCGAGGAAACCTTCGCATACGAATCAAGCGCCGACGGCTGGTGGTGGCTGTTTGATCAGGGAGCAACGGGGGTGGAATTGTAGGCAGGCCGTCTCGCGCCGCGAATTCCGGGAGGGAATCCCCTGCCTCGCGCAGCGCAATGCCACTGACCAGGATTTCGACGCGCTACTCTCTTGTTGAGACAGCGCAGTCACTCATCAAATCCCCTTGCGCTCATGCATAATCACCCGATGAAGAATGTTCGCCCCGCACAACTGCCCCGGCC
>JADJAL010000029.1 GCA_016704305.1 Haliea sp. | reverse complement strand
GGCACTCCGTCGACAAACAAGGCTTCTTGCGTGCCTGGGTAAAAGCCTGATGCAGGTGATTTTATATTGGAGTGTGGATCATCCAGCGGTAAAACCAGCATCGATTTTGCCAGCAAATGCTCTTGCCGTTGTCTGGGGGTTGATTTTGATCCCGATGCGATCGCAATTTCCACAGCCCTAAGAGAAGAACATTTTCCTGAATTGAAAGACCTGTGCTCATTTGAGTTGGGAGATCTCACCGCAATACCTCTCGATCGCCAAATCAACAAGATATTAATGCCGGACTTTACTGAGCACATTCCGGACAGGGTATTCTCGGGAATTCTCCGAAACATCAGAACTCAACTACAAACAGTGAGACTGTACATTTACACGCCACTCAGATCGCATATTTTCGAAATACTGAAGCACAATGACTTGATACTGAGGAATCCTTCCGGCCACATCAACGTGAAAACCAGAACGGAACTCATCACTTTTCTTACCGAGCATGGTTGGGAGATCGAACATGTCAGTTGGCGAACATCCTCGATCCCGGTGTTCAAATATGCAGAAATGGTTTTAGGACGTATACCGCTTATAGGCAGCCTATTTCAGCGCCGAATCGCCGTGATTGCCAGACCGGCCGCCGAGAAGTAGGAAGGATTCAATTTGTTCACTGCATCTAGCCAAGCTGATAGACTGTGCGCCCCCTTTCTGACGGACATCCCGCGTGGCTGTAAGCTTTATTGAATCCTCCCGCCTACCCACAGCTTGGGGTGAGTTTGATATCCACGGCTTCGAGGATACCGAGTTCAATAAGGAACACATCGTGCTCACGATGGGCGATTTTAGCGACGGGCGGCCGGTGTTGGCGCGCGTGCATTCTGAATGCCTGACCGGCGACGCGCTGTTCAGCCTGCGCTGCGATTGCGGTAGCCAGCTGCAGGCAGCCCTTGAAGCCATCGCGAAGGAGGGCAGGGGGGCGCTGTTCTACCTGCGCCAGGAAGGGCGGGGCATCGGCCTGCTCAACAAGATCAAAGCGTATAAATTACAGGATGCCGGCGCCGACACGGTGGAGGCCAATGAACAACTGGGGTTTGGCGCCGACATGCGCGACTACAGCATGCTGGCGCCGATGATCCAACACCTCGGGCTGACATCGGTACGCTTGATGACCAACAACCCGCGCAAGGTGGCCGCGCTGGAGGAACATGGCGTGACCGTGGTGGAGCGCATCGCGTTACACAGCCACAGCAACCCGCACAACGAGAAATACCTGCTGACCAAGGCGGGCAAGCTCGGGCATATGTTTGACGATGGTGGTTGAGCTCAGCTCGCTGCGCGTTACAGCGGATTAATCGATGCCGTAGCGGCGATTACGGTTTACGTCGCCGGGTGTCCGGCGCCGAAAACTAACCGCAAGTTCACTTCAACAGTGTCAATGATCGCGCTCGACGATATACCGGGCCAGATCCCGCAGATGATCGGCAGAGTCGCCAAAACCTGCCAGCGCGTCCAGCGCCGCCCGCAACAATCGCCCCGCCTCCGCTTTCGCCCCAGCCAGGCCCAGCAGTTTCACATAGGTCGGTTTGTTGGCTTCACTGTCCTTGCCCTGCGTTTTCCCCAGCGTGGCCGTATCCCCTTCGACATCCAGGATGTCATCGACCACTTGGAAGGCGAGCCCAATGTGGGTGCCATACTTGTCCAGCGCCGAGAGCTGTTGCGCGCTGGCACCCGCAGCGATACCGCCGAGCGCGAGTGACGCACGAATCAAGGCACCGGTTTTCAGCGAGTGCATGGTCTTGAGGTCGTCCAGCGTCATGTCCGAATTGGTGGCCTGGATGTCGATGAACTGGCCGCCGACCATACCGGCGGGGCCTGCGGCACGCGCCAGCACTTTTACCATCGCAATGCGCTGCTCGGCGCTGAGCCCCGGCGCATCGGCGAGCAATTCGAAGGCCCTGGCCTGCAGGCCATCGCCCACCAGGATAGCGGTCGCCTCGTCGTAGGCCTTGTGCAGGCTGGGTTTGCCTCGGCGCAGGTCGTCGTCGTCCATGGCCGGGAGGTCGTCGTGGATCAGGGAATAGGTGTGGATGAGTTCGATGGCGCAGGCGGCGTTGTCCAGCGGTAGGGTTAAGTCCGAAGAAGAGGCAACCGCGTGGCCTGCAGCATAAATCAGCAGGGGCCGAATACGTTTGCCGCCTGCCTGCACGGCGTGCTGGATGGCGGGCTGGAGGTATTCCAACGCGGTGGGTAAGCCGCCGGATTTGTCGCCACTCAGAGTTGCAAACGCAGATAGGGAAGCCTCGCAGCGCTGCAGAGCAGACTGCATAAATGACTGCAGCAAAGGACTCACTCGTCGACCTCGCCCTCATCCACGTCGTCTGCGAATGGCACTTCCACCGTGCCACCGTCAGTATCCAGCAGCATTTGTACTTTTTGCTCAGCTTCTTGTAGCGCTTTCTGTGCCTGCCGGATAAGCTGAACCCCGGATTCGAAATCCTTTAGGGACTGCTCCAGCGGAGTGTTGTTGTCTTCGAGCCGGCGGGCCAAGGCTTCCAGTTCCTGTAAAGTGCTGGCAAAGTTTGTGGAGGTTTTTTTGGATGGCATTGGGGTCTCGGGTGCTTGGATGTGGATCGCGTGAGTATAACAAATAGGTGGCGCGTGTAATTAAGCTAGTGCAATACCCCGATACGAGAGGCCGAATTTCTTGTGCTACCCCACCTGCCCTGAGTTATCTGATCAAACTAAAAACGATCGCTAGCTTGCAATGGTTTCGAAAGCGGGTTTTGGGCAGCAGTGTTTAAACCGTGAATCAATGTCTTCGACATTTGGCGCGCTCAATTTGTGTCTGCAGGCTGAGATGTCTCAAATGAAAAACTACCTTCAATGTCCGCTAATCGATCATGGCTAGGTGTGACGGCGCAGCAGCAGAGTGCATAGACGTTCAGTGAAATTGGCGCAGAAGAAAATTAAAAGCCAAGTGCATCCATTATTCGATGTTTCGACGAATGCGGGTGTCGGAGGTCAATTAGCTGGCAATATAAGAGTAACAATAACTGCCCAGGGGTTCCGATTCCTGCTGCAACTGGGATCCACGATCGTCATGGCGAGACTATTGTCACCCGGGGACTTTGGTTTGATTGCGATGGTGGCGGTTCTCATAAATTTCATAGCAGTTATAAAAGACGCTGGTCTTGTTCAAGCCACCATTCAGCACAATACAATTTCAGAGGAGCAAATTAGTGCGCTGTTCTGGATTAACGCAATGGTGTCGATTTTACTAGGAGTCGTCGCAGCAGCTTTGGGACCATTTATCGCTTGGGTTTATGGCGATGATCGACTGGTCCTAGTGGCGATAGCTCTTTCTCTCCCTATTATGATTTCAGGACTCCGGTTGCAACATAGAGCATTACTACAACGAAACTTTAAGTTTGTAGATATGGCTTTGATAGACATTTTTGCGCAAATTCTTGGAACGTTGGCAGGGATTCTATCTGCTCTTGCGGGGCTTGGATTTTGGTCATTAGTTGTAATGCAGGTTGTGGCTAGTCTAGTAAATTTGATTCTTCTATGGACAAAGGCAGCGTGGTTGCCGCAACGCGTGGTTGTGTTGAAGGGTGTCGGCGGTATGTTGAAGTTTGGCGCGGACATTTCAGGCGCAAATATTTTGAACTATCTCGCTCGAAACTCTGACAATTTTCTAGTCGGGAAATTTATAGGTGTAGACGCTTTGGGTTTTTATGATAGAGCCTATAGCTTGATAATGACACCAATAAGGCAGCTTAACGCTCCAATTGTGAGTGCACTGATGCCTACCCTGTCTAGGCTTCAGGACGAACCAGTAGAGTTCGAGAAAGCCTTTCTAAAGCTGAGTAAATTTGTAGTCTGGGTTACCGCCATACCTATTGCTCTGCTATCAGGATTTGGGGAGATGGTAATTGTCTATTTGTTGGGTGAAGCATGGAGAAGTTCAGGTCAGATATTTGAGTGGTTAGCCGTAGCTGCAATTTTCCAGCCAGTAACTAATTTGACGGGAACAGTATTCGTCTCGCTTGGAAGAACTAGGGAGATGTTGAGATGGAGTGCATTTTCCTCAGTTTGTATAGTTATTTCATTTCTCATTGGAGTTCAATACGGAGTAGAAGGCATCGCATTTTGTTACGCAATTGCAGTCAATATGATTCTACCAATTCTTCCATTTTATGCATTCCGTGAAACTCATATAGCTGTTGCTTCCTATTTTAAAGCGATTCAGTTCCCCGTCATTATTTCAATTGCGATAGTGATTGCATTTAGGATCTTACACATATGAAGCAGATTGCTATAGCTGTACGCAAAAACTTTCGTAGAAGGGAATTTGCCATCAATGCCCACGAGAACGAGTATATATCTCGGATATTGGAACGTACCGGAACATTTTACGAAATCGATATTCTTGAATTCTGCAAGTCGCTAGAGCCGCGCTGTCGTTATGTATTCGATGTGGGAGCGAATATAGGAAATCATTCAGTATATTGGGCTGCGGTCTGTGATGCTAAAGTTCAAGCATTTGAGCCATATTTTGAAAACTTTAAACTGCTAGAGAAAAACATCGTCGGAAATGGGTTGTCAGATAAAGTCGTGGCGCACAGAGTGGCTTTGGGTGCGAAGCCGGGACTAGCGAGATTGAAAGTTCTTGAACCAGGAAATATGGGTATGGTTGCGGTGCAATCTCAAGAGGACACATATGCGAAGCCGGATATAATGACTACAGCAGAAGTGAAAACCCTAGATCAGTGTGTACTTGAACTGATGCCGAGGTATATCGATTTATTAAAGATTGATACCGAGGGCTACGAGGCAAATGTGATTCTTGGAGGATTAGGAGTGCTCAAGGAGTACCAGCCGCTCATCTGGGTAGAAATATGGTCTGAAGAATCCTTTCTCCATATTAGGGATATCCTGGAGAAAGTCGGATATGTGTGGTCTGCTAGATATCGATCTTCGCACAATTACTTTTTCTCCAAAGTACCTAGGCCACTATTATTGGCTAAATTTAAGCGGAGGGCAAAAAGTACAATTATTAATCGATTATTCAGCCTGCGATCGATAGCGCTTTCGAAAAGGTAGATAAAAGGAACCGCTTTGAATATAAGTTAGGCGAGAAATTCAATCGCAGTAATTGGATTGTCATCTTGAAAAGTGCAGCTGATCATATTGATAACCTAAATTATATCACGCACCCTTTTGAGGGGCTGATTCAAATTAGCCGGAAAAGAGTTCTTATGGAGACGGGAATACTGCCCACAATTCAAATTCAATTTTCTCTCATCGAAAGGATAGCAAGGTTTTGTAGACGCGCTAGAGGCCGCTATAGGCAGATTGGGCTAGTTTTCAGCGCGCTAGTATCAAAGCGGTCTATAACACAGAACGTCCAAAAGGGTGCTAATCAGATAGTAGTGAGTCTGACAACTTATGGCCATAGATTTAGGGATGTCTATCTGGTCGTTGAGTCAATTGCCCATCAGACCCATAGGCCTGCCCGCGTAATCTTGTGGCTTGATGAATTGGAATTCGGATCGAAGGATATACCTCGGCTACTCCGGCGACAGATAGGACGAGGTTTGGAAGTTCGTTTTTGCGCGAACTATAGGTCGTATAAAAAATTAATTCCAACGCTTAATATCTGTCCAGATTCGACAATTGTCACCATTGATGATGATGTGCTTTATCCAAGGGGATATGCTGGAGCAACTTGTAACAGAGTCACAGGCTTTTCCTGGAGTTGTTATTGCACACAGAGCTCGTAAATTAAATTTTTCGAAATGGAATTCTCGCCCTACGCGATTGGGAATACATTTCGACAGAAGATGTTCCGTCCGTGCTCACTATTCCAATTGGCATTGGTGGGGTCCTGTACCCGCCCAATACATTCCATGCCGATGTTGTCCTAGATTCGAAATTTATGCATTTGGCGCCAAATGCAGACGATATTTGGTTCAAAGCAATGTCTCTCTTAAACAATATAGAATGTAAAAAGACGAGCGATTCTCGATCATTTAACTCAAGGTTTCTGGAAATCCCGGGGAGCCAAGCAAGTGCGCTTCATTATTCCAATTTGTTTGGAAAGGAGAATGACAAACAGATAGCATCAGTATTCGAGACCTACGAAATAGGCAAATTTTTTTTAGAAACGCTGAATGAGAAAAATGGGAATCAACGTGCAATAGCAACCCTTTATGTCCGTCTTCAAGAATAGAATTGACGCTGGCCGTAACCTTTGCGCAATCACACCTTGATGGGCGGGCCTAGGTTGTGCGGCGGCAAAGCTGCCAAGTCTGGTTGTCTATCAGAGTGGATGCACTCCAGAATATACCGGCACCCAGCTTATGTGGTTCGAAGCTACTGTTAAGATCGGTTTGCCGGACAGTCACATATAGTTCGCTTTTTTGATAGATACAGAAATTTATCGACTGAGGGAGTAGCCTTTTGAAGGAAAATTTCAGTTCGACAGAGTCAAAGCCTTTTGACGAAAAGGGTATCCCAGGTTGTCGTTTTGAACTTAGGGGGATGCCATCCCCGATTTTGTCTGTGATAATTCCCACCCGTGCAAGATCGCATAGTTTGTCCCGTGCGGTCGATAGCGCACTAAAGTCAGCTCCCGACGGAGATGTTCAAGTTATTGTTGTGCCCAACGGACCTGAGTCCAATTGGCGTGCAGAATTGACCAACTCTTTGTCTGATTCCAGAGTCCAAGTACACCCAATCGCAACAGCTCACGCTTGTGCGGCACGAAACCATGGTTTGAGCCTTGCAAAGGGGACGTACACGCGATTTCTGGATGATGACGATGTGCTCATTAGCGAAAATGCCTGCGCGCAATTGAATTTTATTGTGGAAACCGGTGCGGAAGTCTGCAGCGGTCGGTTGCAGCATATGAATGAAGATTTACAGATATTGGGTCAGGTTGGTTTTACTGAACAAACGGACTTCGTGTGTGCCGTTTGTGAAGTCTCTGGATTCACTTTGCCTACCGGGAATGTATTTCTCACGAGTGCGCTAAGCTGTGCAGCATGGAATGAAGCGGTTCCTCGGCTTCAAGACAATGTCTGGATGATGCATTTGGCAACTCTGAGGGAGTGGCATTGGGTCGATTTCAACGCGGATGTTGGTGGATGGGTGCACCACCGCGGTGCCCGAGTTTCATCGACGTCGGTTCGGCAACCACTCCCGTATTGGGTTTTTGATTCATTGATATCATTGCACGAACAATTGATTGCAAACAACAGAATAACGGAAAGTCGCCGGGTAGCAATTGTCGAGGCAATTTGGCGTATGGCGCATGCTTACTTTCCGGTGTTTCCGTTTCAAAGTCATCGATATGCACGACAAGCGCTACTAATCGATCCGGCATCACGACAAAGAGGGTACAGCGATGTGGCCGGAGTGTATTTGCCTCCATTGCTTGTAGAGTGGTTGACGGTCCCCAAGCGCTATGCTCGTCATTTGGTTCAATCAGCGAGGCAATACATCCGAGGTGAAGAAGTTACTCGTAGTTTATGAACAACTAGCATTGGGAACATAGGTTGGATTTGTTGATGGTACGTCATTGATATTTGCTGAGAATAGCGGGACGGTTCTCGCTTTTCCCAAAATAAAACAGCCCATCTCGCATTCCACGTAAGTAAGCGCTGATCTGGCTTAGCCGGTTTTTCTCGCATACAAGGGTAAAAATAAGCCTTAATAGCATGGCCCCGGTGGTGGCTAATGCGCCCAAATAGCCTGTTCTTAACCATGCATTCCAGATGCGGTTCCTGACGTCAAAGTAACGCCTCCATGCATCCATACGTATGCAGGATCTACGTTTCCATAGAAACTTGACATGGTAATGCGGAATCCGGGGATGAATCACAGTGCTGTCCCTGATTTGGTACAATTTTGCACCGGCTGCTTGCATTCGTATGCCGTACTCTACGTCATCGCCGGAGATAAAGTAGTTGAGATTGGGTGGTCCCACTTCCTGTGCCATTTTTCGGCTCACCATGAAGCCAAGAAACGGTATCATGGTAACTTCTTGTATAGCATCCAGTTCATCGTGCTTCTCGGCGTTTGGAAAAGCTCTCCGACCGAATTTGTCCAGCCGGAAGGCAGGCCAACACAACTCGCCATTGCTGGAATCCTTGACTATAGCAGTGCTTCCGTAAACGTTGTTTTGAGAGGTCGCGTAAGTGAGCAGTGTGACGAGGCAGCCAGCTTGTGGTATAGCGTCATCGTCGCTCATCCAGATCCAGTCTACGGGAAGGTTTACTGCAAACTTAACCCCGGCGTGAAAACCGCCTGCACCACCACGATTCTGATCGAGTGTCAGCGAATCAAAATTGATTAGAAATTCTGACTTTAGCTCGTGCAGTACAGCCGCGGTATCATCAGTTGAGCAGTTGTTGACTACAATGAGATGATCAAACTCGTCCTGCATCTTTGACAGTTGCGTGAGTGTAATCCTGAGGTCTGCCGCACGGTTGTAGGTGACCAGGACGACAGCCAGTTTTTGTCGATTCTCCATAATTTTTCTTCCAACGTTGCATCAGTATCGATATATGCAGTTACGAGATTTTCATCAAGGCGGCTCGGTTTTAGTTGATAAATGATAGTACACTTTGTGCAAAATCTGCCCATCCTAATTGCAGGATGCGAGCATTGTTATTAACTCTTAGGCTCTGATGTCAGACTGATATTAACAGGTCTTCGAACCAGTGATTATCAATTGGATTGCGGAGTATTTACGGTGAATTGATGCAAGTGCTTATCGTCGGTGCCGGGTTTGCGGGAGCTGTAATCGCACGTGAGCTGGCTGAAAAACATCGCTGCGAAATTACGTTGATTGACAAGCGCGACCATATTGCCGGCAATGCCTACGACCCCGTGCATCCGAATACTGGACAGCGCTATCACAAGTATGGTCCCCACATCTTTCATACAAATAGCGGCGACATAGTCGATTACCTCTCCCA
This sequence comes from Haliea sp., assembly GCA_016704305.1. GTDB lineage: Bacteria > Pseudomonadota > Gammaproteobacteria > Pseudomonadales > Halieaceae > Marimicrobium. The sequence continues at coordinate 105,943 of JADJAL010000029.1, read as the reverse complement.
ATTTACCAGCTGGCTTCCCTATCAGCACAAGGTTCAGGCAATTCTCCCCGGTGGAATGGCCGCGCCCATGCCTATCAATCGTGTCACTTTGAATACGCATTACGGCGTCGAGCTCACTGATGAGCAGGCTATGAGGGATTTCTTGGATAAGGTACGGGTGCCGAACGATAAGCCAGCGAACGCCCTTGAGTATCTTCAGTCTGTTTACGGTGTTGAATTGGCGGAATTATTTTTTGGACGCTACACAAGGAAGATGTGGGGGCTGGATATGCTCGATATGCCCGTGTCCGTGGTGGCCCGTCTTCCAGTGCGTTATGGTAATGAGGTCGATTATTTCAATGACGAATACCAGTGCATGCCTGCTGATGGCTATCTTGCGCTGTTTGAACGCTTGCTCGATCACTAACATCGAGGTACAGCTCAATACTGTGTTCGAAAACGATATGGAGAATCAATACTCACACGTATTCAACAGCATGCCTATTGATGAGTATTTCGAAAATGAGTTTGGTCCTCTTCCCTACCGCTCAATTAAATTTGAGCACCGTTTTGACGAGACCTTTGATTACTCAGTCCCTACAGTGAACTTCACAGACACTGATAAGTATACCCGCAAAACCGCATGGCCACTGTATCCGGGATGTGGTGGGATTGTAGGTAAGCATGTCACTTACGAGATACCCTGTTCCTATGAAGAGAACAATATGGAACGTTACTACCCGATCAAGACCATTGATGGTTGGCCCCAGCGGCGTTACAAGCAGTACGAGGAGTTGGCCAAAAGTAAAGATAATATGACTTTCATTGGGCGCTGCGGGCAGTATATCTACTATGATATGCACCAGGTTGTGGCCAATAGTTTGTCAATTGCGAAAAATATGTTCAGTCTTCTGGCAAATAAATGGTCGCCCAGTTGGAGCAAATAGCAACAGTGGTCGTGACGTTCAATCGCCGAGCGCTTCTCGAAACGTGCTTGCTTGCTATTGCAAGTCAGTCCAGGCCGCCGGACAGAGTTTTTGTCATCGATAACGCTTCAACAGATGGCACGGGCTCATGGTTGGGCGAATGGCTGCCAGTCCATATGCCGCATGCTTCAGTGGTGTTGATGGCCGAGAACGAGGGTGGTGCCGGTGGCTTCGCCCGGGGCCTTAGTGATGCGATCAATGGCGGTGCTGACTGGGTTTGGATGATGGATGACGATGCGCGGCCCCATCCATCTGCGCTTGAGGAGTTGCTGCTGGTAGCTAACGATCCGAAAAATGTATACGGATCACTAGCGCTCAATGGAGATGATACATCCTGGGAAATCACCTTGGAGGCTGAGAACGGCGTGTGTGGTTGGCCGTGTTAAGGATGTTCCTGCGCGAGCACAGGGTACACTCCACCCTTTTCTTGGCTTTTTACTACATCGCTCTCTGGTTGCAAAAATAGGGCTGCCAGATGCGTCTTTCTTCATACTCTCCGATGATACGGAGTACTGTCTTCGGGCACGAGCTTCGGGAGCACAGATTGTAATCGCGGGAAATAGCCGTATTGACCATCCAAAAACCGAGCGGTACGTGGCCCATCTTCCGTTTATGCGATTGACGTATTTGCGCCTTCCACCTTGGAAGCGCTACTACCATACGCGCAACAAATTAATTATTGCACGACGTTATTATGGTTTTCGATTGCTTACTCAAACGATACCCGGGCTCCTTGTTCGCTTGATAGCCGCCGTGTGCTATGAGCCAAATAAGCTAAAGCAAATATGGGCTTTTATTGCTGGAATGGTAGATGGTTTGGCTGGTAGAGCGGGGCGACGACATGAAAAGTGGGGCATCAACCCGTAGTCCTGTGCGTTTTACTACTTCGATGCAATAGGCATCGGATCGAAACTATGAGTTTGTCGATGGTGAGTGGAATTTGATGGGTAAGGTTGTTATCACATTTGGTACGTTTGATGTGTTTCATGTTGGTCACTTGCGAATACTGGAGAGGGCGGCAGAGTATGGTCAGCGGTTGATCGTTGGCACATCGACAGACAAGCTTAACTTTGATAAAAGGGGCGGATGCCTGTCTATAATCAGGACGAGAGATGCGAGATTATTCGCGCCCTTAAATGTGTAGATGAAGTTTTTCTGGAGGAGTCTCTTGATCTCAAGTCTGAATACATTAAGCAGTTTAAAGCCGATGTTCTTGTTATGGGTGACGATTGGCAAGGCAAGTTCGATGAGCTGTCGTGCTGTGCGATGTGGTTTATTTGCCCAGGACACCAGCGATTTCGACGACAGCAGTAATAGAAAAAATCCGCTACTGACCTATGCTCGGATGAGTGTGCAGAGTCGCTCCAGTTGACGGGCTGCTGCCTTACCATCTGTATGTTTGTGGTAAGTGTCCTGGGTAACTCTCTGGTGCAATTCTCCTTGTTCATCGAAATAGTCCTTCGGCTTATCTAGACTCCGACGGAGTCCATTATCAATTGCTTCCAGAGAACTGACCACTTTTCCAAACCTGTAGTTCTTACCCAAACTAAAACCATTCTTGAAGGTGGAGGTACATCCAGAAAGAGTGTGGGCCTGTTAAGGGGCAAGATAATCAAATGCGATAGATGACCAATCGCAGATCAGCACGTCAATCAGTAGCAGAAGCCCTTCCACATCTGGAAATTCCTTCATGGAACAGTAGCGCACATTTTCGTAGCTTTTTTGCTGATGCTGGCATTAAGGTGGCTGCGAAGAACGAGTATTGCCTTGTTTTGCTCGCAGGTTTCGCTTAGGCGTCGTATGAATGAGTCCTGGCTTTCCCCGAAGGGAAAGAGCTCCCGACCGCTATCATCCTGCTGCCAGGTAGGCGCATAGAGAACGACTTTATGTCCCGCTGGTATATGAAGGTCCACCCGAAGTTGTGGGTCGGGAGATAGGTTCAGGAATAGCTTGTCCGTTCTCGCATAGCCAAGCGCTTTTACGATGTTCGGTTTGAATCCGAATTTGCGTTCATAGATTTCCTTTAGCAGAGGAGAGGAAACCCACACCTCGTCATAGCGATGCTGCAAGCGAAAGTCGTCAGGCGTGAATCCCTTGAACGGGATACCGTGCCACACATCAATGAACAGAATGGAAGTGAACCTCAGGAAAGCGCTCATCGCGTGCAAGCCATGATCAGTAATTATGGCATCACTGCGTCCCACCAGAATCATGTCCCACAAGCGATTACATTGGAGTACTGGAATATTTGTGTGTCGCAGTTGTTCACTGTATGACGGATCGAGACTGAGCACGTAACAATCGAATTTATCGCGTTGATTGCGTTCCCATTCGTGGTAAAGCGCCTTGAGGTTGCCCGATAACTGGTCCCACAGCACGACCACGGGTTTTGATGGTCTGCGCGACAGGTATCGCGCGCCGATCGCTATCAACGTGTAGAGTCCCTGTTGTGCGATCAACAACCAGTGATACGGATTGCGTCTATCTATTTTCAGTGGAAGAATTCCTTGGTCTTTCGATCAGTGCGCGCATTCTTTCATTGTAAATTTGCCAGGTAAACTGCCTCGCGTGCGCGGCGCAGTGTTCAGCGGTGGGGCCGCCATTTCGCAGAATATTCACCACCTTATCGGCAAACATACTGAATTCACCAGGCGCCACGAGGCAGCCGTTGCCTGCCGAGATAGCATCCGCCACGCCTCCGAGTTCAAACGCCACGGTGGGCGTGCCACTTGCAGCTGCTTCAATGGCGACCATACCAAATCCTTCCACATCACCTGGTACTTCGATCAGTGGGAGTATTTGCAGAGTGGCTTCCGCGTAACATATCTCGAGGTCGCGGTCGGAGAGGTTGCCCAGGAAGGTGACGGAATTGTGTAAGCACTGGGCGGAAATCTGCTGTTGGATTTCAGCCTGTTCGCCCAACTGGTTCAGGCTGTCCTGCGGTGCTCCACCCACAACAACCAGTCCGATGCCCGGTTCGAGTTGGATGATGAGCGGCAGTATGTGCAGCAGAAAGACAGACAGCCCTTTGCGTTTGGTCATGCGCCCGGTGAATACCAGATAGCGATCGAAGTGGACGGCATGGCGGCGACGAAACTCCAGACGGCTGCCGGTGTCGATCGGAGCGGGCAGGCTCGCGCCTGGGTTGACCACTGCAATTCGACGCGCATCGATACCCTTCGCTACGGCAAGATCACGAGTATTCCCGCTGTTCACTGCGACGCTGTCGATTTTTCGCAGGCTGGGAACGAAGAGCAATTGGTAAAGTCGGTTATCGACGACAAGGTCCAGGCCGTGGAGGTACACCAGTGTTTTGCATCGAAAACGCCAGGCCAATATTCGAAGGGTTGGACCGATCAGGCCGCTGCCACCAATTACCATGTCGAAGCGCTTTTTTCTGCACGCTCGCAGCGCAAGCCAGGTCGATTTCAGTAGAAAGCGAGCAAGCCGTGGCGAAGTTTCAAAAACGGAGATCTCTGACGGCAGGTGTTGCTTGCAGCCCTTGGGCCCAATGACGGTTAGCTCGGAATACTGGCACAGTCCCTCGGCAAACTGTTGCATCATGCGCTCCATGCCACCGATGAGCGGAGGCAGGTTGCGGGTTATCAGAAGTACTCGGCGAGTGTCCGTTTGAGAATGCATCGGTCTACACCGCGTTACTTCGGGATGGTTTTTGCAATATCCAGATGTGAGGCGTAAGCCACTTGATGTAATGGCGACAAAATAAGCGATGCGATGTTTCAGCGTGCCTTTGCGCAACATATAGCCCACGTCGAACTTGTCCGGGTCGGCAACGATTTTTGCTGAGTAATCGACGAGTCGGAATGCGCGACAAAGTTCATTTAGCTCGGAGTAGCTGGCATGTTTCTCGTGATAGAACTCTCCTTTCCTGCCAGGCGCATATAGCGGTGAGCGAGAAAGCGCGGCATGAGTGAGAGCAACGGTAATCGGTAGTGCGGCTCCATGAGCATTACGCGATTGTTGCCTGAAAAGTAACAAAAGCCCCCAGGTTTCAATACTCGGAAGATCTCGCTGAACATTTTTGAGGCATCCGGCACATGTTCGGCAGCGTGTGACCAAGCAAACCACCACGTCCACGCTGTCATCCGGATACGCCAGCTGCATGGCATCGCCCTGCGAGAATTGTAAATTTGGCTTCCTGAATGCGGCTTGCGCGTGGTTCATAGCAGGCTCATCAATGTCTATACCTGCAACATGCTGGAAAAAATCGGCTAGATAGTTATCGATAATTCCGCTGGAACTGCCCACGTCGAGGCAAGCTCAGATGGGACAAGTCCTCGCATTGCAGGAAGTCCTGGCACACTTTTTACGATGGTGCGTGCTTTTCTTTCCCGTTGTTCGCTATTGAATACCGAGGGCTTCAGGGCGGAGTAATTGAACTGGTAGTCTCGTGTCATGCCACAAAGCGATGTGTCATGTACGATTTGCCGATACTTCGACTGTGGCATCGAATTTAAAAGCTGGGTAGATCTTTAAAATATTTTCCGCTTGTCGTGCAATCACGCGGCGCACAATGCTCTCGGCATCCAACCCCGTCCACGCCAACTGCTCCGCATGCGTCCCATGCTCGATAAACGCATCAGGTATCCCGAGATTGATGAGCGTGGGCGACAGCCCCTGGGCCGCCATGAATTCGTTGACGGCCGCGCCGGCGCCGCCGGCTACTGCGTTTTCCTCCAGCGTCACGAGCATGGAATGCCGCTGAGCTATCGACAGCAACATTTCCTCATCCAGTGGTTTCACCCAGCGCATGTCCACCACCGTGGCGTTCAGCTGGTCAGCGGCGGAAATCGCCTGTGACAACAGGGCGCCAAAATTGAGGATCGCCACCGCATCGCCGCTGCGCACTTCCACCGCCTTGCCAATCGGCAGCGCAGTCATCGCATCGTGGATGATCGCGCCCGGTCCCGTTCCCCGCGGGTAGCGAATAGCGGCGGGGCCGGGATGTTGGAACGCGGTGTACAACATCTGCCGACATTCGTTCTCGTCGGAGGGCGCGCCGATCACCATATTGGGAATGCAGCGCAGAAAGCTCAGGTCAAACGCACCGTGGTGCGTTGGGCCGTCCTGGCCGACGAGGCCGGCGCGATCGATGCCGAAGGTCACGTCGAGATTCTGCAGGGCGATGTCGTGAATCAACTGGTCGTAGCCGCGCTGCAGGAAAGTGGAGTAGATCGCGACCACCGGTTTGAGTCCTTCACACGCCATGCCAGCCGCGAGTGTCAGCGCGTGCTGCTCGGCGATGGCGACGTCGTAGTAGCGGTCGGGAAAGCGTTTGGCGAATTCCACCATGCCGGAGCCCTCGCACATCGCTGGCGTGATGCCCACCAGCCGCACGTCTTTCTTCGCCATGTCGCACAGCCAGCGGCCGAACACATCCTGGTATTTGGGTGTGCCCGGTTTCGCCGCCTTTAGTGCAAGCTGCGGCCCCTTGGGCTTGGCCTCGATCTTGTTGATGGCGTGGTAGCCGACGGGGTCGCGTTCCGCGGGCGCGAAGCCCTTGCCTTTCATCGTGCAGATGTGCAGGAACTGCGGCCCTTCCAGGTCCTTCATGTTCTCCAGCGTCTGGATCAGGCCGGGCAGGTCGTGGCCGTCCAGTGGGCCGATATAGTGAAAGCCCAGTTCCTCAAACAGCGTGCCGGGCGCGACCATGCCCTTCATGTGTTCTTCCGTGCGCTTCGCCAGTTCCCACGCGGGCCGGATTTTTTCCAGCACCCGTTTGGAACCCTCGCGCATGGTGATGTAAAACTTGCTCGCCCATATTTTGGCGAAGTAGGTGGCGAGCCCGCCCCGGTTGTGCCCAATCGACATCTGGTTGTCGTTCAGGATCACCAGCATGTTGGGCCGCTCGTGGCCAGCGTGGGCCAGCGCCTCGATCGCCATGCCGCCGGTGATCGCGCCATCGCCGATTACGGCGACCACTTTGCGGTTGATGCGCAACTGCCGCGCCGCCAGCGCCATGCCCATCGCGGCGGAGATGCTGGTGGAGGAATGGCCCACGCCGAAGGTGTCGTACTCACTCTCCGCGCGTTTGGGGAAGCCCGCGAGTCCGCCGGCCTGGCGCATGCTGTTCATCTGCCCCATGCGGCGGGTCAGGATTTTATGCGGATACGTCTGGTGGCCGACATCCCACACAATGCGATCGTGCGGGGTGTTGTAAACGTGGTGCAGCGCAACTGTCAGCTCGACCACGCCCAGCCCGGCGCCAAAATGCCCGCCGGTCTGTCCTACGCTGTACAACAGATAGGCCCTAAGTTCCTCCGCCAGTTGCACCAGTTCCTGCGTATCGAGACCACGCAGCGATGCACCCTGATCGACTCTGTTCAGTAGGGGGGTGACAGGTGGAGCGATAGGGATTTCGGACAGCATGGGCGGGATTCTAGCTCATCTTGGCTCAAAAGTAGTGATGGCTGAGTGACGGAATGCTGACCGAGGGAGAATGCCGCTTGTGATTCCCGCTGGGACCGTGTGGCGACAGGACGTCGCCACGCGACTGCGCAGTCCCCCGGCATTTTTCCGCGCCTCTCCTTTCGCGACGCCGCCGCGCCGTTTGCGCGCCGCGCCCGCACGCCCCCGCCCCCCCAGCCTGCACATGGATGTGCCTTTTTGGCGGGTCCCAGCGGGAATCACAAGCGGCATTCTCCGTCGCGCGATCAACCTCAACTAGGGACACTACCTACTCACGAAACTCCTTCAAACGATGAATCTGCCGACGCTGTTGCTTGCTGGGCCGCTGTGCCGGGTGATCGATCATGCCGCCGGCCGCCTTGCGGGCCCGCGCCTGTGCTTCGCGCTTCTCCACGCTCTCGGCGGTCTCCCGATACAGCATTTGTGCCTCGCTGGCACCGCGCCGCTGGTCACCGAGCTGAGTCACCTCCACCACCTTTTCATCCCAGCCCTGGCGTATCTGCAGCGTGTCGCCGATGGCAATCTCCTTCGATACTTTCACACGCTGTCCGTCCAGATGCACCTTGCCGCCTTCAATGGTGGCCTTGGCCAGGCTGCGGGTTTTGAAGAAGCGCGCCGCCCACAGCCACTTGTCGAGGCGCACTTTGCCGGGTTGTTCGGGGTGCGCACTCATCGGCGGAGTGCGTCCGGCATGATTTCGTCAAAATGGTGGAAACCCGGAAAGCGCGTGCCGGTTCGCTTTTCACGCTTGCTGTCCGGCTGCAACAGGGTCAACAGATGGGCGATACCGTATTCCTCGGCGCTGGCCAGCACCTGCTCCGTGTCGTCGATCAACAATGTGCGGGCAGGGTCGAAGGGGTGCATGTCCTGCAACTTCGTCCAGAAACTTTTATCTTCCTTGGGCGTGTGCAGGTCGTGCGATACCACCACGCGATCAAACCAGTGGATTATGTCGACGTTGTTCATTTTGATATCCAGTGTCTTGCGATGCGCGTTGGTGACCAACAATACATCCCGATGGCTGGTGTGCAATTGCGTGAGGAACTCGACGACGAACGGGCGCAGGCTGATCATGTGCTGCAGCTCCTGCTTCAGGGCCGGAATATCCATGTCCAGGCGCTGCGACCAGTGATCCAGGCAGTACCATTGCAATGTCCCCTGCTCGACACTGAAGGTGCCGTGCAGTCGATCGTTGGATTCCTCCTGGGTGATCTGGTGTTTCTCGGCGTAGATGCGCGGCAAATGCTCCGTCCAGAAGAAGTTGTCGAAGTGCAGGTCCAGCAGTGTGCCGTCCATGTCCAGGAACACGGTGTCGATACTTTCCCAGTCAACCATGCGTCATCCCTCCCTACTTCCGTGCGTGGCGAGGCGGTTCAGATGCGCAAGTGTATGCCTTTTGGTGCTTTCGATGGAAGGCTAAACGGGCCTGTGCACGGGGTGTAACGAGCGAGTGCGATGAGGTAGTCCGGCGATCGAGCGTGGCGCGGGCGTGGTATATTGCTGCGCATAACTGGCGAGGCAGATATGGGCGATTTGCATCAATGGGTACCACCGCTGCTGTCGCTGTGTCGGACGGCCGGTGACGCGATTTGTGACTATTATTACGCTGCGGCTGCGGGCGACCATACCGCAAAGCACGACGACTCCCCGTTAACGCATGCCGATCTCGCCTCGCATCATATCCTGCTGTCTGGCCTCAATGCGCTGGATGCCTCCCTGCCGGTGCTTTCCGAGGAGTCCATCCCCGCACATATTGCGCAGCGGCGGCAGTGGCACCGCTATTGGCTGGTCGATCCGCTGGACGGCACCAAGGAGTTTCTGGCGAGGACGGGCGAATTCACCATCAACATTGCATTGATCGACGACCACAAGCCGGTGCTGGGGATACTGTACCTGCCGCTCGAGAAGATCGCGTATGTCGGTATTCCCGATGTGCTCGCGCAACGCTATGCCGATGCGGGTACGGGCGGGTGGGCTGTCACTGATCTGGCAACCCGTCGTCTGCAAACGGGCGATGAGCTGACGGTGTTGGCCAGTCGACGACACAGTGGCCCCCGCTTCACGGCCTGCCTGGACTGGCTGGCTCAGAACTGGGGGCCGCTGTCCCGCAGCGACATGGGCAGCGCACTGAAGTTCTGCCGCATGGCGGAAGGACACGGTGATTTCTACCCGCGTTTCTCACCCTGCTGTGAATGGGATACGGCCGCGGGCCAGGCGGTGCTGGAGGCTGCGGGAGGCCGACTGTTGGGCCTGGATGGCGCGCCGCTGCGCTATAACCGCAGCGATTCCCTGTACAGCCCACCGTTCTATGCCATCGCGGACGAGGCGCATCCACTGTGGGCGCGATTACTGCGGGTGAATGTTGCCTCCTAGTGCGTCGCAATCCCTTGCGGCAAGTGGTGTAGCAGGGGGGCTGCAGGCTTGTGCCGGTAATCCATCCGGGTATAGAGTTGCACTTCCCTGTAACTCCATAAGGTAGTAGCGATTGCACGATGAATGAGCCACCTGAACAAGGTAACGGCAACAACGCGGAAGCGGCCAACGAAGCGATGACGCCGGCCATGCGCCTGTTGAATTTGCAGGCAAAACACCGCGCGCTGGATGTCAAAATCAGTGAATTGCACAGCTACCCCTACCAGAACCAGATACTGTTACAACGCCTGAAGAAAGAGAAATTGCGCCTCAAGGACGCGATCACGCGGCTCAAGGATGAAATGATCCCCGATCTCAATGCCTGACAGTGTCTGTGCAGGCGCTGCGTTCGCCCGCCCTGTGCATTTCGTCGAATCAACTTGGCCTGCGCGTTATTTCCCTGAGGGCAGCAGTGACGCGCTCAGCGCTCCCTCCAGCTCCAACAAATACGTTTTGATGTCCAGTCCGCCAGCAAAGCCCGTCAGGGAGCCGTTGCTGCCAATCACCCGGTGACAGGGCACGACAATGGGGAGCGGGTTGCGACCATTGGCCGCCCCCACCGCGCGCACTGCCGAGGGATTGCCGATCACCTGCGCGATATCGCGATAACTGCGTAATTCCCCGTACGGTATCGCGGCCAGCGCCTGCCAGACTGACCGTTGGAAGCTCGTTCCCGCAGCGGCCAGCGGCAGGTCAAATGCCGTCGCCGCCGGGTGAAATACTCCCCCAGTTGCCGTGCGCAGGCGGCGAGAGCGGGATCGCTGCGTTCAGCGCAGGTGCCATTACCTGAGACATCGCCATTATCATGGCCAGTGACATCACCATAGTGATTCTCAAACTCGATCCTGACCAACTGGCTGCCGTTGGAGAGCAAACGCAAGGTGCCGATTGGTGAATCCAGATATTGCATGTTCATAGGCTCAGGCTCCTCCAGAGCAGGTTGGCGGCGTAGCTGCGCCAGGGACGCCAGTTGGCGGACTGGTGTTGCAGGGTGATGTCGGGGCCGGGAAGGCGTGCCCAGGCCTTTTCCAGGCCGAGATCTTTCTGCGGAAAGGTGTCGGGGTCGCCGTTGCCGCGCATCATTGCCATCGCGATGGTCCACGGTCCAACGCCCTTCAGTGCCGCCAGCGCGTCGATCTCGAGCGCGTCTTCGCGGCGGCTGCAATAGTCGGCCAGCGCGCGCAGTGTTTCGCGGCGCCGGCCTGGCATCGGGAAGTCCGCATCTTCCAGCGCTGCAATCGTGGCCGCCGCAGGAAACACGGCAGTCACGGAGTTCTGCGCATCGCGGCGTCCCGCCCCAGACAACCTGGCCAGCACGCCGCGCGCCGCCTGCGTGCTGATCTGCTGGCCGACGATGCCGCGAATCGATGCTTCGTACAGCGACCAGTGCCCGGTCGAACGAATTCCGGGAATGCGCTGCAGCAGCGGCGCCAGGCGCGGGTCCTGCGCCAACACTGCGTGGATGGCGGCCGGGTTCGCATCCAGATCGAACATACGCCTCACCCGGGCGACCACCGGCATCAATTGGCTGCGATCCGCCAGTTGCAGTTCCAGCCGCAACGCGTTTTTACCCGGCAGAGGGCTCACCCGGAAGCTGCCCGGCACGCCGCCCGGTGTAATTGTGCGTTGGTAACTTCCCCCTGCCACGGTTTCCACGCCGTCTACTGCGTGGCGACCGAAGAAGTCGAGTACTCCGTCCCAGTCATAGGGTGGGCGATAGTGCAGTTGCAGTTCGACACTGACGTACGCGGTGCCCGCATTGCGCCGACGACGCAGCGCCGTGGGCGGCAGCTTGAACTGTGTTTGCACCGCGCTGTTAAAGCGTCGCAGGCTGCCAAACCCGGCGGCATACGCGACTTCCGTCACTGGCAGTGCCGTCTCCGCCAGCAGTTTCTTCGCGAACAACAGGCGCTGGTTGAGTGCCAGCGCCTGCGGCGACACGCCCAGTTCGCGCTCGAACAACTTGCGCAAATAGCGCTCGCCGATGCCCAGGCGCAGCGCCAGATCGCCCATCGAGCCGGTGTTGAGCGAGCCCTGGCCGATCAACTGCAGCGCGCGCTGTACCGTGGTGGACGTACCGTTCCACGCGGGACTGTTGGGCGCGGACTCGGGACGGCAGCGCAGGCAGGGCCGAAAGCCGGCCTGCGCGGCGAGCGCGGCACTGGCAAAGTAGCGGACATTTTTTTCCGCCGGCGCGCGCGCGGGGCAAATGGGCCGACAGTAAATACCCGTCGTCTGCACCCCGAGGTAGAACGCGCCGTCGAAGCGGGCGTCGCGCGACAGGCGGGCGCGGCGGCACACCTCGGGATCGAGGGAAGGCTCGCGGCCCGCTGCAGGTGAAGTGGGGAAGTCGTCGTTCATGGGGGCAATATAGACCCGCCCGCGCACCGGTACTAGCCAAAATCGGCCCTGCATGGCCCGCGCCACTCTCACGACACTAAATCGCCACTACAGCGCCCCTGCTGCGCGCGCCTGCTGAAATATTCCCTGCGGGAGATTACAATGCCCACCGGATTTACCTCTGCCTGCTGTGACCAGTTCGCGAATGCGCGAGGTCGTAACAGGCCATCTCCGGACCACTATCTATGAATCTTGTTCTTTACGCCGTGCCGTTTTTCATTCTCGCGATTGTGCTGGAGTTTGCGTATGGCTGGGTGAAGCAGCACAACACCTACCGCCTGAACGACAGCGTGAGCAGCCTGTCGCTCGGCGTGCTCAGCCAGGCGCAGAGGTTTGTCACTCTGGGCGTCGGCGGCTATATCTACTTCCTGATAACGGAGCACTTCTCCCTGCCGTTGATGGATGCCAATCACTGGTTCACCTGGGTGCTGGCGATGGTGCTGTACGATTTCTGCTACTACTGGCTGCATCGCATGGGGCACGAGCGCACCATTTTGTGGGCCGCGCATGTGGCGCACCACCAGAGCGAGGACTACAACCTCACCACCGCGCTGCGCCAGACCAGCACGGGCTTTCTGCTGGGCTGGCTGTTTTACATCCCGATGTACCTGCTGGGTATCCCCGCGCACGTGGTGGTGACGGTGGGCGCTATCAACCTGATCTACCAGTTCTGGGTGCACACACAGCATGTGCCAAAACTGGGTTGGTACGAATGGTTCTTCGTCACGCCGTCCAATCACCGTGTCCACCACGCGCAGAATGACCGCTACATGGATCGCAATTACGGCGGCCTTTTCATCATCTGGGACCGCCTGTTCGGCACGTTCCAGGAAGAGCTGGATGATGAACCGGTGGTGTACGGCATTCGCGGGCCATTGAAGAGCTGGAGCCCGATCAAGGCGCTGACGCATATCTATGTCGACATGGCGCGGGACAGCTGGCACACGAAACGCTGGCGCGACAAGCTGAAAGTGTGGGTGTCGCGCACGGGTTGGCGGCCCGCCGATGTCGCGCTGCGATATCCGCGTGCGAAATCCGACCTGAGCCAGTTCGAGCGCTACGACCCGAAGATGCCGCGCACGGTTGCGGTGTATGCCTTTTTCCAGCTGGTGTCTGTCGTGCTGCTGCTCAATTACATGGAAAAAGCCGAACTGTCCTACTGGCAGGGTTTTGCGGGGTGGGCAATCCTGCTGGCTACGACGGTAATTACCGCGTTGTGGATGGAGGGTAGGGCTGCCGCCAATCTGCTCAGGTGGGAAGTTGCGCGTCTGGCTGTAATCGGTTTGCTGCTTTCTGTGTATGGCGTGGTGAATATGCTGTTCCTTCCACTATTGTCGCGTGCGCCGCAGGCGGGTAATGCAGCGTCCGCCACTTAGGATATCCGTGTAAGTCTCCAACTGATCCAATGCTCGCGCCAACGTGAATCACCTGCTGAGTAGAGCTGGGGCCGTCTGTGCAAGCCTCTATCCCCTACCCAATACCCAATTCAGTTCGGTAACGGACAGCAAGGCTTTCCTCGCGCGCCACGAACTCGGCTTCCACAGCGCGAATCTCGTCCATGAACGCCTGCGCCGCCGGTGAGATCGAACGTGTTTGCAGGTGAACAAAGCCATACCTGCTGAAGGTGGTGAAGCCCGGCACGGGTACGACCTCGCCGGCTTCGAGTTCCTTCTCCAGCAGCGCCAGGTTGGCGAGCACAAGCACGTCTGTCCCGGCAGTGAATTGCCCCAGCCGCATGGGCACGTTGAGTTCAATTGCGGGTACAAAATCGCCATTCAAGGGGTCGATGTGTCCGGCTGGATGGTTTCCAGGTGGAAAATGGTCTGCTACTCGCTTCGGCAACCGCGTGGCCGCCCATGGAAACGCGCAAAGGTGCTCCAGCGTCCTTGGACCCTTGCCGAGGAGCGGGTGCCCAGGCCGACAGAAGACGCGCGCGCGGTGCTCTCCCAATAATTCAGTGGCCAATCGATGGTCTGTCTCCCATCCGCCGATCTCCGCAACCCCGAAATCTGACTGTTCCGCGAGCACAACGTCGATGACATTGCGCCAGTCCTCGACATGCAGTGACAGACGCAGGTTCGGGTGCAGGGCGAGCATGCGGGCGGCGGCCGCATAGCCGGAGACTACGCTTGGGTAAGGTCCGAAGCTCACCCTGGCGACACCGATATCCAGATTCGCAAGCAGCTTGATCTCACGCAGCAGTTGCGCCTGCTCGTGCAGGATGGCGTTGCCGTGTTGCAACACCAGTTCACCAAACACGGTGAGCACCACGCCGCTGCGCGACCGGTCCAACAGCTTGACACCGAGCGCCGTTTCGAACCCCAGGATGCTTTTTGATAGCGCCGGCTGGGAAATCTTCAGGGAATCAGCGGCGAGCCCGAAGTGGCCATGCTTGGTGACGCTGAGCAAGTGCTTGAGACGCGTTCCTGTTACGACCATAGCTTATAGGTTATCGATAGTTAGATTTTTGCATATTTGCATGAATGTAACTTGGCTGCTAGTGTCCGTTGGCCCCAATTCGTGTTCGCGCGGATTTCTGCTCAGCCGCAGCGAACAGCAGCCGTTGATTTACCCGCGCCAGGCGCGCAGCCTTGGTACGAGATTGTCCCAGATCAACGCACGTGGGGAGTCGAGGAACGGGAACACGCTGGTAGGCTGTTCGAATTCTGGGGCTTGCGTTTCTTGCTGTGGCACCTTTGTAGTTTCCTTTTTCTTATCGGGAGTTCAATACATGAAAGCTAATTGGAAGAAATTGCTGGCGGGTACGGCGCTGGCGGTAGCACTGCCTTGTGTTGCGCAGGCGGCGAGCGAAAAGCCGAACATTCTCTTTATCATGGCGATGACATCGGCTGGATGCAGCCGAGTATTTATCACCAGGGCCTGATGGTCGGTGAAACGCCGAACATCGATCGCATCGGCAAGGAAGGTGCGAAATTCATGACCTATTACGCCGAGCAAAGCTGTACGGCCGGGCGCACCGCCTTTCACCGGCAGACGCCGCGCCGGCATGATCCCCCCCGCAACGCCCGGCAGCCCGCCTTCCTGCAGCCCGGCACGCCACCTAGCAATTCTGCTAGACCTGGGCTATACCACCGGTGAATTGGCAAGAACCATCTGGGGGACCACTCGGCGTCACTACCCACGGCGCACGGTTTCCAGGAGTTCTGGGGCTACCTCTACCACCTTGATGCCATGCAGGGCGTGAGCTTCCCCGACATTAACAGCTCGCCGACGGTGCAGGCCATTGTGGCGCCGTGCAAGAACACGCCGGTCAAGGGCCTTACCGATCCGCCTGGATCTGTGGATGCGAAAACCACGTTGTGCATGACGCCGCCGCGACCGGTACTCGCCTGTACGTCCTCCGACGGTACAGAAGCGAACCAGTCTTGCAAGGACGAGGGCCCGTTGACGCTGGAACGTTCGGAGGGCGTGGACGAGGAAATCTCGGCCAAGGTCATCGATTTCCTGGAACGCAATGACCCCGAGAAGACCGACAAGCCGTTCTTCGTCTGGTACAACCCGGCGCGCATGCACATCACCACCATGCTGAACGACAAGTACATGGCGATGGTAGGTACGCCAGGTGGCAAGGACTGGGGTGTCAATGAAGCCGGCATGAAGCAGATGGACGACAACATCGGCTACGTGCTGAAAAAGCTCGAGGATATGGGCGAGCTCGACAACACCATCGTCGTCTTCACCACCGATAACGGCGCCGAAGTTATTACCTACCCCGACGGCGGCAACACGCCCTTCAAGGGCGGCAAGCTGACCACCTGGGAAGGCGGCATGCGGGCTCCGGCGTTGATCCGCTGGCCGGGCCATATCAAACCGGGCACGGTCCTGAACGAGATGTTCGCTTCGTATGACTGGATGCCGACGCTTGTCGAAATTGCCGGCGGCGCCAAGGGCAACGACCTCAACAAGCAGATCATGGCGGGCAAGTATCCCGGCATCGTCAAGACCAAGCTGCAGGGGTCAACCAGCTTGCCTATCTGACCGGCAAGTCGGACAAATCGGCACGCGATACCTTCTTCTATTACGCCGGCCCTGTTCCATCGGCAGTGCGCTACAAGAACTGGAAGATCTATTTCGCGATGGCATCCGAGGCCGCGACCGGTGGCCTGATGGGGGGCGCTGCAGTCCCCTGCATCGTACAGCCTGGCCCAGGTGCTCACGGAGGTACAGGAACAAATGAAGAGGACCCGCTCCCATGGAGACTAGTAAGTGGTAACTCAAGGCGCGCGGTAATCCATGCGCGAGTTGTTAAACAGGCGGCCCGAAAAGGCGCCTTTTTTAAACCCATTTGGAGGGAGTTTATGCAAAACATCGCTCACTTGTTCTCGATATTTACCCGAATTCTGGCCTTGACGACGCTGCTCGTTTTCGGCCTGCAGGCACAAGCTCAAACCGAACCGCTGTCGTCCTGGAACGACGGTGCCGCAAAACAGGCAATCCTGGACTTTGTGAAGGACACCACGACAGAGAGCAGCCCGAACTTCGTGCCGCCCGCCGAGCGCATCGCCACCTTCGACCAGGATGGCACGCTGTGGGTCGAGCAGCCGATGTACTCGCAGGTAATGTACGTGCTCGAGAGCGTACCGGCGTTGGTAAAAGCCAATCCGGAGCTGGCCACGGTCGCCCCCTACTCAATAGTGCTGGAGATACTCAAGGGCGACAGAGCCGCAGTTGCAAAGTTGACTATGCCCGACCTGGAAAAGCTGGCCATGGCGACATTGACCGGCATGTCGGTTGATACGTTCAGTGCCCAGGCTAAGCAATGGCTTGCTGCGGCGAAGGACCCGCGCTGGAAGAAGCCCTATACCGAATTGACCTACCTGCCGATGCAGGAAGTGCTGGCTTACCTGCGTGCCAATGACTACAAAACCTACATCGTCACCGGCGGCGGCCAGGACTTCGTGCGCCAGTATTCCGAAACGGTTTATGGCATCCCGCCGGAACAGGTGGTGGGCAGCGCGGTCGGCACGAGCTATGGCTACGACATCGACGGCAAGCCGCAGTTGACCAAAGAACCCAAGCTGCTGGTGAACGACAACGATGCGGGTAAGCCCGAGGCCATCCATCGCCATGATTGGGCGGCAGCCCCACATTGCGTTCGGCAATTCCACCGGCGACCAGCAGATGCTGGAGTACACCAAATCGGGTGACGGCGCGCGCTTGTCGTTGCTGCTGCTGCACGATGATGCAAAACGTGAATATGCCTACGGCCCCGCGCAGGGACTGCCCGCGACCAAGGTCGGCAACTTCACGCAAGAGCTCTACGACAAAGCGAAGAAGGACGGATGGATCGTCATCAGCATGAAGGATGACTGGAAACAAATCTTGCCTTTGAGAAATGATCGTTAGGGAAATTCATGATTTAACCCGATCTCCATTCATCAGGAACCCTACGATGAGTAGCAAAACTCTGGATAACCGGCCCGGCAGGGTATTGATTGGCGTAGCGATGCTGCTCACCGCTGGCTTTGGCGCTGCAGCCATAGCCGATACAAGGTCAGCCGATACAACGTCGGTCGCCGCGAACGAGACGGCCGAGATTGCCAGGCAATTGAATAATCCCATCGCCGCGTTGATCAGCGTACCGCTGCAGCTTAATTACGCGAAAGACCTCGGCCCGACCAAAGACGGCGAAAGCTACGTGCTGAATGTCCAGCCGGTGATCCCCATTCACCTGAACGCGGACTGGAATCTTATTTCCGACCATCGTGCCTGTCATCAAACTGGAGGATGTTCCCCGGCAATGACGAGAGCGGCGTGGGCGACGTGTTGCAGAGCCTGTTCTTTTCACCCACGGCACTGGCGGACGGTTGGACCTGGGGCGTGGGGCCCGCCCTGTCGCTGCGCACTGCAACGGATGATTTGCTGGGTGCCGAGAAATGGTCGGCGGGCCCGACCGCTGTTGCTCTCAAACAGGAACACGGGTGGACTTACGGCATGCTGGCAAACCATTTGTGGTCGTACGCAGGCAATGGCGACGACACTGATGTCGACGCGACGTTCCTGCAGCCCTTTCTGGTGTACACGACGGCCACCCACACGAGTTTCGCCCTGAATACCGAGTCGACCTACAACTGGGAGAGCAATGACTGGTCAGTCCCGATCAACCTGATGGTTACACAGGTTTTCAAGGTCGGCGCAAATCCAGTCGCTGCAAGTGGGGACGAGCTACTACGCGGATACACCGGAGGGCGTGGGTCCCGAGGGATGGGGCGCCCGATTGACTTACACGCTGGTCTTTCCGCAAAAATAGACCGATGACGCCGAAACCTCGCCGTGTAGCCAGCGCGGCCTTCAGGAGGGCGTCAGCAGTTTCGGTTCAACGCTGGTAGACGCACTGCCATTATCCAGATAGATCATACCGCCCACGATGCTGACATTGAGCTGCACCGTGCGGTCCAGCATTGCAGCAGCAGCCTGGATCTCGTCCCACTCGAATTGCCAAACCTGCAGGCGCGGCAGCGCGCCGATCTCAGCGCCGTTCAGTTTCCACCAGGTAGGCGTGCTTTTGGCGAACGCATACACGCTCACCTGGCGCGCGCGTCCGCAGGCCTTGCGCAGGCGCGGTTGCTCCGGATGGCCCACTTCAATCCAGTGCTCGATATCGCCGTGATCGCTGTGTACCCACAGGTCGGGTTCGTCCGCCGTCGAGATGCCTTTGGTAAATTCCAGGCCGCGCGTGCAGAGCAGGCAGTAGGCCAGCAGGCGCGCGACCATGCGCTCCAGTGTTTCCGATGGATGCCTTGCCAGTGTCAGCGAGAGCGACTCAAAACAGTTGCGATCGCTGTCCGCCAGCTCGATCTGGGCTTTGTAAATGGTGGGCTTTAGCGCCATGGTAGCGACACGTCCTTGCAGTAATGGGATAACTCACACGCTGGGGTGATGACGCGACTCCCACAACACGACGGCGCAGAGAAGGATAATCGTCACATCGACAGCGGCGCGCAGTGTATAGAGTTGTTCGGGCATTGGCATCGTGTACAGCAGCAGGCCGATGGCCGCGGCGGGAACGACCATGCCCATGTACACGGAAAATCGTGAGTGTCCGTACAGGCCGATGCCGACGATCACGTACACCGTGCCCCACAACCCATCGACCAGTGCCGTGCCGGTCAGCTCCCGCAACCACAGCGTGGCAAACTGGCCGATGCCGCTCAGGCACATCAGGGTGGCAGCGGTGTTGCGCAGTAATGAACCCGGGCCGTGTGTCATGTCGTTCTCTGATTAAGCGTATGCAAGGCGCGCCCGTGCGACAGCGGATGCGTTTTCCCGGCCCAGCGTAGCAGAAATCCGGCTGCCGGCGGCAATCAGCTTGTCCAGATCGAGCCCGGTCTCAATGCCCATGCCGTGCAGCATGTACACCACGTCCTCGGTGGCGACATTGCCCGACGCTCCCGGGGCGTAGGGGCATCCGCCCAGCCCGGCGACCGAGGTGTCCACCGTGGCGATGCCGTGCTGCAGCGCGACCAGGATATTGCTGAGCGCCTGTCCGTAGGTGTCGTGGCAGTGCACGGCGAGGTCTGCCGGTTTGAAGCGTGCAAGCAGTTCACTTAACAGTCGTTGCATGCCGCCGGCGCTGCCCACGCCTATCGTGTCGCCCAGCGACACCTCGTAACAGCCCATCTCCAGTAATTTCCCGGTGACTTCGGCCACCGCCATTGGCGCGACATCACCCTCATAGGGGCAGCCCAGCACGCAGGAGACATAACCGCGCACCGCGATGTTGTGCTGCCGCGCCGCGTCCATCAACTTCTCGTAACGCTGCAAACTGTCAGCGACACTGCAATTAATGTTCTTGTGGGAAAACGTTTCGGACGCCGCTGCGAATATGGCGACTTCTTCCGCGCCGACGGCGAGCGCGCGTTCAAATCCCTGCAGGTTCGGCGTCAACGCGCAGTAGCGCACCCCTGCGCGCCGCGTGATGCCGGTGAACACCTGTTCGCTGTCGGCCATCTGCGGCACCCATTTCGGGTTCACGAAGCTGCCGGCTTCAATCACTGTGTGGCCGGCGTCCGCGAGGTCGTCGATCAACTGCACCTTGGCTGCCAGCGCAATGGTCTGCTTTTGGTTTTGCAGTCCGTCGCGAGGGCCCACCTCGACCAGCTGCACAGTGCTTGGCAATGTCATGGCTGTTTACTCCTCATCAGGGACAAAATCGAGCAGCGGCGCGCCGCCGGCCACCAGGTCGCCGGCCGCATAGAAAAAGGCGTGGATGGTGCCGGGGCCGGGTGCTCGAATCGTGTGTTCCATTTTCATCGCCTCCATCACCAGCAGCGGTGTGTTGGCGGCAACCGTAGCGCCCACTTCCACCAGCAAGGTGACGACAGTGCCATTCATCGGCGCCTTCAACGCGTTGTCGCCGCCGGCACTGTCGGCTTCGCCCGTATCGGCCAGCACTTCATGGAAATGGCAGGCGCCTTCCGGCAGGTACAGCGTAAAACTGTTGTGCGTGCGGGCCAGCGTGCCGCGCCGGCGGTGGCCGCCGACTTCAAAATGCAGTGTGTCACCGTCCAGTTTGCCTTCGATCAATGTTTCCTGCCCGCCAATCGATAGCCGGTACTGTGCGCCGCGCTGCTCCACGTTGACGACATGGTCCGCCTGGTGACAGTGCAACTGCAGGCGGTGGATGTGCGGTTCATTCAGCCGCCAGGCGTTGTTGTTCTGCCACGGCGAATACGGATCAATGCAGGATGCGGGTGCGCGCTGTTGTTGTTTGTGCAGCAGCAGCGCAAAGGCCGCCAGCGGCAGCTCGCGCGCCAGGTCCTGGCTCTGCTCGTGGAAAATCAGGTCGCGGTGTTCCTCTATAAAACCGGTATCAAGTTGCGCCAGGGCAAAGGGGCGGCAAGTAGCCAGGTTGTACAGGAAGTCGAGGTTGGTGACGGTACCACTGATGCGGTAATCCGACAGCGCACTGCCGAGGCGCTGCAGCGCGCGCTCGCGCGACTCATCCCACACAATCAGCTTGGCGATCATCGGGTCGTAATACACGCTTATCTCGTCGCCCTGGCAGACACCGGTATCAACCCTTACATAACGGGATTCCTCGGGTGGGCGCAGGAAATCCAGCGTTCCGGTGACCGGCAGGAAATCGTTGTCCGGGTCTTCCGCGTAGACGCGCGCTTCGAAGGCGTGACCGCGAATCTGCACGGCCTCCTGTGCCAGTGGCAGCGGCTGCCCGGAGGCCACCAACAACTGCCATTCCACCAGGTCCTGCCCGGTGATCATTTCGGTGACCGGGTGCTCCACCTGCAGCCGCGTGTTCATCTCCATGAAGTAAAAACTGCCGTCCTGCTCCAGCAGGAATTCCACCGTGCCCGCCCCGCGATAATCAATCGCGCGCGCCGCCTGCACCGCCGTCTCGCCCATCGCACGGCGCAGTTCCTCCGTCATGCCCGGGGCCGGTGCTTCCTCGATGACTTTCTGGTGGCGGCGCTGCACCGAACAATCGCGCTCCGCCAGATAGATGCCGTTGCCGAAATTGTCGAAAAACACCTGGAATTCCACGTGCCGCGGTTTGACGAGGTATTTCTCCACCAGCATGCGCTCGTCACCGAAACTCGCCAGCGCCTCACGCCGCGCGGCCGCCAGTGCCGCGTCGAACTCGTCTGCCGACCACACCTGCCGCATACCCTTGCCGCCGCCGCCCGCCGTGGCCTTGAGCAGCACCGGGTAGCCCATATCATCCGCCGCTGCGCGCAAAAATTCCACGTCCTGTGCGTCGCCGTGATAGCCCGGCACCAACGGCACACGCGCTTCCTCCATGATGCGTTTGGCGGCGGATTTGCTACCCATCGCCGCGATCGCCTCGCTGGTCGGCCCGATAAATACCACGCCCTGTCTGGCGCAGGCCGCCGCGAAATCAGCATTTTCCGACAGGAAACCGTAACCCGGATGGATGGCATCCGCTTCCGTCATCTGCGCGGCCTCGAGTATGCGCTCACCCAGCAGGTACGATTCACGCACCGGCGCGGCGCCGATGTGTATCGCCTCGTCCGCCATCTTCACATGCAGCGCATCGCGATCCGCGTCCGAGTAAACCGCCACCGTGGCCACGCCCATGCGTCGCGCCGTCCTGATAATCCGGCAGGCGATTTCGCCGCGGTTGGCGATGAGTATCTTGTTAAACATGGCCTGCTTCCTCAATTCTTTGTTTCTGGCAGTTGTACGCTACGTTCTCGGCCTTTGGTGTGAAGGGGCTATCCGGGACACGCTACAAGCACATCCATGTGCGCTCGCGTGCGGCCATCCATGGCCGCACACGGTCCCTGATAGCCCCTTCACACCAAAGGCCTGGGCATGCAGTAAACCCAGGCATTACTGCCTTTGGCCCTGTGTCTCAGATCAAACATTATGAGCTTCGGGACTGAGGAGAATGTGGTTTGTGCTTGTCAGTGGGACCGTGTGGCGACATGGATGTCGCCACCCGAGCCTGCACATGGATGTGCGCTTTTTGGCGCGTCCCACTGACAAGCACAAACCACATTCTCCGCTACACCATCAAAATTCTAGCTGAGCCTCTAACTATGTTCGTCACAGCTACATCCGGAACACACCAAACGAAGTCTCCTCAATCGGCGCATTCAACGTCGCCGAGATACACAAACCCAACACCATCCGCGTATCCGCCGGATCAATCACCCCGTCATCCCACAACCGCGCCGACGCATAGTAAGGGTGCCCCTGCTTCTCATAAGCATCGATAATCGGCTTCTTAAACGCCGCTTCCTCAGCAGGACTCATCTGCGCATTGTCGCGCGCCATCTGATCCTGCTTGACCGTAGCGAGCACGCCCGCCGCCTGCTCCCCACCCATCACCGAGATGCGCGCGTTGGGCCACATGAACAGGAAGCGCGGATCGTAGGCGCGGCCGCACATCGCGTAATTGCCCGCGCCGAACGAGCCGCCGATCATCACAGTGAACTTCGGCACGCGGGCGCAGGCCACCGCGTGCACCATCTTCGCGCCGTGGCGGGCGATGCCGCCGGCCTCGTATTGCTTGCCCACCATGAAGCCCGTGATGTTCTGCAGGAACACCAGCGGAATCTTGCGCTGCGCACACAGCTCGACAAAGTGCGCGCCCTTTACTGCCGATTCGCTGAACAGGATGCCGTTGTTGGCCACGATGCCGACCGGATAGCCGTGAATGCGCGCAAAGCCGCACACCAGCGTTTCGCCGAACAGCGCCTTGAATTCGTCGAAGTCCGAGCCGTCCACGACGCGCGCGATCACCTCGCGTACGTCGTAGGGTTGCTTGGTGTCCGCCGGGATCACGCCGTAAACGTCCTCCACCGGGTACAGGGGATCGACGCTCGGCCGCAGGTCCAGCGATACCGGTTTCACGCGATTCAGGCGGCTCACGGCGCGGCGCACCAGTTCCAGCGCGTGGTGATCGTTGTTGGCGTAGTGGTCGGTGACTCCGGAGGTGCGGCAGTGCACATCCGCGCCGCCGAGTTCTTCAGCTGTGACGATTTCGCCGGTGGCCGCTTTTACCAGCGGCGGCCCACCGAGAAAAATCGTCCCCTGGTTCTTAACGATGATCGATTCATCCGCCATTGCCGGCAGTTAGGCGCCGCCGGCGGTGCAGGAACCGAGCACTGCCGCGATCTGCGGAATGCCCTTCGCTGACATGCGCGCCTGGTTGTAGAACGCGTGCCCGAAGTGTTCGCGATCGGGGAAGACCTCATCCTGCAGTGGCAGGAAGGCGCCGCCGGAGTCGACGAGGTAGAGACACGGCAGTTGATTCTCCTCGGCGATGGTCTGCGCGCGGCCCTGCTTTTTGACCGTTAGGGGATAATACGTGCCGCCCTTCACCGTGGCGTCGTTGATAAAGATCATGCACTCCTGGCCCGCCACACGGCCGATGCCGGTGATGATGCCAGCGCCCGGCACATCGTCCTCGTAGACTTTGTAGGCCGCCAGTTGCGACAGCTCCAGAAAGGGTGAGCCGGGATCCAGCAGCGCGTTGAGCCGCTCCCGTGGCAGCAGCTTGCCGCGCGATGTGTGGCGCTCCTGCGCCTTGGCGCCGCCACCCAGGCGGATCGTATCCACCTTCTCGCGCAGGTCGTCGACCTGAACCTGCATATGGTCGCGGTTCCTGGCAAAGGCCTCGTCCCGGGTGTTGATACGTGAAGTCAGCACAGCCATGCGTTAGCTCCCAAGTGGCGTTGAACAGTTAGGCAGTTGCGTTGAACAGTTCGCGGCCGATCAGCATGCGCCGAATCTCCGATGTCCCGGCGCCGATTTCGTACAGTTTGGCGTCGCGCAGCAGGCGGCCGGCATTGGCGTCGTTGGTGTAGCCGTAGCCGCCCAGCGCCTGGATCGCCTGCAGGGCCATTTGCGTGGCTTTTTCGGCGGTGTACAGGATCACGGCGGCGCAGTCCTGGCGCGTCTCTTCGCCGCGATCGCAGGCGGCAGCGACCGCGTACAAATACGCGCGGCAGGCATTGAGGTCGGCGTACATATCCGCCAGCTTGCCCTGCATCAACTGGAACTCGCCGATAGGCTGGCCGAACTGCTTGCGGTCGTGCAGGTAGGGCAGCACTTCGTCGAGGCAGGCCTGCATGATGCCCACCGGTCCGCCGGACAGCACGGTGCGCTCGTAGTCCAGCCCGGACATCAGGATGCGCACGCCATCGCCCTCGTTGCGCAGCACATTTTCAGCCGGCACTTCGCAGTCCTCGAACACCAGTTCGCAGGTGTTGGAGCCGCGCATGCCCAGCTTGTCGAGCTTGGGCGAGCGGGAGAATCCGGGAAAGTCGCGCTCGACGATAAACGCAGTGATGCCTTTGGAGCCGGCCGCCGGGTCGGTTTTCGCGTAGATGATGTAAACGTGGGCGTCGGGTCCGTTGGTGATCCACATCTTGGTGCCATTGAGCAGGTATGTATCGCCCTGTTTGCGCGCCTGCAGTTGCATGCTTACCACGTCCGAACCTGCGCCGGCTTCCGACATCGCCAGCGCGCCCACGTGTTCGCCACTGCACAGCCGGGGCAGGTATTTGGCTTTCTGTGCCTCGCTGCCGTTCTTGCGCAACTGGTTCAGGCACAGGTTGGACATCGCGCCGTAGGACAAGCCCACCGATGCCGAGGCGCGACTGATTTCTTCCATCACCACTGCGTGCGCGAGGTAGCCCATCGCGCTGCCGCCATAGCTCTCCTCCACCGTGATGCCGAGCAGGCCCATGTCGCCGAACGTGCGCCACAGGTCCTGCGGGAATTCGTTGTTGCGGTCGATGTCGGCGGCGCGCGGCGCGATTTCCTTCTGGCACATCTGGTATACCGCGTCGCGCAGCATGTCGATGTCTTCGCCGAGGCCGAAGTTGAGCGTGGGGTAGGTTGTGTTCATAGCGGTGTTCCTGTCGTGTTCCGAATGTTGCCTAGACTTTTTTAGTGCGCTTGCCCAGCGCCTTCTCGCACAGTTGTTGCACCTCATCCAGTCCTGACAACATCTCGTCGATGTCCTTCTTTTGCTGCAACAGGGTAGCGCGTCGCGCCGAGACGGTGTTAATCAGCGAGTTCAGCTGCTGTGTGTTGTTGCGCGATGGGTCGTACATGTCGATCAGCTCCACGCTTTCCTTAAGCGTCATGCCGATGCGCTTGCCGCGCAGGATCAGTTTGATGCGCACCCGATCAGCGGGTGAATACAAGCGCTTTTGTCCCTCGCGCAGCGGTTTAACAAGACCTTTTTCTTCGTAAAAACGGATAGTACGGGTGGTAACGCCAAATTCCTGGGCGAGGTCCGAGATGGTGTAGGTTTTGTTTGCCATGCCGTGCGGCCCTGGAGTTCTGAACAACGGCAAACAGTGTATTCTATAGTTACGTTAACGTAAACGTAAAAACAGCGCGTGCATAGGCCGACTACGCAAACATCTCTTTGCCGAGGAAGCCGATATAGTCACCAATCGGTGTGTTGGGCGGGATGTCGGCGCGCCGCGGCGAACTTCACAGTATCCGCCCCTGATGCGCAATTCTGCAATCCAGTCGGGGTTGCGGCCGGATGCCACTACAAGTTGGCAGATCAACAAGCTCATTGGTTTACTGCGATTTGTGTTTTGCAGCGCCGCGGCGCGAAATCGCCGCGCGAATTCGCCATCGGTATCGTTCATGAACGCCGTTACGATGGCAAGTTCGTCAAGATGATCGCCAGACCAATCCTCCAACACATAGAGTCCTCCGGGACGCAGTCGCGGAAAGAGCATCTCGAAGGTCGCGGTGCTCGGGGCCAGGAGGTGGCTGGCATCATCCACGATAAAGTCCACTGCATGGGATCCAAAAGCGCGGTCGAGAAGGCGAGGAACGACAGCCTGGTCTGCCTGGTTGACGCCCCAGTGGATATTAATTCGGCCCTCGGGATCCTGCTCGGATAGAAAATCCATCACTGTACTGACCGGTTCATCGGAGAGTTCGAAGGCAATCATTTTCTCTGGTTGGAATAGCTTGGCAAAGAAAGACGTGCTGCCACCTTGGTCTACGCCGAACTCTACTATCCGGCTGCGTTGGAATTCTTCAGCCAACTCCAGATAGCGGTTGGTTATGCTGCGATTCTTGCGCAGGCAAGTCCATTGCTTCTTTGTTGGGGTTCTGTGATGGGGTCTGAGTTCAAAGGTCACCCCATCAATCGTTTCCAGATCTGGTAAGTAGTCCATGGATATGGCGGTGGTTCCGTCGGGTTGAATAGCGAGCTTCTTGTTACGGTCAGGATGTCATCAAACGGCAGCCTCAACCAGTGCAGTCTTTGGAAATGTGACTCATATGTGTTTCGTCATTGCCGGCATCTGCAGAGCGAGCTGTCGGATTGCCATGGCTGCTTTGTCGAGGCCTGTTGGCTTTCGTTCGCAACAGAAAATAGTCAGAATGGCGCAGGTCCGCACTGCCGCTGGCCTTCATCACACTTGAGCATGAGCGAGTTGCTGTTTATGAGAACCACGCCTTCCGGAACGAACATAATGGTAAGTATCGCGGCGCGAATGTTATCCGACTGCCTGGCCGCCGCACAGCAGGATGCGTCTACCCATGTCTAGATCCACGTTATTGCCCCTGCTGGCCAATGGCGAATTTCACTCTGGCCAGGAGTTGGCCGACGCGCTGGGCGTAAGTCGCACCGCCGTGTGGAAGCAGGTCAACCGGCTCGCGGCGGATTCCGGCATTGCGGTCGAAACGGTAAAGGGGCGCGGATACCGCATCCCGGGCGGCCTGGACCTGCTGGATGCCGATAGGATCAGCGCAGCGCTGCAGGCCCGTCCCCGTTCCCTGCTAAGTCGACTGGACATCCTGGACAGCGTCGACTCCACCAACGCGGAAGTCCTGCGCCGGGCGGAGCAGGGCGGCGCTTGCGGCCTTGTCTGCACCGCTGAACAACAGACAGCCGGTCGCGGCCGCCGTGGGCGGCAGTGGGTCAGTCCCTACGCGAGCAACCTCTATGTATCGCTGCTGTGGGAATTCAGCCAGGGCGCTGCGGCGCTGGAGGGCTTGAGCCTCGCCGTCGGTGTCGCGGTGGCGCGCGCGCTGCGGGCATGCCATGTCCCTGCGGTACAGCTCAAATGGCCCAATGATGTGCTGTATGGCGGAGCCAAACTCGGTGGCATATTGCTGGAGATGAGCGGCGATGCCGCGGGCAGTTGCCGCGTGGTCATCGGTGTGGGCCTCAATGTCGCCATGCCGCAGGCCGCCGCGCGCGCCATCGATCAGGCGTGGACGGATATTGCGTCCATCACTGGCGGTGAACATCCCGGCCGCAGTCTGTTGTTGGCGGCGCTGCTCAATGAATTGCTGCCGCTCGCCGCAGACTTCGAACAGCAGGGTTTTATCCATTGGCGTGACGAGTGGCAGGCGCTTGATGCATTCGCTGGCGCGCCCGTGGTGTTGACTACCGGCACCGGGCAGTTGGGCGGCATCGCCCGTGGCGTGGATGAACGCGGTGCGTTGCAGCTGGAAACCACAACCGGGATGCAATCAGTCTACGGCGGCGAAATCTCCCTGAGGGCCGCGTCGTGAGAGTGTGCCTGCAACTGGATATTGGCAACAGCAGCGCGAAGTGGCGGCTGTTGCGCGGCGACACAGTGATCGCCAGAGGCCATTACCGTGCTGGTGATTCCGGCTCGCAGGCAACACTGCTCCATTGCACCGACGCGTTGGACGAGATCTGGATTGCCAGCGTCGCCGCACCGGCAGCAGAGCAGCAACTGGCCGCGTTGCTGGCGGGGCGGTGGGGCGTAACACCCTGGTTTGCGCGCGCCGAGGCGTACACCGCAGGACTGCGTAACAGCTATGCCGAGCCTGGCCGCATGGGCGTTGATCGCTGGTTGGCGATGGTCGGTGCGCGGCAGCGGGCACCGGGCCGGTTATGTGTGGTGGATGCCGGTTCCGCGCTGACCATCGATATTGTCAGTGCAATAGGCCAGCACGAAGGCGGCTACATTATCCCGGGGCCCGCGCTGATGGAACGGGCGCTATTGCTGGATACTGATCGCGTGCGCTTTGACGAGCAGATTGATTACGCACTTGCACCCGGCAAATCCACCGCCGAGGCGGTGCGCCACGGCATCGCGCTGGCACAGGCCGGGGCAGTGGCATTGGCGCTGGAGCAGGCGGGCAGCGAACCGATAACCCTGTTCTTCTGTGGCGGAGCAGGTGAAACCCTGATGCATCTGGGGCCGCGCACCGGTCAGTGGGTTCCCGATCTGGTGTTTGAGGGACTTGCGGTGATGGCAGCCCAGCGTTGAAACGTGGAGCGGCCTACGGGCCCGTCGCTGCAGCGCGGGCTTCGTCCACGGCCTGCTGTTGCAGCGGAATAATCTGCTGGCGCACAAACGCGTGGACGTCCCTCGACGCGCCGCTATCGTAATCATCGATCGCCACGTAGCCGCCGATACCGCGCTCCATGTCCAGCCAGGAGATGGAGCCGAACGCACCGGGATCGTAAACCACCGTGGATTCGCCCTCGCTGCCCGGTGCGATCCACCATGCCAGGCCGTAGTTTGTGCCGAGCGCTGCCGTGCGGTTGCGCTGCATGAGATTCACTGATTCGCTCGACATTACCTGCGTGTCACCGCAGCGGCCGCCGTGCAGATGCATTAACAGAATCTTCGCGTAGTCCTGCAAGTTGGTGATCGCGCCGCCTTCTATATGGGCGTTCTGCTGGCCGCGCAGGCTGTCGGGGCTGCCATTCCACTCATCCTGGATCAGCCACATGTTCCCGTAGGTGAAGACCTCAAGGTCGCAGGGCTCTGCAATATACGTGTCAAAGGCCTGCACCCACGTGCTGTTGGCAACATGCTCGGCCACTGCGCCGGACAATTGCCATTGGGAGCCGCCATAACTGAACGCGGTACTGGGCGGCACGCTGCCCGCCAACTCGACCGAATAGAGGATGCGTGCGCACTGGTCCAGCGTGGTAGTGCTGGAAAACTGGCACATATGTGGCCCATATACCCGCAGTTTGAACAGCCCAGGGATGCCAGAGGTATTGCTGACCAGCTGTGCCGTGGTGCGATCGCCGTACTCGCCCTCCCATGGGAGGTAGTTGTCGATGGTCGCTTCAATATCAAACTCCAGCGCTTCGTCATCATGCAACGCCATCAGCAGTGAGACCGAGGGCATCTTGCTGGTGGACGCGAGTATCACGACGGTGTCCAGCGTGTGATCGCCGAATGCAGCCTCGTGGACGGAACCCTGCTGCGCATCGACCAACACCACGGAAATGCCTTCAAAAGCCTCGCTTTCGTCCAGAAATTGCTGGAAACGGGCATCCAGCGCAGCAAAGTCGTAAACGGGTTGTGCTGCTGCCTGGTTGTCTGAGCCGTTGCTGCAGGCTGTCAGCAACAGCAGTGTGGTGGTGCATGCGATGACGCGGGTGAATCGAGGCATTGGGGCATCTCTGCTTAATATTGGCCAGGGCGATTCTGGTTATACAGTGCGCTGTCTCTTCCGGGCGCTATTGATACGAAACGGTAAGCATAATGTTTTTTCCGTCATACGAGAGATCCTGAATATTGTTCCTGAACGGAAGCAGGTAGGGATGTGGTGGCATGGGGGCCCGCATCGGGTTTGTCACGAGGACCGACCAGGCACTCTTTATTGCAGCGAGAAAATCCTGGGTTGCTACGTTCTTCTGGTCGAATTCGAGCGTCTCGATGCGTGGATCGGTCAATAGGACCTGCTGCGTAGCCGGGTCGTATCCCAGTTTGCCGGAGATCGTCGCTCGGCCCATCTCGCTGATCGCGATGCCCTGGGCCGGTCGGTGGTCATAGGCCTGGATACGGACAGCCATGCCGACACGCTCGTTATCCAGAAACTGTGCCACAGGCTGGGTAAGATGCAGGTTGCCATTGCTCACTTTGACCGTCACGGGAAAGAGATCCGCCGCGATGCTGGTCGCCAAGGCTGCCGAAATTGGCACCGTTGTCGCTACAGCTGACAAGGCCGCCACCGCTGCGAGCGAGAGCGAGCATATAATCAGCAGAGCCAAAACAGGCATTCGATAAACATTTACTAGCAGACGTGTAGTAGTCACCATCGTACCCTCGTGTGTTGATATGCCGCGCACGGCTTCAGCCTGCCTGGTTGGCGGGACAGGTCGACGGCACACCGGAAATGCCGTTCGCGTTCAACATGTTCGTGATCGTGGGCGTGCCCACGCACAGGCGGAAATGGTTCGGGCGCAGGCCGTCCCTGTAGTCAGGCTTTCATGCGAAAGCGTTACTGCAATGCGGAAGGACATAATCAAGAACCTTCTTCACCTTCGGATGTGCCACGATTAATTTCCTCTCGCTCGATGGCTTCCCTGAATTCCTCGTAATCCTCGGGCATACATTCAAGCTCCTCCGGGATCTGATCGGGCTCGAGTTCGGCGTTGATGCAGCTGAAATTCCGTGCATCGTCGACGACTTCCGCTTTGTCCGCAACAATGCCGATGTTGAAAGCGGCATACCCGGGCAGCATAAACTGATTCAAGGCCATACCCAGAACGCGACCCGAGTACGGCGACACCACATCAAAGGATTCATTGGTTATTGGATTCACCATGGAACCCAGCACGGCACCTTGCTGGATACGCTCGCCCACCTCGACGGATGAAATCAACAGTCCACCGGTGTTTACGCGCACCCAGCGCGAGCTGTAAAACACCGGTTGCGACTCGCCACCCTTCCACAGTTGACGCGTCATGCCCAGCCCGCTCAGTACCGTTTCGATGATCTCGACACCTTCATCGACATGTTCCATTTGCAGGCTTCCCGGCTCACCCAACTCCAGGGCAACTGCGGGTATCCCGTTATTGGTAGCGGCACTGCGCAAATTTCCGCGCAGTTTCGTGCTGTGCAACACAGCCGTTGAGCCGAACTTCGTCGTGAAATCCAGAACCTCGGGTATCTGCAGATTCGCCCTGACCTGAGGCATGTTGGTGCGCGTCAGTGACCCGGTGTGCAAGTCGATCAACATATCGCAGTGACGCACGATGTCCTCAAAGAAAGAGAACGCAATGCGCGAGGCGGAACTGCCTTCTGGATTACCCGGGAAATAGCGATTGAGGTCGCGTCGATCTGGCAGGTAGCGGGTACCGCGGGTAAAGCCCAGCAGATTCACAATGGGCACCCCTATTACCGTCCCATTCAGCTTTTTCGGGGAGATATCGCTCACCAGCTTTCGTATGATCTCGACGCCATTTAATTCGTCGCCATGAACCGCTGCCGTCAGGCAGAGCGCTGGACCGGGCCTTGTGCCACGTATTACGTAGACGGGTGTCTCCAGCTTGCTGCCATATGTCGTCTCTCCGGCGATCCACAACAGGCGACGTATTTCACCCGGTGCTATGCGAGTTCCCAATAAATCCAGCGTGGGCTCGGGCATACCCGCTTGCAGTGTGTTGGCTTCTGCGTCGTTTACGACTGTTTGTTCGGTTTCGGGATTTCGCGCCTGCAGTTCTTCAGCGCCGATGGCTTGCAGCAATGATGCATCATCCGGAACTGTCTCGGTTTGCGTCGGCAGATCCTGGGCGAGTTCCTCCGTTGGGATCGCCGTTGGCAGAAGTTCAGCCTCGGCAGACGCTTCCACGGTGCACAGTAACAGGAACGTGAGCAGACAGAGTGGAAATAATCGGAGACGTGGGAAGAGATATCGCCACATTGAATAAGGGTATATGGAGCTACGGGTGTGCATTCAGCTTGAACACCCGCAAGGGGTAATACATTGAATGCCATTCACGCTACTACAGCCTGCCAATTCGTAATGTGTCCTACTTCCACCAAGGTTTGTTCGCGAGACGTGCCTTGCAGGGACTATGCTTGATGCCCAAGGGTTCATGCAAGTTCTTTGTCGGGGAATGCAGAAAAACCACCGGGCAAGCTTATTCCACTTCCTTGCGCATCCTGATTGGAATGCTCAACGTATCCCAGGCAACATCAACGATGGGTATTTCTACATAATGTTCCTTCAGAGCCCATTTTGCATATTGCTGGTTGAGCTTTCGGTATAGCAGAGTCGCTGTCACTGTGAGAGGCGGTTTTACCCAGCTGGGTATCGGGAATTGGTAGCGCACGATATCGGACTCGCCGGCCTTTACGATGCGCTTGAAAGACTCTCCGACCATGTTGAACAGATCGTGTCGCCACACATGTTTTCCATTGCGATCAATCGCCGTTGCTTTATAAAAATGCGCGGATGGATCGACAGTCAGGGTGTCATCAACCGAGCCGCTGTGATAGACGCTGCGGCCTTCGGCATCCGTCACCAGAAACTCTATCCACGCTTCGTTGATGTCCGTGGTGCCGCCGGGAAAATTGTGGCCGACGCCATTGTTGCTGACGATAACGTTGATCTCGGCGGTTTCGCCCAGATAATAGTAATAAGGGTTTCCTCGGAATCACGCAGATGCTCATCCAGTGCTTGCAGATTCTGCAAGGCGTTCTTGCGGTTCGGTTGTTCGATGCTGACGCGCATTCTATTCGACTGTAAGAAGCGAATAGTCTCCTCCAACTGCGCGGTGTCATTACGCAATAGCGGCAGGAAGGTGTTCGCACCGGGAAAGTGATGCGACCGGACTTCGCCCTGGGTATTGGCAGACGGATCGCTGGCTGCAACGAGCGGCATGTGGCAGTCCTGGCACCGCACGACGGTTGCATTGGAGAAGTTTTCCTCGTTCTGGTGTGAAAAGGGTCCTTCCAGCCACGCAGCGTAGTCGTCCTGCATTTTTAGCCATCCCCAATTGTTCATATCCTTGTCCATGAACTGGGTGTGACAAGCGGCGCAAATTTTTGGATCCCCCAGTAGTGGGCGCCCCATGTCGCGCCTGTGCTGATCGGGATCAACGCGGATCAGCAGGTCGTGTACACCGGCCAGGAGTGGATTCTCGGCCTGGGCGAACAAATAATCTTCCGCAGGCTTGAAGCTGTAACTTGCTACCCCTTTCAAATGCGGGAGCGACTCAATGCCATGACAGCCCATGCACGGAATGCCCTCGTTATTGGCGGGTGTGTCCGCGATGCCTCCGTGCTTACCGCCTTCTGTAAGCTCGCCGGTTAACAACGCGACAGGCGCGTGGCAGCCTTCGCAGTAGCGTGTGGCGCTGATGCTCTTTCTCGGCTAGTAAGCTGACGTTGGTGACATAGGCCGGATCCAGCGCGGCTTGCTGGTGTACGGATGACGTCCATTGCTCGCCAATCTCCTGGTGACAGGATACGCAGCGGTGCGAATTGGCTATCTGGCGAATATCGACGAATTTACCGTCGTGCGTTTCTGTTTGGCTGGGCCTGAAGGGATGCGGGCCGTAATTGTACTGATAGGGTTCAATGGCAGCTGATGTGCTATATGGCTCAAGCCTGGCGTCATAGATCAGGGCTGCAGCAGCGATCAAAGCGAGCACTGCGATATTGACGCCGAGAACGGTACGCATACTTCTGGCGGGCAAACTGGCGAATACGACATTGGATTGAATCTTGCGCTTGTCCGGGAAGAACACGCGGTGGAATACGATGTGCAGTATGACTGCCAGCAAAAACACCATGGAACTGACAATATGTAGGGGCAGTATCCAGTCCTGGTTCTCGCGCTGGCCGAACACCATCAAATGCCAGCCAGTCGCCAGGAAAACGCAAAAAATGGGGACAGTAAGTAATCCGCTCAATAACAAGCTGGTTCTTCGGTAGCCAATTGTGCGGCGAAAATGGAGGACGAAATACGGCAGAAGCGCAACCGTACAGGCGATCCCTGTTGCAAGGTGGGCCAGTATGGTCCATTGCGTCCACACCGTGTGCAGATCGAGTGCATACACGGCCAGTCCTGTGATCGCGCAGGCAATGATTAGCGCAATCGTCACGGGCGCGGTCTGTTGTTCTGACGTCAGCAGTTCGTTAGATGGTCGCATCAGTTAGAAACTCGCGTGTTACGTACTCACTCACAGTATCTCCCTCCGTAGGCAGGAGGAGCTTGGCCGCTTCAAAACGTATGGCTGGTGGTGTGTTCACATCCTTTAAAAGCGCCCACAGGAAGGGCGACAAGCTGCTGGTCAGCTGGTGCTGCGAAAGCACTTCAATGGCTTGTAGTAAGTTGTCGCCCGTATAGCTTTGCACGGAATTCAGCAGCATTGCCTCTGCAGTGACTCGATCGTTGGCAGCAGCCCGAATAATCAGTTGCTGCTTTTCATCATCGGTGTATTCGGTGGAGTCGATGGCTTCCTTCAAGAGCAAGCTGTCAGCCCACTTGCTGGAGGATGCTTTTTCATTGGAGGTGTTAACGCCAAATCGGCAGTACAGGTAAACGTAGCGCAAGGTCGGCGATTGTTGCAAATCGGCCGCTGAAAACGCGGAACTGATCGCTGTGCTGTGTGTGTCGCAAAGGCTGAGCATTTTGCGCAAGTTATCAGAGGACAAATCCTGGGAATAGTGCGCTGCCAACAATTCCCTGGCGTTCGCGATATTCAGTGAATCCAGGACCGGTTCAAGATCAGCGGCCAGAGGCCCGTGTGAATCCAGGCGTGCGCCCAGTTTCTTGAGTACCAGCGGATTGAGCGCCGCTCCGGATTGACCGGCGGTGTTAAGTACATCGAGGACGAGGGCGGTTGACTCTCGTTCGAGCAAACCCGGTAATACAGTTTCTTCCCAGTTTTTGTCGAGGGTGACCAGTGCTTCATAGGCGGATTTACGCACCTTGGGATTGTCATCGCCGGTCAGTTGTTTTGCAAAATGCTGATATTCCTGCAGCTGGCACAAGCGAATGGTCGTCAGGACTTCGGCCGCTAGGTCGTTACTCACGTTCCCTGCTATTACCGCTTCCAATGATCTGCGATCCATCAACGCGCGGATCTTTTCGAACAGGTACTTTTTGGGGAATGCGATTGTGTCGCTGTTTGCAATCAGGCTGTTAGTGATTTGAAATTGGTTCAGGGTGCCAATCGCGGGGTCATTGCTATCCGTGTAGAAAATCCCGTCAAGATAGGCTTCGATATTCGGGTCGTTCAATCGCTTCAGGGCAATGAGCGCCTCGGCTACCACGGCTGGAGCATGATTTTCAGGGTTTCCAACTATCCCGGTGAGAAGTGATGCCGCGAGATTGTCGCGAATCAACCCCAGAGCGTGAATCAAGCGAGCTTTACTTCTTCCTCCGAGCGCTTTTCACTTTGAGTCATCAGCGGCAGTATGGCCCGTTTGCTTTCCGCTGCCGCCAGCGCATTGGCAGCACAGACAGACGCTTTTGCGGCTCCTGTTTCGAGCATCTGGATCAGCGGTGCAACCGACAGATACTTGCGATGAGTGACAGCTTCCTCCTCCTCGAAGAAAAACTGCAGTGTGTTCGCAACTGCGCAGCTGACTTTTTCTGACTCGTGCGCAAGCAGTGGTATTAGCCACGGGATGCTGTACTCCAGCTCCAGCGATTTCAGTTGTTCGATTGCAAGAATCTTCAGCTCTACGGAGTCGCTTTCCAATGCGCGCTTTACATAGGCGAGGTAGCCGGGATCCCAGTGTTGACGGAATGAGTGAAGTAGAGACTGCTTTACCGCGTCATTACTTGTATCCCACAGGCTGGAGAATTGTCGATCGCTATCTGTGTTCGACATTTGCAACAGTAACTCACCCAGGTTGGCGCGCGCTGCGTTGTCATAGTCATCCAAAGGTGGCTGCAGCGGCCCCGGGGCTTGCGATGACGGAGGGTATGGCGGCAATTGAATGTTCAGCCTTATCAACTGAATAGTAGGCATTCGCTTCGAGTTCTGTGAAAAATGATTGCGTGCCGTCAGGTCAATCAATGGTTACATCGATAGGCGCATCATTATTTCCAAGTCCGGAAATGCAGCCTGGCGTCGCCGTTTGCAAGATATCCCTGCTTGATGTGTGCGGTGCGACGCAAAGTGATTCCACCAGTCTTTATGGAGATTTGCGCCCCGGATACTTGAGCGAAGGAATTACTGCCGAACAGATCGAAGCCCAATCCAGTGGTGGTTGGTCTCACTAATATTTTCGAATATCTGCAGCGGGTCATTGTTGTTGGTAACGATGATTTCCAGTGTTCCATCATTGTTTAAATCCGCCGTAATCGCCGAGCGCGACGAGAGTGGATTGGACGCATCGTGCGATGCCCTGGCGCGTACAAACTTGCCATTTCCCAGTCCCAGAAGAATTTGGTTGTGCTGTGCCTGTGCTACGAAGGGTGAATCCAGATCGGGTTTGAGGTCGCCATTGGCGATGTACAAATCCACGTTACCGTCATTGTTGAAATCACCGCTTGCGGCTCCCCAGTTAACAACGTTCAGATTCCGTCGGTCGGCAATGCCCGATACCCACGCCTTGTCCGAGAATTTCTCGGCTCCCCCGGACGCGCGCGCTGCAAATATAGGTGCAGCCCCGCCATTCTGGGTGATAAGCATTTCATTGATTCCGTCGTTATCGAAATCATCTTCCTTGTTAGGTAGTGGGTCATAGAGAGTCGCGTCAAACGATACCTCGTTGGAGACGAAACCTTTGTTGCGCTCATAGGTAGGCGCGCCCTTCTTGTACGCTACATAGTTGCTGATGTAGACGTCGATCAGAGAGTCGTTGTTATAGTCAGCGAGACTGGCGCCGGTACTCCAGATTTCTGCGGCAATGCCCGAATCCGCAGTCACATCCACGAAATTCGCGTTTCCTGTATTGCTATATATGGTATTCGAATCGACGCCGGTGACGATGAGATCGGGCCAACCGTTATTGTCAAGGTCGCCAACGGCGCACCCCATCCCCCACTGTAGATTTCCGAGCCCCGATTGCTCAGTGATGTCGGTGAAATGATGTCCATTAATGTTGAGTAGCAAACGGTTCCCGGCATCCACATGCCACCAGGACTTTCGTCCATAGTGGCGGGTATGGCCGCTGCCGCCGACGAAGAAGAGATCATCCCAGCCGTCCTTGTTGGCATCAATGGCACAGACACCTGCCCCCAGTGTTTCCGTCAATGCAGAAAGCTGTTCGTCCGTCTGCTGATGTGCGGCCACGACATTCCAGTCCAGGGTGGCGTCTTTGAATTGGGGGGTGGTCTGGGACAACGTTGGAATAGTGGGAACGGCATACTTTGGAATGGACAGAGCTACTCGCCGTTGTGGCAATGCCTGCATCACCAGCAGAAACAAAGCAATGCTGGCAACTATCAGGAAGGCGGCGCGTCGTAGTGGCATATGTCTCTTTGGAGTTCCGCGAGAAATCCTCTTGGCGGATTATCAATAATCTGAACGTCGCAATAGTCGCACACTCGTTTACGGTAGTGAAAGGGCAATCCAGACATACAACGACCCCCGGTCCGAGTGTATTTACCTGAGTATAGAATGCGATTCTATTGGTGCAGATAAACGCGTAAAAACATCGTGTTGGCTGCAATGGTCTCTGTAATAACTATTT
Source organism: Haliea sp. (assembly GCA_016704305.1). GTDB lineage: Bacteria > Pseudomonadota > Gammaproteobacteria > Pseudomonadales > Halieaceae > Marimicrobium. Next base: position 67,866 of record JADJAL010000029.1, on the reverse strand, counting down.
TAAGATAGCGTAAGCTAACTTTGTGCGGACCGATACGCAGGCAGCTTGCCGAGCCAAGCAGTGGCGCGGTACGCGCTTGCGCCGGTTCGCGCACCGGTGGGCTCCACTATCTTGTGGCCTTAATGAATAAATACTTTAAATTCAAGCTTGAATCAGATATACCTGACTGTGGTCATGATTTGCATGGACTGGCGTGTGCATCATTGATTTGTTAATGGCTTGTTGCCAAACCCGACATAATAACGAGGAGTAACGATGCAGATGCCCTCGCCGCGTAGGTTAAGTGCACGGTTTGCCTTGGCGTTTGGTCCTGCTGGGTTGTTGTCTGCGCATGTCTGTTCCCTTGTATCCCGGTGTTCAATCCCCTCCCGCTTTTTTGCTCCTGTTCCGCGCTATCGGGCGACGGATGGCTGGCCTGTACGCCCCTGTTCAAGGGAGATGTATCACAGTAATGGGCAGCGTCCAAAGATAAGGTATATTTCCAATGCAGCTTAAGCACCTCCTGTCCGCTTTACTGGTCGCTACCCTGGGCTACGTTGCGTCGCCCTCCGCGCACGCGGATGTTGTCGCTGGCGATGTGCTCCTGGTGAGTTCCACCCAGGTCAGCCGCACCGATTCGCAGTCTGTCTACCGCCTGAAAGCCAACAATGCAGGCGGCAAGGTGACCGCCGTATCGGCGACCGTTACCAGCACCTCGCCCAACACCATCATCGTCGATGGCACAGTGTCCTTTCCCGACCTTGAAGCCGGGGCTGCAGGCACCAGTTCCGATACCTTTGAGATTCGCCAGAATCGCAGCTTCCCGTTCAAGCCTTCTGACCTGCGCTACAGCTTCAGTTATGAGGAAGACCCGTCCGGCCTGGACAACGATGACGATGGGTACTCGCCAAGTGCGGGTGATTGCGATGATGGCAACCCCGCCGTCAATCCCGGCGCTGCCGAGATTCCCGGCAATGACGTCGATGAAAACTGCGACGAGTTTGTCGACCCCGGCACGGACCCTGACGATCTGGACCAGGACGGGTATACCCCGGCGGGCGGGATTGTGATGAGACCAACGCCCAGATCAATCCCGGTGCCACCGAGATCCCTGGCAATGACGTCGATGAAAACTGCGACGGGTTTGTCGACCCCGGCACGGATCCTGCGGACCTGGACAAGGACGGCTATACCCCGGCCCAGGGCGATTGCGATGAGACCAACGCCCTCATTAATCCGGGTGCGGAGAGTATTCCCAACAATGGCATTGATGAGGACTGTGATGGCGAGGATCCCATCGTCGCGCCCGATTTCTCCGTTCGCATCACCTCACCGAACTCGCTCACGACGGTGGGTGTATCGCCGATAGCCGTCACCGGTACCGTGGATGACCAGTCCGTTGTGCTGACGGTCAACGGCGTCACCGTGACCCCCGACGGTGGCGGTAATTTTACGGTCAACGTAAGCCTGCTGGAGGGCCACAACACGGTTGTGGCGCGGGCGGTCAAGGGCAACCAGGACGTGACCGATAGCATCTCGGTATCACTCGACCTGACCCCACCCTTCATGACGATTGAATCCCATACTGCGGGGCAGGACGTGTACAGTCCGGCCATTACCGTGACCGGTCTGGTCAACGATATCGTGCGCGGCACGATTGAGGAGGCGCAGGCGGCCGTCACCGTCAATGGTGTGGATGCCAGCATATCGAACCGCAGTTACGCCGCCCAGGACGTGCCGCTGACGGAGGGTCCGAACACCCTCACCGTCACGGGTGTGGATCAGGTCGGTAACATTGGTACTGTCGAGATAGTCGTCAATTACATTATCCCCAGGGTCGGCGAATTGAGCTGTCCGGCGGGCAGGATCAAACCGGGGTGATCAATACCCAGTTGGCCGCTCCGCTGGCGGTAAAAGTGCTCGACGATGCGCTGGCGCCGGTCGCCGATGCGTCGGTGGTGTTTCGCGTGACGCAAGGTTCCGGGTCGGTGGGCGCGGGCACGCAGGATGTTGGCAGGGCGGTCGTCGTCGAGACGGATGCTGAAGGCGTCGCTGAGACAGATTTCCTGCTGGGCGCACGGGTCGGCACAGCCAACCACAAGGTGCGCGCCAAAGTGGTGGGGTATGACGATGAAATCGTGTTTAATTCCAGCGCGACCGGCAATATCGGCAACAAGATCAGCATCAATTCGGGCAATAACCAGCGCGGCTCGGTCGGGCAACTGCTTCCGGAAGCGTTTGTGGTCGCCGTAACGGACGATGGCGCCAACCTGGTGAAGGATGCGCGGGTATTGTTTGAAGTGACCAAGGGCGGCGGCCAGCTGAGTGGCGTGGGTTCCACGGAGTTTGGCACCACGTATGAAACGGTGACCGATAGCGACGGTCGCGCGACGGCCGAGTACAAGCTCGGCTTTGCCGAGGGGATCGATGCGCAGCGCATCACCGCCACGCTGCTGGATGCCCCCAAGGACGACGAGGGCAATACCCTGCTGATTACGGCGGGCTTCACCGCCACCGGCTTTGTGCCCGCCGATCCCGGGCTGACCTCCATCAGCGGCGTGATACTGGACAATCAGGATACGCCTATCCCTGGAATCACGGTGCGGGTGGATGGCTCAGAGCGGCAGGCGGTGTCGGATGCGCAGGGGCAGTTCAGGATTGAGCAGGCGCCGGTGGGCCCCGTGCACCTGGTTGCGGATGGCTCAACCGCGACCATCGAGGGCGAGTTCCCGACGTTGGCGTACAACATCGTGACGGTGGCGGGCGTGGACAACCCGCTGTCCGCGCCGATTTACATGGTCAAGCTCGACACCGACGGTGCGGTACTCGCTGGTCCCGCGGATGTGGTGCTGACGTTGGCGGCCTATCCGGGCTTCAAGCTGGAGATCGCGAAGGATTCGGTGACATTCCCGACGGTGCCCGGTCCGGGTTCATATCGGTCACGCCGGTGAATGCGTCGAAGATACCGATGGCGCCGCCGAATGGGATGCAGCCGCAGTTCATCGTCACGATACAGCCGGCGGGGGCCAAGTTTGATCCTCCTGCACGTTTGAGCCTGCCGAATGTGGATGCACACCCGCCGGGTGCGCAGGTTGAGATGTATTCCTACGACCATGACCTTGAGGAGTTTGTGTCAATTGGCCTGGGCAGTGTGAGTGAGGATGGTGCAACCATTGCGTCAAACCCCGGTGTCGGTGTTGTGAAAGCGGGATGGCACTGCGGATCACAGCCAGGAGGAAGCGGTTGTACGCACAATTGTTCCGAGTGCGAAAAGTGTGATGGGGACTGCAACTGCGTTGCTGACTCCGGGAAAATGGTACGGAAACTATAGGGGGAGCTGTTGTTACAATGGCAGCCACATTGGGCAAAAGCATTCCTATGACGATTTGGTGGAAAAATGTCCCGCAAGAACCCAGGATTTGGGGTTTTCACGACGTCGATGGATGTTCGGGCAACATCAGCCAGAACCCGTGCATATGGCGGCCTCTATATTCCTGATCCACTGTGGAGCCAGGACGAAAATCTGCTGCCAACGGATTTTGGTATCCCGCAAAGTGGATTGCAGATCCCACATGAGGGTCTGGCAGGGCTCACCCCTGCACCCTGCAACAATCATGATATTTGTTATCAAACGTGCGGGACTACTCAAAGCGGGTGTGATGACGCAATTTACAGCGACGCGGTGAATGTCTGCAATGCCGCATACCCATCCCCGTGTCCCAGTGACAAGTCAGTATTCCAGTGCCTGGATTATGCGAATGAACGCGGCTTTTGCATGAGTGTGGCGAGCGATGTACTTCTTGGGTTGCGGGTATTTGGAGGTAGTGCTTTTGAGGAGCGACAGAGCGGGTACTGTCAGTGTTGTGGAGGATGATGTTGTCTACTCGAATGCTTTTCATCAAGTCGATCAGTGCGGGTGCTCTGTTATTCGCTGCGCTGTCGGTCTTCTCCGCCGAGCCAATAGTGGTGGACACGAGTCAGGCGCTTGGTTCTATAGAGTACGATGAACCGCTCGTGCGCGACGTAGCCTGCTTTGATGCTGACGGGGATTGCTATTTGGTGATGACAGGTTCTCTGTCGCAAGATTCGACAGAAAAAAATTACCTCTCCTTGTGGAAAACGAGCGGCGATTCCAGTGCAGAAAAGCTTGCCGCTCTCCCGGTGGGCGATGATTTTTTCAGGCTTGTTTCCCACGCCAGCGGGAACTGGCTGTCACTGTATGTCGAGACTGTAAAGGCGCTACCGTCGGTCTACATATTCAACAAATCCGACAAGACGTTTATCAACGTTTCAGAGTCCGTAGGTCGCCATGGTTCCCTGGACACGCTGAGGGGAGCGAAAGTCGCCAGTAACGGAGCGCTGACTCTGCTTTATGACACGCCTGCCGGTTGCTGCGATATACATGTAATGGATATCAAGTCCGGCAAAATAGTGGGGCAAGAGAAATTGGATTTTGTGGCGGTGGACAGCAGATAGAGCCACTCGACTTTGCTGTGGTTCAGAACGGATATGCGCTCGCTGGCGCGTTGTCGGATACCCCTGAAAAATCGGCGCGGTGAGCATATCAGGTAAAAAGAGCAATGAATTGACTACCATGCAGGGAAAGGATCGCTATTACTTCTCTGCTGTTGCAGCTGGTGAATATCTTTACGCCGTTGGCAACTCGCTGGAGTTCGGAGGGCGAGTTTTATCTGCTTTCCTTTCGAAGGAAGATGAAAGTCCCGAATTGGTCGCCGAGAAATTTTCCAAATCTGCAGGTAGTAGAACGCTGTCGTTCGGCCACCTTTGCGCTGGCTTTTCCCATGAAGCGTTCACTGGCCAGAATTCGAAGCCCTACCAGGAATTTGAATTCGTCGTGGCGCCCATTTTGGATCAAGGGAGTAAAGCGGGTAGTTCGGATTACAAAATAGCCACATCCGGCCCTCTCGCGTTTACGTCGGTCTTCCCTTATGTACAGCGTAATCAACTCTTCATCGTGATCAATGCACAGGAATTTGATGAGGTTACGCGCGGTTTCAATAACCGGATTTACCAGAAGGAAGTAGCAAAGTTCGCCCTTTGTGCTAATGATTGAATGGATTATTCGCAATGATTAACTCGAAAAAGATACTCCATGCAACATTCGCACTGTCATTTTGCGTAACGTTCTTCGCCGCCGAATCGCGTGCGGAATTAGACGAAAGATGTGTAATCAGCGTCCTGAACAGGACGATCCAGGTTTCCGGAGGAGGCAGCTGGTCTCTCCCCAATGTTCCCTCTAACCAGGGCGCTGTGCGTGCAAGAGCTACCTGCCTTGGAAGAAAATGGTTCAACAACGTCCGGGCAGAGTGATTACTTCAACATCATAAATAATGGCATTACCCGCGTTAGCCAGATTGTCTTTGAAGACCTCGACCCGATTCCCACCAACATCCAGTTCACGCCGACGACCACGGTTGTCCTCGATACCGTTGGCGCCACGGTGCAAATGGCGGTGACCGCCTCCTACGCTGACGGTTCGAGCAAGGACGTCACGGCAGCCAGTACCGGCACCAGCTACAGTTCCACCAATCCCGCCATCGCCACGGTCAGCCCGCAGGGACTGGTGACCGCTGTTGGCAATGGCCTGGCACTGATCACGGCGCGCAAGGACGGCGCGCTGGCAGCCCGCACGGTCCAGGTGGTGTCGGGCGGTGATCTGGATGGCGACGGCTTGCCGGACGACTATGAGCTCGCCAATGGCCTCAATCCCAACGACCCGATTGACGCACTGGAAGACCAGGACAGTGACGGACTGTCTGCCCTGTCGGAGTTCAACGCCGGCACCAATCCCCGCGTTGCCGATACCGATCGTGACGGCGTGCGCGACGGCGAGGAACTGGTGGCGGGAGTGGATGGCTTTATCACCAATCCCCTGCTGGCCGACAGCGATGGCGACGGTCTTTCGGATGGCGTCGAAATCGCGGTGGATTCTGATCCCAATGACGATGCCGACACCAATTTTGAAGCGGCCCTGGTGGCCCTGGTGTCCACGCCCGCCAGTGTGGTGATGACCTTCAACGGCATCGACAGCGAAGTCAGCACGCAGCTGGCGATTGCCGGCGTGTTGATCGACGGTTCGCGGATTGATGTCACAAGCTTGGCCGGGACCTCGTACGCCTCCAGCGATTTGTCAGTGGTCAGTTTTGGCCTCACCAAGGGTGAGATCTTTGGTGGCCAGCCCGGCAATGCGATTGTGACGGCAAGCAGTCTCGGCAAGTCCGTGATGATCAACGTCACGGTCAGGGACTTTGAAGCCACGGCGCTGTCGGCGATCGCGATTCCCGGCTACGCCAACAATGTCGACGTCAGTGGGGATTATGCGTTCATCGCGGCCGGTGCGGCCGGCTTGCAGGTGGTCGATGTTGCTGACCGGGTGAACCCGGCAGTGGTTGCGGCACTCGACACCGATGGCACGGCCATCGACATCAAGACGGTCGGTAACCTGGCCTACATCGCCGACGGTGAAGCCGGGTTGAAGATCGTGGACATCACCAATCCGCTGGTGCCGGTGCTGGTCGGGTCTGTCGATACGGCGGGCGTTGCACAGGATGTGTTCGTGCAGCTGTCGCATGCCTATGTGGCGAACGGGGCGTCCGGTATTGAGGTCTTTGATATCTCCGAATCGGCCAGTCCGCTGTCCGTAGGGGCGCTCGGCAATCTGGGCGCCGTCACCGGCATCTCGGTGGAACAGGATCTGGCGGTGGTGACAGGGGGCAGTGCACTGATTGCCATTGATGTCAGCGATCCGGCGAGCCCGATCCGCCTGGGCAGCGTGAACATTGGTTCCGTGAAGGACGTTGTGCTGGAAAATGGCTATGCGCATGTCGCGGCCTACAGCCAGGGCTACCGCGTGGTCGACCTGAGCAATCCCATGCTGCCGCGCATCACCGGCGGCGACAGCAGCATTGCGCCGCGCGATGTGGCGCTGACCCGCAACTTTGCGTTCTATGCGGAACAATTGTTCCCGAACGTGATTGCCTTTATCAATATCTTCGATCTTGAGAACCCGATCTTCCAGGGCACGATCAACCTGTCGCCGTTCGGGGATTATGCGGGCACCGGCATCGCGCTGGATGCCAGCTATGCGTACGTGACCGAGGAGAGCTTTGTCGTCAGCAACGATTACCAGGCCACCGGCAATACGCGCCTGTTCATTGCCCAATACCGCGATGTGAATGACAACAACGGCGTGCCGCCGACGGTGGCCATCACCAACCCGGCAGACGGTAGTGTGGTGGTCGAGGGCCGTAAACTGGTCATTACCGCGGATGCGCAGGACGATGTCGCGGTCGCCAGTGTCGGCTTCTACGTGAATGACGCACTGGTCTTTACCGACACGTCGTCACCGTACCAGGTATCGGTTACGGTCCCTGCTCCGGGCGACACAGACCTGGTAGTGGAAGCGCGGGCGGTGGACCTGGGCGGCAACACGGCCGCCAGCGCCCTGGTGAATCTTGAGATTCAACCCGACGCCGACGCCGACGGCCTCGGTGACGACGAAGAGGTAGATACGTGGAATACGGATCCACAGGATCCGGATTCAGATGACGATGGCCTGAACGACGGTGAAGAGGTTCGCCTGGGCACGAATCCCAATGAGACCGATTCCGACAGCGACGGCGTTGATGACAAGACAGAGGTGGACAATGAAACCGATCCCCTGAACCCGGATGTCACGCCGCCGACGGTCAGCGCGATTACGCCGGCAGACGGCGCCACCGACATTCCCGAGAACAGCAGTGTCAGCGTGTTGTTTGATGAGCCCTTGCTGCCCAAGTCGATCAAGGCGGGTGTACTGCAGGTCATTCCCGAGGGCAGCGCCACGCCGATCGCCGGTACGCTGCAGTTGACGGCGGGCAATACGGAACTGCTGTTTGTTCCCACTGATTTGATGCAGGATCTCAAGCTGCACTCCGTCGCTATCTCCGGCGTCAAGGATGTGGCGGGCAACGCGATTGCGCCCACCCAGCGCGTTCACCACGGGCAATTTTATCGATACCGTTCGCCCCAGCGTATTGTCTATCAGCCCCACCAATGGCGACGCGGATGTGCCGTTGAACAGCCTTATTGACGTCGTTCTCAGTGAGCCGATTATTCCCGCCACGGTCACCAGCGATACCTTCTATGTAGTTGATACCGCTACGAACCAGCGGTTTGAGGGCGCGGTCTCGGTCAGCGACGACAAGACCAGTATCTCCTTTGTACCCAATTCGCCCTTCCTGGTGGGGAGGCAGTATTACGTTACCCTGTCGTCGGGGATACAGGACCTGTTCGGATTGGCCCTGCTTGGACAGACGACCTACTTCACCACGGCGTTTGCGTCCGATGGCCAGGGGCCGGTCGTGGTTGCCACCACGATGAGTGATGGTGCGACCCAGGTGCCGACCAATACGCTGCTGAGAGTCCAGTTCTCCGAGGTCATCAGCGCGCTGTATGTCGGCGATATCAAGTTGTTGGACGCTCAAGGCGCTGAAGTCCCTGTAACTCGCTCACTGAGCGGCGACAAGAAAGTGGTGACCCTTGACCCCGGGCCGGTATTGGATGCGAGCACAAGTTATGTGTTCACTGTCGATGGCGTGCGCGATCTCAGCGGGAATCTCCTGCCCAATGCGGTTCAGGTCGATTTCACCACCGGCGCTGATACGGATACGACCATTGGCAATATCGTGAATTGGAGTTTTGTCTCAGGCGCAGTGCTGCCGATGAACGTTGTGCTGGAGATTGCGTTGAGCGAGCGCATTGATCCGACGACGGTGAATACGGACCCGGCGACGGGCCAGGCGAGTTTTGCGTTGTACAGCAATACGCAGGGGCGTTTCATGCGCGGCAGTGGCACGGTGAGTGCGGATGGCCAGCGGTTGCGCTTTGTGCGGGACGAGGCGTTGCAGGCGGGTCATTCGTACACGCTGTACGTGACATACAACACCTACCTGTATGACCTGGCGGGGAATCGGATCAACGGCACGAGCCGTGGCTTCACGACCAGTGGCGTGGAGGACACCACGACGCCGGTGGTGACCGACACCAGCCTGCCCGATGGGTCTATTGATGTGGCGGTGAACAGCCGCTTTGTGTTCAGCACGGACGAGGCGCTCAGCGACAGCTGCCTGATCGCGTGTCGCTGCTGTCCGGCGGTGTGCCGGTGGCGGCCTCGGTCGCGCTGGGTGCTGACCGGCGGACCATCACGGTGACACCGGATGTGGCCCCGTCGACCGGTGCTGCGTACAGTTTGTCGCTGGATGGCCTGTGTGATTACGCGGGCAATGCGCTGGTGACCACGGTGCTGAGCTTTACCACGGCCGCCAGTGGCGCGGCCGATACCACCGGTCCGGTGCTGCAAGCCATCGTGCCGGCCAGCAATGCCACCGATGTTGCGGTGACGAGCACGGTCACGATCACCTACGACGAGGCGCTCAGCCTGCTGACGGCCCCTGTGGTGACCGGTGCGGGCATTACCGTGCCGGGGGATTATGCCGTGTCGGGTAACACGGTGACGTTCACGCCGGCGTTTGCGCTGTTGGGCAGCACGCAGTACAGCGTCAACACCACGGCGGTGGATCGTGCGGGTAATTCGCGTTCCAGTGGCACGTACCGGTTTACCACGTCGGTACTGGAGGACAGTGGCGCGCCGACGGTATTGGCGATCTCGCCACAGGCCAATGCGATTGATGTGAGTCCGCTGACGAGCGTGGTGCTGACCTTCAGCGAGCCGATGGCGCCGGCGACGCTGACGAGCGGGAATATCGCGCTGTATGCGAACGGCAGCCTGATCGCGCCGTCGGTGTTCCGCTCGGCCGATGGCCGAAGTGACGCTGACGGCGACGCTGCCACCGGAGAGCGTGGTGGGCGTGGCGATCACCTCGCGGGTTACCGACCTGAGCGACAATGCAATAGCGCCGTACGTGAGTGTGTTCACCACCTCGGTGCTCAATAACGACGGGTGGCCGGCCCTCGGTATCGCGGGTGTTGCCGGGCAACGGCACGAGCAACTGGCTGGGCATTAACGAAGTGGTGATGTACATCAATGAGCCACTGGATGCGGACAGTGCTGAAGAGGCGTTCCATATCGCGCAGAACGGCGTGGTGATTGACGACGAGGGTGTGCTGGAAGTGCTGGGGAACGGGCAGACGGTGCGCTTTTACCAAGGATACGCCGTTTGCACAGGGTCGCTGATACAGGTGTACCTGAGTGACGTTGCGCAGGATGAGTCGAACAACCCGCTGAACAACTTCAGCAGCTATTTTTACACGGGTACGACCAGTGACGGTGTGGGCGTGAGGCCGTCGGTGCAGGTGTTCTCGCCGAACAGCGGCACGCAGAATGTGGTGTTGAACCCGACCTTGCAGGTGTTGTGGTCGGAGCCGCTGAACCCGGATTCGCTGACGGACAGCACGGTGTGGCTGGAGAAGAACTACAACGGCACGCGCGTGCCGGTGACGGTCAGCCTGAATACCGAGCCGGGTGATGTGGGCTATGACACGGTACCGGGCCAGATCATGACGGTGGTGCCGTCGGTAGCGCTGGAGGTGCCGGAGGCCCCGGCGACGAGCCAGATCTACTACCTGCGGCTGGAGTCTGGCATTACGGACACGGATGGCGATACGCAAGCCTTCAGTAACTACCAGTACGTCTACACGGGACCGGGTTCGGTGGTGGATGACCGCACGCCGATGATCCTGGCGCTGAACCCGCCGGAAGGCGAAAGCGGCGTGGGTACCAACCCGTACTACGCGGTGCGCTTTGATGAAGCGGTGAGCAACTTTGTGGCCAATGCGGGCTTGCTGGGCCAGACCAACAACATCCAGTTCAGCGAGAGCAACCAGGTGGTGCGCTAGTGAGCGAGCGGGGACGCTGCCTGCGAACACCGCCGTGACGGAAACGCTGCCGACGTTCAGCGACCATGCGGGCAATGCGGTGGCGGCAGCACGACCTTCACGACGGGCGATGGACCGGACCTGGGCAGTGGCAGTGTGGTGACGACGTCGGTGCCCAGTGGTGCGACGGGTGTGGCGCAGAATCCGGTGCTGGTGCGTGCGTTCAGCGAACCGGTTGACCTGGTCAGTGTCAGCGACAGCGGCGTACCTGTATGACACCAGTACGGGCCTGTACGTACCGGCCAGCCTGGACCTGAGTGCGGATGGCCGGCGCCTGACGCTGGTGCCGGTGGAGGCGCTGGCGCCGGGCCGGCTGTATTACTGGTATGCCTTCAGCCTGCGCGACCTGAGCGGGAACAGCATGTCCGGTCCGTCGTACCCTACTTACGACAGGGTTTGAGGAGGACAGCACCGGTCCGCTGTTCGAGGCGGCGACCTTGTTCGACGGCCAGACTGCGGTGCCGACCAACGTGCGGTGGGTGTGCGCTTTGATGAGCCGCTGAATCCGATCCTCACTGCGGGCGTGCAATTGCAGGATGAAGGTGGCACGGCGGTGACGGCTGATATCAGCTTCAGCAGTGATCGCCGTACGGTGACCGTGGTGCCGCGCAGTTTGCTGGCGCCCAACAGCAGCTACCTGTTGTCGGTGTCGGGTGTGCAGGATATCAGTGGCAATCCGCTGCTGGTGCCGGTGGCGATGACGTTCACCACGGGTGATGGGCTGGATAACGTGCAGGGCGGTATCGTGAACTGGAGTTACGCGCAGGGTGCGGTACTGCCATTGAACGCGGTGCTGGAGATTGCGTTGAGCGAGCGCATTGATCCGACGCTGGTGAATACGGACCCGGCGACGGGCAGGCGAGTTTTGCGTTGTACAGCAATACGCAGGGGGCGTTTCATGCGCGGCAGTGGCACGGTGAGTGCGGATGGCCAGCGGTTGCGCTTTGTGCGGACGAGGCGTTGCAGGCGGGTCATTCGTACACGCTGTACGTGACGTACAACACCTACCTGTATGACCTGGCGGGGAATCGGATCAACGGCACGAGCCGTGGCTTCACGACCAGTGGCGTGGAGGACACCACGATCCCGGTGGTGACCGACACCAGCCTGCCCGATGGGTCTATTGATGGCGGTGAACAGCCGCTTTGTGTTCAGCACGGACGAGGCGCTCAGCGACAGCTGCCTGGATCGCGTGTCGCTGCTGTCCGGCGGTGTGCCGGTGGCGGCCTCGGTCGCGCTGGGTGCTGACCGGCGGACCATCACGGTGACACCGGATGTGGCCCTGTCGACCGGTGCTGCGTACAGTTTGTCGCTGGATGGCCTGTGTGATTACGCGGGCAATGCGCTGGTGACCACGGTGCTGAGCTTTACCACGGCCGCCAGTGGCGCGGCCGATACCACCGGTCCGGTGCTGCAAAGCCATCGTGCCGGCCAGCAATGCCACCGATGTTGCGGTGACGAGCACGGTCACGATCACCTACGACGAGGCGCTCAGCCTGCTGACGGCCTGTGGTGACCGGTGCGGGCATTACCGTGCCGGGGGATTATGCCGTGTCGGGTAACACGGTGACGTTCACGCCGGCGTTTGCGCTGTTGGGCAGCACGCAGTACAGCGTCAACACCACGGCGGTGGATCGTGCGGGTAATTCGCGTTCCAGTGGCACGTACCGCTTTACCACGTCGGTACTGGAGGACAGTGGCGCGCCGACGGTATTGGCGATCTCGCCACAGGCCAATGCGATTGATGTGAGTCCGCTCACGAGCGTGGTGCTGACCTTCAGCGAGCCGATGGCGCCGGCGACGCTGACGAGCGGGAATATCGCGCTGTATGCGAACGGCAGCCTGATCGCGCCGTCGGTGTTCCGCTCGGCCGATGGCCGGGAAGTGACGCTGACGGCGACGCTGCCACCGGAGAGCGTGGTGGGCGTGGCGATCACCTCGCGGGTTCCCGACCCTGAGCGACAATGCCATAGCGCCGTACGTGAGTGTGTTCACCACCTCGGTGCTCAATAACGACGGTGGCCGGCCCTCGGTATCGCGGGTGTTGCCGGGCAACGGCACGAGCAACTGGCTGGGCATTAACGAAGTGGTGATGTACATCAATGAGCCACTGGATGCGGACAGTGTTGAAGAGGCGTTCCATATCGCGCAGAACGGCGTGGTGATTGACGACGAGGGTGTGCTGGAAGTGCTGGGAACGGGCAGACGGTGCGCTTTACCAAGGATACGCCGTTTGCACAGGGGTCGCTGATACAGGTGTACCTGAGTGACGTTGCGCAGGATGAGTCGAACAACCCGCTGAACAACTTCAGCAGCTATTTCTACACGGGTACGACCAGTGACGGTGTGGGCGTGAGGCCGTCGGTGCAGGTGTTCTCGCCGAACAGCAGCACAGAATGTGTGTTGAACCCGACCTTGCAGGTGTTGTGGTCGGAGCCGCTGAACCCGGATTCGCTGACGGACAGCACGGTGTGGCTGGAGAAGAACTACAACGGCACGCGCGTGCCGGTGACGGTCAGCCTGAATACCGAGCCGGGTGATGTGGGCTATGACACGGTACCGGGCCAGATCATGACGGTGGTGCCGTCGGTAGCACTGGAGGTCCCGGAGGCCCCGGCGACGAGCCAGATCTACTACCTGCGGCTGGAGTCTGGCATTACGGACACGGATGGCGATACGCAAGCCTTCAGTAACTACCAGTACGTCTACACGGGACCGGGTTCGGTGGTGGATGACCGCACGCCGCTGATCCTGGCGCTGAACCCGCCGGAAGGCGAAAGCGGCGTGGGTACCAACCCGTACTACGCGGTGCGCTTTGATGAAGCGGTGAGCAACTTTGTGGCCAATGCGGGCTTGCTGGGCCAGACCAACAACATCCAGTTCAGCGAGAGTAACGAGGTGGTGCGCTATGAGCGAGCGGGGACGCTGCCTGCGAACACCGCCGTGACGGAAACGCTGCCGACGTTCAGCGACCATGCGGGCAATGCGGTGGCGGGCAGCACGACCTTCACGACGGGCGATGGACCGGACCTGGGCAGTGGCAGCGTGGTGACGACATCGGTGCCCAGTGGTGCGACGGGTGTGGCACAGAATCCGGTGCTGGTACATGCGTTCAGCGAACCGGTTGACCCGGTTAGTGTCAGCAGCAGTGGCGTGTACCTTTACGATACCAGTACGAACACGAACGTACCGACCACCCTGGACCTGAGTGCGGATGGCCGGCGCCTGACGCTGGTGCCGGTGGATGCGCTGGCGCCGGGCCGGCTGTATTACTGGTACGCCTTCAGCCTGCGCGACCTGAGCGGGAACAGCATGTCCGGTCCGTCATACACCTTTACGACCGGGTTTGAGGAGGACAGTACCGGTCCGCTGTTCGAGGCGGCGACCTTGTTCGACGGCCAGACTGCGGTGCCGACCAACGTGCGCGTGGGTGTGCGCTTTGATGAGCCGCTGAATCCGATCCTCACTGCGGGCGTGCAATTGCAGGATGAAGGTGGCACGGCGGTGACGGCCGATATCAGCTTCAGCAGTGATCGCCGTATGGTGACCGTGGTGCCGCGCAGTTTGCTGGCGCCCAATAGCAGCTACCTGTTGTCGGTGTCCGGTGTGCAGGATATCAGTGGCAATCCGCTGCTGGTGCCGGTGGCGATGACGTTCACCACGGGTGATGGGCTGGATAACGTGCAGGGGCGGTATCGTGAACTGGAGTTACGCGCAGGGTGCGGTACTGCCATTGAACGCGGTGCTGGAGATTGCGTTGAGCGAGCGCATTGATCCGACGCTGGTGAATACGGACCCGGCGACGGGCCAGGCGAGTTTTGCGTTGTACAGCAATACGCAGGGGCGTTTCATGCGCGGCAGTGGCACGGTGAGTGCGGATGGCCAGCGGTTGCGCTTTGTGCGGGACGAGGCGTTGCAGGCGGGTCATTCGTACACGCTGTACGTGACGTACAACACCTACCTGTATGACCTGGCGGGAATCGGATCAACGGCACGAGCCGTGGCTTCACGACCAGTGGCGTGGAGGATGCGACGGCACCCGTGGTGAGGGCGGTGTCGGTCGCGGATGGACTGGGCGGCGTGCCGACCAATGTCAAATTGAATGTGCGGTTCAGTGAAGCGATCAACGTGGCGTCGATTACGGATTTGAATCTTCGTGATGGGCTCAATAACGTAGTGCCGGCATCACTGACGTTCAGCAGTGCGGTGGACCTGCTGACGCTGAACCTGAGCGGGCCGCTGTCGCCCGGTGGAGTTACCGGCTGGACATTGGCGGCATTGTTGACACGGTGGGCAACCCGCTGGCGGCTCCGCAGGCGATTGACTTCACGACAGGGTTGGTTGGGGACACCACCCGCGGCAATATTATCCAATGGAGTTTTACAGCCGATCAAACACTGGCACTGGATGCGATATTGCGTGGTGCTGGATGAGCGTGTGGATCCGACGTCGGTCGATGCGGCCAGATTTTATTTATGGGATGGAAACGCTCAATGCCTCTGTACCGGGTGTTATTGGCATCGCTGCGGATGGCATCACCTTGACGTTCGAACCGGCGGATGCGTTGGCGGCCAACCACCAATACCGGCTGTATGTGAGTTACTCGTATTTTACGGATCTGGCGGGCAATCTTATCAACAGGGATTCGCGGCGGTTCTTTACGGCGGATTAAGGGTAGCGGATTAGAGGTACACAGGCAGGGCGGTGTCGGTGATGGAGTCGAGGGTGCCGAGAGAGCCGAGAGAGCGAGGGTGACAGATGAAGTATGCGGGTTGGTCCATAGTGGTACTTGTGCTCGTGGTTGGGGGGCTGTCGTTGTTCCTGGCGAACGACACTGACACGCCGCAGGTCACGGAAGGGCAGGCGCTGCGCACGGATCCGGCGCAGGAAGCGGCGTTGGTTGACCAGGGTCCGGCCGGGTTGCCTCACCAACCTGCGGCGCAGCCGAAGCAAGCGCCCCCTGCAGTGACACAGGCGCAGCGGGCAGTCGCAGACCAGCAGGAAGAGAAGATACTGGCGATGGCCCGCGAGTGACACGGTGCGCGCTGATCCGAAGCAGCGGCAGGTCCTGCGTGAGGAACTGCAACAGGCGTTGGCGACCTATAGCGAAACGGTGCTGCCGATCGCAATGGAAGAGATGGCATCCGCGCAATCACCGAACGAGTGAGCGTTGTGCGTTTGTTCAATCTGAAGTCACTGGTTGGGAACGGTGTGTTCCTGTTCATTTGCGCTGCGGTAGCTGTCGTCAGTTCTCTAGCCGAAGGCGCAATGAATATCCCGGACCCCGTGCGAGATAAGGCATTCCTGTATAACGAATGGCAGCCGAACCGACCCACCGTGGTAGCGTTTGTTGACCCACTGTGCCCTTATTGTAAGAAGGTAATCCCAAAATTTGACCAGGTTACCGAGTACAACCTGTTCATTTATTGGGCCCCCGTTTTTGGTCAACGTAGTGAAGAGGCGATCAGGCCGTTTTTCTTGTGCGAACAACCTACAGGCAGGGCAGTTTTAAATAACTTGGTTGTCACGTCCGAATCTCCATCAGTCGGGACATCTGTTGCATGCAAAGCGGGCATGGTTCAAACGGACATTAGTGACTTGAGGCGAGCAACGAATGATGGAAATGGTGGCGAGTTACCCTATTAATGGAGTTCAGCATTTTCCTTCAAGGTGTTCAGGTAGCCCTGTCACAAATCCAGACGAAGGACGCGGAACCCGCCAGATACATCAATGGTGTAGCAATAGACTGGCGAAGATACAGAGAGTCAATGGTTGACCAGAACAGCCCTAGCAACAGTTTGGCCATTATTTTTCCAGAACACCAAACTCTCGATTTGGGGCTGCAGTTGGTCGAGCAGTATCGACCTGAATATCTTTTTTCACACAACGATTGGCAGGCAATTTGTAAAGCACAATCAGCAATTGATTGCGCAAGTGGGGTTGACATACAACGCGCCCGATCACGTCAATACAACGAAATTGCCGCACTGCTGGGATTGGATGTTCGGTCGGGTGAGACCTTCCTGCTCACCAGAGAAGGAAGGTTAATTCATGTCAACGGAAAAGACCTGCCTGACGTGGACTGAGAAACTTTGCGGCACCAACGTCAGGACGGGTCTTCCATTACGCTCTGCAGGTAGTTCTGTATGCCGACCTTGTCGATCAGGCCAAGTTGGGTTTCCAGCCAGTCAACATGCTCTTCTTCAGATTCAAGTATGTGTTCCAGCAACTCCCGCGAGATATAGTCTCGCACCGACTCGCAGTGCGCGATGGCCTCCCGCAAGTCGGGTATGGCCTTAAGTTCAAGTTTGAGGTCGCACTTGAGGGCTTCCTGGGTATCTTCGCCGATCAGCAGTTTGCCCAGATCCTGCAAATTGGGCAGCCCCTCCAGGAACAAAATACGCTCTGTTAATTTGTCGGCGTGCTTCATCTCATCGATAGACTCTTCGTATTCATGGTCTGCCAATGCCTTGAGGCCCCAGTTTTTGTACATGCGTTAGTGCAGGAAATACTGATTGATGGCGATGAGTTCATTGCCCAACACCTTATTCAAATACTGGATGACTTTTGCGTCGCCCTTCATGGAATGCCTCCTTTCTTGTGTTGCAGAAAGGCACATTATGCCGTCGATCGAGGCTGCTCGTCAAACGTAAGTCATTGATTAATAAGGCGAATAATAAATAGTAATACGAGAGATTTAGAATCGCATCCAATCCCTTATGGGCTTTGGAGATGAGATTTCCAAGGTGGATAAAGGCAATTTTGGGCTAGCTGAGCGCGTAGAACAATTCTTGTTCCTGACTACTGTCAAGCAGGGTTTCACGCAGGATTTCACGGGTGAGTATTCCGCACTTCCCACACTGGCTGGCCACCCCCAGCGTGTTGCGCACGTCTTTAAATGAGCTCGCTCCATCTTCGATGGCAGCACGGATTTGACTATCGGTTATCCCTTTACAGAGGCAGACATACATGGCGCTAACCGTGTTACAAGTGATAATGGCTTTATCGTAATCTTAATGAGAACGATTGGCAACAATACTACATGCCTTTTTATTACATTAATTTTTCGACTGTCCACGGTTGACCGGGGTGGGGGTGCTCCCTATAATGCACAGCCTCGAAATTGAGCTCCAGAGACGAGTAAGGGCTCAAAGTGATGTGCCGAGGGGCGCATCACAGTCGAGGAAGTTTTGATGCGGGGTGGAGCAGCCTGGTAGCTCGTCGGGCTCATAACCCGAAGGTCGTCGGTTCAAATCCGGCCCCCGCTACCAATTGGCACTGTCGGCTCCAGAGTAGGCAGTGTGAAGATGAAAAAGCCCCTTTTTAGGGGCTTTTTCGTACATGGGGTAATCAAACCGCCTGTGGCGAGCAAAGACCAGCAAATTGCAGACATGTTGCAATCTACAGTGGAGGCGTTGGGCTACCAGCTGTGGGGTGTGGAGTACGTGGCGCAGGGGAAGCACAGTATTGTGCGTGTCTATATAGACAATCCTGCGGGCATCAATGTCGAAGATTGCGCACTCGTCAGTGGACAGGTGAGTGCGATTCTCGATGTTGAGGATCCTATCACCGGGGAATATACGCTTGAAGTCTCGTCCCCGGGAATGGATCGTTTGCTATTCAAGATGAGCCAATATGAAGCTTATGTTGGCGAAATAGTGGAATTACGCTTGCGCAGTGCGTTCGAAGGACGGCGCAAGTTCAAAGGCATTTTAAAGGGAATTGAGGGCGAGGACGTCGTGATACAGATCGACGATCACGAGTTTTTATTACCCCATGGCGCGATAGAGAAGGCGCGTGTACAACCCCGTGTCTGAACGCGGATTGAGAACTGGCGAGGCTTGAAATGACAAAAGAAATTCTGTTGGTGGCTGAGGCTGTCTCCAATGAGAAAGGTGTGTCCGAGGACATCATCTTTGAGGCGATTGAATTGGCGCTGGCAACAGCGACCAAAAAGCGCTACGACGAAGACGCTGACATTCATGTCACGATCGACCGAAAAACCGGTGATTACGTTTCAGTGCGCCGGTGGCTGGTGGTGCCCGATGACGAAATGGCGCTGTTGGGCACACAGTTCACAACAGAAGAAGCACTGGAGCAGGATCCAAATTTGAAACCCGGCGATATTTTCGAGGAACGGGTCGAGAATGTCGAATTCGGGCGTATCGCTGCACAAACGGCCAAGCAAGTCATAGTACAGCGCGTTCGTGATGCGGAGCGCGCTCAGGTGGTAGAACAATACCTTGGTCGGGTTGGCGAACTGGTCGCGGGGACCGTCAAAGGTTACACGGGATAATGTTATCGTCGACCTCGGCAATAATGCCGAGGGGTTACTGCCGCGCGATCAACTGGTTGGTCGCGAAACTTTTCGGGTTAATGACCGTGTGCGCGCCATCCTGAAGGAAATCAGTACTGAAGCGCGTGGTCCCCAATTGATACTCAGTCGTTCCTGTACCGAGATGTTGATAGAGCTGTTCAAGATTGAAGTGCCTGAAATCGCCGAGGAGGTGATCCAGATTCGCGCCGCCGCGCGCGACCCGGGCTCGCGCGCCAAAATCGCGGTAAAGACCAATGATCAGCGCATTGATCCGGTGGGCGCCTGTGTTGGCATGCGCGGATCGCGCGTCCAAGCTGTGTCCAATGAGTTGGATAATGAGCGGGTGGATATCGTGCTCTGGGATGATAATCCGGCGCAGCTGGTAATCAATGCAATGGCGCCGGCTGAAGTCGAGTCGATTGTTATGGATGAAGATAGCGGCACAATGGATGTGGCGGTTTCCCAGGATAATCTGGCCCAGGCTATCGGGCGCTCCGGCCAGAATGTTCGGCTGGCTGCGCAGCTCACCCAGTGGACCATAAATGTCATGAGTCTGGAGGACGCCGCCGAGAAGCACGATGCTGAAGCGGGACAGGTAATCAAGTTGTTCGTCGATGCCCTTGATATTGATGAGGACGTGGCCGAAATCCTTGTTGAAGAGGGTTTTACCACCCTGGAAGAGGTGGCGTATGTGCCGCTGGAAGAAATGACCGCTATCGAGGGCTTCGATGTGGATATCGCCGAGGAATTGCGCGCTCGGGCCAAGGATGCGCTGCTTACTATGGCTATTGCGTCTGAAGAGCAACTGGGGGCACAAGAGCCAGCTGAAGATTTGTTGACGCTGGATGGTATGGATAGGCACCTCGCCTACATATTGGCGAGCCGTTCAATCGTGACTATGGAAGATCTCGCGGAACAAGGTGTGGACGACCTGATGGATATTCCGGATATGACAGCAGAACGCGCAGGCGAATTGATCATGACGGCCAGAGCACCCTGGTTTGCCGAGGCAGAAAAGTAACCTGGTACGGCAAACTAAAGCACACTATGACAGGGTACCAAGGAGATTATTGAATGGGTCAGGTGACAGTAGAGCAGCTCGCGGAAGTGGTAGGTGCGTCCTCGGAACGTCTGCTGACGCAGATGAAGGAAGCGGGATTGCCCCACACAGATGCAGATGAAGCTGTGTCTGATGATGATAAGCAAACATTGCTTCAGTACCTGAAGCGAAGTCACGGTGAGTCCACGGAAGCTCCAAAGCGTATAACCCTCAAGCGAAAAACACTCACTACTTTGCGTGCCACCGCGTCGCAGGGCAGGAAAACCGTCAATGTCGAAGTGCGTAAGAAGCGTACGTATGTGAAACGCGATGCAGAGCAGGGCGATGACGCAGGCGCGGCGCCAGAGGTGGAACTGTTAACATCGGAGCAGAAGCAGCAAGCAGAAGAAGTTGCAGCTGAGGCGGCTGCGGCGGTAGAAGCGAAAGCTGTTGCGGCGGCGGAGCGCGAACAACTCGCGGCCGCAGTGTCGGAATTGGAAGCGGGTGCAGATGAGGATCCGGCCAATCTCGATCCCGAGATTTTGCGCCAGCGCGCGGCAGCGCGTCGCAAGTTGATGGAAGCAGATGAGGCGGCCGCGCGGCAGGCTGCTATTGAAGCGCGCAAGGCAGCAGAAGCGCAGGCGAAGGTTGATGTGCTGGCCAAAACGCAGGAGAAGGCGAAAGAGGCCGCCAAACGGCCGAAGCGCTTGCATGAAGTGCCATCAACACCGCATGTGGTAGACGACGATTCCCGCAAGCCGCGGAATCGTTTGGCTCGCAACGCGCCAACAGGTCGTGGGAAACAACGCAATCACAATCTCTCTTTGGCGGATCTGGAGTCAGAAGCGGGAGGGAGTCGACGCCGAGGTGGGCGCAAGAAAATCAAGTCGGCACATGCGGAACACTCAAAGCACGGATCTGAAATGCCCACTGAGAAAAAGGTCTACGAAGTCGGATTGCTGGACATGATTTCTGTCGCCGATCTTGCGCAGCAGATGTCGGTGAAGTCCGGCGAAGTCATAAGAGAGCTGATGAAGCTCGGTGTGATGGCTACGATCAACCAGATGATCGACCGAGATACTGCTACGCTGGTGGTGGAAGAATTTGGCCATACGGTCAAGTTGCTCAGTGCCGATGCGTTGGAGGAGAAACTCGAAGAAACTTTGGCGCAGCACGAGGGCACCCAAGAGCCCAGGGCGCCAGTCGTCACGGTTATGGGCCATGTAGATCATGGTAAGACATCGCTGCTGGATTACATTCGCAAGAGCCAGGTCGCGTCGGGCGAGGCCGGTGGTATAACGCAGCATATCGGCGCCTATCACGTCGAAACTGATCGCGGCATGATCTCGTTTCTCGACACACCTGGGCATGCAGCATTTACTGCGATGCGCGCGCGTGGTGCCAAGAGCACGGATATCGTAATCCTTGTAGTGGCAGCAGATGACGGTGTGATGCCACAGACCGAAGAGGCCGTTAAGCACGCCAAAGCTGCCAAGGTGCCGATCATTGTCGCCATCAACAAAATGGACAAGCAAGGCGTAGACCCCGAGCGGATCAAAAGCGAGCTTGCGGCAAAAGACGTCATTCCCGAGGAGTGGGGAGGTGATACGCAATTTATCAATGTTTCCGCCCACACGGGTCAGGGCATTGACGATCTGCTCGACGCCATACTGTTGCAGGCAGAAGTGCTGGAGTTGACGGCTGCGCGGGATGTGCCCGCCCAGGGTATCGTCATTGAATCGCGTCTGGATAAGGGGCGCGGTCCGGTTGCATCACTATTGATTCAAAGCGGTACTTTGCGCAAGGGTGATATCGTGTTGGCCGGCCTGCAGTTTGGGCGTGTGCGCGCAATGCTGGATGAAAACGGCAAGGCGATCGAGGAAGCCGGACCCAGTATACCGGTGGAAATACTCGGTCTGGACGCGGCTCCGGCTGCTGGCGATCTCTTTGCTGTCGTCGAAAGCGAGAAGCGCGCGCGCGATGTGGCGGATTTCCGTCAGGAAAAGACCCGCGACAAGAAAATGCAGCGTCAGCATGCAGCCAAGCTGGATAACATGTTCGAGAGCATGACGGCAGGCGAAAGGAAGTCGCTTAACGTGGTGGTCAAGGCGGATGTACGCGGGTCACTGGAAGCGATACAGTCCGCGCTGCTGGATATTGGCAACGACGAGGTGCAGGTGAATATTGTCACCGGCGGCGTTGGCGGTATCACCGAGACGGATGTCAATCTGGCTGTCACCTCAAGCGCCGTGGTCTTTGGGTTCAATGTGCGAGCGGACAATGCCGCGCGCAAATTGGTCGAGCAAGAAGGCGTTGACCTGCGTTATTACAACGTGATCTACGACCTGATAGACGACGTAAAGGCGGCGCTGACGGGTATGCTGGCTCCCGAACTGCGGGAAGATATTGTCGGCATCGCGGAAGTACGAGACGTGTTCCGCTCACCGAAATACGGCTTGATTGCAGGCTGTATGGTGATCGAAGGGACCGTCTATCGAGCCAAGCCCATCCGGGTACTGCGCGACAGCGTTGTGATCTACCAGGGCGAACTGGAGTCGCTGCGTCGCTTCAAAGATGATGCGAGCGAGGTGCGTAACGGGGTCGAGTGCGGAATCGGTGTGAAAAACTACACTGATGTGAAAGTGGGCGACCTTATCGAGGTATATGAAGTCAAGGAGATTGCCCGCTCGCTGTAAGCGGCGTCGCAACGAGTATTCCCGATGGCAAAAGAATATGCCAGAACCCAGCGCGTAGCGGATTACCTGCAACGTGAGTTGGCCGCCCTGATCCAGCATGAAGTGCGGGATCCGCGGGTGGGTATGGTCAGCATCACAGGCGTGGACGTGAGTCGGGACCTCGGTCATGCGAAGATCTATTGCACAGTGATGGGCAGCAATTCCAGCGAGGACGCGCGCGAATCTTTGGAGGTGCTGAACAAGGCTGCGGGCTTTCTGCGCAGCCAACTGTCCCGCGACAGCAACATGCGCACTGTCCCCCAACTGCGATTTTATTTTGATGCCAGCATTGGGCGCGGTCGGGAACTGGAAGACCTGATAAAGCGTGCTGCAAGTGCCGATCGCGAGCTCGGTTTGCGCGAAGACGACGAGTCAGGGGTCTAGCGGTGGCAAGACGTCGCAATGGACGCGCGGTGGATGGCATCCTGGTGTTGGATAAACCCATGGGGATCAGCTCAAACCGGGCGCTTCAGCGCGTAAAGCACCTCTACAATGCCGCCAAGGCCGGTCACACCGGCAGTCTTGACCCCTTGGCCACCGGTGTTCTGCCGTTGTGTTTGGGCGAGGCAACCAAGTTTTCCCAGTACCTGCTGGACGCGGATAAAGCTTACCTGAGCACTTTTGTGCTGGGCACGGTCACTGACACAGGCGATGCCGAAGGCCAGGTGCTGGAGGTCCGCGACGCTTCAGCGATTACGGAAAGTGACGTGGTAGCGGCGCTCAAGCAGTTTGAGGGCGAGATTGAGCAGACTCCCTCCATGTTCTCTGCCATCAAGCAGAATGGACAACCGCTCTACAAGCTCGCACGACAGGGGCTGGAGGTTGAACGTAAGCCGCGCCTGATAGTCATTGAGGAATTGCAACTGCGCGCCTTTCGCGGTGGTGACAGGCCCGAAATCGATATATTTATGGAATGTAGCAAGGGTACCTACGTGAGGTCCCTGGCAGAGGATCTGGGGCGAGCACTGGGTTGCGGCGCCTTCGTCAGCGCGCTGCGTCGCACGCGGTCGGGGCCTTTCAGCATTGAAGACAGTGTGGCAATCGACACACTTCAGGCGCTCATGGGCAGTGGTGAACTTCCTGCCATTGACGCGCTTTTATTGCCTGCGGACGCCGCGCTTGGGGGATTACCACTGGTCTCGCTCAGCGAATCGGGCGGGTTTTATATGCGCCAGGGGCAGCCGGTCATGGTGCCAAACGCCCCTCGCGGTGGTATTGTGCGCGTCGCGCTGCACAGTGGCGAGTTTTTAGGTGTTGGAGAGATATTGGACGACGGGCGCGTTGCGCCGCGTCGCCTGATTGTCACCGGAAGGTGATGCGAACCTGTCTGTAAATCTGCACGGACAGGCTCATTCATTAACGAAGGGCGGTATGCCGCCTGAGGCAGATTGATCAAGAGGAATACACAATGGCATTAACAGCTGAAAAGAAAGCAGAAATCGTAAAAGAGTACCAGGTAGGCGCTGGCGACACAGGCTCCCCGGAAGTTCAGGTTGCACTGCTGACCGCGAACATTGAGCAATTGCAAGGGCACTTCCAGTCGCACTCGCACGACCACCACTCCCGACGCGGTTTGATCCGCATGGTGAACCAGCGACGTAAATTGCTGGATTACCTGAAGCGCAAGAATACCGAGCGCTACAGTGATCTGATCAAGCGACTGGGCCTGCGTAGATAAGCTGTATCCCTGCCGGGGCGTTCATGGGAACGCCCCGGTGTCATATTGAGAATTGGAGAAATAATGTGAATCCAGTAATTAAAACATTTCAGTACGGTGGGCAGACAGTCAGTCTCGAAACCGGACGTATAGCTCGCCAGGCGAGTGGCGCAGTCCTGGTGACTGTCGAAAACACCTCTGTATTGTGCACCGTTGTTGCGGAGAAAACGCAGCAGCCGGGCAAGGACTTTTTCCCGCTGGCAGTCCACTACACAGAAAAAACCTACGCTGTCGGCAAAATACCCGGCGGCTTTTTCAAGCGCGAAGCGCGGCCCAGTGAAAAGGAAACGCTGACCTCGCGTTTGATCGATCGTCCAATTCGTCCCCTGTTCCCCAAGGGTTTCATGAATGAAGTACAAGTCATCTGTACCGTGATGTCGGCGGATAAACATATCGACCCTGATATTGCGGCCATGATCGGCACCTCTGCTGCGCTGGCAATTTCCGGCTGCCCGTTCAATGGCCCGATCGGGGGCGCGCGCGTTGGTTTCAACGAGGCGCAAGGTTATTTCCTCAATCCTACCTATGAACAGTTGAAAGACAGCAAACTGGACATGGTAGTCGCCGGTACCAAGGATGCGGTATTGATGGTGGAGTCCGAAGCCAAGGAATTGACCGAAGACCAGATGCTGGGTGCTGTACTGTACGCGCATCAGGAAATGCAGGTTGTCATCCAGGCGATCAACGAGCTGGTGGCTGAAGCGGGCAAGCCGCGCTGGGAATGGTCAGCGCCTGCGGTCAATACCGAGCTGCTGGCTGCAGTAGAGGCCCAGGTCAAGGGAGAACTTGGCGAGGCCTATCGCATCACAGAGAAGGCGGCACGCTATGAGCGCGTTGGCGCTATTCGTGATGCAGCGGTTGCCGCACTGGCGACTGCAGGCGGCCCATCTGCTGATGACGTGAAGGAACTTTTCAAGAAGGTTGAGAAGGCTCTGGTGCGCAAGCGTATATTGTCTGGCGAACCCCGTATCGACGGCCGTGACAATCGCACCGTGCGTCCTATCGCCTGTGAAGTGGATGTGTTGGCCAAAGTGCATGGCAGCGCTCTGTTCACACGCGGTGAAACCCAGGCAATCGGTGCTGTCACGCTGGGTTCCACGCGCGATGCGCAAATCATTGACGCGCTTGAAGGCGAGCGCCGTGATCCATTTATGCTGCATTACAACTTCCCTCCCTACTCAGTAGGCGAGGCAGGGCGGGTCGGTTTCACCGGTCGTCGTGAAGTTGGCCACGGTCGCCTTGCACGTCGCGGCCTGGCGGCGGTGCTGCCCACCAGTGAAGCGTTCCCCTACACCATTCGTGTGGTATCCGAGATCACTGAATCCAACGGCTCCAGCTCCATGGCGTCCGTCTGCGTCGGTTCGCTGGCGATGATGGCGGCGGGTGTGCCGCTGAAAGCACCGGTGGCTGGTATCGCCATGGGTCTGGTGAAGGAAGGCAACCAGTTTGCTGTACTCACCGATATTCTCGGTGACGAAGATCACCTGGGCGATATGGACTTCAAGGTGGCTGGTACTGCAGACGGTGTAACTGCGCTGCAGATGGATATCAAGATTGAAGGAATCAATGAGCAGATCATGGAAGTCGCGCTGGAGCAGGCGCAACTCGCTCGCCTGCACATTCTGGGACAGATGAACCAGGTGCTGCCTGCGGCGCGCGCAGTGACCTCGGCCAATGCTCCGAGCATGATTACGCTCAAAGTCGATTCTGACAAAATCCGCGACATCATTGGCAAGGGTGGTGTGACGATTCGTTCCATCACTGAACAATCCGGCGCGACTGTCGATATCGACGATGACGGCACGGTGCGTATCTTTGGCCAGGACCAGGCATCACGGGACAAGGCTGTCGCCCTGGTGCAGGAGATCACTGCGGAGGCAGAAGTTGGCGCGGTTTATGAAGGTACTGTTGCGCGCATCGTCGACTTCGGCGCCTTCGTCAATATCCTCCCGGGCAAGGATGGGCTGGTGCATATCTCGCAGATCGCCAATGAGCGCGTGGAAAACGTATCGGACCACCTGAAGGAAGGGCAGGTCGTGCGTGTGAAAGTGCTGGATGTGGATCAGCGCGGTCGTATCAAGCTCTCTATCAAGGAGTTGCTTGAAGATGAGGCAGCCGCAGTGGAAGAATCACCCGCACAGGAAACTGTAGAGTAATCCTCTACTTTTTCTAACTGTAATGTGAAAGGGACGCACCCGAGGGTGCGTCCCTTTTTTATGCCTGGCGCATGCATTCATCATTCAGGTGCAAACGCACATTCCGGCTGCACCGAATAGAACACGCTGGACAACGTCGCAGGCCTTCGCCGGGCTGTGGAAGGGGATATTTTCCTTGAGGGTTGATAAAAAGAGGACATGCGTCAAACATGTTGCTGGCGAGATTTCCGGTGGGATGAAGGAGCGGTTAATTATTGCGCTCTGCATTGCAATGCGAGGTAAAATGCACCATTTTATGTTGCGCACAGAGTTAGCTCGAAGGGTGAAGCTGTTCAGACACTGGGCTCGCAGTGGGAAGTACGAATCATGACGACAATTATTGCGAACGAGATCAGTTGTCCGGTATGCCGTGCGACCGATAGCAGCGATTTACCGCAGTTGCCCAAAGATTATGAATACCAGGTCGCTATCGCCGCGGATTTTGGTATTCGCATCTGCAACGCCTGTCGTTCGGAATTCGTGTGGCCGCGCCCGACGCTTGACCAAATGCGGCGCATGTACCCCGACAATTACTACGCATACGGCACCGAGATGGGCAGCTTCTGGCAGCTAATCTATAACATGTGGTGCCGTGCTGAGGCGCACCGCATGCTCAGTCTCTGCAGAAAGCGGCCGCTGCATCTCTTTGACATAGGTGCCGGGGACTGTCGCCGCTTCAAGGCGATGGGAGCTGGCGAGGAGTTCAAGTTTTCCGGCGTGGAGATGAATGAGGAAATGGCTGCGGCAGGGTGTGACGCGGGCTTTGATATTTCACCCGGCACCTTCGAGGAGTTTGATCAAACAGGCCGAGCTGGCACGGTCGATGTGTTAACGATAAACCATGTGATCGAACATGTTACTGACCCTGGGGAGACAATGCGTAAAGCCCATTCCTTATTGGCGGATGATGGTGTTTTCACCGGGCGCACGCCAAAGCTTGCGAGTACCGGGCACCGCTATTTTGGCCGCTACTGGAGTGGGTATCATTTTCCCCGCCATCTTCAGCTGTTTTCAAAAGAGTCCCTTGAGCTTTTGTTGCACAAGAGCGGCTTTCGCGAAGTAGAAATTGTTGAAGAGCTTAACTTGTTCCCTGCACTCTCACTGCAGAATTTCCTGCTGGGAAAACTGGGTCTGCCACTATCACTGGAGGGGGGGCACAGTCGAATCTGGACCTTGCTTGTTTTCCTGACCGCGCCACTCAGTATCTTCGATTATCTTTTTCGTCGAAGTGACTGCATGATATTTGTCGCACGAAAATGACTTCCAGCCTTTCAGCGCCAGAGCTACAGGGCATTCAGTTCACCGCACGGGAACGGCAGCATTATCGCAGGCCCAAAACAGCCCGCCTTATCATTGACTTGTCACGGCCGTGGCTGCAAGCGATTCTCGGATGTGCGCTTTTCATCTCGTACCCTTCCATCTGGAGTTGGCTGCTTGCCATCTTTATTATTGCCGGCGCGCAGCATGGCCTGTCGCTGATTGCTCATGAAGCGTCGCATTTTTTGCTATGTCCCCAGGACAAACGTAGAAACGATCTGATCGGCACCTATCTTTTTGCGGCTCCGACTTTGTTGCCATTCAATGTTTATCGGCAACGCCACATCATTCACCATCGCCTTGTCTCCCAGCTTGGGGATACAAAAATGTCTATCTCCGGGATTGGCGCGGTTGGCGTTTTTTTGCAGAGGTTTTCCGCAGTCTTTCCGGGCTGGAATACATCCTCAAGGTGCGTGACGTTCTTCAGACAGGAAAGGGCGGCGAGTATGAACGGTTTGAGTCGAATCTGCGGCATGACCAGATATCAATACTGCTGGTAAATTGCATAATCTTTATCGTTCTTACGTTGTTCGATCCGCTGTATTTCGGCGTGCCGACCTACTATTTCATACTCTGGCTGTTTCCGATGTTAACACTGAGTTTTCTGTTCGCCAAAATCCGCGCTCTCATAGAGCATCAGCCGCCGCGTTCGGGATGGTCGGCATCGACGGAGACGCCGTACTTTATGAATACTCCGGGTCCGATGCTGCGATCAGTGAAAGCAACCCTTGTGGAGCGACTGTTTCTCTCCACAATCAATTTTCATTTCCATGCGGAGCACCATCTTTGGCCCTGGATTAGTTACCAGCATTTACCTGAGATAAATGCAAGAATTTGGCAGGGACACACTCATAAGGATGCCCTGATGGTCAATGGCAATGTTGTGATGTATGCAGGCAGCTACACGGCTGGCATATGCGATGTGATTCGCGGTAGGTAAACGGGCAAGTCTCTACGAGATCCCAACGGGGGAATTGATGTCCTGGGCATGGCTCGGTTTGTTTGCGAATTCAGCCAACCGGATGTCGAAAATACGAGAATTCTCTCAATAGTTAAGCAGAACTTTGTCGGTTGTTGATTCCTCAGGATTTTATTGCAGGTGATTATGGACACGCAGCACAGGCCGGGTTCGGTACGATAATTAACAGCCTTTACTTGATAGCTGTGGGGTTTTTTGCGATTGCAATAGCCTATAACCATCTGCAGATTATTACGCACGAATATACGCTGGACTATAACGAAACAGGCATGTTGGTTACTACAGCGACGATTGCGGAGGGGGGTAATCCCTACTCGCTGGAAAGTCAGCCCATAAGAATCAGCCTGTATCCAGTCCTGTACAATGTCCTGGTGGCGCCACTCACTTGGGTTTTTGGCAATACGCTTGAATTACATCGTGCTGTTAACGGCCTATTTATCCTGGCGAGTTGCGCCATCTGTTTCTATCTTTGTCGCAGGAATAATGTGACACGGACTGAGAGCTTCACTGTCGCGGTCCTTGTGTACGCCGGCTTACTTTTTTACTCCACTCCAATTGCCTGCACCAACGGTCTGGGATTGTTTCTCTTTCTCGCGGCTATCACTGTACCTTGGGCTTATGGGTTCTCAAACAAAATCCGGAATCGTGAGTTTGATCTTTTGCTGATCGACAATTGGATGCCGTTCCCAACGTCAATACAGAACTCTGGAAAAGGTGCGGAAACACTTGAGGAGTCACTGCAGAATATTGGGAAGGAAACCGAAAATCAATTGAAGGCTAACTACAAGATGACTGCCGAGATTACACTCCCGCTGGTGAAACGGCCAGGCGGTGGTATTTACCAATTGCAGATTTGGAAGCCGATTGAAGGCAAAACTGAAAGGGCTTTAGTGCCGTCACGGTAGTTTTCCGCGCGTCGCGAATCAGCTCGTCGGGCGGTTGTCGATCAGGTTCTGCACGACTGAGGGGTCTGCCAGCGTGCTCGTGTCCCCAAGGTTGTCCAGTTCGTTCTCGGCAATCTTGCGCAGTATCCGGCGCATGATCTTGCCGGAACGGGTTTTGGGCAGTCCAGGTGCCCATTGGATTATGTCGGGTTTGGCGATGGCGCCGATTTCCGCGGCGCACAGGGCGATCAATTCCGCGCGCAATTGTTCTGTTGGTTCTACGCCCTGCATTGGTGTGACGTACGCGTAAATGCCCTGGCCCTTGATGTCGTGCGGGTAGCCAACCACGGCCGCCTCGGCTATGTGCTGGTGTAACACCAGCGCGCTCTCCACTTCCGCGGTGCCCATGCGATGGCCGGAGACGTTGAGTACATCGTCCACGCGCCCGGTGATGCGGTAATAGCCGTCCTCGTCGCGACTGGCGCCATCGCCGGTGAAGTAATAGCCCGGGTAGGGTTTGAAATACGTGTCGATCATGCGCTGATGATCGCCGTAGACCGTGCGTATCTGGCTTGGCCAGGATGACTTTATTACCAGGTAGCCCGCACCCGGCCCTGCAATCTCAGCGCCGCTCTCGTCCAGTAGTGCCAGGTCAACGCCAAAGAAAGGCAGGGTCGCTGATCCCGGCTTCAGGTCGGTGGCGCCTGGCAGTGGTGTGATCATGTGCGCGCCTGTCTCCGTCTGCCACCAGGTATCGACAACCGGGCAGCGGGCGTCGCCGACCACGTTGTAATACCACTCCCATGCCTCGGGGTTAATGGGCTCGCCGACGGTGCCCAGCAGGCGCAGGCTTGCGCGGGAGCTGCGTGTCACCGGTTCGTCGCCCACGGCATGCAGCGCGCGTATGGCGGTGGGCGCTGTATAGAATGTATTCACCTGGTGCTTGTCGATTACCTCCCAACACCGTCCCGCATCGGGGTAGGTAGGCACGCCCTCAAACATCAGGGAGATGGCTCCATTGGCGAGCGGACCGTACAGAATATACGTGTGACCTGTGACCCAGCCGACGTCGGCAGTGCACCAGAAAACTTCACCGTCGCGATAGTCGAACACGTACTTGAACGTCATCGCGGCCTGCAACAGGTAACCGCCGGTAGTATGCAGCACACCTTTTGGCTTGCCGGTGGAGCCAGAGGTGTAAAGGATAAACAGCGGGTCCTCTGCGTCCATGGATACCGGCGCGCATTCGCTGCTTTCGCGATCCACCGTGTCGTGATACCAGATATCCCGGCCCTCCTGCCAGCTGACATCGCCACCGGTACGGCGCACCACGAGGCAGGTGTGCACATTGGGGCAGGACGCGAGCGCCTTGTCTGCATTGGCCTTGAGCGGAACGTGCTTGCCGCCGCGCACGCCTTCATCGGCGGTGATCAGTGCCCTGCAGTCAGAATCCAGTATGCGGTCCTTGAGCGCTTCGGGCGAGAATCCGCCGAACACGACCGAGTGCACTGCGCCGATTCGCGTGCACGCCAACATCGCGTAGGCCGCTTCCGGGATCATCGGCATGTAGATACACACGCGATCGCCCTTGCGCACGCCGCGCGCTTTCAGGGTGTTGGCCAGGCGGCAGACCTGCGCTTTCAGCTCGGCATACGTGATGTGCTTGCTGTCGGCGGGATCATCACCTTCCCACAGTATTGCGGTCTTTTCGGCGCGGTGTGGGAGGTGCCTGTCTATGCAGTTATAGCTGACATTCAGCTTGCCGCCGGCAAACCACTCAGCATGGCCGGTCAGGAAATCGTATTGGACGACGTTGTGCCAACGTTGATCCCAGGATAAAAAGGCATCGGCCATGTCAGCCCAGAACAGCGCTGGATCGTCCATCGATTGTTGGTACAGTGTCCGATATTGTTCGGCGTTGATATGTGCGTCCCTGAAGTCTGTGGGCACAGGTCGGACAGGAAATTCAGACATGGTGGCCTTACCGTTGTTTTATTAGGTTAATACAGGATCATACGTGCCCGATTGCCGGGCGCAAGTCAGTTAGCGTGCGCGATTGCGCAGGACAATGGCAGCGCGTTCGATTAGTGGCCGCCGGCCAGCATGCCCCAGTCTGACACGGGATTCAGTGACAGCTTCACGTTGTCGATGAGACGCGTGGTACCAAGGCGCGCAGCTGCCAGAATCGCAATCTCTTCTGTGTCTTCGGTGACTGCTCGCAGCGTGCGAGCATCGCGAATTGCAAAATAATCGGGGTCAAATCCAGCCTGCAATAATTTCATGCGGGCGTGTGATTCAAGTTGCAGGAAATTATCGAAGCCACAGGCGATCGCTTCGCGGCAACAATTGAGCGTCTGGTTCAGCACAGGGGCGATGCGGCGCTGATCGAATGAGAGGTAACCATTGCGCGAGCTTTTGGCGAGGCCGTCCGCATCTCGTGCGGTAGCGACGCCGACAATACGTATAGGCAGGCACAGGTCCTTGACCATTTTGCGGACGATGGACAGTTGTTGGAAATCCTTTTCACCGAAGACCGCGACATCAGGTTGTACGATATTGAAGAGCTTGCTTACAACGGTTGTCACACCATCGAAATGGCCGGGACGACTGCTGCCGCACAGTGTTTCGCCCAACTCCGGCACATGCACCAGCGTCTGGGCGTGCGTGCCTTGCGGATAAATATCCTCTACGCTGGGTGCGTACAACACCTGCACGCCTTCACTGAACAATTTTTCCTTGTCTGCTGCGAGCGTACGAGGATAGGCATCGAGGTCTTCATTGGGGCCGAATTGCAGCGGGTTAACAAAGATGCTGACCACCACCACATCGCACAATTGGCGCGCTTTACGTACCAGATCCAGGTGACCCTCATGCAGGTTACCCATGGTCGGCACGAATGCGATGGATTGGCCGTTATGGCGGAATCCAGCTAGCGCGGTGTGTATCTGAGCACTGTTGTTGTAAGTTCGCATATCTACCTGATCCCCGTGGTCTGGAATGGTGACGCTAAACCAGCAAAAAGCACTAGTTCTTACCCTCCATTCCGAGTGTGTCATCGGGGGAGGGCCGGAAAGTATGCCGCAATAACCCTTAGCCGGCAACGGGACATTAGGGAGTATTCACAATTTTTGTTACCAAAAGAAGCAGAATATCGAGCGAGATGTGTTCGGACAACACATTATGTAAGTAAACGCTCACATTTATGCGTCGGGAGCGGCAGCGGCTGCGCTCGGGATTTACTGGTAAGAATGCACGTCCCGCGGATACTCACCAGACTTGACGGCGTCAACAAACGCCCGAAGACCGCCCGAGATCGACGATTGGCCTTCCATAAAATTTTGCACGAATCGCGCCGTGTGTTGTGTCAGGCCGAGTAAATCATGCAGGACCAGCACCTGGCCATCGGTTCCCGGTCCGGCACCGATCCCGATGACAGGTATGTCCAGTTTGGCACTGATATCGGCAGCGAGGTGCGAGGGAATACACTCCAGTACCAGCAATCGGGCGCCTGCGTCCTGAATTTCCACGGCGTCAGCCAGGATCGACTTCGCTTCTTTCGGTGTGCGCCCCTGCACCTTGAAACCGCCAAAAGTGTTGACGGATTGCGGTGTGAGGCCGAGGTGAGCGCAGACCGGAATGCCGCGCTCCACCAGCTTGCTGATGGTGTCGCTGAGCCAGGTGCCGCCTTCCATTTTTACCATGGCCGCCCCTGCCTGCATTAGCTGCGTGGCGCTCTCCATTGCCTGTGTCGCCGTGGTGTAGCTCATGAAGGGCAAGTCTGCAATGACCAGTGATTCCGGCTTGCCCCGACAGACACAACGGGTGTGGTAGGCCATGTCGCCGATGGTGACCGGGATGGTGCTCTCGTGTCCCTGCAACACCATGCCGAGAGAGTCTCCCACCAGAATTGTTTCCGCGCCGGCTTCGCTAATCATGCGCGAAAAGGTGGCGTCATAGGCCGTGATGCAGACGAATTTCTCGCCGTTGGCTTTCATCTTGTCCAGGGTACTGATCGTAATCTTGCCCATGGCTAGAGCCCCGCCTGTTCTGTTTGCATCACTTGAAGTCCTGCACGGCAGAGACGCTATCTGGAAATGTTGGCTTGAAATTGCGGCAAGCGCTGCGAAAATCGAGCCGATAATTCACCGCGTCTATGCAATTCTCCGCGCTATCAGCCTGACCAAATGCGTCGGAAAATACGGAGTAGCAGCGGAGCGTCATCGTAATATAGAAAACACAGGCTGTACACTTGCGACACAATGGCCTGGCATGCGTTGGCGAGAAAGGCAGGTGGTGCATGTCTGTGCAAGTTGTGGGCGCAGCATCGCAAGCTTGTCATCACAACAAGCACATTTGGCATTACCCGTCTTGCGGGGTTGGGCTCACCGGCAACTGGCATGGGGTTTTTACCAGGCCGCGCTGCGAGCACTGTTGCAGTAATGCTCCTAACTGTGTGCCGTCCGGTAGTAACAGCTTTTCACTGCTGATTTCGCACAGTGGATAAAGCACAAAATGACGTTTTTGCATCCGCGGATGGGGTACTGTCAGTCGCGGTGTGGTGGTGGTCTCGTCCCCGTATAGGAGGAGATCCAGATCGAGCGTGCGTGGCCCCCAGCGAACAGTGCGGATGCGACCCTGTTCCCTCTCAATCTCTTGCAAGGCATCCAGCAGCGCAATCGCCGACAGTTCTGTATGCAGTCGTACTACGGCATTGAGGTAGTCAGGCTGGGTTCCCGGCCCTACCGCCGCACTGCGGTACACACTCGATACCTTATCGAGTTGCGTCATTGGCAGGATTGATAACGCAATGACCGCCTTGCGGAGTTGAATTTCAGGTTCGCCTTGATTGCTGCCGAGTGCGATGTACGCAGGCTTCATGGCACAGGGTTGGGGCGTCGCGTCCTGGTTCTTCCCGGTCTTTTGTGGCCGTCAGGCACAGCAGAAACCATCGCCACTCTTTGTTCCGCAGGAAGCTCCTGCAAGTCAGTCCACCACTGCCCGAGTTCTCCCGTATCCTCTCCGGCTTGCTCGCGCAGCAGCAGGAAGTCGTAGGCTGCGCGAAAGCGGCGATGTTCGATGAGTTCCAGCGCCTTGCGCCCTGTACGCCGCTGTAGCCGCAACTGGAATTCCCATATTTCGCGCATCGGCTGGCTGAAGCGGCGCGGAATCGAAATGTGGTTGACTGCGTCCTGAATTACTTGTTGCGCGGCGCTGTTCAGGGCCGGCATGGGTGCTTCGCCTCGCGTTTCCAGGCGCGCGCGCCGGACGTTGACCACTGGCCACAGCAATGCTGCAAGAATAAATGCCGGCGTCACCGGTTTGTCTTGTGCAATGCGCTCATCGGTATTCTCCATCGCGGCTTGAATCAGCGCCAGTGCGCTTTTGTCCCCGCGCGTGCAGTTGGTGGTATCGGGAAACAGGTAGCGCAGTAAATCGTACTGCAGCAGCTTGTTCAGCGTACTGGCAGCGTAGCCCGCAAGGAACAGCTTCAGAAACTCGTCAAATAGTCGCGCGGCGGGAATCTCCCCCAGCAGGTGGGCGCAGCGCGGTATCGCAGCAGCAGTCCGCTCTTCGATACTGAAATCCAGTTTCGCGGCGAAGCGCACTACGCGCAACATTCGCACCGGATCCTCTGTGTAGCGTTGTTCGGGATCACCGATAATGCAGACGCTGCGATTTTCCAGGTCCTGCAAACCATGTACATGGTCAAAAACTTCGAACTTTCCCGCATCGTAATACAGCGCGTTGACGGTAAGGTCGCGCCGCGCCGCATCCTCCTCCAGCGTACCGTATACATTGTCACGCAGTAGCAGGCCGCTGGCCGATTGCCGCGAATGGTTGCCGCCAGTTTCCGGATGCTCGCCGCTACTGGAACCGTTTTCGTGATGCCCGCGGAAAGTGGTGACCTCTATGATCTCGCGGCCAAAGCGCACATGCACAATACGGAAGCGACGGCCGATGATGCGGGAATTGCGAAACAGATCGGTCACAGCCTCCGGCGTTGCGTCGGTCGCAATGTCGAAGTCCTTGGGGTGTCCTCCCAGCAATAAATCACGTACTGCGCCCCCCACCAGGTAAGCCTGGTAGCCGCTGCTACGCAATCGCGACATGACCCGCAGTGCGCCGTCGCTGATATTTTTGCGGGAAATACAGTGTTGATCTCTGGGGATGATATTCAAAAGGATGAATGCCTGTTGCGATGTACCGACAGGCGCGAAGTCTAGCACACAAGCACCCGCTGATGCCGGATGACCTCGTTCCATTGAAAAAGTGAATGACGGGGAAAGCAGCGCCTTCCCCATCCAGGTCTCACATCAGGAGTTATTTTTATTTCTGTGCGTTATTATTTTTATAACGTCGATACAAACACACATGTGTTGATGCTTATTACTCCGGGCGTGTTAACGACAACCTTCCCGGCCAGTCACTGCACCATCAGGCATATGCCATAGGATTCGCGCAAGAAGCGACAAACGGAAATTGAGGGGAAGTAACCTTCCCCCATCCAGGTCCATGTCGATCCCTGTTATTTTTATTGTCACAGCTATTATTTTTATTGTTGCGCCGGAATAGATAAAGCATTTCTTGTGCCAACTAAAATTAAGTCTTAATAAACAAATACTTACGAAGTTCACTTTATTTAAAATACGCCGCTTCAAGGGCTGGTTGTTACTAATCTACTCCTCGGTGGGGTGTATATCCCAGTTTGGGTAACGCCTATTTCCCTTCAATGGCCGTCATTTTCCCGCGCGCAGTCAGGTTGCTTTTGTTCCTGGGAATGCCGAATCGTTGGCGCCGTTCCCAAAGGCACTTGCGGCTCACACCTAGCTTTTGCGCCAGTTCGGTCTCGCTCATGGAATCCTGGTGTTCCAGCACAAAGCGTTGGAAGTAGTCTTCCAGGGACAAGTCTTCCAGCGGATCGTTATTGGTATGTCCGCTCATTGTGTGGGTCATGGCCGGGCCCTGCTGGCCGCGTATACGGTTGATATTCACCAGTTCCAGATCGATACCCAGCGCTTCATTGTCGATTTCTTCGCTGGTTGAGAGGATCACAGCCCGTTCGATCGCATGTTCCAGTTCCCTGACATTGCCCGGCCATTGATAGGTGGTGATAGCCTGAATGGCGCGTGGTGATAGCCGCATCAGCGGTTTACCGAGGCGTTCAGTTTGCGTCTCCAACATGCGCTCCGCCAGATGCAGTATGTCCTTCCCGCGCTCCCGCAGCGGTGGCAGCGCCAGGCGCAGCACATTAATTCGATAGAACAAATCCTGTCGGAACAGCCCTTCTGCCGCCAGGCTATGCAAATTGCGGTGGGTGGCGCAGATCAGTCGGACATTGACCTTGCGCGATTGCACTGAACCGATGCGGCGGATCTCTCCCTCCTGAATGAAACGCAGGAGTCGCGCCTGTGCCTCCATTGGCAGTTCCCCGATCTCATCGAGAAACAGCGTACCGCCATCCGCGGCTTCAATCAGCCCCATGCGACTGGCGTGCGCGCCGGTAAAGGCGCCTTTTTCATAACCAAACAGTTCAGATTCGATCAGGGTATCGGGTATTGCCGCGCAGTTGACCGATATCAGGATCTTTTCGGCACGCAGGCTGTTCTGGTGAACACTGCGAGCAACCAGTTCTTTGCCCGTTCCGGTCTCTCCCAGCACCAGCACCGTAGAGTCTGTAGGCGCCATCCTTTCGATGTGTTCGAACAATATGCGCATCGCGGGACAGTTGCCGACAATGCCAGTTGAGGACGGGGCAGGTGATGTCGTGGTCGTGCGTTCCTCGGCGCGGCTGGTGGGGTGGTCGGCAATGATGCGCTGTACCGCGCTGACCATATCGCCGTGATCAAACGGCTTCGCAATATAATCCACCGCGCCCATGCGCATTGAGTCAACGGCGGAGCGCAGGCTCGCATAGCTGGTCATGATCAAAACCGGCACATCACCCGCCTTTTTGATCAGATCGGTGCCCGGCGCGCCCGGCAGCCGCAGGTCACTGATGACCAGATCAAATTCTGCCAGGTTGTGCGCCTTTTCTGCGTCCTGTACCGAACCGGCCTCGCTGACCTGGTAACCATTGCGTTCCAACAGGCGACGCAACGCGGCTCGAATGACCGACTCATCTTCAACCACAAGGATCTTTTGCATACATCGTTACCTTTGGGTAGATCCGACTCAACATACTACTTCGATATGGAATATTCCAGCGCAGCTGCGGGATAGCGGTGTGGCGAGCGGTTACAACTGAAACATGGAGTCGTAACTGGAACACGGCAATTGCAATGTCACCCGGGTACCGGGACAGTCGCCGCGCAGCACCGGGCTGGTGATATGTACTTTGCCGTTCAAGTCTTCCATGATGCTAAACACCAGCGCCAATCCCAGCCCTGTGCCGGCCCCGGGTTCTTTCGTGGTATAGAACGGTTCAAACACCTGGCTTTGCAGTTCCTGGGGTATGCCGCAGCCATTGTCTTCCACAACGATGAGCACTTGCGCTCCATTAACCGATGCCCGTATGTGCACTTCTCCCTCGCCCTCACGGCAAGCATCCCTGGAGTTGCCCAGCAGGTTAATAAACACCTGTAACAGGCGTTGGTCATCTGCCAACACCAGCAGCTCACGATCACAGTGATTGTTAAAGCCTACAGGTGGGGCCTCCAGATCGAGTTCCAGCAGGTGTATAGCTTCGTCCACACAGTCGGCGAGATTGGTGGGAGCCAGTCGGGTTTCCCCGGAATGTGAGCCGGTATGCGAAAAATTCATCAGCGACTCTACGATGCGCGACACGCGGCCCGTTTGCTTGAGGATATCTTGTGCCATATGGCGGATCTCCTCCGGGTCGGATTCGTACTCGAGGTTTTGTGCCAGGCAGGCGATGCCGGTGACCGGATTGCCGATTTCATGCGCAACGCCTGCTGCGAGACGACCGATGGAGGCCAGCCGTTCGTTGTGCAGCAGTTCCTCCTCCAGCAGTTCGAGTTCGGTGATGTCCTCCACCATGATGACCGTGCTGCTATTGGATCCCTCCTCAATCTGCGTTTTGTGCAGGCCAATCCAGCGCGAAGGCCCCCTGTCGATGACGACTTCTGTTTTCAATGCTGTTTCGGCGTCGCCGCGCAGGAAACCTTCGAGAATATACCCCCAGGGATGCGGGATGGCGCCCAGCAGTGAGCCCAGCACATCGGCGGGGGCAATCCCCGTGATGCGCTGCATGCTCTGGTTCCACATCAGCAGTTCACCGTCCGCGCCAATCGAGCAGGCACCGATAGGCAGCTTGTCGAGTGTCTCCCTGTGGTGGCGGCGCAGATTGTCCAGATCAGCTGCCAGACCCGTAAAATGTGGTTGTGCCCGATCCAGGTTCCGCTCGATCAAGTGGATGTCCTCCGTGTCGGCATGCAGGCCGGGCAGGAACGGAATGCGGCCCTCAATAATACGGTGGGCCACCGCGGGCCCGAGAAGTCCAGACAGGTTGGCCTCGATGCGCGCCCGCAGGCGGCGCAGAGCGTAGGGCCTGGTTTCTTCAGACGAAAACTGCAACTCGCCGAGCGCCCGTTCCACCTCGGCTTCGGCAGTGCGTTGCCCAAGGGCGGGGGCCAGGCATTGGCTGAAATCGGTGGCACTGTAGACGGATAGTATGTGGCGCCTGGGACGCGCCATGTCGTCCATCGAGCAGATTTCCGCAGCGACTTTTTCCTCCCTGCGAGTCCTGGTCAGAAGGGAAACCACGACGAACAAGGCGGTATTCAGGGCAAGGGATACCAGTGCAACCCCTGTCCACGATTTGTCATTTTGTACCAGCAGTGCCGAGTACAAAGCAGTGAGCCATGGCGGAAGCTCGCCACCTACCAGGGGCAGCAGCATCGACACAGACCACACACCCAGGCCACCAGCCAATCCGCACAGCAGGCCGATACGGTTGGCTTTGGACCAATAGGGTGTCGCGATAACACCGGGTAGGAATTGCAGGGTACCCGTAAAGGCAACGAGGCCCAGCTCGGTAAGGCTTTGTCTGCCGCTCAGGGTCACAAAAAAGAGGTAACCGGCAAGAATAAGCACGGCAATCAGAGTGCGGCGCAACCACTTGAGTTGCGTATAAATACTTTGGACGCGGTCGATTTGCAGTGGCCGAAACGGCAATACCAGGTGATTCAGGCACATATTCGCCAGCGCCAGCGTGGTGACAATGATGGTGGCACTGGCGGCTGACAGACCGGCCACGAAAGCAGCCGCGCTGAAGGGGATGGAGTTCAGCGCCATGCCGATTGCCAGGCCGCTGTATTCCATGGGGAGATCGTGGCCCAGTTTGAGCCCTGCCCAGGCGATAGGCAGAATTGGAAGGCTCAACAATAGCAAATACAACGGCAAGCCCCAGGTAGCGGTGCGCAGATCGCGGCCGTCATTGTTCTCTGCAAACGCCATATGGAAGATGTGTGGCATGCACACAGCTCCCGCAAAAAAGATCAGTAGCAGCGCGCGCGCATCGTTGCCTTGGATAGTTTGCGTCAGGGCGCCGCTAACCTGCGGATTTTCCCCCAGCCACTGTTGCAGGCCGCCGAAGCCTCCGAAGATAGAGTAGACCGACGCCAGCAGCAGGACCATCAGTGCCGCGAGCTTTACCAGTGATTCAAACGCGATCGCGGTGACCAGGCCGGTATTGCGATGTTGTGAAGACACGTGACGCGTACCGAACAGGATTGAAAAAACCGTGATGATGACGCAGAAAAACAGCGCCAGCCGGTTGTGTCGTTGGCCGCCGGATGTCAGGGCTGCGCCGTCGCCCGCCAGAATGTGGATACTGTCAGCGACGGCCTGGATTTGTAGGGCCAGTAGCGGTAGCAACGTGATGCACATCGCGACAGTAACAGCCGCGCCTACCCAGGGACTGCGAAAGCGGAAGGTCAGGACATCGGCAAGAGACGCCAGTTGATACACTCGGCACAGCCGCAATAACGGCATCAACAATAATGCCGCCACGACGAACATCAACACCACGCCGAGGTAGTACAACAGAAAGTTGTAGCCGTACTGGTGGGCGAGGGCGATCACGCCATTGCTGGCCATGGCGCAGGCAAAAACACCCAGCGACAAAACATAGACGGCGGGGTGGCGGGAAATACGTTCCGGGATAATGCCGCGGTCAGCCAGGTGTGCAACCGCAAACAAGCCGGTCAGGTACGCGACGATAAACAGCAGAATCTGCGCGAGGCTAAAGCTCATCCGGATACCTGGAGCGCTGATTCCAGTACGCGCCAATGATGACCAACAGCCATAGTTGATAGGGGCGGTACCAGGCCGTTTCGGAGCTGAACATCCAAGTCTCGATGGCCGGGAAGAAAATCAGTACGACCCCGGCAACCAACAGTAACAGGCGATTGATATACATGGCCGTTCTTTCCCCTGTCAGTCGTCGTTGCTGGAACGATGGCGGCGGTCGCTCACCGGGATACTACTGAAGCCACTGCTGCGGGTAAAGTTCACGTGTCGACGCCGATGGTTGCAGCGGGAATCGCCATGGCAGCGGGCACACGAGACAAGTCCCAGCACTTGATGGCGTGCGCCAGTATCTGCTCGGCCGTGATCAGCGCAGGCGGAGGTTCGCGCTGCTGCAAGAAACGCAACGCACAGCGCAGGTTGTGTGCGGCATCGTCATCGACCAGTGCGGGTGCCCGGTTCTGCTTGCTGAACTTCTGCCCCTGATGGGTGGTTATCACCGGCAGGTGGCAGTAATGGGGTGTGTGATATGACAGCAGTTGTTGCAGCAGTATCTGCCGCGGTGTTGAGTCGAGCAGGTCGGAGCCGCGCACCACGTGAGTAATGCCCTGCGCTGCGTCATCGACCACTACCGCCAGTTGGTAGGCGTACAAACCGTCCTTACGCTGTACCACGAAATCCGGGAGAGACTCGCCGAGGGCGCTGAGTTGTGGCCCCTGCAGCAAATCATTGAATTGTATCTGGCAGCCGCGTGTTACAGCGACGCGCAAAGCATGAGGGCCGCGGATGTCGGTTTGCCGCGCACGGCATTGGCCGAGGCAGGCGCCGTCCGGCGCCAGTATTGCGCGGGTACAGTCACAGGAAAAGAGCAGGCCGTCCAGGGCGAGCGTGGTCAGGGCGCTGGTGTAATCAGCCGCGCGCGTACTTTGGTAGAGCACCTCTTCATCCCAAAACAGGCCGTGGCACTGCAGGCTGCGCAGAATACTGGCGGCGGCGCCTGGTTCCTCGCGGGGCGGGTCCAGATCCTCCATGCGCACCAACCACTGTCCGCCGCAGTGGCGTGCGTCGAGATAGCTGGCGAGGGCGGTGATCAGCGAGCCCAGGTGCAATGGGCCGGTCGGCGAGGGCGCGAAACGCCCCCGGTACAGGGTTTTGAGGCGGGACACGATGAGCGCCCGCCGGGGTTTAGCCCATTTCCTGCTTTTCCTTGATTTCGGCCAGTGTCTTGCAATCAATGCATTGCGTCGCGGTCGGCCTGGCTTCCAGTCGCTGGATGCCGATCTCCACGCCACAGGCTTCGCAGTAGCCGTAGTCGTTCTGGTCGATCAGTTCAATCGTGGAGTCGATTTTTTTGATCAGCTTGCGCTCCCTGTCGCGCGTGCGCAGCTCC
The DNA here is from genome assembly GCA_016704305.1 of Haliea sp. Taxonomy (GTDB): domain Bacteria; phylum Pseudomonadota; class Gammaproteobacteria; order Pseudomonadales; family Halieaceae; genus Marimicrobium. The sequence goes on along the minus strand of JADJAL010000029.1, from coordinate 25,210 downwards.
AGGCTGAATTCTTCTTCCTGGGTGGCGCGATCAGCGGGATCCGGGAAGTTGGCTGCTTCATCTTTCATGTGGGTCACGGTGCGATCCACTTCCTGCATCAGGTCAGATTTCCAGTTGAGCAGGATGCCCTTGAAATGTGCAAGCTGATGCTCGTTCATGTACTTCTCGCCCCGCTTGGGTTTATAGGGCTCAAAGTTTTTGAATTCCACGCCGCCGACTTTTTTGGCTGCACTCTTGGCCGCAGTCTTGGCGTTTCACGCTTTACCAGTGGGTGCTTTCACCGCTTTATCAGTGGATGCTTTCACTGCTTTAGTCGGCGCTTTCACTGCTTTAGTCGTCGTTTTCGTGGTTTTGGTAGCTTTCGTATCTTTGGCTGCTCGAGGCATGGTCTTGGTCCTACGGCATTAAGTAACTCGACAATACTCACGTTTCGTCGGAGAGGGCAGTCGGTGGCCCAATTCCGAGGGCGGAGAAACTACCAGATAACCGCAATGGGTGCCAGCCTTTCCTCGCCTCTCCCGGCAGAAATGTCCAGTTCGCTACCGCCTCCCGTTGGCAGTTGCTAGAATGCCGCGCTCGCCGTCGCAAGGGTCATTCATGTCCGGTCCAAATCCTACTCTCTACCAGCCTCGGGGATTCTCCCGACGCTCCGCGGAGATTGAACCGTTTCGGGTGGTTGAGGTGCTGGCGCGGGCAACTGCCCTGGCGGCAGGAGGCGCTGACATCGTGCACATGGCCGCTGGCGAGCCAGATTTTTCCACTGCGGCGCCCATCATAGAGGCGGGACGGGCGGCACTCGCGCGCGGGGCGACTCACTATTCCCAGGCTGCGGGCATTCCCGCATTGCGCGAGGCGTTGTCGCAGTACTATGCCGACACTTACGGGCTGGACATCGCACCATCGCGTATCCTGATCACCCCCGGGGCGTCCGGTGCGTTGTTGCTGATTGCTGCGCTGCTAATGAATCCCGGCGACGGCATGCTGATGACCGACCCCGGTTACCCGTGTAATCGCCATTTTATGCGACTGGTGGAAGGGCGGGGGCAACTGGTGCGCGTGGATGCGCGCAGCAACTACCAACTGACTGCGGAACTGGTCGCGGCGCACTGGCAGGAGAATACCATTGGTGCGATGGTCGCCTCCCCGGCCAACCCCACCGGCACCGCGTTGTCGCGGGAGCAGTTGGCCGCGCTATCGGCGGAGGTGCGCTCGCGCAACGGTTATTTGCTGGTGGATGAGATCTACCACGGGCTGGTTTACGACGGCGCGGCGCCCTCCGTGCTGGAGGTCGATCCGGATGCGTTCGTTATCAACAGCTTCTCGAAATATTTCGGCATGACCGGGTGGCGACTGGGCTGGCTGGTGGCACCCGAGGCGGCGGTGGTCGAGATGGAGAAACTGGCCCAGAACCTGTTTATTTCCATGTCGACGATGGCCCAGTATGCGGCGCTGGCGGGTTTTGAACCGGCCACGAGGGAGATACTGGAACAGCGTCGCGAGATTTTTCGCCAGCGCCGGGATTTCCTGTTGCCTGCCGTACAAGAATTGGGATTCTCGGTGCCGTGCAGCCCTCAGGGTGCGTTCTACATCTATGCCGATGCCAGCCGCTTCACCGATGACAGCCAACGCTTTTGCCTCGACCTGCTCGAAAAGCACGGCATTGCGATGACGCCGGGCGTGGATTTTGGCCACCATCGCGCCAACGAACACCTGCGCTTTTCCTACACGACGGGTATGGATCGACTGGAGCTTGCGGTCGAACGTCTCGCCCGCGTGCTGGCATGATCTTGCACCGCATTCATTATCCCGTTGGCCCGAGCCGCGGGGCATTGTTGGGATGGAAATGGAGCCGCACCGAGTCGCGTGATGCAGCCGCCGGGGGCAGGTGCCCGCCTCAGGCGCTGGAGGTACCGAGGTAAACGGCGCTCCCGCTGACCGTAACGCTGAGTGCCTTCAGCGTGTCCCAGACAGGGCCCGGCAACGCATTCGCCGGTGTCGGCGATGAATTGTGCGCCATGCCGCTGGCACTGGATAAGCAATCCGCCACTGGTGGCGAGTGAACCACCGAGCGGGTCCAGTGTCTTGTGTGTGTGCGGGCAGCGGTTTTCATAGGCGAATACCTGGCCGCCGCGACGCACAATCAACAGTGCCAGTTGTGCCCTGCGGATACTGTGCGTGCTGTTGTCGGGGAAGTCCTCGAGATTACCGATCAGGTGCATGCGGCACTTTTTCCAGGTTCGCGATAGGATAGGCAGGGCATTGTGCCGCATCCGGGATGCGGATCAATACACCTTTTTGGAGCGACGGATCATGGCAAGCATGCTCACTCCCAGGCAATTGACGGGACGGGATGACTCTCATGTCGTCGCATTGCCTGATGGGCATCGGCTGCAACAAAAGGTTGCCGAGGACTTTGCAGGATTACAGTCAGCTGCTCGCGAGGCGGGTTTTGAGCTGGCGATCGCCAGCAGTTTCAGGCCGTACTCCCGCCAGTTGGCTATCTGGAATGGCAAGGCCAGCGGCACACGGCCGGTGCACGACGACGCAGGACAGCCAGTCGAAATGGCGCGCTTGTCCCCGGTTGAACAGTTGCACGCGATTTTGCGTTTCTCCGCGCTGCCGGGTACTTCCCGCCATCACTGGGGTACTGATCTCGATGTGTATGATGCCGAGGTGATGCCGGAGGGTTATCAGCTGCAGTTGTCGCCGCAGGAGGTGGCGCCGGGTGGATTGTTTGGCCCGCTGCACAGCTGGCTGGATGATCGCATCGCGGCTGGCGAGTCGCACGGATTTTATCGCCCATACGCAAGGGATCGCGGCGGTGTTGCGCCTGAGCGCTGGCATTTGAGCTATGCACCGCTGGCGGGTGCCTATGCACAGAATTGTGGCAGCGCGCTGTTTGTCGACTGTTGGGATTGTGAAGAAATTGCCGGGGAATTGCTGTTGCGTGAGCAGATTGAGGCGAACCTGCAGCACATCCTGTCGCGTTTCGTAGCGGTACCTGATGACTGGTGTCCCGTACGCAGTTAAAACGATGTGGGACGCAGGCCCTGCCGCCCACGACTGCTGGGGGCGGCAGGGAAATGCTAGCGGGGAATTACTCCCTGGCTTTCGCTCGCGTGTGCAGGTGGCCGAAGTGGTTCTGGTAGTCGAGTTCTGCAGCGGCGATTACTTTCAATGCCTCCTCACGGCCGTAGACGTAGTCGACTTTGATGTTGTTGACCTTGCCGGGCACCATCTTGTAGGTCATGAAGTAATGTTGCAGGCGCTCCGTTTTGATTTTCGGCAGGTCGGCGATGTCGTACACGTCGCCCCAGATGTTGTCGCCTTCCAGCACCGCGATGATCTTATCATCGGCCTCGCCACCGTCGATCATCTGTATGCCGCCGACAACGCGCGCGCGCAAGATGATGTCAGCACGGGTGATGTGACGCTCCGAGTACACACAGATGTCCAGCGGGTCGCCGTCGGCCACGTCTACACCTTCGCAGCGCTTTGCCACCTCTTCGGCGCAGTAGGTGCGAGGAATAAAACCGTACAGTGCGGGTGGGCTGGAGGTGGTGCGCTGTGGTCGATCCACCATCAGGAAGCCCGAAGCCTTGTCCAGCTCATATTTCACCACGTCACTCGGCGTCATCTCGACATAGACCTGTACGCTGTCCTCTTTCATGCCATCTGCGCGTGCGTGAAGTCCGTGCCAGGGGTGACGGCGCCATCGGTTGAACTCGTTATTTTCGTACATGGATTGTCCTCGAAGTCATGGGAGTTATAGGGAAATGGGTTGCGGTATCCAGACGGCCGGAATTGTACCTATAACGATAGGTAAAATCTTGCCGGAATCGGGCAAAATTCCGCCTTTTTACAGGGCATGAAATTACACCTTGAAGCGCGTCTTCAGCTTGCGTGGCACCGACAGATTTTTCAGTCGCACATATTCTGGCATGCCATTTTTATAGCGGGGGTAGGCTTCGCCAGCGATCAGTGGCGCCAAATATTCGCGAGCCGCGGTGGTAATGCCGAAACCATCGCGCGTGATGTAATTGCGTGGCATTTTTTTCTCGCGGTTGGCGACATCTTCCAGTGCCGCTTCGCCGATAGTCCATGTGTAGCGCTTGCCCTTGCCGCGCACGATGCAGGGCATCACCGCGTTGTCGCCGCGCAGCGCAAACTGCACCGCCGCTTCACCCAGGGCATAGGCCTGGTCGACGTCGGTCTGCGAGGCGATGTGGCGGGCGGAGCGCTGCAGGTAGTCAGCAACCGCCCAGTGATATTTGTAGCCGAGTTCCGCTTTGATCATCTGTGCCAATTGTGGCGCGAGGCCGCCCAACTGGCTGTGGCCGAAGGCATCCTTGAGCCCGGACTCCGGCCAGGAACCGCCCGTCAGCGTATTGTGCGCCCTCGGAGGCGACGATCACGCAGTAGCCGTGGCGCTTGACCGTGCGCTGCACTCGCACCATGAACTTGTCGCGGTCAAACGCGATTTCCGGGAACAGGATGATGTGCGGGGCGTCGCCTTCCTGCTCGGCGGCCAGGCCACTGGCAGCCGCGATCCAGCCTGCATGGCGACCCATCACCTCCAGTATGAACACCTTGGTGGAGGTCTCGCACATGGAAGCGACATCCATCGCCGCCTCCCGGGTCGAGATGGCGATGTATTTGGCGACCGAGCCGAATCCCGGACAGTTGTCTGTCAGGGGCAGGTCGTTGTCGATGGTTTTGGGTACGTGGATAGCCTGCAGTGGGTAGCCCATGGTCTGGCTTAACTGCGATACCTTGAGGCAGGTGTCAGCCGAGTCGCCGCCGCCGTTGTAGAAAAAGAAGCCGATATTGTGCGCCCTGAAGACCTCGATCAGGCGTTCGTACTCTGCGCGGCTTTCCTCCAGGCCTTTCAGTTTGTGGCGACAGGAGCCGAAGGCTCCGGCGGGCGTGGTCAGCAGTGCCCGAATCGCTGCGGTACTCTCCTTGCTGGTATCGATGAGATCCTCACGCAGCGCACCGATGATACCGTTGCGTCCCGCGTAGACTTTGCCGATCTGATTGCGATGCTTTCTGGCGGTTTCTATAACGCCGCAGGCGGAGGCATTGATGACCGCGGTAACACCGCCGGACTGGGCATAGAAGGCATTTTTGACTGGCATGTGCGGGTCTGTTCCTGATGACGGGCGCAATCCGCGGCCCGCGTTATTAAATTAGAGGCTGATTTAGTGACGCGATCATACGGCAATTGACGCGCCTTGTGGACTACGGCGGCCGTTTTGTGACCCCTGACTGTGGTACTCGTCACACCCATGCTACTATGCGCGGTCTTAAAAGGAGGGGTCGTTGAAAGGCCACATACATATTCTCGGTATCTGCGGTACCTTCATGGGCGGTATTGCACTGCTGGCCAGGGAACTGGGCTACCGGGTGACCGGTTCGGATGCCAGCGTGTATCCTCCGATGAGCACACAACTGCGTGCAGCCGGCATCGACCTGATGGAAGGCTATCTGCCGGAGCATTTGCAACCGCAACCGGACTGCGTGGTGGTCGGCAACGCGATGACGCGTGGCAACCCTCTGGTGGAGTACCTGTTAAACAGTGGATTACCTTACACCTCCGGCCCGCAGTGGCTGGCGGAGCACGTGCTGAAGGACAAATGGGTACTGGCGGTGGCTGGCACCCATGGCAAGACCACCACCAGCAGCATGCTGGCCTGGATTCTGGAGCACGCCAGCATGTCGCCCGGCTTCCTGATCGGCGGTGTGCCCGGCAATTTTGGTGTCTCGGCGCGTTGCGGCGGCTCCGATTTCTTTGTGGTGGAAGCCGATGAGTACGACACGGCCTTTTTCGACAAGCGTTCCAAGTTTGTGCACTACCGTCCGCGCACGCTGGCGATCAATAACCTGGAATTTGACCACGCCGATATCTTTCCCGACCTCGCTGCGATACAGCGACAATTCCACCACCTGGTGCGCTGTGTGCCGGGAGAGGGATTGATCGTGCATCGACACGGCGTTCCGGCGATCGATGAAACCCTGGCGATGGGTTGCTGGACTCCGCGCACTTCGTTCGGTATCGGCGCTGATTGTGGTGCCGGAGTGGCGCGCGCAATTGTTGGCAGATGACGGCTCAGCGTTTCGCGTACTGTCGCGCGATGGCGCTGCCCTGGAAGTGAACTGGTCGCACTGCGGGCAGCACAATGTTGAGAATGCGCTGACGGCGCTGGCGGCAGCGCGTCATGTGGGTGTAGCAACGGAGATCTCCGCCGCCGCAATGACTGGGTTTCAGGGAGTGAAACGCAGGCTCGAGCTGCTCGGAAGCCCCGGCGGTGTCGCGGTTTACGACGATTTCGCGCATCATCCCACGGCCATTGCGACCACGCTGCAGGGGTTGCGTGCACGCGCCGGTAGTGGACGTGTCATTGCGCTTGTGGAGCCTCGCTCCAATACCATGCGCCTGGGGGAGCACCGCGGGCAGTTGACGGCAGCCACGGCGGCGGCTGACCGAATTTACTGGTTCCAGCCTGCTGGCATGAACAGGTCGCTGGAGTCTGTCGTAGCGAACAGTCCGGTACCGGCGGCTGTAGCGGATGATATCGATGTTCTGGTGTCGCAGGTTGTCGCGGAAGTGCGTCCAGGTGACCAGGTCGTGATAATGAGCAACGGCGGCTTTGGTGGCATCCACCAGAAACTACTGAAGCAATTGCAGGAAGCATCGTCCGTATGAGTTCACCGTGGTTGTCTTTTTACGATGCGCTCGTGCTGCGCCGCCCGTGGCTGACCCTGTTGCTGGTGGCACTGCTGACCGCCGCGATGGCGACGCAGCTGGGCAAGATAAAACTGGATGCATCGGCGGATTCACTGATGCTGCAGGGTGATCCCTCGCTGGAGTTTTACCGGCAGGTTACCAGCGAGTACGCCACCGAAGATTTCCTGCTGATCACCTGGCAGCCCAATGCGCCAATGCTGTCGCCGCAGTCCCTGCAGCCCTTGCAAGCGATGGCCGAGGAATTGCGAGTGCTGGACGGTGTGTCGTCCGTGGTAACAATCCTGGATGTGCCGCTGCTGCAGAGTCCGCCGGTGACCTTGTCAGACATGACGTCCAGCGATCCCCTGCCCACAGTGGAGACGCCCGGCCTCGATCTTGAGATGGTGATGCGCGAATTTACCACCAGTCCGATTTATGCGGACCTGCTGGTCAGTCGCGATGGCGAGGTCAGCGCCGTGCAGATCAACCTTCTGCGCGATGAACGCTATTTCGAATTGCTCGAAGAGCGAGAAGCCCTGCGCAGCAAACGCAATAATGAGACGTTGTCTGCGATGGAAGCGGAGCAACTGGCGGCCGTTGAGGCCGCATTCAAGGCGCAGTCGGCCATCGTGCTGGCGCGCGACGAACAATTGGTAGAGCATGTGCGTGCCATTGCCGAGCGGTATCGCGGCGATGCACGGCTGTTTGTCGGCGGTGTACCCATGATTACCGCCGACATGGTCAGCTACGTTGCCAGCGATCTGGTGGTGTTTGGCAGCTCAATCCTCGGCATCATGATGGTGATACTGGCTATTATTTTCCGTCGCCTGTGCTGGGTGATTATTCCGCTGGTGACCTGTGTTGTTACCGTCACCATTATGTTGGGTATCCTGGGTGCGCTCGACTGGCGCATGACCGTGATCTCATCCAATTTCGTTGCGGTGTTGCTGATTATTACTCTGTCGATAGTGATCCACCTGATCGTGCGCTACCGCGAGCTTCATGCGCAGTATCCGGAGGGAGAATTGCACGAGCTCGTGTTGCAGAGTATGGGGCTTATGGTGGTTCCCTGCTTCTATACCAGCGCCACTACCATCGTTGCGTTCATGTCCCTGGTGGTGTCTGGAATTCAGCCCGTGATTGATTTTGGCTGGATGATGACGGTCGGTATTTGCATCGGCCTATTGACCTCCTTTATTGTTGTGCCCTGTCTGATGTTGATCTGGCCGAAAGGCGTGGCGCATCGCCACCGGTAGCGAACCCGCACTCACGGACTATTTCGCCCGCATTACAGACAATCACGGCGGCAGTATTCTCACAGTCACCGCACTGCTGGTCATTCTTACCATCGTGGGGATCAGTCGTCTCGAAGTGGAAAACCGCTTCATTGACTATTTCAGTCAGTCGACCGAAATCTACCAGGGCATGCAACTGCTCGACACCAAGCTGGGCGGTACCATTCCGCTCGACATCGTTATCACGCCACCGGCTGATGACTCACCGCTGCCCGGGCTCGAAAGTGTTCCGACTTCCGCTGCCAAAGCAGTGGCGGCGGATGACGAATTTGCGGGCGATGATTGGGATGATGAGTTTGACAGCGACGAGGGCTTCGCCACCCAGGATGACGGCTTCAAACCGAGCTACTGGTTCAGCCTCGCGGGCATGCGTGAAATCGACAGGATTCACAGCTATGTCGATTCGCTGCCAGAGACCGGCAAGGTGCTGTCTCTGTCCACGGTATTTTCCGTGGTGAAAAATCTGATGGGTGAGGATATCGGCGGCGTGGAGCTGGCCATCGTGCAGAAGAGCTTTCCCGAGGATATGAAGAAGCTGATGGTCTCGCCCTATTACTCGGACAATACCCAGCAGGCGAGGCTTACGGTGCGGGTGAAGGAAACCAGCAAGGAACTGCGTCGTGATGAGTTTCTGCGCAGTGTGCGCTTGCAACTGGAGGAATCGCTGGGCCTCGCTCCGGAGCGGGTGCAGTTCACGGGCATGCTGGTCCTGTACAACAATGTGTTGCAAAGCCTGTTTCGCTCGCAGATTCTGACCATTGGCGCGGTGTTTGCTGCTATTTTGGTGATGTTCCTGCTGCTGTTCCGCTCACTTTCGCTTGCGTTGATTACACTGGCACCGAATGTACTTGCGGCCGGCATCGTACTGGGTCTGATGGGGCTGGCCGGGATACCGCTCGACATTATGACTATCACCATCGCGGCGATAGTGGTCGGGATCGGCGTCGATGACTGCATCCACTATGTGCATCGTTTCATCGCGGAGTTTCCGCAGGATCGCAACTACCGTGCCACCATGTACCGCTGCCACCGAAGTATTGGTAGGGCTATGTATTACACGACACTTACTGTGGTCATTGGCTTTGCCACGCTGACCCTGTCCAACTTTACTCCCAGTATATATTTTGGCCTGCTCACGGTGCTGGCGATGGTGGCAGCGGTATTGGGCGCGCTACTGTTACTACCGCGATTGATCATCGTGCTGAAGCCACTCGGTGCTGAGGGCGCGCAATGATGCGCTGCTATAACGCTTGATGCAGTGCCGCAGCGATTGTGGCGCCTGTTGCATCGCCATTTCAATTCATCGGCCGTTTTACGGTATGCCCACAGGGAAGCCTGCAGGCGTAACCTGCGCGCATCTCAGCTCCGCAATGCGTTGCACGTTGCACGGCGACACGCGACGCCCTGCCGTGTGCCAGGCCTTTATGCCCGAAGCAGAATACTGCGGCAACACTCGAGAGGAGGCGCTGATGCGCCTGGCGCAACTCGAATTGCAAAGTGCGCCGGACACCATTGTTCGCTCTGGAGCGTAGTGACGGTCCGTATGCGTGAACAGTTTGAAAGAATCTTCTGAGGGAGCTGCATGAGCGAATTGCCGCTGTTTCCGCTATCCTGCGTACTCCTGCCCTTCGGCCGCGTGCCGCTAAAAATATTTGAATCGCGCTACCTTGATCTGGTACGCGATTGCGTTAAATCCAACAGCCCCTTCGGAGTGGTGTGGATTCGTCGTGGCGCGGAAGTCGTGCAGCGCGGCCGGGCGGCACCGGAGTTGGGCGATTACGGCACCTGCGCTCGTATCGTCGACTGGGACCAACTCCCCAACGGACTTCTCGGCATCACTATTGCGGGTGGCGAGCGCTTTGAATTGTTCGAGACGCAAACGCGCAGTAGCGGCTTGATCGTTGGACGGGTCGAGTTGCAAGAGCCGATTGGGCCGGCACCAATGTCCGAAACCTGGCTGTCTCTACTTAACGTATTGCGCAGCCTTGAAACGCATCCGCATGTGGAGCGCATGAAACTGCGCGTGGATTACAATGACGCCTGGCAGGTCGCTTATACGTTGATACAGTTACTGCCGCTTGACGAAGCGTTGAAGTATCAGTTGCTGGGTATAGACAGCATCCACGAATTGATGGCTAATCTGCAAGCTCTGTTGAACAAGTTGAGCGGCGAGGACTAACCTGGGCAGGGACTCAGCCGAAATCAGGCACCCAGCCGCCCGATTCCTTCCAGCGATTCACGATGTCACAGAATAGTTCCGCAGTGCGTTCGGCATCGTACGCGGCGGAGTGCGCTGAGGTGTTGTCAAAGGATATTCCCGCTTCCGCACAGGCTTTAGCAAGTACGGTCTGTCCGTACGCGAGGCCGGACAGGGTGGCTGTGTCGAAAAATGAAAACGGGTGGAATGGATTGCGCTTGATACTGCAGCGCTCCGCTGCGGCGTTGATAAAACCGGCGTCGAAGTGCGCGTTGTGTCCGACCAGGATCGCACGAGTACATTTCAGGTCGCGCACTTCCTTGCGCACCACATTGAACAATTCCTCCAGCGCCTCCTCCTCGGGCACAGCCTGGCGAAACGGGTGATAGGGATCTATGCCGGTGAAATCCAGCGCCGATTGCTCGATGTTCGCACCCGCAAACGGTTGTACATGGAAATCATATGTGCGATGCACGGCCAGCAGCCCGTCTTCGTCCATGCGCAAGGTCGTCGCGGCCATTTCCAGGATCGCGTCCGTGCGCGCAATGAATCCACCCGTTTCCACATCGACCACCACCGGCAGGAAGCCGCGGAATCGTTCGCTGATGTGGTGCTTGTTGACTAGTCTCAAGTGTTCGCTCCGCCTTGGATAACCCGCCAGGCCACAGCCTGTGAAGCACGCAGCGGAGTGAGTGTGTCCCTACCCAAGGGCAGTTGTGCCGGCACCTCCCAGCTCTGTTTGCGCAATGTGACGGTGTCCGCATTGCGCGGCAGTTGGTAAAAGTCGGGACCGAAATGCGCCGCAAAGCCTTCCAGTTTGTCCAATGCCTGCAACTGCTCAAAAACTTCGGCGTACAGTTCCAGCGTCGCGTAAGCCGAGTACACGCCGGCGCAGCCACAGCTGGCTTCCTTGCTGGCGGTATGGTGCGGCGCCGAATCCGAGCCCAGGAAAAATTTGCGATTGCCCGAAATCGCCGCCGCCTGCAGAGCCTGCTGGTGGCTGTTGCGCTTGAGCACAGGTAGGCAGTAGTAGTGCGGGCGAATGCCGCCGACCAGCATGTCATTGCGATTGAGCAGGAGGTGGTGGGGCGTAATTGTCGCAGCCACTGTAGCACTGGCGTCGCTGACGAACTGTACCGCGTCCGAGGTAGTTATGTGTTCCAGCACCACGCGTAGCCCGGGGAAACGGGCTGTGATGGGTGCGAGGTGGCGATCGATGAACACCTTCTCGCGGTCGAAAATATCTATCTCGGGATCGGTGACCTCGCCATGGATAAGCAGCGGCAAGTCTGACTCTTCCATGGCTGCCAGGGTGGGATACAGCTTTTCCAGAGCGTTGACGCCAGCGGCTGAGTTGGTGGTAGCTCCCGCGGGATAAAGCTTCACGGCATGCACGCCTTCGGTCGCGGCAGCGAGACGAATCTCGGCGGCGTCGGTCTGGTCCGTCAGGTATAGCGTCATCAATGGCTCAAATTGACGCCGCAGAGCGCGCATGGCATCCAGAATACGCGCGCGATAGGCGAGCGCCTGAGCGACTGTTGCTGCGGGCGGCGAGAGGTTAGGCATGACGATCGCGCGACCGAAATAGCGAGCCAGGTCAGCGCAGGTGTGTTGCAGTGCAGCGCCGTCGCGCAGGTGTACGTGCCAGTCATCGGGGCGGGTAATCGTCAGTTCGATCACGAGGATCCTTTCAGGGAGAAATTCAGGATTGAATGCTACAGTAAAGCCCTCAGTGCGGGAATACGGACTGGGAATTGTATCCCCCCAGCGTTAGAATGCTGGCCTTTTTCAGCACTCATTTGCGGAGCATGGGATGTCGGATATAAACAAAGTAGTACTGGCTTACTCGGGTGGTCTGGACACATCGGTGATTGTGCGATGGTTGCAGGACAACTACCGCTGCGAGGTGGTGACTTTTACCGCCGATATCGGCCAGGGAGAGGAACTCGAGCCGGCGCGCGCCAAGGCCCAGGCTATGGGCGTGAAGGAAATCTTCATTGACGACCTGCGCGAGGAATTCGTGCGCGATTTCGTCTTCCCGATGTTTCGCGCGAACACCATCTACGAAGGCGAGTATTTGCTGGGCACGTCCATCGCGCGTCCGTTGATTGCAAAGCGGCTTATTGAGATCGCCAATCAAACTGGTGCCGATGCGATTTCCCACGGTGCCACCGGCAAGGGCAACGACCAGGTGCGTTTCGAGTTGGGTGCCTACGCGCTGAAACCTGGTATTCGTGTGATTGCACCGTGGCGCGAATGGGAGCTGAGCTCGCGTGAATCCCTGATGGCCTACTGCAAGACCCACGATATTCCAGTGGATTTTGCCAAAGCGCAAAAGAAATCGCCGTACTCCATGGATGCCAACCTGTTGCATATCTCCTACGAGGGCGACCAGTTGGAGAATCCCTGGCTTGAGCCAGAGGAAGATATGTGGCGCTGGAGTGTGAGCCCGGAGGCCGCGCCGGACTCAGCGACCTATATCGAGCTGGAATTTCGTGGCGGTGATCCGATTGCTGTCAATGGCGAGGCAATGTCACCAGCGACATTGTTGGAGTACTTGAACAAGGTGGGTGGTGCCAATGGTGTGGGTCGTGACGATATCGTTGAGAACCGCTATGTGGGCATGAAATCCCGAGGCTGTTATGAGACGCCGGGTGGCACCATATTGTTGAAGGCCCATCGCGCGATTGAGTCGTTGACGCTGGATAGGGAAGTAGCTCACCTGAAGGACGAATTGATGCCGCGCTACGCCGTTGATCTACAACGGCTATTGGTGGTCGCCAGAGCGCAGGATGCTGCAAACGGCTATTGACCACTCACAGGCTGTAGTCAACGGCAAAGTACGGCTCAAGCTCTATAAGGGCAATGTGATCGTCGCGGGCCGCCAGTCGGATGATAGTCTGTTTGATAAGCACATCGCGACATTTGAGGAAGACGCTGGTGCTTATAATCAAGCGGATGCAGAAGGTTTTATCAAACTAAATGCATTGCGTATGCGGATTGCGGCGAACAGGGGGCGTTCGCCGTTGTAGTTTGGTAGTGGCTGATGGGTTTGATCTTCCATTGTTTGCGCTTGCGGCATGGCGCATATAACAAAATGGATTCCAATTGCGGTGGAATTCCCCCCATCCGGTTTAGGTTCGTTCGTTTGTACTAATCACTTTGCAATTGAGATTTAGTCTGTCTGTTTTCAGCATGGCAGCCTCTTCCGCTAAAAGTTGGGATGACTTCCGATATCTGAACGTGGTTCTTTCATGTTAAGTCTGACAGGCGGTAAATTCGGCCCAACAAGGAGGAAGTATAAAGTGATTGGGTTCAAATGAGCTTTTTTCGACAAATTGTTGACTTCCCTTCGAGTAAATCAACAGGGTACAGTTACGGAACTGAGTGACTGGTGGAAAAATGCACATACTGCTTTTGGGGTCCGGGTGACGTGGTCCAGGATTCCCTTGCAACCCAGTTAAACGGCTTTCGGCCTTGCTGGCATATTGTGAACCCCGATCCGAGTGAACAATCAAACCGGCTTTGGGGCACCTCTGCCAGATAGCCATCATCAGTGCATCGGTCACCAGCCGGGCATTCATCCGCGACCCCATGCTCCAGCCCACGACCTTTCTCGCGTACAGATCAATGACTACCGCCAGATACAGCCAGCCTTCCTGGGTCCAGAGGTAGGTAATATCCCCCACATACACCTGGTCCGGTTGCTCTACATCAAATTGCCGGTCCAGCACGTTGTCGAATACCGGTTGCGTGTGGTTGCTGTTCGTCGTGACTTTGTACTTCTTCCGGTGCTTCACCTGCACCTTTGCTTCTTTCATCAACTTCCCAGCCTTATGCCGACTAACTGGATAACTTAGCGCATTCAGCGCCTTTTTCATGCGCCGACTGCCGTAGCTGCTGTCGCTTGCCTTGGCGATTTCGCGCACCGCCTCCAGTAGTTCCCGATGATAAGGATCATCAGTTTTACCTTGATTTCGTCGGAGGTAGTCATAATAACTGCTGCGAGTAACACCCAATAGTTGACATATCAGGTCAACAGGCCAGGTCTTCTTGTGCTGGGCAATAAACACGTATGTCACCGTGTTTCTTTGGCAAAGAAGCGGTGCGGCATTCCGACCGTCGCTTTTTTTAGGATATCTTTCTCAATTTCCAGGCGTTTCGCCTGCGCCTTGAGCGTTATGATTTCCTCTTGGTCGGCGTCAGATTGCCATTCCCCCGAAAGGCATGGCCGTTATCTGACTGCTGTTCTTGGATCCATCGGCGCAACATATTGGCATTGATGCCGAGGCTACTCGCAGCCCGTGATCTTGTGTAGCCCTGATCCGGCACCAGCCTGATTGCGTCCAGTTTAAATTCCTTCGAATACTGCTTTCTCTTGGTCATTTTCCAATCTCCAGTTATGGGTATCCCTTTAACCGGGTTGTATGGTTCTATTGGACCACGTCAGTGACAGAGGGTCGCAGTATCTCTCCATTCGCTACTCTGAGCGGCTTGCCGAAGCGAGCATAGAGCCGTCAGTAGGCAGTCGAGGGGATAGTTATGACAACGCCCTGGCCGAGACCATCAACGGCTTGTACAAAACCGAGATCATTCATCGACGTGGACCATGGAAAACGAGGGAGTCTGTGGAAATGGCAACGCTACACTGGTTCAATTATCACCGACTGCTGGAACCGAGCGGATATATCCCCCCGGTCGAAGCTGAGGCAAACTACTGGCGGCTACTTGCTGAGAAGGAAAAGCTGGCGGCCTGAAATTAAACCAAACAGCCTCCACGGAACCCGGGGCGATTCATACCTATCTTTCAGCTACAATGGCGGCCTCGACAGATGTGGTGATGTATTTCAAAGTGATGTTCTCCGATATTGCACCGGCAAGGCCCCGCGGCTTTAGTTTGCTCGAGATGGTTGTTGCGGTAGCTATTTTAGGTATGTCCCTTGCGGCGCTTTATCAAGCCGCCGGTGGTGCGACACGGATCGCGATGATCGATCAAAAATGGCCTATGGTGTGGAGCTCGCTCGCTCCCCTGCTGGCTAATTACGCTATGGTACCACTGACTGGATTGAACGAAGCGGGTGAAACTGAAGGGGTTTTGGCCTGGCAGGTGGTTGCCGCACCGGTCACGCTGCAGGAAGGGTCGCCTCTGCTCAGGGATCGCTGCAACAAATCAACGTAGCAGTCCGGTGGCGTGATGGGGACCGGGAGCGCCAGGTAGCTCTGGAGTCAGTGGTCGCGGGCAGGGAGGAGCCTGATTGAGAAGAGCCAGAGGCTTTACTCTGCTCGAGGTTATGCTCGCCTTGGTGCTTTTGTCGATGGTCATGGTGGCGACGATCGCCGCAATGCGAACACTTGGGAATACGCAGGCTGCCATAGAAGAAGTAACCGGCCGCGTCGACGAGATACGGGTGGTGAGCCAATTTCTGCGCAATACCATTGGCGCGGCCATGCCTGTGATGCGCGAGGGCAGGGTAGGCGAGACCACAGAAGATTTCGCAGATATGGGGACCTATTTCTGGGGTGATCGCACGCAACTGGTTTGGGTGTCGCCGTTGGTGGCGGGTGCCAGTATGGGGGGAGCTTTCGTGATGCAGCTGTCCCTGATAGACGAGAAACTGGAGCTCAGATGGCATCCCTACAACAGGTCGGTTGCAGCGTTGAATTGGGATGAGGTGGAGCCCAGGGTTCTCCTCGATAACGTGGAGGAGTTTGATCTGGGGTATCTCGACGTCTATGGCGGTGAGTGGGTTGAAGACTGGGTCGGCTCTATGATCAATCCGGTTGCTGTGCGAATCACAATCATGTCCGAAGGACGTTACTGGCCGGAGTTGGTTTTGCGTCTGGACTCGGGCGAGCTGAACTTCAATGATGTTGAGGTGTTGTCATGATCGACCCGGCGGCAGGCGTAAGAGCGGCAAAGCAGCCGCGGTCGCCTCCCCAGAGTGGGGTCGCGCTGGCAATTTTAGTCTGGTTTCTGGCTGCTATGTCTCTACTGGTCGGGAGTATGGTCATGCAGGCCAGGATAGATTTGAAACTGGCTCAGTTGCATGCTACTCGCGCGCAGGTTGAGGCGGCGGCGGATGGGGCTATGCAACTCGGGCTGGCAGATCTTATGCTGCCTGACGAGGATGGAATACTATCGTCTCCCGTGATGCATAGACGTGTCTATACGATGGGCGGATACGATGTCTCTGTAGAATTCACACCAGTGTCCGGGCTGATTGATATTAATTCAGCACCGGAAGGGCTGCTCACTCTTTTGTTTTCCACCGTTGAAGGCCTGGACGAAACGATGGCCAATGTGCTCGCGCTCAACGTGGTAGAGTGGCGTTCCGTGGACCCGTTCGGAGAGGGCGCACTACCAGGGTTGGAGCAGGAGGGAATGTCTGTTGCAGAGCGTGGGCTTGACGCCGTGGCCGCTGATGATCAGGGGGCTGCTGCAAACATTCGTCATGGACGCTTTGAGGCGATCGAGGATTTGCTGTTGGTATCGGGAATTGACAGACAGGTTTTTGAAGCGGTGCAGGATGCTGTCTACGTCAGCCAAAGGGGGCAGGCGGGGGTAAATTGGGCGCCCCTGTGCCTGTGTTGCGTGCCCTAGGTGGCTTGGATGAAGCGGCGGCACAGGAGTTAGTGCAATTTCGCATGAACAATAATGACCATTTGGGCGGCCAATTAGCGCCGGAGGGGATCGATCTGAGTTTCCAGCAGGCCACTGAACTACCAATCTTTCGCATCGATGCCCGCGTGCAAGTTGACGGGTCCAATTTTAATCGTCGCCGCTGGGTGGACCTCGCGATGGTTGGCGCTGACGGCCTCCCTTGGCGTTTTTTTCGCTCCGAAGCGGTTAGGGTGATACCGCACGGGGGTGTGGGAGCATCCGTGGAGGGGGAGGGTATCCATGCTGGAAACTAGCCAGCCCTGGAGTCTGTTTGGCTTTGATATGCGCCGCGCATTGCTGTATTTCCGCGCCGGGTGGCGGGATTTCTTGTGGGGCGATAACTCGGTGGTGCTGGAAGCCGTTGATGAGGTCGTGCTGGCCCATTACTCTGACGGCGAGGCGCGGTACCTGGGCTGGGAAACGGTTGAAGCGCCTATAGCGCCGGGTCGGGATATGGCCCAGGCCGCAGTTTTGCCGGACCGTCTGGTCTTGTCGAAAACATTGCGGGTTCCTGCGGCGGCGGAAGGCGATCTTGAATCAATGTTGGCTCTGGAAGTGGCTTCTAGCAGCCCCTTTCCGAAAACTGATACCTGTTGTGGCTGGTCGATCGCCAACCGGCAGGACGATGGGTTTCTGGTGCATTTGGTCATCAGTTCGAAAAGTGCCGTTATGGCTTATATTGCCGATCGGATAAGCGATCAAGATGTGGGTACTTTTGAGGTTTGGGCGCAGTCTGAAGATCGGATGGTGTTGGTGACCGGTTTTGGCGAGGCCCCTCGGCAGCAAAGGAACCGTCGTCGCTTGGGCCGCATGGTGGCCATTGTTGCCTACTGTCTGCTGGCGGGTATGCTGCTGTTTGCGCTGGCTGCGGGAGCGAAATATCTGCAGTTGCAGAAAGTGCGCGATACGCAGGAGCGTGTGGAACGGTCGGCAAAGGACGCAGTCGAATTGCGCACCGCCCTGGCCTCTTCGAAGGCCATAATCACCGCCGTTAATAGCCTGCTTGCGGAGCATCCATCGCCCTATAAGGAATTGGTAAGGTTAACGGCGCTATTGGGAGATGACACCTGGCTCGGGATGTTCGAGATGCAGGGTATGAACATCAAAATTGAAGGAGAATCCAGTGACGCATCGGCCGTCATGCAGCAGCTCTTGGATAACTCCGCCTATGTCCTGGTTGAGGCGCCTGTCGCCATCAGGAGTGTCGCCCCGGGAAGGGAGCGCTTTGTCCTGAATCTTACGCTGGCCAGTGGGGACGGCAGCGAATGAAAATAATGGCCGACAGGTCCACCATCGTTGTTGGCTGCACGCTCGGAATTCTATTCTTGGTGGTAGCGTACTGGGTGCTACACTTTTGGTTTCTTCGCCAAAGCTTTGCCGATGAGATAGAGACCATTGAACCAAAAACATCACGCTTGTTGGGTATAGTGGAAAGTGCCGATCGTTTGGAGATTGCCAGTGGTCTGGCCAACAGCAGCCTGACAATGCTTGCCTACGCGGCTGACCAAGACAGCGCAACCAGTGCGGCCACCATGCAGCAGAATGTGCGGGAAATTATGACGGCAGCCGGTCTTTCGGTCTCCTGAAGCCAGATTTTGCCCCAGCGCAGTTCCGAGGGGTTCGATCGATTGGGTCTGGACATTACGGCACAAGGCAACATTGATGCGTTGGAAGAGGCTTTATCCAATCTCGTATCGGTGCGACCACTGGTCTTCGTAGGGGCACTCAAGGTCAGCCCCGACCGCGCTCGCAGACCGCTTCGTGGACGCCTCGGCCAACCCGAGGAAGAAGTGGAGGGTGACCCGCGCAAACTGACAGTGCGATTGCAATTGTTCTCTTTAAGGTTGCAGGATTGATGCCCTATCGTGGCGTCAGCATCGCAGGCTTCGGGGGTTACCTCGGGTGAAAACTGGCACGGAAAGCTATCTGTGGACAGTGGCACAGGTAATAACCGCTTTGGTGCTGCTCCAGATCGTGTGGAGCGGAGTAGGCTTGTTGCTGATGTCTGATCCGGATGCGCTTCTTCCTGCGGAGTCTTCACTGCAGGTCGGCGAAATAAGATATGATATGGGCCTTGATTCGGAATCGGCTCGGGACTTGGCGTCTAGGCCTATATTCTGGCAGGGTCGCCAAGCTTACACGCCAGCCGAACCCGTTGAAAGCGTCGTACTGACGGAATCGCGCGCGAGCGCTGCTATCAATGAGGTGGAGATAATTGGCGTCTACACCGGAGCGGAGCAGTCGCCAGGGGTGATTATTTCCTACAGGGGAGAGCGGCGGCGGTTGCGGCCGGGCGACGCAGTAGAAGACTGGGAATTCACTCATGTTAATCAGAATGAAGCGACGTTCCAAAGTGGCGGGGAAAAACGAGCGCTGATTCTCAAGCACGCAATACCTGCGACTCTATTTCAGGGTAAAGAGGATAAAGCGATACCAAATCCTGCAACAGAAGATACGGCGGAACCGCAAGGGGACGTGACAAAAATACATGACAATAGAGACGAATAAAGTTGCGATATTTTTTGAGCTTTCGCTTTGACGATGGTGACATTGTTGCTGGTTGCGGGTTGTACCACACTGAACAGCAGCCTCCCGATTCTGAATCGGCGGGTGGCCCGGCGGGTCAATGGGAGAGGTACTGACGGTGGGCGGTGCGCCGGCCGCACTGATCCACTGAGGCTCACCGAGGCTACTCAGGTCCTGTACCGAACCAGGCTGCGAGGATATCCGTCGTCCCGAGTGAGCCCACGCTTTATCGCGGTACAGATGAGGTGATCGGAACACCGGCACCGCAGACCCCGGTGCGGTTCTATGGCGATGCGGTCAGTCTCAATTTCGAACAGGCGCCCCTGGTCGAGGTGGTGCACGCCATAATGGGCGACATTCTGGAGTTGGACTACGTCGTCGAACATCCGATTGGCGGCGAGGTAACCCTGCGCACGCGCACCCCTGTGCCCCGGGACGAATTATTGGGAATTCTGGAATCCCTCTTGCAGGCGAACAATGCGCTGATGATTCGGGACAAGGATGGACGTTTTTTTATCAGCGCGTCTGGACAGATGAACAAACTTAAGCCCAGTGTCGCGGCCACCACCGCGGGCGTGGTGGGTTACAGCACCATTATCGTGCCACTGCAGTACATCAGCGCCACAAACATGGCCGAAATTTTGCGACCAGTAGCAGATGACGCCGCCTTCCTGCGCATCGATGACTTGCGCAATTTGCTTATGCTGGCCGGTTCGCAGGCGCAACTGGAAGGTTGGCAGCAGATTATTACGACCTTTGACGTAGATCTACTTGAAGGCATGTCGGTTGGAGTTTTCCCGATTGAGAACGTTCCCTTAGAGGAAGCCGCAACGGCACTCTCCAGCCTGCTGGGTAACGATGTTGCCGGCGAGGGGGAAGGTATCGGCAGTTCGGTCCGCATCATTCCGGTTGAACGGATCAATAGCATTATGGTGGTGGCGCCGCGAGCACACTATCTGGAACGCATCAAACTCTGGATTGAACGCCTCGATGCGACACTGATGAATTTGGAACAGCGCCTTTATGTGTACCCTATCCAGAATACGGATGCCGCCCATTTGGCGGGTCTGCTCAGCAGTATTTTTACGGGATCTGCCGGGGCTGACACCGGTTCGTCAGGCAAATCGGGTGTCGCGCCGGGCCTCAATCCGGAGAAAATCTCTTCCTTCGCCACGAGGAGGCGGGGCCCCAGGTGCGGCAGCAGCAGCGACCCGCACTAGTACCAGCGTAGTCATAGGTGATGTGCGTGTGGTAGCAGATGACCAAAACAATGCGCTTCTGATCTACGCCACCGGCAAGGAGTATAGAAAGATTGAATCTGCTCTGCAGCGCTTGGATCTTGCGCCAACCCAAGTCATCATAGAAGCTAGCATTATCGAGGTAACGCTTACCGATGATATGCAGTACGGATTAGAATGGTCCTTGGATAAAGATCTAGGCGATGGCTACACTGGCATCGGACAGTTAGTTGATGGACTTGGAATTGCCCCTATTGTGCCCGGCTTTTCTTATTCCGTGATCGATAGTACTGGTGATATCAATGCCGTACTGAACGCTTTAGCTAGAAATGACCTGTTGAATGTCATCTCCTCGCCATCGTTAATGGTGTTGGATAACCAGACTGCTGCTATTCAGGTAGGGGATCAGGTTCCCATAGAGACGGGCAGCACCACAACAGACGGTGGGAATACCATAACTTCAATTACCTACAGGGACACAGGTGTGAAATTGGATGTCACACCCCCCTGTAAATGCCGGCGCCATGGTCACCATGGACGTCGAGCAATCGGTTACCGATATAGGGCCGGAAAGCAGTGTGGGTGGTGGTAACCCGACATTCCTTGAACGGAAGATCACCAGCCGAATTGCCGTCAGATCATCCGAGTCCGTGGTGCTGGGTGGTTTGATCCGCGAGAATAAGAGCGAGGGCAGTTCCGGGATACCCTTCCTGCATGATCTGCCTGTTATAGGCGCGCTGTTCGGAACCAAGGCCCAAAAGAGTACCCGCACAGAACTTCTGGTCGTTATAACGCCCCGGGTGGTGTACAACGATTCGGACCTGCGCAATGTGAGCCAGGAGATGAGGTCAGGGATGCGCGGTCTCGAGTTGATCGACGAATCAGGGGCTACATTTTTTTTTAGGAAGGAGGCCGCTACCGCAGCACCCAGTGCGAAATGACACCCGCTGTTGAAAAATTTGGACAGCACTTTGGGCCTTTGCGATTTAGAGAAGATCGGTGTGACCTCGCCCTACTCATTGAATAGTGCTTGGCTCGTGTGAAGAATGCGGTCCCGAGTTTCATGCGGTCAGTGGATCGGTTCGCGCGTTAGCAGAACATGAGGGAAATAAGGGATATAAGCGATATGATAGAAAAACGTAGTTCAAAGGATACGCGTTCAAGCAGTGTGGCCATTTTTGGCATGATTTTTGCTATCTCGGTCGCGAGCTGCGCCTCTCTGAATTTACCTCAGCCGCCGGAGAAAGCGGTGGCTGCCCGTGCGCAGGCGAATGGACGCATTAGATGGGTGGGGACTTTGAAAAGGCATTTCATATCTTGCTCTGCCTTGCGCGAGGCCAGCTCGATGCAGAGATATGGTTCCAAGTACGCTGGCGTGGTCAATTGGAAGGAGGCCAAGGTAGAAACTGTGGCCTGTGAGCCGGAACGGTGCGATGTCAAGAGCTCGGTCAGATACGAGATGATTCGCCCGAGGGTGGAAAATACACGTTTTTTTGAAGAAGTGTGGATTGAGGTTGCGGGCGTCTGGTATATTTATGACAGTTAATATCGGTGATTCGCTTGTTTATGGTTGCGTTTGCGCGTTGCGGCTTCAACAGTATTGGTTCAGGCCCATTTTGGGTAGAAAAGGGCGGTAAATTTCACACTTTGTTCTTAGGTTTGGTTGTTGTACGTGGAAAAACTGTGTGATAATGTGCTCTCGGAGTCAAGCCTTGCCACACATGGAGGCAGATTCGGTGTGTAAGGCATGTGGCGTGAAAGCTGTTAAATTGGGAAGGCTAGTGGGGTCAACCCTTATTTTGCCAGTTTAATCTAAATAACCTGTTAGACCATTATAAACTAGAGTAACAAATGAAGAAACAAACAATGTCACTTGCTGTGGCCTCGGCGTTACTTGTCGGTGGTACTGCTGCGTTTGGGGAGATGCACATCAACGGCCAGGGCACTGGTGAGGCGTTGGTTTATCCTTTTTACTCGGCGGCCAACGGGAACGATACATACATTCACATCGTGAACACGTCCAGCTTAACGAAGGCGGTCAAGATTCGTTTTGTAGATGCTCTAAACAGTCAGGAGGTTCTCGACTTCAACCTGTACCTGTCTCCTGAAGATGTGTGGGCCGGTGCAATTACCTCGAACCCGAACACCGGTGCTACGGGCGCTGCAATCGTTACTGTCGATAACTCCTGTACCGTGCCTGCGCTGGGCACGTCGGGTGGCGCGAACGTGGGGCAATTCGCTGGTACAACGGAAACTGTAGATGGCAAGATACGGCGTACGCAGCCGTTTGTCCCCTTCGCGTTTAGGACTACTGATACCAACAGGACCCCTGCGCGAACCCTCCAGGGGTACGTCGAGGTGATCGAAATGGGGCAGCTTGATCCTGCATCCGGCTTGGGCGCAGCTGCAGTGCATGGGGCGAATGGCGTACCTGCAAACTGTGGCGCTCTGGTTGCAGCCTGGAACAGGTTAAACCCGGTGGGCGTTTGGGAACAAACCGATGGCGCAGCTGAGCTACTAACGACCTGGCGCAGGGCGGCGGCCTGTACGGCCCTGGGTGGTGATTAACGTAAACAATGGCACCGCCTCAGGCTACGACGCTGTCGCGGTCGACGATTTCGCGAAGCCCGACTCGACCAAGGTGAACTACATAAAACGGCCCGGGTAGTAACAAACCGGACTTTTCGAGAGGGGAGCAATTCGATAACCGTGTTCAACGGAGCCGATGCAACTGATTACGATTTTTCTTCCGAGCAAGATGATTTAGTGCATTGTTTATGACAACAGCCGTGAAGAACGACTATGTCATTGAGGAGAAAATCAACGCTCTGACCGATTGGGTAATCACCATGCCCACCAAGAAGTTCTACGTCCAAGGTAGCTCGGCTCAGCCGCCCTTTAGTAATCGTTGGAACGGTACCACGGCTTGTGAGCCTGTCGCGATCACTCAGTGGGATCGTGAAGAGGCTGTTACCACACCAGACCCCGAAGGGCCGGAGTTTTCTCCGCAACCCGAGATTCCTAAGTCGCCAGACTTGAATATTTGTAGCGAAGTCAGCGTGATCAGCTTTGGTGAGGAGTCTGCGCTTAATGCTAACGCCGATATCCGTTATGGCTTTAACCCGGGTACGAGTCAGGTTGGGTATTGCTGGATTCTCCGGCGCCGAGCTGAATGGCGGCCCGCTGGATAGTACCCGTGTATTGACCGCCGATGACGGAAGCACCTTTCAGCGGTTGCCGGTTAACAGGGTTTGCTGTGTTCACCTATGAGAACACCCTTGAAGGTAGCAGTGCTCTTTCCAACTACGCCGCCGAATCAGTCCACAAGGTGACAAGCCTTATTGGCTCCGGCGACTGATCCATCGGGAAGGTGCAATCTGTAATAGGAAAGGGCGCCCTCAGGGCGCTCTTTATTGAAAATTCCAGGGACTGGGAACTTCTGCTTAATGTGGTTGACAAACCCTTGGAATTGAAAGACACCTGGCTTATGCAGGCCTGGTGGTTCCACAAGAAGTGCTCAAAACAGAGTTATGTTACTTTTCCTGACTATTTTGTGCTGAAATCACCATTACTCATTGTTATCTTTCAAACGTACTCAGGTGTGGGCTGCTAGTCGTTATCCGACGGCAAGCTGGAGATAGAGACAGAGCGGTCGGGACTATCTTGTCGGGAGCGTGTCTCCGTGTATAAACTAACTTAGGGGCGTATCGAATGAAGAAAGTAACAGTAGCGGCCGCAATTGCAGCCATTCTCGGGGTACAGACGGCAGGTGCTCTGGAGCTCGTTATTGTCGGTGAGGAAACGCCCCAGGAACAGGAGGTTGGGGTTATTACAGGTATAAAAGTTGACCGTGGAGTTGACGGCACAAAAGAAGTGGCATTGACGATGGAAAGACGGGTACAGTAGTTCATTCACTTCGGAGGCAGCCCCAGTTGTCACGCTCGGTACGGGCATTCCGACTTGCGGTGATCGTCCTGCCACGCAGACACGGACGCAAACGTGTCCCGACGGTACCATAGGGTCTTACCAACAAACCAACGCCTTTGTCGCTACTTCAGCCCCGACCTGCTGGGAGCCTGGCCCGACATGGCTTCCTGCTACCCCACCAGATGGTGCGTGCGTGACTTCACAACCACCGCCTGGCTGTGTTAGTGACGCACAAATCGAATGTGCCTTTGACATCCCGGCCAACAAATGGAGCGGCTCAGTATTGCAGGAAACACTTACGATCCCCAAGGAAAGGTATTGGTATCCGCGATCACCACCAATGGCGACAGCACAAAAGCCGAAGTCTTCTCGTACGGAAACGCCTACCGGCGCGGTATCCCCAAATACCAACGTCTGGATATCAGACACGCCTAACGGCGCTCGCTTGCGGCCTACAAGGTGTCACCGGGATAACGTCTCATTCCTCTATTCTGTTGCGTATACCCAAATTCCGGGAAACGAAAAATACAGGTGCGTATTGGCGCTGAATAAAACCTATTACGTGAATATGAAGCACGTATATCCCGATACCCCCGAAAGCAGGGTCATCCGATATAGGAAGTGACCGATCCGGCAACA
>JADJAL010000028.1 GCA_016704305.1 Haliea sp. | reverse complement strand
CGGCGCTCGCCACCGTCATTCGCCAGCGTGATATTGCCAGCTATGTCCGTGTCACGCCGGTGGCGCTCAGTCGTATCAAATCGCGCCTCAAGGCAAGCGAGAGGTAGCGCGCTCGATCAGGCAATGGCAGTGCAAACCGGGCCATGCCGGGCAGCGGCAGCTTCCCTGTTAATGCAGACCCTCTGCCAAACACGTTCGTGCAGATAGAACGCGACGGTATTGACCAGCGGCTCGATCACGGCCAGTACGCCGCCAATCACCGGGCTGCCCGTCACCATCCAGCCGACACTGAACGCCACCGCGAAGTGGATGCAGGCAAATGTCGCTGTCTTGAGTTCAGTCATGTTCGTATCTCCCCTGTCGCGCTATCCCTTGACGTTTAGTATGGCGGCGGAGAATCAATAGTTAAAATTGATTGTTAATATGCACTTGATAGAATTTTTCTTGGTTTCTGTTGGGGTGTATTACTTGCATGCATGTCCGAACCCCTTCAAGATACCGAACATGTCGGTAATATAACCGAGATGTTCGGTAGTAATGCAACGGGAGCCAATCATGCTGGAAGCCGTACTGGGAAGCGAGGGCGCTGAACGCGTACTCATGTTTCTGGCCGCCCGCAACAAGGGTTATGCCAAAGAAATCTCGGATTTCTGGGACATGCGTGTCTCCACCTGCCAGAGTCAACTCTCCCGTATGGAACGGGATGGCTTGCTGATGTCAGAGAAATCGGGCCAGACCAGGGTCTATAGCTTCAACAAGCGCTATGCATTCTCAGACGACGTACAGAACCTGCTGTTGAAGGCGCTCAGTTTCTGTCCGCCAGACCTGCAGGAAGATTTACAACACAATCGCAGGCGTCCGCGGCGCAGTGGCAAACCACTGTGATGGAAATCAGTCGACTCAGTCGCGCTGAAATGGCGGCCGTGGTCGTCGAGACTCTGGCAGCCGCTGGCATCCACGTGGTGCTGGTCGGGGGGTCGTGCGTGTGCGTCTACACCAACGAACGGTTTGCATCGTTCGACTTGGACTTTATCGACCTGACGTACGCGCGCAGAAAAGCTATTGCGGCAGCCCTGGCTATCATCGGGTTCACGCCCAGGGGATCAACGCGATATTTTGCGCATAAGGATTCCCAATGGGTCCTGGAGTTTCCGTCCGCACCACTGGCGGTGGGCCACGAGCTGATAACAGAGTCCCAGGTGGCGGAACTGGCGACGCCTGCGGGCACCATAAAACTCCTCAGCCCGACAGACTGCGTCAAGGACAGGCTCCTCAACTATTATCAGTATCAGGATGCACAGTGTTTGGAACAGGCGAAAGACGTCGCCCGCTCGCATCCAATCGATTGGTCTTCCCTGGAAATGTGGCATGCGGGCGAGGGCCATGCTGATCGCTTCCAGGCGTTCAAAAAGCAGGCAGGATCACCAGGGCAAAAATAAGTGAATAGCAAACTTGCTATGAGTTGACTGCTTATCCGGCATCCGCACCGTTAAACACAGGCTCATAGTGTTGCACCTCCGGGAAAGGATCGTAGAAGTGGTGCAGCAAAGCGCGCCATTCCTGGTACTGTTCCGATCCTCGAAAGCCCACGGTGTGATCCTCCAGCGTCTCCCAGTTCACCAACAACAGGTAGCGGTTTGCGTTTTCTACGCAGTGCTGTAGCTCGTGAGCGATATAGCCGGGCATGCTGGAGATGATGTCCTGGGCGCGCGCAAAGGCGAGTTCGAAGTCCTGCCGCATGCCCGGTTTGATATCCAGGATGGCTACTTCAAGAACCACAGCGCGCTCCTTTGCCTCACGAATCCAAATAGATAGATGACAGCCAGCATAGGGCGGGGGACGTCACCGGCGTCCCGCCCCGTTAGTTCGACCAATAGATGTACTCATCATCCGGCGCGTCGGGCAGGCTCAGGTCCTTGTCGAGGTTGATCGGCACGGAGACCGCCCGTGGCCAGGCGGGCGGTGCCTGCTCGGCATTGTGCGCGGCCAACGCGGCCTGCAACGCCGCCAGTTTGTCCGGGCGCTCGGCGGAGAGGTCGTTTTGCTCGTTGGGGTCCTGGCTGAGATTGAACAACCACGCGCGTCCCGGCGGCTCGCTGACATTGAGTTTCCAGCCATCCACCAAGGCAGATTGCGACGCGCCGCTGCGCCAGAACAGCGCCTGGTGCGGCGCGCCCTCGGTGACGCCGAGGACGTACGGCAGCAGGTCGATGCCATCCACGACGCGGTCGGTGGGCAGGGGCGCGCCACCGGCTGCGGCGGCGGTGGCGTACAGGTCGAAATGGTGTACGGGACTGTGATTTACCGTGCCGGGCACGATGCGCGCCGGCCACTTGGCGAAGAACGGCACGTGGATGCCACCCTCGAACGAGGTCATCTTCCAGCCGCGAAATGGCTTGTTCACCTCGGGCAGCCCGATGTAGCCCGCGCCGCCGTTGTCGGACGTGAACAGCACCAGCGTGTTGTCCTCCAGGTCATTGCGCTTCAGCGCTTCCAGCACCTGGCCGACGCCCCGGTCGAGGCTGCGGATCATTGCGGCGTAGACGCGCTCGCGGTGGTCGTCGATATGCGACAGGGCCTCGTAATCCTCGCGCGTGGCCTGCAGCGGTGTGTGCGGCGCCCAGTGCGCGAGGTAGAGGAAGAACGGACGGTCCTTGTTGGCGTCGATCATCCTGACCGCCTGCTCGGTGTAGTAGTCGGTGAGGTAGCGGTCGGGTGAGAACGGTTCGCCGCCATTCCATGAGGAGGCAAAGCGCATGGCCGCCCATAGAAAGCGGTCGATCGGGTCGAAGTCCTGCCGCGAGTTGACGACATCCGGGTCGTTCACTGGCAAGTAGAGACCGCTTTCCATCAGCAGGCTTTCATCGAAGCCCTGGTCGAGCGGCGCCATGCCGTTGGTGGTGCCGATGTGCCATTTGCCGATGTGGGCGGTGTGGTAGCCCTGGCCGGCCAGCAGTTCGGCAATGGTGATTTCGGACGTCGGCATACCCATGTCCGCGAAATCCACGGATTCGGCACCCGGATAAGAGATGATTTCGCGCAGGCGGTTGGCCGGGGTGGGCGCCAGTGCGGCCAAGCGCATCATGCCGGGCGGGGTGGGCGTGAACTCAAAGCCGAAGCGGGTGCCGTAGCGGCCCGACATGATCGCGGCGCGCGATGGCGCGCAGGTGCCGTTGGCGGCATAGCCGTTGGTGAAGGTCACGCCTTCGGCGGCGATGGAATCGATGTTGGGCGTCGGCACGCTGCCGCCGGCCACGCCGCCACCGGCGTAGGTCAGGTCATTCCAGCCGAGGTCGTCGGCGAGGATCAGGATGATATTGGGCGGGCGGTCAGCCGGCGCACGGCCCTGCGGGTCCGCCCCGGTTGCCCAGGCGATTTCCTCGAATGGCCCGACCTTGAGCCGCGTGTCCATGTAGGCGCTCACCACCTTGAGCGCGATCGCCTCGCGATTGATGTAACCGACCACGCCGACCACGGCCAGCGCGATTGCAATGCGTATGGTCCACTTGCCTGCTCGATTCATTGCGGGGTCTCCTGCGAATTTTTATCAGTTTTAGAATTATGGTACTAAGCGGATCAGGCCTGCTCATGCCGCCTGCGCTCGTCGCGCAACGTCAACAGGTAGGCGAGCATGGCCGCGGCGGATACGGCCAGGATGAGGAGGGCGGCCAGCGCGTTAATCTGCGGGCTGAGCCCCAGTCGCACCGAGGAGAACACAACCATCGGCAGCGTCGTGGAGGACGGCCCGGCGACGAAGCTCGCGATTACCAGGTCATCCAGCGAGAGCGTAAATGCCAGCAGCCAACCCGAGGCCAGCGCCGGGGCGATGATGGGCAGCGTGATGTAGAAGAATGTACCCAGCCGGCTGGCGCCAAGGTCCATCGCGGCCTCTTCCAGCGACTTGTCCAGCTCCCGCAGGCGCGAGCTGAGAACAACCGTGACAAAGGCCATGCAGAATGTCACATGGGCGATCCAGATCGTAAGGAAGCCGCGCTGCGCCGGCCAGCCAAACGTGTTGGCCATGCCCACGAACAGCAGCAGCAGTGACAGGCCAATGATGACGTCGGGCATCACCAGCGGCGCCGTCACCATGCCGCCGAACAGTGTTTTCGAACGGAAATTGCGCACCCGCGTCAGCACCAGCGCCGCCAGCATTCCGAGCACCACCGATGCGGTGGCCGACGCAAAGGCCAGCCGCAGGCTCATCCAGAGGGCCGACATCATGGCCTCGTCGCGAAACAGTTCACCGTACCAGCGGTTGGAAAATCCCCCCCAGATATTGACCCTGTCGGAGTCATTGAATGAGTAGACGATCAACACGACCATCGGCGCGTACAAAAAGAAGAAGCCGATCAGCAAACAGATCTTGGAGAATCGCGGTATGCCGGGTGCCGCAGACATCAGTCGTTGGCCTCCATTTCGCGGAACTGGTAGCGGTGAAAGAGCGTGATCGGAATCAGCAGTAACACCAGCATCACTGTCGCCACGGCCGAGGCCACCGGCCAGTCGCGATTATTGAAGAATTCGCCCCACAGGACCTTGCCGATCATCAGCGTTTCAGACCCGCCCAGCAGCTCCGGTATCACGAATTCACCCACCACCGGGATGAACACCAGCATGCAACCGGCGATCACGCCGCCCATGGACAGCGGCAGGGTGATGCGCAGGAAACGGGACACCGGGCCGGCGCCGAGATCGGTGGCGGCCTCCAGCAGCCGGTTGTCCAGCTTCACCAGGTTGGCGTACAGCGGCAGGATCAGGAAGGGCAGGTAGGTGTAGACGATGCCGATGTAGACCGCGAATTCGGTGTTCATCATGCGGATCGGTTCATCCACCACGCCGAGCGACATCAACACGCTATTGATGATGCCGTTGTTGCGGAGCAGGCCCATCCACGCATAGATGCGAACCAGGAAACTGGTCCACGACGGCAGGATCACCAGCATCAGCAGCAGGCTCTGCAGCGGGCCTTGCGTGCGCGCGATGCCGTAGGCGATCGGATAGCCGACCACCAGGCAGATCAGCGTGGAGATCGCGGCAATGCGCAGGGAGCTGACGTAGGCGTCGAAGTACAGGGAATCCGTCAGCAGGAACAGGTAGTTGGCGAAACTGACCCGGAACGTCAGCACATCCTCCACGTACTCGTAAAATGCGGTGTACGGCGGTTGGGCGATCGCCGATTCCGCCAGCGAGATCTTGAATACGATCGCGAACGGGATGACAAAAAACAACAGCAGCCAGATATAGGGTGGGATCACCACCAGCAAGTACTGGCCCGGCAGGCGCCACGCTATCTTGCGGCGCGCCGGACTCACGATGTCAGCACCACCGCCGAGTGCTCGTCCCAGTAGACCCAGACCTTGTCGTGCCAGGTGAGGCGTTCACCGGCCCAGCGCTCGTCGTTCATCGCGGTGACCGAGACATCCATGCCGCTTTCCAGCTTCACATGGTAGACCGAGTGCGAACCGAGGTAGGCGATATCGTCCACTTCGCCCGCCTCGCAGTTGAACGGTTGCGCGGGGCGTTCCAGGCTGATCTGTATTTTTTCCGGGCGCACCGCGACGCTGACCGGCTGTCCGGCGAAGCCGCTGATGCCGTGGCCGATGTGCAGCGTATTGCGCGCCTGGGGACTGGCGATATTCACGTAGTTGACTTCATCGTCGACGATCACGCCGTCAAAGACGTTCACTGAGCCGATGAATTCCGCCGTGTAGCGGCAGTTGGGCTGCTCGTAAATTTCGTCCGGCGTGCCCACCTGCAGGATGCGGCCGCCGTCCATGATGGCGATGCGATTGGCCATGGTCATCGCCTCTTCCTGGTCGTGCGTGACCATCACGCAGGTGACGCCGACGGATTCGAGGATATTGGCAACCTCCAGTTGCATGCGGGTGCGCAATTTTTTGTCCAGGGCCCCCATGGGCTCGTCGAGCAGCAGCAGTTTGGGGCGTTTGATCAGGCAGCGCGCCAGCGCGATGCGCTGCTGTTGTCCGCCGGATAACTGGTGTGGTTTGCGCTTGTAGTAGGCGGTCATCTGCACGCGTTCCAGCATTTCCGCAACCCGGGTCTCTACTTCGCGTTTGCCCTTGCCTTCCTGCTTCAGGCCAAAAGCCAGGTTTTGCGCCACGGTCATGTGCGGGAACAGCGCGTAGGACTGGAACATCATATTGAACGGGCGTTGGTTGGCCGGCAGCCCGGTGAGGCTGCGGCCCTCGAGCAGGATATCCCCCGTGGTGGGCTGCTCGAACCCGGAGAGCATGCGCAGCAGGGTGGATTTACCACAACCGGAGGCGCCGAGCAGCGCGAACAACTCGCCTTTGCGAATGGTGAGATCGACGTTGTTGACCGCGAGTATGCCGTCGAAGCTTTTACTGACACCGACCAGCTCGATATACCCCGCGGCCTCGGACGGCGCTCGACTGGTCGGTCCTTTCAGGGTGATTGCTGTTGTTTCAGTCAACGCACGGCCTCCAGGTCGCTGGGTGGAATCGGCTGCAGTGCGCGCCTACTGGTTTGTTTTGATTTCCGTCCAGGCCCGGTTCATGGCCCTGTCCACCTTGGGCGTCTTGATGGTTGAGATGTAGAGCCGCTCAACCACCTCCGGCGGTGGGTAGATCGACGGGTCGCCGGTAATCTCTTCGTCAATCAGCGGTGTAGCTGCCGGTATCGGGTTGGCGAACCAGATAAAATTGGTGTTTTCCGCTGCGATCTCGGGCTGCATCAGGAAGTTGATGAAGGCATGCGCTTCATCCACATTGCCGGCGTCCTTGGGGATGGTCAGTATGTCGAAGAACATCTGGGCGCCCTCCTTGGGAATAAAGTAGGTCACCTCGACACCGTTTTTCGCTTCCTCGGCATCTACCTTGGCCTGGGCAATATCGCCGGACCAGCCGATAGCCACGCAGATTTCGCCGGCCGCCAGGTCGTCAATGTATTTGGAAGAATGGAAATAGGTGACCGAGGGCGCCAGTTTTTGCAGCAGTGCCTTCGCCTCCCCCTGATAGTCCTTCACGTCCGTGGAATTGGGGTCCTTGCCGAGGTGGAGCAGCGCTGCGGCAAAAATTTCTGTGGGAGAGTCGAGGAAGGCGACCCCGCATTTATTCAGCTTGGCCAGGTTGTCGGGGTTGAGTACCAACTCCCAGGAATCCAGCGGTGCGTCCGGCCCCAGTGCGGCAATAACCTTTTCCTTGACCATGCCGATGCCGGTTGTGCCCCACATGTAGGGCACACCGTAGTTGTTGCCCGGGTCCATGATCGCAATGGTCTTCATCAGTGCGGGATCGAGTTGCCCGTAGTTGCTGAGCTTGTCTTTCTGCAGCGGCTGGAAGACGCCGGCCTTGATCTGCCGGCCCATGAATTCACTGGTGGGCACCACGATATCGTAGCCGGTGCGGCCGGCCAGCAGCTTCCCTTCCAGCACTTCGTTGGAATCGAAGACATCGTAAACCACCTTGATGCCGGATTCCTTTTCGAACTTCGCAACCACATCGTCGCCGATGTAGTCGCTCCAGTTGTAGACGTTTACCGTGCCTTCAGCCTGCACCGAGCCGGCTGCCATGAGCCCCGCGAAAAGGGCAATAATGCTTTGTTTAGAGGTCTTTTTCACAGCGTTCTCCCGTGCGCGCCGGATAGGCCCGGCCACGTCAACACATGAAAGTTCAGGCGAGGATACGCCCCTGTCGAGCCTTGATTCTAACGAGACTGGCTGCGCGGGTATACACCTTTGCACCCAACCTTGAACCCTACCTTGCACTCACGTGCATCAGACACCGGTCTGGTACTGCGCCATGCGGGCGGGATCGGGCTTCAGCGGGCGCGCCAGCACGTCGATCATCGCGTCGTCGCGCAGGTAGGGATCGCGCTTGAAATGCACCGCCCCGTCCTCCTGCACCTCCACCGTCCAATACACCAGGTAAATCGGTATCGGCTGGCGCAGGGAGACCCGCCTGGTTTCGCCCGCTGCGATAACGTTGGCGATCGCCGCCTGGTCCCATGCGGGATCATCCAGCAAGAACTGGGCCAGTTCCAGTACCTCTTCCACGCGTATGCAGCCTGAGCTGAACGTGCGCTCACTGCGGCTGAACAAATCCCTGCTCGGCGTGTCGTGCAGGTACACCATGTGTTCATTGGGAAACATGATCTTGAGCCTGCCCAGCGAGTTAGTCGGTCCCGGCTGCTGGCGCAAGGTGTAGGGGAAGCCGCGGCCCGGATACAGCTGCCAGTTCACGCTGGCGGGATTGACCACCGTGCCATCCCGGGTGAGGACCTGCATGTTCTTCCTCCGTAGATAGCCGGGATCGCGTTTTATCTCGGGCAGCGTGTCGTGTTTGAGGATGCTTGGCGGTACTGTCCACGTCGGGTTGAACACGATGTAGGTGATCTCGTCGCGAAACGTCGGCGTGCTGCGGTAGGGGCGTCCGACCTGCGCCCGGCTGCGCAGCAGGCGCTCCCCGTTCCGGTAGAGCGAGACTTCAAATCCCGCGATATCGACCACCACGGCCGTGGCCGGCATATCCTGCAGCACGCGCGCGCGCTCCAGGTTGACACGAATCTGGCCGATGCGCTGTGCCACCGGCACATTCATGGCCGCCCAGGTCTGCTTGCCGACGATGCCGTCCGCGTCCAGGTGATGGCGGCGCTGGAAGCGTATCGTCGCCTGCATCAGCGTGTCGTCAAACAGCTCGGGATTCGGGTAGTTGTCCTCAGCCAGATCGCCCTCCGCTTGCAGGCGCTGGCGCATTTGCGCAACCCTGGGTCCGGTATCGCCGAGCCGCAGCGTGGGGCCCGGATCAATCGTCCCCCATCCCCCTCCCGCGTCGATTGCCCGGTATTGGGTCAACGCGTGCACCAAAAGTGCGTACATGGGGCCGGTGGGCTTGAGGCGCTCGAGCGCGGCAGTGATGCCACCATTGCTGATCATGCCGAGGGTCCATTGCACCGGGTCCACCTGCGGCAACGTGCGGTCGAAATTCCAGGTCGCAACGTAGGTCTTGGGATCGACCTTGCCAAAGGCGTAGTGGTAGGTCAGTCGCAGCAGGCTGTCGGTCAGCAGCAGGTCGCGCGATGCGTTATCGAGGGTGAGAGACCCGTCGAGCAGCCCCTGTACTGCGGGTTGATGGTAGTCGCCGGGATTCATGCCCTCGCGCTCGGCCTCGCCTATCGCGGCGGACAGTTCCTGCAGCGCTACCGGATTGGTCCACGCTGGCGTGTAGGCGTTTTCTGCGTAGATCTGCTGGGTTACCGGCAGGTCGTATACCGTCTCCCCGGCGATGTACACCTCACCCCGCGTGGCGAGTTGCTGCAGCAGTCCCTCGAGCGTCGCCTGCGTCTCTTGCGCGGGCGCTGGCAGCGGCAGCAGCAAAAGGCCAACGAGCCACAGCGCATGCAGTGCCCTGAAGCATGGATTGCAATGATGATGTACGAAACGGATAACCTGCCCCTTTATGTCTTTCGCCTGCGCGCGTTGCAAGCCCTAGAACGGAATATCGTCGTCGATGTAGTCTGGTGGGTCGTTCACCGGGTGTGCGGAGGAGTAGTCGTCCGGCGCAAAGGCATTCTCATTGCTAGCGGCAACGATTTTCCACCCCTGCAGGTTATTGAAATACCGTCCGTTGTACTCCCGCCCGCGAAGATCGAAGGTCACCGTGACCTGCTGTCCCACCTGCAGGTTATCGAGCAGGTTGATCTTGTCCTGCACAAATTCAACGTTGATGTCCTGCGGGTACTTTCCGTCCTCCACGGTGACGACCATTTCCCGCTTGGTGAAACCGCTCCCGAACGTCTGCGCGTCCTGGATCAGCTTGATCTTGCCCGTTAAATCGTACGCCACGCCCCCATCCCCTTGTGTCTGCGCTAAAGCCTCCAGCGGTTTCGCAGTCTATCCCTGCGGTCGCAGGTTGTGTAGCTCATCGGGCCTTGCAAGCTGCAAAGTACCGATAGTTCCGGATAGTTCCCGATGATTCCCTGTGCAGCACGCCTTCGAGGCATTACGATTGCGGCAACACAATCGCGCTGATGGCAGGTGGCTGCGCCAGTGCAGATACGGATCAACAACGCTGAGGTAAACCATGCGAGCGATGGTGCTTGAGGAACAGCGCGGTGCATTGCACCTCCGCGAGGTCGCGATACCGGTGCCGCGCGCAGGCGAGGTGTTATTGCGCGTGACAGCCTGCGGCATCTGCCGCACCGATTTGCATGTGCTCGATGGCGATCTCACGCATCCCAACCTGCCGCTGATACCCGGCCACCAGATCATCGGCGAAATTGCCGGCCTCGGGGATGGCGTTACGCAATTCACTGCCGGCCAGCGCGTGGGCGTGCCGTGGCTGGGCGGCAGTTGCGGCCACTGCGGGTACTGCACCCACGGCCGGGAAAACCTCTGTGACGAGGCGCGCTATACCGGGTACCAGATCAACGGAGGCTTTGCCGAGTACACCGTCGCCGCCGCGGCCTACTGCTTTGCGATTCCCGCACAATACAGCGACCAACAGGCGGCGCCGCTGCTGTGTGCGGGCCTGATCGGCTATCGCGCCTATCGGTTGCTGGAGTCCTGTGAAACGATAGGCCTCTACGGTTTCGGCGCGGCGGCCCACATCCTGATACAGGTGGCGCGGCACCGGGGGCAGAAGGTGTACGCCTTCACCCGCGAAGGCGACACCGACGCACAGGACTTCGCGCGCCAACTGGGCGCCTGCTGGGCGGGGGACTCCGGGCAGTTCGCGCCTGTGCTGCTGGACGGCGCCATCATCTTCGCGCCGGCCGGCGAGCTGGTGCCACAGGCGTTGCGTGCGGTGCGCAAGGGCGGGCGAGTGGTCTGTGCCGGTATTCACATGTCCGACATTCCGTCGTTTCCGTACGACATCCTGTGGGGAGAGCGGGAGGTGTGCTCCGTCGCCAACCTGACGCGCAGGGACGGCGAGGAATTCCTGCCCCTGGCGGCAGCGATACCCGTTGAGACCACGGTGCACCTCTACCCGCTGGAAAAAGCCAACGAGGCGCTGGACGATTTGCGCCATGGTCGCTTCAACGGTGCGGCGGTACTGGTGCCGTGAATTGCGGCGCGGTGCATTACTGTGTCTTGCGCAGCGCTAGAGCACGATCCCACTGAGCAGCAGCGCGGCCATCACGGCATCGACGACAATGCCCGGCAGGGAGTGTTGCAGGCTCGTTTTGTCGGCCACCATGGAATAGAAACGCGCGAGCAGCCCGAAGCTCCAGGCTACCCCGAGCGTCATGTAAATCAGCGGTTCGTGCAATGCCAGCGCCATGCTGCCGCTGCCGAGGTGCAGGCCGCCGAAGACGACGCGCGCCTCCGACAGCGCCATCGGGCTGCGCAGTTCGATCTGCTGTCCATCGGTGATCAGGCGCGGCTTGAAAAACCCCACCAGCCCCATCATCACGGTCAGGATTGCGCCGATGCGCGGTAGCCACTCTGCGAGCATTTCCATAGACTTCTCTCCGGTGTAAAAAACGTCGGCCCTGACACAGCAACCTCAGCGCAGCAGCGGTGAATCCAGTGTGTCGATCTTGTCGCCGATCAGCTTCTCGGTCGCTTCCCTCAGGTCGGCCAGTGACACCTTGCGTAGGGTCATCAACTGGCGCGTTACATCGTCGATCGAGTACTTGTCTTTGCTGCGTTGGCGAATTTCCTGGTCCAGTTGGTCCAGCAACACGACGGCGCGCGCGGTAATAGCGCCGCTCGACCTGCCCTGGCGCAGGTGCTCGACATCCGCGCCCCACCTGGCCAGGTCCCTGATGATCCGGCTGCGTCGCGATTTGGAAATTCCGTGCGCGCGATACAGGAGTTCAAACGAGTAGAACTCGGCGATCCCCTCGGCGATCCAGTCATCGTTGGAGGTCGCAGTCTCAACGCCGGAAATGCGCGTCACCATGTGGGTCAGTTCGTGCACCAGCGAACTGGTGCCATTCTCGCTGACCAGCGGGCGGTCGGCGTGCAGGAACAGCGAGTTGGACGCCGACAGGCCGCCGCGCCACATCGGGTCGGCCGCGCCCACCACTAGCAAGCGCTCCGGTGTTGTCACGAACGCCTTATCAATTTCCCGCCACACGAAGCGCAAGAAGACCAGGGCGTCCATGCGCTGGTAGTTCTGGCCCATGGGCGCGGCGACGGTGATGGAGGTGCCACTGCGAACGGTGTTGCGCGTGCCGATCTTGCCCGCGATCATCCACCCGGTGGGTCGATCGAACAGGCGCTCGGGATTGTCGATGCGAAACGTATTGTCCTGTACCCGGGGCCAACCGGTCTGCACGCTGCTCCAGCCCTCGGGCAGCACGAATGCCAGCGTGGAGACGGAGTACTCGCCCTTCGCCTCGCCGGTCTGCATCGCCGGCACGATGTCGTCGCCGCGGAAAATCGCCCAGTCCCCGTTGATGATGGCGTCGTACTTGCCGGGGCTGCGCTCGTGCGGGATGCGCACGAAGTAGGACAGCGTGGAGCGCCCGCTCGGTAAATCCCAGAATACCCGGCCATCCTTTTCCCGCAGGGACCCAGTGGCTTTGATCTCGGAGATGGACGCGTTGCGATTCTGGAAATTGATGTGCTTCAGCAGCTCACCCCGGTCAACGGTTATCGTAACCGACGCACCCAGGCGCGCGGGCTCCAGCGTTACCTGAAACTCGACTGCATAGGCTTCCGGTTCGCCCGCCTGCGCGGCCAAAGCCACTCCCAGCCACAGGGCAATGTATGTAGTGAGGAGGGCAAGACGTGAGCGCTTCAGCATATTCCTGATTTCCGGCAGCATCGCCGGCCATGATTCGTGGTGTCGGCGAGAGTAACATCAACTGCGGGCCGATCGCCATTCTCGGCACATTCCCGGCATGTTTGCTTGGCGTTACGTTGACAATCGCCTGCAAAAGCATACTTTTGTTGTATAACAATGAGCGAACCGACGGGTACAGCAGCATGGCGCAACAACAGAAGGCAATCTACGCGGACAGCGTAGTGGAACAGAAGCATCTCATCCCTGCGATTTACGGCAGTGTCGATTTTTCGATATTGCCGGAGCGTTATGTCAGCGATGTAGATATCGACAAGCTCAAGCCGCCGCGCTACAAGCGTTACGCCCAGAGCGCAATAGCCGATCCCGCGCGTATCGATAAAATCCGCAACTACACGATGACTGGCGACCGCGTCGCCGATGCCTATGCCGCGTTGATACCTGAATACGGTTTCCGCACGCTTGTCAGCATGCTGGACGATGCCTGCGAACACGGCATTGATGCGGTGCCGGATGCGCCACGGGAACTGGTGGCGTTCATTCGCGCGATGGAGGCCACACCCGATTGGGTCGATATGGCGCTGGTTGAAAAGGGCGCGCAGCAGGAGCGCATTCCTCTGGCCACGATATCGCCCTTTGTCATTCGCGGGGCGTTCATTGCCACCTTCATGAACAAGTACACGGCGCTGCCAATGACCATGACCGGCACGCTGTCGGATGACAAATCCGCCAAGCGTGTGTTTGAGACGGCGAGTTTTTTCACCGCCACGGCGATGCCCGGCGCACTGGGCAGGTATGGCAGCGGCTTCAAGGCGGCGGCCAAGGTGCGCCTCATGCACTCCATGGTGCGCTAACATCATGCGCACCGGCAAATGGGATGTCGCCACCTACGGCATTCCCATTCCCCAGGTGGATCAAATGCCCGCGGGCTTGATCGGCGTCTTTTTGCTTGCGTTCAAATTGCTGGCCAAGGGCCGCACGAGTTTTACATCGGCGGAGCGGGCGCGAGTGGAAATGTCCCGCTATCGCTGCTTCCTGCTCGGCTTGCCGCAAGATTTGCTGGGCGAGACGCCGCAGGAAATTGTCGACTTGATGATAGCCCGCACGCTCTCGTTGCGGGAGGAATTTGACGATGCGACCTGCGGCGTGCTGATTCGCGGCACCATGGAAGCGAAGCTGTTCGACGATCCGTCGCTGCGCGGTCGAGTGCACCAGTGGATGGAGCGCGGCTTCGCAAAGTATTTCCTCATCCAGAATTTCTGCGAAGGCAAGGTGGCCCGGGCAGAAAAGCTGGGTGTGAGCTATCGGCTTGAGGACAAACTGGCCGCAGCCGTGGCGATAGGCGTGCTGCTGACCAGTTCGAACCTTTATACACTGGGGATGCGCATCCCCGGCGTGCGCACGCTGGTGGACAATCGCCTGATCAGCAAATTGGCCGAGTTGCTCGATAACTATGGGCATGCGGATTTCATCACCGATGCCAAACACTACAAGATGGCGCCGGTAGAATCTTGAAAAACTGCCGGGCCGCGATTTAGTGTAGCCATGGGGGGCTGTCAGGATGCCCATACCGTGAAGATGTTTCTGCTCATACTCATACGTATTCGTCATCGCCAGTCCGGCACGGAGCGAGGCGCAGGCGCCGGATGCGCCAGCGGCGGAAGGCGAGGCGCCGATCACCTGGGTCGACGACACCCATGCCTACGCCACTGACCAGACGCAGGCACTTGCCGAGTGGATGGACAGCTTTTTTGGCGACCCCAATTATGAGCTTGAAAGCCCCGAGTCGCTCGTGCGCGTGGTATGGCGCAACGACTTTGACCAGAGCGACGGTTACAACACCAAGGTGAGGCTGAGCGGGAAGCTGCAGCTACCGAAAATATCCAAGCGCCTGAACCTGTTCTTTGGCGGGGAGAATGGCGACGATTTGAGCAACGATGAAGAGAAGAGCGAAGATCGCGCCGGCATGCTCTATACGATAGACCAGCGCAATCGCTCGCGCGTGGACCTGACGCTGGATTTCAGTTCAATGGGATTTAAACCCGGGGTGCGTTTCCGCAATCAGGGGCAATTGTATGAAGACAGCAGCTATCGTTTTACACAGCAGGTTGAATACAAGGATAACAAGGGCTTTTTTACCACCGGTGAGCTCAATCTCGACAAGGCCCTGAGCGACACGGATCTCCTGCGCTATAGCAATGAACTGGTATACGGCGAGAAGACCGAAGGCACGGAGTGGCAGACTACCCTGATTTTGTTCGAGCGACGCAGCGTACACAAAAGCGATCCCCGGGTGTTTGCCTGGTTCGGTTCGATCAATGGCGTCACGGATCCTTCTTACGTCAAAAACTATCGGCTCGGCGTGCTCTTTCGCAGGCAGTTATATCGGCCGTTTCTGTTTGTCGAACTGAAGCCCGCCTATAACTTTCGCAAGCAGAATAACGACGACGTGCGCCGGGGAGCGTGGAGCCTGGAACTAAATTTTGAGGTGGCGCTGGAACGTGATTTGCGACGCACCAGGGATAAGGTCAAATCCGCCCCCAGTTCCGCTGCACAATCTTCAACAGCAGGAAAATAAACAGCAGCGGTATCGCCACGGTTTTCAGCAGCAGGGACATCAGCAGGTTGATGCTGTTCTCGGTAAAGTCACTCAGCCCCGCATTGATTGCGTTCAGCTTTGCCCGCAACGCCGCGGCATCCGGCGCATCCGGAACGATGTCCCAGAAGCTACAGCTTTCGCCACGGCTATGCTTTGCCAGGCAGTTCATTCGCGCCTGCATGTCCTCGACAGCTTGTTCCGTAGCCGCCAATTTCTGTGCTAAACCGTCTCTGCTGGTTTCGAGTTTATCGAGAGCATCCTTTGCCCGCTGCACATTCTCGGGGCATGTGCGAAATATCTCTGACAACTTACATAAACCCCCTGCATTGCCGCGCAATTCATTGAATGTCCGCTCAGCCGTATCGATTTGAGCAGCAAGCAACATCAGTTCGCCTTGAGTTTCCTTGCGATCACGCTCCAGTATCGATCGCTTTTCTGTGAGCTCCCCGAGCAGTGCCTCTGCTTCTGCCTCTCTTCTGGAGAGTGTGTCGATCTGGCGCAGTTCCCCCTGGAATTTTTCCATGGCGACATGGCGTTGTTGATCCGCCTCATCCAGGAATGTCGAGTCAACCCAGCTATTGGCCAACACCACCAACCCGAGTGAGAACCTGAAAAACGCAATTACGAGGAAACTCCTCAGTAGCGCAGTCTGCAGTTTGCGGCCGCCAAGGAAAAGCGATAGTCCGGTGCAGAGCGCCACGAATGACAGCAATACAGTGAATATCGTATTGGAGACCACGGCCAACAAAATCTTCTGCAGCGCCAGAGAGCCCAGCGCCAGAAGAATGATGTCGGAAAAGCGTTCAATCAAATCGTTTACAGGATCGAGCACCTCGCCGATGCTGAAGGTGACGAAAGGAACATTTATCTCGGTGCCCTGCAGCAGTGATACCAGTGCGTTGATGCCCCTGGCAGTGCCGTAGACCAACCCGGCGCTGGAAATGGAAGCGTTGAGGTGCTCCGAGGAAAAATCATCGAGCACGCCCCACCAACTAATTGCGGGCAAGCTGATAAGTACGACCAGCCAAAGGTACCGCCGTGGTGAGTCCCGTTTTACAGAGGTATTCATTGGATGTCCTGTTGCATGGCCGTAGCGCGTCTGCTCTCAGCCTGTTTAGACGTCGCGTGCTGCAGAGCATAGCGGCTTGTTTCGATGGAAGCGACAGCCGCGCAGACAACGCCGATGCAGGGGCTTGGTTAATGCGCCTGAAATCTGTCTGCTACGTGTGCGCGGAATCTGTTAGACTTTTTTACACTATTCAATCCGAGGCTTTCCATGATGACGAAAAAATTCCACGGCAAATACACACTTGTGGCGATACTCATTGTCGCTGTTACGATCCTTGGCGGATGCAACACGGTTCAGGGCGTGGGCAAGGACGTTGAGGCAGTGGGTGAGAAAACACAGGAAGCGGCACAGAAGGCCAGCGACAAGCTGTGAAGTTCGCGCATCGAGGACACCTCTCGTCCTCGATGCCGTCACCTGCAAACCTTAGGCCGAAGGGCCAGGGGATAGCGTCAACACACAGCCACTCCAGCGCAGCACTCTCCCGTCGGCCTTTTCCCGGCACGCGCAACCAGCGTACCCGTCAGGCCGGTGGTACATACCAGATAGGCGAGCTCCATGCGCGCTCCTGAATGACCTTCTGGTGTTCGGGTGCGCAGCAGTTTTCCATGCCCTCGGGAATGCCCTCGGGATTGTCGCAGCGCACACCGGCAGCGGCGCAAATGCGCTGGCTCCAGCGACAGGTCGGGTTTTCCAGCAGCCGGGTGTAGTAGAACGCCGGCGCATTGGGGTTGAAATCATTGTCCTGCCAAACACTGCATAGCTGCCGGTGTCCGCCACCTGAGGGCTCGCACGTGTTGATATCTACCGTGGCGTCATTGTCGCCGCCGGCCACGTCCAGCACTTGCTCGCGCAACTCGCCGTCTTCATACCACCCCTTGATCAACTGAATGCGCTGCAGGGGGCTGCCTGGATACTCGGCGGTGCCAGTGTCCATATTCGCGGACACCAGGAAGCGCGGTGCAGTGCTCGTCGCAGTCGCGGGTGGCAGGTCGCTGCCCATCGGCACACCGCCGCGATAGCCCTGTTCGACCATGTCGCTCGCACTGCACAGCGACTGCGGATAATCCCAGCCGCCGAAGAAGCGCAGCACCGGACGCGTGCCGCTGGTGGCATAGGCCTCGCGCCGCTGCATGGCCGCGAACAGCGCGTCGCGGCTGTTCTCCTCCGCGTACAGGACGGCTAACCCACCCGGGCCGTATTCCAGTTCATCCGGCAAGCCGACCGGCACGCCTTCCCGCGCGCCCATGCCCGCGCCGCCGTGGCCCGGATGGTTCTTCTCCATGGTCAGGCCCGGCGCTGCGATGTGCGTGTCAGTGCTCGAAATCAGGCCGTACTTGAAACTGTTCACGCCGAGCTCCGCCTGCTGCTGCAGGCCTTTCTTCAGTGCATAGCGCAGGAAGTTGGCCTCTGACGGCGGAGTGGTAACCGGGATCGTGTCCTCGCCGATCACCGGGCTCAGCCAGTCGAGGTCCGCAAAGGTTGTCTCCCCGGTATTCTTGCCGCCAAAGCGGTCGTAGCCCATCAGTTCGAAATTGCAGTACTCGTCTTCCGACCATACCGGCAGTCGGCTGTCGCACTCCGAGGCCCCCTTGTGCTGCATCACTTCAAACAACGTATTCCAGCGCGCCCTGCGCGCGGCCTCCGCGGCCGTCACCGGGTCGGCGGGAATGTCTTTGTTGGTGATGCGGGCCGTTTCAAACATCAGGCCGCCAGAGATGTTGGAGTTATGCGGAATCACCACGGCATCGCAACCCGGCTTGCCCGCGACACATTCCTCATCCAGGTAATCCCAGAGCTGCACCTGCGAGGGTGTTTCGATCCAGCTCAGCGCGCGCTCCGGCACCTGCGCATTGCGGAAGATCACGTTGTGGTGCAGGTTCTGGCCGGTCTCGCCGCCGGCGGTCCACTCATAACCCACGAAGCTGGTGAAAGTGCAGTCGCCGCTGCGGTCATACGCGTTTTCCG
The DNA here is from genome assembly GCA_016704305.1 of Haliea sp. Taxonomy (GTDB): domain Bacteria; phylum Pseudomonadota; class Gammaproteobacteria; order Pseudomonadales; family Halieaceae; genus Marimicrobium. Next base: position 59,347 of record JADJAL010000028.1, on the reverse strand, counting down.
CGTCGCGCTGGATGTCCTGCCAGGTGTCTGCGGCTTTGGCGTAACACAGTTCATTGTCATCCCCACACAATCCCCAGCGGAATTTGTACGCCATGCCGAGCGCGGCGAAAGTGTAGAACGAGAGTTGCGGCACGTGGCGGTGGGCAATGCACACCGGGTGCCAGTAGCCGGGCGAACCTTCGGTGGTGCACATGCGCATCTCGCCCATGAATTCGGAGTGGTCGGTGACGGCGGTGAAGTCCAGCGGGCGATCCAGTTTGATAGTGCGGGTGGCCACGCCATTTTCGTCGTAGGGCTGGATGCCCATCGCCTCGCCCCTGGCGAAGCGATACGCATCGGCAGGCTTGTTGCGGGTGTCCTGGCTGTTCGCGTCGAATGACCACGCGGTGTGCACGTGAAAGTCACCAAAGTGCGGGCGGCGCTGCGCGGTGTAATCGCTGCAGGGTTCGCGTTCCTCGGTCCGCGAGAAGGGCGGCGCTGCGGGGGGCTGATCGGCTAGCTCAACAACCTCACCCTCAACCGCAACAACCTCAGCCGTGTCGGTGACCTCGACGGTATCTGTACCGGGTACAGGGGCCTCTGTTGCAGCCTGCGCGGCGGCGCAAGTCCAAAGTAGTATCGTCAGCAAGCTCACGTTGCGAATAGTCATCGTCAATTACCTTATCGCGTTCTTATGTAGGAGGCAGGGCCTCCGCTGATTGTGCAATTTCGCGTGGATTACAGGTTCGTGCGTTTAGCGCAGTTCTATGGAATTGGCCCATCTTACAATATCCTGCGCACTCATCGCGCCGGATTGGCTGGCCAGTTCCCTGCCGTGCCAGAATAACTTCATCGTTGGAATGCTGCGAATATTAAAGCGCGCACCAAGCGCTTGCTCAGCCTCGGTATCGATCTTCGCGAGGCGTACACGCGGCTCAAGTTGCTTTGCAGCTTGTTCAAACTGCGGCGCCATCGTGCGGCAGGGGCCACACCAGGGTGCCCAGAAGTCGATGAGCACCGGAATGTCGTTGCGTTCCAGCTGTTTGGCAAACGTCGCCGCCGTGAGTTCAAGCGGATGGCCGTCAAACACTGCCCGGTGACAGTGGCCGCATTTGGGCCCGTGCGTTAATTTTTCAGCAGGGACGCGTATGGTGGTTTGGCAGTGTGGGCAAACCAGATGTAGTGAGTCGCTCATGGTGATATCCATCACTAGATTGATAGCAAGTTTGGGGCGAACAAGATAAGGGCAGGCCTGCAATAATAGTACCCTCATCGCCAGGGCGCGAGCACGCCTTGTGGCGGGGAAGGTGCACGCTCAGGCGCCTACCCAGGTACCGTGGAAACCGGCGGGAATTCGCAGGGGCAGCAGCGCACGCGCTACCGGCCCGCGTTCGATGTCGGTCGCGACAAAAACGAGCAGCTGGCTGAGCGCCGTCGACTGGTCATAGGCGAGCATAAGCACATAGCCATCGCCTTCCGGGGCTGAGGCTGATCGGGGTGCGAATACCGGTTCGCCCAGCAGGTACCTGTCGTCACCCCACAGCGTGCGGGTGCCGGTCAACTTGTCGAAGTGCACCAGGCGGTTGAACATCAGTTGCGCGTCGGCACCGCCAACCAACCAGGCATGGCGATGCGCGCGGGTCATGAAGCGGTCATCGGTACGCGGAAACTCGCAGGGCATGTCGTCGAGTTGTTCCTCGCTGACCGTGTTGGTAGTGCCGCCGACATCGATGGTCCAGCGACGCAGCACCGGGGATAGTCCGTCGTCCGCGCTCGCCATCGTGCCATCGAGCTTGGGTGCGAAGCGGGTGGCGTTCGAGGCGCAGACATCGACCTTGATCGTGTCGCCCTCGTCCCACGCGTTGACCATGTGGAAACTCCAGCGCGGGTCCATGTTGTGCCATGTCACGTCGGCGGCGCTGCCAGCGCGCGGCATAACGCCAAAATGCGCGCCACGCTCCGGCTCCCAGGCCATGGGAATACCGCCAGCAATGGCGCGTTCGAGGCTGAAGACCAGCGGATACACAGGGAAAACGACGTATTTTTCAGTCACAAAGAAGTCGTGAGCAAATGACGGGAAAGGCGCCTCGATCATTTCGTCCTTGATGAGGTTGCCGTCTCGGTCCGCCACGTTCATGCGCAGGAATTCGCTGAACGGTCCTTTGGCCTGGTTGCCGAAGAACACCATTTCGCCGCTCGCGTGATCGAACTTGGGATGCGCGGTAATGGGGCCATTGATCTTGCCGCCGTAGTTGAAATTGCCAATGGTCGCGAGCGTCTTCGGTTCAAGCTCGACGGCGATGGTGCCCTCCATCAGCGCCATCAGCCGATTGCCGTGCCACACCACATGCGTGTTGGCCGTGTTGTAGTGTTCGCCGGCCACCGACGGATCGCTCTTCATGGGGTTGCCGAGCACCCCGAACAGCGAGCGCCCCGCCGCGCGTTCCAGCGCGTATTTTTCCGTGCGCACCCAACGGTTCTTCCACGCCACGCGACCACCGCTGAATTCGAAGCGCTGGATCATGCCGTCGCCGTGGAACCAGTGATACTCGTCACCCTCGCGTGGCGGGTACAGCGGATCGGGGCCATTGCGGAAGTACACACCGTTCAAGTCCGCCGGCAGTTCGCCTTCGATGATGAGGTCAGGCGCATCGCACTCCACGCCCGAAGGCGCGGTGGGGCCGGTCAAGAACGCGTGCTGGGGAAACGGTTGGGTCATTGCTTTACTCCTCCGGCGGCAAGCCTGTGGGTATGCTGTCGATAGCTTTCTGCTCTTCGATTGCTTCAATTATTAGTAGTGTACCCTCAAGCTGGCCAAAATAGCGTAGTGCAAACATCCTGCATAGGGCCTGTGGACATGGAGCCAACTCTGTTGTTGGATGGTAGGAGCGAACAAATGAGGAACTCACTTTTGCACCCACCTTCCGATGCAGTCAGCCCGCAGCAGGATGTTGAGGTCGCACTGCTGCACGATGCGTATGCCCGTCTACGCCAGAGCTTGCTGATGATTGTGACGGTATCCTGCATTTTCGCAGGACTTTTATGGCCGTTTTTCCCGACGCCATTGATGACGATTTGGGTGATCGTGATACTTTCCGTTGCTGGCGCGCGCTATCTGCTGTGGAAATCGTTCCAACGAGCTCAAGGCCAGACGCTTGCACTCGCACGCTGGCGAAGACTTTTTTGGGCAGGGTCCGCTGCGGCTGGCGCCGCCTGGGCACTCGGCCCGACCCTGATGATGCCCGAGGCTGGCAGCGCTGAGCCGATGCTGTTTGTCGGCACCCTGCTCAGCGTTTGCGCAGTAGCCATAAGCACACAGGCATCGCAACAAGCTGCGATGCAGGTATTTATCGCCGCAGCACTCGCTCCCCCTGCGATCGCACTGTTGAATACCGGGGGTGACGTTGAGCGCGTAACCGCCACTATATTGATAGCAGGCCTGGTTACATTAATTGTAGTTGGTCGCCGTTCCGGCAAGGAGATGAGACACCTGTTGGAGGCTCAATTTCGTATTCAAGAAATCCTCAATACGGCAATGGACGCGGTAATTGGAATGGACGTGCACGGAAAAATCACGGATTGGAATTTTCGTGCAGAAGCTATTTTTGGCCGCTCCAAAAGCGAAGTACTGGGTTTGTCGTTTCAAGACACGATTTTTCCTGAGCGAATACAGGAAGAAAAGCGCCAGGAGCTGGCCCGGTTTCTAGCAACGCGGGATGACAAAATATTGAAGCAGCGTGTTGAAACCACAGGGATGCGTCGAAGCGGCGAGGAGTTCCCCATCGAATTGACGATCACGCCGCTCAGTACGAATAACACATGGCACTTCACGGCGTTTATCGAAGACATCACCGAACGTAAAAGAGCTGAGAAAGAGCTCCTTGAAACCAACCAGAAGCTGGCGCTGCAATTTGATCAGGCGCCCCTTGGAGTTATTGAATGGGATAGGGATTTCCGTGTGGTGAAATGGAACCCTGCTGCCGAGAAAATTTTCGGATTCAGTGCGGAACAGGCGTTAGGGCAGCATGCCAGCTTCATTGTTCCCGAAGCTGAGCGATCCAATGTTGACTCCGTCATGAATGAACTGCTCTCTGGAACGGGCGGCGGAAACAGCGTCAACGAAAATGTCCGCAGGAATGGCGAATCTATCCAATGCGATTGGTACAACGCTCCGTTACGGGATGCAACCGGCGAGGTGGTCGGAGCGATCTCCCTCGTCGACAACATCACTTCACGCAAGTTGGCGGAAGATGAAATCAGGAATCTTGCGTTCTACGACCATCTTACCGGTTTGCCCAACCGGAGATTGCTGATCGACAGGGTCAGGCAAGCCATGGCCTCCAGCGGCAGGAGCGCAAAATACTGCGCGCTGCTATTCCTCGACCTCGATAATTTCAAGACCCTCAACGATACGCTGGGCCATGATATCGGCGACCTGCTGCTACAGCAGGTAGCGAACCGCGTAAGCAGTTGTGTTCGAAATGGCGATACAGTGGCCCGTCTTGGGGGAGATGAATTCGTGGTGTTGCTGGAGGAGCTGAGCGAATTTATGCAGGAAGCCGTCATGCAGACTGAAACCGTGGGTTCAAAGATTTTGGCCGCGTTCACCCAGCCCTACCAGCTTGATAATTACGAGCATCTGAGCACTACCAGTATCGGCGTTACCCTGTTCGCGCATCATGACAGTAGCACCGATGACCTGCTCAAACGAGCCGATCTGGCGATGTACCAGGCGAAGGCCGAGGGTCGCAACACGTTGCGCTTCTTTGATCCCGAGATGCAAACCGCAGTCATGACTCGCGCAGCAATGGAAGAAAGCTTTCGCGAGGCTCTCCTGAACGATCAGTTTGAGCTCCATTACCAGGCCCAGGTAACCGCCGAGGGCCAGATCAGTGGCGCGGAAGTCCTGTTGCGTTGGCTGCATCCCGGGCGCGGCATGGTTTCACCTGTCGAATTCATTCCGTTTGCGGAAGAAACCGGATTGATTCTTCCCCTGGGTCGTTGGGTTCTCGAAACCGCTTGTGCCCAGTTGGCACAGTGGGCCATGCGACCGGAAATGGCGCATCTCAGCGTCGCTGTGAATGTCAGCTCTCGCCAATTGAAGCATCCGAATTTCGTTGACGAGGTGCTGGGCATTCTCGATCACAGTGGAGCAAACCCGCATCGCCTTAAGATGGAGCTGACTGAAAGCTTGCTGGTAGATGACGTGGAAGATGCCATTACCAAAATGACTGCATTGAAAGCGAAAGGCGTGGGCTTCTCACTGGACGATTTTGGTACCGGCTATTCGTCGCTCTCCTACTTGAAGCGATTGCCCCTGGATCAATTGAAGATCGATCAGGGGTTCGTCAAACACGTATTGACTGACCCCAACGATATGGCGATTGCAAAAATGATTATCGTACTGGCGGACAGTTTGGGCCTGGCAGTAATCGCAGAAGGTGTTGAGACACATGAGCAGCGGAATTTTCTCGCAGACCTGGGCTGCCTGGCCTACCAGGGCTTTCTGATCAGTCGTCCACTGGCCCTGGATACATTCGAGGAATTTGTAATCAATTCTGCCCGTCGCGAATTCGAACGTTAGGCCTCAATCAGCAGCATCAGCGCCCGGCCCGGCACTTACCGCGAAACTGAGGGTATCCCGTACCGGGACCGGGTTGGTTTAGTGGCTGAGGCGAGCCAGCGTGTACTGGATCGGGTCGCTCGAAACTTTGAGCAGACCATTGAACGGCTCGTCCATCTCCAGAATCAGGAAGATTGATGTTGCCACCGTCAGGGTGCCAATCAGCAGCGCCCCGACAACGGTTCCATTCAGCGGCGCGAAAAGCCCAAAACTTCCGAAGAGTAATACCAGCCAGCCGATCATGACAGTAAGGAACAGTGTCGGGATCGAACCGCCGGAACCACCATATACGATCCAACGAGTCTGCAGGATTTGACTACACAGATCGAGCGCTTGCGACTGGTACCAGCGCTGGGCATCGGTCTGCGGTTGCAGCGCGAGGATCTGGTCGACGATATGTTCACCCACATTCGTGTCGACTGCGGCCGCATCGACGGAACCGATGCCTTCCTCGGGCCAGATTTTTGCCGCTTTTTCGGTGAGGATCGTCCGTAGCGATTGGCGAATGGGGGTCGCCTCCGGTCCATAGTTCGCAAGCATGCGATCGAATGTCAGTATGCTGGCTGCGGTCTGCTTCACTGTCGCATTCTCCGTATCGAAACCGGTCTTCGCGGACGACGTCACCAGGCTGAGCACCAGCGCCGTGATCGTCGCGATCAGCCCCATCGAGAGGCGGACAACGCCCAATGATTCAGTGCTGCTGTGATGTTCAGGCAGTATCCGACCCAGCAGCAGACCGACGAGCGAACCGCCAAAAATCAACCCAAATGCGATTGCTGCAATTGAAATAGGTGCCACCGTATCAAGACTCCGGGAAAAGTGTGTGGCTCATTATATACAGATTTTGCAGATGCCCCCGGGCTATTCTGGTTGTGCTGCCGGTGAAGTTTTTTGACGTAAGCTGCATGGCCGGCCGGGTTATCCATAAATCATGCGGGCGCTGTCCCGGGGAGATAGCCGCCCACCATCACCAGCGTTTCATCCCACAGCCTGTCGGCGAGCGCGCTATCGAACACGTGGTTCGGGATGTTGACCTTTACCGGGTTGCAGTCCTCGAAGTAGGCGCCGCTGACGCCCTGCAACAGTGGGTTGGTGGCCACATAGACCTGGGTAGCGGCACCTTCGGCGGGGTTCTTCTGTATCAGTGTCGCCGCGTTGTTGTAGAGGAAACCCATGATGCCCGTCGCGTTGCGGCCAATATCGGTTTTTACAAAGCCAGGGTGGATTACATTGGACGTGGTGTCCTCGGGATCCAGCATCCGCGAAAGCTTGAGAGAAAACAGCGCATTCGCCAATTTGGAGCGGCCGTAGGCCTGATAGGGATCGAATTCTCCCTCGCCGCGCAGATTCCCAAAGTCTATGCCCTCGTCGGGCGCGGTTCGGTAGCCCATCCGGCTGCCCACGTGGACGATGCGGCCACGGTCGGCATTCTGCACAAGCGGCAGCAGGTTCATCGTGAGGATGACATGCCCGAGGTAGTTCACCACGAAAATCTTTTCGATGCCGCCCACGAGTTCAAACTCGGAAAAGGTACCGATGCCGGCATTGGCGATGAGCATATCCAGTGAGCTGCCTTGGGCAGCCACCGCCTGGGCGCAGGCGACACAGGAGTCAAAATCGGATAACTCCAGCGCCAGCGGTGTCGTGCTGCCGGTCACTTGCGCACAGGCTTCCTCAGCCTTTTCCAGCGTGCGTCCGGTGCCGAAAACATGCGCGCCGCGCAGGGCCAGCACGCGCATGGTTTCAAACCCGATACCGGACGTGCAGCCCGTCACCAGCGCGGTCTTGCCGGTAAGATCTATGCCTTCGGTGACTTCCTCGGCGGTGGACTTGGCGTTGTAGGGGCCCACGGGAAGGCTGTTATCAATCGATACACTCTCGCCGCTGCAGGCCCCAAGCGTGGTCGCGGCTGCCGTGGCAGCGGAGGCCTGGATAAACTGTCTGCGATTCAGGGCCATTGGTAACCTCCGGTTTTTGCTCTTATGTGTATACGGTAACTGATCCAATGACGCACGAAAACCTGAACCGTTACCCGCCTGTCATTCGGGTTTGAAAGAGAGTCCGACCAGGCGCGCGATGACTATCGCCGGAAACAGCATGCCCAACATCGACAAAAAGGTCGCGAGCATCCTGGCAGAGACATTCACGGCATAAATGTCGCCAAAGCCCACTGTCGTCAGTGACGCCAGGCTGAAGTAAATAAAGTGGGGATAATCGTTGTCTGTCCCCGTGAGCACAACATTCCCGCCTATCGAACTGCCGGTTACGGCATGGATGATTTCGAGAGCCAGCGCCCCCATCAGCGCGAACAGGAGGTAGACGTTGATCGCCCCGACGATCCTGTATGCGTTTACACTCTGGTCGCGAAACAGCAGTCGCAGGTTGATAAAAATGAAGACGAGCGCATTGGCGATTGCAATGACATTTTCCAGGACAAAAAAGGAATACGGATTCTCACCAAAGCGAATGAGGCGTAACGCCAGGTGAACGCTGAATAGCGTTGCGGAGAGGGCTATAAGCCCCATGCTGCGTGTCGAGAAAATCCCGGAAAAAAACACGCTCAACAACAGGATGTTGAACAACAGCACGCCCTTGCCACTGAGCTCCATGATAATCGGCAGTATGAATACGGCGGTGACCAGCATAACCAGCAAGGTGACAAAGCTGGCGTCAGCCAGCCAGTAGGACTGCAATTTCCCAATCAGATTACGCATGGATGCCATCGCACGTGTTGCCTTTGTCTTGCGGCGCATTCGCCGGCTCTGCAATTTAGGAATATGGAGATTGCTGAATTCCCTTTTCCCCCCGGATTATCTGCCAAGCAGTCTGGTTGTGTCATCAGTGCAAGCCAGGACACCGCGGCATGCCGAGCCTTCGGGCGGTTTGCGTAATCACATCAGGCTTGTACTATGTGTCACCTGAAGAATGGCAACAGAGGTAAGTGACCATGTCCCAATGTCCTTTTGCAAATATCATGGAGCCCACCTACCTGGGCAATGGCTTTACCGGCGACGACGTCGCCAAAATCCGCGCCGCCGGGCCGGCGATCAAGATAGATGACCCGGCTTCCGGTGTGCCTTACTGGGCAGTCACGCAGCATGCGGCGATTGATTTTGTCTCGAGGAACAATCAGCTCTTTTCCTCACGCCTGCGCACGGCAATCCCCATGGAGTTCGATCAGGAGATGGTCGACAACATCCAGTCGCTTATGTTCATCAACCTCGATCCTCCGGAGAACCTTGATTACCGCAAGCTGATTCGCGACCACTTCACGCCGGCGGCGGTGGCCACCTACGAACCCCGGGCCAGGAAGTATGCCGGCGCCGTTGTCGATCGCATTATTGACAAGGGTTCATGCGAGTTCGTCACGGACGTCGCGGCGGAGTTGCCGCTGCTGCTCATCATGGATTTCTTTGACATCCCGGCGGAAGACCGCCACCAGATCTTCAATTGGACCAACACCATGATGTTCGGTGACGATCCCGATGTATCCGGTGGGCGTCAGGCGGCCGACGAGGCCTCCCTTAACCTGATCGTCTACGCCAACGCGCTCGCGGCAAAATACCGTGGCTCCGATGTGAAGAACGTCAGCAGCCAGTTGCTCAACGGCATCATCAATGGCAAGCCAGTATCGGACGAAACCTTCGGCTGGATTTTCCTGATGATCATTGTCGCGGGTAACGAGAGTACCCGCACCACGATTTCCCACTCCATGCGTAACCTGATGGAGAACCCTGAGCAGTACCGCTACCTGCAGCAGAACCCCGAGAAGATCGAGAGCGCAATATACGAGATGTTGCGCTACAACCCGCCGTTCATCTGCATGCGCCGCACCGCCACCCAGGACATTACGGCACCGGAACTGGGTAATGCGCCGATCAAGAAGGGGTGACAAGATCATCATGTACTACCCCGGCGCCAACCGCGATCCGAAAGTCTTTGACGATCCGGAGTCCTTTGACGTCCATCGCGCCGAGCGCCAGGATTTGAGCCGTGACATCCGTTCCTTCGGCATCGGCTATCACAATTGTTTCGGCATGAACCTCGCCAAGATGGAAATGCGCGTGATGCTGGAGGAGATCCTGGCGCGGATCGACAACCCGAAGTTCGCGGGCGAAGTGACTTACATGAAATCCAACTTCGTGCAGGGCATCAAGGCCATGCCCATCACCTTCGATAAGCGCATTTGATATTGAAAAGCTAACTGGTCGGATTCGGTGGAATCAGCGAATGAATACGTACCAACGCCACCGATTTCCGCCGGAGATAATTTCCTATGCAGCCTGGCTGGTACATTCATAGAGTTTTTTTATTTATTCAGAGTCCGTTCAGGCTGACGCCCTCTGCTTCGAGCAATGGCTTGAGTTTACGGTAGGCTGCGGGCGTTTTGTTTAAGGGGATGGCCGGAAACAGGTGATGCACCAGATGGTATTCCATGCCCAGCGTGAGAATCGTACCGACCGGTGACTTCCAGCCGCGCGTGTCGCGGTACCGCCCCGTTTCAGTCATGGGGTGGTGCGGCGCCCATGACAGCGTGACAGGCGTGTAAATCCCGGCTATCTGCCGTGGAATCCACCAGAGCATCAATACTTCAAGCGCGAAGCCGCTCCAGGCAAGCACGGCAGCGAGCAGCAACGCCAGTCGAGTTACCAGGATTGCTTCGATCATCAACTGATCTTTATTGGGGTTGTCGGCCAGGACATTATCCGTCAACGCACCGGAGTGTCCCGGCTGCTTGCTGAGCCAGGCATTCTTCGCGGCACCCCAGATGGTATCCGCCTTCATATACATATCCGGGTCCCGAACAGGATCATTGGAATGCGCGTGATGTTTCAGGTGAATGGCACGGTGTAGCCGATACGGAAAAACGATGGGAAACACCGAGACGTGCCCAACCAGCTCGTTGAGCCAGCGCAGGGACGAATTCGGGCGCCCTATATTGCCGTGTTGTGCTTCGTGCGTGGGCAGATAACAGCCGCACATGATGACGGTGGCGATAATGCAACCGAGCCACAATGGCATCACGCCGGTATGCGCCAGCGGCCATAGCGTCACCCAGAGCAGGAAGCCGCCAAGCCCCCAGATCACCATGAACCAGGGGAACGCACCGATGTATTGCTGTGCAATCGCCCGCTCGTCGCTAATGCTCATAACCAGCGCCCCCTTGTTTTTGCCACCAGGCCCCAGATAAGTCCAACGGGTAATGCCAGGTAGAGTGAGGGAAATCCGGCGGCTGCGGGAAATTCCAGTTCATCCAGAACCGCCGCTGCCATTGGTGCGAATAACACTACGCCAAAGACGACGGGACCCCAGGGCAGCAACGCCGCGAGAAGTTTGGCCATATTATGTTCTCACTTAAAATCCCAATGCCCCTGCAATATATAGCATCGCCGCGGGTGACACCCGAGAGCGCTACAGGCCCTTGTCATTCTCCGGGAGGTACTTCTGGAAGATGTCGCCCAGGGTTTCATTCGCGTGCGTGGGCACGCGGTAATAGGTTCGGATATTGACCGAGCCATCCTCGCCAAACTGGTAGGTTTCCAGGCTGTATTGAACCTGGGGGCCTGCGGGTCCTTCGAAGTGATTTTCCAGGCACCAGGCGACCTCATTGCCGCATACAAAGAGGGTGCCGGGTTGTATCCTGAAGCGGACGCGGGCCTGGAAAAGATCCCAGGAATCCTCGCAGCAGGATTTGAAGCCGTGCTTCGGTGGCGTTCCGACTGGATCGAGCATGCGGAAGTCGCCTTGCGCGACAGACCGCCAGTTGTCCACCCAGGCCTGCTTGTCACCCGCGTTCCAGAGCGTGGGATAGTTATTCGCCCAATTGAGCAGTGTCTTCTTGTCCGGGTATGCCAATGCTTTATGCCTTTTTATGGTTGAGGCTGCAGGATATACGACTTCGGTAGAGAGTAACCCCTGAATTGGGAATCCGGTAGGGGTACTATGCAGGGGTGCCAAGCAGGGGAGCTATCCAGGCGTGCTGCCCAAGTGGTGCATGCAGCCATTCAATCGCACTATCCCAATACAGGAGTAACACATGCAGGAAGGTAAGAAGATCGCGCTGCTGATTGATTGCGACAACGTCAGCCACACGGCCATCGAGGGTGTGTTGGAAGAGCTTGCCAACCACGGCACGGTGAATGTCCGCCATGCGCATGGTGACTGGAACAATCCATCGCTATCCGGTTGGGCCAAGAAACTGCACCCGCACGCGATCAGGCCCATGCAGCAGTTTGCCTACACCAGCGGCAAGAACGCGACTGACTCCGCGATGATCATCGATGCGATGGACTTGCTGTACAGCGGGAACATCGATGCGTTCGCGCTGATGACCAGCGACAGTGATTTCACGCCGTTGGTCCTCAGGATCCTGGAAAGCGGCTTCCCGGTATACGGATTCGGCGCGAAGAAAACGCCACAACCCTTCGTGGATTCCTGCTCGCCGTTCATTTACATCGAGAATCTTGTGACAAGCCCGGAAGGTGAGGCGGAGAAATCCAAACAACCTGGCAAGACGACCAAATCCCAGCTTCGACAGGACAATGCGCTGGTGCGACTGTTGAGGACAGCGGTGGCGCAAACGGCCGGCGACGACGGCTGGGCAAATATGGGGCAGGTCGCCAGCTACATCTCCAATAACAACAGCTCCTTCTCGTCGGTCAATTATGGCTTCAAGAGAACCAGTGACCTGATCAGGGCCACGGAGTTGTTCAATGTTGAGCTCCGGAATGGGACGGCGATGTATATTCGGGATCCGAAGGGGTGAGGCTGGCCTGCCCACACCGGATTAGATGCGTGCCAGTCAGGCTGTAAATACCCCTTTCATCATTAAGTGCCACTAGTGGACCTTGAGACACTAGTGGGCTATCCTCCCCTGTAAGTTACTAACAGCAGGCGGCTTTTTATGATCAGCAATCCAATGACACAGCCAGAGCACGTGGCCAGTAAGAGCGGTCTTGTAAGGCACGCCAAACGTCTAATTCAGAGCCTCAGTTGGCTCTCGACTACGTCAACCCTGGCGAGCAAGGGCGGCAAGGACTTTGGGCGTCGTATTGAAGCGTCCCTGACAGAGATAGCCCAGGGGTCCGGCATCATGCGCCTGCAGCTGCGCAATCGTGACGCGGCGGTTGTGATGAGTGTCAGCCACTATGAAGAAATGCTGCGTATGAAATCGCTTTGTGTTGAGCTGATCGACCGGGTTAAAGAAACGGAAATCGCTGAGGAAGCTGACGAATACGAGGCATTGTATCGCCGCATTACGTCGCCCGAATCTCGCCGGGCTGCTGACGACCTGTTTTCTGCATCAGCTGACAGTTTGCGTAGTACCTTTCAGCCTGGGAAAACGGAAGCACCGTGATTACAGTCATTGCCGGCGTCAATGGCGCAGGTAAAAGCTCTATCGCAGGTGCCAGGCTACGCAGTACCGGGGGCGATTACTTCAATCCCGATGAGGTGGCCCGTAGCCTGATGGATGCCACGAGTACGCTCTCGCTGACAGAGGCCAACGCCACAGCCTGGAGAATGGGTTTTGATCAGCTGTCCCGGGCTATCGATGAACAGCAGGATTACACGATTGAGACGACATTGGGCGGCAATTCAATCTGTCAGTTACTGCATGACGCGATTGACCGCAATCAAGATGTACGCATTTTTTTTTGCGGTCTGGCCTCGCCAGAGCTGCACATCAAGCGTGTCGCCGCGCGAGTTGCAAAGGGAGGACACGACATACCGAGCGCCAAAATCCGGGAACGCTGGATTGGTACCATTCACAATTTACTGGGTTTGATACCGCGGTGTGCCGCAGTGATTGTATATGACAACTCAGCGCCATCTGATAAAGGTGGTCCCCACCCGGTGTGTTTGTTCTCCCTCCAGGGCGGCAATTTCAACCGCCTGCCTGTAGAACCGATGCCCGAGTGGGCCAAACCCTTGGCTAGCGCGGCAATCAAGCGAGTGCTTGGATAAAAGGGCTTGGTATTTAGCGGTCATCGGTGGACAAGCAGGGCAGGCCCGCTGCCAGGGCAGCTTTGCCAGGCGATACGTTGCCAAGGCGATAGAAAAGTAGCAGTAAAATCGCGATGCCCCATTCCGCTAGCAACCCCGTAGAATGTGTTGAAAGAGGGCCGTGTCATGGTAAACACCCGATCTATCCTGCTGGCCGTAAGCGCGCTGCTTGCTTCCAGCGCGATCGCACTGGCGAGTGTCGCCAGCCGGAGAAGCGCACGGTAGCAGGTGCCGGCTGTGCGCGGGACTAGTGCCCATTTCAATAGAGCCGCACTGCAATTCCTGTCCCCAGTTCGTTCAGCCTGCGCTGTAGCAAACTGACTGAAACCGGGTCTAACGCTTCTACACCGAGATAGTCATTTCCAGGACAGGCACCATCAATAAAATCGAGGCCCCCGATTGGGTTGTGGCCCTTAAAATCTGATCCAAGATCAATGGCTTCCAGATAGCGAGAAGCGCGTGCAGTGGAGCTGTCATTTCTTGCCCACCTGTCCAGGACGGTCCACTCGTCCATTTGTCCATCGATATCGATCGGTTCAATGTCATCCGTGCCCAGCCATTGCTCTCGCCACCACGTCTCTGGGTCACCCTCGCCGTAATTGAGGCAGAATTCACGAATCGTCATAGCAGGCGGACCTTCCCCCGGGTCGCCCAAGTGCAGTTGAAGTGCGGGGGGTTCAGCGAAATCAGCGCAGGCGTACAAGATTTCCCCGGGATTTTTAGGTGTAATCAATAACGGTTCTCCGTGGTTTTCAAAGTAGCTGTAGGCCCGATCATAGAATGAGGGAAGTATCAGGCCGGCGGCAGTGCCGAGTACAAATTGGCGTCGGGTAATGGACATAACAATTCTCCAATGCGTTGTAGAAGGAATAGCACCGGAGCTTGACACTGAGTGGAGTTCCGATTGGTTGCCGGTAGGCCACATCCTCTTTCGAGTACCACCTTGCCCGGGAGGCAGGTTGGCGGAGCGTCAGCTCACTCTTGATGCATTTCCAGTATAGGGTGATCGAGGTGCAGATCAACCAACGGCGCTGACATGTATCGCGTTTTCAGGCGTGTGCATGGTTGCATGACCCCACGACGCCACCGATGCCTCGCGGAGATGTGCTGCGAGGTAGTCGCTCTGGGTCTTGGCGCGATGCTCATATGCTATATTCTGCGGCTTCCAGTTCGAAGTATTACGGCTTATACAGGAGTGCACATGCGCAACGGTATTTTGATGTTCTGTTGGATTGGCCTGATGAATGCCGGATGGGCCGTAGCGTGCGATATTGAAAACAAGCGAGAAATATCGGTTGGGGCTAGCAAGGGGGTTGCGGGAGCATGCTCCAATAACGGAAGTTCCATCCAGTGCATTAACGACGGAGAGGGAGCGGACAGATTTACTTGCTATGGCCCCGAGGGCAATTTCAGTGGGCCAGACTTACAGTCGTTGATATCCACAACGTGCGGTTGTGGGGCCGACCAGCAAGACAGTGCAACGGAGCAGTTGCAACAGGAACTGGGGAATTCGCAGCAGGATTAATCGAAGTACATTTGGCGTGTGCGATAGAGGCGGGGCGGCGGCAGCGGCCAGTCCGCGCGGGGCCACACCGATATCTCGTCCGGGATTTGCGCAGAGGCGGGCAGTGTGGCCTCAGTCTTTACAGAGCGAGTCGCTGAGTTAGTCTGGGTGGCATGGCCGAAAAAATGACCTCCGTTGATCAAACTACCTGCCACTGTGGCAGCAAGATGGCGTATGCCCGATGCTGTGGCCGCTATCTCAATAATGAAGGTACTCCGCAGACGGCCGAGCAATTGATGCGCTCACGTTACTGCGCATTTGTGCGAGGCGATGAGCCCTATCTTTTAGCCACATGGCATCCTGCAACGCGCCCTGGCAGAGTCCACCTGGACACACAGGCGCGTTGGCTGGGACTCAGCATACGTGTCACTGAGGCAGGCGGGCCTGATGACATGACCGGTACAGTTGAATTCGTTGCGCGCTACAAGATTGATGGCAAGGGTACTCGCCTGCACGAAATCAGCCGCTTCGAGAAAATCGATGGACGCTGGTATTACCTTGATGGACAGCATCTATAGTGAAGGTAGCCACTGTGTGATGGCTGGACGGTTAAGAAGAATGCTCACTAGTATAGTTATAAAACCGTCAAAACCGGATTCGTCGGCTTATCTTAAAAATTTGATGCAGGAGTCGTCTGCGCACCGGTATAGCGCGCCCTGTCGATAAGTTACCCAAACTATTTCATATGCGCCGCGTTTGGAGACGGCAATATGTTCAACTGAAACATTAGGCGTGCCATCAAACACTCTGCAATCCTGGTCGCTCATACAATATAAAACCACTCCCGAAGAGTAGCCAACAACCACACCACCTTCCTGTTTGGATGAGGGCTCTATCGCTGTAATCTCGCCTCGATTTTGCGCAGCCAAATCTTTGAGAAGTGCCTTTCTATTCGAGGATGGAGTTAGGGAAGATTCTCCGTGATCTTGTGCGAAGGCAACTGCACATAGTGCAACAAGAATAATTGACAGGACCGCACGAATCATTGCTCAACCTCCATTACACCTTTCAAAAGCGCATTGCTACAACGGTTTCGCGAATCAGCAGACCAGGGGAATGCAATCAACACTTACGCGTCCAGCCGGATCTCCACCAATATTAACTGGTCAGCGATTGTCGCCAGACTGGATTCTACGACTTCTCCGTTGCCATCCAACTTCAACCCGTAGACCTTCGCGTCTCTGGGCAGGGCGCGGATGAAGCGGCGCACGCCCTCCCGTAATGCCTCGCTATCGCCTTCGTGTAATACCGCAGTGCCTGGGTAGCGCTTCCGGGCAATCTCCATTTCAACCTTGACTCCCTCACCCCGGAAGTTCAGCCACCACCGGGTATTCTGGTTGGACAGCAGGCGCACAACATTGCCCTCTCGGGTGTAACTCAGTGGCGTGCTTAGCTTGCGGCCGCTTTTGCGTCCAGTGAAGTGGACGATACCGATGTTGCGGCTGGTAATGCCGTGCAGCGGCGAGCGCAGCAGGCCGCGCATTACCGGGTTGAGAAAGTAGCGGTAAAAACTGTTGCTGGAACTCATATCCTAAAGCCCCAAACGATCGCACGCGATGTAGTACCACGATCCTAACGTTGAGAACGGCACGCGCAACAGGCGGCCACCGGGGAATGGGAAGTAAGGCAGGTTGGCAAAATGATCGAACCTGCCGGTGTCTCCGCAAATTGCCTCTGCCACCAGACGACCAAGCAGTTGCGTTGTCGTAACACCGTGCCCGCTGTCCCCGTGCGAGAAATAGATATTGGGTGTGAGGCGACCGATCTGGGGAATGCGCGAAAGCGTGAGCGCAAAGTTGCCGCTCCATGCAAAATCAATCCGCGCATTTTTCAGCTGCGGAAAGGTTTTGAGCATGTTTGGACGGATTTTGGCTTCGATGCTGATCGGATCGAGGCCACCGTAAACCGCGCCGCCGCCGTAGAGTATCCGCCCATCCGCCGTGCGACGGAAATAATCGAGAATATAGTTCGCATCCTCGACACAGTGGTTTTCCGGGATCAATTCGCGCGCCAGGTCACCCAGGGGCTCGGTGGCGATAACCTGGCTCGACACCGGCATGATCCGCGCTGTGAGCTTCGGCACGGTGCTCCCGAGATAGGCATTGCCGCACACGATGATTGTGTCCGCTGTCACTTTGCCATTCGCGGTATGGACCGCCGGTGTGGCCCCTTCTTCAATACGAAGCGCGCGTGAATGCTCATAAATCCGGCCACCCAACGATTCAAACGCTGCGGCCTCACCGAGCAAGTAATTCAGTGGATGAAAATGGCCACTGCGCGGGTCAACCATCGCGCCGACATAACGGTCTGATGACACGAATTTTTGGAGCGCAGCCTTGTCGATCACATACGGCGCACCATGCCCGTGACGGTGCCATTCATCGGCATGCTCTTCGAGATCGCGCATGTGTTTCGCGGTCAGTGCAGTGACGACACCGCCATCCACAAGGTCGCAATCAATCGCATATTTCTTGACGCGGGCGCGAATGATGTCGCTGCCTTCAAGGGCCATGTCGCCAAGAGCGCGTTCCGCACCCGGGCCATAACGTTTTCCGATCACTTTCAAGCTGCGACTATAGCCGTTGATCAGCTGGCCACCATTGCGACCCGAAGCGCCCCAGCCGATCCTGTGGTCTTCCAGAATGACCACTGACTTGCCTGCTTCGGCAAGCTCAAGCCCAACCGAAAGGCCCGTAAAACCGGCGCCGATGATGCATGCGTCACAGTGAATATTACTCGTCAGCGTTTCGCGCTCAGGCGCTGGCGTGGCACTGGCTGCATAGTAAGTTTGCATGCCGGCATAGGGAGGCGTTTTGGCTGTCATCGAGGCTACACCGCTGAAAAGTATGTTCGATAGTCTACATCAGAGACGCGGCCCAGCATGCCGTCATAGTCCTGGCGTTTGCAGGCCACAATCATATTACGCACGCTGGCGCCAAACAGGGCTTCAACAGTTTTGGACGCGGCAAACCTGTCAATTGCCTGACCCCATTCAAGTGGCAAGGGAAGCCCCGCCGTGCCGCAGTCGGCCGGATCAAGCGCTGCGCAGGGTTCAATTTTTTCGGTAATGCCATGCAAGACCCCAGCCAAAATACCCGCAACTGCCAGATACGGGTTGCAGTCCGCGCCTGAAACACGTTGTTCGATCCGCGTTTCCGTCGGCTTTCCGGTAATGACGCGCACAGCGGCTGATCGATCATCCATGCCCCATCCCGCCGACACCGGCGCGTGGCTGTTTTTGCGAAAGCGGCGGTATGAATTGGCGTGCGGTGCAAACAACAGCATCATATCGGGCATCGTAGCCAACAATCCGCCAACGCCGTAAAACAATGCCTTGGTCGGCGCGCCAGTGTCATCGGCAAACACCGGTTTGCCATCCTGGTCGAGCAAGCTGCAATGGACATGCATGCCGCTGCCCGATTGATCGCCGTAGGGCTTGGCCATGAATGTCGCTTCCATCCCGTGCTGGCGCGCGCAACCCTTCACAATCCGCTTCAGCAAGGTGGCATGGTCGGCCGCCGCACAGGCGTCGGCACAATGGACGACATTGACCTCATATTGCCCCGGCCCATTTTCGCGCAACACGGTGTCAGCGGGCACGTTTTGCATGTGACACGCGTCCATGATGGCGTTGATAACAACCTGGTGTTCATTGAGCGCGTCAATTGAAAGAACCTGCCCTGCGCCCGGCGGTACGTCGTCGCCTGCCGACAGTTTCCTGTCAGTCAGATAGAACTCAAGTTCTGTCGCCACGACAGCCGTATATCCCAGCAACTCAAGCCGCTTAACAACGCCACCCAGTATCACGCGTGGATCAGCAAAATACGGTTCACCAGAAGCGTCTTTCATCGACAGCATCAGCTGCGCCGTCGGCTTTTCCGCCCAGGGAATAAGCGCTGCGGTCGCGTCAATTGGCCAACAAACGCCGTCGGGATCGCCGGTGCCAAATGCCAAACCAGCTTCTTCAACATCTGCGCCCCAGATATCGAGTGCATAAACCGAATACGGCATCGGCAAGCCTTTTGTCACCAGCGAGAGCGCCTTATCACGGTGCAACCACTTGCCGCGCGGCGCGCCGTTGATGTCGACAACAAAGGCTTCAACGCGCTCAATCTTGGGATTCTGATCAAGCAGGGCGATGAAATTGGTGTTTCTGGTCACAGAACGGACTCCTGACGTTGCGATCACGTTATTATCAGCCTGTAGGGCACTGACAAGTTAACTTATTTTTGCTCAAAAAGTCGGGAGGCAGGGCGAATGAATGTGTGGAAATGGATAGTCGGCGCACTGGTCGCAATTGTAGCGGGGTTAGGTTTCGCTTATCTCAGCGCGGACAAAGATACCCGTAATCTTCTTGCCAACTTGCCGACCAATCGCGACGTGCTGTTTTGGACAATACCACAGCGCGATGCCGGATTTCGCGCACTCGACGCTGTGCCGATTGTGGCCAAATCCCATGTCATTGCAGCGGGCGGGCCCGTCTACCCGCTGCCGAAAGGCAAGCCCATCGAGATTTCCGTCGATGTCGATGCCTACATGCAGGAGCAGCGCACAGCCGGCCTGGTGATTGTTCAGGACGGGAAGGTCCGGCTGGAAAAATACGGGCTGGATTTTGATGCCAACGGGCGATGGACCAGCTTCTCGGTTGCCAAATCATTTACCTCGACACTCGCGGGTGCCGCCATCAAGGACGGCTATATAAAGAGCCTGGATGACAAGGTTTCTGACTATCTCCCCGATATGAAAGGCTCTGTCTATGATGATGTTTCGATCAGGCAGTTGCTGACCATGACGTCGGGAGTGCGTTGGAATGAAGACTATGAAGACAAGAATAGCGATGTCGCACTGTTTAATGAGCATCAAGCGGAGCCGGGCATCGATGCCACCGTAAGCTACATGCGCACGCTGTCACGCGAGGCTCCACCGGGCGAAAAGTGGCTGTATAAAACGGGGGAAACCAATTTGATTGGCGTCCTGGTCAGTGCGGCGATCAACAGGCCGCTATCCGATTACCTGTCGGAAAAAATCTGGGTACCCTTTGGCATGGAGCAGGACGCGAGCTGGTTATTGAGCAGCACGGGGCAGGAGATCAGCGGTTGCTGTATTCAGGCCACAACACGGGATTTTGCCCGTTATGGCCTGTTCATGCTGAATGGAGCCTTGATAGACGGAAAGCCGATACTGCCCGAGGGCTGGATTGCGCAAGCGACGACAGCGCAAGTCGAAAGCGTACGCCCCGGCAAGGGCTATGGCTACCAATGGTGGACTTACGATGACGGCAGTTTTGCCGCCCAGGGCATCTTCGGCCAGGGAATTTTTATCGATCCAAAGCGTAAACTGGTGATTGCATCCAACAGCAACTGGCCCAGGGCGAACGATCCGGACACTGTCGGTGCTCAGCGCGAGGCTTTTTATCAAGCGGTGCAGGCTGCGGTCGATGCGCAGGCGGATTAGCGTTTCAGATGGCTGTTGCGATCCAGTGGCAATGAGCCCAGGGAGATTGTGACGGACAAACTGCGAAGTTATCCGGTAGCGCAGCGAGAGGTCGTGCTCGACACGATCCATAGTACCAATTGGCATGAGAATAATCGCGCTGAGCAATCGCATGAAGCGAATGGAGCAGGGCTGTCGCCTTAGGCCCAGAGCCAAATTTCCCTAGCCTCGAGTACCTAACTTGCCAGTACCACCTATACTCAACAGCCCCACAAGTATATTAATCGGGGAAGTATCTATTCCCCTTTTTAGGAGTATACTTTTTCCGCAAGCTTGACCCTAAAAAATAGCAGTTGTATCCGGTTTGAATTTTTACGCAGTGTTCCACTTTCGATATTGTGTATGAGTGCTTCTGGCCGACAACGCATTTGATAAAAAATATGCGTTGGAGTTCTTGGTAAGTAGAGGGACAGTGGAAAGAAGCGAAGGGGTTGGCAGTCTTGATACATTCGAAACCGCTGCTGTAAGAATCCAAAACCCCCGCATTACTTTCGTACCATTCCTTTACTCAATTATCTGTTGTATGCGAACTGGCGAGGGTTTATCTCCATGCAATTATCGGGTGCCTGTAGGAAAAGGATGTCTACTAGTTCAGCTCAGGCATTGATCGTCGGGAGTTTCCGTCGCCTTTTGCTGGCGATTCTCTGCATAGCTATTTCGGCTTGTAGTAATAGCGGTGATGGCACGGTCACTGATAGCCCGGTCATTGTTACCCCTCCAGTAGAAGAGTTGAGTTCTGTCGTTGCCGTGATTGATGGTAACGGCGGTAACGTTACGCTGCGCAATCTTTCTCTTGATTTCGCCCCCGGAGCGCTCACTGATGCCCAGCAGATCTCGCTGGAAACACAGACCCCGAAGGCCGATGAGTTGGCTCGATTTAGACTAAAGCCAGCAGCCCTGCGCTTTAATGTCGCATCAGAGCTTCGTTTCGAGTTGCCTGATCTTCCTTCAACAGCTAACTTTTTCTGGTTAGGACCGGATGGCACACTGACACCGTTTCCGTCCCAGGTCGACGACAATGTTGTGAGTGCGCAGATTCGCTTCCTTGGCTATGCCGAGCAGGACGTGTTACTGGTTCAGTCATCCGAACAGAAACTTGAGGGCGATGTTCCAAGCGCTCCGATGTTCTTCGCAGCCGCAAACCCTCCGGATATTGACGCTGCCAGCCAGCTGATCGTGAAGTCCATCAATTGCGAGGGCGATGTGGCCATCCTCGCCAGCCTCCTGTCCAATCTGAATAACTTTGAAGGTATGGAAGAAGCGCAGGCCATATTTGAACGTCTGTCGTCCCTACTGCAATCCTGTGCAGATATAAACCTTGAGTTATTGCAGCAACAAAGTTGTGACCGACTTGGCGAAGCCGTGACTAACGCGATCATTCCCAGTGACACTGAAGAATTTTTAAGCGCCATCTCCAAATTGTTTGGGGCTTCTGCCGCAGTGCAGTTGTCGAATGCGACTTGCAGCAATGTTGATCTTGAGCAGGCTGACGCCAAGATCAGGGAAAAGTTTGCGCAAATAACGGCGATCTTACAAAGCCGTCTCTTACGGGGTAATTTAATCGGGGAAGAGGGCGCGGAAGAAATGACAGGCATTGTCGACCTGGCGGCGGGATGCCAATTGCTTTCTCTGGGCGAAATCTGTGATTCGATATCCGATACGGTGATCCCTGATTTGCTCGACAGCATGCGTAACTCTTCATTTGCAGACTGTCGTACCACAGCGAACCAAGGGCTGGCTATGAGTCAGTTTTATGCCTTGGGGAGCGAAGTCAACGATGAGGATAAGTTTCTTGGCTTTGCGCGTTTCAGCCTGGCGGATGTCGAGCGTGATTTGATGTATTGCACGGGGCCCTCAATCAGTTTGAAGGTGTTCGACGATGCGCTCACGTTACCGGACGAGCTGACTGATCAGGCGGCCACACTTCAAGCCCTGGGCGGCTTGGGGAGTTACAACCGAACTATTCGTGTAGAGGTGCCGCGTGAAGGAAGCCTGGTTGTGTCGGGTGCGGCTGCGGCACTTCGCTGCCCTGACGAATCTGTGTCTAATGCGGACATCGTTTATCGTATCAACAATGTCGAAGTTGCGCGCCTTGCACGCAACGGTCTGGTTTACCCTTTGAGCGAGCCTCCGGTTGATTTGGTGCTTTCCAGGGTGTTGCCCATTGCTGGCCTGGATCCTGCGACTACCTCTGACTTTGCTTTAAAAATTAGCCGGGAAGGCGGCTTATGTACCGATTCAAACGGTGAGATCCTGAGTGATCCCTTCGAGCTTTTTGAAGTGAATGTCGTTCTCACAGCGGGAAATTTTGCGGAAAGTGAATGGACAGGAACTGTGACCATTGAGTACAACCCCGAAGGAAGTTTTGATCAATCAATTTCTAAAGAATTCTCAACGGGTTGTTTATTTTCTAGCCGTGCCGACTGTAGATTCACTCACTTCGGTTCGACATCCAGCAGTTTACGATTAGACATCGAGTTATCGTCAAATGGAAAAATTCCAATCGGTACCACTGCAGATTTAACGGTGACTAATGTCGTTGTTCAAGGCAGCTTGGATTTTAGAAAGTCTAACAATTACTCAGAAGACGACCCTGGCTTCTGCACTATTGATGCCGGTGCTGGATTGGTCGGTTTGAGCAGCGAAGTGGTTGCCAGTCCAATTGGTCTTTGGCGTCTTCGCGTGGGTAACAACGGCTTGCTTGAACTCACTAACGGCGACATTAGATCGACTTTTTCTGGCAGCACAAGTGGCATAGGCAACCAGAATATTGTGGGTGATAGTTGCGGTGATCTGCCTTTGGGTTTCTCCAGAGAAACGCTTGGACCGGACCCTTTCAATTTTGCCATCAACTTGTTTCCGCAAACCTTCACAGGCCAAGTTGACCCGAAGAGCAATCAATGGACAGGCAGTGATACCAAAACTTTCAGTGGAAATGACGCCGCATGTCGGAGCATAGCCACACTTCCAAGCTTGGGTGGCCGACCCGCTCCCGACACGTTCCTTGGTAGCTTTTGCTCAGCGACTACCAAGGCAACCTGGAACTTTACTCGCCGATGATTTCGAACTATGGGGATGGTACGGCCAAGTTAACGGGCCGAAATGGATAGAATTGGCGGATGAATATCTACAAACGGTATTGCCAACTTAATGGGCCGAAATTGCTAAGATCGGTCCATGAATACCTATAAGCGCCATCGCTTCCCACCCGATATTATTTCCTGCGCCGTCTGGCTCTGCTACCGATTCAATCTGAGCGACCTGGATATTGAAGACCTCCTGGCTGAACGAGGCATCACGAATTCGCCGTGCACAGGTTGAATATATTCTTTGGAGAAATACCAATTCTTGGTATTATCAAAAAAGAGTACTTTCCAGGAAAGACAGAGCCATGGCTAAAAATACGAGTGTCTTATTGGGCGATCACTTCGAGAATTTTGTTGATGATCGGGTGAAAAGTGGTCGCTATGCATCGGTAAGTGATGCCGTGCGGGCCGCCCTGCGGCTGCTGGAACAGGAAGAAACCAAACTGGATTTATTGCGGGAAACGTTGGCAAGGGGAGAAATTCAACTCGATCAGGGCCAGGGCACTGAGGGTGAAGCCTTCATGCAGAAATTGATTGGCTAATGGCGAACTATCTACTTTCCCCGCAAGCACAGCAAAGTCTTGTTCAGATCAGTCAATATACCCTTGATAATTTTGGCGAGCGACAGAAGAAGAGCTATTTAAAAATGCTGCGGGATCGTATGCGCGCAGCGGCGAAAAACCCTGAGAACGGTAAGGTGCGCGGCGACATCAAACCGGGTTATTACAGCTTACAGGCTGAAAAACACCATATTTATTATCGTCTCCGCGATACTCATGTAGAGGTTATCGACGTGCTGCACCAGTCGATGGAACCCAAAATACATATTGGTTAGCCCCGTCCCCGGGTACCGACAACTTAACTGGCTGATTTCGATAGAATTGGCCCATGAATACATATAAGCGCCACCGATTCCGGCCAGGCGCCCCCCACCCGATATCATTTCCTACGCCGTCTGGCTCTACTACAGTTTCAATCTCAGCCATCGCCAGTGTGCCGGACCATTCAGATCAATGGAAAACAACATTACTTGTCGCGGGCGGTTGATCAGGACGGTGAAGTAGACGATGTACTCCTTCAGGCTAGACGTGATGGATCTGCTGCAAAACACTTCTTCAGGCTTGTATTACAAAGCCTATCGACTGGAAGTCTTTTAAGCTCATGATGGTGGTGTTGGAGCCTCAAATTTTTAATAGATGATCGGTCGTGGCCACACGCCCCATAATCCCCAATTCATCTGGGCATTCGTTTCCGCCGCCATGGCAGCATCCTCGGCAGTTGCCCGTTGTTCGTCTACTACGTTCTGTTGTATGGCCAGGCGTTCATATTCTTGATAGTTCGCTTGGGAACCAACATAGACACATTTGCACGACTGGGCGTCGGCATATACGAATACGGTTTTACCGTCCAACGTGGTCGGCACCAGTCTG
Source organism: Haliea sp. (assembly GCA_016704305.1). Lineage (GTDB taxonomy): Bacteria > Pseudomonadota > Gammaproteobacteria > Pseudomonadales > Halieaceae > Marimicrobium. The sequence goes on along the minus strand of JADJAL010000028.1, from coordinate 34,168 downwards.
CGATCAGCAAAGAATTGTAGATGAGCAAGTTTCTCTGGTGTATCTGCCAATTTCATCTGGAAGCCTGCTGCGGACAGCCGCCGTTCTGTATCCATTGCGTCCTGATTGGCTATCGATGCACAGCCGCTGACAATGATCGCAGCCAAGGCCGTAGTGAGTGTCTTGCCAGCACTAAAATACATATGTTTCCACTTTCCTGAGTTTACAACAAAAAAACGCAGCCCAATATAGCCGCTAGCATAAGTTGTGTCGAATACTAGCAACAGTCTCATGCCCGGAAGCGCTCTGGATGAAAGGGCCCATACTCCCAGGTAAAAACTTATTTTCATTCCTTGAAGGAGTAGTTGTTGGTGAGGGTATTAATGAAATAACTCTAAAATTGAATTCGGCGGGTCGCTTTCGAGATGATAATGTTTGTGGGGAGTGGCGGCCTACGGGCTCCCTGAGGCAGTTAGGCCTTTGCACTCAGGGGAGTAATGTTCGATGCCTCCTTCTGGTTCTTGCTGCCCATCTCTAACAATAGATCAGGTTGGCCTTTGCACGCAGCGATTAGAATGTCTTTGTTTCTAGAAAGCAGTAGCCCGATATTTTCTGCATCTTGCTCACTTATGCCTTTAATCTGCTTTTCGAAGAGCAAGCTAAAATTCTCTGCCAGCTCCAGCATCTTGTCGTGGGCATCGGCGTCTTTTTTGGAATCAAACATTGCGTCGTCTCGATCACATTTCCACATTGCTACAACAGCCACAGGTCACCTCATGCGTGGGTTATTGGTTTCTTTATACTGTATATATGTACAGCTAAGATGGCAAATGGTTTTTGGTTAGGTCAGTGGTCATTGGGAGGGCAGGGGTAATTAACATTGATTTATCTTCCAGGCAGACGCTACCCATGCCCTGCCCGGGATTTGCCGCGAGGACTCTGTGGCAGAGGGGGAGTGCTAACTCACGAGTGGGATATACGTCCCCGTTACTTGGGCAGCAGGACGCTCATCCCCCTCTGAATACATAGTCATCTCCCCAACTATCAGGCGGCGGCCAACCTTCAGCAGACGGCACTGACAGCGTAGATTTCGATCCCCCGGCGGCTTGCGCAGGAAGCTGAAGTTGAGGCTGCTGGCTGCCAGCGCCGAATCAAACCCCAGTTCCGCCAGCAGCAACAGATAAAATGTCGTGTCAGCTATTTTCATAATGGCTGGGCCGGATACCGCATTGCCGTACCCAATGTCATCTGCGCCGACAACACAGGTGAAAACGGCCTCTCGTTCCCCCAGTGACTCTACGTGAATATCAAGCTGCTTGAGGTTGGCATCGGCGAAGTCCTGTAGTTGCTGCAGTGATGGCATTACTCTGTTTCCTCAAGTTGATTTCCTGCCCAGGATGCTTTCCCGGGGCAGGGCCGAAGCCGCGATGATGAGGTAACACAACTCAAGCGCGAGCTGGCCAAAGTTACACAGGAGCGCGACTTTTTAAAGCAAGCGGCGGTGTTCTTTGCCAGGGAATCCAAATGAGGTTCCAGTGCATTGACCACCGCCGACATCAGTATCCTGTTGCCATGATGTGTCGCGTACTCAAGGTATCCAAGAGCGGGTACTTCGCTTGGCGATCTCGTCCTGAGTCCGTGAGGGCAAAAACCGATCGCGAGCTTAGCCGTGTCATTCGCCGCCTGCATGTCGATAGTAAGAGCGTGTATGGTAGCCCCAGGATACGGGCCGATCTACACGATGAAGGCTTCAAGGTGGGTCGCAACCGGGTTGCCCGATTAATGCGTGAGGCAGGACTTAGAGGCTGTCCCAAGCGCCGGTTTCGGGTCAAGTCGAACAGGACCCCTGACCAACTGGTATCTTCCAACCTGCTCACTCAGAACTTCCACGCTGCACAGGCTAACGAACGCTGGGCCTCGGACATTACCTACATCCACACCACGCAGGGCTGGCTATTTCTGGCCATCGTGATGGACCTGTACTCACGCAGGATCGTGGGGTGGTCAATGGATCGCACTATGAGCCGTTACCTAATCATTGATGCCTTGAGGATGGCCATAGGGTGCCGCCAGCCAGCGGCAGGGCTTATTCATCATTCTGATCGCGGCCCGCAATATACCAGTGATGAATTGCTTGCTGAGCTAAAGCAGAACGGCATGCGGTCCAGCATGAGCGGGTCAGGGAACTGCTATGACAATGCAGTTGTGGAGAGCTTCTTTGGTGTATTGAAACGGGAGCGAGTCAACCGGGTCAGTTATATTACCAGAGCCGAAGCACAGTCCGATGTGTTTGAATACATTGAGGTGTTCTACAATCGAAAACGACGCCACGGATATCTGGGCAATATCAGTCCTGCGGCGTTCGAGGAAACGAGCAAGCGGACTATATGAAACCGTCCACTAACTCGGGGCAAAGCCATCCAGCGGCCAGGACTGCCATTCGATCACCTGCTCAATGACCGCGTCGGTCACTTTTGAGATCAGCGCAGGAGAGACGTCTGCGCCATACATCTCCTTGAAAGTAGTGACAATCTCGCGGGTGGTCATGCCCTGCGCGTACAGGAAGTGGATTTTGTCATCCATGGAGGTAAATCGTCGCTGGTGCTTCTTCACCAACTGGGGCGCGAAGCTGCCAGCCCGATCTCGCGGAGTGTTCAATTCAAACTGGCCGTCTTCGGTCTGGAGGGTCTTACTGGTATAACCGTTGCGGCTGTTGCCCGACCCAGACGATTCATGCCGGGCAAAGCCCAGATGATCATCGAGTTCTGTGTTCAGCGCCGTCTCGACCGTGATCTTGGTCAGCATTTGGCGGAACTCGTTGAGATCAGCCTCGGTCCTGATATTCTTGGTCGCCGCCTGCGCGATTGCCTGTAGTTCTTTCTTGTTCATACGCTACCTATCCTCACCCATCACATGGGCTAATAATAGGCAGTTACACAGATTTAGTTACACTCCCTCCAGAAACAGGAGCTACTAGTCAAAATCGGCCCCATACTGGCCATACTGGACCCTGTCCCGGAGCCTGAGGGCTGACTACAATGGCACCAGGTACTAATCCGTGCCCACCACGGAGGAAATTGATGCTAAAACTATTATTGTCATTGCTGTCACTGCTTCTGCTGGCCTGCCAGTCGAGCCCGCAACCAACAGCGCAGTCCGCCTATCCCAGTCTGGATCCACTGGTCGCGCAGGTGGCACAGAGCCGGGACGCCCAGCGCGCGGCGGCGGCGCAATTCGAGGCGGTGCACGAGCAACTGCTGCAACTGCCCAGCTGCAACTATGGAGATATTCAGGCGGTGTCTGCCGCCGTGGTTGCGGCACACGACGACGCCGTCCAGGCTGCGGTGGCGATGAGCACGTCTATCGATGCGGTACAACAAGTCGCCGATCCATTGTTCCAGCAGTGGCAGATAGAGGCCGCAGTGTACACCGATGCGCGCCTCAAAGCTGCCAGCCAGGCGAAATTGACCCTGGCCTGGCAGAACTACACGCGCCTGATGCAGACCCTGCGACAGTCAGCGGGACAGGCAGATCCAGTGTTGGCCGATTTCAATGCCGCAGTTGAAGCGCTGCAGGAAAACCCGGAATGCGGGTGACTTGGCCGCGTGCAAGGCTGTGCTGAATGCGCTGGCGGACGACATCGGGGTTCTGGTGCAGCAAATAAACAGTGGTATCGGCCAGTCTGATGCCTTCATCGCTAGCGCGCAGCAATAAACCGGTATGGAGGTGCTGACACGTTAACTCGAGGTCATGGGCTGGCGCTTAACTCACCGGGTTCAAGTAGCCAGAAATGTTTCATCAGCCCCCACTTTGGGCTCGATTAGACAGAATCATTCGCCATGCCTCCCCACTTTTTGAGCAAAAATAAGTTAACTTGTCAGTACCGATCGTTTGCCAGGTTTCACATGACCCAGACCAAGGTGAGTCCTTCCAATAATTCATACGGCAACTGCTGTGTCCCCAGAATCTGCCGAACGTTATCCTGCTCCGCTGTGTACATGGCACAAAGATCGTGGAAACCTATTTTCTGGAGTCGCCTGTCAAGATGAAGCCGCCATAGCGGGTCGATTCGCTCGATGTGCAATGCTCTGTCAGCGAGCAAGGCCGGGTGGAGTTGCGGGACAAGAATCATAACTGCGAGCTTTCGCCCGCCAGTGCCGCGCGCAACAGGGGCGTATCCCTGCTCTGCCACAACCAGACGATAGCCGGAGCCAGGGTCGGGATGATGAGCACGCTGAACTGATAAAGCAGGCCAATCACATTCACATTGGGCACGAACACGCCGGGCTGTTCAAAAAACAGCGGCCCCAAACTGACCATAAGCGTCTTCAGACACAGCAACAGCAGGCTAATTGCAAATAGCGGGTAGAGCACCAGCAGCCCCCACACATAGCTGTTGAAGTAATCCTTCCGCTGGGTGGCGAAATGCAGTGCAGTGTAGAAGGAAACGAGTACGAAAGAATGCGTGTATTCACCTCGAAGCCCAGTCGGTACTCTGAGCCCGCCAGCGGCGCGGGCTGGCCGTTCATTTCGCCAAACTGTGTCATCAGCAGCACATTGTTACCCTGTATGTAAAGGGCGTGCACTACGTCGGGAAACCACTGGGTAAGAACGAAATTTACAATGCCAACAGCCGGCAGCGCCAGTAGGTTGCTGGCCATCGTCCAGAGCAAAAAGCACGGAATCAGCAGCGCGAAAACGAACAGCAGGAACTGCCGCATATGGGGGTGACTAGCCATTTGCGGCCTGCGCTGGCGCTGTATCACTGGCAATGTAGCGCAGGTAAACGACGAACACGATCAGCACGTCCAGCATGATCAGTGCTGGCCATAGGTACAGATGTATCCAGGTGAAGAGATCCATGTTCCAGTTGCCCAGATACAACAGGCTGATGATCCGCGCGATGTTCATCACCTGAATCGTCAGGAAACCCAAAGCGATGGCGATACAGCGCGCACGCCAGCTGGCGGGGAAGGCGACTATCGCTGCGGTAAGAACGATGGCAGCTTCTACCCCATTACAGCCGGCCTCGATGGAAACCGCAAAGCCGGTATCCTTGAGTTGCAGAATCTTGCCATACGCTAGCACCGAGCTGTCAAAGGCAAGATGATTGCTGCGCTGATGCGTGCCAGCGCCGTGGTAAAGAGTGATCACATGCTCCTGCACCGGCAAGAGCATCTCTATAGAACAGGCTCACCAGCGTGAGCAAAAAAATTGTGACGAATCGCGCCACTGGCACCGTTCCTGATCTATTAAGTCTGGGATGTTATCATGCCCCCGGCCTGATATGAGAATAGCCCGTGATGAGATACAGAAGTTTTGAGTTGGAGTCGGTGCAACATGCTTTCGCCGGACAGGGATCTTCTTGTTCATACTACGAGCGCCACTGCCAAGAGCAAAAGGCGGCAATCTGTCGATTAGGGCGTTTAGAGTTCCTATACTTGCTAATCGCGTAATCGCAGCCTGAGGGGGGCCCACAGCATGCCGTCCAAGCGCTGCTCGTTGGCTGTGTGCGTTTTCAGCCCGATTTGCGCACATTTCTGCTGCTCTGCGGTGGTTGCCTGGTAGGTGGAAAAGAAATAATCGAACCAGGGTAGCGATGAGCCGTAATTCGAGTCGGTGAAGCGTCGATCCGCGAGGTGGTGTGTGCGATGAAATGCCGGGGTTACCAGCACGCGGCGCAGCCAGCACTCCAGGCAAGACGGGACTTCGACATTGGTATGGGTCCAGACAGCCATGATTAGATCCCAGGTCCGGTAAATGACCAGAGCCTGTGGCCCGCTTGCCAACATCCACACCACCACCGTGAGGGGGAGTGCGCTGAAAATTGCCTCAATGGGGTGATGCCTGTATGAAGTCGATACGTCGACCTCGTTGTCAGCATGGTGTACCGCGTGGAAACGCCAAAGGAAGGGAACTTTGTGCATCGCGATATGCAGTGCATAGCGCGACAGTTCCAGCACAAAAAACGTAACGGTCACATCTACCCATATAGGTGTATTGCGCAGAGTCAGTGAGGACCGGGGCTCGAGACCCGTGATTAAAAGGACCACAAGCCAGGTACCTAACAGGTGGTTGCAGGCATAGGCTAGCAACGCCAGCCCGCCGTTATTCAGCCAGCGGGAAATCGATATTACGTATTCGCGGGCAGGCCACAGCGTTTCCACAAACATACCGACCGTAAATGCGCCGAGTGTGACCACCGTAAAATCAATAAGCAACCCGGAGCCGGCTTCAATCATGGCTGGTAACTGTATCGCAGAAAATCGATTACCTTATGCACCCCACGCTGACGCTGTGGATCTCCAATGATGCCCTTCTCTAAAAAATGCCTTGGTCGCAGAATTTGTATTCTGCTTACGTATCCGTCTCTTCCGGCCCATCGAAAATCTCTTGACAGTAAGCCGTGGCATAGGACAGCCCGTCGCTGGGGATTATTGCACCGTCGATTGCAGAGGACCCTTCTCCGCTACAGAAGTAATCGCGCGTACAGGTCGCGTCTGTAATCGGTGTCGTATCCGCTTGTTCCCCGTCGATAAAGGTGTATGACACGGTGACAGGCGCACCACAGGTGTTGACGAAGCAAGGGGGTGGATTTGTTAAGTTGGCAGTGTAAGTTGACGAACCATTACAGCTAGTGGCGTCCACTGGGCCAACCCCACCACCCGCCACAGGACGCTCGGTCATAAATGCAAAGGAGGCCGCGAGCCCGAACGTGACGAGAGGGGCGACCGCCCGCACTAACGCCCCCCGACTACGCGAAAATCTAAACACCACGAGGGCCAGCAGTGCCGCCAGTAACAGCATACCGTATGTACCCAGAGACGGCACCGCAGAGGCCACAACACCACTGGACCAGCTTATCTGAAAGGTGGAAAACCCGCCAATTTGCGACCCGGCGAGCGCTCTTGCGGCGCAGCCCAGGCTCAACGTCAAACCAGTGACTAGCTTCTTCATGGGATGCCTCTACTTTACTGTTATAGGTTAGCTTTTCGTGTCGGCTGCACTTTGCGAGCCAACTACATCCTGTTTAGCGCAAATAGTCAATACCTTACCTTGCGGGGTGGATTTTGTGGTACTGCCCTCACTCCTGATTCCCTTATTGATTGATCCTATGAATGAATTAGCAATTCGCCATGCACACGTTTGCTCTGCCGCCGTGTGGTGAAAGAAGGTAATTTACCTGAGTCCCTGCACGGCTACATCGGCGTATTTTCCGACACTGAGCCTGGTCCAGCGATGTGGACGTCAGGAATTTTTACAACATTCTTTACGCCGAAAAATCCACCAATTGATTTTTATAGGAATTTTGGGTTGGCATAAAATTTGCTCTCTCTGAATCGTTATGACTTTCTCGAGGGTCCGACCATGTTCTGCCGTAAAAATTCTCCGCGTAATGTTACCCCACTTACCCCAATCCTCGGAGTATTGCTCACAGGTTGCCTCTTCACCGGCGTCGCCACTGCAGACATCATATTCACTGGCGGTCTCGGCGATCCGGGCGGCACCACGGCCTACTACCAGAGTTACGCATTCGGCACTGCCACATCAGAATCCGGAGGCTTCACCGCTGCTATGGGCCAGGGCACGCTGTACGGGAGTACTGTCGCGCCCTCACCCCTGAACCCTGAGCAGTGCATTCACTGTCAATGGCGCGAACATCAACGCCACGGCCTCGACCATCCCCGGCGGCTTTTTCACTGCGCGCAATGCAGCCAGCCTGAATGTGTCCAATACCGCGGGAGACAATGGTTATTACGGAATTGGTGCTTACGGATCGCGCACCTCGGTGACGTTCTATTCACCGCAAGCTCTGGCAGACCGTGCCATTTTCCACTGGAATGTTTCCGGGATCCAATCTACCAATGACTTGGCAACGTGCAATCTTCCCGGGCTTTTCAACAACTGCGCCAGCGGACCGCTCGCTTTCCTCGCCACCACCAATACCAACCTCGACTTCAATGCGCTGTTTGATTCGGCAAACAACCCGCTAAACCGGTTTGGCCCAGGCTACACATATGACATCGGCGGCATGCCCCTGAACCAGACAATCAGCCTGATGTACTGGACCAGCGCTTTCGTGACGCTCAATGCCAACCAAACTACGCAAGGGGGTTCATTCTCAAAATTTGCCAACTGCAGCAATACCTTCGAACTGGCGAACATAGACCTGTTTGACGCCAATAACGATCTCATCACGGACTGGACAATGACAGATCTGGCGACGGGACGACCCGTGTTCAACCAGAATGGCCAGATTTCGGCGGTGGATGTACCGGAACCAGCTATTATCACCCTGGTCGGCCTCGGCCTGGCAGCATTAAGATTCCGTCGCCGCAGGACACTATCCAGCTAGCGATCTATAAAGAATTCCTCGCCATCCGCACAAAAGAAACAGCATTCGAACTTGCAACGCGTGAGCAACTGTACTTAAGGTATTGCCAACTTAATGGGCCGAAATTGCTAAGATCGGTGCATTAATACCTATAAGCGCCATCGCTTCCCACCCGACATTATTTCCTACGCCGTCTGGCTCTACTACCGATTCAATCTGAGCCACCGGGATATTGAAGACCTCCTGGCTGAACGAGGCATCACTGTCAGTCGTGAATCGATCCGACTCTGGTGCATCAAGTTCGGTGCTCTGTACGCACGGAGACTTAAGCGAAAACACCGAGGCTATGGCGATACCTTCTACATCGATGAAGTCTTTGTGAAGATAAACGGCAAGCAGCATTACCTGTGGCGGGCTGTCGACCAAGACGGCGAACTAGTCGATGTGTACCTGCAGGCAAAGAGGGATGGGGCCGCAGCCAAGTCATTCTTCAAGCGTCTACTGCGCTCATATGGTGGCGAGCCTAGGAAGATCGTTACCGATAAGCTGAGGAGTTTTGGCGTTGCGCATCGCCATCTGTCCTTGATTCATGTGTCTCGTTGCCACGGCTTCCCCTGTGGAAATTGGCTTCACTGTTTTGACCGCTACCAGCTGGTGGCTCGCTGTTGTCACGACTGCGGCGGTAGCTCTTTTGCAACGCCCAGGCTTGAATCAAAGTACCATCTACGCTGAAGTGCTCGTCGAAAGGTAGCTTCTGCTTTCTGACCAAACCAACCTGCCTGCCTTGAGTGCTCCAGCAGTCGCAACGTGCCCTGTCTGAGCGCCAAGGATTTGTCGCCCGGCATCAGCAGGTCGTTGGTAAGAAATGCTCTATGGCCTGGTTCATGTGGCGCGACCCGAGCTGAACCCGGCGCAAGGCGCACGTCACCGCGCACGTCTTCTGTCACGGGTGCTGGGTATGACCTGCGCGCGCCTGCCCATCGCGGGTATCTGCGAAAAGCGAAAGAACCCCTGCCAGTCGTCGCCTAATTCATCCCCGATGCCGTGCCCAAACGCGGCGCGATAGCACCAATCCCTCGCCGCCACCAGATCATCGAGCGTAGCGACGACCATCAGTGCGACGGTCTCCATCATGCCCTCGGCGCTCAGTCGCGGCGAGGGCGGCATGTCGTCGCCATCCGCCAAAGCCGCAAATTCTCGCGCAAGCGTCTTTCAAGCTCCGTCTTTAACACGTGCATGGACCGCAGCTCCGTATCCGATGGCGCGCTAAACGTGAAATAGCGCAGGCGATGAGTATGCGGTTTGCAGAAAAACAGTTAAAATCCGCCCCTCATCGAAGACCGGAACGCAATGATGAGGCTGCAAATACTCACTGACTACGCACGTGAAAATCCTTCAAAACCTGCGGTTGTGCACAACGGGAGAACTTTCAGTTATGCCGAATTTGCAGGTGCGATACGAGCAACTGCTGGCCATTTAGAGACAGAGGAACTCCCTGCAGGCCACACCATCGCCGTTATCGTCCATAATTTACTGGACTGCTGGTTAGTCGTCCTGGCATTGCAAGCACTCGGCTTGCATACCGTGACTGTCCGATCGACCGCAATGATAGAAGCGCTGGAGCTGAACAATCTTTGGGGCATGGTTACCACCGAGCGTGAGGCACTGGAATACCCGCTCGAGCCAGAGGCCGGAGCGAACAACAGGCTTGTCATCATTCCCAACCCGGTGTTCACGAACAACGACTTGTCCGGGCTTACCTCCTTGGGGGGGAACCGCGTGGAAGGCGGCCACATTCTTTACACATCCGGCACCACTGGTAAGTATAAGAAAGTGTTTTTGGGGGGAGACCTACAGCAGCAGCGCAATGCGCAAAGAATTCAGTCCAATTCTTATGCTGGTGCCGATACGATTTACCACTGTGTCGACTTCGGGCTGTGGACCGCGCTGGGATACAGAAATCCGCTCGCTACGTGGCAGCTGGGGGGATGCGTTATTCTCGAACAGCGCCCCGAGTGGTATGAATATTTACTTCAAAGCAGGATTACCCATGCTTCATTGATTCCCGGCAAGGTTCAGCAGTTGCTGGCGTTTTTGGCTGACCAATCTGCAGCAACTCCGGCGAAGGATTTCAAACTTATCGTTACCGGGGGGTTTATTTCACGCAAACTGGCCGAGCAGATTATCAATCGCATTACGAAGAATCTGGAGAATGCATACGCGTCCACCGAGATTTATACAATGCTTTTGCGCTCGAAGGTTACTGATCTGGATGAGTTGCACTGGCTGCTTCCCACCGGGTATCGTACGATTGAAATTGTCGATGCGGCTGGCAATCCCTGCCCTGTTGGCGTGGAAGGACAGCTGCGGATAGGGCTGACAGAGCTTGATTGCTCCGCCTACATGGACAACCCGCAGGCCAGCCAAACCGTGTTCAGATCCGGCTACTTCTATCCGGGTGATATGGCGGTGCAACGCGCCGACGGTCGCATTCGCATACTGGGGCGCAGTGTCGATGTGATCAATTATCTCGGGCAGAAACTCTCGGTGGCGCCGTTAGAGCAGGAGATACAGGATCGGCTGGGAGTCGATTCCGTTTGCCTCTTTTCCGGCCTCGAAGACGAAGGTTACGTTGAACTGGTGATCGCGATAGAGTCAGCGCAATGGCCCGAGCAATCGGAACTGGATAAGCTCAATAACGAATTTTCGCAATTCGAGCGGGTACAGATTGCGCTGTTCATGCAGTTCCCGCGCACTTCAACTGGTACTCACAAGATTGACCGCATGGCGCTGAGGAAGCTGATATTTCCTGAGCATGGAGCGAGTGACTGACATCAAGAGGCTCTTCATCATTAACGGGGGACACCGGCATTCATTAAACTGATTTTGCGACGATCAATTTAATGGAGAATACCGATGTCCCACGCAGGAATGATTATAGGCATGCCCGGCCTTCAGATTGAACGGGTAAAACGCAGCCGGGGTATTGAAGTCTGGGCGAGGCCCTATCGGAGACCGCCCTGCAAGCATTGCCAGGGTCAGGATTTACGGATCAATGCCGTCTACAAACCGACAGTGAATGGTTTCGCTAATATTCAATTCATTAGCTCTAGGCTTTAGGCTTTGGCCGAGGCCTATGTATGCGCATAACAGCAAGGTCTCTCGCAGCTATTAGTGCATGATCCAGCCTCTCATAGGGAAAGGGTTGCCAGATACACCACCTTCATCGCTGAATCATCCGTCGGAAACAGCTTGCGCTTGGTGACGGCCTTGCGGATCACGCTGTTCAGGGACTCAATGGCGTTAGTGGTGTAGAGCGCCCTGCGAATGTCCTCCGGATACTGAAACAAGGTGTTCAGATGGTGCCAGTGGCTGCGCCAGGATCGGCTGATCATCGGGTATTTTTCGTCCCAGCGTTTGCCGAATTCCTCAAGCGCCAGCAGCGCCTCATCCTCGGTGACTCACTGGTAGATCCGCTTCAGGTCAGCCGCGACCACTTTGTACTCCTTCCACGGCACGTACTTCATCGAGTTGCGGACCATGTGAACGATGCAAAGTTGGATTTGGGCGTGAGGGAAGGCGGTGCTGATCGCCTCCGGGAAACCCTTGAGGCCATCCACACAGGCAATCAGGATGTCTTTCACGCCGCGATTCTGCAGCTCCGTAAGCACACCCAGCCAGAACTTGGCGCCTTCATTCTCCGTAAGCCACAGGCCCAGCAATTCCTTGTGCCCTGCCAGATTGACACCCAGCGCCAGATAGATCGCCTTGTTGATGACCCGCTTGTCCTGCCGGATTTTGACCACGATGCAGTCGAGGTAAACAATCGGATAGACCGGGTCCAGCGGCCGGGACTGCCATTCGATCACCTGCTCAATCACCGCGTCTGTCACTTTTGAGATCAGCGCAGGAGAGACGTCTGCGCCATACATCTCCTTGAAAGTAGTGACAATCTCGCGGGTGGTCATGCCCTGCGCGTACAGGAAGTGGATTTTGTCATCCATGGAGGTAAATCGTCGCTGGTGCTTCTTCACCAACTGGGGCGCGAAGCTGCCAGCCCGATCTCGCGGAGTGTTCAATTCAAACTGGCCGTCTTCGGTCTGGAGGGTCTTACTGGTATAACCGTTGCGGCTGTTGCCCGACCCAGACGATTCATGCCGGGCAAAGCCCAGATGATCATCGAGTTCTGTGTTCAGCGCCGTCTCGACCGTGATCTTGGTCAGCATTTGGCGGAACTCGTTGAGATCAGCCTCGGTCCTGATATTCTTGGTCGCCGCCTGCGCGATTGCCTGTAGTTCTTTCTTGTTCATACGCTACCTATCCTCACCCATCACATGGGCTAATAATAGGCAGTTACACAGATTTAGTTACAGTCTCCAGCAGATAGACTTCTCATATTCTTTGGGTAAGCCTCGAAATCCGTAACCTGCCCCCTTACTCTCTATTGTCCGTCAGTCATACTGAAAGTATTTCGGCGTTGAATAACCAAAACCAGCTATCTACGTCGGCGTCGTAGGTATAGGTGAAGATTAATTCTAGCGTGCCGTCGGCGTCGTAGTCGTACTCGTACTCTGATCTAGTCCTGTTGCCGTCGGCATCGTAGGTATTGGTCTGGATTAGATCTAGGGAATCGTAGCTGTCGTCGGAGTCTGATCTTGTCCTGTTGCCGTCGGCATCGTAGGTATAGGTCTCGATTAGATCTAGGGCGCCATCGGCGCCGTAGTCGGAGTCTGATCTAGTCCTGTTGCCGTCGGTGGCGTAGATTTAGTATCTAATAGTGTCTGGCGTGCCGTCGGCGTTGGAGTCTTACTCTGATCTAGTCCGGTTGCCGTCGGCGTCGTAGGAATAAGTTTCTATAAGGCTTAGCGTGCTTTGGGCGTTGTCGCCGTACTCTGAGCGAATCAACTTTCCCTCGTCGTCGTACCTAAAACTCAATATATATTTCGGTTCTAGGCCGTTATCTACGATACGCTCGCGAGGTCGGCTCAGCTCGCTGTCAATCCCCAGGCTTGCATACAGATGGGCCATCGCCCGCCAAGGTTTACGCAACTGTCGTGTACTTTCCAGCAACCCGTCTGCCTTAGCCTGAGATAATACCTCACGCCAGCTATGGTCATGCTCAAAATGTTGCCAAGACTGATCTAAGTCAAGACTATTGGCCGTGAACAGCGCCGCGACGCCAGACGCTATATCAATTCCATTGTCCGGGTTACCATCGCTGTCCAGAGTTTGTAGCAATACCGCCAGGTTAATAACTGAGTTAAAGCTTGGCTCCTTCTTTGGATTGCAGACTGCGTGACGGAGCGCACTGCCAATGAATGGAGTGACGCCATCGACCAGATCGAACAGTGTAACCACAGGAGTGCTGATAGCATCACCGAGCAACAGGTCACCCAGGTAGAAGCGCACCATTTCGCCGTCAAGGTACTGAAAATGGCCATCGCTGTCGGTGACTCCGGATCGGGTGTCGGTTTCAAAACGTATGCCGGACACGGCGCTGTCGATCAATTGGCCCGTCAGCACAGACGGGTCAGAACCATCGTTACCGCGATTACTATTGCCTCCACTACAAGCTGCCAGTAACAGGAGCAATGAAATCAAGTAATTCTTTTAAAATGCGACCACTATGATATGCCCGTCACTTTGTAGAATTTCATATTGACAAGTTAATAGTCTTAGAAAGCCCGAGACCACCTCAACGTAGTCGGAGTTTTCTTTGTCAGGATAGGCCGCCAATCCTCAGATTAAACCTTGTCTCGATATAGCGAAGGACTCTTATGAGGTCAGACTGTGTCAAAACTCAATGTTCAGCTTTCCTCACCGAATAACCGACCAGCAATGGTGCTCAGGTTGCACTGATTGCGATTTGTAGAACCGCAGGTTGTTTCGGTTGATGGTTTGCTTTCCAACATTTGTCGCAGTGAATCGCACAGAGGCGATCACAGGTCGCTGATTTCTAGCGCAATAGCGGGGTTCCTAGCCCCTGATCGCCGCCATCTGTGGTCCAACACCAAACATCTGCAGCATTCGTTTGAGATTTTAGGACAGCACATGCAGGCTCATCTACGTGCTCACATGTTCAAGTCGCTTCATCTGAAATGCGAGGGACCCATCCAGGACTTGATCGTGCCAAAGGGGTGTTCTACGGTACTGCCGCGAATGCGCATACAGTCGGGTTTTGCGATCCACCCGATCTTCCATCGCCTCCATTACCGCTTCGTGTTCCCAGCGCTCAACCCTCCGATAGACGGCTGTCGTACATTGCTTTTTCAGTCGACAACCTGGGCAAGCCGAACTCCAGTAGCGATGCTGGATCTTGCCGGCTTCCTGGCCCGTGAATCGATAGATCAATCGCTCTCCTGCCGGACACTCATATTCATTGTCATCAGGGTGATAGATAAAGTCCCGCTTGCCGAACAATCCCCGCGCCTGGTTGTTCGATGTTTGCGTCTTGGGGAACGTAGGCAGTGATGCCAGCCTGATCACACGCCAGTATTTCCTCGCCACTGAAATAACCGCGGTCAGCGACTACCGTCAGTTCATCGCAGTTGATTGCCTCCTTCGCTTGCAAGGCCATGTTGGACAGCTGTGCCCGATCGTGTCCGACATTGGTGACTTCGTGTGCCACAATCAAGTGATGCTTGGTATCGACAGCCGCCTGTACGTTGTAGCCCACGATAGCCTTGCTGCGAGCAGCGGTCGACATCACTCGAGCGTCAGGATCCGTCAGCGATATCT
The DNA here is from genome assembly GCA_016704305.1 of Haliea sp. GTDB lineage: Bacteria > Pseudomonadota > Gammaproteobacteria > Pseudomonadales > Halieaceae > Marimicrobium. The sequence continues at coordinate 19,116 of JADJAL010000028.1, read as the reverse complement.
GCTGGTCAGGCTTTCCAGCATCTGAACCTCGAGTTTTTTAGGGTTTGAATCTCCGCCTTAAGTGCTGCAATTTTGTTTTCGAGACGGTCCGTTTTGGTTTTCATTGCTTCGCTTTCACGCCGGTCAGCACTGGCGATCTCGCCCAGGTAGCGCGCAATGCTGTCGTCGATCTGCTCCAGGCGCGCTTCTTGAGCTTGGCCTTACTGAAGTTGCGATTGCGGTTGTTCACCGCCCTGAACTTGCTGCCATCAGTCGCCACAAACGCGTCGCTGAACAGGTTCAGCTTGCGGCACAGCATGACAAACTCCCGGCATACCAGGCGAATGGCCTTGCCGTTATTCTTGCGAAAGTCAGCAATCGTTTTGAAGTCAGGAGACAGTTTGCCCAGCAACCACATCAACTCCACGTTGCGGCCGGCTTCGCGCTCCAGGCGGCGAGAGGATTGGATGCGATTGAGGTAGCCGTAGATGTAGAGCTTCAACATCATGGCCGGATTGTAAGCGGGTCGGCCAGTTGCTTCGGGAAGGGTTTTGAATCCAAGACCAGACAGGTCCAGTTCATCCACGAATACATCGATTACGCGAACGGCGTTTTCTTCAGTAATGTAATCGTCGATGAGTTCAGGAAACAGCGTGGCCTGTGATCGGCTTTCGCCCTCGATGAATCCACTCATAACGGCAGGCCCTCAGCAAGAAGGTCAGATTGTATCTCGTCGAGGAGTTTTCACACAGTCTGAGGTGGCTAGGGTCCAAAATCAATATTCAAAAACGCGCAATCCAATGCCCGCTATCCTACCCATCAGCAGTCATGGCTGGGCCTGTAGCGGGAATTGCCGCCTTCGCCATAAGCGGTCAATATGTCTATATTGAGTTATAAGTATTGCAAGCCCGACAAGGCCTGTTCAATGGCTTCGTGTTATCTTTCATTTGAACTGAGTATCATCAGGAGAAAAGAGAAGAATCGTTGCGTGAATCTATAAAAACCATCATTCGCAAGCTGCGACAGTATGATCAGCTCGAGCAGGAAAGGGACAGCTATCGTTCGCAGTTGGATCAGCTCTACGTGCCGCCAGGACATTTTTACTCACCCATTCCCTGCTTGGATGAGATACGAAAAGATGAGGAAAGAATATTTGCCAAAATGCCCGTGGAGATACCGGGCGTTGACCTGCATGCGGACGAACAATTACAGCCTCTAAAAAATCTCATTCCGTTTTATAACACGTTGCCCTTTCAATCTGAAAAGGCTGAGGGGCTACGCTTTTTCTTCGACAATCCAACCTTACCCTACTGCGATGCCATAATTTTGCATCTAATGATTAGGATTCGTCCTGCGTGACTTTGGATACCAATGAACTTTTTTTGGGGGCGAGATAGCAACCACGTTTATTGAACCATACCCTAAACTTTTGTTGTCACTGATTAAGGCAGAGGACAAGGACAGGGTACGTATGATTCCCTGTCGCTTACAAGACGTGGGTGTCGTTGAATTTGAGGCGCTTCAAGCGAATGACATCCTGTTTATCGACTCAACCCATGTCAGCAAGATTGACAGCGATGTGAACTATATATTTTTCGAGATCCTGTCCCGACTAGCGCCGGGGTTGTCGTCCATTTTCATGTCATCCCTTATCCCTTCGAGTATAGAAAGTCTTGGGGCTATGAGGGCCGGGCATGGAATGAAGCCTACCTGCTGAGAGCATTTTTGCAGTACAACAATGCTTATCGCATTCTCCTAATGAACTCCTACATGGTTCGAACGCAGAACGCTGTTTTTAGAGAGCATTTGCCGCTATGCCTTAAAAAGAGGGGTGCTAGCATTTGGCTAAGAAAAGAATAACTACTGTTACGTTAGACAGGTTTATGGCTGCACAGAAAAGGTTACCACTGGATGCGAAGGCTAGCATTTGGTTATCTGGTACCCATTGACATTGCTTCCGTACACAGCTTGGGACGGTATTTACAAGAGTAAGTTAGATGTCCCTTATGTGGTCAGACTGTGTGAAAACTCAGTACGGAATTTTTTGATCGTGCGGAGAACCGCTTGCTTTGAAATTTCGCGGGGAATATCCAGTTTGAGGCGACTCTCCGGCGTTATATTTTGGGAAACCATCAGGTCCTTTTGTCGAGCGCTGGGTTTTCGCACAGTCTGATCCCTCATTGAGGACGTTCCCCTTTCTTCAAAGGCGATCTTTCCACATATCTCCATGACCGAGCAGCGATCCAGTCCGGATTGGAGTTTTTCAGGGTGTAGACCACCTTGCCCGTGGAACTGATTGACAGGCGTGGCACAACCACACCGGAACGAGCGAAATACCGACATAGTCGCTATCGGTTGTCTTTTCGACGGCCTTCACAACTCACCCCTGTGTGGAGGGAGAAACCGTTGGCCTTGGCCACTCTCTCCAGCCCGTACAATTTTTTAACCACAACCCGGCGGCGTGTCGCATATATCTCCGATACCGTCACCATCACCGTCAGTCTGGGTCGGATTAAATGCCAACGGGCAATTGTCGTTGTTGTCCCCCAACCCATCGTTGTCATCATCATTGTCGCAAACGTCACCGCCATCGTTAGCCCCATCAGTATTGAGTTGGTCAGGGTTGAACGTAATAGGGCAGTTGTCCATAGCACCTTCCATTCCATCTAGGTCAGGATCATTTAAATCTGGATCTACTGATATAAAATGAACATAGTCGCCACAGACCCCATCCTGTTTCGCCTTGCGAAAACTGCGGAGTATCAATCTCGTACCAAAGGCTACTACAACCCTGACCAGGGGGCTCTGTCCGCAAAGCTGCAAAGCGCTGTCCATCGTATACCTTGTCAACAACAGTTCCACCTACAGAATCTCTGACCGATAGTCCACTAACTGCAGTACCTACGGCTTCAATTCCAGTACCCACGACTTCCAGCTGATTAGCAGAGGCAATTTCCGTAGAATATTGAATACCCTGATAATTCCCTTTGATCCAACCCGCGCATGTTTTTGCTCCTTGACAGGGAAGATGAATGCGATACCAAATATCGCCAGTTGCTGTTGTATGACGTGCGAATGCAACAAAACTTTGCTTGTCACTTATTGTGGTAAGGTCAGAATATTGAATTCCTGGCCCACTTTCTACGACAAGTCCGGCGAAATCACTTTTAACTATGACCGGCGTAATAACCGTTGATTGCATGCGTGCCCAAGGGTCAAAATAGCCGTAGTTATCGGGATGCGTGGCAGTATACGAAAATTGTGAGAGGGTAGTGTCTGATAGCCCGTCATGATTTTTCAGCTCCCAGTGCAAGTGGGCGCCAGTAACATTTCCGGTCTGGCCGACTACTGCAAGCTTTTCTCCTTTACCTACAAAACCGCTGGTCCTTAGGAAACTGCCTGGCTTCAGGTGTGCATATAGACTAAATATCCCAGTCCCATGATCGATCACGAGGGTATTTCCAAACCCACTGTTACAAGTTTTATCTCCAGTTGTAGGACAATTGGTTCTGGTTCTGGCGGCGACAATAGTGCCCGCCGCCGCAGCGTAAACACCATAATTAGTCGTTGTCGGCGTCAGGTCCAATCCAGTATGGTGTTTCGGTGATGCAAAACAGGCCGCATCGCCACAGGAGTAATCTTGGGTAATATTCGGGACTGTATTAAATGGCGATAGTGGCCAATTAAACTGCCTAAACTGCGTTATGGGGTAGGATGGCTGTGTTGGGCCGTTAAAGAGCATTTGATAGGCGCCAGGATAAAAATTACCATCATCCTGAATCAGGATCCTGTAGGTGCCCGTTTGCTCCAGCCGGCAACTACCGCTTGAATAGCAATCCAGAGCCGCAACTGTGTTGCTTCCGTATGCATAATCCTCCAGAGTTCCATCGGGGTTGTACAACCAGAAATCCGGCACAAAGTTCGTATCACCATTAGGTTCCTGAACTGTGATAAATGCTGAATCACCAGCACTAGCGTAAAAGACAAATGAATCGATATCCCCAGTAGTTATGCTACCTTCAACCAATCCGCCGTTAATCGGGTAGCCATTCTCATTCGCATAGGGCATGCGACTGAAATGGATTTCATAGTTGCCCGGATAGCCATTCCCATCATCCTGAATCAGGATCCTGTAGGTGCCCGTTTGCTCCAGCCGGCAACTACCACTTGAATGGAACAATCCAGAGCCGCAACTGTGTTGCTCCTCACATAATCCTCCAGAGGTTCCATCGGGGTTGTACAACCAGAAATCCGGTGTAAACGCTGTATCACCGCCGGTCTCCCTACAATACGAATATGCGCCGCATCCCCCGCATCGGCCTTGAAGGTGAATGAGTCAATGTCACCCAGCGCGATTTTGTCGGTGACAACCCCGTTGTTCAAAAGAGGCCCATTCTCATTCGCATAGGGCATGCGACTGAAATGGATTTCATAGTTGCCCGGATAGCCATTCCCATCATCCTGAATCAGGATCCTGTAGGTGCCCGTTTGCTCCAGCCGGCAACTACCACTTGAATAGCAATCCAGAGCCGCAACTGTGTTGCTTCCGTATGCATAATCCTCCAGAGTTCCATCGGGGTTGTACAACCAGAAATCCGGTGTAAACGCTGTATCACCGCCGGTCTCCACAATACGAATATGCGCCGCATCCCCCGCATCGGCCTTGAAGGTGAATGAGTCAATGTCACCCAGCGCGATTTTGTCGGTGACAACCCCGTTGTTCAAAAGAGGCCCATTCTCATTCGCATAGGGCATGCGACTGAAATGGATTTCATAGTTGCCCGGATAGCCATTCCCATCATCTGGAATCAGGATCCTCGCAGGTGCCGTTTGCTCCAGCCGGCAACTACCGCTTGAATAGCAATCCAGAGCCGCAACTGTGTTGCTTCCGTATGCATAATCCTCCAGAGTTCCATCGGGGTTGTACAACCAGAAATCCGGTGTAAACGCTGTATCACCGCCGGTCTCCACCACTCGGATGTGCACAGCTTCACCTGCAGAGGCATTGAAGAAAAATTCATCTTTCTCCCAGACTACAGCTATTTTGCCCGTTACGATACCGTCTTCGATCAAAGACCCCTGCGCCCTCAATTGATTGGACAGCATCACCAGCAAAATCAGGAGTAGCGCTTGTCCTGCCCGGTGGTGTTTTAATCCAGTAAACATTAATCCAGCGGGGATTGATGAAATCGCTTTACTTATCGAAGGTAGAGTACAGTACATTGCAAATAGCACCCGAGTAAGGTCTTAGAGGAATGATGGGGGTTATGCCTGCCTAGATCCGGTGTTCGGCATATAAACATCCTTATTAAGCGCGACCCCAAGATGCGTCTCGGGGAGTTATTGTTGTTTGAATCTAGTACATGCGAATTGAAAAGACAAATTTTCAGCTATTATGACTGCTCAGTAGTGTCCCAACGTTATTCGTAAGCGCAAAACAAACCCCACATTGTCCGCCTTATAACAGAGTATGCTCAAAGTATTAGATGGTTAAAGGGGCTGCAGGGAAACTTCATTCAGTATCCTGATGCTTTACTTCAATTGATCGCTCGATTGCCTGCGAATCTGCTGAAATCGCGCTTGCAGTGGTCCAACTATGAACGGGGCTATCCAGCGTACTAGACGCATTTAGACCGCAGTTAGGCGATTCCGGGAGTTCACCCATCAAGCCTAGCTATGACCGCTCCTGCGTAGCATAGAGGTCATAGTGTGGTGAAGTTTCGATGGTTGACATTTGACTCTGGACACCTCAATGGGGACGTTAACCATTGAGCTAAGTTGCCTGCGGTGGCCAGCGAAGCAGTCGTCTCAGGTAACCGGCTAGCGAATCGAGCTGCACGTGAAGGGTCTGGACACGGTCGCTCATATTCCTCCGCTAATCTTTCGTTTAGGAATGGTCAATTGACGGAATTCCGAATCGTGTCTATATCAATTGATAAGTTGTAAAAGATAATTCAACCTACTAATAACAGTACAAGGAGCGGGTAACGATGTCCTCGCGTCTGTTTAAGTTCCTATCAATCTACGTCGCATTGCTGCTTATTCAAGCCTGCAGCCACCCCATCGAAATCGTTGGTGAAGGCGACGTGACCTCCGCCAGCGGAAACAGGAATTGCTCGCTCGAAGAATTCAAAGCGGCAAATCCCAAGTGCACCAAGAACTACGCCATTGGGGCGTATCAAGAAACCTACTATGCCATTCCTCGAGCGGGCTGGAAGTTTGATCACTGGGTCAATTATTGCCCCACTGCAACACCCCCGAATTACGACTGCAGTTTCAATACGCCTGCTAATGCGGTGCAACAATTCTGGGGACAAACCATGCCACCCCTGCGCGCCGTCTTCACCGAACTGCCACTGTCATATTCGGTACTGAACGACAGCGGCATCGTCTTTGGCGGCAACTATCCCTCCGGCAACAACGCCGGTTGCACGGGCGCCACCATCGAGCAGCAGGACTGCGCCCACGGGCGCGACGCCACTCACAACGACAATGCCGATGGCCACGGGGGCTTCAGTTACACCAAGCTGGCCGCCGGCGGCGAGGAACTGCCCGCCAGCGCCGAGACCTGGGCCTGCGTGCGCGACAACGTCACGGGTCTCGTGTGGGAGGGCAAAACCGTCGACGGCGGGATCCACGACAAGAACAACACCTACCGCTGGGGCGGCGTCAGTGCGCTGGGCGCGGGTTACGGCACCTACTACCCGGACTGGGACGTGCTGGTGAACGGCAGCAACGCCGAGGTGCTGTGCGGCTTCAGCGACTGGCGTGTGCCGACCCGTTTCGAGCTGGCGGGACTGGTGAATCACAACCAGACCAACCCGGCTATCGACACGGCGTTCTTCCCCAGTACCGTCGCGTTGTATTTTTGGTCGGCGTCGCCATCTGCCCTCAATTCGACCAACGCCTGGGCTGTCCACTTTTACTATGGCGATTCCGACAACTACGACGGCCGCAGCAGCTACCGTCATGTCCGGTTGGTGCGTGCGGGAGAGTGATTTGGAATTTTGATGAAGGCGTCGACCAACTGACATACCGGCCCTGAGCGGTTGCCGATCTGGCGCGACAGCCAGCGCCTGCAGTTGAACAAGGAGACTACGATGAAGGCGAAACGACTGAGTGCCATCTGGCTGGCCTGTGCGCTGGCTCTGCCCCTGGCAGCCGAGGCGGCGCAGACCTGCCGAAGCGAGAGCGAGGTGCCCTCGACCACGCCCACCGGCAGGTTCACCGACCACGGCGACGGCACTGTCACCGACACCCTGACCGGCCTGATGTGGGCCCAGTGCGCGGCCGGCCTTTCCGGCGCGGGCTGCGCGGTGGGCAGCTCCGGTGGGTCTAGCTGGCAGGGCGCGCTCGATCTGGCGGCGGCCGTACGCTCGCCGGATACACCGACTGGCGTCTGCCCGACGTGAAGGAATTGGGCTCCCTGGTCGAGGAGCAGTGCGGGGGGCCTGCCATCAACCTGGCCGTTTTTCCCAACACGCCGGTGCAGGCTTTCTGGTCGGCATCGCCTTCCGCCGCCAGTTCGAGCAAAGCCTGGAGAGTCCAATTCTCCGTCGGCGTTTCCGACAGAAATTTCAACCGCGACGTCGGCCATCATGTTCGGTTGGTGCGTGCGGGACCGTGATCTGGTTGCTGGCGTGGCTATTCTCAAGCGCAGCGGCTCTCTCGGGAGCCGTTTGCTTTTGCTCATAAAGCCGGTGAATTCACTTTTTGCTAAGGACCGCTTGCAGGCGTTTTGGGTCGTTAAGCTAGCCCAAAAGGATCCTCCCGCTACGTCCCCTTTCGGCGAGAAAGCGGTCATCCATGGTGCCCGGCGGCAGTGACCCAGAACCCCAAAATTCCAGTTCCCCGGTATCCCGCCAGATCACCCCATGACCCTACCCATGCACAGCCCAGAATTTTCCGCGAGGTGGTTAGGGTGGTGCGCAGGTTACCGACTTGGGTGCTTGCCGGGAACTAGTGGAGGCGAAGCGCTGGGGCAGGGCGCAGCTTGAGAGCAAGCGGCAGGCTTCAAACACCCGCGCCAATTACTTTGACAGACCCGTTTGTTCTACTCGATCACCACAACACTGAAAGACGCTTTGTGCTGATCAATCTGCCACTCCACCTCATCACTAACGCGTTTTCCGATCAATGCCTGCCCTAACGGCGCTGTGGGGGTGATGACTTGTATCGACCCCCTTTCGCTATCAATTCTCAAGCCACCAGAGGCGGGTCCTATCAATAAGCGACGCTGTCGTTTTTGATCATCTTCAATACACACCAGTGCGCCCAGTTTAATCTCGGAGTCTGCGCTAAACGTAGGTCGTTGGAACTTCTGGTAAAGGGTGATCGATTGCTTTAGTTCAGCAATGCGCATGGATTGGCCATGAGCCAGATAGGCAGCTTCCACGGCGAGAGTGTCATACTTATTGGACGCAATATTTTCAGAATGGGTGGCACTGTCGTGCGCTTGCTGACTGGCAGCGAGAGCAGTGCTTAGTTCGAGCTGAAGTTTCTCGACAATGGCGCTAACCAGATCATGCATAAAGAGATTTCGAAATTGGGCAATAAGCTGAAGTGTTGTTTGCCATAGTAACTGACGCTCCGAGCCTTTGACTAACCAGACGCTATTGCCTAGCTAACCAGCGTCATCTACCTAACCAAAAACCTGCCCTCCAAATACCCGATAATCTTCCCAGACTCATACAGCCACTGAACCTCTGCTTCACCATCCTCAATCCGCAGGCAAGGCACCTTCAAATTCCCACCTCCGCCCAGTAGCTCCTTCTTGGCACCCAGATCGCGCTTCACATCCCGTAGCCCGATACTGAGTGACTGGCGCTTCATCTGCCGACGCACCTTCACGCAGAACGGGCAGGCTCGATACTGATACAGGGTGAGGCCTGTTGTCTGTGTATCGATGATGGCTTGCTGCTCGGCGTTGCGCATGATGCTTTTGGGAGGGAATGCCCAATTGAAAAACAGAATGAGTTTGCCGAGGATCAGGCGGATGAGGGTCATGGGGTATTCCTGCCAGTGGCTATGATTGAGCATCCGACTCCCGGTCTATGAGATGTCACCCATGTCCCCGGAATAGTCGGATGCTCTAAACAGTTATAAGTCTATGATTTTTATAAAAGATGGTGGGCCCAGAAGGACTTGAACCTTCGACCTGCCGATTATGAGAAGCAGTGAGAGAGCTGAACCCGGGCAGCAAGCTGAAGAAACGTAACAGATTTTTCTCCGGGCAGGTTGCTGCAGAACCGAAACCGAACTCAGGCCGAACTTGGGGCGGGTCGGTTTGCTGGGTCGGTGCGAGTAAGTCGAAGAAGCGTAAGAGATTTTCGAAACCGAACTCCGAACCTGGGCCGAGATGCTTGGCAATATCAATACAGAATTCAATTATTCAACCGCAGGTACCAAACTTGCATTCTAAAGAATATCTGCTATATAGAATGAACGAATAATTTGAAGAAGCGCGTTCAAGGAGGAACTATCACCCCGTCTCACCTGGTCCCACAAAACGCTGGAGTGCAGCACCACATCAATTGGTGTCGGCGTCGGTTTTTTTCGCTCAGAGTACGAATGTTCTAAACCGCCTCCACCCTCGCCGCTAGTCTGAGAATTGTCCATAACTATATATAGCATCTGAGTACCTGAGACGGAATTTCTACCAGAAAGAATGGAGTAATAATGTACCTAGCAAACCTATCCTTGAAAAACACCTTCATTTCGCCAATTGGCATATTTCTATTTAGTCTACTTTCGACTAACACGCTTGCGGATACGCCGAGTTCCTCAGTTTCGCTTGCAAAGGCCCCTCAGAAAATTAGTCTGAATGCAATCTCAGACTCGGTTATAAATCCTGATAGAGTGATCACGTTTAGTGAGTTTTCGGTTGATTCCCCGATTACGAATCAGTACGCAGATAAAGGCATAATATTTGGCGGTGATTCCCCCTTTATCAGTTTAGATTCTTCCAACCCTACTGCCCCCGTACTTTCTGGATCACCAAGATTTGAAGGAGCAATCGAAGGTAGATTTGTTGATCCTAACGATGGAGCGTCTCCTGTGCTTGTCGCAGGCTTTTCTTTGGACGCTGGGTATTTGGATGCAGTTGGGTCAGTTCGTTTAGTTTGGTTTGCCAAAGATGGGAAAAAAAAATAGGACAAAAGATAGGAACTACAAATGGTGTTCAAACGTTTACAGTAGAGGGAGGTGAAATCGCAAGCTTTCGAATAGAAACTATAAAAGACGAGCCGGCCGGCTTCGCGATTGACAATGTTTCTATAAAATCGCTTGGAGCCGAGTTGCTTTTTCGGGAAGATAGTTGGCAGGGTGGTTTTGGGGTGGGCGCTTCTTCAACTACATCCCTGGTTTTGATCATGCCGCAGTTGTTGTTGACGATCTTGTCTATGAGTCAAACGTAAAATATCCTCAAGGGATCTACGTCGACAAGACCGGAACCGAAGCGGTTGTTAATCGATAACGCCGCCCCCGAAGCAGATGGGGGCGTGCAATACTACCACCCTAAAACACGTTCCAATGGGATGCTCTGGAAGGGAGCCTAGTACCGTCACACAAAATGCAAGTGTTCCAATCTCAGATCAACTTGCCCACAGCATGCGAGATATCATTCTCAGTAGAAAAGATGCTCCTTTCCGCTATCTTGGGAAAGTTTTCCGATTACCCACGAGAACTCCTTCCCGAATTGCAAAAGGGGGCACAAGGCGATTTCACCTGCGTCGGACTCCTCGAGTGGGCAGCGGAGCAGTCTGGCTATAAGAATGGTGCAGGATTTGTTCCGAATGAGTGGGAGTCTATGGAGGTTTCAATTGTACCCGAGTTCAGTTTTTCATGGCCTCCCGTAAGCCTAAAAAAACTAGAGTTCCGCTCCTTTCTCCAGAGCTACTTTATCAAATTACAAGCGGCCATGTCGCGACGGCACTGTCGTTGAACGAATGGGTACAGGGCTTCTTTGATCCAACAGATTTTATCATCACCGATCCACTTGGCCGGCGGTTGGGGTATTCAGCTGCAACCGGCGCTCTTAATGAGACTTCAGGAGCGTTCTACTCGGGCGACGGCCTTTTGAGGCAGTTCCTAATTCCATTGGCGATACCGGGGCTTTATAAAATCGAGCTCTTTGGGCTCGGAGAAGAAGCAAATTTCGGTATTGCTTCGAAAAAATATGGCGTAGGGATGGAAAGACAGTATCTTGGCTCTGGTGAGAGCCGCGTTATTTACTTTCTAAAGGAGGTAGAGCCGGGCGGTATGGGCGATGTGGATGGAGACGGCGATGTGGACGCAGATGATGTCACGTTTTTGGCGGGGATAATACCTCGGTTTGCGAGTGGGTCAAACGATCCTGGAGATCTGAACGGTGACGGGATCCTGGACCAAAGCGATGTTACGCTACTGCAAAGGTTAACTGAGGTCGTGAACGCTTCTTACCCACAGATAGTCACATCACGAGCCGAGCCGGTACCTGTCATTTCTGTCTGGGGTCTCTTGATGATGTGCGGTACTTTGATACTAATAGGGACGTGGCGAATTAGACGGAATAGGGAGAGGTGGGAGTAACGTTCGATAGTCCACTAAGAGACCGGATAGATTATTTCCCCTCATATCCACAGGAGGTATCTGCCGTGCAGCGTTATGCTTTCGTCGGTAAATGCGACGGAGCATATATAGCTGGGTCGAATATTTGAACGAAACACCACTGTGCCACAGGCGTTCTTTCGTATTCTGAATATTGGTAATCTTTATAGTGTAGCCGTCAGACTATTGCCTGTGGCTTTTCGTGTAGATACTCTGCAGTCGAAGATGCCCATCTAATGTAATCTTGATGTGCAGAAATTATGCTGGATCTCACTGCTGGCATGGCGAAAGCAGCATAAGCAGCCTCTTCGTGCGTTGTTGGAGGTATAGAAAGGTTGACTGTTTCTAGCGATTCGAGGTCAGAAATTATTATTTTGTGGGATAGTGACCCGAAATAGAAATAGGCAGCTAAAGTGAGAAATGTAATAAAAATGAACATTGTAAAATGTAAGCGCATTCTTTACCTGTATGGTCAGACCATTTGGGACCACTCGGTCCATTTTCCTACGAGACACTTTCTGCCAGCTGCTTGTCCAGTCTAGCCTGATAACCACAGATAGTGTATTTTCCTCCGCTGCAAAGAGCAGGCTACCTGCGGTTGGCCAAGAAAGTCGTTATTGCACATCATGCTGCGCTCTTACAATAACCCCGCGAGTATTGCTGTATCCCGGTGGGCATTTGTCCCCCGATTTCACGATAACATCATCCTGCTTGCCGTTGTTCACGCAGTAGTTGCCCTTGGTATTACTCAACCCGGAGGACATTTTCCCCAGTCTTCGTCAGAACTCGCTTGGGCTGATCGCTGTAAGATCTGCAGTAGTGTCCTTTGGTATCGGAATATCCAGGCGGGCATTTGTTGCCGGATTTTCGATGTAGGTATCAGCGAATGCGGAGGCATTGAATAGAATCAATAGGTACGCGAGGAACTTCATGGGTTACTCCTTTGAGTTCAGTTTTGATAATAGCAGGCTGGCGAAATGACCATGCAACTGTATACATCCACACGTAGTTCTTTCAAGCGGGTGAAGCGATGTGCAGGGGGTGTCAGGTTTAATGGATGGACCAAAAATTTTCGGGCAGATATATAGTAAACGGTCAAAAAAAGTATGGCTCCTATGGGAGGGGCCTTGTCAGCACGATAAAAAAAAACAGAAGTAACAGCATCCCCAACCATACCCGCATCAGCAGGCATAGCCGGGGAATTTGCAGCGGGGGTCGTCCAGGTACTCGTTCAAACGATTGAGCATCATCAATCCCCCCTCCAAAGCTGCCCCAGTCTCGCTCGCTCTGCGCAAATCTTTCGCGGGGTATACCCCGGTCATGGGAGAGTGGACTGATTGCACTGGCTATTGTTCTGGGCCACCTCGATAGCAATGATAACTTTGTCTGCAAGTAGCTCAGAGGGTTTAAGTACTCTCAAAAAAAATTTCCACGGGCACTTGATTGTGGTGAAATCACCGAAGGGGAGTTACGGGGGGCCACCTCGGTAGACTCACGCCAGCGCCGCAATCAACACACAGATTACAGCAATCGGCACTACCACCCGCCAGAGGACCCAGCTGATGATGGCACCACAGAATCGCCGGGTAGCGAGCAGGAAGTCATCAAAGACGTCGGCCAGGTAATCTCGTTCTGAGCTGGATCAGGTCGTCGAGTCTTCTGTCCCGGGTGCGGGTTGGTTCTTGTGGATGTTGATAAAAGGGTAGGGGCGTGCTGCCGGATTGGAATGGATAATGCTGCAGAGCGGATTCGGGGATTATGATAATGGTTGGTGCGGAGGGTTGTTGAATTGCAGGCACGATAGCCTGGTCTGATTGCTTCAGATATTTCATAGGTAGTTCCTGTTGGGATTGTGTTTGAAGAGGGAAGGATTGGCCCCCATTGCGAGGGCCTTGTGGAGTAAGGATCAGATTACTTGCCGGTCTTCTCCAGCGCCGCGTCCAGGTACGTACTGGCAGAATTGGCAGCATCCTGCAGCGTTTTGGTCGACAGGTGTGCATAGCGCTCTGTGACCTTTGAATCGGAATGCCCCAGGATCTGCTGGACCTCGTACAGCGTCCTGCCTGAGTTGACCAGCATCGAGGCAAAGTTATGGCGCAAGTCGTGGAGCCTGAGCCACGGCAACCCGGCATCCTTGCGGATGTCCTGCCAAACCTTGTTGATGGTCGTCATGCGCTGACTGCCATCGCCCTGGCGGCTAATAAACAGCCATTCCGATTTGCGTTTGGTCTTCAGCGTATCCAGTAATGCCATTGCGGCATCATTGAGAGGGATCGACCTGCGCTGCTTGCTTTTCGAGTTGGTGGCCTGCACGGTCCAGGTGCGGTTGTTTTTATCGATATCCGACCACTTGGCATTCAATGCTTCGTTGACCCGTGCGCCAGTGAACAACAGGAGCTTGATCACCTGGCTGGCCGTCTTGCGTCGATCGCTGGGCTTGTCGAGCGTGGCCATCAGCTGTTGCAACTGCTCAGTGGTCATGACGTTCTCGATCCGGTTATCGCCGCCGAATAACTTCACCCCCGATACGGGATTGCTTTCCAGCAGGTCCCACGAGACGGCCAGGTTTAGGGCATGGCGTATCAATTTCCCATGATGGTCACATGAAGCCGGTGCCAGCCCGGATTCACGCAGTTCATTCAGCCACTGCTGTACCTCGCGGCGCGTGAACTTGTTGATCTGGAGATCGCCGAATTGCTCGGTGATTCGCAGGCGGTGCATCTCAGCGTCATTCTCCCAGGAACGCTTGTGCTGCTTGACGTGGGGCAGGTAGTGGTCGGTGAAAAAGGTATTCCATGTCAGAGATTTCCGTTTCTCCCTGAGTTCGGCCTGTGGATCTGCTCCGAGCTGGATTTCCGCTTTGAGCTTTTTGGCCTTCTGCCGGGCGTCTGCCAAGGTGATATCGCATGAGCGTCCGATGGATGCGTACGAAGTTTTACCGGCTGTGTTTTTGTAGCGAAGTCGGAATGACCCCCACTCCTGATTGACTGCACGCTGTTCCCAGAAGACCGGGGAGAGCGGTGTCGCAGTGTTCTACTTTGGCCTTGCCCGAAGGCACAGGCGGCGGATTGTCGACAAAATGCTGATTCAGTTTTACTTTGGACATATATGGTTCCTCTTGTGATGGGTCAATTGATGAATGGTTTTTCGGGGAATTTGGGGTTCTTGTTGGCTAGTGAAAAAGTTGAAAAATGGAATCGCGATGGAGCTGCACGGCAACCCGAATTTCCACTTTTACCGGCTAAAAAAGTTCCCAAAACCCCGAGAACCCTATTAGGGCTTGCCCGCAGTGGTGGATATTTTTACTACCCTGTATTCGCGCGAGGCCCTGGACTTTTCGCCTGTGCGGTTTTTGGGTTCGAGTTTGTAGCCGCCCGCTATCCGACCGGCGTTGCGACGTAGATACCACCCGAGCAAGTTTCGACTGATTTGGTTTCGGTTGTCCGCCGCCACTTCCAGGAGCGCTTCATGCACTGGATCGCTGATGGCCTGGTTAATGCTGTGAATCGGCCCACCGGTGGGCGTATCAATCAGCTTGCCCGCTGTCATCCATGTGTTCTTGTGAGCAGCCCACCAGGCGGTCAGCAGCATCTCAGTTTCTCCGCCTCGGGATCCTGTTTCGCGCAGTTTTTCCTGCGACAGGATGGGGTCCGGAAAACCCATCCATCGTAGGGGGCACAGACGGCAGCAGACCACTCCTCGAAGCGTCCCAAGAGATGTTTGTCGCTTCCAGGCGAGCCCGCTAAGCGGAAAGCCTTGAGGATGGTAAACACTGCGGTCAACATTTCGCCCCTGTGCTGCTTGATGTGCCCGAGCAGGTCGGGGACAGCGAAGGCGAGCGCACCCGGTCTCTCCATGCCGGGATCGAGTTGGATCAGGATAGCTCTCCTGGTCATATCGCCGCGTACGCTGAGATTGTTACCTGTGGCGGCAAGCGTGATATTGGCGGGTACCGAGACGGGTCTGCTGGCACCCAGCTGTCGGTCTGTCCACTCGGTAGTTGTAAGCAGGGTATTCATGGACTCGCCACCGATCGGCTTTGTCCAGTTGTCCATATTGATGCTCGGAATACCTCTCAGGAGCAACGCTGTGATGCGCTTTCGCGTCTCATCTTCACCGGCACTGCCTTGTACTGGCGGCATGGTGGCTGCGTTACGGCCGCGCATAGCGCGATTACACGCTTCGATCAGTAAGCCCTTCCCGGACCCGGGTGTAGTGGCAGAAACGCAGGTTAATGGTGCTGTAGACAGCTGTGCTCGCAAAGCCAGCGTAAACATGTAGGCGAGTACACACGACTGGTCCTGGCGCAAATCCACGAACGGAAATTCGCTGAAGGGCTCTAAGAGTACTGTTGCCGCCTGCTTGGCATCTTCCAAATCCGGTTTGTCCGGCAACGTAATCGTCGGGAAGTTGCCCTCCACATACAGGTGGCGCGTCGCGGGTCATAACCCGGCCTAGCCAATAACGTCCCATTTGCCCGGAGTATCGGGGTCTCGCTTGTACCGGCTAGATGTGGGATACCGTGCCATTCGCCAATCGCTTCTAGTAGTGCACCAATGACTTTCGGGCAGGGATCCGACGGTTTCAATGCGCCAGCTTTGTCGGGTCGTTCCCACCGCGCCCCCCTACTGAGCTCAACTGTGAGACCTGCGCGTTGTAGTGTGACAATTTGCACCGTGTCTTTGGGTATTGAGCACCCCTCTGCTTCGACTGCTTCCTGGGGATTTGCAATTCTGCATAGCATTTCAGCTCGTTGGTAAACGGACTGCGGACGCATGCCAGCCAGCGCCTGGACAGCGCTACTCAGGTTTTCCGGTATCTTGCCCGGCAAAATGGCAATGCGAGGGCGAGTGTCCGCTTCGCGTTCCAATCCTGCAGCAGCAGTCTTTTCATCACCGACTGGGTCGATGCTTGCTTCGGCGGTAATAGCCGTTGGTGCGGCGACCTCTTCGGGCGTCTCCCGCACGGGGCAAACCGCAACATCGTCCTGAATTGGCTGCTGAATTGGCTCCCGGCCAGCCGCTATCTGCTCCTGCGCCTTATGCAATCGTTGGTTGATATCTTCTTGCTGTGTCTCCGGCAGAGTGCTGAACTGCGGTGAATGCCAGAATGTTACCCGTTCTTCTTGCACGGACCCGAACATGCAGCAGCGCCCGTGACGTCGAATTTATACCATCCGTCCTCATTGATGGCCTCTTCGACAGGGTCATGAAATGTGTGTATGGCGCCGTCAGGGCTAGGCACAAATTTGGTGCCAAACTGGCGGCTGAGCGCCCTCGCAAATTGCTCTTGTGTAGTGTCGATATCGATTATGGTATCCGAAGCGCGAACCTCCTGGTCCTGCTCTGGTGCTGATAGGCGCAGATCGAAATGACTCGCGGTTTCTCTCGGAACATACTGTTCCTGTGTTTCTGGCCCGCCATATGTTTGGGCGATCCCGTCCTGGGTTGCTGGTGCGTTGTGGTCGGTGAGAACCGGATTGCTCGAGTGGCTTTCTACTGTCGTTTGTTCGGCACTACCGCCGTCAATATCGATATCGAGATCGATGGTAGCTGGGTTGGTGTCCACCGGGAAATCTGTCGCGCCTTCCTCTTTGCGCTCGGTGAACTGATTGGTCGCTACATCCACGGCTGCGTCATCGGGCGCAGAATTCTGTGCAGGCTCGTGGGCTTTTTCTGTATTACTTGTCATTTTATTCCCCCAAAGTGAAATGAGAGCGCGCTGCACAGCAGAACGCCCGTTTGTTCAATCGCTTCGCCAGCAGGGGCATATGGGAATAATTTAAACGCGAGGGCGTGTAGGGCCGGATTGCCGCGAGGGCGTTCAGGTCCAAATTTGCCGCGAGTGCGTATAGGTCTGCCGCGAGGGCGTATGGGTTAGGTTTTGCCGAGATGGCTTAGGGTGGGGTTTGCCGATATGGCATGTCTTGCATAAAAGCCGCAAGTAACGAGGCCCAAATTGTGGGACTCGGCTATATGATACAACGGTGCAAGCGGTGGGTACAACGTGTACGCGATAAAAGATGCGGCATCACGACGATTTAAAGCAAATGTGCGTGGGCTGACGTAATCCCCTCAGTCGATCGCCCCCAGTATCGCCGCCACCTCCGGATGCTCGAACACAAACGCCCGCAGCCAGTGGTAGTGGTTCGCCATCAGTCTGCCAAGCACCTTGTCCTGCGAGAATGAACAGTGGGTGTACGCATACAGGCAGGCCGTGATCCCCAGAGCATCCGCTGACAATTCACCGGTAAAGTAATTGTCACAGCTGACCTGGTATATCTGGTCGCCCTCTGGGGCCATGTAGAAGCCATTACAGCCACTACGATTATCCACGGTGGAAAAAAAATGCCAGTAGCCGCCCCGGTAAGCCTCGGCCATCCGGTCCGTGATGTGATAGATAATCGGCTCGATCACCATCGGGAAGTGAGCACCAAAGAATTTGGCAGTATGTGACAGGCGCTGGTCCTCAGGATGAGTGTGCGGGTTACTTGCGCTGGTTCTTCATTGAAGTCGTTCATAGGTGTTACTCCATATCGTTTGATGTAGATAAAGGAAGAAAGAAGGGCGACACCCGAAGGTGCCGCAGTTTGTGGTTACTATTCTTGCGGCTCAGGAAAAGGAATCAGGCCAAGTTCGAGCTGTTTGAGATAGAGGTAGGTCTTCAGGTACTCCTCCAGGGCGCCGGGCGCATAGTTGCCTTGCTCCGAATCCAGTACCTCGATAGCGATCTCCTCGTACCGATCAAACAGCTCACTGGCAGTGGTGGCGGTTACCGGAAGCGTTGAAACTATTTCTTCCAGGCGAGCACCGACCACCGCCAGAGAGCGGTGAGTCATAGTGGATCTCCTTGTGGTTAGTTCAGGTGGAAGGGTGGTGGTACAGCGGTGGGATGATCAGAAACGCATCGTTGCGTAGGGCGAGGGCATCGACTGATTGAAGCTGGGCTCCAGGCCCTGTCCGGCCATCAGTCTTGCCTGTGCATTGACGGCATCAGTGAACTCCGATTCCGGCAGGTCCCAGGCAGACACGGTGTCCAGGGCTTCGGGTATGTAGTCTTCGTAATGCATAGCGTTTATCTCCGGTAGTAGTACTTGAAGATCAAGAATGCCGCTGCAACCAGTGCCAGAAGCACCAGGAGAATCGGGAACATATTGACCATGAGTGCGCCAACAGCGGCGGTGAAAAGCCAGATGGACCCTGAGATGAATCCCAGAACCACGGCGAGGACGAGCAGTAAGGTGAGCAAACAGAAGCCTCCTGTATTTTTGAAGTAAGTGGATGAAACGTAAGGAAAAACGGACATAGAGCCTTTGCCTTCGGTGTCGCGCTCTCCTTGGCCTTGGGCGTTGCAGTTGCCTCGGGCTTCGATTTTGCAGCGGGCTTCTTGCTGGTAATGTTGCCAGAGCCCTTGCGCAATGCCTGAACACTGGCCAAGAACGCTGCAGGGTCACAGGCTTGATGTACACGCTTTTTATCTCCCATCGGTTCGATGATTCCCTCAGCACAAAGGACAGCGATGAGAAACCCGGGGTGTTGGCTGACTTGCCCC
>JADJAL010000027.1 GCA_016704305.1 Haliea sp. | reverse complement strand
TACCACACGCGTTTGCCAATCAAAGTTGCCCTGGGCATATTCAAGTTCACTTCCGCGAAGTTGGGCGGGGCTGATATCCAGGTCTCACTTTGTTTTGCACCCGGAGTTGACTTCTGATTCCGAGTGTATCAACGTAATGAGATAAAGAGCCCTCCAAACGAGTTTTCAGCGGATTCAGGAGCATAATAATGTTAACTACCTTCAACTCCCCACGTTTCTTCACCACCCTGGCCGTCCTCGCGTGCACTGTGACCGCCGGTTGTATGCGCGTAGAAATCGATGACCCGGAAAACGGTGCGTTTATCGAGGAGTCCACAGTGACGGTCACCGGTAATGTTTTCAGCATTACTCCCGATGATTTCCCGCTCAATGTTGACGACATGACACTGGAAATAAACGGCACACCCATACCGATAGCGCCTGACGGGAGCTACAGCACCAATATCCTGCTCGATCCGCTGAAAGTGTTCAATCCGATCGAAGCCGATATTCGAGAGGTGTCAAAGGGCTTTGTGGACAGCGCGCGCGTTGTCGTTATTGCGGGTGATTCAATCGCTGAGGGCGACTATTCTCCGGAGGCCATTGCGCTGCAGATCAATGCGTCGGGGCTGGACTCGCTCGAGCCGGTTGTCGCAGGCTTGGTGGATTTTGATCTGCCATCACTGATCCCCAACGGTACCACGGTGGCAAGCAATATTTGTGTCATCGACAGTTTCTTTGGCTGTCTGGGGCGCGCCACCGTCAAAGTGAAAAATCCACCTCCAAGCATTTCAGGTTTTAATGTCGGTTTTGCCTCGCAGCAGGACAGTATCCGCACGAACATCGCGCTGAACGGGTTTAACCTGAATGTCCGCATTGATGGCAGCGGTTTGGTGCCCGATTGCGATTTGAATCTCATGGCTAGCACGCTTAACCTTGCAGGAAATTATGCGCTGGAGCCGGATCCCGTCACGCCCACCCGGGTCGATGTCGCCCAACTCGGCGGCGTCTCCGCCAATACCGCGAATTTCAGTCAAAACTTTACCAGCGGTGCCTGCGATGTCTTTTTGATCGGTGACATCATTCAGCTGATAGTGGGTGATCTACAGCCACTCGTGGTGGGTGGTCTCAGAGGTTTCCTCGATGCCACTGATGGCAACAACAATACGCCAATCGCAGCGGCGATTGAAACTGCCCTGGCGGGGGTGGATGTCTCTGGCTCCATCAGCCAGGCGTTGAGTTCGCAGCTCGACGCGCCGTTTTTTAAGGTCAAGGAAACCGCGGCCGGGATCACGATGGGCTCCAATGCGCGCTTTTTGACCAATATTGGCACCGACCCGGGTCAGTGTAATCCGCCGGCAGGCGCGCCTGACCTGAGTGCCTCTTTCCATGTCAGCCAGCCGTTTCCCAGTTTCGGCAGCAGTACGCCAAACGGGGTGCCGTACGAGATCGCGATGGGGATTTCCAGTTCCGGCTTTAACCAACTCCTGCGCTCCATGGTCGAGTGTGGCCTGCTGGTAGCGACAATTTCCGAGCTCGATCTGTTTGGGACCGGATTTCCAATACCATTGACGGCTGGCCTGCTTGCGAATTTCATACCCGAACTCGGCGGCATTGCGCCCAATTCACCCGCGCGCTTAGCCATCAGGCCAACCATTGCACCGTTGATCACCGGCGCTCCTGGTCCGGCCGGCGAACTTGCCTTGCTCAAGATCGCACAGCTTCACCTCACGGTCTTTGTTGACGTCACGACCACACAAGCTGGGGTGGTAGAGTTAAACGCCGCTCAGATGATGCTCGATGCCGATGTCGGTATAGAACTCGCGGTGGATGAAGACACGGGTTCTTTGGTCTTTGAGCTGTCAGAGCCAAGTCCGTTCGACATTAAAGTTAAGTCAGTAGAAAACCCTGTCGGTGCAGACCTCTCCGACGTGGAAGCCTTGCTGCCATTTGTTGTCGGTTCATTCCTCCCCTCGTTGGCAGGCGGCCTGGGTAGCTTCCCGCTGCCGTCATTCCTGGGGCTTAGCCTGGAAGTGGTTGAGATTGCGCGCAACGGCGAGATGTTGACCATCTATGCCGATCTTAACTAAGTTGTAAAGTTGCGTGTTGTGCACGGGTGGGCGACACCCGGGATGATGTCTTAGGACAGATCGGCGTCTTAATGCAGGCGCTGAATCTCGTGACTGGCTGGGCGCACAAGGTCTTGCTTGCCCGGTCTGCCGCGCATTGCGGGAACCGAAGGGCTGCAGTTTGGTCGCCAATTCTGCGCGGAGGTTGAACAGCGGCGGCCTACCTGCTATAAACCCCAATGTAATGAATATGACTTCCTTCACAATCAGTCGCGGACTGCGGCTCGCCTTGCTTCTGTTGATGCTCGCATCGCAGGGCATCGCCAATGCGCACGCGCTCGGAGATAGTCACTCCCTCGAAACGGACAATTGCGCCACCTGTATTATCGGCCACGGTCTTGGCGCTGCAGTTGGCGATAGCTATGAAGTCCCGCCAGCACAGATAACAGGTGTATTGCTACCTCGTCTCGTTAGTGTCTCTGTACGAGTTGCCCGCACCACCTGTCATTTTGCCCGCGCTCCCCCTGCCTCCTCCTGGAAAACACACATACCGAACTGATTCATCCTATTTGGTTTTGTCACCGCATTGGTGACATGTGATCCATGAGAGAGCCTAGCCATGCCAATATCCTTTCGACAAGGCGCCCTGTCGGCGCTGTGTATCGTTTTGTATCCGTCTATCGGCCACACACAACCGGCCACCCCCGAGGCTACACCTGCCGCCCATGTCCATCATGGTCTTGAGGAAGTGCTGGTCACCGCCAACCCGCTGGCGCGCGGGACCGATGACCTGTCCCAGTCCGCTACTGTCCTGCAGGGCGAAGCGCTGCGCCAGCAGTTGGCCAATTCGCTGGGTGAGACGCTGGCGCGCACACCCGGTATGTCAAATGCCAGTTTTGGTGAAAACGTCGGCCGCCCGGTGATCCGGGGCCTGCAGGGCTCACGCGTTGGTGTCCTCAGCAACAGCATGGCGGTGAGCGATGCGTCTGCGGTCAGCCAGGATCACGCTGTGTCGGTGGAGCCGTTCCTCGCGGACCAGATCGAGGTGCTGCGCGGGCCGTCAACGTTGCTTTTTGGTTCCGGCGCCATCGGCGGTGTGGTGAACACGGTATCGCCCTCTATTCCGCAGGCTATCCCCGAGAACGGCTACAGCGGCAGGGCGATCACCCAGGCGAATACGGCGGCGAATGAGGAGTTTGCCGCGGACGCCTTGACATCGGCGGCGGCTCGTTCGCACTCCATGCCGACGGCTTCCATCGCCGTACGGATGATTACGACATCCCCGGCAACGCCGATTTGTATCCCGACGATGAGCCCGAACACGAAGAGGAGCACGATGAGGAGCACGATGAGGAGCACGAAGGGGAACATGGGGACGAACATGGAAACGAGGGGGATGATTCGGGGTGCTGAAAACAGTTTCCTGAAAAACGAGGGGGGTACGATCGGCGGCAGCTGGATAGGCGAGCAGTGGCGCCTGGGCGCGGCGTATAACGAATACAAGTCTGAATACGGCATTCCCGGCGGCGCCCATGAGCATGCTCATGGGGAAGAGCACGAAGACGAGGAACATGAAGGAGAAGACCATGAAGGAGAAGACCATGAGGAGGAAGAGGCGCCGGTTTCCATAGATATGAAATCGAAACGAACAGAGGTGGAACTCGCTGGCGCTGATCCAATCCGCGGCTTCGAGCAGTTCAAGGTGCGATTTGCCGATGCGAACTATGAGCATACCGAGTTCGAAGGCAATGAGGTCGGCACTGTGTTCAACAGCGACTCCAAAAATACTCGCATGGAACTCAAGCATGATCCCTGGGGTGCCTGGCAGGGTGTCTTCGGCCTGCAGTACACGGATCTCGATTTTTCCGCTGTCGGCGCGGGAGGCCTTCGTGCCTGGCTCAACCACCAAAACCACTGCCGCGTTCTGGATCGAGCACGCCGACATTGGCGACTGGCAGTTTGATGTTGGCATGCGCTATGACGATGTAGATATCGATGTTCCCAACACACTGGGTCCGGAGCAGGGTTCCATCGGCCCCGGCACGGATGCCAATTTCACGCCGTTCAGTGCCTCTGCCGGTGCGATCTGGCACCTGAACGACACACTCGACCTGGTGTTCTCGATGGCGCACGCAGAGCGGGCGCCCAATGTTGACGAGTTGTACGCCAACGGCCCGCATATCGCCACGCAGGTCTTTGAGGTGGGCGATCCGAACCTGGACAAGGAATCCAACCTCCACATTGAAGGCGGCGCGCGCTTGACGCTCGGCCAGTTCACCGCGAGTGCAACCGTGTTCAACGACAACTTCGACGACTACGTTTACCAGGAGTATACCGGCGAGGAGGCAGATGGGCTTCCCGTTGCTTTGTGGCGGCAACAGGACGCTGAATTCATCGGCGCCGAGGCGGAGCTGGCGTATGACTTCGAGCCCAACCGGTACGGTAACTGGCGGGCGTTTGCATTTGGCGACATTGTCGAAGGCGAGCTATCGAACAATGATGATGTGCCGCTGCAGCCCCCGGCGCGCACGGGCATGGGCTTGGACTGGGAATACCAGGGACTCTCCGCCAACACGACGTGGATACACGCCTTCAAGCAGGACAACACCTCGCCGTTTGAAACAGACACACCCAGCTACGACCTGCTGAATGCGGAACTGGCGTACGCGGTGCCGAACAGCGGGCAGTTCGAGTGGCAGGTGTACCTGCAGGGACAAAACCTGCTCGACGCCGACATCCGCAACAGCACATCCACGCTGAAGGATTTTGCGCCGCAGATCGGACGCAATGTAGTCCTTGGCGTGCGGATGTATTTCTAGGGCGCTCTTTGCGTTCTTCCAGGGTAGCCCAATGGCAGGAGCCACTTCGCGAGAGACTGGCGCGCAGTGGCTCATGTGTGATCACGGCTTGTTATCGCCGCTCGCACCCATACTTTTTTCGCCATGGCCGACGATGGGTAGGGGTGCTAGCATGCCTGCCATCGATTTCCCAGGGAATGCCTTATGCCAATTTTCGCTCGCCTGTTCGTGTTGCTTTGCGCAGCGCTGTGCGCAGGAGCAGCGTGGGCAGACTGGATACGCGAAAGCAACGAGAATGCGCTCAAGGTCCTGCGCGCGCAGGCGGAGTTTGTCCCGGAGTCCGTCGCGGGCAAGGGCTTGAATGCCTACGATGGCGAAATCATTGACCTTCGGGCCAACCATAACGAACGCGAAACAGCCAGCAACCTGACGTTGATCGCCGAGTTGGAGTTGCAGCTTGCCTCGGAGGAGGACTCCAGGGTGCGGGAAGATCTGCAGATCATGGTCCAGTATCTGACGGATAAGATTGAGAGCCGTCAAATCGCTCACGAGTATTTGATACCGTATCACAATCTTCACGCCTTCCTTTTCTCTAGCTTCAATGTGCTGCTCGACCCGAGGAACGATAGGGCGCGCTACGCCAGCGCTCTGGAGCGTCTGCGAAAATACACCGGCGCCGCCGAAGGGTACACGCCGCTGACTGAGCTTGCCGTGCAGCGTATGTCCGCGCGCTTTCAAGCCAAGGGATTGTTGGGCCCCTACCATGGCCAGGTGAAAATGGATCTGGAAAATGCGCCGAATTTGGTGGCGGGGATCAGGGCGGCCTTCGAGCGCTCGGGCTTGCAAGGCTGGGAAGGAGACTTTTCATTGCTGGAGACACAGCTGGATGCACACGCCGGTTGGGTGCGCGCGGAATTGCTGCCGCGCGCCCGACCGGAATCGCGGCTACCCGCGGAAATCTACGCCAATAACCTGAGGCACTACGGGGTGCGCGCTACCCCGGAGCACTTGATAACCGTGGGGCAATACGGTTATCAGCTCATTCGCAATGAGATGGAGGCCCTCGCTAGACAAATCGCAGAGCAGAGGGGCTGGGAAGACAAGCGGTTGGTTCCGGTGATCCTGAAGATAAAGCAGGAACAGGTGTCCAGGGACGAATTGCTCGCCCTGTACCAGGAACGATTAACCCAGATTGAAAATATCGTTCGTCGGGAGGACATCATGACCCTGCCGCAGCGTTCTGCGCAGATTCGCATGGCGAGTGCTGCCGAGTCCGCCGCTGTTCCCGCGTCACACATGAGTCCGCCCAGATTGATCGACAACACCGGGGAGTTTGGCGAGTTTGTACTGGTAGCAGGCAATTCCTCGCAGGATGCCGACGCCTTGATGGACGACTGGAGCCATCAGGCAGTTACCTGGGTGCTTACCACGCACGAGGCCCGGCCCGGGCACGAAATGCAGTATTCCAGCATGGTGGAAAATGGCACGTCCCTGGCCCGGGCGCTGTTTGCGTTTAACAGCGCCAACGCCGAGGGCTGGGGCATGTACGCTGAATCCGTAATGCAGCAATACCTGCCCTTCGACGCCCAATTGTTCAGTCTCTATAATCGCCTGTTTCGCGCCGCCCGGATATTCCTTGATCCCATGGTGAATACAGGGCAACTCACGGCCAAAGAGGCGGAGGATTTCCTGGTTGAGCAGCTTGGGATGTCGCGTGCGATGGCGCGATCCGATGCGCAGCGCTACGCGTTTCGTGAACCCGGCCAGGCAACGTCTTACTACTACGGATACATGAGCATCATGCGCTTGCGAACAGAGGTTGAGATTGCGCTGGGCGATGACTTCAATCAGCGGGAATTCCATGACTTTGTTATTGAACAGGGATTCCTGCCGCCGGAGCTGCTGCGCACCGCAGTGCTGGAAAAATTCGTGACGCAAGTTGAAAAGGACTGATATTCTGCCGCTGACGCACTGCTGCCAACACGAGGTTCCATTTTGAAGCAAGCACTGATCAATATGTTGACCATGCAGGACAAGATGAATACCCGGGTGCATGCGCGCTGGGTAGAGCAACACTTCGAATGGTATCGCGCGGCCTGGATTGAGTGTGGCGAGCTCATTGAACACTACGGCTACAAGTGGTGGAAAAAGCAGGACGCCGACATGCAACAGGTGCACCTGGAGATAATAGATATCTGGCACTTTGGCTTGTCCGCGTTGTTTCAGGACGGCAAAGCATTGAGCAAATCGCTGCGGAAATCGAATCCGAGTTATCTGGATTTATTCCTGCCGGGATCGGTGTTAAGGAAGCGACCGAAGCGCTGGCACTGCATTGCCTGCAGACCAAAGGTTTTTCACCGACGTGTTTTTGGGAGTTGATGCTGTCTGCGGGTCTTGATTTCGATCAGTTGTATAGCGCGTATGTTGGAAAAAATGTCCTCAATTTCTTCCGGCAGGATAACGGATACAAATCCGGCACCTATGTGAAGAACTGGGCGGGCAGGGAAGACAACGAACATCTGGTTGAACTGGTTGCCGCGCTCGATAAGAGCGCTGATAATTTCGCGGACCAGGTGTATCGCGCATTGGAGAGCCGCTACCGGTCACTGGTCGCAGACGCCTAACCTATGCCGCCCGAAGAAGAAAAGCTTTCTACCACGGCGCTGGCGAAGAAGTTGGATATACCCGTGCAGCAACTGTTTGCGGTGCTCAAAGACTACGGCTGGATACAGCGCACACAGGATAGTTGGGCGCTGACGCCCAAAGGTGAATACGAGGGTGGTAGTTACCAGTCAAGTCGACGCTACGGCTCCTATATCGTCTGGCCGGAGCAACTGGCGCAGCACCCGCTGTTGCAGGCGATCGAATCCAACCAGCGCCTTACGGCAGCGTCCCTGAGCCGCAATTACCCTCACCTGCAAGCGCGGCAAATAAATCGTGTACTGGCGGAACTCGGCTTGCAGCATCACGGCATCCAGGGTTGGGAGTTAACAAAGCTGGGGCGCGCCTGGGGCGGCCTGCAGGAGGAGAGCAACAGCAGCGGTGCCTTCCACATCACCTGGCCCGGCGAGTTCACGGATAATCCCGTCATTCACCGCGAGCTGAGCCGTCAGTCCACGCAGTTACCGGCTCGCGTTGCCTCTGGCGATGTTGAGCCCGATCTGTTTGCGAATGCAAACACCGTTATCGATAGATATCATGGCTTGGACGGGCACGAGTTAGGCACGCCGTTGCAGGAGGCAGTCTGCAACTGGTTGTACCTGGCCCAACTTGCACACGCCATTCATCGCGCACTGCCCACGCAGGAATTAGTGTATGCCGACTTCTACGTGCCGGTTGGCCATGTCTATATTGACTGCTGGGAAACGGATGTACCGGCCGGCGAGCTGTCGGGAAAGTTCCGCAAACGCGAGCTGTACCGCACCCTGGAATTACGTCATCTGGAAATCAACGCCGGTGATGCTGCTCATCTTGATGAGGTGTTGGGCCGGGGTTTGCTCGCATTCGGCATACGCGTGTAGCGCTGCGTTCACGCTGTTTCTCTACTCTGTAATAGAACACCGCATTCCATGTGATCGGTGTATGGAAATTGGTCGAACAGCGCAAATTGGCTGATGCGATGGGTAGCGTCCAGCGATTGCAAATTTTCCGCCAACGTATGTGGGTTGCAGGATATGTAGATGATCGTTTGGAATCGGGCGGCCATAGCCAGAGTGTGCTGGTCCAGCCCTGTGCGCGGCGGATCAACCAACAGTGTATTCAGCGCATACTGATCCAGCGGTTTGGTAGTTCCCGCAGGCGGCGAAAGGCGCGTTCGGCGTTCATTGCCTGCGTGACTTCTTCGGCGGACAAGCGCACCAGTTGCACATTGTCGATGCCGTTTTCCACGAGATTCGCGCGTGCTGCGCGAATGGATGATTTCGCCAGTTCTGTAGCAATCACGTTGTCAAAGAGCCTAGCCAGGGGCAGGGTGAAATTGCCATTGCCGCAATACAACTCCAGCAAGTCGCCCTGTAGCGACGTAGCCTGCTCGCAGGCCCACTCAATCATCTGTATGTTGACGCCGCCATTGGGCTGGCTGAACGACTGTTCGTATTGCCGGTAGCGAAATTCCTTGCCCTGTACGGACAGCACTTCCTGGACGTAGTCGTTGCCAATAACCAGCTTTTTCCCGCGACTGCGGCCGATGATCGAGAGTGTTCCTGGCGCAGACGACAGTGCGGATTGTAGTGCGGTTGCCAGCTGTTGTGCAGCCGGTTCCCACATCGCATCCAGCTTCCGGTGGTACGCCAGGGTTATCACCAGGTCGCCGGATAGTGCGGAAAGAAACTCCACCTGAAACAGCTTATGCCGCAATGCGCGATCAGCGTTGAGCGCAGTGTGCAGTAGCGGCATCACACGCTGGATACGTTCGTTTGCAATCGGAAACTCGGTAATGACAACGGGTATGCCAGGTTCGCCACGTCGAAACATCACATAGTCAATATGCTCACCGTCATGCCATATCCTGAATTCGGCACGCAGGCGAAAGCCGGTCGGTTGCGAGGGATAGACCTGTACGGCGGGCGGCGAAAACGGCGCAATCAGTGCGTTCACGACATGCACTTTTGCGTTCAGCAGGGCCTGGTAACTCGCCGGTTGCACGGCCGACATCGGCATCAGGACAATCTCTGGACGTCGCGAGCATTCCACAGTTGCCGCGCCTGATGCTGCGCGCTCGAAAGGTCGAGATCTGGTACCAGTGCCACGAGCGCTACTGCGGTCGTGGAGAGCGCGGCAGTCAGGCCATAGTCATCGTCTGCTCGACCGGACCACAATCCCGCAGGGGTTCGACGCGGGGCGAGGGGACACTCTCGTAGCGCTGCGTCGTGGCGCGCGGCAACACCAGTTCATCAAGATGTCCATCGTGTAGCAAGCTGAGTCGGGTGTCGGCCTGCGGCTTGATTTCCACTTCGCCGCTATCGCCCTTGAAAACCAGCGCACGCGCTTGCCCCAGCACATTATCCGCTTCCTGGTGCAGGCGCGCATAGGCGGGGTGAAAGACGCTCTGCAGGCTGGCAGCGGCGCGCAAAGGGTTCAGCAACCGGCTCAGGGTATTCACGGGTGACCGCAGCCCTAGCAGGTGCTTCAACTGAATCAGCTCCTGCAAGGGCTGGCAGAATTGCTCCAGCGGCAGGTAGCTCAGATGTGCGCGCTCGAGCTGCTCACCGACGTCCGTCCAGTTGGCGGCGACCGGCAGCTGTAATTGCCGCAGTGCATCCTCCGCATAGAGCCTGCCGGGAGTATGCCCCTTGAACCATGGATGAAGACCCGGTGTCCGGCTTGTGCGAGCAACAGCAGTGACAGGATAAACCACGGATGTTGGTGCTTTTTGCCGGCATAGCACGACCAATCCAGATCAGCGTGCAGGCCTGCTGGCGGCATAATCATGTTCTGGCGACAAGCCTGCACGAAGCCGGCAAGCTCCTCAGGGGTTTCCTCCTTCACGCGCAGCAACATCAGGAATGCACCCAATTGCAGCGGTTCAACGTCACCCCGCAATACCATGCTGAAAGCGTTATACGCCTCCTCGAACGACAGTGAACGCGTGCCGGTTTTGCCCTTGCCCAGGATCCGAATATAGGGCGCGAAAGGGTGTTCAGTAGGTACGGGTATTCCGTTGGATTCAGTCACGGTACTTCATCGCAGTCCACCGCAGATCATCACAGGCAATTGTCGGGTTTGGGCAGGCCGGCGATCTTGCTGCCGATCTTGGCCGGGGAGCCGGGAAACAACGACATCAAGTAGATACTTTTACCCTTGTGCTGTCCCAGATTGAGCGCGCAGTACTTGACCAACGGTCGCATCGCAGGGGAGCTGTCGTATTCCACGTAATACGCGCGCAATAAATGGATGACCTCCCAGTGCGCAGGTGTCAGTTCAAGATTTTCCGCCGCAGCAATGTGCAGCGCCACATCCGGGCTCCAGTCCGACAGATTGCGCAAGAACCCTTCTGTATCGAAGGCATCCGGTGAAAGATCGCTCATCAGTACCACGCCAGTTGACGGGGAATACGTTCGGTTAATTCGACCAGGCCTTCCATGTCGATACTGACGATGTTCGGCGCCGATTGGCTCACTCCCGCGAGCAGCGCATCTGCGCGCAGCATAAACAGTTCCACGCGCGTAGCCTGCAACTCGCGACATGCCGGGGTACCCTCCAGTGCGGCGTACACGCCATCTCCCAGCAATACGATGGCATCCCCGGCTCGGGCCACCTTGATGCAATCTCTGAAGGCAGCGCTGGAGGGTAGGGCGCACAATGTATGCAATACCACAGTCACAACCCCATCAGGTGGTCGTACGCCACCAGCAACTGATGCATGTCTGCTGGACTGAGTAATTGTGTGTCGAAGGGCGTATTGTCGGTATCCAGGTTGTATCTGGTCGCCGCCTCGGCATCCACATACACACGCTCAATGTCATACAGCGGTAGCGATGCGAGTTGGCGGCCAATGTTCTTCCTCCCCACGCCGTGGCTTTCCTGATCCCGCATCAGTTGCAATACGCCATCGCCTGCGAACAGTACATCCACGCGTTGCTCGAAGGCGGCCGTGGCCAACGCGACGTCCACGGCGGCTTTGGCCAGGCTGGAGCCATAGGGGCTGTGCCTCAGAACAATTAAAATGCGCTTTTTGTCCACGGTTGCCTTGTTTATCCGCCGAATGTGATGAGACGGTCAGCGTGTGCGCAGGCGTCGACAAGTTGTCCCAATCCTGACACCGTAAATGCAGGGTGTATCGTGGCATGGGGACGTTCGTAGCGCGCCGCCTCGGTCTCATCGAGCATGCCGTATTTGAGTGCCGAGGAGATGCAAACTACCAGCTCCACTGCATGCTGAGTGTGTAACTGCGCCCATGCCTGCACCGGATCTATTTCATCCTGGGGCAATATGCTATGCCCGAGCCGGTAACGGTGCCGGCGTCCAGGAAGAAGACACGGTGAATCTTGTGTCCACGAGTAATCGCGCAGTGCGCAAACTCTGCCGCGGCACGTGAACCGTGTCCAGAGACAGAGGCAGACAGAACGAGCAGGGAATAGATCATACCGGCACGCCGCCTAAACAAAAAACCCCGGCAGGCACCGGGGTTTTGTTAGTGCAGGACTTGTGTCAGTCATCGCTATTGAAAATCGACAGCAGGCTTAACAGGTGGATAAACAGGTTGTAGATATTAAGGTAGAGGGATACGGTCGCACGGATATAGTTGGTTTCACCCCCATTGATGATGCGGCTCGTATCGAACAGGATCAGGCCGGACATGATCATTACGACTGCAGCCGAAATCGTGAGCGAAAGGGCCGGAATGGCCAAAAAGATATTGGCAATCATCGCGACCACGGCCACCAGCAGGCCGACCATCAGGAAACCGCCCATATAGGAGAAGTCCTTACGGGTCGTCAGGCATACGCCGAGAGCCCAAAAATACGACTGCCGTGCCGCCCAGCGCCTGCATCACCAGCGCCGGCCCGTTGGCCATCGCCAGGTAGTGATTGAGCATGGGCCCGATGGAAGCACCCATTACGCCGGTAAAGGCAAAAATGGCGAGAAGACCTTTGCTGGAATCGGCCATTTTGTGCACGACGAACAGCAATCCGAATCCCACCAGGCTGAGGACGAGCGCCATCCCCTGACTGAGGCCAAGCGCCATCGATATACCCGCAGTCATGGCACTGAACAGCAGGGTCATACCCAGCAGCATGTAGGTGTTTTTCAGGACTTTGTTGGTGCTAAAGGCGGACTCGATTCCAATCGAACCTACGTTGTACAGACCTTTGTCTTGCATGGCTTACTCCGTAAAGTGGCGCACGGATTGTGCGATGGGACCTTGGACAGATAATAAGGGCGAAAGATCCAAAATCCAAGCTTACGGAATCGATTTTTCTACGCGATTTCAGCAGGTGGGATGCGAATTCAAAAATATGTCATGGCCCTCGAAAGGGTCATCGGGATATGGCGGTGGGCTAAGGATTCGAACCTTAGGAGGGGATAAACCCTCAACGGTTTTCAAGACCGCCGCTTTCGACCGCTCAGCCAGCCCACCGGATACATTAACTGTTACTTCATACCTGCACAGCAAAGCTAACGCTGCCACTCGAAGCGAGCGCGATTATACAGTGATGAAAACAGGACACAATAGCTGGCAGAGCTCTTGTGTCCTCACTGCAATACTTTGTTCAGAAGTTCCCTGCAGCATGCGCAGAGAACGGTTCTGGACGCGGGCCGCGAGGATCATTACTGGCTCGTGGCACGCTGCGATTACTCGATGGGGCAGGTGGGTGGACCGTCTCGCTGAACAACGTCCTGTGAGACGTGGTGCATTCCACGACGCCAACCGGATGCGCATTCACCCGCGGATCATTGTAGGCCCGGCCATTGGCGGTAATGCCGGCCGTTGAAATCACTTTCTGGGTGATTGCAGGCACTTTGTCGGGCACGATTGCCGGTGCGATGTGTGCGACTGCGACAGCAGGTGCGATGCCGTCCGCCGCAGCGACCGCCGGATCATCGCCGATAGGAACCTCGGCCCATCCGCCATCGCTATCTTCGGAGTCCATGGACTCCAGCGTCGCAAATTGTGCGGAATGTACCTGCTCACCTTGAACTGCATGCGACAATGTCGCGGCACCTTCTCCTTCCTGCGAAGCCATTGTTGCCAGCTGAGTGAGGTCGACTTCTGCAGTGGCATTCTGGGCATGCCCAATCGTGTCATCGACCGACTCGTTCGGTGTGTTGTCCCGCGCAGAATTTGCATCCGATTCAGGCCGTCGCCCACGATTGCGTCGACGGCGTTGCGGCTCGGCACGGTTCATATCATTGGGCCGTTTTCGCGGCTTGTCCTCGCCTGCGATGACCTCCAGCGATGGCTCTTCGCCGCTCTCCACGGGGGTCTCTGGACGGTCGTCTCTCGTGCGGCGCTGGGCGTCGCGGTTGGGTCGCCTGTTACCTTCGCCACGTCCGCTGGCTGGTTCGTTTGGCCGCTCACGTCGCTGCTGCCCACGTTTCTCCTGGTTGTCCGCATTTTTCCCGCCATCTGCCGCCATAGGCGTGCCTTCGCCGGAGCGATTTTGTTGTCGCCCCTGAGGGCTACGGCGCCGATTTCGATTGCGATTATTTGGCGATGCCCCCTGTCCAGAGGATTCCGTGCGTGGCTGCTGCTCAGGCGGATTCTCTGTCTCGGCAACTTCGGCAGGCTTGTTCTGGGAAGCTTGCGCGGCAGTTTTGGAGCCGAATAGCGCAGATACTACGCGAGACAGCAGACCTGGCGCTGGTTCCTGCGGTTTGTTCGGTGGGATTTGGCGCTGAACGGTATTGGCCAAAGCCGGCTCCGCAGGCGTTTTCCCTTCGCTGTTGACAACAGGTGCTGGCGTTTGCGGGATTCCTTCAACCGCTGCCTGCTGCATCGGCACAACTGCGGAATGCACATCGCTGATGGCGTCGGTTGCGGGCACCGTGATATTCACGGCATAGCTAACCTCGTGTTCGCCATCCACTTCATCGTCACGCAGGCGATGCACTTCGAAATGCGGCGTTTCGAAATTGGGGTTTGGGATCACCAGTACACGCGCTTTGGTGTCCGCCTCGATTTCGCTGAGTGCTGATCGTTTCTCGTTCAAAAGGTACGCCGCCACGTCCACGGGTACAATGGCGCGCACTTCTGCGCTGCGGTCTTTAATCGCTTCCTCCTCGAGCAACCGGAGAATAGACAGTGCCAGCGATTTGGTGTCGCGAATAGTGCCCTGCCCATTGCAGCGCGGGCAGACGATGGCGCTGGTTTCGCCCAGAGAAGGCCGCAGGCGCTGGCGCGACATCTCCAGCAAACCAAAGCGCGAGATGCGACCTACCTGAACACGAGCTCGGTCAATTTCGAGTGCATCGCGCACACGATTTTCCACCGCGCGCTGGTTTCTCGGGGCCAGCATATCGATGAAATCGATTACCACCAGGCCGCCCATATCGCGCAAGCGCAATTGCCTGGCGATTTCATCGGCCGCTTCAAGATTGGTATTCAGCGCGGTTTCCTCGATATCGCCACCGCGTGTCGAGCGGGCGGAGTTGATATCGATGGACACAAGCGCTTCCGTTGGATCGATCACGATCGATCCGCCCGAGGGCAGCCGGACTTCGCGCTGAAACGCTGTTTCGATCTGGCTCTCAATCTGGAAGCGATTGAACAGGGGAATATTATCCTGGTAAAGCTGAATACGCGGTGTGTATTTGGGCATGACTTGCGCTACAAAATCGCGGGCCTGCTTATACGCATCCTCTGAGTCGATCAAGACCTGGCCGATATCATCCCGCAGGTAGTCGCGCACGGCCCGAATAATGACGTTACTCTCCCGGAACAGGAGGTCTTTGGGTTTGGCCGTTTCTGCGGCCTTGGAGATCGAGTCCCACAATTGCAGGAGATAATTCAGGTCCCATTGCAGTTCTTCAGCCGCTCGACCGACACCTGCTGTGCGGATAATGACACCCATGCCCTCCGGGATTTCCAGGGCACCAAGCGCCTCCTTCAGCTCCGAGCGGTCATCGCCTTCGATGCGACGTGAGATGCCACCGGCTCGCGGATTATTGGGCATAAGGACCATGTAACGACCGGCCAGGCTGATAAAGGTGGTCAGGGCAGCTCCTTTATTGCCACGCTCCTCCTTGTCGACCTGCACAATGACTTCCGTGCCCTCTTTGACGATCTCCTTGATTTTGAGGCGGCCGTCGCCGCTGGGCTTACGGTGGAAGTATTCCCGCGCTATCTCCTTAAGAGGCAGAAAGCCGTGGCGATCTGCGCCAAAATCGACGAAAGCTGCTTCCAGACTAGGTTCGACACGGGTGATTTTTCCCTTGTAGATACTGGCCTTTTTTTGCAGACGGGTCCGGTTTTCGATATCGAGATCGTACAGGCGCTGCCCATCGACCATTGCTACGCGCAACTCTTCGGGTTGAGTCGCATTGATTAACATTTTTTTCATATTGCCATTGCCTTGTAGATGCAGGCCTGGCGGGGCAGGAGATCAAATATAAAGCCGGCACGCAGCCGGTTAACAGCAGTAATCGACTTGAAATCTGAGCGATTTCAGTCGCTTACCGAGTATTCCCAACAATGATACGGAGGGTGCACCCGGAGTCGTGTTAACGTTTTCCACGGTTTATCGCGTGGTCATCACAACGTCAGGCAGTAAATAGAGTGGTACGGATCCTGCCTTTTTGCTAGTGTCGCAGCACCTGTGGCCTGCAACGACGCCGATAGTTCTTTATATCTGATTCTGTGTCCCGGCAGTGCTTGCTGCTCGGTTCATTCCATTGTCGACTTACCGTTCAACGGTGCGATGTTCGAGTGGTGCACCTTGCTGCGATGTCGACATCCATTAAGTTTGCGTAGTTGAACTGGCGGAACCTTGCATCTCACGTGCAGGCCCAAACAATCGCCAGGGGCTTAATCTTCTCCGACCCAGCTTCAAAAGTTGGGCGGTACAACCACCGGGCGACTATAACAGCATATGGAAACAATTGACATGATTCGTGCAGCCTGTGTCGACTAGCCCCGACGTTCCGTCGACCAAGCAGTCCTACATCCTGACAGTTGATCAAAATGCGGCTGGCCAACGGCTGGACAACTACCTGATTCGCGAAATCAGGGGCGTACCCCGCGCTCGGCTCTACCGAGCATTGCGCAAGGGAGAAGTTCGGGTAAACAAGGGCAGGGTGCGAGCGGATTATCGACTGGTGATGGGCGACCTGGTTCGCATCCCGCCGTTGCACCAACTGGATCCCGCGGCGCCCGCATCCATAACACGGCAGCAATTCGAGCAGATTGCCAGGCAAGTTGTTTACGAGGACGAAAATCTGCTTGTGATCGACAAGCCTTCCGGACTGGCTGTGCATGGCGGCAGCGGGCTCAGTTTCGGGTTGATAGAATGCCTGCGCCAAATTCGCCCGGAAGAGCGCTATCTGGAATTGGTGCACAGACTGGACCGCGATACCTCCGGCCTCATCCTGATAGCAAAGCGCGCGCCCATACTGCGCGAACTGCATCGGCAGTTGCGCGAAAAACACGTGGATAAGCGTTATTTAGCGCTGGTTGCCGGCAATTGGCCCAAAACCGTCCGTGTGGTCGACGCTCCCCTGGAGAAGA
The DNA here is from genome assembly GCA_016704305.1 of Haliea sp. Lineage (GTDB taxonomy): Bacteria > Pseudomonadota > Gammaproteobacteria > Pseudomonadales > Halieaceae > Marimicrobium. The sequence continues at coordinate 59,112 of JADJAL010000027.1, read as the reverse complement.
ACATACTGCAGTCCGGCGAACGGATGGTACGCGTGAGCCGGGAGGGCAAGCGGGCGGTCACCGAATTTAGCGTCGTGGAGCGTTTGCGCGGTGCAACGCTGATAGAGGCCAGGCCAATCACGGGCCGAACGCATCAGATCAGGGTGCATGCCCTATACACCGGCTTTCCGTTGTTGGGCGACGACAAGTACACCGATGATCGAACGGCAGACCTGGCTCGCCAGCTTGGGCTGAAACGCCTGTTCTTGCATGCCGCTTCACTGCAATTTTCGCTTCCGGAGGGCGGTGATTTTTCCCTTCGCGCGCCTTTGGGTAGTTCCTTGGAAATGATATTAGAAAAATTACGTAACTAATTGTATCTAAAGGATTATTGAATTTATAAAGGTAAGCATACGAAGGGGGCTGTCGAATACCGTTAGCGGTCCCTACCTCGCCAGTACATCGACACCCGCGTCTGCTAGTAGCTTACTCAGCTTGATAAGTGGCAAACCCTCAAGGCTGGTAGGGTCGTCACCCACCAACTTCTCGAATAGCGCGATACCCAGACCCTCAACCTTGAAGCTACCGGCGCAATCGTAGGGTTGTTCTCGCTGGAGGTAGTTCGCAATCTGTGCGTCCGAGAGCGTTCGAAAATGCACGCTGAACAGTTCCACATGCGACCGCTCCAGTGCCCTGTCCGGACAAATCAGAGTGACTGCAGTATAAAAGCGAACTTCCCTGCGTGAGCTGGCGCGCAATTGAATTTTCGCGTTCTCGAAGTTGCCCGGTTTCCCGAAGACCTCATCATCAATCGCCGCTACCTGATCGCTGCCGATAACCAATGCGCGAGGATGGAGACTGGCAACTGCCTGCGCTTTTGACCGTGCGAGTCGTTCAGCCATACCGGCGGGCGTCTCTCCGGCGACAGCGTCTTCCGCCACACAGGGTGGAATACATTGAAATTTAACCTGAAGGCGTTCAAGCAGCGCCCGGCGATAAGGTGATGTCGATGCGAGTATTATTTCCATGAGCCTGGCCAGTTCAACGAACCGTTGCGAGAACTGCTTGTATTCTAAAGATTTTTTTGACAAAGGGGCAGTGCGCACCTATGATGCGCGCCTATGTTGACCACGACTCTACCCCTCATGCTGGAAGTACGCCAGGCAGCGGTGCGTGGTGTCGCTGTCAGCGGAGTCCTGAAACCACTGGATTTGAAGCGTTTCCGGCCGCTTCTGGCAGGCGACGAAGGTGCAATTTCGGCTGAAATTCACTTCTCGCGTGACGAAGAGCACAGGTACCTGATGCGCGTGGCAATTGTGGCGGATGTTGTGGTGACGTGCCAGCGCTGCCTTGAAAGTATGCCTACGCACTTGTCCAGTGAAAGTACGCTGGCGATAGTTTGGACCGATGAAGAAGCTGCGCATGTTCCAAAGCAACTGGATTCATTGGTCGTTACTGATGGACCGTGTAACTTGTGGGACGTCGTGGAGGAGGAACTTATCCTGGCCTTGCCTCCTTACAGCTATCACGAAACTGAAGATTGCAAACTGGAAATTGCGGCTTTTAGTGATCCGATCTCTTATCAGGAGACTGGCGACGACAAGCCCAACCCGTTCAACGTGCTGGCGCAATTAAAGCCCGGCAATAAGCACTAGGAGTATGAACAATGGCAGTACAGAAAAGTAAAAAGACCCGCTCACGCCGCGGTATGCGTCGCTCGCATGATGCACTGCGCGGACCCACGCTGTCTGTTGACCAGACTTCAGGCGAGAGTCACCTGAGACATCACGTTACCGCAGACGGTTTTTATCGTGGTAAAAAAGTCATCGATACGGGTAACGACGACTGACCTGGCGCATTTACGCAGAAGTCAACCGGCATTGATCCCAACGGGTCAGGCGGGACATACAGTTAGCGGAGACTTCGTCTCCGCATGCGCTCTCTCGGTTCTCGATGCGAGCGTTGAGCATACTTCACGGCTCCATCCATCAAACTATGCCCTTAATCTTTAGCTGGCAGGGTTGCACCTGCATTGCGGTGCCGCATGCACTGGACGCCTGTCGTGCATCTGCGCGGTCCCGTCACCAGGCCACTGCTGACAGAATGCAAACATGGCTCTGTAGAGTGAACTTGGACGAAACACCATGGTGAATAACTCGATCGCATTTGTTTTTCCCGGCCAGGGTTCGCAGCAAGTCGGAATGCTGGCCGCTGCACATCAGCACTTTGACGTTGTGCGAGAGACGTTCACAGAAGCTTCCCAGGAGCTCGGATACGATATGTGGGCGCTGTTGCAGCAAGGTCCACAGGAGGCGCTGAATCTTACTGAAACAACCCAGCCCGTGCTCCTGACATCCAGTGTTGCGCTCTGGCGAGCCTGGCGGTCAGAAACGGATGTCCAGCCGGGCATCATGGCGGGTCACAGTCTGGGTGAATTTTCAGCGTTGGTGTGCGCTGGCGCACTGGAGTTTGGTGATGCTGTGAAACTGGTGCGCAAGCGCGGTCAGTTTATGCAAACTGCAGTGCCTGTAGGTCAAGGCGCCATGGCGGCGATATTAGGTCTGGAAGATGCTGTTATTAATCGCATCTGTGAACAGATGACCAGTGATACGCATGGCGTGGTATCTGCTGTTAACTTTAATTCCCCCGGACAGGTTGTGATAGCGGGCCACAAGGCTGCAGTCGAGGCGGCTATCATTGCATTGAAGGAAGCAGGGGCGAAAAGGGCTCTGCCATTACCCGTCAGCGCACCCTTTTCATACCGTATTGATGAAGCCGGCGGGCGAGCAGTTGGAGGACGTGCTCTCCACCATTCGCATCTCAGTGCCGCAGATCCCCGTGGTGCACAACGTGCACGCAGCGACTGAGCCTGATCCAAACAACATACGCAAATTATTGGTGGAACAAATTTACAGTCCTGTGCGGTGGACCAGTTGTGTCCAGACCATAATCCAGGCAGGAGCGTCTCACATCGTCGAGTGTGGCCCTGGCAATGTCCTCAGCGGGCTGAATCGGCGGATTGATAAATCACTTCAGTGTCATTCGCTGGAAGAGCCCCAATCGCTCACCGCGACTTCAAAACAACTGCATCAGTAGAGGGGAGGTTACAGCATGTCAACGGAGCCACGAGTAGCGCTTGTGACCGGTGCCAGCCGCGGTATCGGGAAAGCAATCGCGAGAGCATTGGCTGGTGATGGTTATGTGGTGGTAGGAACGGCAACCACCATCGAGGGCGCCGAGGCTATTACCGCTTATCTGGCACAGGATGGTTTTGCCGGACGTGGAATGACTTTGAACGTCGCCGACCAGGCCAGCGTATCGCTTGTAGTTAATGAAATTACGGAGCAATACGGTGCCCCTTTGGTTTTGGTCAATAACGCAGGAATTACCAAAGACAACATACTGATGCGCATGAAAGAAGAGGAATGGCAAGATGTGGTAGACACCAATCTGAGCTCTGTCTATCGCGTCAGCAAAGCGTGCGTAAGAGGCATGACAAAAGCTCGCTGGGGCCGGATTGTGAACATCACCTCAGTGGTGGGGGCCATGGGAAACGTAGGCCAGAGCAACTACGCAGCCAGCAAGGCGGGTGCTGAGGGATTTTCCCGAGCGCTGGCACGAGAACTGGGTTCCCGATCTATTACAGTCAATTGTGTCGCACCAGGTTTTATCGATACGGACATGACGCGGAAGTTACCCGACGATCAACGTGATTTACTGCAGGGGCAAATCCCGCTTGGCCGACTCGGCACACCGGCAGAAATTGCCGCCCTGGTGAGTTTTTTATGTAGTGATATTGCAGGCTATATTACGGGAGAAACTGTACATATAAATGGCGGCATGCATATGGCATAAATATTTGATAACTATAGACTAACCCCGGTATGCCCAAGGGCGCCAAAAAAAATTTATTACTCGCCGGGAAAACAGAGTAAACTGCGCGCTCAGACCGTTTAATCGGGCAGAAATTAGTACTAAATACCTCAGGAGTAGCAAACAAAATGAGCAGCATCGAAGAACGCGTTAAGAAGATCGTGGCTGAGCAACTTGGCGTCAAAGAAGAAGAAGTGCAAACAGGAGCGTCTTTCGTGGAAGACTTGGGCGCGGACTCGCTCGATACAGTAGAACTGGTAATGGCTCTTGAAGAAGAATTCGAAACGGAAATCCCCGATGAAGAGGCAGAGAAGATGACAACTGTGGCGCTGGCTATTGAGTACATCAATAACAATCTCGCCTGATCTATACTTTCGTTTCGAGAAGCCGTTTCTATTTAAATAGAGCGGCTTTTCTTTTTTACAACGGTATAGCGTGCAAACCGCAGAGGAGTTAGCTGTTTGATTGGCAGAAGAGTCGTCGTAACTGGTCTGGGAATGGTAACTCCTGTGGGTCGCACGGTGAATGAGACATGGGCGAACATACTTGCGGGGACAAGTGGTGCCGCTCTAATCGAAAGCTTCGATGTTTCAGCTTACACAACCCAGTTCAGTGCCAGTGTGAAGGGTTTTGATATTTCCCAGTACCTGTCTGCCAAAGAATCGCGTATACAGGATGTATTTGTTCAGTACGGCATGGTCGCAGGTATTCAGGCCATGCAAGATAGCGGGCTGGAGGTGACGGAGGAGAACGCGTCACGCATTGGCTGCTCCATCGGGTCAGGTATTGGTGGCATCGGCCAGATTGAAAAGAATTCCGAGATAATCAGGGAATCCGGCCCCCGCAAAATATCACCGTTTTTCGTGCCTGGTTCTATCATAAACATGATATCTGGCAATCTCTCGGTAAAATATAACTTGCAGGGACAAAACCTCGCGGTAGTCACTGCCTGTACCTCGGGCACACACAATATCGGTTTGGGCGCCAGATTGATTGCATTAGGCGACGCTGATGCGATGCTGGTGGGAGGCGCTGAAATGGCGACAACTCCCGTTGGCCTCGGCGGCTTTGCTGCGGCACGAGCTCTGTCCACGCGCAATGATGATCCGGAGAGGGCCTCTCGACCGTGGGATAGGGACCGCGACGGATTCGTGCTGGGTGACGGTGCAGGGGTTGTCATGCTAGAGGAGTACGAATCTGCAAAAGCCCGCGGCGCCAAAATTTATGCAGAGGTTTGCGGCTTCGGGATGAGCGGCGACGCATACCACATGACACTTCCCCCGGAAGATGGCAGGGGAGCGGCAGCCTCCATGCGCAATGCTCTCAAGGATGCCGGTATTCCACTCGATAAGATCAACTACATCAATGCACACGGTACTTCTACTCATGCGGGAGATCTGGCTGAGAGTCGCGCGATAGAGGCCGTTCTCGGCAGTGCAGCAGCACAGGTTGCGGTAAGTTCCACAAAATCCATGATCGGTCATTTGTTAGGCGCTGCTGGCGCAGTTGAGGCGATTTTTTCGATTTTGGCGTTGCGCGATCAGGTTGCTCCTCCGACCATTAATCTCGACAACCCGGACGAGGGCTGTAACCTGAACTATGTTCCGAATACAGCGCAGGAACGCTCGATACACAGTGTGCTGTCCAACTCCTTTGGTTTTGGTGGAACCAACGGCTCATTACTGTTCAGCAAAGCTGACTGACCACGCTTTTCGTGTCACAAGAATCCGCGTTTTGGCTTGATGGCACATCGATTAAAGCACTTCCACTTCCTGATCGCAGCGTCGATTTTGGTGATGGCGTGTTTGAAACTCTATTGCTCCAACGTGGCCATCCACTGTTCCTGGGTATGCACCTCACGCGGCTGGGGCGCGGCCTGAAAGCGCTCGCTATGCCGGACTGCCGCCCAGCGGCCCAACGACAAGTCGAAACAGGTCCTGCCAAGCTTAACACGGCAAGTCCCTGGGCGGTGATGCGCCTGAGCGTCATAAGGGCTCCAGGGCCGCGTGGTTATGCGCCGGCGCAGCATCAACATCCACGTATCCTCATCTGCGTTACTCCCATGGAACGCGATTGCACGAAAATGTCCCCAGCCGCGACACTGACTGTGGCAACTATCCGTCTGGCAGCGCAGCCGGCACTGGCACAGATCAAGCACATGAATCGCCTGGAGCAGGTATTGGCCGCGCAGCAAGCGCAGGCGGAACAGGTCGATGAGTGCTTCTTGCTGGATCAGGCAGAACAATTGGTGTCAGTGATTGCCGGAAATATTTTCCTGGTCCGTGCAGGCGAATTGTTGACGCCGTTGCTGGTTGACTGTGGTGTCGCCGGCACGAGGCGCAGAATGATCATCGAGAAGTGGGCTCCAGCCATCGGCCTTCAGGTGCGCGAAGCGAGGGTGACGCTACCTGATCTGCAAAGCTCTGAGGAAGTGTTTTATAGTAACAGCTTGCAAACCGTGCGACCGGTCGGCAGGTTGGGCGACCGGTATTGGGACAATCACGACGTATGCGATGCACTTTTTCGTCGCTACCTGGAAGATCTGTCATGAGAGAGCGGTTGGTTGTATTTTTTCTCGCCTTGGCCGTAGTGACTGCTTTCGGCGTTGGCGAGTTGCGGCACCGCTGGGCTGCGCCATTACTCATTTCGGAGGATGGATTTAGATTTGTCGTCGAGCAGGGTGACTCCCTGAGCAAGGTAGTCGATACACTGTACAGCGCTGGAGTGTTGGCGTGCCCGCACATGGTCACGCTGTATGGCAGATGGACGGGATTGGATCAACAAATCAAGCAGGGCGAATACTTGTTGCCGCAAAATTCAACCGCAGAATCACTGCTGATGCAGTTGCAAAGGGGGGACGTTATTCAATACGCAGTCACCTTGCCAGAGGGCATAACACTGGCGATGGCACTCGATATTCTCGCCCGCCAGAAGCATCTCACGAGTACGCTTACAGGTCCGCAGGACGCCAGGATTCTCGAATTGATTCAGCCCGAATCGCATCCGGAAGGCCTGTTTTTTCCCGACACGTACAGCTATGCGCGCGGTGATACCGATATTAGTATTTTGCAGCGCGCTCACACGGCCATGCTAGCAGTGCTTGACGAGGAGTGGCATCAGCGCTCACAGCCCTTGCCCTATGAGACGCCCTACGAGGCATTGATCATGGCGTCAATCATAGAACGGGAAACCGGGCTTCCTGAAGAGCGAACCCGGATTTCAGGTGTGTTCATCCGTCGGCTGCAACAAGATATGTTGCTGCAGACTGATCCAACAGTTATCTATGGCCTGGGTGATGCGTTCAATGGCAACCTGCAACGCAGTCATCTCACGGAGGACAGCAATGCCTACAACACATATCGCCTTACTGGTCTACCGCCCACGCCGATAGCACTGCCGGGGCGGGCTGCCATTCATGCGGCATTACACCCGGAAGCTGGTACCGCGCTGTATTTTGTCGCGCGCGGTGATGGTGGTCACATCTTTAGCGATACTCTGGGCGAACACAATCGAGCCGTGCGCGAATATCAACTGCAGCGCAGGAAGAACTACCGCTCTGCGCCCGGGAGTTCTCCCTAGCATGAGTGGCAGAGGTCTTTTCATTAATATGGAGGGCGGTGAGGGGGTAGGGAAATCTACCAACTTGGGATTTCTCGAGAATTTCCTGCGCGGTAACGGTGTCGATGTAGTCGTTACACGAGAACCAGGTGGCACACGTCTCGGTGAGGACATACGTGATTTGCTTTTGCAGCTGCGCGAGGAACCCGTAGATCCCACTGCGGAGCTGTTGCTGATCTTCGCGGCGCGTGCGCAACATATTGCTGAGCTGATCGAACCGGCGCTTGCAGCCGGGAAGTGGGTACTTAGCGATAGATTTACCGATGCCACCTATGCGTACCAGTGTGGCGGCAGAGGTGTAAAACGGGAGACAGTGGCGCAATTGGAGGCCTTGGTGCAAGGCGCTTTGCGACCGGATTTCACGCTGCTTCTCGATGCGCCTGTCAGCATAGGTATGCGCCGAGCGCAAAAACGCGGCGATCTGGATCGATTTGAGCAGGAGACTCTCGCGTTTTTTGAGCGTGTGCGATCAGCGTATCTGCGGCAGGCAGAAGTCCACGGCGACCGCTATCGCGTAATCGACGCCAGCCAGTCTCTCGTTATCGTGCAGCAGGCATTGGCGAAAGTCGGTACAGAGCTTCTGTCCAAACAAATCCACAGATCGGCGCAATCATGAGTGAACAGGGTGAACTGCCGGCAATCAGCCTTCCGCTACCCTGGCATACGCGGGAATGGTCTTTACTCAATCAGCAGTTGGCCGCAGGACGCCTGCCACATGCGCTGCTGCTGGTCGGCAGGCAGCATACTGGCAAGTCACAGTTCGCGATCGCGCTGTCAAGGCTGCTGCTTTGCGCCCAACCAGAGGGTTCCCTGAATTGCGGCACGTGCCATGCCTGTGAATTGAGCTCTAGCGGTGGGCATGGCGACTTCCGCTGGGTCTCGCCCGGCGAGAAAAGCCGGGTGATCAAAATCGACCAGATTCGGGATATGCTGCGCTTCAGCAACACGACGGCCGGCTTCGGGCTGCGCAAAGTTATCGTGCTCTCGCCCGCAGACAGCATGAACGTAAATGCATTCAACGCATTGCTGAAATTGCTGGAAGAGCCTGCCAAGGATACCTATATCCTGTTGGTGTGTGATCATATGCATGGTATACCAGCGACCATCCGTTCCCGATGCCACATACTACGGCTCCCCACGCCTGATACAGAGACCTCTCTGGATTGGTTGGACCGCACGACAGGCCAGCGTGATCGAAGCGAGACGCTCCTCTCGCTCAGTGATGGGCTGCCCATGCTGGCGCGGGAACTGGAATGCAGAGGTAACGCCGATGAGTTGGAGGCGCGACGATTGTCCGTCGAGGGATTACTGGCTGGACGCATCACGGTGCATCAGGCATATGTGCCCTGGAGTGAAATGGAGGTCAGCGAATTTCTTGAAGCGCTGACGGTGGATTTACAGCGTGCTGTGGGGTCGCAATCACTTCCGCGCTTACGCACCCGGCGAGGTCAGCTGCTGTTTGAACTGCTGGACGAGGTGTCGCGAATGCGGCGGTCAGTCAGTGCCGGGGCCAATCCCGGTAAACAACTATTGATGGAAGCGCTTTTTTCGAAAATACATAGACGTTTGGGTGCCGACACTCCCGATGGTAGTATTCTTGAGCAAGTTGGAGAACCTACTTTATGAATGATCCAAAACAAAACAGCAGAAATGGGATTCTGTCGTTAACCATAAAAGACAAAGCGGTATTGTATTCAGCCTATATGCCGTTTTTGGACAATGGCGGACTTTTTGTGCCCACGAACAAAACTTACGAGATTGGTGATGAAGTCTTTATGTTACTGACACTGATGGATGAATCGGAAAAGATACCTATATCCGGTAAGGTGGTCTGTGTAACGCCGCGCGGTGCCCAGGGCAATCGCACCGCTGGAATTGGTGTTCAGTTCAGCGAGCAGGACGCCGCCGCCAACGCCAAGATCGAAAATCATCTGGCGGGTTCCCTTTCATCAGATCGTCCTACACACACAATGTAGCTAGCTGTTCAAAATGTATTGCAAATTGTGTGCTAAAGTATTGAAAAATATCAGTTTATGGATTAAAAAAATGGGTCCCGATAGGGACCCACCAAGACCATTAGGAGTGAAACATAGAGGAATTGCTTCCCAAAAAGAGCAAGGTTATGCCCTTGCGGCAGCCCGGTTGAGCTAGGGGATGGGCAACCACAGCTTCAGTATTGCCTAAAGTTGGTACTTTTCCACACTTTTTTGCTAATTTTTTAAGTTATTTAGTTATAAAAAATAATTTTTTAAATCCAAATTAGAAAGCAGCTTCATGAAATGACAAGTTCGACAGAGTTTCTCGCCGGAATAATCGAGGGCTATTATGGCCGTACCTGGACTTTTGATACCCGTGTGGCATACGCAGACTATCTTGTCGAAGCTGGGCTCAATACATGCATTTATTGCCCCAAGGGCGATTTGTACCTGCGCAGAAACTGGCAAGAGGACTGGCCAGAAGCCGAGTGGCGAGAGTTGGTCCTATTGTCTTCAGCTTACAAACTACGGGGCATTCAGTGGGGTGTTGGTCTGTCCCCGGTGGAACTCTATCGAAATTACGGGTTGCCCGAACGGGCAGCGCTCAAGCGCAAAGTTGAGCGATTGGGCCAACTGCATGCGCCAGTCATAGCGGTGTTGTTTGATGATATGCCCGGAGACCTGCAATCACTCGCGACACGTCAGGCGGAGATCGTGGCCGATGTGTGCCACTGGTTGCCGGGCGTGCATGTCCTGGTATGCCCAACCTACTACTCGTTTGATCCGGTATTGGAAAAGTACTTTGGTCGCATGCCGCTGGACTATTGGTCGCAACTGGGCCGGGAGCTGCCGCAGGATGTTGGTATATTCTGGACGGGGAACAAGGTGTGTTCGGAGGCGATTACCGTCAGTGATATTGAAGCTATAGTCCAGCAGTTGCAGCGCCCCGTTATCCTGTGGGACAACTATCCGGTCAATGATGGCGCGGTGCGCAGTAACTTTCTCTATACCAGGAAGTTGCATTCGAGATCGCCCGCTTTGCGGCCACTTTTAACGGGTCATTTGTGCAATCCTATGAACCAGGGCTTATTGTCCTTGCCCGCCCTGAGTGGGTTGGCCGCGTTATATGGTAATGGCTTGTTCAATGAAGATGCATTGTCCCGGATATTGGGGCCAGCCACCTGGGAGCGGGTGACCCGGGATCAAGGTGTATTCGAGCAAGCAGGGCTTTCCGGTCTTGGAGAGCAGCGTTGCAAGGTTCTCGCTGCCGAGTATGCGCAATTGCCCGGGCCTGCCGCTTTGGAGGTGGCACAGTGGCTACGGGGCGAGTACAGATTTGATCCAGATTGTCTAACACAGTGATCTTCAGCCATGGCTCAAGGTCGACGACGCCCAAACGCACTTGAGTACCGCTACACCTCCGGTTCCGCAGCGCATTCCGGCGGTTGAATCGATGCCACCTTTATGGCAGAATCAGCGCCCTTGCGCCAGCCCCTATTTTAGAGGCTGTTGATAGTCAAAAACCTGCTTCAATCAATACGTTAACCAGAATTTGTGCAGTTATTTCTATCTGGTCGACGGATATTTTCCAAGCGGAAGTGGCGAAATTGGTATACGCGCTGGATTTAGGTTCCAGTGCCGCAAGGTGAGAGTTCGAGTCTCTCCTTCCGCACCAATAAATGAGGACGGCGTCACCCTATTAGAAACCGGGTGATGTCGTCGTGTTATGGGGCGCCAAATGTGCCGCAAGAATAATCGAATGATGAGGAACTACTATGCGGGTATCAATTGAAACGACCTCTAATCTGGAGCGTCGCTTGACCGTGGGCGTACCCGCTGAGCGCGTGGAATCGGAAGTGGACACGCGCTTGCAAAAAGCGTCCAGGAATATCCGACTTCCCGGTTTTCGTCCCGGCAAGGTCCCTATGAAAGTTATGCGTCAGCGCTTCGGTGCCGGTATTCGTCAGGAAGTCGTTGGGGAAGTTGTTAACGAGTCGTTCCGTGAAGCCGTTATCCAGGAAAAGCTTCGCCCGGCCGGACTGCCCAGCATTGAGCCGAAAAACCTGGAACAGGGCAAAGAACTACAGTATGTCGCCACCTTTGAGGTATATCCCGAAGTCGAACTTGCGGAGATGAAAGGCTTTTCCGTGGAGCAGGTGGTCGCACAGGTGAAGGACGAAGATGTCGACAAGATGATCGACGTATTCCGCAAGCAGCAGGGGACGTGGGAGTCGGTGGAGCGCGCTTCAGTGCTCACCGACAAGGTCACTATTGACTATCTTGGCACGCGCGATGGCGAAGAGTTCGCCGGGGGGAGTGCCCAGGACAGTGATCTGGAGTTGGGCTCAGGCCGTATGATTCCAGGATTTGAGGATGGAATCGTAGGTATGACCACAGGCGAGGAACGTACTTTGGCACTGCGCTTTCCAGAGGATTACCACAGCGAGGAGTTAAAAGGCGCTGCAGTCCAGTTCAAGATAACGGTGAAGAATATCCAACAATTGGTTCCTGCGGCGCTGGACGAGGCCCTGTTTGCCAAATATGGTGTTGAAGATGGCGGCGAAGAGCGGTTCCGCAAAGAGGTAGCCGACAACATGGCGAGGGAGCTTAAAAACGCCGTGCAGTCGAAACTCAAACAGCAGGTAATGGATGCGGTGCTTGAGGCACACAAGTCGCTGGAGGTGCCTAAAGCCCTGATTGATCAAGAGATTACTGCGTTAAGGAATCAGATGTTTCAGCAGTATGGCGGCCTGGGCAATCAGAACTTGGATCTGAAGTCATTATTGCCCGATACCATGTTTGCAGAAAATGCAGAACGCCGGGTCAAGCTGGGCTTGGTACTTGCCGAGATAGTGGCGAAAAATGACCTCAAACCCGGCCGGTAGAAGGTGCGTGAGGTCATTGAAGAAATGGCCTCGACCTACCAGAATCCGCAGGAAGTGATCGATTATTATTACTCCAACCAGCAGCAACTTGCAGCGGTTGAGTCGAAAGTATTGGAAGACCTGGTGGTTGAAAAGCTGCTGGAGAAGGCCAATATAGTGACCAAGGATTGTAACTATCAGGACGCTATCAATCAGTAGCGGACTGAAGCTGGCAGTAACACGGGCGGGGGTGATAGCCCCGTCGGGATTCAGAACAAAACCACAACCTGGGGATAGCGAATATGGCAATTCATCTCGACGGGCAAGATAGATATAAAATTAATAGTCTCGGGCTAATTCCCATGGTTGTGGAGCAAACGGCGCGCGGCGAGCGTTCCTATGATATCTATTCCAGACTATTGAAAGAGCGGGTCATCTTCGCCGTCGGTACTGTTGAGGACCATATGGCGAATCTGATCGTTGCGCAATTGCTGTTCCTCGAATCAGAAAACCCGGACAAGGATATTCACCTTTACATCAATTCGCCGGGCGGTTCAGTGACCGCAGGCCTTTCAATTTACGACACGATGCAGTTTATCAAACCGGATGTCAGCACGATGTGTATCGGGCAGGCAGCGTCGATGGGCGCATTTTTATTGTCTGGCGGCGCCAAGGGTAAACGGTTTTGTCTCCCCAACGCACGTACGATGATTCACCAGCCCAGCGGAGGTGCGCAGGGACAAGCTACCGATATCGATATTCAAGCCAGGGAAATTTTGATCATCCGTGAGCGACTGAATCAACTGATGTCAGAACACACGGGACAAAGCCTTGAAACCATTGAGCGCGATACTGAGCGCGATCGTTTTATGAATGCTGAACAAAGCAAGGAATATGGCCTTGTGGACGCAGTGGTCGGCAGCCGCGCAGGCGCGGGAATAGCCTACGGGAATAAGTCCAAATAACGTGATTTAATTCCTGTCGGGACTTGCAAATACCCCCGAAAAACATCATCGTGGAAATGTCTGATGAGGTAACGGGCAGACTTATTGACTTAGGATAGCTGGATGAGCGAAAAACCACTAAAATGGTGATGATGGCAGCAAGCTGCTGTACTGCTCCTTCTGTGGCAAGAGCCAACACGAGGTCCGTAAACTTATTGCTGGCCCTTCGGTTTTTATCTGCGATGAATGTGTCGATCTTTGCAACGATATTATCCGCGAAGAAGTTCAGGAAACCAGTGGTGGCGCCAAACAGGATCACCTGCCGGTACCTCAGGAAATTAAAGCTATCCTTGATGATTATGTCATAGGGCAACAGCGCGCGAAAAAGGTGTTGGCGGTCGCTGTCTATAACCATTACAAACGCCTTCGTCATAGCAAGAACAGGGATGACGTTGAGTTAGGCAAAAGCAACATTCTTCTGGTCGGTCCAACGGGCAGTGGTAAGACGTTGCTGGCGGAGACCCTGGCGCGGCTCCTTGATGTACCCTTCACGATTGCGGATGCAACGACGCTCACCGAGGCCGGTTATGTGGGTGAAGACGTCGAAAATATCATCCAGAAATTACTGCAAAAATGTGATTATGATGTCGAGAAAGCGCAGGTTGGCATAGTCTATATCGACGAAATCGATAAGATTTCCCGCAAGTCCGACAATCCATCAATAACGCGTGATGTCTCGGGCGAGGGCGTGCAACAGGCGTTGCTAAAACTGATTGAGGGAACCATTGCGTCGGTGCCGCCGCAGGGTGGTCGCAAGCACCCGCGGCAGGAATTCCTCCAGGTCGATACGTCGAATATTCTGTTTATCTGTGGCGGGGCGTTTGCCGGACTGGAAAAGGTGATCCGTAACCGCTCGGAAAAAGGTGGCATTGGCTTTGGTGCGGAAGTGAAGAGCAAGGATGAAAAGCGCAATGTAGGTGAACTGCTATCGCAGTTAGAGCCGGAGGACCTGGTACATTACGGCCTGATACCAGAGTTCGTTGGTCGACTCCCCGTTATAGCGACATTGGAAGAACTCGATGTGGAAGCGCTGGTGCAAATTCTGACGGAACCCAAAAACTCTCTAACCAAACAATACAGTAAGCTGTTTGAAATGGAGGGCGTCGAAGTCGATTTCCGCGAAGACGGTCTTCGCGCCATCGCTGAGAAAGGCATGGAACGCAAAACTGGGGCTCGTGGATTGCGCTCTATTCTGGAGAGCGTGCTTCTCGATTCCATGTATAACATCCCCTCTCTCGACGACGTCAGCAAGGTCGTTATTGACGAATCGGTGATTCGCGGTGACTCTGAACCCCTGCTGGTGTATCAGAATAGCGAGCCGACTATCCGGTAGCCTCGACTGACGAATAGTCGTCAAGCCCCGCCCAGTTGCGCGGCGGTAGTGAACTTAGCCGGGCAAATCAGTGTTAAGCGGGCTTGTTATCGCTGAGATTGTCCCCAAATATCAGTACTGTACATTCCATTTCTACAAAACCCGGAGAGTCACATGGGTTCTTCCTCTGTCATCACATTACCTCTTCTGCCCCTGAGAGATGTGGTCGTGTATCCGCACATGGTGCTCCCACTCTTTGTTGGACGTGAACGGTCTATTGAAGCCCTGGAAGATGCCATGGCAAATGACAAACAGGTGTTGCTGGTAGCGCAACGCAACGCAGCCGATGATAACCCTACGGCTGACGGCATCTATCAAGTTGGCACCGTGTCCAATATTTTGCAATTGCTAAAGTTGCCTGATGGCACGATCAAAGTGCTTGTGGAGGGGGGGTATCGAGCCGCTCTCGATAATGTGGATGACGAAGGGCCATTCAGCCTGGCAGGCGTGCGTGAAATTCTCAGTGATGAAATCCCAGAGCGTGAGGTTGCTCAGCTTTTGCGCACTACCGTAGCCCAGTTCGAAAAATACGTAAACCTGAGCAAAAAGTGCCTGCGGAGGTTCTCACGTCGCTTACTGGTATAGACGAGCCCGGACGCCTGGCCGACACCATTGCAGCACATATGAGTGTGCCTCTGGAGGAGAAGCAGCATATCCTGGAGATATCCGGAATCCGCGCCAGACTGGATCACCTGATGGGTTTGATGGATGCAGAGATTGACCTGTTTCAGGTAGAAAAGCGTATTCGCGGACGTGTCAAGAAGCAGATGGAGAAGAGCCAACGCGAATACTACCTCAATGAACAGATGAAGGCGATTCAACGCGAACTGGGTGATATGGATGAAGCGCCCAATGAGCTTGATGAACTGCAATCCCGCATCGAAAAAGCGCGAATGCCGCAAGAGGCCAGAGCGAAGGCGCAAGCCGAACTGAACAAGCTGAAGATGATGTCGCCAATGTCCGCTGAAGCGTCCGTCGTGCGCAGTTACATAGACTGGATGGTCAACGTCCCCTGGACCAAGCGCAGCAAAGTGAAACATGACCTGAAAAGGGCGTCGGCAATATTGGATGAGGATCATTACGGTCTTGAAGAGGTGAAGGATCGTATTATCGAATACCTCGCCGTGCAAAAACGGGTGCGCAAAGTTAAAGGTCCCGTCTTGTGCCTGGTGGGTCCGCCGGGGGTTGGCAAGACCTCGCTGGGTGAATCACTCGCGCGAGCTACCAATCGAAAATTTGTGCGCATGGCGCTTGGTGGCGTTCGTGACGAAGCTGAAATACGCGGACATCGCAGGACTTACATCGGTTCAATGCCGGGAAAATTGCTACAGAAAATGTCCAAGGCAGGCGTCCGGAATCCGTTATTTCTACTCGACGAAATCGACAAGATGGGGATGGATCATCGCGGAGATCCAGCCTCCGCGATGCTGGAAGTGCTTGATCCTGAGCAAAACCATGCCTTTAACGACCACTATCTGGAAGTGGACTACGATTTATCGGATGTGATGTTCATTTGTACCTCAAATACGATGAACATCCCCGCGCCGTTGTTGGACCGCATGGAAGTCATCCGCATTCCTGGTTATACAGAAGATGAGAAGCTTAATATCGCCGAGCGCTACCTTATTCCAAAGCAGATCCGGGTAAACGGCCTGACAAATAAGGAGCTATTGATTGCCCAGGAGGCGGTGACCGATGTGATCCGCTACTACACACGAGAGGCAGGTGTGCGCGCACTGGAGCGCCAGATCGCCAAGGTATGTCGCAAAATCGTAAAAGCCCTGACGTTGGGAGAGATAGCTAGCGGTACAACTGTGACACCCGAAATGCTTCCCGATCTACTCGGCGTGCGCAAATACAACTACGGCATAGCAGAAGAGACCAATAAAATAGGTCAGGTAACCGGTCTGGCCTGGACTTCCGTTGGTGGTGAACTGTTAACCATTGAAGCCGTTGCCGTAAAGGGTAAGGGACGCCACGTGCAGACGGGTTCACTCGGCGACGTGATGCAGGAGTCGATACAGGCTGCTACAACCGTCGTTCGCAGTCGTGCCCAGATGTTGGGCATACCTTCCAATTTTCACGAGAATCACGATGTACACATACATGTGCCCGAGGGAGCCACGCCCAAAGACGGTCCCAGCGCTGGGGTAGCAATGTGTACGGCTCTGGTTTCTGTGTTGACTAATATACCCGTTCGATCGGACGTGGCGATGACCGGTGAAATCACCCTGCGTGGTGAGGTCCCGCCTATCGGTGGGCTCTGGGGAAAAGCCTGCTGGCCGCTCGGCGTGGTGGAATCAAAACCGTAATTATTCCCAAGGAGAATGAAAGAGACTTAAAAGAAGTGCCTGCGAATATTACAGAGCATCTCAAAATCTGTCCGGTCAAATGGATTGATGAAGTGCTTGCGTTGGCGCTCGAGTCCATGCCTGAACCATTGAGCGATGAAGAGTTTCTTGCAGGCTCAATTACAGCGACAACAGACACTGATAATGAGGAGAAAAATCGCATAAATACGCACTGACGCGAGCGGGAAATATTGACCGGGATTCCTGCTGTGGTATACAGTCGTCCGTCCAACCGCATGATGTTTTTCTGGGTCGACTGCATCATCAAAATACATGCGGCTAAAGTTGGAGATATGGAGCCAAGTCTAGATTAAAAATCGCGCTCCGTGTTACTTAGGGGTAACATACTACATCCGCAGCGATAACTTCCGAGGGGAAAAAATTGTGAATAAAACTGAATTGATTGACGCGATAGCAACTGCAGCAGACTTGCCGAAAGCATCAGCTGGTCGCGCACTGGATGCCATGCTCGACAGCATTACTAATGAGTTAAAAATGGGAGACCAAGTTGCCTTGGTTGGCTTCGGCACATTCTCTGTTAAGAATCGCAATGCACGCAGTGGCCGTAATCCACAAACTGGCGCTACCATTGAGATCAAAGCTTCCAAGGTGGCCGGTTTCAAACCCGGCAAAGGGTTGAAAGACGCGCTCAACACCTGAGGCGATCGGGATTATTGGGATTAGAGCGTAACCACCAGGGTTCGCGATCATCTGGACTCGCCTGACGAGCCGTGGGTGAGTTCTGTTGAAAAGGCGCACTTTCTTGTGCGCTTTTTTTTTAGTTTCCTGTGAGTAACATTCATGCTTCAAAATATACGTGAGAAAGTGCAGGGCACTACAGCCAAGATCGTGGTGGGATTGATGGTCGTCTCGTGTTCGCTTTTTGGTATTGAATCCATCCTGGTGGGTGGTGGTGGCAATGAGGTTGCCGAAGTCAATGGTGAACCGATTCAGCCACAGGAGTTGCAACAGGCCTTGGACACGCAGAAACGACGGCTCATAGCGATGATGGGAGATAACCTCGATCCATCACTGCTGGATGACGAGCGGTTGGGCCCGCAAGCACTGGAGGCGCTGATAAATCGTAAACTCCTGATGCAATCGGCCGATGAGATGGGTTTGACTATATCCAACTCGGAGATCGGCACCTTGGTGGCCAGCATGGACCAATTCCAGGTAGATGGCGTATTTTCACCCGAGGCGTATAAGAATGTGCTCGCCAGCGCTGGATATACGCCCAGTTACTCAAGCAAAGCTTGTACGATGACATGTTGGTGAATCAATTACGAAGCGGAATAGCAGGTAGTGAATTTGTAACGCCCGGGGAGTTGGAAGTGAATACCCGGATTATCGCGGAACAACGCAATCTGCGATATTTCACGATCCCGCGAGGACAATTGTCCACTCCAGTGCAATTTACTGACGCGCAAATCCAGGGTTACTACGATGCCCATCAGGATAATTTTCGTTCTCCGGAATCCGTCGATATCGATTATCTGGAGCTGACGCTCGATGATTTTCGTGAACCGGTGGAAGAGAGCGCTGTGCTGGAGGCTTACGAACTCGCCAAACAGGACAGCCAATTGCAAGCCCAGAGTCGGGTATCACACATTCTTTTTGAAACGGATACTGAGGATGAGGTGAGTGAACGCATTGCCAAGGCCCAGGAAAAACTTGCAAATGGCGAGTCGTTCGCCGATGTGGCCAGGGAGTTATCAGACGATGTTGGTTCGGCCGATAAAGGCGGCGACCTCGGGTATACCAGCGGGAATACTTTCCCGGCCGCGATGGAAAGTGCTATCACGCAATTGCAGCCTGGTGCTGTTTCTGCGCCTGTGCAGACAGAAGCGGGAACGCATTTAATCCTGGTCACGGAGCGCAGTGAGGGGAAGGAGGTCAGTCTGGAGGAAATGCGATCGCAATTGACGGAGACCATCCAGGAGGATGAGGCGCGTATAGACTTGCTTCGATCCGTCGAATCGCTGAAGGATCTGTCGTTTAATTCAGAAGACTTGACATATCCCGCCAATGAACTCGGTCTGACTGTTAAGCGTGCGGATGCTGTAATGCGAGCGCAGAATGAAGGTTTATTCGCCAACTCCACGTTGGTTGAGGCCGCGTTCTCGGAAGAGGTACCGCAGGCCGGGCAACAACAGCGAGGTGATTGAACTCCCCCGACAACCGTTTCGTCGTGCTGAGCGTACGCAAGCACAATCCACCCGAACTGAAACCACTTGATTCTGTGCGCGGGGAAGTCGTGGTTGCGCTTGCTGAGGAAACTGCGCGTGCTGCCGTTATAGCGCAGGCCGGCCAGGTTCTTGAGAAATTGCGCACCGGTCTTCCATTGGATCAGATTGTTGCTGAACTGGGCTATGAACTGCAGGTTGAAATGGGTGTTGATCGACGTAATACCGTGGTGCCGCCCGAAGTATTGCGTCGCGTGTTTGAACTGCCGACGCCCGCGGCGGATGCCGTGTCAGCAGACTATGTGCTGGCGTCAAATGGCGACGCTGTCGTTGTCGAACTGCAGCGGGTAAATGCGGGCGACTACAAGTCGCTGCCCGTAACTGAAAAAACTCAACTGGAACAGCTGCTGGCTGACGAGCTTAGCAGCCTGGTCGACAGGGAATTCCAGAGTGGATTGCGAGATCGCGCAGAGATAACAGTCCTGTAAATTCCGAAGTAGAGGCAGAGATGGCCAAACGCATATTGACCCTGAACCAGATTTCGCTGAAGGGCCTCGAACGATTGCCACGTGATTGTTATGAGATCGCAAGTGAATTCTCCCAGCCTGATGCAATCCTGTTGCGCAGCTACAAATTGCAGGAGGGGGACATTCGCCCGTCTGTTTTGGCCATCGCCCGCGCCGGTGCCGGTGTCAATAATATACCGGTGGATATTTGTACCGCGCGCGGTATACCGGTTTTCAACTCTCCTGGAGCAAATGCAAATGCGGTAAAGGAACTCGTAGCTACCGGATTGTTGCTGGGCTCTCGCGGTGTCATTGAGGGTATCGATTATGTGCGTACTCTCAGCGGCGTGCAGGATGCGGGCGAACTGAATAAAACTTTGGAAGAGCAGAAAAAGCGCTTTAAAGGCAATGAATTGGTAGGGAAGACCCTTGGCGTTGTTGGGCTTGGCGCAATTGGGTCGCTTGTCGCAGAAATGGCGTTGACTATGGGTATGGAGGTGATGGGATTCGATCCTGCGCTATCCGTCGAGGCCGCATGGCGGCTGTCCAGCCAGGTGCGCAAGGCAGATACACTGTCGGCTTTATTTGCGCGGTGTGATTACATCAGTTTGCACTTGCCTGTGCTTGATGCAACACGGGGCATGATCAACGAGGAATTGCTGCGAGCGGTGAAGCCGACCTGCTGTTTGCTCAATTTTGCTCGCCAGGAAATCATTGACCAGAATGCTCTGTTACATGCATTGGAGAATGGTCAGCTGCGCAAATACATTGCTGATTTTCCAACCCCGGAATTGATAGGTCGACCGGATGTCATTTTGATGCCACATATAGGCGCCAGTACCGATGAAGCGGAGGATAACTGCGCAATCATGGCCGCCGACCAGTTACGGGATTTTCTGGAGAACGGCAATATCCGCAATTCAGTGAATTTTCCTACACTGCAGCTGGATCGGGTGCGCGGTTGTCGACTGTCGGTAACAAATGACAATGTGCCAAAAATACTCGGAAATGTCCTATCGATTCTGGCGGATGAAAACATCAACGTCATCGACATGCTTAACAAGAGTCGCGATGAAATTGCCTATAACCTTATCGATATCAGCACGCAACCTGCCCAGGAGGTGCTGGACAGGATGCGCGCTATAGATGGCGTTATCAATGTGCGCTTGATTGGTGACTGCGCATAGCTGGACAAAATTGCGCTACTGGGTATCGTCGCGCAGCGGTTTTAACTCCGTATCTGCAGTGATGTACATGCCCTTTTCCTCGGCACTTAGTCTGGCAGAGCCCTGCCAGGGCAGTAATCGTTGGTCCGCGTGCAGCTGGAAATCCAGGAATGGGTACTTGATGATATCGAAGTAGGGCGAGTAGTCGAAATGACTCGGTGTGCAGAGCTTGGGATTGCGTATAAACAATTGCACCTTGTCGCCCTCGACTCGCTTGACCAGTGGCAGGATGGGAAACTGGATACTGCCGAAAGACTCGGCAATCATCGTCGAACAGACTGTTTGTGTGTTCTCTCCCGGGTTTGTGCTGAACAGCGTGGAACGCCACCGACGCGGCAGGATTACCCAAGGGAACAGAAAGCGGGCCAGGTCGAATATTTGCCGCACGTTGTAGGCTGTACCCAGCCGTCCTATGGCATAGGCCAGAACTTTCTGGCTATCGTTATAGCCCAGGCCCCTGGGCCGGCAGATGCGGATGTGTTCGCGCTCATAAGATGTGAGTACACGCACAACGGTACCCATGCCCAACTCGCTCTCAATGATCAATTGCTTGTCAGCATTCCCGTTATAGAATTTCCCGAGCCGTTCCCTGAGTTGCGGATTTTCAATGTCGTGCAGGCGACCGATGTACAGGACGGCGTGGGACCAGTTGCTCTGGGTGATCAGTTTGATCACTTCACTGACGCGCGATCGACCTTCAATCAGCAAAACGTCGCAGGCTTTAATTTCATGTCGTATGCGCTCAAAATCACTGAACGGTGCCTCTGGTAATGGCTTCTTGTATCTCAGCCAGCTGACGACAGCGGCGCGTATCCAGTTAGTCATTGAATTGGATGCTTGGAGGCGTTGTAATTCTTTTATATCGCATGCGGCATGTTCACACCAGAGGTAAGGCACATGGGTAATACAACGGATCCCGCGCTGGGATCCATCGCTGCACAACTTGAGACATCCCGCAACTATGACTCACCGCCGCTGCATCTATGGCACCCGCCATTATCAGGGGATATTCCGATCCATATCAATGCGCAGGGAGACTGGTACCACGACGGCAGCAAAATCGCACGTGAGGCCCTGGTCCGCTTGTTCGCCAACATTTTGCGCAGAGAGAGGGACGGTGAATACTATCTCGTTACTCCCACCGAAAAATGGCGTATTGAAGTTGAACAACATGCACTGCTTGTGACTGATGTTGATGCGTTTGAAGTAGACGGTATTCAACACCTTGAAGCAACGCTGAATACCGGAAAGCGTATACAGGTCAGCGAACAGCAGCCGTTATTTTTGGATGATGAGTCGGGGGAGATTGCCGCACTGAGACTGCCCCATGGATTGACTGCGATGTTCACCAGGGCTGCATGGTACCGGTTGGTGGACATGGCTGACATTGAGCACGACTTCGCGGTGCTCAAGTCAGGGGATTCGGTATTCAGGCTGCGAACTGTATAGACAAACACCTCATGTGCGCTAGTCAACTCTACATGTTGGGGTAGTTGGGGCCACCGAATCCCTCCGGAGTCACCCAGACAATATTTTGCGAGGGATCTTTAATGTCACACGTTTTGCAATGCACGCAGTTCTGGGCGTTGATCTGGAAGCGCTTTCCGGCTTCGTCATCGACAACCTCGTACACACCTGCGGGGCAGTAGCGCTGCGCTGGCTCATCCCACATCGGCAAGTTCCTCCCGATCGGGATGCTGGCATCCTTCAGCGTAAGATGGCAGGGCTGGTCCTCCTCGTGATTCGTGTTGGACAGGAATACGGATGACAGGCGATCAAAGCTAATGGCGTTGTCAGGTTTCGGGTAACTGATTTTCTTGCTCACTGCAGCCGGTTTCAGCGCTGCATAGTCCGGCTTGCTGTCATGCAGCGTGAACGGCAGTTTCCCCCCGAATATATTCTGGTCGATCCACACCATGGCCGAGCCGAGGAGTATGCCGAATTTGTGCATGAAGCCAGAAAAGTTCCGCGTACTGTGGAGCTCTTCCCGCAGCCAGGAAGTTTGGAACTTGGTAGCGTAGCTGGCCAGGTCTGCCGGGGCACTCTCACCCAGCGCAAGTGCCTCCACCACTGCTTCGGCAGCGAGCATGCCACTTTTCATCGCGGTATGGTTGCCCTTGATCTTGACGCTGTTCAATGTGCCGGCATCACAGCCGAGCAGCAAGCCGCCGGGAAAATGCATTTTTGGCAGGGAGTTAAAGCCGCCTTTGGTAATGGCGCGGGCGCCGTACACGAGGCGGGTGCCGCCCTCCAGATATTTGGCACTTTCAGCATGATGTTTCCAGCGCTGGAACTCCTCGAACGGGCTCATATGCGGATTGCTGTAGTTCAGATCGGCAATCAGGCCGATATAAAGCTGGCTGTTTTCCGCGTGGTACATAAAGGCCCCACCACCGGAATTGCTCCCGCTGAGGGGCCAGCCCAGACCGTGAATGACAAGACCTTCCTCGTGTTTTTCCGCAGGGATTTCCCAGACTTCCTTGATGCCGATGCCGTAGTGCTGGGGATCCTTGCCCGCAGCGAGCGAAAACCGCGCAATCAATTGTTTCCCGAGATGGCCGCGGCAACCCTCGGCAAAGAGCGTGTACTTCGCGTGCAACTCCATGCCGGGCATGTAGCTGTCCTTGTGCTCTCCACCAGCGCCGACGCCCATATCGCCGGTGGCGATGCCTTTGACGCGCCCGTCTTCGTGATAAAGAATCTCCGCTGCTGCAAAGCCGGGATAAATCTCGACACCAAGACCTTCCGCCTGCTGCGCCAGCCAGCGGCATACATTGCCCATCGACACAATGTAGTTGCCTTCATTATGGGTGGGCTTGGGTATCATGAAATTTGGGAGCTTGATCGCGCGGGTCTGGTTCAGGTAGAAGAAAAACGTGTCTCCCTTGACCTGGGTTTTGACGGGGGCATCCAACTCTTTCCAGTTCGTGAAGAGTTCGTTGAGGGCTCGGGGCTCCAAGCACCGCGCCAGACAGGATATGGGCTCCGACCTCGGATCCTTTTTCCACGACACAAACGGTGATTTCCTGGCCCTTTTCCTGCGCGAGTTGCATGATGCGGCAGGCGGCGGACAGTCCAGCCGGACCTGCGCCAACGATCACAACATCAAACTCCATCGATTCACGTTCCACTGCGTTGTCCTCTTGTGCTGGTTGCTGGCGGGGCTCTCAGTTTGATCACTGAAAGACCTGCAAGTATATAATTCTCAACGATTAAAAACTATAAAGAAGATCGGGGAATCTCCTTGGCATCCGCACAACTGCCGGGCGTTTCAGCCGCAGTGACCCTTGACCCCACGCCCATTTGTGGGCAACATAACGGCCCTGTTGCGCAGGCGTGTACTCGAATTTTGTCGTTGCAGCCACTCTAAACCCACCTGAAATGTCTATGGAGAATCCATGAAGGTTCTTGTTGCCGTAAAGCGTGTCGTTGACTACAACGTCAAGGTTCGCGCTAAAGCCGATGGTAGCGATGTTGATCTGAATAACGTCAAGATGTCTATCAATCCCTTTTGTGAAATTGCCGTTGAAGAGGCCGTACGCCTGAAAGAAGCGGGCATCGCCACTGAGGTAATTGCCGTGTCCGTCGGCGATAAAAGCTGCCAGGAACAGATTCGAACAGCGCTGGCGCTCGGCGCGGATCGCGGTATCCAGGTTGATGTGCAGGGGAAAGTTGAGCCGCTTGTAATCGCCAAACTGCTTAAAGCCGTAGTCGACAAAGAGCAGCCGCAATTGGTCATCCTGGGCAAGCAGTCTATCGATGGCGACAACAACCAAACTGGCCAAATGCTCGGTGCGCTGGCCAAGATGGGGCAGGGTACATTTGCCTCAAAAGTGGTCGTGGAAGGCGACAAGGTCAATGTGACTCGCGAGATCGACGGCGGCCTGCAAACCGTAAGCCTGAAGTTGCCCGCAATCATAACCACAGATTTGCGTCTCAACGAACCGCGTTATGCTTCGCTGCCGAACATCATGAAAGCCAAGAAAAAGCAGCTGGATGTGTATACACCGGAAGAGTTAGGTGTTGCCGTGACGTCTCACCTGACGCAGGTAAAAGTACAACCGCCGGCCGCGCGCAAGGCGGGCATCAAGGTGAAGGACGTACAAGAGCTGGTCGATAAACTGAAAAACGAAGCAAAGGTAATCTCATGAGTACTCTGGTTATTGCGGAACATGACAACAACAACCTGAAGGTTTCCACGCTGAATACGGTTGCTGCCGCCCAGGCAATTGGCGGAGCTATTGATATTCTGGTGGCGGGCGGCAATTGTGGTGCAGTGGCCACCGCTGCAGCTGCCGTGCCAGGCATCGGTAAGGTGCTGGTAGCAGACAACGCAGCATATGCGCACCAACTGGCTGGGAACGTCAGCCTGTTGATTGCCGAGGTTGCCGCGAATTACGACAATATCCTCGCGCCAGCGACGCCCAACTGTAAGAATTTCCTGCCGCGCGTCGCTGCATTGCTGGATGTTGCTCAGATATCCGACGTCACCGCAGTCGAATCCGCGGACACGTTTCAACGTCCAATTTATGCCGGCAACGTAATTGCAACGGTAAAGAGTACGGACGCCAAGAAGGTCATTACCGTGCGTACCACGGCCTATGACGCAGCTCCGGCGACGGGCGGCTCGGCTTCTATCGAGGCAATTGGCGCGGTGCACGACGCCGGTATCTCCTCGTTCGTCAGTGAGGAAGTCGCGGTATCCGAGCGACCCGAACTGACCTCCGCCTCCGTCGTTATCTCAGGCGGTCGCGGCATGCAGAACGGTGAGAACTTCAAGCTGCTGGACGGCATCGCTGACAAACTCGGCGCGGCGATCGGCGCCTCGCGTGCGGCTGTTGACGCGGGTTTCGTACCCAACGATATGCAGGTAGGTCAAACCGGCAAGATCGTCGCTCCCGATCTCTATATTGCCGTGGGTATCTCCGGTGCGATTCAACACCTTGCCGGCATGAAGGACTCCAAGGTAATTGTCGCCATCAATAAGGATGAGGACGCACCTATCTTCCAGGTCGCGGACTACGGTCTGGTGGCAGACCTGTTTGCAGCCCTGCCTGAGCTTGAGGCGAAGCTGTAGTAAAACGACCTAAAAAAAACCGGCCTGCGTGGCCGGTTTTTTTTGCTTGCTAAAAGTCCCGTCTAATCCCTGCGCAAGCGATCCGAGATCGCTATCGGCGTAGGGTAATTGAGCACCACGATGTAGGATGACACCAACAGCGTGGTAATGGTCGTCGCCTGTATCAATAGCGACGCCTGCTCTGAAATGAGCGCTCCGCCCACGGCGACGTAGGCGATCAACAGCGAGAATTCACTCCCTTGTCCCAAGCGAAAGCCGATGTCCCATCCCAGGCTGCGCTTCTCGCTTACCCCCTTCAGCAAATAGCGAAACACCACCGGTTTCAGTCCCAGGATCAGTGCCGATAAGAGCAGCGTCGGCGCCAATACCTGGTGCAATACGGTGAGGTCAAACTGCGCGCCGACCGAGAAGAAAAACAGGATCAGGAAGAAGTCACGCAATGGTTTCAGATTGACGGCTATGTATTGGGATATAGGGCTCGTTGCGATCGTTATCCCTGCAATAAAAGCGCCGATTTCCGCTGATAGGCCGAGCGCTATTGCCGCCTCCGCTACGCCGAGGCACCAGCCTATGGCCAGCAGGAAAATATACTCGTGAAATCGATCAAAACGGGTAATCAATGGCAGCAGAATATAGCGCACAACAAGCAGTGATGCGCCAGCGAGCACAGGCAGGCTCAGGAACGATACCGCAAGTTCGCTGCCCATGCTGTCACTGCTGCCGGAGGCCATGCTCAGCAATATCATCAACACGATGATCGCCAGCAAATCTTGCAGTAACAGCAGGCCGATCATCAGCTCGCCAATGTGGCGGTGATGCAATACCGTTGTAGGCAACAGTTTGATACCGATGATGGTGGAGGAAAACATCATCGCCGCGCCAACCACCAAACTATCCTGGGTGCTGTACCCAAATAGCGATGCAACCGCCGTTCCCATCGCCAGAAAAATGGCGGAGCTGAACACCGCGACGACTGTCGATTTACGCAAGGTTGCCCAGAGCGCCTGGGGCTGCATATCCAGGCCGAGCAAAAATAGCAGAAAGATAATCCCGACGTGACCGATATCGGAAAGCAGAGCGGGCTCCGCCACTAGGGACAAGCCATACGGACCGATGCACGCACCCAAGGCGATATAGGCAATGATGAGCGGCTGGCGCGTATACAGCGCGACAGAGGCGAATACCGCTGCCCCGGTGAATATCAGGAAAAACGAAAAGGTAATGCTGCTGAAGTCCATTTACTGCTCGAACAGGCTGGTTTGCCTAGAGTGTAAACAAACCGCCTGTCGATAGGAAATTAGTGCGCGGGTTGTTGTCGCCTGCGAAACAGCGGTAGCGGTTGGTCCTCCGCTGCCTGGTAGAACTCGGTAAAATCGGCAAGACTCGCGAGCGCAGATTCCAGATCTGCTTCATCCGCCATCTGAAACGCATTGAAGCCACAGCGCCGCAAGTAGGTGAGCTGGTCGCGGATGAAATGGCCGCCAGCGCGTAACTCACCGTGGTAGCCCTGTTCGCGCAAGTTTCGGGCATAGGAAAATCCCCGCCCGTCAGTAAACACAGGGAAATTGATGACGACAAGTGCGAGCTGGTCCAGGTAGCCCGCAAGTGCTGTTGGCTCCTGACCAGGCTCCAGTTGCACGGCGCTGCCGTTTTTATCGGCCAGCTGCAGCCACTGATCCAGGCTGCAGATCTGGCCAGTCATCGGCGCTGCGTTGTCTGGATCCAAGGGTATCCAGCGGTCGTCGATGATACTCCCATCCTTAATGAGCCGGGGCATACACGCGCTCCTTGAAGGGCCTCGATGCCCACACGTCGATAAGTATCAAGGAACGTCTCTTCCTCTTCACGCAACGTCACGTAAGTGGACAGGAGATTATCGATAACATCCGGCATGTCTTCCTGCTTGAAGGAGGGCCCGAGAATGCTGCCAATGGAAGCATCCTTCGCCTGGCTGCCACCGAGGCAGACCTGGTAGTACTCCTGGCCCTTTTTATCCACGCCCAGAATGCCGATGTGCCCGATGTGGTGGTGACCACAGGCATTCATACAGCCGCTGATATTGAGTTCCAGTGGTCCCAGATCGTACACGTAATCCAGGTCATCGAAACGCGCTTGAATGGCTTCTGCAACCGGCAGTGACTTGGCATTGGCCAGGGAGCAGTAATCGCCACCCGGACAGCAGATAATATCGGTGAGATAGCCAATATTGGGTGTGGCCAACCCCGCCGTCTGCAGGCGCTGCCACAAGTCATACAATTGTGACATCTGCACATCACCCAGCACCAGGTTCTGTTGATGCGTGCTGCGGATTTCGCTGAAAGAATACTGGTCCGCAAGCTCAGCCAGAAGTTCAAGTTGCTCAGCCGTGACATCACCGGGCGCATAACCGGTGGCTTTCAGGGATATGGTCACGATGCGATATCCGGGAACGCGATGTGCTTGTGTGTTGCGTTTTACCCAATTGCCAAAAATCGCATCGCGCGAACATGCGCCCTGGAGTTCGGCAGCGGCATGGTCACCATCCATCACCTGGTAATCCGGCGAGTCGAAGAACGAGCGCGCGCGCATCAGTTCCTCATCCGTCAGTGTCGTGGGGCCGTCCTTGAGTGCCAGCCATTCCTGTTCAACGGCCGCCCTGAACGCGTCCACGCCCATCGCCTTGACCAGGATCTTGATGCGCGCCTTGAACTTGTTGTCGCGTCGGCCATGTTTGTTGTACA
Organism: Haliea sp.; assembly: GCA_016704305.1. Taxonomy (GTDB): domain Bacteria; phylum Pseudomonadota; class Gammaproteobacteria; order Pseudomonadales; family Halieaceae; genus Marimicrobium. The sequence continues at coordinate 30,360 of JADJAL010000027.1, read as the reverse complement.
CCCGCAGAATCGCTTCCAGATAAGTCAGCATGTGCTTTTTATCCAGCCACTCGCATATCACGGAACCAATGGCGGGAGTACGGCCCAGGCCGCCGCCCACCAGCACCTTCAGCCCGATCTCTCCCTGCGCATTGCCGAGGAGTTCCAATCCAATGTCGTGGTGGTGTATCGCGGCGCGATCCTGTGTTGAACCACAGACGGCAATTTTGAATTTGCGCGGCAGAAAGGCAAACTCGGGGTGTAGCGTGGACCACTGGCGAATGATCTCGCAATAGGGGCGGGGGTCCTCCAACTCATCGCAGGCCACGCCGGCAAACTGGTCCGTCGTGGTGTTGCGCACGCAATTGCCACTGGTCTGGATGGCGTGCATCTGGACAGTTGCGAGTTCCGCCAGGATATCCGGAACTTCCGCCAGCATCGGCCAGTTGAGCTGCACGTTCTGCCGCGTGCTGATGTGCGCATAGCCTTTGTCATAGACGCGGCTGATTTCCGCCAACTTGCGCAACTGCCGACTATTCATCAGTCCGTAGGGCACGGCAATACGCAGCATCGGTGCCTGGCGTTGCACGTACAGCCCGTTTTGCAGGCGCAACGGCAGAAACTCAGCGGCGGAAATTTTTCCCGCCAGAAAGCGCGCCGTCTGGTCGCGGAATTGGGCGACCCGCTCATCAATAATCTGTTGGTCGTACTGGTCGTAGACGTACATTTACGTATCCTGCTCTCGCATTGAGCCAAGGCGCCATCGGGACGGAAAGGGCGCTACCATACCAGAAAACGAGTGTGAGCAAATAGTCATAATATTCATAAGCTTAGATTCAGGTGTATGCCTGGCTCTCAGCGCATCAAATGAAGAGTAAGCCGCTTTATCAGGCGCTTGGGATTGCGACAAATGTTGGTATACTGGCGCGCGCCCTCAATTTGTTACCTGGAGTTAAAAATGTCCGATCAAATCAACAAAGAACGCGCCGCTGATGGTGCTGCCGATGCCATTGCTGTGACTGTAATCATCGCCATTGTAGTCACCGCCATGTACGTTTGGCTCTCAGGGATGCCCTCCTGACACCTTACGAGGTCACTGCGCCGGCCGGTTAATGGCCGGCTGATCTGACAACCATTTGCACGACAAAAGCCACCGTGCCGATAAACAACAGGGTGAATATGATACCGGCAGTGATGAATACGACTGGTCGCCCCTGTTTGAAATCCCGCTCCCGATTTTTACTGCTCTGCACCCCCAAACCTGCGGCAAGCACGCTCCCTACAACCTGTAACGGATTGAGTTTGCCGGGGTTCTCGTCGGGATCAGCAGGCTTGTCGCGTGTCTCGTTCACACTGAAATACCTCAGTTAATAGCTCAAATTGGGCCGCAGCCAACGCTCGATCTCGGTAACTGTCTCGCCCTTACGCCCGGCCAGGCTCTCGACCTGGTCGCGACCGATTTTGCCTACCGCAAAGTAGCGCGACTCAGGATGGGAAAAATAGAAACCGCTGACTGACGATGGCGGACTCATCGCATAGCTTTCAGACAGCGTCACATCGCAGGCCTTCGTCGCATTCAGCAGCCTGAACAGGGTCGCTTTTTCCGTGTGATCCGGGCAGGCCGGATAGCCGGGCGCCGGGCGGATGCCGCGGTACTTTTCCTCGATCAACTCACTGACGCTCAGTGTTTCATCAGGAGCATACCCCCACAGTTCCCTGCGCACCATTCTATGCAGGTACTCCGCAAAAGACTCAGCAAGTCGATCGGCGAGGGATTTGAGCAAAATGCTGTTGTAATCGTCATGTTGTGCAAGGAACTCTGCCGCCAGTTCTTCGACGCCGTGGCCGGTGGTCACACAGAATCCACCGATATAGTCCTCGGCGCCTGAACCCGCCGGCGCGACATAGTCCGCCAGGCTGGCATTGTATTTGCCGTCCGGTTTTTCGGTCTGCTGGCGCAGGTGATGCAGGATGGCGATAGCCTCAGTACGCGATTCATCCGCGTACACCGCGATATCGTCGGTGCCGCTTCTGCTGGCAGGCCAGAATCCCACGACCGCTTTTGCGGTCAGCAGCTTTTCATCGACGATGCGCTTCAGCATCGCCTGCGCATCCTGGTAGAGCTCGCGCGCCTGGGCGCCGACGACGTCATCCTCCAGAATCGCGGGAAACTTGCCCGAGAGCTCCCAGGTGATGAAAAACGGTGTCCAGTCGATGGTGTCCACCAGCTCTGCCAGCGGAAAATGGTCGAAAACGCGGGTACCAATGAATGTGGGGCGGGGCGGCTGGTAGGCGTCCCAGTCAAACCGCGGGGCGTTGGCAACGGCCTCGGCGTAGCGCAGTTCTTTCTCGCGCGGTTTGCGATTGGCCACGCGCTCACGCACGACGATGTATTCCTCATGGATGTCACGCACAAACTGCGCTTTGCCCTGGCCGACGAGTTGGGTAACTACTGCGACGCTGCGCGAGGCGTCGGGGACATACACGACGACATCACCGTCATACTGCGGGGCGATCTTCACCGCGGTATGCGCTTTTGAGGTTGTCGCGCCCCCTATCATCAACGGGACAGTGAATTGCAGGCGCTGCATTTCAGCCGCAACATGCGCCATTTCATCGAGCGACGGAGTGATCAGGCCGCTCAGGCCAATAACATCGACTTTTTCGTCTTTCGCCACCTGCAGGATCTTCTCGCAATGCACCATCACGCCGAGGTCGATCACCTCAAAATTATTGCATTGCAGCACAATGCCGACGATATTCTTGCCGATGTCGTGGACATCGCCTTTGACGGTCGCCATCAGGATTTTGCCGTTCGTGGAATTGCCGCCCACCTTGTCCAGCTCAATATACGGCTGCAGGTGTGCTACGGCCTGTTTCATCACGCGTGCACTTTTTACCACCTGTGGCAGGAACATTTTGCCGCTGCCAAAAAGGTCGCCGACGATGTTCATGCCATCCATCAGCGGCCCTTCAATCACTTCGATCGGGCGCGCGAATTTCAGCCTGGCCTCTTCGGCATCCTCGACGATCCAAGTATTGATACCCTTCACCAGCGCGTGGGCGAGGCGTTTTTCAACATCCTGCTCGCGCCAGCTGAGATCCTCAACCCGGGCTTCGCCACCACCCGTGTCCCGATAGCGCTCCGCCAGCGCCAACAGGCGCTCCGAGCCATCCGCCGTGCGATTGAGGATCACATCTTCCACGACATCCCTCAGGTCTGCAGGCAACTCGTCGTAGACAGCCAATTGGCCCGCATTGACGATCCCCATGTCCATGCCAGCCTTGATCGCGTGGTACAGGAATACGGAGTGGATGGCTTCGCGCACGGCGTCGTTGCCGCGAAACGAAAACGAGACGTTGGATACGCCGCCAGACACCAGCGCCCCCGGCAGTTCAGCCTTGATATAGCGCGTCGCTTCGATGAACTCCACCGCATAGTTATTGTGCTCTTCTATACCGGTGGCAATCGCAAAGATATTGGGGTCGAAGATAATGTCGTTCGGATTGAAGTCGAGTTTATGGACCAACAGGTCATAACAGCGCTTGCAGATGTCCTTGCGCCGTTGCAGGTTGTCGGCCTGGCCCTCCTCGTCAAACGCCATCACAACCACCGCCGCGCCGTAGCGCTGGCACAGGCGTGCCTGGGTGAGGAACTCTTCCTCGCCCGCCTTGAGGCTGATGGAATTTACAATCGCCTTGCCCTGAATACATTTCAGGCCGGCTTCGATGACATTCCATTTCGACGAGTCCACCATGATCGGAACCCGGCAAATGTCCGGTTCAGCGGCGATCAGGTTGAGGAACGTGACCATCGCTGCCTCGGAGTCCAGCATCCCCTCGTCCATGTTGATATCGATGATCTGAGCGCCGTCCTCCACCTGGGTGCGTGCGACGACCAGTGCCTCGTCAAAGCGGCCATCCATGATCAGGCGCTTGAATTTTGCCGAACCGGTGACATTGCAGCGCTCGCCGACGTTCACGAACAGGCTGGCCTCCGTGATATTGAAGGGCTCCAGCCCGCTCAGGCGACAGGCGGGTTCGTGATGTGGAAGAGGGCGGGGCACAACGCCCTCGCACGCATGGGCAATCGCCCGGATATGCGCTGGCGTGGTGCCGCAACAGCCTCCTGCCAGGTTGAGGAACCCGCGGCCGGCAAACTCGGCGTAATCGCGCTCCATGATTTCCGGCGTTTCATCAAACTCGCCAAAGGCGTTGGGTAGTCCGGCGTTGAGGTGGGCACTGAAGTAGCAGTCGCTGGCTTTTGACAGTTCTTCCACGAAAGGGCGGATTTCCCGGTAGGGGCGACCGCAGTTGCTGCCGACGATCAGCGGCTTCGCATGCGCGATCGCATTCCAGAACGCCTCCGGATTCTGCCCGGACAGCACCCGCCCACTGATATCGGGGAAGGTGACCGAGATCATGATCGGCAATTCCCGCCCCAACTCGTCAAACACTTCCTTCACCGCAAAGATGGCGGCCTTGGCGTTGAGGGTATCGAAGATGGTCTCGATCATGATCAGGTCGACACCCCCGGTCACCAGTGCACGGGTTGCCCTGGCGTAATCCTCCCGCAAGGTATCAAAGCTGATGCTACGCGCGCCCGGGTCGTTCACATCTGGCGAGATCGAGGCGGTTTTGGGCGTGGGCCCGAGGACGCCGGCAACGAAGCGGGGCTTTTCAGGTGTCCTGGCGGTCATCTCATCGGCGACTTCCCGGGCGATTCTGGCCGCTGCCAGGTTCTGCTCTTCCGCCAGTTCGCCCAGGTCGTAGTCGGCCTGCGCAATCGAGGTGCTGCCAAAGGTGTTGGTCTCAATGATATCCGCGCCGGCCTCCAGGTATCCGCGATGTATTTTGGCGATGATGTCGGGCCGTGTCAGGCTGAGCAGTTCATTGTTGCCTTTAAGATCGGAGCCATGTGTCGCAAATCGCGCCCCGCGAAAGTCTGCTTCAGTGAGGTTTTCCGCCTGGATCATCGTACCCATTGCGCCGTCGATTATAAGAATGCGCTGTTTCAGGGCCTGCTCCAGCAGCCCCGTGTTGGTTTTGCCACTTGCCATTGTATTGCCTTAGGGTGTTGCGTGGAGGTGATTCCCCACGGTCAAAAAGACTTGCGATGTTAGCAGAAACTGAGCCTTTTTGACGAACGGATCCACGTATCGCTCACGCTTGCCGGGCAAGTTTGGTACAATACCCGACTAAATTACTAGGAATGGGTCGCACTATGGTCACCATAACTGAATCTGCGCAGGATTACCTGGCTGAATTGTTATCCAAACAGGACGATGCCCTGGGTGTCAGGGTCTTTATAAACCAACCGGGAACGCCGCGTGCTGAAACCTGTATCGCCTACTGCCGGCAGGGTGATGTCAACGACGCGGATCAAAAGGAAGAACTGGTCAAATTTACGGTCTGGTATGACGCGCCCAGCCTCCCGTTCCTGGAGGATGCACTCGTTGATTACGCCAAGGATCGCATGGGCGGGCAACTGACGATCAAAGCCCCGAATGCCAAGCTACCGCGTGTCGACGAAAGCAGCTCGCTGGCGGATCGCGTGAATTACGTGCTTTACAACGAGGTCAATCCTGCGCTGGCCGCCCACGGCGGGGAAGTAAGCCTGGTGGAAATTACAGAAACGAATATCGCCATACTGCAGTTCGGTGGCGGTTGCCAGGGATGCAGTGCGGTTGACCAGACCCTGAAGGGTGGCGTGGAAAAAACGCTACTGGAGCAAATTCCGCAACTCACCGGTGTGCGCGATACCACCGATCACAGCGATACCTCGCAAGCGTACTATTGATTATCTGCCAGGCCCCTGTTTGGGCCCGCAAGCCACTATCGATCAACGGCCACGTCGTTCCAGCGCTTCTTTAATCCGCTCGCGCATCGCACGCAGGCAACTCTCAGTCGTCTCCCAATCAATACAACCGTCGGTGACGGATACCCCGTACACCAGTTTGCTCAGGTCCGACGGGATGGCCTGGTTGCCAGAGCGCAAATTGCTTTCGATCATTATCCCGATGATCGATGTGTTGCCCTCCAGTATCTGGTTCGCCACATTTTCCACCACCAATGGTTGCAGTTCCGGTTGCTTACTGGAATTGGCGTGGCTGCAATCGACCATGATATTGCGCGCGACGCCGGCCTTGTCCAGGGCGTCCTCGCACAGCTTGATATGCACGGAATCGTAGTTGGGCCCCGAGGTGCCACCGCGCAGCACTATATGGCCGTACGGGTTACCCTTGGTGGTGAACACCGACACCTGACCCTGGGCATTGATACCCAGAAAGCGGTGTGGATTGGCCACGGAATTGAGCGCATTGGTCGCCACCGTGAGGCTGCCGTCAGTACCGTTCTTGAATCCTACGGCGCTGGACAGGCCACAGGCCATCTCCCTGTGCGTTTGTGATTCCGTGGTGCGCGCGCCAATGGCCGTCCAACTCACGAGGTCCTGCAGGTATTGTGGTGAAATCGGATCGAGGGCTTCCGTGGACGTTGGAAGCCCAATTTCCAGAATATCGATCAACAGTTGGCGTGCGATGTGCAATCCGTCCTCGATATTGAACGAATCGTCCAGGTATGGATCGTTGACCAGGCCTTTCCAGCCCACCGTCGTGCGCGGCTTCTCGAAGTACACGCGCATCACTAGGTACAGTGTGTCGTCGAGTTCATCGGCCAACACCTTCAGGCGACGGGCGTAATCGAGCGCCGCGAGCGGGTCATGGATAGAGCAGGGGCCGACGACGACAACAATGCGCGCGTCGCGCCTGTCCAGTATGTTCTCGATCACCTGTCGGCTGGTGACCAGGGTGTCGCGCACCGACTCCGGCATCGGCAGCGCAGCCTTCAATTGTTCCGGGGTAATCAATACCTCCTGCGAGGCGACATTGACGTTGTACACTTCGATGTTGCTCATCTTGGCTACCTGATAAAGTTGTCCTGTTCGTGCCGGCGAGTAATAGCACGATGATACTAGCCCAGCCAGTTGTGAACGGGGCGCACGATTATAGCAGTCGCGGCGTATCAGGTAGCCGCGTTTGTGCAGGTGTTGGGGGCGTTGCCACCCCACGCAGGAGAAGAATTTGGCTCAGTGCCTGTATGACATTACCCCGCTGGAACCTTTGATCAACGGCGGCTTTACGCTGTTGACACCTAACCAACGCTTAGCGCGGCGAATAAAAGCAGAATGGGATGCGCGGCAGGCGGCGGCTGGCGCGCTGGTGTGGGAGACTCTGTCGGTTCAGCCGCTGGAGCCATGGTTGCAGCAGCAGTGGGAAAGCGCCTCCAGGCAGAATCTGGTGCCGCCAGTGGCACCACTGGCACCTGCCCAGGCTCTGGAGATCTGGCGCCAGGTGGTGGAGCAATATCAGAGTCAATCCGCGGAGTTTCATCTGCTGCAACCAGCGGCGGCGGCGGAACTGGCCAGCCAGGCTCGTGATACGCTGCTGCGCTGGCAGGTCGATGTTGACACCAGCGGCATCAGGGCCCTGTTCCATCTCGATGGGGACTGCCGGACGTTCCTGCGCTGGCTGGGACTGTTCAATGCGCGCCTGGCACGCGCCGGGCAGTGCACACAGACCGACTGTCTGGTGCACCTTGCCGGGCTTGCTGGCCAGCTGCCGACGACCCGGGTGGCGTTGGTGGAGTTCGATTTGCTGGCACCTCTGCAACACGCAGCACTGGCGGCTGTCACCACTGAGGTACAGCACGTCACGCCGTCAACGCTAGTTGCCCATCGGGTTGTGCACGCATTCAGCGACACCAGGTCGGAGTTCCAGGCCGTCGCGGCCTGGGCTGCGAATGCACACCGGACGTCGCCTGACACCACCATCGGTATCGTGCTCGGCAATATCGGAAGCGACAGGGTGCCACTGGACTACCTGTTGCGCCGCGAGTTTGATTGCCTGGGAGATGACTATTCCTCCCTGCCAGTGAACTTTTCAACGGGAATTACCCTGGATAAGACACCGCTGGTTCGCGATGCCCTCGCGGTTCTGGCGATGGGCCTGCAGCAGACGACGGTAGCGGCCGTGGAAGCGCTATTGCGTTCGCGCTTTTTCGATCTCCCCGATGCCCACAGCGCACTCGCGCAGCGCTTTGTCCGTCAGTTGTACACACAGGGCAGCATGGTGTTGCCTGTTGCCGAGTTACTCAGCGATGCCAACCGGGTGTCGCTGGGCGGCGCCAGGGGTCTGTGCCTGGGGCAACGCCTGAGCGCTTTGCAAAGCATGCGCCACTTGCGTCGCAAGGCGTTGCCTTCGACATGGATGGTGCATTTCAGCGACATCCTGAGCAACTGGGGTTGGCCCGGTAAGCAAGCGCTGGATAGCCTGGAATACCAGCAACGAGATCTTTGGGATCGTACCCTTGATGTGTTTGCGACATTCGACATGGTCTGTGAACCGATGCAATTCGGTGCCGCATTGGCGTTGTTACGCGATTGTTGCAAACGCCAGGTGTCCCAACCGCAGACGGTGGACAGTCCCATACAGGTGCTGGGGCCACTGGAAGCAGCGGGACTCTCATTCGATGAGCTGTGGTTGTGTGGTATGCAGGGCTCGGACTGGCCCGCTGCGCCGCGCCCAAGTCCGTTTATCCCGCTCGTTTGGCAAACACGTCTGCACATGCCGCATGCGAGCCCCGAGCGCGAATGGGCGTTTGCCGACGCCCTGCTGAGTCAATACGCGCGCAACAGCAGGTTCCTGCATGCCAGCTACTGTCGGCAGCGTGACGGTGTGCCGGAACTGCCAAGTGCGCTGCTGCAGGATTTTGCAGTCGAGACACCGCCGCAGCCGCCAGCAGTCTGGGCCGAGTGGCTGGGAGGCTACCTCGAACGCGAGCTGGAGATGATCACGGATGACACTGCACCCCGAGTCGATACTGGCGAACAATCCAGTATCCAAGGCGGCAGTAGCCTGCTCGAGGACCAATCCCAGTGCCCCTTTCGCGCTTTTGCCAAACACCGCTTGCAGGTTGAGCCGCTTGGCACACTGCATGTTGGCCTGTCAGCCGGGGAGCGAGGCTCGCTATTGCACGACGCGCTCAATCTATTGTGGGGTGACTTGTGCAATCACGAAGCCTTGCTGGCGCTGGACGACGTGGGACAGGCGCAAACCGTAATACGGGCTGTGCAGGCTGCAATAGCCAGCGTGCCCTTCGAGCAACAGAGAAAGGTCGGCGCGGCTTATTGGTGCCTGGAGGAGAGGCGATTAGTCGCGTTACTGTGTGAATGGCTGAACCTGGAGCGCCAGCGCGAAGCGTTCACCGTCGTGGCGCGCGAACTGGAAGTGACGCTGGAACTTGCCCGGCTACCGATCAGCCTGCGCGTCGACCGCGTCGACCAGCTCGCCGATGGTTCGCGCATGATCATCGATTACAAATCGCGCAGCAGTAGCGTTCAGGACTGGTTCGGCGACAGGCCGGCGCAGCCGCAGTTGCCGTTGTACCGCATCGCCGAGCCGGAATCCGTCACAGGCATGGCTTTCGGTGTCGTGCGTCCACGCGACTGTCGCTTTGTTGGATTGGGGCCGGTAGCAGCGGCTCCGGGAATTTCCTCCGACCTCTCGCGCCTTGCCAAAATCGGCGTCGATGTGCAGGAATGGTCCGAACTGGGTGAGTATTGGCGCAACACCCTTGAGCGCCTGGCCGCTACGTTTGTGGCTGGCGATGCTCCCGTCGACCCACTGACTCCCTCAAGTTGCACGTGGTGTGGTTTGCAGCCGCTCTGCCGGATAGGCGATCGGTTTGATGACCTGGCTGAGTCAGAACAGGACAACGCAGTGTGAGCAATGTTGTGGATACGCCGGCACGTGTCGCCGCGGTTGACCCTGTCATCAGTGTCTGTGTCAGTGCACCTGCCGGGTCCGGCAAGACGGAGTTATTGATCCAGCGCTACCTGAGTTTGCTGTCCCGCGTGCAGCGCCCCGAGCAGATACTGGCGATCACGTTCACCCGCAAGGCTGCGGCTGAGATGCGTGAGCGTGTGTTGCAAGCGCTGCGTAACGCCATCGATAGATCCCCCTGTCACAGCCCACACCAGCGCGTGACCCGCGCGCTGGCCGAGCAGGCGCTCGCGGCTGACGTGCGCGGTGGGTGGCACTTGTTGCGCAATATCTCACGCTGCAATATCAAGACGATCGACGGTTTCTGCGCCGGATTGACGCGGCAGATGCCGGTGCTGAGCCGGTTCGGCGGCCAGACCAACGTCAGGGATGACGCCACGCCGCTGTATGCCGAGGCGGTGCAGGCGCTGCACCAACTGCTGGATGAGGATCACCCTGTCGCCGCGGATCTGGCCGCGCTGTTGCTGCACTTCGACAACAACTGGGAGCGCCTGCAAGCGTTGCTGGTGGCGATGTTGGCCCGGCGTGAACAATGGCGGCATTACGTGGGCGTTCACCACGCTCCACAGGAATCAGAGGCGTATCTGGTTGCTTCGATAGAAGCGCTTGTCAGCGACGAACTTCGGGAACTGGCGCGCTTACTGACGCCGCATGAACACGAGTTGCTGGAATTGCAGCAGTACGCCGCCCGCAATCTGCAAGACACCGTACCCGCGCACTTTCCCGGCATGCTGCCGCGGGACTTGCGCGACTGGAACACACTGCGCGCCATGTTGCTGACCGCGAAAGGGGAGTGGCGCAAGACCATCACGCAACGGGAAGGATTTCCCAGCACCAGGGGCGCAGCGCAGCAGCGCAAGGCGCAGTGGAAGGAACTGCTGGCGCAATTGCAGACGATAGAGGGGCTGCAAGGCAGGCTGGCGGCGCTTCAGTCGCTGCCGGTTATGGAAGACGACAGTGTTTCGTGGCAATTGGTACTGCATCTTTCACGCCTGCTGCCCACCCTGGCTGCACAACTATTGTTGGTCTTTCAGCAATACGGTGTGGTCGATCACAGCCAGGTGGCGCAATCCGCTCTGCTGGCGTTGGGTGAGGATGACGCACCGACTGACCTGGCGTTGCGCCTGGACTATCAGATAGAACACATTCTGGTCGACGAATTCCAGGATACCGCGATCACGCAATACGAATTGTTGCACAAACTGACGCGCGGTTGGGGTGAGCACAACGAGCTCAATCCCGAGGCACCGCGCACATTGATGATCGTCGGTGACGCGATGCAATCCATCTACGGCTTTCGTGGCGCCAATGTCGGCTTGTTCCTGAAAGCGCGGCGCGAGGGCTTCAAGGGCATCGTGCTGCGTTATCTGCAACTGCAATGTAACTTCCGTTCCGATCAGGGCGTGGTGGACTGGGTCAACAAAACATTCGCATACGCCTTTCCGACGCACGATGACGTGTACCGCTCGCGGGTGAGTTACAGCCCGGCTACGGCAGTACGCGCCACGCGCTGCGAGCCGGCGGTCGTTTCGCACGCTTTTCAGGGCGTGGACGCGCGGCAGCAGGAAGTCGCGTTTATCTGTGGCTACATCGCCGAATGCAGCGCCAGTGGCAGTGAATCGATTGCGATTCTCGGGCGCAGTCGCAGTCATCTGCAGCCGATTATCCGGCAGCTCAAGCACATGCGAATCGCCTATAACGCCCCGGATATGGATGCACTTGCGCAGTCCCCTGTGGTGGCGGATCTGGTGACCTTGTGTCGGGCACTGAGCAGTGATGCCGATCGGCTGGCCTGGATGGCGCTTTTGCGCGCGCCCTGGTGCGGCCTGAGATTGCAGGACCTGTTGTGTGTCGCCCGCTTTGGTGATGCACCGTCTGACACGCCAGTCTGGGCCGTCCTGCAAGAGGGTGCGCTACGGCAATCGCTGAGTGATGACGGCAGGGTACGTCTCGCGCATATCCTGCCCGCGTTGCACGCGGCTCGTCGCGGGCGCGACAGACTGAGCCTGCGCGTTTGGGTGGAGCAGGCCTGGCTGGCACTGTGCGGCCCGCAGTGCGCACCAGACATCGACAGCCTGCTGGACGCAGAGCACTTTTTCCAGTTGCTGGAGCAGGCGGAAATCGAGGGGGTAGGGCTCGATCTCGAATGGCTGACGCTTAATCTGCAGAAGCGCTTCGCGCATGCGGGGGACCCGGATAGCAATGTGCATCTACTGACCCTGCACAAAGCCAAGGGGCTCGAGTTTGACCAGGTCATTATTTCGCAGCTGGACAGATTGCCACGCAGCGATGGACGAGACATTCTGTTATGGGATGAACACAGCAGTGCCGAGGGTGTCCGTTCGTTCTTTCTCGCCGCGGACGATCACAGCCCCGCTGGCACCCCAACCCTTTACAATTACCTGCAATCGCAGCGCCGCGAGAAAGCGCAGCTGGAATCAACGCGGCTGTTGTATGTGGGCGCAACAAGGGCAATTGGCCGACTCATGCTAACCGCATCAATCAAGAGGGACGCTACGACAGGACTGCCACGGGAACCATCAGGAGTCAGTTTGCTAAGCCCGATATGGCCGGCGTTTAGACAACAGATGACTGTGCATCAGGAGCACGTCGTGCTACAACCGGCCCCGCGCGTGCGACCGCTGCATCCACTGACCCGGTTGCTTCGGGGCACAGCTGTTGTAGCGAGTGTGCCACGGGAGATTTTACCCGCAGCGGCAGTAATACCTTCATATCGACTAACCGATCACCGGGAGCGCAGCGTTGGCAACGTCGTGCACCAGGCGCTGGAGGAATTTTCGCGACGCTCACCGCTGCCAGGTGCAGCCAGCGAAGCGGATCGCCAGCGCTGGCGCAGGGCGCTGCAACGCGACGGTTTGCGCGCAGCGGAGCTTGATGCCGCAGCGCAGGCTGTGCTCAGTTGCGTCGCCCAGTCCCTGCGCTCCGGTGGTCGTGGGCGCTGGTTACTTTCGAGTGAGCATTTGCAGGCGCACAGTGAATGGTCTCTAACCACCGTCGACGCAGAAGGCCGCATACGGGATATTGTCGTTGATCGCAGCTTCATCGATAAAACGACCGGCGTACGTTGGATAATCGACTTTAAAACCAGCTCACCGGCGCCGGGTGAATCACTGGATGCATTTATCCAGCGAGAATGTACCTTATACGGCGAGCAGTTACGCGGCTACCGTGATGCTGTGCACAGATTGGGCAATGAGCCACTGCGCTGTGCATTGTTTTTTGCCGCTCTCGGACACCTCCATGTTTTGAAGGAACTTGATTTACCCGGACTGGATGCAGGAGCCACGCCATGGCAAGACTGAATGGACACGCTGTAAACCGCATCGTTATCCTTACCGGAGCCGGTGTGTCGGCGGAATCCGGATTGGCAACATTCCGCGACTCGGGCGGTCTCTGGGAAAATCACGATCCAATGCTGATTGCCACACCGGAAGCATTCGCGCGCGACCCGGACCTGGTATACCGCTTTTACAATGCGCGCAGGAGCCAGCTCGATAACGTGTTGCCCAATGCGGCACATCGCGCAATCGCCCGCTTGCAGCAGGCGTTCAGTGGTGACGTATTCTTGGTTACACAGAACGTGGACGATTTACACGAGCGCGGCGGCAGTGGTCAGGTGTGCCATATGCATGGCCAGTTGCGCAGCATGCTATGCAAGAAATGCGGCGCTGCGCAGCCTGCCGCTGACGATTATGATCGCAGTACCCGTTGTCCGCGATGTGGGGTAGTGGGGGGATTGCGCCCTGATATCGTCTGGTTTGGAGAAATCCCCTTTCACATGGATACCATTCTGGCGCGGCTGCGTGTGTGTGACCTGTTCATAGCCATTGGCACATCCGGTGTTGTGTACCCGGCAGCCGGTTTCGTGCGCGAAGCAGTCGTGAGCAATGCACTGACTATTGAAGTCAACAGGGAGCTCAGCGACGTTACGGGGTTGTTTCACCTGCGACGCCGCGGAATGGCGACTACAGAAGTTGTAGCACTGGTGGAGGAACTGCTGGCTGATTGAGCTGTGCAGGAAGCTGTCAGCCAGCGAATAACGTACGCCATTAATCAGGACTTTTTCTCAAGCGTCACAGCCGTAGCTTCCGTGAATACGACGACGACTTGCTGCCCTTCGGTAAGGCTGGCCAGTTTCTCGGGTTCCACGTCAGTGATGAAATGCGACATACCGCGGGAATCCGTGACGGCAACCCGTTCGTTAGCTTTGTCAACAAGAACAACGTTTACGACGGCACGCACCACGCGTGCCGCGTCAGCACTCAGTTCGCCACCGTCCTCGGCGAGCTCACCTTCCTCAACCACCGTCCAGGGATCTGCAATCTCCTCAGCGGTAGGTTTCCGCAGCTCTATCTCTGCAGCGGCAAAATACTTGAGCCTGACTTGATCGCCTACACGGATGGTATCCAATTCCAGAGATTCCGGAATGAACACGGTGAACACAAGTCCCAAAGCTACTGTCAGGCTGATATCGCGAGACTTCAGGTCAATTGCGTTAACCGTGCCCTCTAATTCCACCGCCATGGCGCGCCCTGTGGCATCTGATGACTCGTCGCCATTCGCTGCGGTGACCGACACCGCCAGTAGCACGAGAGTGATAAAGGCTGTTTGGGTAAGCTTTGAAAACATATTAATCAAGTAGTTCATGGCTGGACTCCTTCGTCTGTCTGATGTGGTTCAGCACTGCCAAATATCGACAGCCGGCATACCATACTATCAACCGCACGGTGAGTGCAATCTTCGCGGGTTCAGCCCTTGCGCGCCGATAAAATAGTAAATTTAGCGTTGCTGGCGCACTTTTTTACGTCGGAAAATCTGCAGCGCAGCAACGGGAGATAATCAAGATGGCGGTTCGCGACCAGCAGCAAGTGGCCCTGTGGCGCCAGATATTCACTGCACTGCTGGAGCAGTCGTCTACCAGCGAATTCATTCACAATATGCTCCTGATGAAAGGGTGGATTGCACAGTATCAGTTGCGCCGCCGCGCCCGCATAATGCGCGAGCCCATCGCCATGATGGAATTGGAAGCTGTGAGACTGCTGCGGGAATATTGTGGTTGCATTGCGCCTCGCCGACGCGATGGCAAGCGCAGATTCATCGCAGAACACAAGATTTTCGGCGAGGCCCTGCTTCACTGCTACCAGGCCGATGACGCCGTTGCCGCACGCCAGATCCATCGCCGTCTCGACCGGCTCTGCAAGGTGTAGGTGCTCAAGCAAAAACCGGGTGCCTGCGTCCAGCTTGTCCTGACTGAAGACATTAGGCAGATTGTCCAGATTGGCGCCGAGCGGCGCACAGTAGTACGTTGCGCTTACGTCGCGCTCTACAACCTGTCGACGATCCCTGACAGCGATGAACAGTCGTGCCTTGCGCTTCCCGGGTAGTCGCTCGGTCGGTCCGATATAGCGCTCAAGCATTGCAGCCGTATGGGGCGACAGGTGTTTGTCCATGCCCGCGGCCAATACAATAGCGCCAGTTGGTAACAATCGCGCGAGCTCGGACAACTGGTATTCCAGGTAAACCCGCTGTTTGGGAACGCGCAATACGACCAGATCCACAGCGACTGTCGGAGCATCGGTGCTCCAGATGACGGGTGTTTGCGGGCGGTTGTTGGCACGCTCGTTCTGCCTTAGGGCCTGCACGGCTAGCATGGAATCGGTCCACAGTGCTTGTGGTTGCAGTGCAACGCACAGTGCGCCGTGCGCATCATTTACCACGAGGATTCGAGCGCCTGCAATAGCGCGGCGATGAACCTCCTCCAACGCGAGCGTATCAGCACCGCACCAGGCGAGCAGCGTCTCCCCGGCGCGGAAAGGGTAGCGGGAAAGATCGAACGTGCCGTAAGGGGAATGCAGCTGGCTCGGGCGGGGTAACTGCGTCATGGATCGGTCCGGTGCGCTTGTATCAAACACCTTTCGGATACAGTTTCAACTTTTGCCCCGGCTTCAGGTGGGCGCGCGGATCAAGTGAATTCCAGGTGACTATATCTTTCACAGACACATTGAACTTGCCGGCGATACCGTACAGGGAATCACCCTTGCGCACCAGGTAACCCTGCGCGGAGGGTGCTTCGGTCGAGGATGATGACGATGTGTCTACGACGTCGCCGTCGCCATCGCCGGGGATTTTCAAAGTGTCGCCGGCTTGAATGTTACTCCCGCGCATGCTGTTGACTTCCTGCAATAGCGCAACGTCGGTGTCAAACATTCTGGCTATCTGCGACAGGCTGTCACCCGGTTTGATTCTATAGGTTTTCCATTGCATTCTTCCGGGCTCAGCCGCGCGATATTATGTTCAAAGCGATTGGCACTGCCGAAGGGCACCAGAATTTCGAGTGACCCGCTCGATGAAATCGAATCGCGCAACTGGCCGGGGTTAAGCGCGCGCAGCGTATCAAGATCAACACCAGCCAGTTTAGCTGCCTGCGACAGCCGCATTGGCCCGTCCGCGTCAACAACTTCAAATGATGGCGCATTCTCTACGCTGGGTATATGCACATCAAAGCGTTCCGGCTCCGCGACAATCTGTGCGAGCGCGATAATTTTTGGTACGTAACTGGTAGTGTGGTGCGACAGATTGAGCGACCAGTAATGCGTACCAAGACCTTGCGCAGCATTCGCCGCGCGCGCGCGTTCAACGGTGCCCGCACCGGAGTTGTAAGCCGCGAGCGCAAGGAACCAATCGTTGTCAAATTTCGCGTGCAGGGCTTCCAGGTAATCCAGCGCTACCATTGTGGAATCTGTCAGCGCGTGTCGGCCGTCGTAGGATGAGTCCTGCTCAAGTCCCAGGCGTATGCCGGTCTCGGGCATGATTTGCCATAGCCCGGCGGCACCGTTGGAAGCTGAGGCAAACGGATCCATGGAGCTTTCCAGAATCGGTATCAGCGCAATCTCCACGGGCATATTGCGCTTCTGTACTTCCTCTACGATGTAGTAGAGATAGTAATCCGCCCTGTCTGCCACCATCGGGAGATAATTGGACTGGCGCAGGTAGGCGTTTCGCGCCTTGTCGATCTTGGGACTCTCGGTGTTCTGCCAGCGGAGATCCTGGCGAATGCGCTCCCATAAATCATCTGGCTGGTGTGCTTTCGTCTTTGTTACTTCATCGGCATCTTGCGCACCAGCCGCTTTTTCAGTTGCAGTGGAATGTGCCTCGCCATTTGACGCATTCGCCTGATCAGCTCTTGACGCCGTGCTCACGGGTTTTTTCGCCACGGCCTGTGACGATGACGCAGCAATAAATCCCATTGCGGACGGATGCAGTGACGAAGACTGGCACGCGAGCAGCAACATACAGGTGGAAATGACTGTAACCAGTCTTGCTATATTGTTGAAAAACAAAATTTTAATATTCCTTCTTCATCGCCGAGGATCCGTAGGATGGTGCGTTGAAGCTCCGTGACATTACAACCCATGAGCAGAGCAGAGGCAAGCGCTTGTGCGCCGCACGGATAGATCTGCTTTTGATCCCAGGTTGTTGCAACCTACCCAGACATCGTCGTCAGGGAGACGCGGCCGCTGGCGCGTAAAGCTGAGATGACGGAATAGCTTGGATGGGCAACATGCGTTAAAGTTTCGCACGGGTGACGGTACTTCGGTATGAGCACCCGGTTATCGGCACTGTTTTCCACAGGCGAAATTCCGAAACATTCAACGGCACCGACCGCAGCGAAGCTCTTGAAATGCAGCATGATCATATCGATGTACTGACGGAACTGGAGCGCTGGTATGCGCTTGAAAGCGGCCAGTACCTGATGCAGGCAATACGCGATGCCGTGCAGGATTTGATCGACACTGCATTCGGTTATCACATCCTGCAACTCGGTGTCAGCGGCGCGCGCCCCCTGTGCCAGGACAGCCCCATCAATCATCGACTGTATTGCGCCCAGCGCGCCGGAGCTGGTGTCGGCATGGTCGCGGATCCCGAGGAGTTGCCGCTGGAGAGTGACAGTGTCGATGCCATCATCGCGCATCACTGCCTGGAGTTCGCCGCGAACCCGCACCAGGTCCTGCGCGAAATACAGCGTGTGCTCACGCCTCAGGGACAGCTCCTGGTGGTTGGGTTTAACCCCTTCAGCCTGTTGGGATGCAATACGCGCATGCGTGGCGTTATGCGCGATCCTTTATGGGCCCGGCACCGACCACTGCGCGAACATCGCCTTGCCGACTGGCTTCGCCTGTTGAATTGTGAAGTGCTGGATACTCGATGGCTCTTTGCATTGCCGCCAGTCGGAAGCGGCCGACTGCGGCGCGCAATTGCGCAGTTTGACCATTGGGCTGCGCAACACAATGTGCCATTTGGCGGCGTGTACATCCTGCACGCGACCAAAAAAGTGGCCGGACTTAATCGACCGCGCAAGCCATTGTTGGCGCGCAGCAAGCGTTTGATCGGGCTGGTGCCAAAACCCGCACCGGTGCCGACGCCCGCACCTCGGTCTGGCGTTATCACGCAGACCCTCTTAAGTGACGAAGGAAACCAGGCAGCTTGAAAAAGGTAGTGATCTATACCGACGGCGCCTGCCGCGGAAATCCGGGGCCGGGAGGCTGGGGCGCAGTATTGCGCTACGGCGACACGGAGCGTGAACTGTTTGGCGGCGAGTTGGAAACCACCAACAATCGCATGGAACTGCTCGCGGCCATTGAGGCGTTGAAGGCGCTCAACACGCCGTGCAGCGTCGATCTCACCACTGATTCAGTGTATGTAAAAAATGGCATCACCACATGGCTGGATGGCTGGAAAAAAAAAGGCTGGAAAACCGCAGCGCGCCAGCCGGTCAAAAACGTGGACCTGTGGCAGGCGCTGGACGAACAGAACCGACGCCATCAGGTGCGGTGGCATTGGGTGAAAGGGCACAGCGGGCACGCCGGAAACGAACGGGCCGACCAACTGGCCAATCGAGGTATTGATGCACTACAGCGATAATCGGGTCGCCGTGTTAGCGAGGACACCCTGACGTGAGACAAATCGTACTGGATACAGAGACGACCGGACTGGACGCAAGCCAGGGGCACCGCATCATCGAGATCGGCTGCGTGGAACTGGTCAATCGCAAGCTGACCGGCAACCACTATCACCAATACATCAATCCCCACCGTGAAATTGACCAGGGAGCGATCGAAGTCCATGGAATTACCAATGATTTCCTCGCCGATAAGCCGGCATTTGAGTTGATAGCAGCAACATTTATCGATTTTGTGCAGGGTGCGGAACTGGTGATTCACAACGCTCCTTTGATATCGGCTTCCTGAATGCAGAATTGCAGCGTTTACTGGGTGCGGACACGCGTGTCGAAGACTTTTGCACGGTGACTGACACACTGGTGATGGCCCGCGCCAAGCATCCGGGACAGCGCAACAGCCTCGACGCGCTGTGCCAACGCTATACGGTCGATAACTCGCAACGCGATTTGCACGGTGCGCTACTGGACGCGGAGATTCTGGCGGACGTCTACCTGGCAATGACCGGTGGCCAGACCACGTTACAGTTGTCCGATTCGGGTGCGGCCAATGATGGACAGAAACAGGCGAAACAGATTGGACGATTGCCAGCCAATAGAGCAGCACTGCTGGTTATCAAAGCGTCGCCTGAGGAGCGCGCTGCGCATGACGCGCAGCTGCAGTCTATCTCGGCGGCCAGCGGTGGCCGGGTCGTGTGGCGCGGCGAGTTAAAACCGGTCGGCTGAGTGCTGGCGCCAGGCGCCCGAATCGTTTCGCGTCGTTGGCAAATAGGAGTCGGCAAAACTGGGATTGCTAATAGAACAGTGCCACACACGCGAGGCCGGTGGCTCCCATTACCACCGTATACGGCAACGCCATGATGACCATGCGACCGTAGGACAGGCGGATCAGCGGCGCCAGCGCCGAGGTGAGCAGAAACAGGAAGGCCGCCTGCCCGTTGGGCGTCGCGACGCTGGGTAGGTTGGTGCCAGTGTTGATGGCCACCGCGAGGTGGTCAAACTCCTGGCGGGTGATGGTGCCGGCGTCGAATGCGGCCTTCACCTCATTGATGTAGACGGTGGCGACAAACACATTGTCGCTTATCATCGATAACACGCCATTGGCGAGGAAGAACATCGCGGGCCGCACCGCTGCATCCATGTGGAGCACGCTGTCGATGAACGGCGTAAACAAGTGCTGGTCGTGGATGACGGCGACGATGGCGAAGAACACGACCAACAGCGCGGTGAACGGCAGCGCTTCCTCAAAAGCCTTGCCAATCTGGTGTTCCTCGGTCACGCCATTAAATGCAGTCAACAGCACAATCACCATCAGGCCGACCAGGCCCACGGCTGCCCAGTGCATGGCCAATCCCATCACCAGAAATATCGCCACGAGGCCTTGCACCAGCAGGCGCATTGGAGCGCGGAGTGCGTTGGCTTTCCTGCTTTGCGTGATATTCCATCAGGACGTGGCGTACGTTGTCCGACAAGCGCACACCGTAGCCAAAAGCCCCCGTCATCTCCAGTAGCGCACAGGTGAGCAGCCCGGCCGCCAGTACAGGCACACTGACAGGTGCCATGATCGTGGCAAATTCGGCAAAGTCCCAGCCAGCGATAGTCGCGATCAGCAGGTTTTGCGGTTCACCCACCATTGTGCACACACCGCCCAGCGCTGTGCCCACCGCGCCGTGCATTAACAAACTTCGCAGGAAGGCACGAAACTGTTCCAGGTCCTCGCGGTGCAATTCGCCAACCCCGTCGTCCACGGAGTGGTCATGTCCTTCGTAACCCAGTTTCTGGCCGGATGCGACTTTATGGTAGACCGCATAGAAGCCTACTCCGACGCTGATCAGCACCGCTGTCACGGTCAGCGCGTCAAGAAACGCGGACAGGAACGCGGCAACCAATGAAAACAACAGCGACAGCAACACTTTGGAGCGAACGCCCAGCAGGATCCGTGTAAACAGGAAGAGCAGCAGTTCTTTCATAAAGTAGATGCCTGCCACCATGAACATCAGCAGCAGGATGACTTCAAAATTGGATGGGGGAGGCTGTTGGTCATGGGAGCTGTCCGGATAAGCAGGCGGGCATTCTACGGCATTGTGAAAAACATTCCCAAATTATGCCAGTATGATCGCCGCGCGCTCGCGCTGTGAGGGGCATCGGGCAAAAGGCCCGCGAGACGCCCTTCGATCTTGCCCCGCTGCGCGGGCGGACATACTATAGCCGGTCATTAACCACGCGCCTGCGGAGAGCAGATGTTTCGACCCGACAATATACCGCCCACGGTCTGCGAATATGAACTGCACATCGTGTTTCAGGGCGGGCAGTTGCTCAGCGATATGCGCTCGCGCAGTGGCTGCCTGATTGCCAGCGAGCAGCTACAACGCACCGGCTGGACAGAGCTGCGGCGGCAGTTCCTGGGCTATTGGGGTGATAAACCCTGCTATGCGCTGGAAATCGATACCGTAGACCAGCCCGACCCATTGCAGTACCAGAAGGGCAGCCTGTACCACATTCTGGGCCGGGTGGACGAACAACTGTTTGCGCTGGCCGGCAGGGCATCGCAGCTGCTCGACTGGGAACGTGACCACCGCTACTGCGGTCGCTGCGGTCATCCGATGACCCTGGATACGCGGGAGCGGGCGATGCGCTGTGAACCGTGCAGGGTGATCAATTACCCGCGGATAGCGCCCTGCGTCATTGTCCTGGTAACGCGCGGCGAGGAATTGTTACTGGCGCGCAATGCCAATTTTCCCCAGCCCATGTACAGCACGCTGGCCGGTTTCATCGAAGCCGGAGAGACGGCCGAAGACACGCTGCGGCGCGAGGTGCGCGAGGAAGTCGGTGTCGAGGTCGCCAACCTGCGCTATTTCCAGTCGCAGTCCTGGCCTTTTCCCAACCAGCTGATGCTGGGATTCTTTGCCGACTATGCCGGGGGAGAGATCGTGTGCGACGCGACTGAAATTGCGGACGCACGCTGGTTCCACTACAGTGATTTGCCGATGATTCCACCGGCATCCTCGATTTCCGGACAGTTGATCCAACACTTTATTGCAACCCTGAACTAGGCACCCTGGAGTAAACCTTTGGAATTCATCTATGAATATGGGCTGTTTCTCGCCCAGGCAGTCACGCTGGTTGCCGCTTTCCTGATACTCATCACCAGCCTGGTGTCGTTAGGGCAACGGCAGAAAGCGGATCAGCACGAGGGTCATATCGAGATTCGCGATCTCAACGAGAAATATCGCCACATCAGCGAATCCATCCTTGAAGTCATTGATGATCCCGAAGTCTTGAAAGCGCAACGAAAGGCGAGCAAAAAAAAGGAAAAGGCCAAGGCCAAAATCGCGCGCAAAAAGCTCAAGCAGGGCGACAACGCTGCAACAGACGATCGCCGCAAGCGCCTGTATGTGCTCAATTTCGACGGGGATATCCGCGCCAGCGCCACGGACAATCTGCGCGAGGAAATTTCCGCCATCCTCCCGCAGATCGTGAAGGGGGATGAGGTATTGGTAAACCTGGAGAGCCCCGGCGGGCTGGTACACAGTTATGGACTGGCGTCCAGCCAGCTGCAACGCATCAAGAGCGCGGGAGTGCCGCTGGTTGTCGCCGTCGACAAAGTCGCCGCCAGTGGCGGTTACATGATGGCCTGCGTTGCCGATCGCATTGTTGCCGCGCCGTTCGCCGTGCTGGGTTCAATAGGCGTGCTGGCGCAACTGCCAAACTTCCACCGCCTGCTGCAGAAGAACGATATTGATTTTGAGTTATTGACCGCCGGTGAGTACAAGCGAACGCTCACGATGTTTGGCGAAAACACTGACAAGGGCCGGGAAAAGTTTGTTGAAGAACTGGAAGAAACCCACGGCCTGTTCAAGAGCTTTGTCAGCGCCAATCGCCCGTCGCTGGATATCGGCAAGGTGGCCACCGGCGAGGTCTGGTACGGACAGAATGCATTGCAGGAAGGCCTCATCGACGAGCTGCAGACCAGCGATGCCCTTATCCAGGCCAGGCTCGCAGACTGGGACGTGTTTGAAGTGCGCTTTGTGCATAAAAAGAACTGGCAGGAAAAACTCGGGTTCGCCGCCGAGGGCGCGCTGGAACGCAGTCTGCTGAAGATCTGGCAGCGCGGCCAGGACCGCAATCAATATTGAAGCTCGTATCCTGTTTTACAACCAGCCCTTATGGCCTTACTCTGTGCGCCTAGCAAATCGGCTGGCCTGACCCATAACGGGGCTCGAGCGCACCAACACATTGATGGAGAAATCACGCATGGCAGAACAAAAAGCGACCAATGTACATTGGCATGAAGGCGATATCACCCGCGAGCACCGCAGCAAACTTCTCGGGCACAAGGGCGCGACACTCTGGTTTACAGGCCTGTCCGGCAGCGGCAAGAGCACGGTAGCCGTGGAACTCGAAGGAACGCTGAACCAGATGGGCGTGCTGTCCTATCGACTGGACGGCGACAACGTGCGCATGGGCATCAACAAGAACCTGGGCTTCTCCGCCGAGGACCGCACCGAGAACATTCGCCGTATCGGCGAGGTCGCCAAGCTGTTTGTCGACAGCGGTGTGATAGCACTCAGCAGTTTTATCAGCCCGTATAAAGCAGACCGGGACCAGGTGCGCGCGCTGCACGAAGCGGCAGGCATGGATTTTATCGAGGTCTTTGTCGATTGCTCGCTGGAGGCGGCCGAGGGGCGTGATCCCAAGGGTCTTTACAAGAAAGCACGCGCTGGCGAAATCAAGAACTTTACCGGTATCGACGACCCCTTACGAGGCCCCTTCCAAGCCCGAGATTCACTTGCACTCCGACCAGCAAAGCCTGCAGGAAGAAGTGCAGATCATCCTCGGCGCGCTGCGTGAGCGCGGCATTATCAGCTAATAATATTGGCGGGCAGGCGCGGCTGGCTCAGTCGCCTGACCAAGCCCATTTATTGAATTCAATACCAGACAGGAGAAAACAATGATCAAGCCACACGGCTCAGACGAGCTC
The DNA here is from genome assembly GCA_016704305.1 of Haliea sp. Taxonomy (GTDB): domain Bacteria; phylum Pseudomonadota; class Gammaproteobacteria; order Pseudomonadales; family Halieaceae; genus Marimicrobium. The sequence goes on along the minus strand of JADJAL010000027.1, from coordinate 6,581 downwards.
AATCCGCTGTTTGTCTACGACACCAAACGGCGCGAGGCACTGGTGGAGGAGGCGCAAACGCTGCCGTCCCTGTTGCTCAACTCAGCCGCTGCCGCCAATGCAGTAATGTTAGGCGGTGGCTATTTCAACCCGCTCACCGGCTATATGAATCTGGCTGACTCGCTCAGTGTCGCGGAGAAAATGCACACGGTGGATGGTCTGTTTTTCCCGATTCCTATCGTCAACCTGACCGATGATTCCAGCGTGAAGGCCGGCAGCCGCATCGCGCTGCGCGATCCCAATGTCAAGGGCAATCCGGTACTGGCAGTGATGACCGTGGACGCGGTGGAGCCGGTGAGTGACGCGCAGATCGCGTTCATGTCGGAAAAAATATTCCGCACGCTGGACCCGAAACACCCGGGCGTCGAGACCTTCGCCAGCCTGGGGCGCACGATGGTGTCCGGCCCTATCGAGGTGCTTAACTTCTCTTACTTCCAGACTGATTTTCCAGACACGTTCCGCACCGCGGTGGAAATTCGCAACGAAATCGCCGAACACGGCTGGGAGACCGTGGTGGCCTTCCAGACGCGCAACCCGATGCACCGCGCGCACGAGGAACTGTGCCGCATGGCGATGGAGCAGTTGCATGCCGACGGCATACTCATACACATGCTGCTAGGAAAGCTGAAACCCGGTGATATCCCGGCGGATGTGCGCGATGCCTCCATCCGTAAGATGGTGGAGATCTACTTCCCGCCGAACACGGTGATGGTAACCGGCTACGGCTTTGACATGTTGTACGCCGGGCCGCGCGAAGCCGTGCTGCACGCGGTGTTTCGGCAGAACTGCGGCTGCACGCACCTCATCGTCGGCCGGGATCACGCCGGTGTAGGCGACTATTACGGCGGCTTCGATGCGCAGACCATTTTCGACGAGGAAGTGCCCGCGGGCGCGCTGGAACTGCAGATCTTCAAGGCCGACCACACGGCGTACAGCAAGAAGCTGAACAAGGTGGTGATGATGTGCGATGTACCGGATCACACCAACGAGGATTTCGTCTTGTTGTCCGGTACCAAAGTACGCGAAATGCTGGGCAAGGGCATCGCGCCGCCGCCGGAGTTTTCGCGGCCCGAAGTCGCGAAGATCCTGTCGGACTACTACCAGACACTCGACAACTGAATCCAACCTGGCGCCGGTGATAGACCTGCCCGGCGCCCTCTCTTTTGGGTGACGCTATGAATTACGACCTCTTTAACGGAGATGCGGATGGCATCTGCGCGCTGCTGCAATTGCGCAAGGCTGAGCCGCGCGACGCCGCGCTGATCACCGGCGTGAAACGGGACATCAACCTGCTGGACCAGGTCGAGGCGGCTGCCGGCGACCAGATCACGGTGCTGGATGTGTCCATGGATAAAAACCGCGCAGCGCTGGACAAGGCGCTGGCCGCCGGCGCATCGGTCTTTTACGTCGACCACCATTTTCCCGGTGACATTCCCCAGCATGCCAACCTGACGGCCATCATCAATGAATCGCCCGAGGTATGCACCGCCGCGCTGGTCAACGGGTATCTCAAGGGCCGTCATCTCGATTGGGCGGTCACCGGCGCATTCGGTGACAACCTGCACGACACCGCGCGCACGCTGGCCAAGGGCCTGGCAATTACGGCGGAAGATCTGGCGTCACTCGAAGAACTCGGCACCTATATCAACTATAACGGCTACGGCCCGGCGATCGAGGATTTGCATTTCGATCCGAAGGAGCTGTACCTGCGGTTGTATGCGGCAGAAGGCCCGCTGGATTTCGTGCGCAATTCGCCTGATTTCGAAAAACTCAGCACCGGTTACCGCGAGGACATGGCAAGGGCGGAAGCACTGCAGCCATTGCATGCAAATCCCACCAGCGCCGTATTCCTGTTGCCGGAGGAGGCCTGGGCGCGCCGGGTGAGCGGTGTGTACAGCAACGACCTGGCCACTAACAATCCGACACGGGCCCACGCGGTGCTGACGCTGAACGCGAAGGGCAATTACCTGATCAGCGTACGTGCGCCGATGACCAACAAGCAGGGCGCGGCAGAGCTGTGCATGCAGTTTCCCACCGGCGGTGGCCGGGCGGGCGCCGCCGGCATTAACGACTTACCGCTGGATCGCCTGCAGGACTTTGTCGCCGCATTTGAGCGCGCTTACGCTGGCTGAGCACTTACCCTGTCGCGCCGGTCCACGCTCGGCGCGACGCCGAACTTGCGCGTGAACGCCCGGGTAAAGTGGCTGTGGTCCGCAAACCCGGTTTCCAGCGCTATCGTGCCGATTGGCTTGTCGGTCTCGCGCAACATCTGGCGGGCATTGTCCAGTCGCACTTCGACAATGTACTGGTGCGGCGTCTTCTTCAGGTGCTTCCTGAAGCGACGCTCCAGCGCACTCACGGAGATGTTGCAGGCCAGCGCCAGCGAATCCACTGAGATAGCGCTGGCAAAATGCTGGCAGATGTAGTCAATCGGCGCGCGCAATTCACGAAACGGGATGGCCTTGCCCTCGGTTTTATTGAGGTGGCGGCTGATGCCAAAACTGCCGATCACCTGTCCCTGCAGATTGTAAATCGGCCACTTCGACGTGAGGAACCAGTCGCCCGGCTGCCCCTTGGCGGCGATCAGTTCCAGCCGGTCATTCACCACGTTGCCCTTGAGCACCTGGGCATCATCATTGCAGTAGTTTTCCGCGAGGGCGGCAGGCGCCAGATCGTAGTCGCACTTGCCCAGCAGGCCCTGCAGCGAGGTAAAGCCAAAGCGCTCAAAAAACAGCCGGTTGCCATAGACGAAGCAGCCGTGCACATCCTTGATCCAGGCGTGGGTGTCGGGAATCAGGTCCAGCATCGCGAAATTGTGCGCGGCGCCGTCCAGCGAGGGGTAGGTCAGGGTAGTCATTTGTTAGCGCTCGCGCCGAATTCGTACAAATTGTAAAGGAATATGTACAAGACTTCCTACTGCGTTGGGGGGAGTATTGTGCGGTGATCACCTGGCCCGCACGCACTGCAACTCCATGCGTGTGCTGGTCCCGGGCAGACGCGAAGAATAAGTACAATTGACGCAATAAGCAGTCTGGTAGAGAGCACAACAACGCCATGTTCCTGGGAATCGACGTAGGCACGCAGAGTGTCAAGGCCCTGCTGTACGATGCGCAGCGGCGCCAGGTGGTCGATGTGCAGAGTGCCGCAGTGGACCTCATCAGCAAAGCCGATGGCACACGCGAGCAACTGGCCGACTGGTGGCTGGCAGCACTGGGTGCTTGCCTGGCCGCGTTCAACAGGTCGGACAGATCCCGTGTCGTGGCGATCGGTGTGTCAGGCCAACAGCATGGCTTTGTACCGGTGGCTGCTGACGGGCGGGTACTGGCGCCCGTGAAACTGTGGTGCGACACGTCCACGCTCGCCGAGTGCAGGGAGATCACCGAGGCGTTCGGGGGCGAGGCGCGTTGCATCGCCGAGGTTGGCAACCCCATCCTGCCGGGCTACACCGCATCCAAGATCCGCTGGCTCAAGAAGCACCGGCCCGGCGACTACGCGCAGCTCGCGACCATCCTGCTGCCGCATGACTACCTGAATTTTTATCTCACCGGCGAGCGCGTGATGGAGTGTGGCGACGCCTCGGGTACCGGCCTGCTGGATATCCGGTGCCGCGCGTGGCACCAGGCATGCTGGCGGCTGTCGATGCGGAGCGCGATCTGGGGCAGCTACTGCCGCCGCTGGCGGAGTCTGGCGCGGCGATCGGCCAATTGCGCGCCGATGTGGCAGCCGAACTGGGCCTGCCTGCAGGCATCCCCGTGGCCAGCGGCGGCGGTGACAATATGATGGCGGCGATTGGTACTGGGAATGTCAGCGCCGGGCGCCTGACGGTAAGCCTCGGCACTTCCGGCACGCTGTTCACCAGCGCGACCAACCGGTCGTCGATCCCGAGGGCGCGCTGGCCGCGTTCTGTTCGTCCACCGGCGGTTGGTTGCCGCTGCTGTGCACGATGAACTGCACGGTGTCGACCGAGCTGACCCGGCGACTGCTGGCGCTGGATATCGATGCACTGGAACACCATGCAGCGGCTGCGCCCGCGGGTGCGCAAGGGGTGATGACGCTGCCGTTTTTCAACGGCGAGCGCAGTCCTAATCTTCCAACCGGAAAAGCGTGCATCATGGGCCTGGATGAGATTAATTATTCGCGCGAGAATTTGCTGCGCGCGGCGATGGAGTCCACTGTCTATGGCCTGCGACTGGGTCTCGACGCACTGCGCGCGCAGGGCTGCGCTGTCGAATCCCTGCGCCTGACGGGCGGCGGTGCAGGCAGCGCCACATGGCGGCAAATGGTGGCGGATATTTTCAACGTGCCGGTGAGCATGCAAACCGTGGATGAGGGCGCGGCACTGGGCGCCGCGCTGCAGGCGGCGTGGATGTCGCAGGGCCCGAAGGGCGGAGCAGTCGCGTTGCAACAACTGGTCGATGCGCAGCTGGTACTGGATCCAGCACGGTCCTGCGAGCCACGTGCGGAATCCGTGGCAGCGTACGACGAGCACTACCGGTCCTACCTGCGCCATGTCCAGACCGTAGGGGCATTGTATGGCGCATAACAACAGCGGAGGCGCGCGATGGCACAACAGTATTTCGTAGGCGACAAAGAATATTTCCCGGGCATTGCCCGCATTCCATTCGAGGGGCGTGAATCGGACAACCCGCTGGCGTTCAAATTCTACGAACGCGACCGCCTCGTGGGCGACCGGACAATGAAGCAGCACCTGCGCTTCGCGGTGTGCTACTGGCACACCTTCTGTGCGAAAGGGGCCGATCCCTTCGGTGTCGACACGCAGGTCTTCCCCTGGGATGCAGCGCACGATCCGATGGCGGCGGCGCGGGCGCGCCTGGATGCGGCGTTTGAGTTCTTCACCAAGCTGGGCGTGCCGTACTACTGCTTCCACGATCGCGACATGGCGCCCGAGGGTGGCTCAGTAGCTGAATCCGAACGCAATCTGGCAACCCTGGTCGCACTGGCGAAAGAGCGACAGCAGGCGACCGGCGTGAAGCTGCTGTGGGGCACGGCCAACCTGTTCGGACACCCGCGCTATATGAATGGCGCAGCCACCAATCCCGACTTCGCCGTGGTGACGCACGCCGCCGCGCAGGTCAAGGCGGCGCTCGACGCCACGGTGGCGCTGGGCGGCGAGAACTATGTGTTCTGGGGCGGCCGTGAGGGCTACGCCAGCCTGTTGAACACCGACACCCGGCGCGAGCAGGATCACCTGGCGCGCTTCCTGCAACTGGCCCGCGACTACGGGCGCAGCATCGGCTTTACCGGCACGTTCCTGATCGAACCCAAGCCGATGGAGCCGAGCAAGCACCAGTACGATTTCGATGCGCAGACGGTCATCGGCTTCCTGCGCCATTACGGGCTGGCGGGCGACTTCAAAGTGAATGTCGAGGCCAACCATGCGACGCTGGCAGGGCACAGCTTCGCCCATGAATTGCAGATGTGTACCGACGCGGGCCTGCTCGGCAGCATCGACGCCAATCGCGGCGACCCGCAAAACGGCTGGGACACCGACCAGTTTCCCACCGACCTGTACGACGCCGTGCACGCGATGCTGGTGGTGCTGCAAGACGGTGGCCTGCACTCCGGCGGCCTCAATTTCGATGCCAAGGTGCGCCGCGAGTCGGTGGATCTCGACGATATATTCATCGCACAGATCGGCGGCATGGATACTTTTGCACGCGCACTCGAGGTCGCCTTCCGCATACGGGAAAGCTCGACGCTCACCCAGCGCAAACAACAGCGCTACAGCAGCTTTGACAGCGGCGATGGCGCGCTTTTCGAGCAGGGAAAACTGGACCTTGCGGCATTGCGCAACCTGGCGGAACAGGGCGGAGAACCCGCGCACCGCAGCGGCAAGCAGGAGTGGTTCGAGAACGTCATCAACCAGTATCTGTAGCGCCGGGCACTGGGAGCAGCGCAATGAGCAAGATCAGGATGGGCATGGTAGGCGGCGGCGAGGGTGCGTTTATCGGCGCGGTACACCGCATGGCGGCGGCGCTGGATGGCGAGATCGAGTTGGTGTGCGGCGCTTTCAGCAGCGATGTCGAGCGGTCGCGACGCTCCGGGGCAGCGCTCTATTTGCCAGCAGGCAGGGTCTACGGCGATTACCGCAGCATGATGGCCGCGGAAGCGGCGCTGCCGGAGGCGCAGCGCATGCAGTTTGTCGCCATCGTCACGCCCAACCACCAGCATTTTCCGGTGGCGGAGGCAGCACTGCGCGCCGGCTTTCATGTGCTATCGGACAAGCCCGCCACGCTGAACCTGGACGAGGCCCTGCGCCTGCGGGCTCTGCTCGCGGAAACGGGATTACTCTACGGCCTGACCCATACCTACCGGCTACCCGCTGGTTAAGGAGGCGCGGGCGCGGGTGGCATCCGGTCAATTGGGCAAGATCCGCAAAGTCGTGGTCGAATACCCGCAGGGATGGCTGGCAGACCGGCAGGAAGACGCGGATAACAAGCAGGCCGCATGGCGACTGGACCCGGCGAGGTCCGGCGTCAGCAATTGCATGGGCGACATCGGTGTACACGCCGCCAATCTCG
>JADJAL010000026.1 GCA_016704305.1 Haliea sp. | reverse complement strand
GCACGCCAAGCAACTGGGACGCAACCGGGTTATATCCTTCGAGGAGGAACAGAGCAGGGTCAGCGACTACAAGCTGCAGAGGACCCAGACGCAGCAGGATCTGGAAAGTGCGCTGGCCTCGGAGCGTTTCGTCCTGCGCGCACAACCGATAGTACAAACGGCGATCGGGGACCGCAGCAACTCCACGCTGCACTATGAGCTGTTGCTCGGGCTGCTCAATAAGGACGGCTCCGTGTCTTCCCCCGAGGAGTTCATCCAGTCGGCGGAGCGCTATGGCTTCATGACGCTGGTAGACCGCTGGGTAGTGCGCGAGGCGTTTACCTGGATCAGTCGCTTGATGGACGAGCAGAAAGTGGTTCCCCATCTGGCCATTAACCTGTCGGGCGCCAGCGTGACGGACAACAGCTTCATGGAGTACCTGCTGGAACAGATTTCTGAATTCGGCGTCGGCACCAGCCGCCTGTGTTTTGAGATCACCGAAACCGGCACCATTTCCAACCTGGTCAAAGCCTCGGACTTTGTGCGCGCGTTTAGGAATATCGGCTGCAAATTCTCCATCGACGATTTCGGCACCGGCCCAGCCAGCCACAATTACCTGCGCGAACTGCCTGTCGACTACGTAAAAATAGACGGCAGCTTCATCACTGGCATTCACATCAACCGCAATGACTACGCGATGGCGCGCTCTATCACCGACCTCGCACATTTTCTCGGCCAGGAAACCATCGCCGAGTCCGTGGAGAATGACGAGATTATCGTGAAGCTCGAGGAACTGGGCGTCGATTATCTGCAGGGCTGGGGCATAGGCAGGCCGAAGCCACTGTCGGAAGTCACCGCCGATCTTTCCAATCTTGAGAAGTAAGCTGGCTCCCCGGTAATGCCAGCCACCCGGATTGACAGCAGATTCAGTCACCTCATCGAACTGATTTATCGCGGTGCGCTGGAGCAACAGCCCTGGCAGAGCGCACTGCCGGCGCTGCGCGAGGCGATGGACGTGCAAGTGGTGTCGCTGGTGCTGCGACCTCCAACTGCCGACGATCAGGGCGTCATACTCAACAGCGTTCGCCCGGATATATCGCACGCACGCGCCAATACCGATCTGGCCGACCCCAACGACTGGGAGGTTAGCGCCTACCGTGAACAGTTTTTTTCCCTGGATCCTTTCGTCAATCTGCCGCTGGACAAGGTGATTGCACTGGAAGACATATTGCCGGATCGCGATCTCTTGTCCTCCGACTATTATCTTCACTACCTCAAACCCATCGGCCTGTTCCGCATCCTCGGCGTGGATACCGCCGAACCCGGCGGCATGCTCGCCAGGCTGCGCTTCTCGCGGCGCGCCAGCGAGCCGCGCTTCAAAACGCGTGAACGGGATTTGCTCGCCCAAATCACGCCTCACCTGCGACTGGCGATAGAGATCTACGCCAAGCTTAATCGCACGACTTCGGAGCGCGATGTCTACGCCGGCGCCGTCAACCAGTTGTCCGTTGCCAGTATCATTCTCGACGAGCGGGGACGCCTGCTGACCACCAATGCTGTCGGCCGGGCACTGCTCGACCAGGGTGAGGGCCTGAGCCTGCGGGACGGCCGCCTGCATATTGAGGGCAGGGATATCGACAAGGAATTGCAACAGGCGCTCGCCACCATTATCAAGGCACAGCTGCATGGAGAAACCTCGGTGGTGCGCGCGTTGCGAGTGCCACGCACGAAGGGGCGCGCCGATCTGGGCCTGGTGATACGACCGGTGCCGACGTCGCAGTGGAGTGAAGGGCAATCCAGCCCCTCGGCAGCCGTTTTTATCAGCGACCCGGACCTGCACGAGTCCACATCGCGCCAGATCCTGGGCGAATTGTTTGACCTCACCCCCGCCGAAGCCAACCTCGCCACTTTGCTCGCGCGTGGCCTGAGCCTGGCGCAAGTCTCCAGCGCACAGACTATTTCGCAACACACGGCCAGGGCCCAACTCAAATCGATCTTCGCCAAGACCGGTGTGTCCAGACAGGCCGAACTGGTGCGACTGGTGCTGAAGAGCGTGGCCTCGCTCGGATGACGCGACCACGGCCCGACTTTCCCTCGCTCGCGGGTTTTCCCTATACTGCGCCAACTGTTTTTCAATCGTCACACATGAGAGCATCGCATGCCCGCTAAAAAGCCAGGCGCCAAAAGGCGACCTTTCCGGCCCCGGAAGTTTGTGCGGCGTGCGTATGATTTACTGTCGACGCCACTGGCGCTTTTCTTTCTCACGTATTCCAGGCAGGTGCATGACGGATACGGCATGACCTGGCCCAAACGTATGCGACTCGGGTATCGCTTTTATCGCAACTTTTCCAAGGTACAGACCGGGACCAATTGGCGGGCACACCTGGTGATGGCGATGAAATTGCTGGAGATACCGCCCGAGGTAAAAGGCGCGGTGGTGGAATGTGGTTGCTGGCGTGGCGGCGCGACAGTCAACCTCTCGCTGATTTGCGAGATCACCGGGCGTGAACTGAAAGTCTACGACTCCTTCGAAGGGCTTCCCCCGCCCTCCCCCGGCGACCCGATTGCAGCGCGCACGTTCAAGAATGGGTTTATGCCCGGCATGTACGGCGGCGCGTTGGAAGAGGTGACCGGCAACGTTCGACGCTACGGCGCCATCGACGTGTGCAGTTTTCACAAGGGTTGGTTCAAGGACACCCTCCCTCACCACGACGGCGCCATTGTGCTGGCTTTCTGGGATGTGGACTTTTATTCCAGCCTGCACGACTGCCTGCTGAACCTGTGGCCCTCTATCGTCGATCGCGGCTTTGTTTTCCTCGATGAATACCGTGATGTTCCGTACTGCTCCGTTTTTTACTCAGAGAAATACTGGGACAAGTACTTCTCGTGTGCCCCGCCTGGCCTGATCGGCATTGGCACCGGCGTGCAGGTGGGGATGTACTATACCGACCCCTCCGCAGGCATGGGTATACCGCGCATCCAGGGCGCCGAAAGTATCGCCTACTGCCGCAAGGGTGATCGCTCGATTTGGGAATATTACCCTGACGAATTCGAGAACAATCCCGCCGACCCACCCATGTCCGCCGCCACTTAGCGTAGTAGCTGAACCCTGTAATCACTTGTTCCGGCGGGAGGCCCCACCACTCTCGCCCCCCCCGGGGGGGGCCCGCGCGCCGGACAAAAAACGCGCGGCGCCTGTTGACCTGAATCAACGAAACCCGCCCCGCTAATTGTTATCTTCCATAATGAAGATTAGCTGCTGAACAACCAATGACACATTTACCTACCGAATTGCGCAATCTGGATACAAATTCACCCGAGTTTCGGTCGGATCGTGCGCTCGCGCTGAAATATGGCAGCCAGGGACCACGCTATACCTCTTACCCCACTGCACCGCATTTTAGTCGCGACTTTGACAGGGACCAGTTCTATAACTGGCTGAAGACTAACCAGGAGCAAAATACAGCCCCGATATCGCTATACGTTCATCTGCCATTTTGTCGGAACATATGCTTTTACTGCGGTTGCAATGCGATTGTCACACGCGAAAAAACTGCTGCTCGCAATTACCTGAATCGGCTTAAGGTCGAAATCGAGATGCAGTCGCAACTGGTGGGAAGTAATCGGCCTGTCACGCAGATGCATTGGGGCGGAGGAACACCAAACTATCTGGACCATGCCGAGATTACCGAACTGATGCACCTGCTGGGTAGCCATTTTCGGCTGCTGGACAAGCGGTACAGGGAGTACTCGATCGAGGTCGATCCAAGGGGACTGGACAACAATACCATCGCCCTGCTCAGGGGCCTGGGCTTCAATCGCATCAACCTCGGCATACAGGATTTTGACCCTCTGGTGCAAAAAGCAATCAATCGCACCCAGCCGTACCACGAGATTCAGCCGCTGGTGGCCAGTATCCGCAGCCACGAATTCCGCTCCCTCGGATTCGACCTGATCTACGGATTGCCCTTCCAGGACAGGCATTCCGTGGACGACACGCTGCGAAAAGTAATTACCCTGCGACCCGATCGCATCGCCTGTTACAACTACGCGCACCTGCCTGAACGCTTCAGGAACCAGCGCGCCATCGATGCCCAGAACCTGCCACCACCGGAGGAACGATTACTATTGCAGTACATTATAAGCCAGCGCTTACAGGAAGCGGGCTATCTCCATATCGGCATGGATCATTATGTATTGCCAGGGGACGAACTCGCCATTGCCCAGCAGGAGGGACGCCTGCAACGCAACTTCCAGGGCTATTCGTTACACCTGGCCGATGACCTGCTGGGCCTCGGCGTGTCCGCGATCAGTCAGCTGGGAGATTTCTATGTCCAGAATGAGCGCAACCTGGACACCTATTACACACTCATCGACCAGGGCAGGCTCCCCGCATCCCGAGGCTGCAAGGTCACCGACGAAGACAAACTGAGGCGGTTTATTATCATGAGCCTGATCTGTGAACTCAAGCTGGACATCGCAGAGTGCGCTCGGCGCTTTGATATCGATTTCGGCACGAAATTCGACGGGCAGATCCATGCGTTGCGCGCTATGGAAGCAGACGGCTTGCTGCAATTATCAGCTGATGAAATCCAGATCACGGAGCGCGGCAGGCCGTTCCTGCGTAATGTCTGCATGCTGTTTGACGCTTATCTGGATTCGGACCCCGGTCCGACTCACTCATCCATTTATTCTGCAACAATTTAGCCATGTGTCCGATGCAGGGGAATCCGGTTTATACTGGTGCATTGTTTCGCCAAGGACTGCCACTATGAGCGCCCCAACCAGCACAGCGACCCACAGCGATTTGAAACCCTGCACACATGATTTCAAGGTGAGTTGTGGCAATTGTCGACTCAACCGAATTTGCCTGCCACTCGCACTCGAAAACGATGACATCGAGCAACTGGACGAGATAATCCAGCGCAGTAAACCGGTGCAAAAAGGCCAACACTTGTATCGCGAGGGTGACGAATTCACGTCGGTATACGCCGTGCGGTCGGGTGCGATTAAAGCCTACAAAACGACCGATGATGGTCGTGAGCAAGTCACCGGATTTTACTTACCCGGTGAAATACTCGGCATGGATGGCATCAGCAAAAATACCCATGCATCGTCCGCCCGAACACTCGAACAATCGGCTGTCTGCGAAATCCCCTTCAAGTCCCTGTCGAAGCTCAGCGCCCTGATGCCCAGCCTCCAACACCACTTTTTCCAACTGATGAGCAGGGAAATTACCGAAGACCAGATACTCATCACCCTGTTGAGCAAAAACTCCGCTGATGAACGTGTCGCCGCCCTGCTGGTCAGCATCTCGAGTCGAAATGCGCGTCGCAAATTGAGCGCCACCCACTTTCGCCTGCCCATGTCCCGCGTCGACATAGGGAACTACCTGGGCCTGACCGTGGAAACCGTCAGCCGGGTGTTCAGCCGTATGCAAAAACTGGACTTTCTGCGTGTCGACAACAAAGAGATTGAAATCCTGGATATGCAGGGCGTGAAAAACATGGCAAATGTTGCGGGCTAGTAAAATATGAACGAGACCTCCGCGACAGCGGCCCGGTTAAACCCTCATTCGGTGGCACCCGATGCGCTAGGCTGGCGGCGTTGGCTAAATCCTAACCAGATCCAGGAGAACCATACCTGATGATTCAGCATACCTTTGGCTTACTGGTTAAACCGGCCACGCAATGGCGGTCCGTTGCAGCACTGGATGAGAGTTCGTTGCGGACACTGCTCATATACCCCTGTTTGCTCGCGATTTTACCCGCCGTTGCCTGGTACTACGGTACGACAGAAATCGGCTGGACCGTAGGCGATCACGGTGAAGTCATACGCCTCACCCGTGAAAGTGCGAGGCAGATCTGCATCCTTTTTTACTTGACCATGCTCGCCTGTATCGCGGTGATCGGCTATTTCGTCCACTGGATGGCAGCCACCTACGGGGCGCAATCCAGCGTTACACGCGGCATCGTCATTATCGGCCTTGCCGCCACGCCGCTGTTGCTTGCGGGACTGACTGGCTTCTACCCCATACTCTGGCTGGACATGTTGATCGGCGTTGTCGCTGTCAGTTGGTCGGTCTACCTGATGTACCTGGGAATACCCATTGTGATGAACATCCCCGAGGAGCGCGGCTTTCTCTTCTCCAGCGCTGTATTGGCCATCGCCATGGTTATCCTGATTTGCCTCATGGTCGGCTCGGTCATCCTCTGGGACTTGGGCGCCGCACCGGCGTTCACTGACTGAGTCCGGCGGCACGACCACACTCACTGTTTACCCTTGTCTGACTGGAACAAAGCCATGAGCGAGTTGAACACTGCACTGGAACATCCCACCTACAACTACAAGGTGGTGCGCCAATTCGCCATCATGACGGTAGTCTGGGGCATCGTTGGCATGCTGGTAGGCGTGCTGATCGCGGCACAATTGGCCTGGCCTGCGCTGAACTTCGACCTGCCGTGGCTGAGTTTCGGTCGCCTGCGCCCGCTGCACACCAATGCGGTGATCTTCGCCTTCGGCGGTTCAGCCCTGTTTGCGACGTCGTACTACATCGTGCAGCGCACCTGCCAGGCACGGCTTCTCTCAGACCGGCTTGCCGCATTCACTTTCTGGGGCTGGCAGTTGGTCATCGTAGCCGCCGCTGTAACGCTGCCCCTGGGTATCACCACCAGTAAGGAATACGCCGAGCTGGAGTGGCCCATCGATATCCTGATCACCGTGGTGTGGGTGGTTTACGCGGTGGTCTTTTTCGGCACCATCGTGAAACGCAAGACCTCGCACATCTACGTCGCAAACTGGTTTCTGGGCGCCTACATCATTGCCGTTGCGGTTTTGCACATCATCAACAGCATGGAAATGCCCGTGCACATGACGAAGTCCTACTCGGCCTACGCCGGCACCGTGGATGCCATGGTGCAATGGTGGTACGGGCACAATGCCGTGGGCTTCTTCCTGACGGCGGGATTCCTGGGGATGATGTACTACTTCGTGCCCAAGCAGGCGGAACGCCCGGTCTATTCCTACCGCTTGAGCATCGTCCACTTCTGGGCGCTGGTGGCCGTGTATATCTGGGCCGGCCCCCACCACCTGCACTACACCGCCCTGCCAAACTGGGCGCAGAGCCTGGGTATGGTCATGTCCATCATCCTGCTGGCGCCGTCCTGGGGCGGCGCCATGAACGGCATGATGACGCTGTCCGGCGCGTGGGACAAACTGCGCACTGACCCGATATTGCGCTTCCTCGTGGTCAGCCTGTCCTTCTACGGCATGTCGACGTTCGAGGGGCCGATGATGTCCATCCGCACCGTCAACGCGCTGTCGCACTACACCGACTGGACCATCGGCCATGTGCATTCCGGTGCACTGGGTTGGGTGGCGATGATTTCGATCGGCGCCATCTATCACCTGATTCCGATCCTGTTTGCCAAGCCGCGCATGTACAGCACCGCTCTCATCAACACCCATTTCTGGATGGCCACCATCGGCACGGTGCTCTACATCGTCTCGATGTGGGTGAACGGCATCCTGCAGGGCCTGATGTGGCGCGCGTACAACCAGGACGGCACGCTCACGTACAGCTTCGTGGAGGCAGTGGCTGCGAGCTATCCGGGCTATGTGGTGCGCTTCATAGGCGGCGCCATTTTCTTCAGCGGCATGCTGGTGATGGCCTATAACGTGTACATGACAAGTCGGCGAGATGTCGAATCGCAGGCTGTACCCGCAGCCGCGACCGCAGTGTAAGGAGCAGGCCATGAAGCATGAGGTCATTGAAAAAAACGTCGGTCTGATGATCATCCTGACCCTGGTCGCGCTGAGCTTTGGCACGCTGGTGGAACTGGTGCCGCTAATGTTTGACCCGGAAACCAACGAGCCCATTGCCGGCCTGAAGCCGCTGCCGGCACTGGAACTGGAAGGCCGCGATATCTATATACGCGAGGGCTGCAACAACTGCCACTCACAGATGATTCGCCCGCTGCGCGCCGAAACCGAGCGCTACGGCCACTATTCGGTGGCCGGTGAGTTCGTGTACGACCACCCGTTCCTGTGGGGCTCCAAACGCACCGGGCCTGATCTGGCGCGTCGGCAAGCGCTACAGCGACGACTGGCACCGCGCCCACCTGTACAACCCTCGGGACGTCGTGCCTGAATCCAATATGCCCGCTTATACATGGCTGTTCGACTCCCCGATAAACAGCCAGGTAACGCCCAAAAAGATGACCGCCCTGCGCAGGGTAGGCGTGCCCTACAGCGACGAGGACATCGCCGGCGCGGCGGCAGCCGTAGAAGGCAAAAATGAAATTGACGCGCTGGTTGCCTACCTGCAGCAACTCGGCACCTTGTTGCAATCACGGCGCTAGCACAGGACAGCAACTATGGATATCAATGACCTGAGAGGCCTGAGCACGGCATTCCTGATGATTGCATTCATCGGACTGTGCTTCTGGGCGTACAGCAAAAAGCGCAAGCATTCCTTTGATGAAGCGGCCAACCTGCCATTCGCAGATGAAGAGTTGAACAAGCGCACGCAGGAGGACGTAAAGCATGACTAGTTTCTGGAGCCTGTGGATCATAGTGCTCACCACAATAACGTTTGTGGGCATCACCTGGATCCTGTTTGCCAATCGCAAGCGCGAGCAACGCAAGACTGAAAGAACGACGGGGCATGTCGCCGATGGCATAGAGGAGTTTGACAACCCCCTGCCCGCCTGGTGGTTCTATATGTTTGTCCTGACCATTGTCTGGGGTGTCGGGTATCTCGTCATCTATCCCGGCATGGGCAACTATCCCGGCCTGATCGACTGGACGCAAGTGGGGCAACATGACAAGGAAGTGGCAGCCGCCGATGAAAAATATCGCGCGATGCGCGACCGCTACCTGGCATTGCCTGTTGCCGACATCGCCAGCGATCCGGCTGTTCGCAAGATGGGCATGCGCATGTTTTCCAACAACTGCGCGCAATGCCACGGCGCTGATGCGCGCGGCAGTTATGGTTTTCCGAACCTCGCCGATAACGACTGGTTATACGGTGGTCAACCGGAAGCCATCAAGACCAGCATCACTGCCGGACGACAAGGCGCGATGCCCGCGTGGGGCAGCATTATCGGCGAACAGGGCGTAACCAACGCTACAGCCTACATCCTCTCCATTAATGGCCGCGACGCCGATGCAGCGCAAGCGGAAGCCGGTAAGCAGGTATTCCAGACGTATTGCGTCGCGTGCCACGGCGCGGATGCAACAGGCAATCCCGCGTTGGGCGCACCCAATCTGAAAAACGGGATCTGGCTGTATGGTGGCAGTGCAGAACAAATCAGCCACAGTATTCGCGCCGGCCGCAATGGCCAGATGCCCGCACACGCAGACGCACTGACAGAAGACAAGATCCACATCCTGACCGCCTATGTGTATGGCCTGAGCCAGTAACGGGCGGAAGACTGCGCTACAACCGCGCGGCAAACGAGGCACATGGCAGACCCTAACCTGATAGATCTGCAGGAGATCGCGCCAGCGGAAGTTGGCGAGATCGACCTGTACCAACGTCGCGAGAAAATCTACACCCGCAAAATCGAGGGCTTCTTCCAGCGTATCCGCCTGTTTTCCGGCTGGCCGCTGTTGTTGGGATATCTCCTGTTGCCCTGGCTGTACTGGGACGGGCGCCAGTCGATATTGTTCAATCTGCCGGAGCGCAAATTCGATATCTTTGGCCTGACCTTCTGGCCGCAGGATTTTCCGATGCTGGCGTTCCTGCTGATCATCGCGGCGTTTGCGCTGTTTACCGTCACCACGTTCGCCGGTCGCATCTGGTGTGGATACACCTGCCCACAAACAGTCTGGACCAGCATCTTCATGTGGCTGGAACAAAAAACCGAGGGTAGCCGCAATCAACGCGTCAAGCTGGACCAGGCACCGTGGTCGCTGGAGAAAATTGCCAGAAAGACAGCCAAGCACGGTTCCTGGTTATTCGTCGCCTTTGTCACCGGATTCACTTTCGTCGGCTATTTCCTGCCCATCAGGGAACTTTTCAGTAGTTTGTTGCAACTGGATCTGGGCGGCTGGCCGCCGTACTGGATTCTGTTCTTTACGCTGGCCACCTACATCAACGCTGGCTGGATGCGGGAGCAGGTATGCAAATACATGTGCCCGTATGCGCGCTTCCAATCGGTCATGTTCGATCACGACACGTTGATCGTATCCTACGACAGCGGTCGGGGCGAACCACGCGGCTCGCGCAAGCGCGAAGCAATTCCAGCGGAGCTCGGCCTCGGCGATTGCATAGACTGTGAGCTGTGCGTGCAGGTCTGCCCTACCGGCATCGACATCCGCCACGGCCTGCAATACGAGTGCATTGGCTGTGCGCTGTGCGTGGATGCCTGCAACTCGGTCATGGACAAGATGCACTATCCGCGTGGCCTCATTCGCTATACCAGCGAACGCGAACTGCAGGGCGAGCGCACGCACTGGCTACGCCCGCGCATCATCGGTTACAGTATCGTGCTGGCCGTCATGGTCGGGGTGTTTTCGTACTCCATGATCACCCGCGTGCCATTGGAATTGACCGCAATCCGCGACCGCAACGAGTTGTATGTCACCACCGATTCGGGCGCAATCGAGAATATCTACACACTGCAGCTGGCTAACATGGATAGGGAAATGCACGAGTTTACGATCTCCATTTCCGGACTGGAGGGCGCGACGCTCATTGGCGATACCGTGCATACGCTGAACGGCGGTGAAATTCGCTCCATCAGCATGCGGGTGCGCGAGGATCCTGAGCTGCTGACACAACCCAGTACAGCGTTCACGTTTGACGTCGAGGCAACAGATGCACCCGACCTGCGCATCAGCAGCGAGTCGCGCTTTATGAAGCCGCTATGACCAGGCGTATTCCCGACTCGGACAGCAAACCCTGGTATCGCCATTTCTGGCCATGGTTCCTGATGGCACTGCCGGCCGCCGTGGTCGTGGCCGGATTGTCGACAGCCTATATCGCCCATGAGCACGCCGATGACCTGGTGGTGGACGAATACTACAAGGACGGGCTGGCCATCAATGTACAACTAGCGAAGAAGCAGCGCGCGGCGCAACTTGGTCTCTCTGCCCAGTTGCACTTCGACGGTGACGCTGTCACGGTGACGTTGACCGGTTCGCCATCGGATTCGGAGCTGCGTTTGCTGCTCTCCCACCCCGTGGAGGCGGATCGCGACTTTACAGTGCCACTGGTGCGCACGGCCTCCGGCATGTATCGCGGCTCAGTGGCCCACGCGGTAGCACCACACTGGCACTGGACCCTGCAGGGCCTGCGCAGCGACGACTGGCGCCTCGACGGCGTGGTGCAAACGGGTGATTTCAACCGTGTCCCCACCGGCTGAAGCGCGGGTCCTCGAGGCGCCGCGCGACTGCTTCCACTGCGGCGAACCTGTTCCGGCAGGCGTTGATCTGAGTGTGTCTATCGACGGTGAGCCGCGCAGTATGTGCTGCCACGGTTGCCGCGCAGTCGCCAGCCTGATCGCCGGCAGCGGGCTCGACCAGTTCTACCAGCAGCGTACCAACTACAGCGAACGCCCCGCCGCCGATCCTGCAAACACGGAACAATACCGCGTCTACGATGACCCACTGCTTGCCGCCACATTCTCCACCGTGGACGACGCCGGCCTGGTGACAGCCAGCTTGCTGCTGGGCGGCGTGACCTGCGCGGCCTGCACCTGGCTGATAGAACACTCCCTCGCCAAAACACCCGGCGTGACGCGCGCGCTCGTGAATTTGCAGCAGTCGCGGCTGGATGTTTGTTTTGATCCCGGGCAGCAAACACTCAGCCGTATTTTTTCCCACATCGATTCCCTCGGCTATCGACCACGCCCTTTCCACAGCGATGCCGCGCGACAGCAAGCGCAGGCGGATTACCGGATGGACTTGCGCCGTTTAGCAGTGGCCGGCATCGGCATGATGCAGGTCGGCATGTTCGCAATCGCGCTGCACGCGGGCGATATCCAGGGCATTGAGCCGCAATACCAGGCACTCCTGCGCTGGGTGAGCCTGCCGGTGGCGGGTTTCGTCGTGCTGTATTCAGCGCGGCCTTTTTTTGCATCTGCCTGGCGCCATCTCAGGCGCGGCTCGCTGGTGACGGACGTATCCGTGTCACTGGGCATCGGGCTGGCATTTGTCGCCAGCGCATGGGCCACGGTCAGCGGAACCGGGGAAGTGTATTTCGACTCCGTGGTGATGTTCACATTCCTGCTGCTGCTGGCGCGTTTTCTTGAGCGGCGCGCGCGCGAGCGCCTGCAATTCATCTGGTCGGATGCCGAGAACAGCCTTCCCAGCGCCGCCACGGTGCGCCGCGCGGGGCAGTGGTGCACCGAGCCGCGCAGGCAATTGCAACCGAAGGACACGATACTCATCAAGGCCGGAGATGCGGTACCGGTTGATGCGCGGATACTTAAGGGCCGCAGCGCAGTGCAGGAGGAGGCATTCAACGGCGAGCACCTGCCGCGCAACGTGACGACCGGTGACACTGTCTATGCCGGCACCGTGAATGTCGAGGCGGCATTGGAAGCGACGGTACTGGTGGATTACAGGGACAGCCGACTCGCTGCGCTGCAGCGCTCCGTCGAGGTGGCGCAGACCAGCAAGCCGAAGCTGGCACAGTTGGCCGATCGCATCGCCTCGCGTTTCATTGCCTTCATTTTGTTGGTCAGCGCGACGACCGCGCTGGTCTGGTGGCAGATCGACCCCGCCAAGGCCTTCTGGATTGCGCTGTCAGTCATGGTCATCAGCTGTCCGTGCGCGCTGGCGCTCGCCACCCCGGCGGCGCTCACCAACGCCGCCAATGCACTGCGCAGCCACGGCGTTATCGTGCGCACCGAAAACGCACTCGATTCGGTATCGCGCTGCACGCATCTGCTGTTCGACAAGACCGGGACATTGACAGAAGGCGCCCTGGCCATCGCCACGGTGCGCCCGCTGGGCAACCTCAAGCAGGGCGAACTGCTTGCGCTGGCTGCAGCATTGCAGCGCTACTCCACCCACCCCGTGGCCAGGGCGTTCACCGATATCGAGGCGGCCAGCGGTTATGAACAGATTACCTACCACATCAGCGCCGGGCTGGAGGCGCGGCGTGACGGCATTCGCTATCGCATGGGCAGCGAATCATTCTGCCGCGAACTGGCGCCGGAATTTCCGCGCAGCCCGGACAATCAGCACTACTGGACAGGACTCTGTCGGGGAGGGCGAACCGTTGGCATGGATAGGCCTGAACGATGAAGTGCGACAGGAAGCCGCGGATGTCATCGGCACGGCCAGGTGCATGGGCCTGAACGTCGAATTGCTGACGGGTGACAGCACCGCGCAGGGCGCGCTACTGGCGCGCACACTGGGCATCGATACCGTCAATGTCGGCCAGACACCGCAACAGAAAATGGCCCATGTGCAGCGGCTCCAACACGCCGGCGCGGTCGTGGTGATGGTCGGCGACGGCCTCAACGATGCCCCGGTGCTGGCGCTGGCCGACGCCTCGTTCGCCGTCAGCGGCGCCACCGACCTCGCCCGCAGCCAGGCCGACTTTGTGATTGTTGGCGGCGACTTGCACAAAATCATCAACACCCTGCTCAAGGCGCGGCAATGCCAGCGCATCGTGAAGCAAAATCTCGCCTGGGCTTTGGGCTACAACCTCTGCGCGATACCATTGGCCGCGCTCGGGTTTGTACCGCCCTGGGCCGCGGCCATTGGCATGTCGCTCAGTTCGCTGCTGGTCGTGGGCAATTCGATGCGACTGAACCGCTGGCCAGCAAACAGCCGCGCAAGCCGGAGGGCCGTATGGAAAGTCTCTACCTGTTGATACCCGTGGCGTTGGTGTTCTGCATCATCGCCATCAAGCTGCTGCTGTGGGCTATCAGCAGCGGCCAGTACGACGATCTGGACAAAGAGGCCTGGCGCATTCTCGCTGACGATGACCCGGTCAATACTCGCGTTAAACCGCAGGATAAAGCGCCACCGCAGGGCATTGATAAGCGATGATTGACGCCACGCAAGCCAGTGCGGCCTTCCTGCTCGGCCTGTCTGGCGCTGGACATTGCCTCGGCATGTGCGGCGGCATCGCTGCCGCGCTCAATCTCGGGGGCGTTCGTGCGCCCGCCATCACCCTCGCCTACCACGCGGGTCGCATCGCCAGTTACACGGTATTGGGCGCCCTGCTGGGATTTGCTGCCGGCAGCCTGGATATAACCGCATGGACGATTGGCCTGCGCTACGTCGCCGGCCTGCTGCTCATTGGCATGGGGCTGTACATCGCCAACTGGTGGCGCGGCATGGCGCTTCTGGAACGGGTAGGCGCAAAACTCTGGCAACCGGTACAACGTCTCTCGTCACACTGGCTGCCACTCAAGCACTGGCCACAGGGATTGGCGCTGGGCTTGTGCTGGGGCATGATGCCCTGCGGCCTGATCTACAGCAGCCTCGCCTGGGCGGCCACGGCGCAGAATGCAACCACCTCCGCGCTGATGATGCTGCTGTTCGGGCTGGGTACACTGCCTGCCATGCTGTCGACCAGCCTCGGAGCAGCCCGCTTGCAGGCAGCGCTGCGACAACGCGGGTTAAAACTCGCCATCGCGTTGCTGCTGATCGGCTCGGGGCTATGGACGCTCTATATCACCGCTGCGCATGCCGGACATGCCGGACATGGGAATCACCCGGAGCACACACATCCTACGCACATTCATCCATCGTAAAACCGTTGGGCACAGGTGAGCCATTCATGAGCAGTTTGCTGGCGAAAATACAGATTCACCCGGGAAAGGAGGCTGAGTTCGAGGACGTCATGGCCTATATGTACGAGCGAACGCACAGCACCGAAGAAGGCGTGCTGCGCTACGAATACTGGCGCGGACGGGAGCGCGGCTTCTACTATTGCCTTCTGTCCTTTCGCGACGCGGCAACCTTCTGGCGGCACCAGGCCAGCGATCATCACGAGGGACAGATGCAGCGTTTCACCGAGTGCATCGCCGGGCTGGACCTGGAGATCATCGACCCGGTGCAACATGCATCGCCGCTCCCGCCCACGCTCGACGCCTCAGTGCCGCAAGACGCACCCCCGGCCGAGCAGGAACAGGCGCGGCGTTTTCCTATCGCAACCGCCGACTGGTGGCGGGCCTTGCGCAACTAGCCGATCGCCGCAAGCGCTAGAACCTGTAGGCGATACCTTATATTGTAAACCCAGGGATCAATCTGCACATCGAACTTTACCTTGGCAGCAGTAGCGCCCGACGCTTTTGCGGTGATTTCGGCCTGGGTGTCGATATCGAGGTACCAGACGCCGGCGTTAATCGCCCAATGATCGTCGATAGCAACGTCCATACCTGCCTGAAAGGCTATGCCAAACGAATCATCCAGGCTCAGGTCAGCGTCGTTGACAGCACCGCCCGTCAAACTCCCGAGCAGCCCGACCAGCGGGCTGTCTACTTCTTCGTCGAAGAACACCGTGTAGTTCAGGCCGGCACCGATGTACGGTTGCCACCTGCCGGGGCCTGCAAGTGGGTACCACTGCAGGCTGACCGTCGGTGGTAGGTGTTTCGTGGATCCCGCGTCAAGATTTGTACCGCTGATCGCGCCCTGCCCCTGCGCTTCGATATTGTGTTCAAACGGCGTTGCCGCCAGCACCTCGATAGCCAGTTGATCGGTGATCATGTAGGCGGGAATGATCCCCAACTGGGTATCGCTATCGACCTCTGCCTTTGCTTCCAGCCCGGTGGGCAAATTGATCGTGTCGCTCTCTGAGTCAGGATCAACCGTGGTTGCACCCACACGCAAGATCCAGTCGCCCTGCTCGTAGGCCTGACCCGCAACGCTTGCACACGCCAGTGCGATGGCTGCGGCGATCGTTGATACTCTTTTCATTGCTGCGCTCCTGATTATGGAAGATCAACAGCATCATGCTGCGATCGGGGCTCATAATAGTGCGCAACTAGGCAAACATTGACGCCAATCAAGAGGCAATGAAATGCCGTTCAATGGCTGTGGGAATATTTCTCTATTTATCGCGTTTAGCTATCTTTTCAGTGTTGACGGGCCGATCAAGCGGCTATTCCTGCTCCTCCCACAGGTACTCCAGGTCTTGCCCGCAACCCTCGTAACGCGTGTCGTCGAATGTCACCACGACACGATTGGGAAATTGGTCTCCGCTCATAGTGTCGGCACACGCCTGCTCCAGGATCTCCACTTGCAATTCGCGCCCGCCACTGACGCCCGAATACACGCGCGCCGCATCCGTTTTCTCTTCGGTTGGATCGGGCACCAGTACGCGTTGCATACCGTAACCAGACACGAACAGCAGTTGCTTCCCGCTTTGTATCTCCAGGTGCCATCCCGGCTCATTGCCGGTCGCGCGAAAATCCACGCCGCGCCGCCGCGCATCCTCCCATGGCACTCGTTGCGGCTGCAGGTGGCAATCCTGGTACATTTGGTCCACCACGGTCAGCATCGCATCATCCCCCTTGCTCCAGAAGGAGATTTCGCCCTCCTCGTACAACGTGCCGGATGCGCTGCGTACCTGCGGGAGAACAACATAACCTTCGGGTAGCCACAAAGCCATTTCACCCGGTCCGAGTCGGGCAACAAATTCGTAGCCGCTGCAATCGTAGACCAGCGTCGTCGCCATTGGGCGTTCGTCGGGTTGGAAGTCGGATTCTTCTGCGGCAAGGGGTTGCAGCGTGGCGCTGCCGGCGCAGCCGGCCAGTGACAGGCAGAACAACAGGCAAAGGCGGTAACGCATTACGAAAAGTCTCCAGAGGTTAGCTCTGACGATGGCAGGCATGCATCGGCGTGTGTTGGTCTCACCGCAGTGACACCAGGGGCAGCAGTATCATACGCAACGCCAGCAGTGTCACCATCCAGCGAAACAAGCGCTGGAAATTCAGTTGCGGGACGAGGTGCCGCACGCGCGTGCCAACCCAGGAGCCGAGGATGCTCGCGACGATCATGCCGCTGAGCAGTGGCCACCACGCGGCAAAACTGAAACCGAGCGCGACAAACGCGGCAACGCGTATCGCGTGGTTCAGCGTCATGTACACCGCGGTATTGACGACGAGCCAATCGCGAGCGGTGTTGCGGCGCAGCAACACCGCCGCGCCCACCGGCCCGGTCGCGCCTGCCACCATGCCGAGGCCCGTCTGGTAAAAGCCCAGCAGCAACAGCGACCATTGCCCGCCACCGCGCACCGCCGGCAGGGGCGCCCACGTGAAGATCAGGATAAAGAGACCTATCAGTGCGGGGAGCCAGTGCATGTCCAGCCGCTGGTAGACCCCCGCGCCCAGCCATGCGCCTGCAACCGCACCCAACAAAAACGCGGGAATGATCCCGAAGTCGATATCGCGCCAGCCAAAACCAGCGCGGGAAATGTTGCTAGCCAGTTGCGTCGCCGCATGCAGCGGCACAATGACTGCCGCCGGCACCAGGCCCGGCATGGCCGCGATCAGTAGCACGCCGCCGCCCATGCCCAGGACCGCCGTGAGGCACGAGGTCAGGAACACGATCGGGATCAGTAGCAGTTCGCTCACGTGGTCTGCGCTTGAGCGATGGAGATCACCTAACCCATCGGGTAAAGCAGCTCCCGCGACACGGTGTCTATCTGCGCCAGCGTCTCCGGTGACAGGGTCACCTCCGCCGCCGCCAACAGCTCCGGTACTTGCTCCGCCGTTGTTGCACCGACAATGGTGGAGGCGACGAAGTCGTGCTGCTTGCTCCAGGCGATCGCCATCGTCACCACCGACATTCCCAGTTCAGCGGCAATCGCCTGATAGCGACGGGTGGACTCGAGCGTCTTGTCATTCACGAAGCGGTGCAACATCGCCTGCTGGCGCTTGGGCGCGTGTTGATACAGCGAAAAGCGCGCGCCCTCGGGAAACGCGCCGTCGTTGTACTTGCCACTCAATACGCCGCCCGCCAGCGGCGAATACGGAATCAGGCTGACACCCTCCCGGCGACAGACCTGCGCCAGCTCATCCTCGAAGCGGCGATTGTTCAGGCTGAAATTATTCTGGATGGTGTGATGCCGCGCGAGACCATGCACGTCCGAGGCCCACAAACTTTTGGTCAGGCCCCAGGCCGATTCATTGCTGCAACCGAGAATGCGCACCTTGCCAGACCGCACCAGTTCATCCAGCGCCAGCATGGTTTCTTCGAGAGGAAAGTCAGCATCCGGCCAATGGGTCTGGTACAGGTCGATGTAGTCGGTGTCCAGGCGCCGCAAACTTGCCTCCACTGCGCGCACGATATGATGGCGATCCAGGCTGGTCTTGCCGCCACGCAGCGGTGCCTGTATCCAGACATGGCTGGGACCGGCAACCTTGGACGCAATGATCAGCGCATCGCGATTCTTCGTCTTCATCCAGCGCCCGACGATCTCCTCGGTCGCGCCCACGTATTTGATGTCGGGCGGCACGGGGTACATTTCCGCAGTGTCATAAAAATCCACACCGGCGTCGTAGGCCATGTCCATGATGCGAAACGCTGTCTTTTCATCGGCCTGATTACCAAACGTCATGGTTCCCATGCAGATATCTGACACCACGATGGCGCTTTTTCCGAGCCGATTTCTGTTCATGACAACTCCGTCTGTGTGATTTAGTGATCGAGGCCACACAGACTACAGAGCCTGCGAACAAAAATGAACCACGGCGAAAATGAATAGTTGCCCACCCGGGCGAGTGAATTACACTCTGCGGGATGATGCGCTCCCGTATTGCCCTGTTCGGTCTTGGCCTTGTCCTATTGGGTGTGCTGGTTGTCATGGGCGCGGGGATCTACCTGTATCAAAACCTGCCTCACCTGTTGCGCCTGCACGCCGCGCGGGTCCTGCAGCACTACGGGGTGGACGACATCGCGTTTGAAGGCCTGCGCATCTCCCACACGACTGCCAGCGTGGACTCCCTGCTGCTGCGCGGCAGCTATAACAACCTTCGCTATCAGGCCAGCGTGGGCAGCGGTGCATTGCACTACAACTGGCGCGGGCTACTCACCGGGACCGTGGATTCCGTGGCCCTGTCATCGCTGGATGTGTCCATCGTGCAAACCGCCGCCCACGATGATCCCGAGAGCGCTATCCTCGTCGTCGAAGAGTACCTGCCCCAGCGGTTGCTCGCGCGACTTCCCATTCAGTCGCTGCGGATCGATCAACTGCAGGCCAGTTACCGCTCGCTGAACAACCGGTCTATAGAGGTCCATGGCAGTCTCGCCAGCGACCAGCGAGTAGACCTGCGCTTGCGCGGCAGCCTCGCAACCTGTGCTGTAGCCGGGCGACTTACAGCCGACAGACGTTCACCCGAGCTGCTGCTGGCGCTGTCGCTGGCTGACGACAAGGCCGGCATTGCAACGCTGGATGCGCAGCTTGCGCGCGGCGCGGATCATCGCTGGGAATGGCGCATGCAAGGCCGGGCGCTGCATGCGCCGCTGCTGTCCTGCCTGCGCGCATTCGAGAACCAGCAAGGCCTCGCTATGGGCATACCAACCAATACCGATCTGTCGTTGCACGGCGAAAGCGAGATTACCGCCCGCATCCTGCACCCGGATGCATTCAATCTTGCCGCCGCGCCAGACGCCGACGATGCACCGCTCAGGCAACTGCAAGCCAGCGTACAGATCGCCAATAGAATTCTCAGCCTCGACATGCCCACGCTGATTGACCAACTGCATGGCACGGTCGCGCTTGACGCTACGCTCGCCAACGCGCAAATCAACGCCGTACTTCATCCCGTCCAACTCACCGGCAATGTCGCCACGCAGCGCTTGTCGCTGCCCGATCACTGGCGTCAGCGGATCGGCTGGGAGGAGACAGTAGCGTTGCATCTGGAGGCGGCGGAACCGGTCGCCCTGACGTCACACGATGACGGCAGCTGGTCGGTGAGCACGCGCGGCAGTGAGCTTTCATTGGGTACCGACAACACGCAACTGCGTTTGCAAAAAGCTGAACCTGGATCTGCTTACCGGCCAGGCTGACCCGCTACCCGCCAGCATGCAACTGGACGCCAGCCTGGCCTTGCGCCTCGACCCGGACAAGCGCTGCCGCAGTTACAGATCGCCTTCACGCACAGCGGTAGCTCAGAGCAAAGTGAGTTGACGCTACGCGTCGCTGACGCGACGGAGAGCGTTCGCGCGGACCTGACCGGCACGCTGAATCCTGGAATTGGTAGCGGCACTTACGCTCTTGGCGCCCGCATCGATGATCTGCCCTATGCTGCGTCGACAGCAACCCCGCTGCTGCAGCATTTCAAAATACTGGAACACGGCATGGCGATAAGCGCAGGCAAGGTCAAACTGACCACCGCCCTCACCAGCACAGGATTTGAGTTGGACAACTGGTCCCAGCGGTCGCAACTGTCGGCCAACAACGTCTCCGGAAATTTCAATAACTACGCTTTCGACAATCTCAACCTGACAGCCGATTGGTCTGGCATCACACGGTGGAAAACCCTGCAACCGTTGCAGGTTTCTGTGGCGACATTCAATCCGGGAATTACTGTGCAGGACATACGATTGCAGCTAAGCCTGCCAATGGCCACGCCAATCGCTCGTCCGCACGTGCGCATCGACGCTTTTGCCGCGAAGGTTTTCGGCGGTGAGCTCGCACTGGCCGATGCATCGTTGTGGGATTTTTCCGCCGCGGGCAATAGCGCCACGCTGACGGCAAGCGGCTGGCAACTCGGCGAGCTGGTAGCACTGCAGAAGAAGGCGGACATCGAGGCCGAAGGCACTCTGGAGGGCGCGTTGCCGATTACCGTCGTCGATGGCAGGGTGACCATCGAAAGTGGCTACCTGCGCGCGCTGCCACCGGGTGGGCACATTCGCTACCGCGCGAACGAGAGCACCCTTGCACTGGCCAACAACAACTCCGAGCTAGCGTTGGCACTGGACCTGTTGAGCGATTTCCAGTACCAGATTTTGAGCAGCGAGGTACAACTCGACAAGGCGGGAACCCTGCTGTTGGGGCTGTCGCTGGAAGGCAACAATCCTGGGCTGTATGAAGGGCAGGCAGTCCGTTTCAATATCAATGTCGAACAGAATCTCGATCCCCTGTTACAAAGCCTGCGTATTGGTGATAAGTTGGAACAGCGGATTGAAGACGGAATGCAGTGAACTTTAACTCCGGGCTCGACTCCAAACCACCGGCTCTACCAACCGATGCACCAAGCCTGCTTGAGCAGGCCGATCAAGCAGCCGGCGCAATCAAAGGAATCCCCATGCGACCAATATTTTTCTCGTGCCTGCTACTGCTGGTCGCCGCCTGCACACCGACCGTGCAGGTAGTAGCACCGAAAGAGCCGATCACAATAAACCTGAACGTAAAAATCGAACACGAAGTACGCGTCAAGGTGGACAAGGAACTGGACGCACTGTTCGACGAAGACAGCGATCTTTTCTAGGAGATAACGAATATGCAACGAACGCATTTTTTGCGGCGCGCACTGGCCGGCCTGGCACTGTCACTCACGCTGGCAATGCCCGCCTTCGCGCTGGAACTGGACGAGGCCAAGGCTGCCGGACTGGTGGGCGAAACCAACATGGGTTACATCGCCGCCGTGAAGCCCTCGGCGGAAGTCGACGCGCTCGTGGTGAGCATTAACAGCCAACGCAAGGTGTACTACCAGGAGATCGCCAGCAAAAACGGCATCACCCTGCAGGCGGTGGAGGCGCGCGCCGGGCTCAAAGCGATAGAGAAAACAGGACCCGGCGGCTACATCAACACCGGAGATGGCTGGCTGCAAAAGTAGCCAGCTTACGCAGCACAGCGCAGGCGGGGCAGCGCGATCAGCGACCCTGCGCCCTGGCCATATCCAGCGCCAGGTCTTCAATCATGTCTTCCTGGCCACCCACTGTCTTGCGACGCCCCAGCTCAACGAGGATGTCGCGACTGGAAAGCCCGTATTTCTCCGCACTGCGCTTGGCAAACAGCAGGAAAGAGGAATACACGCCGGCATAGCCGAGCGTCAGCGCATCGCGATCAATGCGGATGGGATGATCCATCAGCGGCACGATCAGGTCTTCGGCGACATCCATCGCCTTGAACAGATCCACGCCGGTCTCCACGCCCATGCGATCACACACCGCCAGGAACACCTCCAGCGGTGTATTGCCCGCGCCAGCGCCCAGGCCCGCCAGCGAACCGTCGATGCGATTCGCACCCGCCTCCACCGCCGCCAGTGAATTGGCGATGCCCATCGCCATATTGTGGGTGGCCGTGGAATCCGAGCTCCGTTTCGGGCCGCAGCTGCGCCCTTGCCAGCGCCACGCGCTCCGTCACATGATCCGGCAGCATGTACCCGGCGGAATCGGTGATGTAGACACAGTTGGCGCCGAAGTCTTCCATCATCTTCAACTGCTTGACCAGTTCCTCGGGCCCAATCATGTGCGCCATCATCAGGAAGCCCACCGTGTCCAGGCCTTTGTACTTGGCCGCCATGGTCAGGTGCTGTTCCGACACGTCCGCCTCAGTGCAGTGCGTGGCCACGCGAATCGTCGAAATACCGCAGTCCACCGCCATCTTCAGGTGATCCACGGTGCCGATACCGGGGAGCAGCAACGCAGAAACCTTGGTCTTTTTCATTTCCCTGCAGACGGCAGTCAGGTACTCCTGGTCACTCGCAGCCGGGAAACCGTAGTTCACCGAGGCGCCACCGAGTCCGTCGCCGTGGGTTACCTCAATCAGCGGGATGCCCGCCTCGTCCATCGCCTTGGCGATCGTGACCATTTGCTCCACGGTAATCTGGTGTTGCTTGGGGTGCATGCCATCGCGCAGGCACATATCGTGTACGGTGATTTTCTTTCCGGAAAGGTTCATGTCCTGGTCTCTCGTGTTGTCTCTCGTATGTTCTGTTGGCAGGGCGGATCAGGCCGCGGTGGGCACGAAATTTCCGGCCAGAATTTCCTGGGCGTACATCTCAGCCGTGCGCAAACCGGCGGCCGTCATGATGTCCAGGTTGCCGGCGTATTTGGGCAGGAAATCCCCCAGCCCCTCGACTTCCATATAGATGGAGACGCGCTTGCCATCGAAAACCGGCCCGTTTTTCAGGATATAGCCCGGCACGTACTTCTGTACCTCGGCGATCATCTCGTGCACTGACTTGGTAATCGCGGCCTGATCCGGCTCGTCCACGGTGAGGCAATGGATGGTGTCGCGCATGATCAACGGCGGTTCCGCCGGATTGATCACGATAATGGCCTTGCCAGTTTTTGCACCCCCGACTTTTTCGATGCCGCTGGCGGTGGTGCGCGTGAACTCGTCGATATTCTTGCGCGTGCCGGGACCCGCCGACTTGCTGCTCACGGTCGCCACGATTTCGCCGTAGGCAACAGGCTGCACACGACTGACCGCGGCCACCATCGGGATCGTCGCCTGCCCGCCGCAGGTCACCATGTTCACGTTCATCGCCTTGGCGGCGACTGCTTGTGCCAGGTTTACCGGCGGCACGCAAAACGGGCCGATCGCGGCCGGCGTCAGGTCAATCATCACCGCGCCCTGCGAGTTGACCTTGCGGCTGTTCTCGGCGTGCACATAAGCTGACGTTGCATCGAAACATATCTGCACGCCGTCGGCGCGCATGGTGGGCAGCATGCCATCAACGCCTTCTGACGTGGTTTTGAGGCCCGCTTTAGCGGCTCTTGCCAGGCCGGGTGAATCGGCATCCACGCCGACCATCCACACGGGCTCGATCAGCTCACTGCGCATGGCCTTCATCAACAGGTCTGTACCGATGTTGCCGGGGCCGATGATTGCTGCTTTGATTTTTTTGCTCATTTGGGTTCTCTTGTTACTCGTTCATGTCTGTTGCGTTTATGAATCTGTAGCGCCTTTGGAGTCTGTTGGATTCTGACTAAAGTTTGTGTCGTTAATCCGGCGTTGCTGCTACAAACTGGCGCGACCGGAATCGCAAAAGCGCCATCCATGGCAGCTCGCGTGCGGCCATGGCCATGGCCGCACACGGTCCGGCCGCGCCAGTTTGGTAGCAACGCCTTCGATCTCAGCGACGTCCAAATCTTTCGATTCTTTCCTAAAGGCTGCACTTTCTCTACATCTGGCACATTCAGAGTATCCCGCCGGTGGAGGCAGGTCAGTTTGAATTACGCGGGCTGCCGATTGGCGGAGAATGCGACCAGTGCGCTCGGGTGGGACCGTGTGGCGACATGGATGTCGCCACCCGAGCCTGCACATGGATGTGCGCTTTTTGGCGTGTCCCACCCGAGCGCACTGGTCGCATTCTCCGCCACACTATCAACCAAAAATCAAATACCTTACAAACCCGGCTCGATGGCGAATCTACACCGTTCCTGTACCTGACATAAACTACACCGAACAGCGATCACACGAACCGACAACTACACCCGCCAATGCCCTCAATCTCCAGCGACATCTCATCCCCTGCCACCACCGGAATCAAAGGCGCCAGCGAGCCGGACAATATCACCTCACCCGCCTTGAACGGTATCCCGAATTCGCCCAACGTGTTGGCCAACCACGCCACGGCCGTCAGCGGATTCCCTTGCACGGCACTGCCGAGGCCCTCGGAATTGAATACGCCGTTCTTGTAAATCGTCATCTTCAGGTTGGGCAGATCGAAGTCGCGTGGATCCACCTCGTTCTTGCCGAGCACATACACACCGCATGACGCATTGTCTGCCACCGTGTCCTGGATCTTGATCTTCCAGTCGTGGATACGGGAGTCGACAATCTCAAAGCAGGGCATGATGGTGGCCGTGGCGTCGAGCACGTCCTGCTCCGTCACACCGGGTCCGACCAGGTCGCTTTTGAGGCGGAAGGCGATTTCACCTTCGGCACGCGGTTGAATCATATTGCCTGCGATGGCGATGTCAGACCCGTCAGGGTATTCCATCGCATTGGTCAGGAAGCCAAAGTCGGGCTGGAACACGCCGAGCATGTCCTGCACCGGCTTGCTGGTGACGCCAATTTTTTACCGACGATACGTTCGCCATCGCGCTGCAGGCGCAGGTTCACCATGCGCAGGGAGATGTGATAGGCATCCTCGATGGTGATAGCGGCTTCGCGCTGCGTCAGCGGCGCGAGTGTCGACTGGCTGCGCAGTGCGGTGTACAGCTCTTCCCCCAGCGCGTTGATCCTGTCCTTATCCATCATGCGTTGCCCATCATTGGTGATTCATCATAGTGTGTAGCTCAAAGCAGTCGACAGGGAGCGCGCTTAACCGTGCTGCAGAAAGTCGAGGCAGGCGCGATTGAACATCGCCTCGTGTTCCACCATCACCCAGTGTCCACACTCGGTGACCAGGATCAGGCGCAGGTGCGGGATGTTTTTGGCCATGGCCATGATGCCGTTCTCCGGCATCATCTTCTCGTCCATGCCCCAGAAGCCGAGCACGGGACACTGCAGTTCGTGCAGTCTGGCCACCAGATTGGGCACCTTCATCGTCGCCATCACATGGCCGTTCATAATCTGCATGATTTGCATGCGCTCAGCCACCAGTTCGTCGGTGGCGTGTTTCGGGTCATGCATCAGGCCGGTGGCGAACAAGTCCTTCATCACGGCAGGCGTCACCGGCTCGCCGGAGCCGAACACCTTGAACACCTTTTGCATGCCCGGCATCTGCTGGTACTCCGGCAGGTCGCTGAGGCCGCCCGGGGCCATCAGGATGAGCTTATCCACGAGTTGTGGATGCTCCAGCGCCAGGCCGAGCGCAACAGCCCCGCCGAGCGAATTGCCGATCAGCGTGCATTTTGTGACGCCCGCGACATCCAGCGTCTGTTTGATGCACTCGACGAAGAACGACAACGGGTGGTCGACGTCGTTGGGCTTGTCGGAGAAGCCGTAACCGATGTGGTCGGGGATAATACAGCGGTAACCCGCTTCAACCAGCTGCGGGTAATTGCCCTTGAAGTTGCTGTAACCGCTGGCGCCGGGGCCGGAGCCGTGCAGGAATACCACCACGTCGCCCTGCCCTTCATCCAGGTAGTGAATACGGTAGCCATTGGCACAGGCGGCGTACTTGCCCTCGGGTAACAGACCTTGCATTTTCATACTGTCTCCTGCTGTAGACGCTGCGCCCTACAGGGCAAAGTCGGCGTTCGGTTCGCCGAAGAACACGCCGCCCATATTGGCCGCGAACGGTAGGGAATTGTTTGCCACATGCGCCTGGCTCGCGAGGATATCCAGGTGGAAGGACAACAGGTCACTGTCCATGCGGATACCGCAGCTGCCGGCAGCCTTGAGCATTTTACTCGACAGGCCTACGCAGCCATCAGCGACGATCGCTGAATCGTAACGGTAGCGCACGCGATCCTCGATGGGGATGGGTACGCCGGCGCGGCAGCAGTCCATCATTGCATCGAAATTGCGGATCAGCGTCAGCTTCATTTCCTCGATGGACGCTTTCACCTCGGTCGCGATGACACGAGCGAACGGATCGTTCTTCATTTTGCTCGGACCAACTTGACGCGTTTTCGCCACTTCGATAAACGCATCCAGCGCGCCATCGCAGGCACCCAGCGTCGCGGTACACACGGCGCGCACAAACACCTGCATGAACGGCATGCGGTACAGGGGCGCGGTATTGACGACATTGCCGGGGTTGTCGCACAGGAAGCCGTCCATGGCCTTGTGCGTGCGGTGTTCCGGCACAAAGGCATCGTTGACAACGATATCGTGGCTGCCGGTGCCCTGCAGGCCGACGACGTCCCAATTGTGCACGATGTCATAATCGCTGATCGGTACCAGGAAGGTGCGGTAATTGGCCATGTCGAACGGCGCTTCGGGCGTCGGTACCACGGCGCCGAGAAATGCCCATTTGCAGTGTTCGGAACCGCTGGAAAAACTCCAGCGACCGCTGAGGCGAAAGCCACCGTCGACCACCTGCACTTTACCCACCGGCGCGTAGGAGGATGAAATCAAGGTCGTGGGATCGTCGGCCCACACATCCTGCGCCGCCTGGTCGTCAAACACCGCCAACTGCCAGTTGTGTACGGCAATCACGCCGAGAATCCAGGCACTGGACGGGCAGAAGCGCGCTATCTCAAGGCCCACGGCGTAGAACACCTGCGGGTCCATCGCGTAGCCGCCCCACTGTTCGGGCTGCAGGATCTTGAAAAAACCGGCCTGCGCGAATTCCGCCACGGTTTCATCCGGCACGCGCACCTCGGCCTTGCAGCGCACGCGACGCGCCGTCAGCGCAGGGCCCATGGCCCTGGCGGCATTGATCAGTTCCTGTGCCCGCGGGCTCTCCAATCCGTAGTTATTCATCGCTGAAGCTTTGATTGCTGAAGTTGTCATCGCTGAAGTTTTCATCGCTGTGGTTGCCTCATTATTGTGGCCCCGTTAGGGGTGTCGGTTCACGATGTCGATTCGGTTGTCGAATTAATCGTCGAATTAATCGTCGAATCAGATGCCGATCCGCAGTGGCGAGCCTGCAGGGAATCACTGGCATCATAGCACTGTAGGGGATGACCCTGCGGCGCTGCATCCTTCATTTGGGGTATCGGGTCTAGGCAACCACCGCGTCACCGAAACAGGTGGGATCGCCAAAAAATGCCCGATGTGACACCGGAATGCGACCACTAGCATCGGCAATGCCGTATTCCTCCCCGAGTTCCGCGCCAATCAACACCCTGCCGCTTTTCTCCATGCGCGCCGGATCGCGCGCGAGCGCATCGATCACCCGCCCGGTAAATTCGGGCGTCTCGGCGGTAGCGACCAGGTCCGCGTACTTATCCGGCTCCGCATCGAATACGCGCCGGCTGCGCTCGGTCAACAGCAGTCCCATCCAGATCGACACCACGGCGACATTGTACGGGCGAAAATCGACCGCCATATCGTGCGACATTTTGTCCACGGCCGCCTTGCCGGCACCGTAAGCGGGGCCGTGCATGTAAATGCGACCGCCGAATGACGAGGTATTCACGATCAAGCCCTCCCCGTTTGCCAGCAACAGCGGCGCCGCATGCCAGGCGGCCGTGTAGTGGGAGCGCATGCCCACCTCCCACAACTGCGTCAGCGCCAGCGGCTTCTCCCAGAACGGTCCGGTCTGTGTCAGCGCGTCGTGCAGGTTGGTGGCGTTGTTAACCAGAATATCGAGGCGCCCCTGTTCATCGGCAACGCGTTCGAATAACCGTTGCACCTGCCCATCATCGGCATGATCGCAGTAGACGGGAATACCCTTCCCGCCTGCGGCAGTAACGGCATCCGCAGTCGCCTGCACGGTGCCCGGCAGCGGCGCATCGCCCTCATTGTGGGTGCGCCCGGTGACGTAAACGGTCGCGCCCGTGGCGCCAAGCGCGAGTGCAATGCCCTTGCCCGCGCCGCGACTGGCTCCGGTGACGACGACAATCCGGTCCTTAAGGAGTCCCATACGCTATTCCTTTACCTGTGAGTGCTACTTACCTAGTATCGACCGACATCCTAAAGGCAGGAACGCAGCGGGCCAAGCGGCTTTGCCCACGCCCTGGCCACTTAATTATGCCAACCACCGAAAAATGACAAGACGCACGGACCTGTTCGCGAACCTGATCGCCGCCCTGACAGATACCTCGATGGGCCTACGGTTGCTGATCGCATGCGTGTTCGCAGCGTGGGCAATCGCTGCTGGCGCCACCGATTCACGCGAGGTCTTCTCCGGGGAATCACACGCCTGGCTGCGCGCCGTGGGTAAACTGCAGGTGCCGGGGCAGCGCTACCACGGCGGACAGCGGTCGCACTACACGGAAGATTGCAGCGCGACGCTGGTAGCGCGCGCCGGGGCGCAAACGCGCCGATACGATCATCACCGCCTGGCACTGCCTGGAATGGTACGGCGACCTGAGCAAGCCGATCACCTTTACAGTGGTTTCGCTCTCCGGTGAAACGCTGCGCCTTGAGGCCTACCGACTTGGCGACGGCGGAGGCATGCATGCCGATTGGGCGATATTGCGTTTGCGCGCCACGGTGCCGGACACCGACGTTGCCGCCCTGCAGATACACCCGCAGGTTGCCGACCCCGACCTGCCGGTGACCATGGCCGGGTTCTCCGGCGACGAGGGCATGGGGAATGACGGGCTGGCGTTGACCTTCGATCCCGGCTGTGCCATCACCGCGCAGGACCGCAACCTAGGCGACACCGACTGCACCGCGTTCAAGGGCGCGTCCGGCGGCGCGGTCGTGCAACTTTCCAGCGCGGGCGAGCCGAAAATGTGCGGTGTGATTTCGCAGGGCAATGGTGAGGGGCGCAGCACGTTCGTGCCGGTGAGTGGGTTCAGGTATGCGTTGGATATTTACCTGAAGTAAGTCCGGCTTTACGCGTGGACCTTCTGCCGCGCCGGTGGCGGCGCCCCCACGTGCGGCTCTCCACGCTGCGCGGCGAGTTCGACCTGCTTCTGGCGCTCCCTGAAGCGCAGTTTCTGGTCGTCCGTCAGCGTGTCAAAACAATGCGGGCAGCACACGCCAACTTCATACTTGCCAGAGTGCTTGTCATCATCAGTGATCGGGTGACGGCAGCCATGGCACTGATCATAGCGCCCTTTTTCCAACCGGTGATTCACCGCCACCCGGTTGTCGAACACAAAACATTCGCCCTCCCAGATGCTCTCATCGGGCGGTACTTCTTCCAGGTACTTCAGAATCCCGCCCTGCAGGTGGTAGACCTCTTCGAAACCCTCGCCCAGCATAAAGGCCGAGGCTTTCTCACAGCGGATACCACCGGTGCAGAACATCGCGACCTTTTTGTGTATGCCAGGGTCCAGGTTGGCACGCACGTAGTCGGGAAACTCCCTGAAATTGACGGTGCGCGGGTCCACCGCACCCTTGAAGGTGCCTATATCGCATTCGTAATCATTGCGGGTATCGATCAGCAGCACCTCCGGATCGCTGACCAGGGCATTCCAGTCCTGCGGACGGACATACGTGCCGACGCGCGCATTCGGATCAACGCCAGCCACGCCCATGGTGACGATTTCTTTTTTCAGTTTGACCTTCATGCGATGGAAGGGCATGCGCTCATCGCGCGATTCCTTGTGTTCCAGATCCGCGAGGCGCGGGTCGCTGCGCAGGTACCCCAGCACGGCGTCGATCGCTTCGCGACTGCCGGCTATGGTGCCATTGATGCCTTCCGGTGCAAGCAACAGCGTGCCACGCGTGCCCGCTGCCAGGCAGGCATCGAGCAGCGGCTCGCGCAGGGCGTGGTAATCGGGCAGTCCGACAAATTTATACAGTGCGGCAACGACAACGGGATTCATGCCAACACCCTACTGCTGCTGCGCTTTGCTGCCGCCACGGCACTGCGGCGACGCGGGTGCCGGCTGCTCGCGCCGTTGCCACTCGTCGGGCGAGTAGGTGTGCAGTGCCAGCGCATGCACTGGACCCTGCAGCTGGTCGGCCAGCGCGACATACACCTGCTGGTGCCGCGCGACACGGGTGCGGCCGTCGAAATTCGCGCTGACCAGCACCACGCGAAAATGCGTTTCCGAGTTCGCTGGCACACTGTGCATATGGCTTTCATTGGCCACTTCGAGTACGACGGGCGAGAAACGGTCCTGGAGCTGCTGTTCGATGTCTTGTTGCACTGTCATGAAAACACCTGCGAATTACGGGAAAAACCACTGAGGGAAGCATTATAACGAAGCAGCGGGAACGGCGACAGCGGCCCACTCAGCTTTTGCGCGCGCGGCGACTGTTGCGAAACTGTCCCGGTGTCTGCTGTGTCCACTTTTTGAAAGAGCGGTGGAAGGCGCTAGGATCGGTGAATCCCATTTGCAGCGCCACCTCATTGATGGACAGTTCCTGCCGATCCAGGCAGAGCTTGGCTGCCTCGCAACGCGCCTCATCTTTCAGTTGCTGGAACGTCGTGCCCTCGCGCTTCAACCTGCGCCGCAGCGTCGGCGCGGACATATTGAGCGCGCGACTGATCGTTTCAAAACCGGGGAATCCCTCGCTGAAATCGTGTCCTATCATCGCTTTTACCTGGCCCGAGAGGTTCTTGCCCTGCGGGTTACTCTCCATCATCAGCAACTGGTAAGGCGCGGTGCGCAAAAATTCGCGCAGGGAGTGCTCGGTATGCACCACAGGCCAGGCGAGGCAGGCACTGTCGAAGTACAGCAGGTCGTTCACCTGGTTAAAATACAGCGGGCAGCCGAACAGTTCCTCGTATTTTTCCAGGCGCTGCGGGGTATCGCCGCTGAAGTCCACGCGCTTCAGCTCGATCGGCCTGCCGCACAACCAGCCAAAAAAGCGGTGCCACAATGACAATCCGTAGGCGTCGGCGGCTGCCACGCGAGGGCGCCCCTCTCCCAGCCTGGTGCGATAACCGACACGCGCAAACTGGTCGCTGAAGTTAGCGTACAACTGGCTGCGCTCGTCAAAAAAGGTGCGGTAGAACTCCGAGGCGCGCTGGATCGCCTGCCCCAGGTTGCGACAGGAAATAATGCAGTAACACATCATCCGAAACGCGCCGGGAGCGACCAGTTCGCTGCCCGTCGTGCCAAAGGTCTCATCCTGCAGCAGGCTGAGCACGCTCTGGTAAACCCGTGAGTACTGCATCGCACTGATTTCGTCGCGGTAGGCGGGATCAGTCTCATCGAGGGGATCGAAATCAAGGCCCGCATTATTCAACACAGCACTGAAATCATAGCCCCGGTCACCCACCATGCGCAGCAAGGTCCTGACGAATCGGGTGGGGACACGGTCGCTCATACGGTACACGGGTCATGCTGGACGGGGCCGCCATGGTAACAGAAGCTCCAGCGGCGGTCAGGCTTGCGCACGTTGTGAGGCTGGTAGGTAGCCGGGCGAACTGCGCCACCGCGAAAGGTCCCGCAGTGGAACGCCGCATACGAGACCGAGGCGCTGGCAACGGTTATACTGGCGCCAGAAATGCGATAGGGATAGCCTGATGGAAGAGCGCTACAACGTCTATTTCGCCGGCCAGGTGATGGCAGGCTTCGATGCGCGAGTGGTTCGCGACAAGCTGGCCAAAATCTTCAACGCGGACCAGGCCACGCTGGACAAGCTGTTCAGCGGCAAAGCCCAATTGATCAAGCGCGACTGCGACGCAGCCACCGCAGAAAAATACAAGCAGGCGCTGGAGCGCGCCGGCGCAATTCCTATTATAAAAACCGCCGCCACTGCGGCTGCCACAGCAGCGACGACGGCGGCGCCAGCACCGGCCAATTCACCATCCAGCTCCCCGACCAACCCGCCCGCCCGGGCGATGACCGCAGCGGAAAAAATTGCTGCACTGGCTGCGGCACCAGACGAAACCCGTTTCCAGCAGCGTGCGTCCGACAGCGCCGCTGCGGACCATCGCAGTAACACTGCGGTGGTTCGCAACGAAACTGGCTCTAGCGCATACACAGGCACACTGAATCAGACAACAGCGGTATCGTACTGGCGCCACCTGGCACCGCCGTGCTGCGCGAGGAGGAGCGCGCTGCACCGGTTGTGCGCGTGGTGGACACATCGGGACTGGCAATCGATGCCACGGCAACGCGGCTGTCAGATGAGCCACCTCCACCGCCGGCGGCGCCAGATACCCGCCATCTCAGCATGGGCGCAGTGGGCGACACGATACCCACCCTCCCTTCGGCAGCCACGCCGCTCTCCCCCAACCTGGATGGCCTGGCGCTGTCTGCGGCCGGCACCGACTTCAGCGACTGCGCGCCGCCTGCTGCCGAGGCCCTGCCGCTGGACGTTTCCCACCTCGCGGCATTGCCGCCCGGGGATATACCACTGGAGGAACAGCGCCGCAGACCATTGCCAGTTGCCACGCCTGATACTGACCATATCAGGCTGGAGGAATAACGGTACGTTGGTAATCGCCGGGCACCTGAACCACTGCGTCTAGGGGAGCTTTATCCTCACCTGCAATCCGGGACTGTTGCCGCGCAACTCCACCACGCCGTGGTGGTATTGGGCGATTGCCTGCACCAGGCTCAAGCCCAGTCCGTGCCCGGGCTGTTCCGTGCGACTGGATTCCACACGATAAAAGCGCCGGAACACATTTTTGCGCTCCACGAGCGGAATGCCGGGGCCGGAGTCGGCGATGACCACGCTGTGTCCGACGCCGCCCGGTCCGGACTGCAGATGCACGGTAATTTGACCCTTGTCGGGGGTGTACTTGATCGCGTTGTCCAGCACATTGGCAAACATCTGGAACAGCAAATCGGCCTCGCCCTTGCACACCTCGGGCAGCGAAGCGTCCAGGGTCAGCACGATGTCACGCTCATGCGCCAACGGCTCATACAGTTCCACCACGTCACGCAACAACGCGCTCAGTTCGACTTCACTGTCGCCGGCCAGGCGATTGCCCGCCTCCAGCGCCGAAATACGCAACACGGCATTAAAAGACGCCAGCAAGCTGTCACATTCGTCAATCAGTTGCGCCAGCTGTCCACCCTCGACCGGTGAACGTCCGTCACGCAACTGGCTCAGTTCATTGCGCATGCGCGTCAGCGGTGTGCGCAGGTCGTGCGCGATATTGTCCGACACGCGGCGCACGCCCTGCATCAGACCTTCCATCTGCTCCAGCATCTGGTTCATCACGGTCGCAAGCGCGCGGAAATACCCGGACACGCCCTCCACGTTGAGGCGCTGCCCCGGTCCGCCGCGCACGATGCGCGAGATCTCGCTGTTAAGCATTTCCACCTGGTTGAAGGCGCGCGCCGCGCTGAGGAAGCCGCCGATGATCCCCAGCAACAGCGTTACGAGCATGGCCCGGAACAGCGTGTGGAACACCAGCTCGGCCCGCTCCACGATATCCGCGTAATCGCTCGCCACCATCGCCCGGTAGCCATCTCCCAGTGCAATCGGGCGCGCCACGAAAATCCACATCGATGGACTCGCCCCAATCCTGCAGGTCCATCTCAAACCCGAGCCAGCCGTCCTCGAACTCCTGGTAACGCGGCGCAGCGGGCAGGTTACCTGCCACTTTGGCACCGGACTGATCAGTGACAAGGTAGTAAAAGCGGTTCACGGAGGGCAATGCCATTTGATCCGCGATGTACTGTTCGACGCCGGACAATCCCTGCCCCCGATACACCACCTGCAAGGTATCCAGTTCCTCGACCACATTTTGGCCGAGTTCCTTGAACGAGGTATAACTGAAATACAGGTAGAAAGCGCCCAGCAACAGGAACACCGCCGCACTCAGCACGGTGACGTATTTAACGATGTAACGGAATGTCAGGCTGTTGACGACGTCGCGTACGTGCACAGTATTGCGCTCAGTCGCCTGACTCGGCACCCAGGCAGTAGCCGGCGCCCCGCACAGTGGCAAGCAGCGGATGCTCGAAGCCTTTATCTATTTTTTGCCGCAGTCGTGAGACATGCACGTCGATCACATTGGTCTGGGGATCGAAGTGATAGCCCCATACATGCTCGAGCAGCATGGCACGGGTGACGACCTGACCGGCGTGGCGCATCAGGTACTCCAGCAATTTATACTCGCGGGGTTGCAGGCTGATGACGGTCTCTCCGCGCTGCACATGCTGGCGCAGCAGGTCCATCGACAGGTCCTCCACTACCAGTTTTGTTTGCGCCTCGGACCCGGGCGCGGCGGCGCGACGATGCAGCACTTCCAGCCGCGCCAGCAGTTCCGTCATTGCAAACGGCTTTACCAGGTAGTCATCCGCGCCACACTGCAGGCCCTGGACCCGGTCAGTTACATCACCCAGTGCGCTAAGCACCAGCACGGGTGTATTGTCGCCCGATGCGCGCAGCGTGTTGATCAGCGTCAATCCGTCCATGCGCGGCATCATGCGATCGATCACCATGACGTCAAACATGCTGTTGCTGGCCGCCAAAAAACCCGCTTCGCCATCCTGTGCGTGTGTGCAGGTATGGCCGGTCGCAAGCAACTCGCTGACGATAAAATCGCCAACTTGTTTGTCATCTTCCACCAGTAGCACGTTCATAGCCTGAGACCCCGCACATCGCCAGCCAATGTAGCACGCGTCGGAAATGGCCCTCAATTTACTTTTCGTTAATACTGCCCGGCGAAGATGTTAGACTCCCCCGCATGACCGAAATCTCCGCAAAAAACTCCCCGTCCCTGCTGCGACGCCTCGCCGCTATGGTGTATGACACTTTCCTTGTGGTGGCATTGATAGCCGTGGTGAATGCGATCGCGCTGATGGTGGTCGTGCGCGTCACAGCAGGTGAGCAGCAGGTGTTGAATGCCCATCTGGTCCAGCTTCTCACGGCATTGAGTGTTGTCGGATTTTTCTGCCTGTTCTGGTTAAAAAACGGGCAGACGCTGGGCATGCAGGCATGGCGCATAAAGCTGGTGGATTTTAGCGGCGGCCCGCCCTCATTTGGCAAAACACTGTTGCGCTGCTGCGGTGCGGTGCTGTCTGCCGCCTGCCTGGGCATCGGCTATCTCTGGTGCCTGGTGGATCGCAACAAGCGTTACTGGCATGACTATCTCTCGCGCACTGAATTAATCCTGTTGCCCAAAGCGTCCGGAAAAGCGACCACTGATGGCACTCTGAATGCGCGCTATTCGCGCGCATGTGGATTTTTCAGTTCAGTTTGCACACCGCTCGACTTACACTAGCGCCTTTTACCCCGCTGAGGAGTTTGCATGGCCGACATGAAAGCGTGATGACAACCCATTTGACATTCATCGCACGCGATATTGTCGATGTCACATCCACCGCCACACAGTGCGCGATCCTGCCATTGTTCCACGGCGGGGCATTGTCAGGCACCGCGCTGGAGCTGGATCGGTTCTCGTCCGGCGCCATCAGCGCTGCGCTGGCCCTGGGCGACTTCACTGCCAAAGCGGGCGAGATCCTCATGCTGCCGGGTGTGGGCGTCAGCAAACGCATCCTGTTACTGGGCTGCGGCGAAGCGAAAAAATTTGACCGCGCCGCCGTGCGAAAACTCAGCCAGCATTTGTACCGTGCACTCGAATCCAAACAGGCCACGGAAGCGACATTGCATCTGGCGGCACTGGAACTGGATGAGACCGAGGCCGCGTGGATGCTGGCCTACCTGGCCAGGCACCTCGTCGCGGCGTCCTACCGCTATTCCAAAACCCTGACCAAACCCAAAGAGCCCTGGAAGCTGAACCGCCTGGTCGTCAATACCAGCGGCGCGCTGCGGGCGCGCAAGGCCGGCGACGCGCTGCGCGAGGGGCGGGCAATCGGCATCGGCGTCAATGAAGCGCGCAATCTCGCCAACCTGCCGGGCAACATCTGCACACCTGCGTATTTGTCACGCCATGCACGCAAGCTGGCCCGCACTAACGACAAGCTGAATGTGACCGTGCTGGAAGAGAAAAAAATGCGCGAACTGGGGATGGGCGCATTGCTATCGGTGTCCGCCGGCAGCGAACAGCCCGCCAAGCTTATCGTGATGCACTATAAAGGCGGCAAGGCTGCGGCCAAGCCCTATGTGCTGGTGGGCAAGGGCATTACCTTTGACAGCGGCGGCATCTCGCTGAAGCCCGGCGCCAAAATGGATGAGATGAAATTTGACATGGGCGGCGCTGCCAGTGTCTTTGGCACACTGCGCGCGGTGATGGAGCTTGGATTGTCCATCAACGTGGTCGGCATCGTCGCCGCCGCGGAAAATATGCCAAGTGGCAGCGCGACCAAACCTGGCGATGTCGTCACCAGTATGTCTGGCAAAACCATTGAGGTGCTCAACACCGACGCCGAAGGCAGGTTGGTGTTGTGCGATGCCCTCACCTACGCGGCACGTTTCAAGCCCGCGACGGTCATCGATATTGCGACGTTGACCGGCGCCTGCGTTGTCGCGCTGGGCTCACACGCATCCGGCCTTTTCGCCAACGACGACACGCTGGCGGAGCAACTGCTCACGGCGGGGACACAGACCCATGACCGCGCCTGGCGCATGCCGCTGTGGCACGACTACCAGGAGCAACTGAAAAGCAATTTCGCCGACATCGCCAATATCGGCGGTCCTGGCGGCGGCAGCATCACGGCTGCCTGCTTCCTGTCCCGGTTTACTGAAGACTACTGTTGGGCACACCTCGATATTGCTGGCTCCGCCTGGGATGCGACACCCAAGGGCGCCACGGGCCGACCGGTGGCGCTGCTCACGCGCTACTTGCTGGACCGCGCCGGCCAATGACATTGGTAGGGTTTTACGTAGTGCAAAACACTGCGCCGGGGCAGCGGCTACACGTGGCTGCTCGCCTCGCGGACAAGGCCTTCCAACGCGGACATCGGATTTTTATCAACGCTGCCGATGAAGCTCAAGCGCGTGCGCTCGACGAACTGTTGTGGACCCACCGCTCCACCAGCTTCCTCCCGCATGGACTGCACGGGCACGAGCACTCTGACACCATCGCAATCGGCTGGGGTCAGGAACCGGAGAATCACAACGATCTGCTGATTAACCTGCAGTTGGCCATCCCTGCATTTTTCAGTCGCTTCCAGCGCGTGGCCGAGGTCGTCACGCAAGAGCCGGACAGCCTTGCCGCGCTGCGCGAATCCTGGAAGTTCTACAAAGCGCGCGGTTACCAGTTGGAAAAGCACGATCTCTAGAGTGTGCCGATGCAGTGCTGGCGCTATCGATAGTCACAGGCGGCACAGAGACGTAAATAGCCGACCCGATCACGCTCGCCGCGATTCCGGTACCGACGCCTCTACCGTATAATGCCCCGCTCGCGTCGCCCCGCGTTTCGGGGCTGGCTTCTCGCTAAATAATTCCCGGATTCACCTTTTATGGATAAGACGTTCAAACCCGCTGAACTGGAAGCCCGTTGGTACCAGGAATGGGAAGCCAAGGGCTATTTT
Organism: Haliea sp.; assembly: GCA_016704305.1. GTDB lineage: Bacteria > Pseudomonadota > Gammaproteobacteria > Pseudomonadales > Halieaceae > Marimicrobium. The sequence continues at coordinate 55,627 of JADJAL010000026.1, read as the reverse complement.
GCGCCCCAGGGCGGCGACAAGGCCTACAGCATTATGATCCCACCGCCGAACGTCACAGGCAGCCTGCACATGGGGCACGGCTTTCAGGAGGCGATCATGGACGCCCTGATTCGCTACCATCGCATGCTGGGCTACAACACGTTGTGGCAGGTTGGCACCGATCACGCAGGCATCGCGACACAAATGGTGGTGGAGCGACAGTTGGCCGCGCAGGGTATTAACCGCCGCGACCTGGGACGCGAGAAGTTTGTAGAAAAAGTCTGGCAGTGGAAAGAGGAATCCGGCGGCACCATCACCCGGCAACTGCGGCGCCTCGGCTCCCTCGCTGGACTGGTCGCGCGAGCGCTTCACGATGGACCCGGGGCTCAGTGCCGCGGTGCAGGAAGTGTTTATTCGACTCTATCGGGAAGGCCTGATTTACCGTGGCCAGCGCCTGGTGAACTGGGACCCTGCATTGCACACCGCCATTTCCGACCTGGAGGTGATCTCCGAGGAAGAACAGGGCCACCTGTGGCATTTCAATTACCCGCTGGCGGGTGGCGAGGGCCACCTGACCGTCGCGACCACTCGCCCGGAAACCATGCTCGGCGACTGCGCGGTGGCCGTGCACCCGGACGATGAACGCTACGCTCACCTGATAGGACGTATGGTGCAGTTGCCGCTGTGTGATCGGACGATTCCGGTTATCGCCGACGACTACGTCGACCGCGAGTTCGGCACGGGTTGCCTGAAGATAACACCGGCCCACGATTTCAATGATTACGCGATTGGCCGCCGGCATGGCCTGCCGATGATCAACATCTTCAACGACGATGCGGCCATCAGCGATGCCGCGCCACTGGCGTATCAGGGACTGGACCGATTCGCGGCGCGCCAGCAGGTGGTCGCCGATATGCAGGCGCTTGGCCTGCTCGACAAGGTGGAGGAGCACCGACTGAAAGTTCCGCGCGGCGACCGCTCCGGCGTCGTCATCGAGCCCTACCTCACCGACCAGTGGTATGTGGATGCCAGGGCAATGGCAAAGCCGGCCATCGCCGCGGTCGAGAACGGGGATATCCAGTTCGTCCCCAAGCAGTGGGAGAACACCTACTTTGCGTGGATGCGCGACATCCAGGACTGGTGCATCAGCCGACAGCTGTGGTGGGGGCACCGTATCCCCGCCTGGTACGATGCCGAGGGCAATATCTATGTCGGCGAAAGCGAGGCGGCCGTGCGCGGCGAACACGCGTTGGCCGACGCGGTTGTACTGCGCCAGGATGAGGACGTCCTCGACACCTGGTTCTCCTCCGCGCTGTGGACGTTCTCGACATTGGGTTGGCCGGAAGAGACCGAGGAGCTGGCGCTCTTCCACCCGAGTTCCGTGCTGGTTACCGGTTTCGACATTATTTTCTTCTGGGTCGCCCGCATGATCATGATGACCCTGCATTTTCGCGATGAGGTGCCTTTTCACACCGTGTATGTCCACGGCCTGGTGCGCGACGCCGAAGGCCAGAAAATGTCAAAATCCAAGGGCAATGTGATCGACCCCATCGACCTGATCGACGGCATCACCCTGGATGAACTGGTGGCCAAGCGCACCGCCGGCCTGATGCAGCCGCAACTGGCGGCGAAAATCGAAAAAGCCACGCGCCGACAGTTCCCGGAAGGTATCGCGTCCTATGGCACCGATGCGCTGCGCTTCACCTATTTCTCGCTGGCATCAACGGGCAGGGACATCAAGTTCGACATAGGCCGCATAGAGGGCTACCGCAACTTCTGCAACAAGATCTGGAACGCGGCGCGCTATGTGTTGATGAACTGCGAGCATGAGGACTGCGGTATCGCAAGCGCGTCCACCGTGGAACTCAGCCTTGCCGACCGCTGGATCGTCGGCAGGGTGCAGGCTACGGCTGCGGAAGTGGCGCGCGCCTTCAGCAACTATCGTTTCGACCTGGCCAGCTCGGCGCTGTACGAATTCATCTGGAATGATTACTGCGACTGGTATCTTGAGCTATCCAAACCCATCCTCTGGGATGAAGAGTCCCCCGCAGCGGCAAAGCGCGGCACGCGCCAGACACTGATTCAAGTACTTGAAACCTGGCTGCGCCTGTTGCATCCGATGATGCCGTTTATTACCGAGGAGATCTGGCAAACAGTCGCCCCGCTCGCTGGGAAATCCGGCCAGACTATAATGTTGCAGCCCTATCCAACGGCGGACAATGGCCGTATCGATACCCGCGCGAACGACGATATTGAGTGGCTCAAGGCTGTCATCATCGGCATCAGGAATATTCGCGGGGAAATGAATATCCCACCCGGAAAAGCACTCACTGTATTGCTGCGCAACGGCAGCGCCGATGACCGGCGGAGACTGGCGGAAAATTCGCAATACCTTGTAAAGCTGGCTAAACTGGCCAGTATCGACTGGCTGGCGGAGGGCGCTGAAGTACCGATGGCGGCGACGGCACTGGCGGGTGAGTTGGAGATACTTGTGCCCATCGCCGGCCTGGTGGACAAGGAAGCAGAAATCAGCCGCCTGGAAAAGGAAATCAGCAAACTGGATATCGAGGTGTCTCGTCTGCGGGGAAAGCTGGGTAACGCAGCCTTCATCGACAAAGCGCCAGCCGCCGTCGTCAACAAGGAGCAGGAGAAATTACAAGCGCAAGAACAAGCGCTGGAAACACTGCAGGAGCAGTTACGACGCATCGGGAACATATGACGTCAGACATTAACCGGTGTCAGGTTGCAGCTGACAAATACTATAAGAAATGGGTTAATCCGAGGGAGAGCGTATGAGTGATCGACACAGCGGCACGGTCAAATGGTTCAACAACGCGAAAGGGTTTGGCTTCATCACTCGACAAGAAGGCGAAGATGACGTTTTCGTTCACTTCAGATCCATTCAGGGTGAGGGTTTCCGCACACTCAATGAGGGACAGGCTGTGGAATTCACGTTGGTAGAGGGTCCCAAAGGCCTTCAAGCCGAGAACGTGCAGAAGGTCTGAGCCGGTGCCGCAGCGCCTGCGGTACCTCAACACGCCTGGGACCGCCCGGTAGACAATCGTTTGGTCCAGCTACAGGCAATGCCGCACTGGTAAAACCTGCCTCGCATCACTATTGGTGCTAGAATGCGCGGCGTATCAATCCCAGCCATCCTGTCACGGTAAATTATTCGGAGGAAACCGATGGGTCTTTTTGCCAAGCTGCTTCTCAGCTTCATTGTCGCCACGATAGCGTCCACGCTGACCTCCGTACTGTTATCGGGCGAGCTCTTTGATCTGCGGCTGCTTCTCGCTTTTTTTCTCGCCACAGCCAGCACCGCATTGATTGTGCGTAACAGTCAGGTGTCGACCCATCCCCAGAGCGAAACGTTTGCCCAGCCCCCGTCGACCCAGCATGGTATTCGTGAGCGCGGCACAGTGAAGTGGTTCAACAGCTCGAAGGGATTTGGCTTTATCGTCAGGGAAAACGGCGAGGAGATTTTTGTCCACTTTCGTTCCATTCGCGGCGAGGGACGACGTGGCTTGCGCGATGGTCAAAGCGTCAGTTTCGTGGTGGCCGACAGTGAGAAGGGCCCGCAGGCGGATGATGTCGTGGGTGAAGACTGATTGACGTGCTCAACTACTGGACAGAGCGTCCTGCCAATAGCGTTGTATCATGCGTGAACCCTCGCGCAGCAGCGTTTCCGTAGGCAGGGAATCATCCTCCAGGGCCATCTCCACGATCGCGTAGCCGGTGTCGATCGTGAGCCTGGTCTGGGTCTTGACCAGATCATCGATGGGCCGCCCCAATAATTCCCCCACGATCATGGCGAACTGGTTTGCCACAACCCTGTGCGAAGCGAGCCTTACCTCCTGCAGGGGTGCCACGGCGCGCAACGCCTGCACGACCTCCAGTCCACCCATTTGTTCACGCGTTACATCATAGGTGCGCTGCAGTAACTCGTATACATTATCCACAAGGAGCTGCGGATCGCCATTTGCAAGGTGGTGATCCATCCACTGCTGGAAAACGGCATTCTGCTTATCCATCAACACTGCGCCAAGCGCGTTCAGGACTGCATACTTATTGGGGAAATAGCGGTACAGCGCAGGCACCGTGATACCCGCTCTTTCGGCTACAAGGTTGGTGGAAATCCGCTCCACACCCACCTCAACCAGCAATTCAGCTGCTGCGGCGAGAATAGCTTCGTAGGTGCGCTTGGCCCGATCCTGCTGCGGCTTGTTTTTCTCCAACAGTTCAACACTTTGCCTGACAGCCATCACGACGACCTCTCCATTGGTCTGTTCTTATCTCTAGAAAGCATTGTCGCCATCGTAGCGCAGCAAGTCGACCTCTGCCAGTGCCCCATAAGCGCCTGCACGGGACGCCAGCACGCTAGCGCGGTGCGCAGTACGATGACACAATACCAAGCTTTGTAGCTCATATCCGAACAGCCCCTATGCGCATTCGCGCCAGTGAATACGCCAACGGCAATTAGTGAGGTATCCATTGAAACCCAGCAAGCCACGCACCGGACACCGCTTTCGCGGCGTAACTATGCCTACCAATGCTCATCCGCTTATCCGCCAGGTGAAACGCCAGGGTATATCTCCCTCCATTCATGGCAATAAGTTGTGGAAATCCAGCCTTTTGCTTATCGACTACCTGAACAAGCATCGCCCTGCGCATTGCAAGACAGTGATTGACGTGGGCTGCGGCTGGGGCATCTCGGGAATCTGGTGCGCGAAGACGCTTGGCTCGCAAGTCACCTCAGTGGATGCGGACCCGGACGTTTTCCCGTTTCTGGAAGCCACGGCAACGCTGAATGGAGTGGCGACGACCCCTCTGGTGTCGACCTTCGAGAAACTCACCACACGACAGCTCTCCCAGTTCGACATGTTAATCGCTGCGGACATCTGCTTCTGGGACGAGCTGGTCGACCCCGTATTCAATATGGTAAACCGTGCCATAAAGGCCGGTGTGAAACATATCGTGATCGCCGATCCCGAGCGTCCCACATTCCACGACATGGCCAGTCGCTGCGCAACTCGCCACTGCGCCGAGACCATTGAATGGCAAACGCACTCACCCGTAAAAGCCTCCGGCGCACTGATGGTGCTGGAGAATGCCTAGGCTGGACTGCAAGCCGCTCTGCGGAAGTGCCGAACCCCGGTGCATAAGCCAATTAGACGATGACAATTTCACGCGACTGATCTACCTTCTCAATTAAATTCAATAGTTGCCGCCCGAGGGCCTAGAGACATTATGAAACAGTTGGGAATACTCGATTCAGCGTTCGTCAATCTGGAGCAGACCAACACACCGCAGCACGTGGGTGGACTGGGCATATACGACCCTTCCACAGCCCCCGGTGGCTTTGTTCGCTTCAAGGACGTAATCGCCAGTTTTGAACGACGCCTGGGCGATCTACCACTGTTTCGTACGCGCCTGGTCGAGGTACCCGGCGGACTGGACCGACCTTACTGGGTAAAAGATGCCAACTTCGACGTGGAATTCCACTTGCGGCATATCGCCCTGCCCGAGCCGGGTGACTGGCGACAGTTGTGCATCCAGACCGCCCGCCTCCACTCCCGGCCATTGGATATGTCCCGTCCGCTGTGGGAGGCATACATTATTGAGGGTCTGGACAACATACCCAACCTTCCCAAAGGCTGCTTTGCCGTCTATACCAAGATGCACCATTCCCTTGTCGACGGGGCCGGTGGCGCCTCCTTCATGACGGCATTGCACGATCTGGTGCCGAATCCGGATTATTCGAGCAATTCCGGGAACGAGCCCCGCCTCGTAGACACCACGCCGTCGGTCGGCGAACTGCTGACCAAGGCTACCATCAACAGCGTCAAGAATACGGTACAACTCATTACCGGTTCGGCGCGCAGCGCGCGCGACCTGAGCAAATATGCGCTGGACATCGCTCGCAAGCAGATTCCTGCACCCGACATCAGCGCCCCAAAAACCATTCTCAACAAACCGGTTGGGCCGCACCGCGTGTTTGATGCAGCGGAATTTCCGCTGGATGGCTTCAAGGACATCAAGAACGCGACCGGCGTTACGGTCAATGATGTCGCACTGGGTGTCATCAGCGGCGCGCTGCTGCGTTATCTCACAGCCAAGGGTGAGGCACCTGCGCAAGGCTCATTGGCGGCTACGCTGCCGTTGAATATGCGCACACGTCGCGGCGATACGGAGGAAAACAACCAGGTCGGCTCGATATTCGCCTCGTTGCACACCGATGTCGCTGACCCTGTGGCACGCGTCATCGCGATCAGGGAATCGACAGAAGTTGCCAAAGCCGGCAGCGAATCCAGCCCCATGGTGGACGCGCTGAAACTCGCCGGCGTTTTTGCTCCGGTGATTTCTAAAGCAGTCGCCGGGTTCTGGTCGCGCAATGAACTGTCCAGGCATATACCGATGAACATCTCGACCTGCATTTCGAATGTGCCAGGCCCGGATTTCCCACTGTATTGTGCCGGTGCACGGATGGTGGATTACTACGCCCTGGGCGTTCTCACGCCTGGCATGGGGATCTTCCATCTGGTATTCAGTTATTTCGGGAAAATAACCCTGTCCGTGCTGGCGGATCGGGACATCATGCCGGATCCTGAGTTCTATCACGATTGCCTGGTTGCATCGTATGAGGAGCTGTACGCCGCTGCGGTGAACTCGGGGGGTACGCAGACCATGAGTGCCGAAGCAACGGCGAAGGCAAAAATTGAGTCGCCCAAGCGAGCACGCAGTATCAATCGTGGGCAGGAACATGCCGTCCCGAAATTACATGCCAAAACGCCTGCCAGCCAGCGCCCACCCGTAAAATCCAGACCTGTGGCCAAAACCGCATCGGGCAGCAAAAAAAGGCCGCCAGCGAGCACAGCCAAAGCCAAAGCCAAAAGCACGACTAAACGCAGCAGTGACGGTAAGGCCAAAAAGCGAAGTATCCGCAAACCCGGACCGGGATCAGCAGTGCCGCGACCTAAGCTTGGTCGGCGGGCGCCGGGTGCAGCGAGGCCAAAACTCCAGTAGCCAACCGATGTACACGTTACCCGCTTCGCGGTCGCACTCCGGCTCATAGTCTAGGGGTAAGTCAGCCGCTCTAGCGCCCGCTCGCAGTTCGTCACAGCGCGTCCACACGCTAATTTCCACGCAAAAAAAACCCGCCAACGGCGGGTTTTCAACAACTCTCAAGGACCGGACGGTTTGCCATTCAGTGTGCAGCGAATGCGTTCACCAACACGCCCGCGAAGATGGGGCGATGGCAGGAGTTGCCCTAATAGTAGATTTCGCTATGATATGTTTCCAATGCATTAAATACATGTATTACATGAATTCAATTCATATATAGCGCGATGGACACACGGGAATTTAACAAGGTAGATCTCAACCTGTTGATTTCATTGCAGGTTTTATTGGAGGAACGAAGCGTTTCTCGCGCCGCTGAGCGCTTGTTCATTACCCAACCGGCCATGAGCAAAACACTCACACGGCTGCGCGTACTGTTCAACGATGCGCTGTTTACCCGCAGCAGTCGCGGTATGCAGCCCACGCCGAGGGCGCTTGAGCTTGCGGCCAGACTGGGTGAGATTCTCGGTGACATTTCGCACTTGCTGTCAGAACCGGGCTTCGATCCGCGTGCTGTTCAAGGCGAAATCACCCTCGCCCTGTCCGAGCATGTAGGTCTTACGCTGTTGCCAAGGCTTTTAGCCCAACTCAGCGTCAGTGCGCCGCGACTCAAGATCCGCGTTATCACGCGTATCGAAAATCCGCTGGAAGCCCTGGCTTTGGGCAACCTCGATTTCGCTATCCAGGTCAAGCAAGCCCACTATGGCAAAGACTACCGGGTGGAGGAACTGGGACACAGCCCTCTGGCCATCCTGGTCAGAGACGACCACCCGTTGACAATCGGTGATGTTACGTGGGAGCGGCTTACGACCTTCCCCCTGATCAAGTTGTACGCTTCTTCACAGGAACAACTGGAAGTCCAGCACTATGCAGGCACGTCACTGCCTGTCAGCGACCACCCACTGGCAACACTGGAAATATCCCATTTGTTGACCGCCCTGGAACTGCTGCGCCTGAGTGATTACTTTCTGCCTGCGCCGGCGTACCTGCTGCAACAGGACGGCGCCACTGTTGGCATCACTGGCCTACCCATGCCGCGTGAAACGCAGCTGGATATCCATTACGCACTGGTGACACACAAGCGCACAGCGAGTTCATCGTTGCACAACTGGTTGCGACAACAGATCACGTGTACCATCCGCGAATTGCGTACCCCACTACAACGCAAATTGCGCCAGCGGATTCCGGCGAGCAGCATCACCCCCACAAGTGCAGGACACCATGAGCAACAAACTACGGCGTGAGATACCGCGCTTTCACACCCCTATCATCGAGACCCACTGCCACCTGGATTATCTCGACCAGGCTGAACTTGATGCCACGCTGGAAAAATCGCTTGGGGCGGGTGTTGAACGGATTATCACCATTGCCGTATCAAAGGATAATTTGCACCGAGTCCTGGAACTTGCCCGATCATCGCAGTATGTCTGGGGGACACAGGGCATCCATCCACATGACGCGACTACCTATTCGCCTGAGGTCGACGCGATCATTCGCATGAATGCGGCAGACGCGCGGATTGTTGCTATCGGGGAAATCGGCCTGGACTACCATTACGACCACGCCGACCGCGCTGTGCAACGCAGGGCTTTCGAGCAGCAACCGCAGACCGCCGTTGATTTGGACTTGCCGGTTGTTATCCATACTCGCGAGGCGGACGATGACACACGCGACATCCTGCGCAACTACAGCAGTACGCTCTCTCGCAAGGGCGTCATTCACAGTTTTACCTCAAGCCTGGAATTAGCAGAGTTTTGTCTCGGGGAAGGCTTTATGCTCGGCTTCAACGGAATCACCACTTTCAACCGGGCCGAGAATGTACGACAGGTTGTAGCAGCCACGCCATTGCAGCAACTGGTACTGGAAACGGATGCACCGTATTTAACGCCAGTACCCTATCGCGGCAAAGCCAACGCACCTTACTTCCTCCCATTTATCGCTGAGGCAGTGGCAGTGATCAAGTCATTGGACGTGGAGGAATTGTTACAACAGGTCCATGCCAACAGTATGCGTCTTTTTTTCGAGGCTGCTTAGCCATCAACAGCGAAGTCAATTGACGCGCGTGATCAGTCGCGCAGAAGCAGAAGCGCTGGGTCGCCGATGCTCCATAATGTCACGCATGATGTCCAAGCTTCCTGATTCTTTCGGTGCTAAACTGCCCCCGTTTGAAAACGCACTACGCCGCATAAACAAAGGCATTTTTTACTGATGGATTACATTGTCGGACAACGTTGGGTCAGCCATGCAGACGCCCAACTGGGACTTGGTATTGTCGTTGATCTGGAGGGCCGTCGGGTTACACTTGCATTTCCTGCTGTAGGCGAAGAACGCACCTACGCCATCGAGAATGCACCGCTCACCCGGTTGCGCTTCAAAGCAGGAGACCGCATCTCCACAGTCAGCCAAGTGGAAGTTCTGGTCACCGAAGTAAGGGAGCAACAGGGGCTACTGCTCTATGTGGGCAGGGATCACCACGAACAGGAATTGGTCGTTTCAGAACTTGAACTGGATGCGTTTATCCAGCTAACCACCCCGCTACAACGCCTGCTCAATGGGCATTTCGACAAACACGGCGAATTTGCGCTGCGCGTTGCCACCTTGGCACATGCAGATGCGCTCCAGCGCTCGCCGGTCCGCGGGCTGAGAGGATCGCGTACCAGCTTGCTACCGCACCAGATCTACATCGCCAATGAAGTCAGCCAGCGGCACGCGCCGCGGGTATTGCTGGCCGATGAAGTCGGGCTCGGCAAGACCATTGAAGCAGGCATGATCATACAGCAACAGATACTCACGGGACGCGCCTCACGCATACTGGTGCTGGTACCTGCCAGCCTGTTACACCAGTGGCTGGTGGAAATGCTGCGGCGCTTTAATTTGCATTTCTCGCTGTTTGACCAAGAGCGACTGCTGGAAAACGTCGGTGAAAATCCCTTCGAGTCGGAACAACTGATACTGAGCAGCCTCGACGTGTTCGTGTCTTTTCCCGAGGCGCAGGCCCAGGCCCTGGCAGCCAACTGGGATCTGGTGGCCATTGACGAAGCCCATCACTTGCACTGGTCGCCAGAGGCCGCCGGAGCTGACTACCGGTTTGTTGAGGCGCTCTCGCAACAGACTGCGGGACTGCTGTTGCTAACCGCCACCCCGGAACAAATTGGCCAGGAAAGTCACTTTGCGCGTTTGCGCCTGCTGGACCCCGCGCGATTTCACGACCTGCAGCAATTTCGGGAGGATGAGCAACGCTACCGCCAGTGGAGTGAGTTGGCAGATGCCCTGGAATCGGGAGTCGCCGTCGAGGAATTGCCGGCTGGCATCGATCCTGGCGCGCCCGCGGCAACCATTATCGACCAGATACTCGATCGCCACGGCACCGGGCGTGTTCTGTTCAGAAATACCAGGGCAGCTGTCGCCGGCTTTCCGCAACGCGTACTGCATCATTACCCACTGCCAGCACCCGAGCAGTACACACACGCGCAGGTGGATCTGAAAGAGAAGCTGTACCCTGAACTTCCCTATGTTGACGACACCTGGTTGTCGTTCGATCCGCGGGTTACCTGGCTGGAGCAAACACTGAAACGATTGCGACCCGCCAAGGTGCTGGTGATCTGTGCACATGCTGCGACGGCAGTGGCGCTGGAACACCACTTGCATTTGCGAGCAGGCATCCGCTCAAGTGCGTTTTACGAAGACCTGTCGATTATAGAGAGGGACCGCGCTGCCGCGTATTTTGCCGATGAAATTAACGGCGCACAGACCCTGGTATGCTCTGAAATCGGCAGTGAAGGACGCAACTTTCAATTCGCACATCACCTGATACTGTTCGATTTGCCGATGAACCCGGACTTGCTCGAACAACGTATAGGCAGGCTTGATCGCATTGGACAGGAAAACAATGTCGATATCCATGTCCCCTATCTGGAGCATACGGCCCAGCAGTCGCTCTTCGAATGGTATGACCGCGGATTGAACGTGTTTCGTGAAAGCTGTTCTGCGGGATACATGATTTTCGAAACCTTCCGTGAGCGCTTGCTGCCGCAATTACTCGAACGCACAGCGCTGTTCGATAGCTTACTGGCAGACAGCGCTGAATTTACCGCAAAAACCCGGCAGGAATTGCGTGAAGGTCGCGATCGGCTGCTGGAACGAAATTCCTGCAAGCCTGAAATCGCAAAGTCACTGATCGACGAAATCGTTGTTGCCGAATCCAATGACGACCTGATGAACTACCTGGAAGCGGTATGCGAAACATTCGGTGTAGACCAGGAATATCACTCAGAGCGCACGCTGATCCTGCGCCCCTCGGAACACATGCTGACAGGGTATTTTCCCGGACTGCGGGAGGACGGCACCACGGTCACCTTCAGCCGCGAGAAAGCCCTGGCGCGTGAAGACATGGAATTCCTGACATGGGAGCATCCCATGGTGCTGGAGGCCATGGAGATGGTGCAAGCGACGGAACTTGGTAACGCTGCGCTAGGCACTATCAAACTCAATGGCGTGGCACCCGGAACCCTGTTGCTTGAAGTGATCTATACCATCAATTGTGTCGCTCCCAAAAGCCTGCAACTGGACAGATTTCTCCCGCTCTGGCCGCTGCGCTTACTGGTGGATGCGCGCGGGAAAAATCTTGCGGAACTGGTTCCTCACGAGCGGCTTAACAATTTGATCCAACACGTAAAAAAATCAACTGCTCTGGCAATTATCAAGCAGGTTGGTGCGGAAGTGGAAGCCAAAATAGCGCTGGCATCAACGCAAGCCGAGACTCGACTACAGGACATACGGAGCAACGCGGAGCAGAACATGCGCGCCGACCTGGGGGCGGAATTTGATCGTCTCTCTGCCCTGCGAACCGTGAACCCTTCCATTCGCCAGGAAGAACTCGACCACCTCAACTACCGTATAGAGGAATGCGCGATTCATATTCAACACGCCAGCTTGAATCTACAGGCGCTTCGATTGATCATCACGACCTGATCGGTGCCGCACCGTGCCACGCTGGCAAATCTGCGCAAATTTCTGCTGCAGCTATGAGACCTCTCGATAGATCTCCGCAGTTTCCGCGGCGCAGCGCTCCCATGAAAACAGTGCCGCCTGCCGCTCCCCTTTCTCGGCCCAATGATCGCGCAGCGACTGGCTACACAGTAAGCTTTCAAGATTGAAGGCCAACTCCTCGGGCTCACCGGTATTACAAAGCACACACGCGCCCTGCGAAAACTCAGCCATGGAAGTTCCAGCCCGGCAAATCACCGGCACTCCACTGCTCATCGCATCCAGTACCGGCAATCCGAATCCTTCATACACAGACGGATAGCAGAATACAGCGGCACCTGAAAACAACACTGAAAGTACATCCGCTGGAACATAGCCCAAATAGCGCACGGTGCCCTCCGCCATCAGCGCCGCCAGTTTCGTCATCAGCGCCTCATTGCGCCATCCAGGCGAACCGGTCAGTACCAGCGGAATATCACGGCGCAGCGATTCAGGCAGCAGGCTCCACGCATCCAGCAATACATCGATACCCTTGCGCGGCTCAAGCGTCGCTGTCAGCAGGACATATTGCTTATGGCGCAAGCCCAGCGCTGTTAACACGGTGCAGGTCTGATCTTCGGAACGAGGTCGGTAGCAGGCTTCAACACCGGAGTAAACACTCCGCACTTTCTGCTCGGGGATGCCAAAATGTTCGATCAACTCGTCACGCACTATATTTGATACCGTCAATATACAGTCTGCGCGATCGAGGGATTTCGGCAAGCCGTGTGCCAGCCAATCGACCAGATGATCTGAATGGTACTGAGGATATCGGAGGTAGGACAGGTCGTGCACCGTTGTCACACAGGGGCCAGAATAAGGCCTCAGTATGTAGTTGGTCTCATGGTACACGGCACCCTGTATCGCATTCGCAGTCGATTTGAACCGTTCATCCATTGCAAATGAAAACAGGCTGAGGACGCCTGAATTTTGCCAATCGCTTCGCGGATTTGTGCAACCGCGCCATTCAGGCTTCGTGCGGCACTGGTTTCACGTCGAGTTCTGATGTCGGCAGTGATAGCCAATTGCTGACTACCGGTCAGCCAGTGCGTGCCGCTGAAGCAATACACCTCATCTACAGCATAACGCCCCTGCAAATACTGCTCGAGGAGATGATAGGTATAGTTGCCGACGCCAGTTACAGGTGGACGCAACGCTTTAGCATTGAATATCAGCTGCACAAGGTAACAACTGGCCCAACCCTGCTATGCAACGGCTCTGGCATCGGGCTTGGGCAGCATGTCATGGCCGAGCAACTGCAGCTCTGCTTCAGCCAGCAATCGTTCCAGATGCTCCCTGAAAACTGATTGACTGAACAGGCGACTTCTTCGATAAGCTCGTTCCGCCATACGCCGACACTGATAGCGATCACCCATTACGGCGAGACTGAGCGCCATCAGCTCATCGAGAGTAGCGAAGCGAAAACCGGAATCCCCGTGCTCGACGATCTCTCGTTGCCCGCCGCCATCGATGACAATGGGCACACAACAATTCTGCATGGCCTCAACCGTGGTCATACCAAAATGCTCCACGCGCTCAGGCCTGTCCTCGTTCAATCCACACGCGTGCCAAAAAATTGAAGCGCGTCGATAATAATCCTTGATTTCACTTACAGCGGCATTGGCCTTGTACTCAATATTTCCGTGGCCACGGGCGATAGCTTCGTCCACGTCTGCAAGATAGGTGTTTCCAGGAGTGCTGCCGCCAATCAACATCAACCTCCATCCACTCGTCTCTTCCGGGTAGCGGCGAGTCATCTCTGAAAACGTGTCAATCATTTCTACCTGCTTTTTACTACCGCTTATCTCAAAGCGTGACACGGAAAGAATAATTTTCTCTTTATCATCCGGATTGCTGCGGGGATTATACATATTCACCGGGGGATAGAGCTTAGTGGTCGGCTCCATATTCCAGCGTCGCCTTACCCACTCTCCGGTGTAGTCTCCATTGATAACAAGGTGATCATACCTATGAACCTGGAAAAAGCGTGTTCGCTCCTGATCCGGGAAATGGCAGATAAAGATGGAAACAGGTGACAACGGATTCAACTTACCCAGCATGTTGGCGTTGATGAATATGTCGTAGTTCAACGTTTCCCTGCTAATGATATCGAATGGATTGGTGCGCTCTCCCAACACCATACCCTCATCGGCCGTGTAGCGGTTTCTGTCTTCAAAAAACGGGATTTTAATGATCTTCATCGTGCACTTGCTTAGATCCAGATCAAACCAATCCTTGTATTCACTCAGCTCGACATCGTTATTGAATATGTAACCGACATCGTAGCGATCCTGCATCATGGCAGCCATTTCCGCGACATAGCGCTGACCGCCACCAGCAAAGTGTCCGGCGTGATCGTAAATCCCGACCCGAATTTTGCGCAGCCCTAACAGCACTTCCAGATGCGAAAAAAACATATAAGTACCGACATCACCGATAAACTCCGGGAAGACAATCCCTGAGGCTCCTGAGTACTTCCTTGACGGTTTGGGTGTCCTGACAGGCACACATCTTCTGTACGCTGTGAAGGAGCGAACGGTAGAGGTGATCAAGCTCGCCCTTCTTAAAAAAGTGAGAAGTCGGGATGCACGCAGCCAATTCCAGGGGAAAGTGCTTGGCAACGAAGAAAAATCGATTGCGTGTACAGAAGTATTCGCAAAGTGCCTGAGACGTACTACCGTGGTACTGGTGATACAGCACACTAGCCGGTGAATACCACAGTTTCCAACCCCGTTCCCGACATCGCGCACTGTAATCGACATCTTCCATAAACATAATGAAATCTTCATCCCAGGGACCGACATCCTCAAGGCAGGCCCTCCGAAACATTACGGATCCGCCTGTGACGTACTCGCGCTCACGCGCTTTGGAATAGCGCACGGAATCTTCTGTATCAAAACCGATATCACTAAAATAGAAGTGCTCGACTTCCTGCACACCTACACTATTGATTTTGTTTGAGTCGGCGAAATATATCTTGCTTTGTACTGCGCCGATTTTTTCATCCTGCTTGAAAACGGTCAGAAACCCCTGCAACCAGTCAGGGTGAACAGTGGCATCATTATTGGTGATAACAACATAGTCGCCTGTTGAGTTGGCAATCCCGATGTTCAATGCCCTGGCATAATTGTTCTCATCATTCTCGATGACTCGAACCTGTGGAAAATTGCCTCTTACCCAATCGACGGTGCCATCGGTTGACCCATTATCGATCAACATAACTTCTAGCACTACGTCACGCTGATCAACCGCGAATAGCGATTTGAAAAAAGTCTCGACAAACGCCATTCCATTGAATGTAACGGTTAAGGCGGTGATTCTTACGGTATCCGACATCACGTACTACCCTCTTTCACGAACATTGAAGGAGGAAAGAATTGTTCGCAATTCATCTCTCACCACGCTTGCGTCAGCCCGCATGCTAACGGGAGCAGCAAGCTTGAAAATCGTGGGCCTGTAGCTCGGCGGCTGGATCTTTCGTCTGTCGATGTACTCTGAATCAAGATCAGGAACTGCAACAGGCGCGTTTTGGACACCTCCTTGCGAATCAGAACCGAGCCTGGATTGGACTCCCGCTTCAGCATAGCTATTTACACGGTTACGCACGATATCCAGCTGAATATCGACTTCGCTTTTGAGATGTACCAAGAACTGCCTGAACCTCCCCTGCCTCAATAGCCAATACGCATTTGTGGCTCTTACTTGAAAATATCGAAGCTTTCGATTCCTGGGTGATAGCATTAGCACAGTAACCTCTTTTCTAACCCTAAA
Source organism: Haliea sp. (assembly GCA_016704305.1). GTDB lineage: Bacteria > Pseudomonadota > Gammaproteobacteria > Pseudomonadales > Halieaceae > Marimicrobium. Next base: position 39,733 of record JADJAL010000026.1, on the reverse strand, counting down.
TTTCTAAGACTTTTGGTGCAAAAACATTGCCCTGCTTAGCAACGCAACAAGCACCGTACACTGCATTGTGTGGCTGACACTCTCTTACAGTCCCAAACCCTCCAGCGACCAGCCGAACCATCCCAGTGCAAGATTGCGGCAAGTTACATACTGGCATCCATAAAAGGTTTGGAGCTGGCTCCTAAAACCCTGCTGTTGACTCCCGTCTGTGAAGAGCGTTCAAGTGTCTATCGAATGACACAACTTTTGGGAACACTCGACCTTTCGATTCACAGCTGCTTTACGCAAACTGACACACTGCACAACAGAGCGATTCATTATCAAATAAATGATGCCATCGTAAAACACCTGCACCACCTCTTCCGCTACCGCAACTATGTTAACCAGGCCGTTCTATTATAGGCTTTCTCTGAAATCCTCACTGTACTGCCTGTGATTGAAAAAAAATGCGCCGCTTTTCCGGGCAGCGACACTATCGCCCACTGACCTGTTGCTACATAAAAATAGCTGGTTGCATCAAGCAGCGCTTTAAACGGCTACCATGCATACATTCTCCGTCGGGGCAGGATGATATCTAAACAGCACATCATGTCAATTCGCAAGCATTTCCCGCACTTTTGCAGCATTAAGGTACCTTCTGGTGACCTGGCCTGCAGGAATGCGCGCGGGTGAGTCACCCGAGCCTGCCATGCCGCGGCTTCGAGCGGATACTTCCTTGCGCCCTGATGAATTGCAGCACTGCTATTTGAACAAACTTTCTTAGGGTTATTTATTCTATGACCAGGATTCACTGAAGAATTGACTCATAGGTTCATTGCCGATATTCAGCTTGTGCGACCCGGATTCAAACGCGACAGCTAAATCGGCGTAACGATTACACGCGGTGCTGAAGACATATTCTGGAGAGAGAACAAAAAAAGGCTACCCGAAGGTAGCCTCTTGATTGCCAATGCTGCGTTCAAAATTGGTGGAGCTAAGCGGGATCGAACCGCTGACCTCAACACTGCCAGTGTTGCGCTCTCCCAGCTGAGCTATAGCCCCGGATTCTGCTCTAACTTATTGATCAAATTGAACTTTTGATTCAGCAAGATCCACAAGAAGCTGCGCATTTTAGTGATAGCCAGTGCACATGTCAACTGCGACGACGGGGCGTCCCGGCAAGCAACAAGATGTAGGCGCGCCCATGCGGTCAGGCTCCAACCGCTTATTCGCACTTCCATGTGTGAGGGGCACTTAGGTATGCTGGCCCGACTGTGATCAGGTGTTGGAAGCTGTAGGGAGATGCTCATGTTAGGAAAAGCGATACTCTGGATTTCCGCTTTCGTCTTTATTGGTTATGGATTGGCGTGCCTCTATTCACCAAATCTACCAGCGGGCTATGCCGGCCTGACGATGGCCACGGGTGATGCGTATGCCGAGATCGGCGCAATGTACGGTGGATTGCAGACAGGTTTCGGAATATTTTGCCTACTCGGAGCATTGCGAACTGAGTTCTATCGCCCTGCGTTGACCTCGCTATTGCTTCTGGTCGGTGGACTTGCCCTGGCTCGACTGTACTCGACGGCCATGAGCAGCGATCCAGTGGCATCCTACACCTACGGGGCGATAGTTTTTGAAAGTGTAACAGCTGTGCTCGCGGGAGTGGCACTGAGAAAGCATTAGCAGCAGAAGCCCGATCACCGGGACACATCAACGAACTAATTCGCTGGCCTGGTGGCAGAAATAAACAGACCTTCTGCGGTCGCAGTAACCTTTCCGTTAACTCGCATTTCACCCCGACTGTGTTGTTTCCGACCGTCCTGTCGGACATTCACGCCCCGTAATTCGATGGGGGTATTTAAAGGCGTCTTGTCGTGGTACTTGATCGTCAGTGTGCCTGTAAACCCCGCATTACCGGATATCACGTTAGCCATAGCGAGGATTTCGTCGAACACCGCGGCAATAATCCCTCCGTGAACCGCATTCGGGGGTCCGGCATAAGTGGACGAGAAAAGCGCCTCACCACGCACTTCATTATCGCTGAACTTCCACAGTTTCAGCGGCGGCGCAATGGCGTTTCGCTTTCCGCTTACCGGGCTATAGGGCATTACTGAGGTGATGTCATCTTCGCGCCAGGCCATCCCTGCCATCTGACCGGCAATAGAAACTGTCGACCAACCGTCTCCTCGCTGCAACCAGGGATTCAGAGTCTCCAACGCCTGGCGAATATACCCGGTTGCCTCGGCGAGCACCTCATCCGGCGCGTTGCTACAGCGCAAGTGATTGATGAGCTGGGCAACGTCCTGACTAATCGCTTCGGGCAAGCCGCCTGCCTCTGGCACGTCCTTTTTCTTTGTCACTTTGACTCCAACTCTCAGTTCAAACTTCGGAATGTGTGAGCTGCAGGTCCTCCAAATCAAGCATTTTCTTGTGGAGAGCCCATATCAGGCTGTGTATAGCTCATGGATTTGCGCAGCACAAAAAACATTTACAACAAGCAGCTTAAAAGCAGCGGAGACAGGCATTGCTTGCGGGCAGCTTATCAATGAAAGCCTGAGTCCACGAATACTAAAACACTCATCCGGGAATCAACGCACTGCGCGGAAGTCGGTCAGTTCAATTGCGAACTTTCCCCAACGCGGCGGCAGCTGGCCCCATGGGAAACAGGTTAACTATTCGAGAGATTTCGAGAAAGATACCAACTTCCAATAGCGGGCATGTGCGAGCAAGTGACATCACTTCTTCCGTATCGTCCAATTTGACCAGCGTATAGCCCGCCATAACGTATCTTTCAGCAGAGGTGATGGGATTATCGCCACGCAGCCTGTGGATTCTCTGTATTGGATTCACGATGCCGCCGACCGCATACTTTTGTAGGGATTCCAACCACTTTTTAAACCTGGAATCAATGAGAAATCCCTCTTCTGGATTGATTACCTCGGTGTCATAGAAATACGTTATCAGGTGTATGGGTGGTTCATTATTCGGCTTGAATATGGGCTGCGCTGCTGGAGCGGGCTTAATTGCCAGGCTACCTTGACCAGTCTTTGGCGCATTAGGTCGCAGTGCGCCTTGAGCAGTGCGTTGTTGGGCAAGTTGTGCCGCTTCTTGCAAACGCTCTTCTTCAAGCTCCTTCTCAAGCAGTAACTGAACCTTCTGGAGTACTTCCTTCACCGCAATTGCGTCATCGACGGAGACATCCAACATATGCACCGTTAGATCTCGTAGAAAAGCGGCGAATTCCTGGCGTTTTTCCGGACCTGAATCAAACTCCCTGGCCCACTGTATGACTGGCTGGTACGAATCGCGAGTGAGGGATATGGGCTTTGTTTGCGAACGACCGTCGTAATAGTCTGAGACCAGTGGGCTGGACAATTTGAAATGCTCGTTAACCCAGAGCAAATCCTCTTTTGTTGCAGCTTTTACCTTACGCACCAGACTCGGATCGTAATACACAGGCGTATCGACATTCGGAGACAACTTTACAACAAAGTCAGAAAGACTCGTCGCAAACACACCCCCATGCAAACCGTTCATTCGCCTGAGTACTTCAGCTTCTTCCAGAGTCAAACTTCTGTTAACTTTTTTCTTCAGCGGCTTTAGCCCGTTTTTCTCGACCCCGATGATACCAGTCATAGAGGCATAGATATCATCCTTCGCATCGTCATAGTTAACAGCGAACACCCTGTCTCCAAATACAGTTACAAACTTCTTCAAAAATTGCACTGATCTGGCCATGACTAAATCCGAGCCATCTTCGCCGAAGCGATGTGCGATGGACGATCGCTTGATGCCCTGCAGGTAAGTTGAATACAACTGTTCATAAATACTGCGAACGTACACGATCACCGTTACATCGATATCGCATTTAATGAAGGTATCGTTAAGTTTTTCGAGCAATGGCATCCGGAGGCCCTGAAACAATTCACAGCTAACCAGAGCCACGTGATTACGGCGGTTAAAAAAGTAGGTGGTGTTGAGCAAACGCTCAACTTCCTCGAAATCCTGATTGACACACGCTTTGTGCAGGGGATATCCATTGCCTGAAGACACTTCGCCCGTCTTTGCCTGAGGTACAAGGTCGGCATAATCAACGCCCTGCTTTGAGAAGGCCTCGGCGTTCAAGGAAAGCCAGGATTGAAGCGCAGAGGATCCAGTTTTTCCCAATCCAATGTGCAAAAACAATTTCTTCATTTTAAATGTCCACTGAGCAAGCTATTAGCCAATAATAAACCCAACGCTAATGGCGGTATGCCAGTTATCCACAGATCACAAATGCCAGTCTATGATCCGGATTGTCGTGGTAAACAGATACAGGGCGCGCTTCGCACCAAACACTTGTCGATTGTAATGCCAATTCGCAATGCCTTCAAAGACGAATCTGGTCCAAACAGCCGGGCGTGCGAGAATGCTCACACTTTGCAAAACCTAGAGCGATTCCACGAGTGCATCAGGTTAAACCCCCGCCAACCGAGCGCTTTGCCTGTGCGATAGGGGACTAGGACTTTGAGCCTCCAGCCTTTACTATCTGCGCTGCGCACGGCGAAGGAGACAGGAAGTGCAAATTGCAGCGGAAACCGTAGTCAGTTTTCATTACACTCTGCGCGACGATTCGGGCAAGGAGTTGGAATCCTCTCGCGGGGGAACCCCGGCAGTGTATTTGCACGGAGCCCGCAACATCATTCCGGGCATGGAGGCTGCGATGACCGGACGAGTCAGCGGCGACAGCTTCAGCGCCACAATCATGCCCGAAGACGCTTACGGCTTGCGAGATTCCGACAGGGTCCAGCGTGTACCGATAAAACACCTGGCATTCAACGGCAAGCTGGCCCCCGGCGCAGTGGTGCAGCTCAGTACCAGCGAGGGTATGCGGACCGTCACCGTCATCAAAGCCGGGAGGCATTCAGCCGATATCGACACGAACCATCCTCTGGCGGGCCAGACCCTCACCTTTGACATTGAGATTTTGGACGTAAGAAACGCCAGCGCGGAGGAATTGGCTCACGGGCATGTTCATGGCCCCGGCGGACACCATCACTAAAGTCCATCCACTGATTAATCCCAGCCATGAATCAGTGAGTACTGGTTTGCTGTTGTTGCGTGCAACACTAACGCGATCATGGTAATCGCGCGAGTGCGCGCCAACACCTACGATTCGCTCAATCCCTGGTAATCCTTCTCCAATTGCTTCAAGCCCTTCTTGGATACGCCACCCAAAACGTCTATCGCATGGCGGATACGCGCGCGACTCATATCAGGACCCAGCAGCGCCATGGAGTCCACCACGGAGATAGAGGCACTGGTGCCGGCGATGGCAATAAACAGCGGCGCGATAAAGTCCTTCACTTTGACGCCCAGCGCATCTGACAGGCCCTTCAACTCATGCCAGACGGTGTCCCGCGTCCAGTGGCGCAACGCTTCCAGTCGCCAGAGCGCGAATTGCATATTCCTTACGGTAACCTCGCGCGCGCCTGGCACAGACGCAAAACTCTCTTCGTTGATTTGCAACGTACCAGACACCAGGAAGCTTGCCAGCGGCGCAAAATCGCTCAACGTCTCCATGCGTTTATGGACGTGAGGAAGCACCTGCATCAGCTTGTCGTGATTGTAAGCCCACTCCACCAGTCGCTGCGCCAACTGGGATTCATCCAACTCCTCGCGTATCCACAGCCCGTTCAGCCAACTGAGCTTTTCCATGTCGAAGATCGGGCCGCCGAGTGAGACGCGGTGAATATCAAACTGCTCCACCATATCACGCAGAGTGAACTTTTCACGCTCATCCGGCATGGACCATCCCATACGGCCCAGATAGTTGAGCAGGGCCTCGGGGAGATACCCCATGCGTTGGTAGTACAGGATACTGGTCGGGTTTTTGCGTTTACTCAGCTTGGACTTGTCCGGGTTGCGCAGCAGAGGCAGATGGCAGAGCTGCGGCATCGTCCAGCCAAAATACTCGTACAATAGTTTGTGTTTGGGTGCGGAGTTGATCCATTCCTCGCCGCGCAGCACGTGGGTAATCTCCATCAGGTGATCATCCACCACATTGGCGAGGTGATAGGTCGGCATACCGTCGGACTTCAGCAGGATCTGTGCATCCACCATGCTCCACTCAAGATGGATGGTGCCGCGCAACATATCGTCGATCGCACAACTGCCTTCGTCCTCCGGCACGATCATGCGTATTACGAAGCTGTGGCCAGCCGCGCGACGGCGTGCAACTTCCTCATCATCGAGGCGCAAGTCAGAGGGCTTGAGCGCAGTGCTGTTACCGGCAGCGCGGCGTGTCTCGCGCAACTCCTGCAATTCCAGCTCGGTCCGATAGCAGACAAAAGCCTTGCCCGCCTCCACCAACTGCCATGCGTAGTCACTGTATATCGCCATTCTCTCGCTCTGGCGATAGGGCCCATGCGGACCACCGACATCCGGGCCCTCGTCCCACTCCAGGCCGAGCCAGCGCAACGAGTCCAGAATCGCCTGTTCGGAGTCGGGCGTGCTGCGCGCCTGGTCAGTGTCCTCGATGCGCAATAGAAACTGGCCGCCGTGGGCGCGCGCAAAACACAGGTTGAACAGGGCGATATAAGCAGTGCCGACGTGGGGATCGCCAGTGGGAGACGGCGCAACACGGGTGCGTACGGTCATGGGTGTCCGGTGTGTCAAAGATGGGAGCCGCGATTATACGGCCTCATACGCGCAAATCCCACACGCCAAAGCGCTTTGCCCACAGGGTCACCCTGCCGGATCACCGCCCTCGAATTGCGACGTTAGCAATTTTCAGGCTCAACAGCATTCCATGGTGAAGGCCAATAACCGGTCGCTGCGACAATCCGCAAGCGCTGAGTCTCGAGCTCGAAGAACATCACGCCCTGAATGCGGTTGCCTGAGCGATTGTAATCCACCGTCGCTGAGACCATATTTCCCGCTGCCAGCAACTTGCTGAAACTCAACTCGCCACCCAGTCTCGCGCAGTCGGTGATAGAGAGTTGACGCCCCGCGTACGGAAATGCAATCAGGATGTCGGGCACTGCGAACAGGCTTGCCAGCGCGTCTGCATCACCGGCATTGAAGTACCGGGCGAACCGTTCTGCCTGTACTTTGCCCGCTGCTCCTACACTGTGCAGCGCACGCATAAAACCCGCGATACCGGCCAGTCCCTGGTGCCGAACCATGCGTGCAGCGGCGGCATTTCCCACTTTCAGGGAACGCCAACCCGCTGTCATTTGCTGGCGCAGCATAGGCCGCAATTCCCAGTGCGCGGCGAGGCGAAAAATTTTCAGTTCATCGTCTTCTATGGTGAGTTCATACAGCAGATGCATCGGAACACGAACCACCACGAGCGGCGCCATCGTGATCTCAATCGTGAGGTCCCTTACAACATGCAGGCCACACACGATGTCCCGATCAACATGGAATTGAATCGCATTCGGTGCGATAAACGTCCCATAGAAGCGACGCAACCGATCCGCCGAGCGATAGCCCGAGCTTGCGTCGAAAATGCCGTTAATGTGCGGCGCTGAGCCCACCGGATCTTCCACCAGGCTGTAGCGGGCAAAAAGCTGCATCCATGCCGCCTGGTCGTGCCTTGCTACCGCCGCAGGTGAACGTTCCACCAGCGCCAGGCAGTCTGCATCGGTGAAGTGCTTCAATGTCACGAGATCCTCCAATCGTTATGCTAATGCCGCAGACTCCGGGCGTTATTCAGCGAATTCCAACGCGCCTGCACCGGCCAAATCCAGCTTGCTTACAAGCGGCTTTGCATTTGTCTCACCGGTCACTATACTACCGGCCTCAATCCTAAGGGGTGGCTACGGCCTGAGATGTTTGTTGCTGCAACAAACGAACCCTTGAACCTGATCCGGTTAATACCGGCGTAGGAATAGGTGCTGTACTACCGATCTAGCGTCGTTCTCCGGGTCTCTTACTTTTTACGAGAGGCTCACCATGTTAACAATCCCTCGCCTGCCCCTGGCCCTGTCGGCTGCGGCAGGCCTGTTTCTTTCCACCCCTGGCCTGTCGGCACAGCTCTCCACACAGGGCATAAGCCTGGAGGAAGTTGTCGTCACTGCGAAATTCCGCGACACGCCGTTGATGGATGCGATCGGCAGCATTTCCGTGTTGCCTGAAAGCACGATCACCGAACGGGCGGCGCAACACCTGCAGGATATCCTCAACGCCGTCCCCAATGTCAACTGGGCGGCTGGTGCCTCACGCGCCCGCTTTGTGCAAATACGCGGAGTTGGCGACCTTGAGCAATACTACGATCCAAAGTACTACCCCGCCGTGGGTGTGATGCTGGACGACCTGGAATTGGGCGACACGGCAAATGCCGGCATGCTGTTCGATATCAACCAGGTCGAAGTATTGCGCGGGCCGCAAGGCACCCGCTTCGGCGCCAGCGGCCACGCCGGCATGATATTTATGCGCTCGAATGCACCCACGGAGAATTTCGAGGGCGCGCTTTCCGGCGGCGTGGGGAACTATGCAAGCAATAACCTTGGACTGGTACTCAGCGGCCCGTTGAACGACACGCTCAGCGCACGCCTGGCCGTGCAGCAGAATAACAGCGATGGCTACATCGACAATGAGCAACAAGGCAGCGACAACACCAACAACATCGACGAACTCACCAGTCGCGGCCGCGTGCGCTGGACGCCGACGGAGTCAACGCAGTACGAGTTCAGTGCGTCGTACTTCGATGCGAACAACGGCTACGACCCCTGGTCGCTGGACAATAATCGCACCACCAATTCAGACCAGCCGGGAGAGGATAGCCAGAAGCTCGCCACGGTTACCGGCGCCGGTGACTGGACGCTCAATGATAACCACGCCATCGCCGCCTCCCTCAGTTACCTCAACGCCGACCTGCACCAGAGCTTTGATGCCGACTGGGTGTCAGACGCATTCTGCGTGCGTTTTGCCTGTTCTTCCGGCAACGATACCACGCAGGAAATATTCGACCGCAAGCGCGACAGGTACATCGCCGACGTCCGCTTGCTGGGCGCTGACAACAGTTCCGCCAGCGCTGGCAACCGCTACCTGGTTGGCGTGTATGCCAACACCAGTAGTGAAAGCCTGGACTACCAGCGTCCCAGCGTCTGGTACGGCGACTCGGCCTCCGACAGCGACTACGATACGGATCGCTACGCCGTGTATGGAGAGTACCAATACGCCCTCACCGAACAGCTCACGCTGATAGCGGGGCTGCGCCTGGAACGCTTCGAGGACGACTACAGCGACTCCAATGCCTTCAGCAGCGACAACAGCAACACCCTGTGGGACGGGGAGCTGAGCGCACGCTATTCCGTCAGCGACAATACAATGCTCTACGCGACCGTCGCCAGCAGCCAGAAGCCCGGCGGCGTAAACACCACTGCCAGCGCCAACCAGTCGCTGATGTCACCCGTATTCCAGGCCTTCACCGACGACAAGCTGAACTTTGACGACGAGACGCTGCTCAACAAGGAAATCGGCCTGCGTACGCAGCAGTTTGATAATCGCCTGGCGCTCAGCATCGCCCTGTTTCACGCCCACCGCGACCACGCCCAATTGGAGAACTGGATGTGGGATGAAGCGGCCGGCCTGTGGATCGGTTACCTCGACAGCACCAGCGACACCACCAGCTACGGTGCAGAGCTGGAGACAACCTTTGACGTGAACTCCCACGTGCAGCTGTTTGCCAATCTGGGTTGGTTGCACAACGAGGTCGACTCCATCGCGGCATTCGATCTCGATCTGGCACAATTCGTGGACAAACAGGATCGCGACCAGGCCAAATCACCGGCTTACCAGTACAACGTAGGGACGCGACTGGCGTTAAGCGACCAATGGTCAGGACGTATTGAATTCGAAGGTCGCGATGACAGCTATTACGGCTACTACCACGATGGCAAGCTGGACGACTATCACCTTGTGAATGCCAGCGCCCAGTGGCAATCCGGGGCTATCGCCATCACGCTGTGGGGCCGCAACCTGAATGATGAGGACTATGCTGTGCACGGCCTGTATTTTGCCGCCGACCCGCGCGATGATTTTGGCGCCTGGCAAAATTCCACGTACCTGCAGCTGGGTGAACCGCGCACCTACGGTGTAGAACTGCGCTATTCATTCTGAGGAGTCCGAAAACCTTGAAGACATTGACACAGGAGTTGCGTTAGCGATGTACGGCGAACTGCCGACAGCCACTGTCGTGGAGATTCTGGCCACGCTGGCCAGCCTGCTCTATATCGTGCTGCTGATCAGGGAAAAAGTCGCCTGCTGGCCGTTCGGCATCGTCGGTAGCCTGCTCAGCATTTACCTGTTTATCGATGTCCGCCTCTATTCGGAGGCGTTCCTGTACCTGTTCTATGCCGTCATGGGTGTCTGGGGCTGGATGCGCTGGCACAGTCGCGTGCAGAGCGACAGCAATCCGGTGATCCGCTGGCGATGTGAGAATCACCTGCGCGCCATCGCAATTGCGTCAATGCTCGCGCTCGGCCTCGGCTACAGTATGCAAATCTACAGCGATGCAGAGCGACCCGTATTCGATGCGTTCACCACCATCTTCAGTTTTTTGGGACCTATCTGGAAATTACCAAGGTGATGGAAGCGTGGATCTACTGGCTGCTTATCAACCTGGCCTCGGTGTGGCTGTACCACGATCGCAATCTGGACATTTACGCGGCACTCATCGCGCTTTACAGTGTGCTGTCGATCTGGGGATTTTTTCGCTGGCGCGCATCGTATCAATCGCAGTTGGAGGAAGGGGCACATGCATCCGGGGTATAGAATCTGCCTGCTTATCATGAGCCTCGCGTTGGCCGCATGTACCTCGACTTCCCAGGTGCAACCCGCCGTCGCCTTTGTGCCGGAATCGGCCGCGCTCGATGCCGAAAAACCCGATCTCGCCTGGTGGCAACTGCGTTTTCGCTTCGTCTGGGATCAAGAGGAGGCACCCGATTTTTCCGCTCACCTGCTGATCGCGGAACAGTTGCTGCTGCCCGTCATTGTCGAACAGCAGGCAGGGTTGGCGCTGTGGCGCTTCCACCGCCGCGCCGGCCCGGGCGATTCGGGCAACCAGTTCAGCCTGATTTTTTATTCTGATGCAGCGACGGCGGAGCGCATCGACCAGCAAATCACCTCGGCGCCGCTGACGCAGTGGCTGCTGCAGAACAAGTTGATCGACAAAGTGCGCTTTGCCCAGCGCAGCCCGGAAGAACTGGGCCGCCTGGGTTGACCAGTGATCCGGAATGGCCGATCGAGATACAGCGTTCATGGCCGTATTATGCGATGGGCGCGAGCCAGGCCTGGCTGATGCTGGTACAGGAGTTGAGCCAGGAAGATGCACCCGCGGGCGATGTGGATTACCCCACTCTACTGCTGCACTACCAGGACGTGGATGCACGACTTAACGCCCAGTGGCGAAGCTTTGGGCAACACGCCTATCTTCACCACCTGAGCGCAATATACGGCTACCAGCCGCTGCAAATCCGCTCCAGTGAATTACGCACCTTCTGATCGCACAGCATGCCGGCGACGCAAAGGACAGTTGGTTTGACGAGCCCAAAAGCCGACGTGGCAAGACGCTTCTCGATTGCCCCGATGATGGACTGGTCCGACCACAATTGCCGATTCTTCTGGCGCCTGCTCAGCAAGCAGGCGCTGCTGTATACGGAAATGGTCACCACCGGTGCGTTGATTCACGGGGACAGGGGCGCTTCCTGCACTACAACACCTGCAACTGGGCGGCAGTAATCCCGGGGAACTGGCGCGCTGCGCCCGCTGGGCACAGGACTGGGGCTACGATGAGGTCAATCTCAACTGCGGCTGCCCGTCGGATCGCGTGCAGTCCGGCATGTTCGGCGCATGCCTGATGGCAAAGCCCGCGCTCGTCGCGGACTGTGTAAAGGCGATGCGGGACAGCTGCGACATACCCGTGACGGTAAAACACCGCATTGGCATAGACGATATGGAATCGTACGAGCAACTGCTGGAATTCATCGAGCCGGTGGCTGCAGCGGGATGCTCGGTGTTTATCGTACACGCGCGCAAGGCGTGGCTGCAGGGCCTGTCGCCGAAAGAGAATCGCGAGATCCCGCCGCTCAATTATGAGTGGGTTTACCGGCTGAAAAGGGATTTCCCGCACCTCACCATTGTGATTAACGGTGGCATCCAGACCTTGGTCGAGTGCCAGCACCATCTTCAGTTCGTGGATGGGGTGATGCTGGGACGGGAGGCATACCAGAATCCGTGGATCCTGGCGCAGGTGGACGCGACCCTGTTCGGGATGGACAATCCGGCGAATTCTCGCGATGATGTGATTGCAGCGCTGTTGCCTTACGCGCAGCAGCAACTGGCGCGCGGCGCATCACTCAACCACATTACCCGCCACATCCTTGGCTTGTACCAGGGGATGCCGGGCGCCAGGAAGTTCCGCCGCCACTTGAGTGAAAATGCCTACAAAAAAGCTGCGGGGATAGAAGTATTGGCGCAGGCATGCGCACTGGTAGCAGGTAGCCATGAACAACAAGCTTGAACAGTTAAAGACCATGACAGACGTCGTCGCCGACACTGGCGATATTGAGGCGATCAGGCGCTTCTCCCTATTGATGCCACCACCAATCCGTCGCTATTACTCAAGGCCGCCGCGTTACCGCAGTACCGGTCGCTGCTGGAGAACGCGAAACGCTGGGCAATTACGCAGGGTGGCAGCGCCGCACAGCAACTCGCTAATTGCACGGATCGCTTTGCGGTGGATATCGGGGTACAGATCCTCGGCATTATCCCAGGCCGCATCTCCACTGAGGTGGATGCACGGCTCTCATTTAATACGTCGGCATCAATTGCGCGAGCGAAAAAACTGATCGGCATGTACGAGGAAGCGGGTGTGCAGCGCAGCCGTATCCTGATAAAGCTTGCCTCCACCTGGGAGGGCATCTGCGCCGCTCGCCAGTTGGAGCGCGATGGCATCAACTGCAATCTCACGCTGTTGTTCGGTTTTGGCCAGGCCGCGGCCTGTGCCGATGCGGGCGTGTTTTTGGTCTCACCGTTTGTGGGCCGCATCCTCGACTGGTACAAAGCCAATACCGACCTGGTAGTGAACGACCCCGCAGACGACCCGGGCGTGCAATCCGTGAGCAGAATCTATAACTACTATAAACAGCACGGTTTCCAAACGGTGGTGATGGGCGCCAGTTTCCGCAACCGCGGTGAAATTGAAGCACTGGCAGGCTGCGACCGCCTGACTATCAGCCCGGCGCTACTGGAGGAATTGGCCAGCGATGAAAGCGCGCTGCCACGTCGCCTGAGCGCCGAAACCGCGCACAGCGATGACGTGAAAGCGCAGCCCACCGAGTCTGAATTTCGCTACGAGCTCAATGACGACGCGATGGCAACCGAAAAACTGGCGGAAGGAATTCGCAACTTCGTCGCCGATCAGCTCAAACTGGAACAATTGATAGGTTCACAATGATTCGTCGTTTGAAAGCCCTGTTTGCAGACTCGCCCCAGCAGAGTGTGGAATCCGATAAACGCAACGTGCGCCTGGCAGCTGCCGCATTACTGGTTGAAACAGCGCGCGCGGATTTTACCGAGTCAGACGTCGAAATGAACAAATTGACGCAGTTGCTCACGACCGCGCTCGAACTGGAAGCCACCGAGGTCAGGGAATTGGTGGACGCCGCGCAGGAACGGGTAGAGGATGCCACCTCACTGTACGAGTTTACGCGAGTGATCAACGAAAGCTGTACATTGGAGCGCAAGCTGCAACTGATCAGCGCAATGTGGACCGTGGCCTATGCCGATGGCGATATCGACAAGTACGAGGAGCATCTGATCCGCAATGTGGCGGACCTTATCTACGTGCCGCATTCAAACTACATTCACTGCAAGCTGGCGGCGCAAAACTGAATCAGTTGCGCTCCAGCGCCTTGATCAGATCCTTGAAGCGATCGCGATTTTCTTCCGAGATGCCCATCAACACGCGGTGTGCTTCTATCACTTTCTGTTTGACCGAATCCTCGCTGCCCATCACCGTCGGCAACTCCGCGATATCAGCGGGATTGTTGCAAGAGCCTTCACGCAACACAAACAGGCGGTGAAACGCCATGCTTCGCAGCAGGCGATTGATACCCGGATCGTGCGAGTAAATCGTCGGTACAAAACCGAACTTCTCTTTGACTTTTAACGCCAGCTTGGCCAACAGGCCCAGCGTAGTGCTGTCGATACCCTGGACTGCGCACAGGTCTACCCAGACGCTGACAAAATTCGGGTCGGCAAACATGTGCTGCACAAAATCATCTATCGTGGTGCAGAGCGTGAGGCGCACATCGCCTTCCAGGCGAATGACATAGGCGCCGTCGTGGCTGGCAGCGAGTATCCGTCCTTCCTGCATATCAGGCACGCTTGCTCAGGAACAACGCCGCAATGTCATCGGGCGCGGTTTCCACACGGTCCAGGCCGAGATGAATGGTCAGTTGTTCCGGAGAATCCGCAGTCTGCGCAAATACATCGAGGAAATATTTTTCCTTTTCGATAAGACTGCGCGGCGGCAGAATTTCGAGGATACCGTCAGAAAAGAGCGCCAGCATAAAGCTGTCGGGAAGATCGATGGCGTGCTCTTCGTACACGGCGTCCTCCATTATGCCTACAGTGGAGCCTTCTCCCTGCAGGTAGCGCGCACCGGCACTGGATACCAGCACTGGCAGCGGCAGATGCCCGGCGACACTGTAACGCAATGAGTTTTTGCGCATATCCAACAATCCCACCACCATCGTGGCGAATTTATCCACACCCAGATCCAGCAGTTCCTTGTTTGCTTCCTGCAACATGGCCACGGGATGAAGAATTGTATCGACGCCGCGACGTGAGTAATCGGAGCGTTTGCGCGCAAACAGGTTTTTTAGCAACACCGTCGCGAACGCAGAGGAACTCCCATGGCCTGAGACATCCGCCATGAAAAACATCACGTGGTCCTCGCCCACCGTGAAGTAATCGGTGAAATCGCCGCTCAGGTAGAGCGAGGGAATCACCGTATGACTGAACACATAATTCCCCAACACCATGGGCGTCACCGGCAGCATTCGCAACTGCACCTGGCGCCCGGCCTGCTGGTCCTGCTCCAGCATCTTCACCGTGCCGCGCAACTCGGTATTCGCCGCCTCGAGCCTGCGCCGCGATTCCTGCAATTCGCGGCGCAAATTGCGCTGGCGCACGCATCGCTCTATCGACCGGATCAGAGCGGCCGTGTCTTCTATGGGACGCAGGAAGAAATCGCTGGCGCCCAGTCGCAGGGCCGTCATCATGCGATCAGGGTCGGCGACATCGCAGAACATGATCACCGGCACCTGCACGTCGATCTCGCGCAGCGCGTGGCGGGCGTCTACCCAGGAGAAGTCCTTGAGATTCAGTTCACACAAAACGACATCGAGTTCACTGTCTCCACCCAGCGAATAACTGGAATTACTGACATCCGTGACGACCTGCGTGTGATACCCGTGCGATGACAGCAAACTGGCCATCGATTCTGCTCGGTCAGGACTGTCATCAACAATAAGTATATTGCCGTTAGAAGCAATCATAGGTGGCTTTGATCATGCGTTGGTCGAGACACTACGCCCATCGCCCGGTGCAGGCAACCAGAGCACTTGCGCTTTGGCAGGATTTTACAATTTTACTCTGTGCTGCGGCGATTCAGGGGCGCCCTGCCCGTGCCACACAATCAGAACTCCAGATAGTCCTCGGTCTGATCCTGTTCCGAGAAGCTGTCCTGGATTTCTCCGGTCAGGAAATGCTCGCGGCGCTGCAAATAGGCGTTACGAATGAAAATATACCGGTCACCCGTTACCAGATCATCCGCCTTGATCAAACTGGCCCGAATATCCACCGCTTCCACCGTCCAGAAGGAATAGGATCCTTCGGGAGGCCACATCAGGGCGGGAATGGAAGTGTAGGTATCGACAAAATAGCCTGCAGCGCTGCTCACTGTACGCGGGCCGAATACCGGCAACATCACAAAAGGACCCGAGCTTACGCCCCACTCATAGAGGGTTTGCCCAAAATCTGCTGGCGTGTGCTCAATCCCCATCGGCGTGGCAACGTCAATTAATCCTGCCAGTCCCACGGTGGTGTTGACCAGAAAGCGCCCTGTACTGCGCATAGCGTTTCCCGGACGTCCCTGTAGCAGCGCGTTTATGACGTTGTTGAATTCGTAGATGTTGGCGATGAAATTCGAGACTCCGCGTTCTGCGGGATCGGGCATCACATAACGATAGCCTTTGGCGGCCGGGAGTAGCACATACCCGTCCAGTGACTCGTTGAACGCGAAAATGCGTCGATTCATCGGCTCCCAGGGATCGATGTTGCCTTCAGCCTCCGCTGCCCATGCCGCACTTCCAGTGACCACAAGCGTCAGCAGCAGTAAACAATGCGATAAGGTCATTACAGGGAATTGCCGATGCGTAAAATGCGCATGGTACGCGCAGGTAGCACTGCGATCAACAGGTGAACACATCGCGACTTAATTCTGTGAAATAAGCACCACCGCCGCGTCCAAAAATTGCCTCAGTTGCTCGCTGCCGTGGACGAGGATGTGTTCGTCGGGGAGTTCAAGCTCAGCGGCAAGGGCCAGTAACAGGGCATGACCTGTGCCTTCAGTATTGTCCCTGACCAGCTCCAACAGGCGCGCGGTGACCGCGCTCTGCTCGATAAATCCAACCTTGTCGGTCCGGTCTCTGTACACCACCAGATACGTCGGTTCCTCTGCCTCCAACGGCCTGAAACCGGGGCCGATGCGGTGTACCGGAAAGCGGTAGCGCAGCGACCAGGCCAGCGGCGACGGGCGCACGACCGCCTGCAGGACATCGGCGACAGCGACAGCGGGAGGCAGCACCTCCTCCGCGATATCCAGGGCCAGCTCTACCCATTCATAATGGGCCAGTTCCGCAAGGAACGGTGGATCGCTTTCGCCGGGGCGATAGTCCCGCATCACAAACTGCAGGAACTCCTGGCCGATTTCCAGAAAATACGGTGTGTGGCACCGATGCTGGTCGATGAACGCTCCCACCAGCGCGTGCCAGCCGGTGTCGTCATACAGCGAGCGCAGGACGGGGAAGCCACCGCTGATAAAACCCTCGATATTGTTGTACACAAGGTCCTGGTAAATCCTCAGCCGTCGCGGCTCAACGCCCGCCGGTGGCGGATACAGCCCGGGGTTGCGCAAATAACGCGCCATTGTGAGCTGGCTGGCCCGCAGCGCGGAATCACTCATCTTAAGCCACCGCCACCGCGCCGGTGGATTGGCAGTCCTGCTGCACTGCGCGAATGTGCGCGATTTCTGTAAGCAACACCGGTAGCGGCGGCAGGTTGAAATCCCGTTCCAGCAGCGTGGGCAGCGGGCCAAGCCGACGATACGCAGCGCCGAGCAGCGCCCAGACCGGGTCGATCACATCCCTGCCGTGCGTATCCACTTTCAAATCCGGTGCCTCGTCGTAGTGGCCTGCGATATGGATATACCGCACGCGCTGCAGCGACAGCGCATCCAGGAAGTCGTACGGATCGTAACGGTGGTTGATTGCGTTGACATAGATATTATTGACGTCCAGCAGCAGATCGCAGCCGCTTTCCTGCTGCACCGCGTTGATGAACTGCGCTTCGCTCAAGTCAGTATGGGGTTGGGCGTAGTAGGATGCATTTTCGAGCGCGATGGACCGCCCGAGGATATCCTGCACCTGGCGCACGCGGGCCGCCACATGGTGTACGGCTTCTTCTGTAAAAGGAATCGGCAGCAGATCGTACAAATGCCCCTCGACCGCGCAATAACTCAGGTGTTCGCTGTACAGCGGTACATGGATCTCGCGCATTAAGTCCCTTACCGCGCAGACCAGTTCCGTGTCGATGGGGTCGGGCCCGCCAATATTGAGAGACAGACCGTGCAGCACCAGGGGATAGCGCTCGGCCAGCGCGCGAAACTGCTTGCCAAACCGACCGCCAACACCGATCCAGTTCTCCGGAGCAGCCTCGAGAAAGTCGACATCTCCTTCCTCCAGCAACAACAGCGGGCCCAACAGGGCCCGCCGCAAACCGAGTCCCGCACCTTGCAGTGCCCGGTCAGGAAGCAGCATTACTTAGCGCCGCACTTGCCCTCACCACATTTGCCTTCGCCATCCGCTTTGTTATCGCCACAGCTGCCTTCGCCCTCGGCCTTGGCGCCACCGCAACTGCCTTCAGCCTTTTTATCGCCGCAACTGCCTTCGCCCTCGGCTTTGGCGCCACCGCAACTGCCTTCACCACCGGCCTTATTCTCGCCGCATTTCCCTTCGCCGCATTTGCCGTCCGCCGGTTTGTCGTAGTTCGCGAGATCGTAGCCACCGCTCAGCTGCTGCGCGGAAAATGGGTTGGCTTCCGCCGACACGATAGGAGAGATTGAAGTAGCCAGGAATGCTGCACCCAGCGCTGCTGCCAGCGGTTTTTTTGAAATAGCCATAATAAATCCCTGATTGTTGTGTGGGTTCGAACGGTTTATATCTGCGTAGTCATACAACTTCTAAAGCTACACGAAGTACGCCCAACTCAGGAGACCTGACGTTGGCTTCGCGGTAGTTACGACAGGATAGCAAACGACAAGTTGCGGCGCACAGCACGCTCAGAAAAATGAACCGGCTGGTTGCGCGAAGTGCTCGCTTTGACGCCGGCCCGGCCAGTCCAGTGAGTACCATTCGGAAATATTCCCACAAATTAATGCGGATTCTCCCGCACCCAGCGCGCCACGCCCTGCCACTGCTCCTGCAAACGCTTCTGCGACACCGCCTGCCGGGTGCCCAGGTTCTGGGCGAACAGGGAAACGCGAAACTCCTCCAGCATCCAGCGATAGGTACACGCCTCGCTGCACTGCAGCAGCAACGCGGGGCGTGAGGCCAGCAGGTGCTGCAATGGCTTCTCGAGCGCGCCCAGCGATTCGGTGTATTTCTGGTCCTTCGGATACTGCCCGGCCAGGCGCTCCAGCCGCTGCTGTAGCGCCTTCATATAGCGGGGATATTGGGCGAGCCATTCGGCCGGGGTATCGCGCTGGAACGACGCGGCCCACAAATGCGACAACTGCGACTGCATATCCGCCCGCGTATCGCCCCACTTGCCAGGCGGCAGCACCGCCATTTTCTGGCGCACCTCCGCCAGCGGACGCAATGCATTAAGCAGCAACACCTCCAGATCATAGGCGCTCGCGATAACGGCGCCCCTTGCTGCCAATTCGACACTGTCGAATCGTGCCTTGCTGTAAGGCAAGTCCTGGTCAGCACCTGCAACCTGCTGGTATGCCGCGTCGATCAGGTCCTCCACCAGCGCACCGCGCTCCAATTGCGCCGCCGCCAGCACCAGGTTGAATTCATTGCCGCGCAACAACTGCTTGCGCAGGTACTTGACCTGTTGCACACCGGCGAGGCGCAGCAGCCGCAGTATGCCCAGGCGGTGGCTGAGACGCGCCGCGCCGGGATAATCGCACAGCTCAATCGCCACGGTCTCTGCTTTGTCCACCAGCGCCGGGTAGGCGACGATGTCGATCCCGGCCTGCCTGAAGCGCCACTCCCGTGGCAACTCACCGAAGTCCCAGCGGGTGATGCCCGCGCGCGTCACGGACGCCTGTGGCACGGCGCTGATGCTCTGGCGAGTGTCCGCGGCAAAGCGCTGCACCAGCTCGGCCAGGTCGCGCCCCTGCCCCAACAGCTGGCCGTGCGCATCCACCACGCGCACGTTCATGCGGTAATAGTCATCGAGTTTTTGCTGCGACCAATCGCTGCGCTCCAGCGCGATGCCAGCCAGCCGGGACAGGCAGCGGGCCAGGCTGTCCAGCAGGTCCACATTCTCCGGCTGCAACTGCTGCAGTGCCCGGTCGACCGCGTCCGGCACGGGCACGAGGTGTTTGCGTTTCTCCTTCGGCAAGCCCTTCACCAGCTGGATGCACTTTTCACGCAGGAGGCCTGGCACGAGCCAGTCAAACAGGTAGCGCGGCGTCCTGTTGAGCAGCGCCACCGGCACGGTGACCGAGACGCCGTCCGCCGCCTGTCCCGGCTCGAACTGGTAACTGAGCCTGAAGCGCATGTCCTCCCATGCCAGGTGATCCGGGAATTGCTGACCAACATCCACGCCGGGATCGCGAGCCACCAGCACATCGCGCGTCATATACAGCGAGCGCTCGCCGTCCGGATTGCGCTTCAACCACGACTGCAGTGCGGACGCGGTATACAGCGGCTGCGGCAGGCGCTCGTCGTAGAAGTCGAACAACGCCTGCTCTTCCACCAATATGTCGCGCCGGCGCGTGCGCGATTCCAGCTCCTCCACCTCCTGCACCAGTCGCCGGTTGTGTTTGAGGAATGCGGGCAGCGGGCGGACATTGCCGGTCACCAGGCCCTCGCGGATCATCAGTTCACGACACTCCGCCTGCGCCAGCGGCCCGTAATGCACCACGCGCTTGTCGGCGAGCGTCAGGCCGTACAGGCTGATGCGTTCATAGGCCACCACCTGCCCACGGCGCGACTGCCAGCGCGGCTCGTAGTAATGCCGTTTGAGCAAATCGGGATTGACACCCAGCGCCCACTCCGGCTCGATCGCGCCCACCTCCCGCGCAAACACCCGGGAGGTCTCGACGATCTCGGCAGCCACCAGCCACTTCGGCGACTTGCGCGCCTGCGACGAGCCGGGAAATACCTGCAGCTTGCGGTTGCGACTGCCGAGGTAGTCCCTGCCCTCATCGTGCTGGGCGATGTTGCTGAGCAGGCCGCTGAGCAGGGCCGTGTGGACACCCTGGTAATTCTCCTCGGCGGGCAGGGCGGCCTGCGCCTTCAGGCCCTGCTGGCGGCAGGCGATGCTGAGTTGGGTGTGTATGTCCCGCCACTCGCGCATGCGCAGGAACGACAGGTATTCGCGCTGCAACAATTTGCGCAACTGGTTCTGGCTCAGCGCCTGCCGCTGTTCGTCGTAATAGCGCCACAGGTTCAGCCAGGCCATGAAGTCTGAACGGGGATGGCGAAAGCGCGCGTGCAGCTGGTCGGCCTGCTGTTGCTTCTCGGGTGGGCGCTCGCGCGGGTCCTGCACCGTCAGCGCGCTGGTGATCACCAGGATTTCCTGCAGGCAACCCTGCTCGGCAGCGGCCAGCACCATGCGCGCCAGGCGCGGGTCCACCGGCAGGCGGGCCATGCGCGCGCCGATGGCTGTTAGCGCACTGGCAGGGTTTACCGCACCCAGCTCCTCCAGCAGTTTGTAGCCGTCGCGCACCATGCGTGAATCGGGCGGATCGATGAACGGAAACTGCTCCACGTCGCCCAGCCCCAGCGTCAACATCTGCAGGATGACCGCCGCGAGGTTGGTGCGTTGGATTTCCGGGTCTGTGAACGCCGGGCGGCTGCGATAGTCGTCTTCGCTGTACAGGCGCAGGCACACGCCGGGGCCGATGCGACCGCAGCGCCCCTGCCGCTGGTTGGCGCTGGCCTGCGACACCGGCTCCACCGGCAGGCGCTGCAGCTTGGTGCGGTGGCTGTAGCGGCTGATGCGCGCCTCGCCCGGGTCGATTACATAGCGGATGCCCGGGACCGTCAGCGAGGTCTCCGCCACGTTGGTGGCCAGCACCACGCGGATGCCGGATCTGCGTCCCGAGCGCTCGAACACGCGGTTCTGTTCCGCCTGGCTCAACCGGCCATACAGCGGGAGGATGTCCAGCTCCGTCGCATCGCGCAGCGCCCTGGCCAGTTCGCGTATATCGCGCTCACCCGGCAGGAACACGAGGATATCGCCGCGCGGGCCAAACTGGCCGGCGTCGATATCCGCAACCAGCGCGACGATTTGCGACTCCACCCCCTCGTCCTGCGCCTGCTCGCGCCCGAGGTAGCGCGTCTCGACCGGGTAGGTGCGGCCGGACACCTCGATGATCGGCGCGCCATCGAAGTGGCGCGAGAAACTCTGCAAATCGATGGTGGCCGAGGTCACGATCACCTTGAGATCCGGCCGCTGCGGCAGGATGCGCTTCAGGTAGCCGAGCAGGAAATCGATATTGAGGCTGCGCTCATGCGCCTCGTCGATGATCAGCGTGTCGTACTTGCGCAGGAGGCGATCGCGCTGCATTTCGGCCAGCAAAATGCCGTCGGTCATCAACTTGATCGCAGTGTTTTGCGACACCTGGTCGGTGAACCGCACCTGGTAGCCCACCAGGTCACCCAGCGTCGTGTCCAGTTCCTGCGCGATGCGCGCGGCAACCGTGCGCGCCGCGAGGCGGCGCGGCTGGGTGTGGCCGATCATGCCGTTGCTGCCGCGGCCCATTTCCAGGCAGATCTTCGGCAGCTGGGTGGTCTTTCCCGAACCGGTCTCGCCGGCAATGATCACCACCTGGTGCCCGGCGATCGCGCGCGCAATCTCCTCCCGACTGGCGACAATCGGCAATTCGGCCGGGTAGTTGATGGCCGGGAGCGGCCGCGCGGGGCCGGGTGAGTCGGGCATGGGACAGGGCTGCCAGTCAGATTGGGCGTGATGACGCGAGCCATCGCACGCAATGTTAGGTTAAGCTTCACGGCTTTTACAGTATTACGGTTGCACAGATGCCACAGATCAGCAATTACACCTACGACGAGATAACGATAGGGCAAACCGCCACGTATTCCAAGTTGATCGAGGCGCGCGATATCCAGCTGTTCGCCGCCGTATCGGGCGATGTGAATCCGGTCCACCTCGACGCGGCGTTCGCGGCAACCACCCAGTTCGGCGGGTGCATCGCGCACGGCATGCTGAGCGGCGCGATCATATCCGCGGCCATCGCGATGGAACTGCCGGGGCCGGGCACGATTTACCTCGGCCAGACCCTGCGCTTTTCCCTGCCGGTAAAACCCGGTGACACGCTCACCGTCCATCTGCAGGTCACTGAGAAGAAGGACAAGCGCCGCATGGTCACACTGGACTGCAAGGTCTTCAACCAGCACGACAAACTGGTGCTTTCCGGCATTGCCGAGGTGATGGCGCCCGGGGAAAAGCTGGTGCTGCAGCGGCCCGCCCTGCCCCTGGTGCGCATCGAAGGCTAGTTCGTCGGGGCCGTTTGCGCCGTTGCGGGGCCACCTGCAAACTGCGTCGGGTCGAGGTACATCAGTTGTAAAACTGTGGCAGCCCCCGCCTCGCGGGTATCGGCGGCCAGCACCATTACATTGCGTTGGCCCCTTTCCAGCGTCACCGCCGTGATGCCAAAAATCACGGCATTGCCGCCGTGCTGCGCGGAAAACACCTTGAGCTCGCGCTGCTCCTGCAACGCGCGGGCAATGTTGGCGGTGAGCGCCGTGACACTGGCGCGAAAGGCGCCGAAATTGAGGCGACCCAGAAACTCACTGTGTGACAGCGAGAGGTGGAAGTCCGCCCTGGATGCATCGTCCATTTGCACCGTCGTCAATTTGACGGTCTTGCCCGTGGCGATTTGCTGGTACAGCGCTTTGGCGTCCGTCCGCTTGGCCTCGACAAAGCCCTTGTGCAGCAAATTCACCGCCACCAACAGGAACTGGTCCTGCGCCATGGAGTACACCTGGGATTGCGCCATCGTTACCTCGGTCCGCAAAGAACTGCAGTCTAATACCGGGATGCGCAAAAGTAACGCGGGCAACACGCCCGAATGTACATCGGGACCAGGCGGAGCGCAGCTGCAGGCTTATCTCGGGATTTGTGCAGTTAATGCACCCTGCCCCGTGGCTGCCGCAATGGGGAATCTGCTACCATTTTTTCCGCTTTAACCACCCATCGCGCCAGGACTCAGCCGTCTCATGCAATACGGAGTTATGCAAAATCGAGTCATGCACAATAAAACCCTTTCGAATCGAGCCGTGCCAGATCGACGCCACACTGTGAAAACCCCATTGAGCAACCCGCTGGGCCGCCTGCTGCTGGTGTATTCGCTGCTACTTTCCGGCCAGGTCTGCGCCCAATCCACCGACTCCACGGACGCCACCAGAACGCTGCGGCAGTTGACCAACGAGCGCCTGATGCTGACGGCGGAACTGGAGCAGTTTCAGCAAACCCTGGAGATGGTGCATACCGACGGTACCCCGCCGGAGCAGAGCCCCAATTCTGCCGTGCGCACCCTGGCCATCGGCGCAGTAACCCTCAAGCAACAGTTGATCGCGATCACCGAACAGGAAGTGACGCTGTTGCAGCAGCAGATCACTGCCGCCAGGGAAAAAGCAAAGGCCGGGCAGGACGCGGCGGCTGACGCTCGTTCCGACACTCCTTCCGACAATCGGGCCGACCCTGCCGACACCCCGCCCGACACTCCATCCGACAATCCCGGCGACACAGCCAGCGACAATCCCAGCGAATCAGCCAGTCGACCAACCCGGCTCGAACTTCGCCGTGATAGCCAGCGCCAGGGCATTCCCGGCCGGCACGCTCGACACGATCGAGCGCACTGCCGGGGCGGACTCTCCGCTGGAGCAGGAGGCCGAGACGGTGGAGCGCCTGCACAACTTGCTGGAAAGTTACTACACGGAGCTGCAGGAGTCTGCCCGCATACTGCCAACGCCCGAGGAAATTGCCCTGCGCGAACTTGCGCGGCGCGATGCTGAAACGCTGAATGCTATCCCGTTCAGCGTCGACAAGGTCCGGCTCAGCGGCTCCGAGGGCAGCACCGCGCTGGCGCAAATCAGCCAGCGACTCGTCGATCCCCGCATCCCCGAGAGCCGTCGCGACATGGCGCCAATCTGCAGCATCAAAACACACTTGCTCGACACACTGGTCGGCGTGGAAAATCGCAGCCTGAAGCCGGTGGGCAAGAATCACTATATCGTGCGGGTGCGACTGCAGCCTGGCGAGACGACAATCAGCATCCTGTCGGATCACTGGAAAGTGGAGCTGCCGCAGCACGCCAACGCACAGGATTTCCTGATCACGCTGTATCGCCCCGTCACGGGAACACCGGAGTTGCACGTATTCGCCGTGGACGAACTGCTGGCGGCTGATAATCTCCATATCCCTGCCTGGCTACCCGAGGAACTGGACATCAAGACCAACGCCGGATGAAACGCGACAACCTGCCGTGGCGGCCGGTGCAGAGCGCCACACTGCGCTGGAGCGAGACCGGGGTGCCCACCTCGAACGCGTTTGACGATGTGTACTACTCCGCCGACAACGGCCTTGAGGAAAGTTGCCACGTGTTTCTCAGCGGCAACGACCTGCCGCAGCGCTGGCAAGGCTTTGGCAGCCAACACTTCTGCATCGCTGAACTGGGCTTTGGCACTGGCCTCAATTTCCTTCTGACCTGGCAGGCCTGGCGCGCAGCGCCCGCGCCGCGTCCTGACCTGCACTTCCTGTCCATCGAAAAGCATCCCCTGGCGCGCGCCGACCTCGCCCGCGCGCTCGCCGGCTGGCCGACACTGGCGCCACTGGCAGAGCGGCTGCTGGCCGCGTATCCCGGCCTGCTGCCCGGGCAACACCGCCTGTTGCTGGAGGACGGGGTGCGGCTGGATCTGTGGTGGGAAGATGCCGCTGACACGCTCGCGGACCTGGCCGGCCAGGAGCAGCCGCTGTTTGACGCGTGGTACCTGGACGGATTCGCCCCCGCCCGCAACGATGCGATGTGGTCGTCGCAGGTCATCGACGCGATGGCCGCGCTCAGCCGTCCCGGCGCCAGTTTCTCGACCTTTACCGCCGCCGGACACGTGCGGCGCAAGCTCGCGGACGCGGGGTTCACGGTCAGCAAGGTGCCCGGCTACGGCCGCAAACGCGAGTGCCTGCGCGGCGTATTCGCTGCGCCACTCGCACAGCCGGCAGCTACCTCTGCCCTGCGCTGGGACCTGGGCGGGTGCACACGGGAGCGCCCCGACAGCGTGCTGATTGTCGGCGGCGGTCTCGCGGGATGCACCACCGCCGCCGCACTCGCCAGGCGCGGCATCGCGGTTACGCTGCTGGAACAGGGGGCACTGGCGAGCGGCGGCTCGGGCAACGGGCAGGGCGTCATCTACACGCGGCTGTCCCGGCGGCACTCCACGCTGGTGGATTTCGCCGTGCCGGGATTCCAATTCGCCTCGCGCTTCTACCAGGGCATGTTCCGCGACGGCGAACTGCTGGCGCCACGGGACGGCGAGCTGTGCGGCTGTTTCGCGCAGAGCGACGATACGACCGAGATGGCGGTGCTGCGCGATGCGTTGGTCGGGCTGGAGGAGCTGGCGCAGGTGCTGGACCAGCAGCAGGCCAGCGCGCTGCTCGGGATCGATCAACCCTGCGCAGGCTACTGGTTCCCAGGATCAGGATGGCTGCACCCCGCCACGCTGTGCCGCGCGCTGACGGCCAGGGACGGCATCCGCGTGCTGGAGCACTGCGGCCAGGTGACGCTCCACTCTGACGGCACGCTCTGGCAAGCGGCGGCGGGCGGCAATGCGCTGGCGCAGGCGCGCGTGGCGATCGTCGCCACCGGCCCGGCTACCAAAACGATGGCGCCGTTCAACTGGCTGCCCTTGCAGGCCATCCGCGGACAGGTCACCACATTGCCAGCGACGCCTGCCAGCCGTGGCCTGCGGGCTGTCATGTGCCACGATGGCTATATCGCCCCGGCGCGGGACGGCACCCACAGTATCGGCGCCTCGTTCAATGTGCATGTCAGTGATCCGGCACCGCGCGCCGACGACAACCGCGACAACGTGGCCAAGCTGGCGATGGCATTACCGGCCTGGCAAGCCGCGTTGGAGGCGCTGGACCCCGATGCGCTTGCCAGCCGCGTCAGCTACCGCTGCACCAGCGCGGATTACCTGCCTGTGGTGGGTCCGGCGCCGGATTTTGATGCGTTTATCCGCGACTTCGGCGCCCTGCGCAGGAACGCCCGCCAGGCCATCACCGAGCACGGCAGCTTTATTCCAGGCCTGTACCTGAATACCGCGCACGGCTCGCGCGGGCTGGCGTCGACGCCGATCGCCGCCGAGTTGCTCGCCAGCCTGCTGTGCGGCGAACCGCTGCCGCTGCGCCGGGAGCTGTGCCGCGCGCTGTCGCCAGCGCGCTTTATCATCCGCGACCTGTCGCGCAATCGGATACCGGCATGACGGCGCTGCGCGTCCTGTTGCTACTCGCCACCTGCCTGCCGCTGGCGGCGTGGCCCGGTCAGCAGGAAACGGGAGGCCAGCAGCACAAGGCGGTGCAACAGTACACCGCGCAGGTGGTCGCTCAGAAACCACAGCCGCGCGAAAACTTCGTGCAGGGCCTGGAGATTCTGGACGGCTTTCTATACGTGAGCGCCGGCAATTACGGCGAATCGCGGCTGCTGCGTTACCGCCTCGCGGACGGGCAACTGGATGCCAGTCGCGACCTCGCCAAACGGCTATTTGCCGAGGGCCTCACGATCCTGGGCGATCACATCTACCAATTGACCTGGCAGAACAAAGCCATGCTGGTCTATCGAAAATCGGATCTGGAATACCAACGCTGGCTGCCGCTCGCCGGCGAGGGCTGGGGGCTGACCAACAATGGCAAGGAGCTGATCTACAGCGACGGCAGCGCGCAGCTGCACTTTCTATCCCCGGACGACGCGCGCAGGTTGCGTTCCATCACCGTCACGGAGCAGGGCCGCCCGCTCAAGCTGCTGAACGAGCTCGAATGGATTGACGGCATGGTCTGGGCGAACATCTGGGGCAGTGACCGCATCGTGATCATTGATCCGGCCAGCGGCGAGGTCACGGCCAGCATCGACCTGCGCGGACTGCTGCCGCCAGCGGAATATCGCCCGGGCACCGATGTGCTGAACGGCATCGCCCGCGATCCTGCCGATGGCGCGATCTGGGTCACCGGCAAACGCTGGCCCTGGCTGTACCGCATCGAGCTGCAACCGGCATTGGTTGGCAGTGAAACCCAGCAAACTGATTCCATTTCGCGTTAGAATAGCGCCCTTTCGGCCGCTGCGACTTGCGCCCACCGCGTGCGTCCACAGACCAGGCCACCTACAAATCCAGACCAATAGACATGCCAATACACACAGCCAGCCACACCTTCGCAGAGAGACACTATGAGTAATAGCGGTACCGCACTCCCCGATGCAGAACTGAAGGCCCACCCTGCCTTCGCGGCGATTCGCCAGCAGACCATCGAGTCTCTCAATATTCGCGTGGAGCAGTACGAACACAAAAAGACCGGGGCCGCGCACTACCATATCGCCGCCGACAATAGCGAGAACGTCTTTCTCGTCGCGCTGCGCACGGTGCCGGAGGACTCCACCGGCGTTGCCCACATCCTGGAACACACGGCACTCTGCGGCAGCAAGCGCTACCCCGTGCGCGATCCGTTTTTCATGATGTTGCGCCGCTCGCTCAACACGTTCATGAACGCCTTCACCAGCTCTGACTGGACCGCCTATCCGTTCGCGAGCCAGAACCGCAAGGACTTCGACAACCTGCTGCAGGTCTATCTGGACGCCGTGTTCTTCTCGCGGCTGGACCCGCTGGACTTCGCGCAGGAAGGGCACCGGGTGGAATTTGCCGAGGCCGACAATCCCGACAGCGACCTCGTGTTCAAGGGCGTGGTGTTCAATGAAATGAAAGGCGCGATGAGCTCCATCAGCAGCGTGCTGTGGGGCAAGCTGTGCGAGCATTTGTTCCCCACCAGCACCTACCATTACAACAGCGGCGGCGACCCCAGGCACATCCCCGACCTGAGCTACGAACAGCTGCAGGCCTTTTACCGCAGCCACTACCATCCCAGCAACGCGATCTTCATGACCTTCGGCGACATCGCGGCGAGCGAGCACCAGGGCGTCTTCGAGGACAAAGCCCTGCGCCATTTCGACAAACTGGCGGAGCGCATCCAGGTGCAGCCGGAGCAGCGACTGAAACACCCCCTGCGCGTGCAGGACAGTTACGTCTACGACGAGAATGACGCGACCGATAAAAAGACGCACCTGGTCGTCGGCTGGCTGCTCGGCGAAAGCTCCGACCTGAAACAATTGCTGGAAGCGCAATTGCTGTCCAGCGTGCTGCTGGACAACAGCGCCTCGCCGCTGCAGCACGCGCTGGAGACGACGGAGCTCGGCCGCGCACCGTCGCCGCTGTGCGGACTTGAGGACTCCATGCGCGAACTGGTGTTCTGCTGCGGCATCGAAGGCAGCGAAGCCGAACACGCCGACGCACTGGAAGCGCTGGTGCTCGGGGTGATCGAACAGGTGGCGCAGGACGGCGTCAGCCAGGAGCGACTGGAAGCGGTGCTGCATCAACTGGAACTGCACCAGCGCGAGATCACCGGCGATGGCTATCCCTACGGACTGCAACTGATTTTGCAGGCGCTGGGCTGCGCCACGCATTACAGCGATCCCATCGCGGTGCTGAACCTGGAGCCGGTCATCGCCGACCTGCAGCAACAGATAAAAGACCCGGACTACATTCGCCGGCTCGCCCGGGAGCTGCTGCTGGACAATCCGCACCGCGTCACGCTGGTAATGACGCCGGACAAACAGCTGTCCGCCGAGCAGCGCGCGCAGGAGGAGGCGCGCCTCGCCGATCTCAAGGCCGCGATGAGCGCAGCGCAGCGTGAGGCCACTGTAAAACTGGCCGCCGACCTGGTGGCCCGCCAGGCACAGGTTGACGACGACAGCGTGCTGCCCAGGGTGGAACTGGTCGATGTGCCCGCTGCCCTGCCCGAGCTGCGCTTCACCGAGCAGCAGTTGCACGGCAGGCCGTTCACCACCTATGGCCAGGGCACCAATGGCCTCGTGTACCAGCAGACGGTCGCCCCGCTGCCCGCGCTGGATGAAGGACAGCTGGAAATACTGCCGCTGTACACCAACATCCTCACGGAGGTGGGCCTGGGCGAGGAGTCCTACATGGCCGTGCAGCAACGCCAGGCCGCGTCAGTGGGCGCGATTTCCGCGTTCGTCGCGATGCGCGGCAGCCCCGACGATGAACAATCCGTCACCGCGCATGTTTCGTTGTCCACCAAGGCGCTGTTGCGCAATGCGCAGGCACAGACGCAACTGATGTACGACACCCTGCACAACGTGCATTTCACCGAGACCAACAGGATTCGCGAGCTGGTCAACCAGCAGCGCGCGCGGCGCGACCAGTCGATCACCGGCAATGGCCACAGCCTGGCGATGACCGCTGCCTGCGCCGGCATGAGCCCGCTGGCACGCCTGCACCACCACCAGTCGGGGCTCGCGGGCATACGCCAGTTGCGCGTGCTGGATGACAGCCTCGCCGACACGCAGGGCCTGCAGACTTTTGCAAACCGGCTGGCGCAACTGCATCAACACCTGACAAGCACGCCGCTGCAGTTTCTGCTGGTCGCCGAGGAGCACAAGGTTGCGGACATCGCGGAACTGGCCAGTGCTGTATGGGCACAGGCCGACGCCAATACTGGAAGCACCCCCTTTTGCACTGCAGCCCATGCGCGAGCGTCGCGGCGAACTGTGGCTGGCAAATACCCAGGTCAACTTCTGCGCCCGCGCCTACCCCACCGTGCCGGAAGCGCACCCGGACGCTGCCGCACTGACCGTGCTCGGCGGGTTCTTGCGCAACGGCTATTTGCACCGTGCGATTCGCGAACAGGGTGGCGCGTACGGCGGCGGCGCCTCGCAGGATTCCGGCATTGCCGCGTTTCGTTTTTACTCCTACCGCGACCCGCGCCTGGCGGACACGCTGCGGGACTTTGACCGGGCGGTGAACTGGATGCTGGATACCCGCCACGAGTACCGCGCGCTGGAAGAAGCCATCCTGGGCGTGATCGGCAGCATGGACAAACCCAGCTCGCCTGCGGGCGAGGCCAAGCAGCACTTCCACAATCGCCTGTTCGGTCGCAGCCACGCCACGCGCGAACTGTTCCGCCAGCGTATCCTGGCGGTCACTCTGGATGATTTGCGCCGCGTGGCAGAGCAGTACCTCACGCCCGGCCAGGCCAGTACCGCCGTGGTCACCGGTGTCGGGCAGCGCGAGACCACGACTGCGCTGCGCGAGGAGTTGGGCCTGGTGCTGCAGGAACTGTAGGGCGACTGCGCCAGATTCCCAGCACCTGGAGACAACAGCCCATGCCGATAACAGCGCAATCGCCGCGGAAGATTGCCGACAACACGCCGATCATCATCGGCGCTGGCCAATACGTCGAGCGCCTCGATGGGCGCTCCACACCGGCGTTGACAGCGCCCATGCAACTGGCGGCCATCGCCTGCCAGCGCGCGTTGCAGGATGCCGGCGTGCCGGCTGCAGAGGTCGATGCGCTGGCCGTGATCCGACTGTTTTCGGACAGCGCCAAGGTATGGCAATCGCCGTTGGGCGGCAGCAGCAATCCACCGGAATCCATCGCCAGGCGGATAGGCGCGACTCCGGCTCAGCGCATTTACAGCTCGGCCGGCGGCACGGAACCGTTGCGCCTGCTGGTGGAACTGATGGGCGCCATCGCGCGCGGCGAACGGCAGGTCGCGCTGCTCACGGGTGCGGAGGCTATCGCGCGCCAGCGCTTCGCAGAGCGCAATGGGCTGGCGGCCGACTGGCGGGAAGACTTTGACGCCCCGTTCGACATTCCATTCGACATTTCATTCGACAACCGCGAATACCGCCAGCGCTTTGTGTCGCCGGAGGAGATCAACGGCGGGCTGACGCTCCCGGTGCGCTCCTACGCCGTTATCGAGAATATGCAGGCGCACCGGTTGGGGCACGACCCGCAGCAACACCGCAACTACATGGCGCGGCTGATGGCACCGTTCAGCGCCGTCGCCGCGCAGAACCCCCACGCCCAGTTCCCGCGCGCTTACACCGCAACTGACCTGGCGGAGACAGGTCCCGACAACTATCCCATCAGCCTGCCCTACTCCAAGTTGCTGGTGGCGCAGGACGCCGTCAACCAGGCCTCGGCCGTGTTGCTCACCAGCGTCGGCCACGCCCGTCGCCTGGGCGTTGATCCGCGTCGCTGGGTATTCCTGGAGGCGTACGCTGAAGGCGTGGATGTGTTCCTGTCGCAACGTGAAGACCCCGGCCGCTCCGCCGCGATGGAGCGCGTGTTGTCCACCGTCATGGACAGGGCACAGGCGCAGTGCGACGACATGGACCTGATCGATATTTACAGTTGTTTTCCGTGCGCGGTTCACGCCGCCTGCGAGGTATTGGGCCTGCCCACCGACGGCTCTCGCGCCCTGACGGTCACCGGCGGCTTGCCCTATTTCGGCGGGCCCGGCAATAACTACTGCGGGCATGCACTGGCGGAAACGGCAGTGCGCCTTCGCGGCGCGCCATCACGTGCGCTGGTCACCGGCAACGGCGGCATCCTGTCCAAGCACGCCGCCGCTGTATTCACGACGGACCCGGCACGGGCAGAGAGCATCGACTGGCGACGCGCAGAGGAGTTGGCAGTGAATTGCGCGGATATACCGGCGCGACCGATCATCGGGAACCCGCAGCGCGGCACCGTCGTGTCATACACAGTGGTGTCACGACGCGACAAGGCTGATATTGCGCTGGTGCTGGGAGAGACCGCTGCGGGCGAGCGCTTTCTGGCCTCCAGCACAGAGCCGGAAATAACCGGCTCCCTGCAACAGGCCAGCCCCATCGGACGCGACATCCGCGTACACGACGAGGACGCCAGGCAGATTTTCCGCTTCGGGGACGACTAGGCGCTCACGATAGCGCCTCGGCACTCCCTTCTACGAGACTCCCTTCTACGAGACTTAGTGCTACGAGACTTACTGCTACTGGTCGTCCTGTACCAGACATCAGGCCGCTTCGATTTCCTTGAAGGTCGCCATGCCCTCGTCGAATTCCCAGAAGCCGCGCAGCGCCGTCAATTTTCCTTCTTCATTACAGCTGTAGGTGAACACGCCGTTGACCTGCTGGCTGTAGGTTTTGCCATTGACCTTCATCACCACATTGAGCGTGACGATGTTGGCGCATTCCAGGTGCGCGGTGTACGTCTGGTGGATGATGTATTCGATATCCGAGTTGGCGATATTGCGGTCATAGAACGCCTCGCGGGCGGCCGGCGTCGAATGCCCCTTGCCGTCGGGATCGAGTATCGTGGGGCCGATCGGGTCCTCGATAATGCCATCCTCGGCCCACATGGCGAGCCAGCGCGCTTTGTCCTTGGTCTTGAGGCACTCCCGCGACCGCAGTGACATCTGGTAGGCGACATTGTTTTCGTTCATAGGCTGTCCTCCATTGTGTTGGGTGGTTATCGTTGTTTTTAAATCATGGGGGCGAACAGCGACCCGCGCCACAGTGTACACCAGCGCGAACGGTCGTCAGGTTTCAGCAATGTTTTCGCGCAACTGACGGCGAACTGGTACAAGGATGTATACGCAGCGATGCCGTAGCTAAGGCCGATTGGGCGGCGCAAAATCCACAAAGATGGGCGACGACCAGGCATGCTCTTGCGCGTCCGCCAGGCAGTCATCCGTGGTGTCCAGCGGCGCAGAGACACGGCAGGGATTGACTGTCATGCACTGCCCCGCGTCGTCGTACTCACAGCGCAGGTTAGCGGCATTGATCGTGGGAGAGGCCTCCTGCAGCGCCCGCACATAATAGACGGCATCGCGCCGGGAGGCGGCAAAATCCGGGTCGCTGAAGCGCACTGTGCAGCCGTCGCCATCATCCTCGCAGGGCAACACCCGCCACGGATCCTCGATCAGTGATCCCACCTCTTCACCCGCTACAATCTGCGGCAGGATTTTCACCACCTCGATACGATCAATGCGCTTGCGCCGGTCGCCCGGGTTATAGCACTCGCCACCACACAGCCGTTGCAGGCGATCCGTCGAGAGCGCGCGCAGGCTGTCGGCGGGACAGCCCGGTTTCTGCTCGAACGCCCCGACCGCACTGACCTCAAATTCCGGCGTGGTATTGCGCAGGGCGATGCTGCCCATGGGCAGCTGCGGTCCTTCCGCTTGGTCAATCAGGTCGAACCACAGCAATATGCGATCACCGCTCGTCGCGTACACTTCCTTGCGTTGCAGCGCATCCCAGATCGCCTGGCGATCACGCCCCCGGGCATGCACCGCCACCAGGCCGCCGGTGCCATAAAATGACGCCTGCCGTTCATAGTAGGGCCCTCTGGCACTGCTCCCATTGCCCTGCTGAAACTCGACGTAATAAGGCAGTCGCTCACTCGCCGAGCGGAAGGGCTTTGGCCCGAGCAGCGTCAGCGCGGAGTCGGTCATCTTAAATCGCTGTATCTCTTTGTAACCCGTACCGGCACGCGCCGTGTGCGTATCAGAGGAGCCGATAATCCCCCAGCGAAACCGCTTGGGCGGGCGCGACGGATCCGCAAAATTGCGTATCGCGAGGCCGTACTGCACCGAACTGGTGGGGCGATGCGAGAACGCCGGCATGTAGCAATCGCGACATTGGCCCGCATCCAGCCATTCTTCCACCGTACTGCCCGGCACAATCCAATGGCCGGAATCCTTGGTCAGGATATATTTGGCGCGCGTCGCGACCGCGCGGCGCTCGCATTCTTCAGCGGATTCGCCCACTCCCAGGCAGCGCTCGCGGATGAGCTCCCCGGCGCGCCAACACGTCGGCGTGAAATCGGCGGTCGGCCCGGGCAATAGCTGTTGCCGTTCGCATCCACCGCGACAGCGCGCCACGGTTTGTATTGTTCCGCGTTGCCGTGCCCGGAAAATATCTCGATCAGTGGTTCCTGCCGCTCGGGGTCGGAATCTCCCGCCAGTTGCTTGTCCCAACTGCTGAGCGGCGGCGTGTAGAAGCCCCAACTGTTGCCATGCGGAATGGTGAGGTGTGGGAACCCCCACTCATCGAGCTTCGCAAACAGCTGCGACGGCGTGGCAGCGCTCTCCTGGCAATCACGTGGCAAGCCGCGCACAGGGAGTCCCTCCGGGCAGGCCAGCAAGTGCTCCTGGTCCTCGAGGTAGCGGTCGAAATCGTAGTAGCGCTGGCGCTCGCCTGCATCGGGAATCAACGCCTCATCCCCGCGCAGCCAACTGCGCACTTTCTCGACAAAGGCCTCGTTGTCGCCATCGCGCACGCCCGCAACCAGCATCAGGCGCAGCTTCGCGACATACAGGGACATCCCTTGCGGTTGCGTGATCCCCGAGGCGGCGATCGGGCGCGCCGGCACGTCGCCTTCTCCCGTATCGCGAAATATCACGTTTTTATGGCCGTAGTGCTGCGCCGCGACCTGGGCCGTCTGGGTCCATTCCCAGCCCAGGAACGTCACCATATCGGGATTGGCCGGATCGCCGGCAACCGCATTGCACTGGCGCACCGCCTCCTTGGTCAAGGACCAGTGCCGGGGCGTGAGGGCCTCGGCGTGGTCGTTGATCGACCAGAAATCCAGGCCCGAACAGTAGCGGGCAAAATCGCAGGCGTCCCCGGGTGGGTGCGACCCTTCGCCCTGGTACATGGGCAGGCTGACGTTGTAGGCGTCAAAGGAATAGGTGGAATGCACATGCAGGTCACCGAACAGGATCTGCTTTTCCGACAGCCTTGCGGGGTTCGCCCCAGGGATGTTCGCAATGCTCTCCCTCTGGCGCTGTTGCCGTGCTACCTCTGCCTGGGCGTCGCGGCGCTGCTGTGTGATTTCGCCCATGCCCTGCCGCGCACCCAAATAGCCGTAGATCGCAAGATAGGCCCAAACCATGCCAATGCACGGCACGATAAACAGCGCAAACAGGAGAAAGCGACGCAGACGCATGGATACTTGTTGTCTCACAGGGTGGGCCTGGGTGCAGCGAATGCGCCGCGCGAAAGGCTGACGCTAATGACAATTGTTAATCTAGCGGGCACGATGCGCCCCGCACAGCCTGACTGTCAAATGCGGCCGGCAGTAGCGGTGAATGGGTCACAAAAAGCGGGTGCCGGGCAGGCCAATGATTCCTCGCAGCCATGCGCCATGATTTCCCTGATTGGCTGACGCCCGTGATTTAACGTCTATCAGTCAGCGCCTATAAGTAAGCGCCGATAATTCAGCTAGCGCAAAAGGCAGGCCTGAATGTATGCTCATGCGCTATGTAATATGACTGCCTTATAAAAACGGTACTCTGGCAACGGATCTATAAGAACGGTATTCCCCCCTCTCTAAACTATCAGGACCTGTATATGACTACGCCTCCAGGATTTAAACGCCGCACCCTCGTCAAGGCGCTCGCCGCCGGTTCGCTGATCCCGCTTCTGGGCAGCAACCTGATCGGCTGCTCCGACGGCTCGGACAACTCCTTCACACTCAACAGTGTGCCCGCCGATTTCAACCACGGCGTCGCCTCGGGCGATCCACTGACGGACCGGGTGATTCTCTGGACCCGCGTTACACCGACCGCCGCAGAGGGCCCGGTGCAGGTTGCGTGGCAGCTCGCAAGCGACGCTGATTTTGCCAATATCGTCGCCGAGGGTTCCGGCGCCACCTCAGCTGACGTCGACTACACCGTAAAAGTCGATGCCGAAGGCCTGAATGCAGGCAGCACCTACTACTACCGCTTCAAGACCGGCGACAAGACCTCCCCCACCGGCAAAACCCGCACCCTGCCGCAGGGCGCGGTGGCGGCAGCCTCGTTCGCCGTGGTGTCGTGCTCCAACTACCCGGCAGGGTTCTTCAACGTGTACAGGGAAGTTGCCAACCAGGACGTGGATGCCGTACTGCACCTGGGCGATTACCTCTACGAATACTCGGCTGACGGCTACGCCAGCGAACGCGCCGAGGAATTGGGGCGCGTTGTGGAGCCCGCCAACGAGATCATTTCACTCAGTGATTACCGCACCCGCTACGCCCAGTACCACCGCGATGAAGACCTGCAGGCAGCACACGCGGCCCACCCGTTCATCGTGGTCTGGGACGACCACGAGATCGCCAACGATAGCTGGCAGAATGGCGCGCAAAACCACAATCCCGACACCGAGGGCAGCTTCGCTGATCGCAGGCTGGCCGCCATCCAGGCCTGGCACGAATGGCTGCCGGTGCGCCCGCCCACCACCATGGACGACATCATTTACCGCCGCCTGCAGTACGGCGACCTGCTGGACCTGTTGATGCTGGACACGCGCCACGTCGGGCGCAATGAGCAACTGGATTACCCCGACTTTGCCACCGGCGGCATCATAGACGTACCCGCCGTGCGCGCCGCCATGGCCGATGGCAGCCGCACGATCCTGGGCGGCGAACAACTAAGCTGGCT
This sequence comes from Haliea sp., assembly GCA_016704305.1. Lineage (GTDB taxonomy): Bacteria > Pseudomonadota > Gammaproteobacteria > Pseudomonadales > Halieaceae > Marimicrobium. The sequence goes on along the minus strand of JADJAL010000026.1, from coordinate 2,691 downwards.
GCGCGACCATTTGAGCACGAGCAGCGCGCGCTGGCAGGTGCTGGGACAACAGGTGTTGATGAGCCGCTACCACATCCCCTCGCCGCTGCTGGAAGCGCTGGACCCTGGCCTTTCCCCGGAACTGGATCTGGCCAAAGGTACCGCCGCCCTGCTGGCAGCCGTCGCTGCCAAGGGCAAAGCGCCAGAGGATCGCACGCCAGAAGAACAGGCACTGCTGGACAGCGCCATTCCGTACAACCTGGACGCCTGGGACGGCTACGAGTTTGAGCGCGATGCCGTGCTCGCCTACGCGCAGCAACTGGACTCCAAACTCGTGGTACTGGCCGGTGACACGCACAACGCCTGGACTGCGCAGATGACAACCCCGGACGGCAACATCGCCGGCGTGGAGTTTGGCTGCACCAGCGTGAGCTCACCCGGTTTTGACGGCCCCGGCCTCCTCGGCCCCGGCAACGCGGGCGCGTTCGGCCCGCTGGTCACCGACCTCATTGATGACCTGCGCTATGCCGGCCTGGTGGGGCGTGGATACCTGCACCTGGTCTTCACCGCTGACAACGTCACGGCGACGCACCGGTTTGTGACGACCATCGATTCCAGGGAGTACTCCGAGAACGTGGCGGCCGCGAAATCCTTCGTGGTTAACCGGAGCGATATGTTGCTGAGCTAACATTGCCCGCCAGGGCGGTTGTTGCAGGTCGCACGGGCAAGTAGACTGCGTTCTCACCTTTTTTGGAGAATCCAGATCTCATGCTGACACTGACCGATCCGACCCTGCTGCGTTCACAACTGTACATCAATGGCGCCTGGGTCGACGCCGATAACGGCGCGACCATGGGCGTGTTCAACCCCGCGACCAAAGAAGAAATCATCGCCATCCCCAACGCCGGCGCGGCAGAAACGCGCCGCGCGATTGAAGCGGCCGATAATGCATTTGCAAGCTGGCGCCATGTCGTCGCCAAAGAGCGTTCCGCCATCCTCAAGCGCTGGTATGCGCTGATCATGGCAAACCAGGAAGACCTGGCCCGCATCATGACCGCAGAACAGGGCAAGCCGCTGGCGGAATCGCGCGGCGAAGTGGCCTACGGCGCGGCGTTTGTCGAGTGGTTTGCCGAGGAAGGCCGCCGCATTTACGGCGACACCATCAGCGCCAACAACCCCAACCAGCGCATCGTTACACTGAAGCAACCGGTAGGCGTGGTCGCGGCGATCACGCCGTGGAACTTCCCCATCGCGATGATCACCCGCAAGGTTGCACCGGCGCTGGCTGCCGGTTGTACCGTGGTATTGAAACCCGCCACCGAAACACCGCTGTGCGCACTCGCACTGGCAGCGCTGGGTGAACGCGCCGGCATCCCCGCCGGTGCCTTCAGCGTGGTTGCCGGCAACAACGCCAGGGCGATAGGCGGCGAGATGACGAGCAGCACCATCGTGCGCAAGGTGACCTTCACCGGCTCCACCGAGATCGGCAAGGTGTTGATGGCGCAGTGCGCAGCCACCGTGAAAAAGACCTCGCTGGAGCTGGGCGGCAACGCCCCCTTCATCGTGTTCAACGATGCCGACCTTGACGCCGCCGTTGAAGGCGCCATCATCGCCAAATACCGCAACGCCGGGCAGACCTGCGTGTGTGCCAATCGCATCCTGGTGCAGGATTCCGTATTCGATGCGTTTGCCGAGAAACTGGTGGCCGCAGTGAACGCACTCAAGATGGGCAACGGCGCCGAACAGGGCGTGACCGTCGGCCCGCTGATCAACGATGCAGCGTTCGACAAAGTCAGCTCCATCGTCAAGCAGGCCACGGACAATGGCGCCACGGTACTGACCGGCGGCAAAGGCAACGAAGCGCTGGGACGCAACTTTTACGAACCAACCGTACTCGTGAATGTGAACGACAGCATGGAAGTGTACAACGAGGAGATCTTCGGCCCCGTCGCCCCGCTGTTCCGCTTCAAGACAGAAGAGCAGGCTATCCGTATTGGCAACGATACGCCGTTTGGACTCTCAGCCTATTTTTACTCCCGCGACATCGGCCGCATCTGGCGTGTGGCCGAAGGGCTGGACTACGGCATCGTTGGCATCAATGAGGGCATTATCTCTACGGAGGTGGCTCCGTTTGGTGGGGTGAAGGAATCCGGGATTGGGCGTGAGGGGTCCAAGTATGGGATCGATGATTATTTGGAGATTAAGTATCTTTGTATGGGGGGGGTTAACGACTGAGGGTGGGCGCAGCTGTGTGGGCAAGGAGCTCCGCACTTAGACAGAAGCGTTTTTACCTTAAAACTTCTTCCTCGCACGAAGCATTTCAACCTAATGCTCCGAAGTGATTAAAAGCTCTGCACTGAACTCCATCAAGTAGGCACCATCTGGAAAAGATCGGTGATTGAAAAATGATCAAGGCCAATACTCCAGATGAAGCCCAATTTTTGAGTGAGGTAGATACCCGTTTTGGAAGCACAGATGTCTAGGGCGGCTTAATTTTATAAATCTGCTTTTGTGACGGTCTTACGTAGGTTATACCGATCTAGATCTAATTGATAGATAAGAATGCTGCGAACGCTGCTTGGAAAAAATGGGAGTATATCAGGACCCCACTAGCCTTAAAGATGATCAACTAGAATCGGCATACGTCCTTTTGAGAAAGGAAGCTTTGTCAAACAGTAAAGTGAACCTGCCGATGGTCTATCGTAACGCACT
>JADJAL010000025.1 GCA_016704305.1 Haliea sp. | reverse complement strand
GCATCCATGCACAGGCTCGCGTGGCGACGTCCTGTCGCCACACGGTCCCACTGAAGAGTACAAGTCACATTCTCCTCGATCGCGATATATCCCCCACGGAGGCTCCGCATTGGCACAGATAGAGGCTGGAGGTGGGGGCGTCTCGCGGTGAGTGAGCTTTCGAACAAGCGAGGCACGCCCCACCTCCAGCCGACGACACCGGAACAAACCAACGACGTACCGCCGCCTTTTAGCAGGCACTGCGCATTCCCCAAAACACGAGAATAAAAAAGGGCGGGGATAAACCCGCCCTTTCCGCTCAATGGCAACCCACCTCCGATGACAACCCATGCCTCAGCCGAACTGGTTCATCGGGTTGTCCTTGCCACCCGCTTCTCAACGCGGCTTCGCCTGGCAAAGTATTCCTTAGGTCATCACCCAGGCCGGAGCCGGCCATGTTCTGCGCTTGACGCAGGCGATACCCTGGCGGATTTCCTTGCGCTGCACGCCTTTCACATAGCCCAGCATGCCCTGCTCGCCAAAGTACTCCTTGGCCAGGTTGTCAGTCGACAGTGCTGCCGTGTGGTACGTCGGCAGCGTGATCAGATGGTGGAAGATGCCCGCTTCACGCGCTGAGTCGGACTGGAAGGTGCGAATCTTCTCATCGGCTTCAGCCGCCAGTTCAGTTTCGTCATAATCCACGCTCATCAACGCATCACGTTTGTAGGCGGAGACGTCTTTGCCCGCCGCACTCCATGCGTCAAAAATTTGCTGGCGGAAGTTCAGCGTCCAGTTGAAGGACGGTGAGTTGTTGTACACCAGCTTGGCGTTGGGGATCACCTCACGGATGCGATTGACCATGCCGGCGATCTGGCCGATGTGCGGCTTTTCGGTCTCGATCCAAAGGAGGTCAGCGCCATGTTGCAGCGAGGTAATGGAATCGAGCACGCAGCGATCCTCTCCGGTGCCCTTGCGGAACTGGTACAGGTTCGAAGGCAGGCGCCTGGGGCGCATCAGCTGGTCATGGTATTTGATGATGACGTCGCCATGGTTCATGTCCGCGATGTCCAGCTCTTCCATGTCGAGGAAGCTGTTGTACTGGTCACCCAGGTCACCCGGGGTGTGGGTCACGGCGATCTGCTTGGTGAGGCCGGCGCCGAGCGAGTCGGTACGCGCTACGATGACACCCTCGGCCACGCCCAGCTCAAGGAAGGCGTAGCGGACAGCGCGGGATCTTGGCGAGGAAATCCCTCGTGCGGAACGGTAACCTTGCCATCCGGTGACCGCACTGCTTTCGTCGGACACCTGGTTCTCGATCTGGATGGCGCAGGCGCCCCGCCTCGATCATCTTCTTGGCCAGCAGGTAAGTGGCCTCCGCATTGCCAAAACCGGCATCGATGTCGGCAATGATAGGGACAACGTGGGTCTGGAAATTGTCGATCTGCGCTTGCACTTTTTGCTCTTCCGCTTTATTGCCGGACGCACGTGCAGCATCCAGCGCGCGGAACAGGCCGCCCAGCTCGCGCGCATCCGCCTGGCGCAGGAAGGTATACAGTTCTTCAATCAGCGCCGACACGGAGGTTTTCTCATGCATGGACTGGTCGGGCAGCGGACCGAACTGTGAGCGCAGGGCCGCAATCATCCATCCCGAGAGGTATAGGTAGCGCTTGCTGGTGTCATTGAAGTGTTTCTTGATCGCAATCAGCTTCTGCTGACCGATGAAGCCGTGCCAGCAACCCAGGGACTGGGTGTACTGGCTGCTGTCGGCGGCGTAGTCGGCCATGTCCTTGCGCATGATCGCTGCCGTGTACCTGGCGACATCCAGGCCAGTCCTGAAGCGATTCTGCAGACGCATGCGTGCAGCGGATTCCGGGTTGATATGATCCCAAGCGCTGCCGTTGCTCTGTCGCAGCCGGGCCAATTCAGCAATTTCGTCTTGAATCGTGGACATGGTCGTTCCTCTGGATTTTTGTTTGCGGGAGTTTCATTGGCCGGGTATCGCACCGTGACGCGCAGGTACCCACCCGGTCAACCGGCGGCTAGTGTAATGACCGAGTGGATATAATTGAAATCAATCGTGGGGATTTTTACTATTCACAGAGTGAATCTTGTGGCGAGGCTATGGCATTTTATCGTCCATGACTCGACAGACTGGCCCGCGCCTCCATCGCCAGATCACCGTTGGCATCGAGCGCCCACAGATGGATCGCCTGTTCATCGCGCCGCCCCTGCAGGCGCAGTGGTGCATTTGCCAGCAGCGGCCGGAGCGCCCGAAACTCGAATGCGGCAATGCGCGCCGAGGGCAATTCCCGGTGCAGCAACTCCAGCAGCAGTGTGGCGGTTAAAGGTCCCTGCACAACCAATCCGTCGTAGCCCTCCACGCCCATCGCATAGTCCCGGTCGTAATGAATGCGATGGCTGTTGAAGGTGAGGGCGGAATAGCGGAACAACAGCACGGTATCGGGACACAGTTCCCTGCGCCATTGCGCCACGGATGAGGACGGCGCGGATGTCGGCTTGGTCTTCGATGTGGGATTGTCATCACCCACGCGCTGATCGCGATACACCAAACGCTGCTCTTCATCGATCGCCAGAATCTGGCCGCGGAATATCTGGTGGCGCAGCGTGACAAACACCAGGTCACCACTGCGCCCCTGCTTGTGGGTCACTGATTGCACGGTGGATACGCGTTGCGCTTCATCACCCACCAACAACGGCGCTGGGAAGCGCAGGTGGCTGCCGGCCACATACGCCGTGGCAGCGGCACCAGCGGCAGGGAAATCGCCGCGCGGCGCTGTGTCCATCCGGTGTCAATTGAGCGGTAGGCACGAGATCGTGGAAGTACAACCAATGCCAACAAGGCGGGGAGAGGCTCGCCAAACACTGCGCGCGTGGCGGCAAGATCCAGGCTGGCAGACAGCGCCGCCACCGGCGCAGCGGATATGAGGTCATATCGGGTATGCGTGCGACCGACCCATTGCTGCAGGTATTCGATATCGATCGCAGTCATGGGTGCCCTTAAAACGACCGGGGCAGATCGAGTTCCCGCGTCGCGATGTGGGACAAAATCAGGTTGGTGGAGATGGGCGCCACCTGATACAGGCGCGTCTCGCGGAACTTGCGTTCGACGTCGTACTCGGTGGCAAAACCGTAGCCGCCGAACGTCTGGATGCAGGTGTCGGCAGCAAACCATGCCGCTTCGGATGCCAGCAGCTTGGCCATGTTCGCCTGTGAACCTGTCGGCCTGCCCGCATCGTACAAATCCGCTGCCTGCTGCACCATCAGCGCGGCCGCCTCGGTCTGTGCATACGCCCGGGCAAGCGGAAATTGTATGCCCTGGTTGGCGCCAATCGGGCGATCAAACACGTTGCGCTCGCGGGCGTAGTCGGATGCTTTGGCAATAAACCAGCGCGCGTCGCCGATGCACTCCGCCGCGATGAGTATGCGCTCGGCGTTCATGCCGTCGAGAATGCAGCGAAACCCCTGCCCTTCCACGCCGATCAGGTTGCGCACCGGCACCCGCAGATCGTCAAAAAACAGTGCCGTGCTGGCGTGGTTCATCATCGTGTCGATCGACGTGATGCTTAAACCATTCCCCACGGCCTCGCGCATATCCACCAGCAGCACGGACATCCCGTCGGTGTGTTTGGCGCACTGCTCGCGCGGGGTCGTCCGCACCAGCAGGATCATCAGGTCTGAATGCTCGGCGCGCGAGATAAAGACCTTCTGGCCGTTTACCACATAGTGTTCGCCATCGCGCCTCGCGTTTGTGCGAATCCGCGAGGTATCCGTGCCGCTGCCAGGTTCCGTCACGCCGAAGGCCTGCAGGCGCAGCTCCCCGGAGGCGATGGCGGGCAGGTACCGCTGTTTCTGTTCATCGCTCCCATGGCGCAACAGCGTACCCATCGTGTACATCTGCGCATGGCAGGCGGCGCCGTTGCCGCCACTGCGGTGCACCTCTTCCAGCACGGCGCAACCGGCACCCAGCGGGAGGCCCGCGCCGCCGTATTCCTGCGGTATCAGCGTAGCGAGATAACCGGCAGCCGTGAGCGCCTGCACGAACGCTGTAGGATAGGCCCTGTCTTCGTCCAGCTTGCGCCAGTACTCGCCGGGAAACTGCGCGCACAACGCTGATACGGCGGAGCGGATTTCGGGGTAGGTCTGCTCCAACGCCACTTAGGTTTGCTCCAGCGACACTAGAGAAACCACGAACCGCCATCCACCATGTGCGTTTGCCCGGTGACAAACGCACTGCTGTCGGATGCGAGGTAGATGATGGTGCCGGTGAGATCCGTAGGTTGCAGGTTGCGCTGGATCAATTGCCCGGCGGCGATCACCTGTTTCGCCTTGTCGAATTTCGCGCCAAAAAATTCCTCGGTGCCCTCGGTCATCACCGCCGACGGCGCCACGGCATTGACCCGGATACGATCCTTGCCAAGCTCTCGCGCCATGCCGCGTGTCATGCCAATCACCGCCGCCTTGGACGCCACGTAATCGAGTCCATAGGGCAAACCGAACACCGCCGCCAGCGACGAGATATTGATAATGGAGCCGCCGCCCGACTCACGCATCGGACCCACCACCGCCTTGCAGCACTGCCACAGCCCCTTGACGTTGATATTCATCACGGCGTCCCACTGCGCTTCATCGAGCAGTTCAAACGCGCGCCCTTGAGTCCGCAGAGGGCCGCGTTGTTGACCAGTATGTCGATCCGGCCAAAGGCACTGACCGCGCGCTCCGCCATCGCCGTGCAGCTGGCCATGCTGGCTATGTCGGTCAGGATGCCCTCGGCCTGGCCACCCGCACTGCGTATTGCCGCGATAGTGTCATCGCAGTTGTTCACATCGCAGGCCAGGATCGCGGCGCCCTCGGCCGCCATCGCCTCGGCATAGGCGCGCCCCAATCCCCGCGCCGCACCCGTAACAATTGCGACTTTACCCTGAAGTTGAGCCATGGCGGTTCCCACTTATCATTATCGAGTCGCCAACAGTAACAAAATTCCGCTCCCGGGAAAGCACGGGGGCGGAATTTGCTGCGGCATGCAACGCGGCTTACTTGGTGACTTGCAGCATGTATTTCGCGACAGCCAGGCGCGTGGCTTCATCCAGGTAATCCTGTGGCGGCATTTCCGGATAGTCATCACGCTTCTTGGTTGGATTGGCGATAAAGTCTGCTATGCCCTGTGGATTATCCATGTACAGGGCCTGGATGATTTGCACTGGCGGTCCAATCATACGGCCCGTGTAGGTATGACATCCGGCGCAGATACCCAGATACGCAATCTTGCCTTTGTCCTCCGGCTTGATCTCGCGCGGCGGCACTGGCGCCAGCAGGTAATTGCCGATTGTTGCGGTATTGGTGAAGTCGCAGTCCGTGAAGCTGCCCAGACCCACTGTGATGTACTGCTCTGGGTTGATGATGCAGCTGTCCGCGGTTGGCCCAACGCTGACAATGTCGGGGTTACCCGTTTTCAGTTCCGTGAGCATATAGGCGCTGATCAGCGACACTGGCTCGAAGCCGTTGTTTATCATCGTGTTGTTCAGGATCTTGACGCGGTCTGAATTGGGATCAGACTCGGGGTCGGCAGTCACATTCGACGCATTGCCGTGATCGGTAATCAGGATGCCGGCGTTCTTGTTGTCCTTGATGATATTACCCTCGATCACTACATCGTCCGCTGCCATCACCAGAATGCCCGTGCCTGCGGGAATCCCGGCGACGGTGGAACCTGGGGCGCCAAAATTGACATGGTTATTGGCGAGGATGAAGTTGTTGCGGATGATCACGTCGAAAGTGGTTTTGATCGGCAGGCCGGGCGTGATGAACGCGAGGATGCCGCCGGTGTTGTTGGACACCCTGTTCGCTTCGACGATGGCGTGGCGGCTGTTCTCGATTTCGATGCCCGCGACGCTGTCATAGACGTCGTTGTACGCGACGTGAACGTTGTCGCTCATGCCGACGTAGATGGCCGCGTCTTCGATGCCGGACACGACGTTGTGCTCGATGACGCCGTTTTGTCCCAATTGCGGAAAGATGCCGTACACACCGGTATCGACAATAAAGTTATTGCGAATTTCCCAGTTGTTGCCCGCCTGGCTCATGATGCCATTGCCTTTGTAGCGGGTGATCTTGAAGTTCTCGACGACGATGTTGTTGCCGGAGAAGAGGATCGCATCGTTTAGCGTCCCTTCGCCATCGAGCACCGGTCGCTGGCTATCGCGGATAATGCCGATCAGGCGAATGCCGTCCTTGTCGATAAAAACGGTTTCCTTATAGGTACCCGGCATGACCTGTATCGTGGTGCCGGGCTCAGCGTTTTGCACCGCCTGCTGTATGGATTCTCCGTCGTTGACGACGACGATGACATCGGTCATTGGCGGCCCGGCGACGGATTTGCTGTTGCCGCTCAGCGTAAACGCATTGTCCGCGGCACTGAATCCACCGCCATAATTGGCGCCGCTGCCACCGGAGGAGACGGCCACAGGCGCTGACGACTCCTGCCTGCCCTTACCCAGGCCCAGTCCGGCCGCGAATGCGGCCACGATCAGGATCAGCGCCAGAAATTTTCCCTTGTTCATGAAGCATCTCCCGATGTCGTCTTTGTTTTTGCAGTGTGCGATTGAATAGTGTTGCCTGCCGGGGCCAGACCGGAGGGCAGTTGTAGTGGCACCTCGGGCGTCAAACTCTCGTCCGTCAATGTGCCCAGGAAATCGACCAGCCTGGCCAATTCATACTCCGTGAGGTTCGGTGAGGAAATATGCCAGTGCAGGTGCAAGTCGACGCCTTGCGGCACCGCGTGTCCACGCCCGCCGTTATAGAATTCCGCTACCTGGTGCAGGTTGTCAAATTTGCCCGAGTGCATATAGGGCGCTGTCTGTACGATGTTGCGCAATGTCGGCACCTTGAACCCGGCCTTTAACTCAGGGGCACCGTAGGTGATCTGTGCGCCGACATCAAGGGGCAATCCGTCGGGCTCCGGTGCGCCGATGACCGCGATCTGCTGGTTGGTGAACAGGGGCGGCGTATGGCATTCCGCACAGCGCGCCACGAAGGAACGGAAAATGTTCAGGCCTTCGACTTCCTGCTCGGACAACGCGGCATGATAGCCGTGCGCATAACGGTCATAGCGACTGTTCAGGGAAATCAACGACGTCTGGAATGCCGCGAGCGCGAGATAGACCTGATCCAGTGCGATGCCCTCCTCCTCGCGCGCGGGGAACGCCTGGCGGAACATGGCCTGGTATGCCGGGATGGCATTCAGGGAATCGAGCAGTCTCTGCGGGGTGTTGTCCATTTCATCGGGATCGAATAACGGACCTACCGCCTGGTCCTCCAGCGTCGTGGCACGCGCATCCCAGAAAAACTTGTTCAGGAAGGCGGTGTTCCACAAGGTGGGCGCGGCGCGCGCAACTTCCCTGCCCGCCATGCCCTTTGAGCGCGGCAGGCCATCCGAGAAGCCCTGCTGTGGACTGTGGCAACTGGCGCAGGCGATGGACCCATCGCCCGACAGCACCGGATCGAAAAACAGGTAGCGGCCCAGGTCAATCTGCTCGGGGGTAAAGCCGTCGCGATGCGCCGGCAGCGCTGTCTGCGTGCCGCCGAGTCCCGCGCCCTGCACGGAATCGTAAAAATCATACAGTGTGCGGAGCTGGCAGATGCCCGTGTCTGTTTTTTCAAAACTCGGCGGACAGTTGTCGCGCAACACAAACGTTGTCGCATCGGCGGCAGCGATGCCATGCCACGGGAATAGCAGCGCGGCGGCGAGAATAATTGCGCGCGCAATCATTGCGGGGAAACTATTTAGCAACAGCCCGGGACTGGATAAAGGCGATTACATCATCCAGATCCTTGTCCGACGGCAGACTGGTCGCCATCATTTTCATTTGCCGCCCGTAAGTATCATCCGGATGCGCGCCGCGTATGCCGAGCTGAAAATTCTTGTACTGCGCCTTCAGGTAGGCGGCATCCAGGATAACCAACGCAGGAGAATTCAGGCCAGGATTACCCTCCGCCTGCCCGCCATGGCAGGCGCCGCATGTTGCCTGGAAGTAGTTATTGCCATTTTTCAGGTCGCCCGCTGCAGACGATACTGGCAACACCTGAGGCAGTGCCGCGAGATACTCAGAGAGCAGCAGGATGTCGCCATCAGTCAGGGGCGCGGCCATGGCTTTCATTTGTGCGCCCTGCGAATCGCGGGGGTCGCCACCACGCACGCCGGTTTTGGAAATGCTGCAACTGGCGCTGCAAATAGACGGCCCCCTGTCCGGCCAGGGCCGGGGCACCCAACGCCGCATTGCCCTGGGCAGCATCGCCGTGGCAGGCGGCGCATGCCTGAAATGCTGTGGCCGCAGTCTCGTCAGCATTGGCAGTAGACAGGTCAGTAACACAAGAAGTAGAGGGACCGATCAGCGCAATCGTTTTTTTCATGGTCAATCGCTCCTGTGCCCCGATAACACACTGCGCGGTCCGCTTGCTCGCGTTAAATGCGCACAAGTTAAGCACAAAATGTTAATCATGACTACTATATTTCAATTGTATTGCCTTTCGGCTATGATCACGCTCAATATCAGCCCGATAATAATCGAAAACCTACAGGAAGACCCGAAATGTCCCTACCCAGAAAATTGACGGGAGTGTCCCGCGCCTTCAGGCACGTGGAAGTAATTTTACTGGCGAGCCTGCTTGGAGTATTTGCAGGCACCGCCGCTGCACAGGAGACCAAATCCAAAGGCTACAATTTGCAGCTCGAGGAGGTAATGGTGACCGCGCAGAGGCGGGAGCAGGACACTATGACGGTGCCGATCACCGTTAGCGCGTTCACATCCCAGGACATGATCAATACCGGTGCCGATAACATCCAGGATATTTCCGACTTCATGCCGGGCGTGGACATCGGCGAGGGCGGCGCCACCCAGGTCACCATCGCCATTCGCGGCATCTCAAGCCCGAACATCAGTTCTGGCGGCGACCCATCGGTGGCCACCTTCTACGACAACGCCTACATGCCAAGGGCCGCCACATCGATTCCCTTTACCGACATTGCGCGCACCGAAGTGCTCAAAGGGCCGCAGGGCACACTGTTCGGCCGCAACGCCACCGCCGGCGTGATCAATATCGTGCCGAACCAACCGGTGCAGGAGTTTGAAGGCTTCCTGAAAAGCCGGGTAGGTAACTACGAACTGCTGAATGTGGAAGGCATGGTGAACCAACCGCTGACCGACGAACTGGCGATGCGCGCGAATATTTTTTCGCATCAGCGCGACGGCGTTATTGAAAACATCGGCATTGGCGACAATTTACGCGAGGAGGGCTTTATCGCCTCACGACTGGTCTTCCTCTACGACCTGTCGCCGGATACCAGCCTACAGCTCGCCGGTGACTACGAGGACCGCAAGGAGTCCCCTGGGTACTCAATCGGCGTAAGCAAGTACGCGGTCAGCACGGACCCCTTCAACAGCGAGGCCGCCAATGACGTCGTTGATCGCGAGGAGAACCGCGACATGTACGGCGTCTCGCTGCAGGGCAACCATGCCTTCAACGACGAATTGTCCGTTTTCGGTATCGTCAGCTACCGTGACTGGAAAACATGGAACAAGCAGGATGAGGACGGCACCGAAGATCCGCGCCGCTATATCGACACCAACAACATAGAAGAGTCGAACATCTGGTACAACGAGGTGCGCTTCAATTTCGTCAACGACAAATTCAACGTCGTAACGGGCGGCAATTACAGCGTGGAGGACGTGTACCAACGCACGGATATCGGCCTGCTGGCGGACTCCTACATGCAGTTCATCAGCCTCGAGCTGCTGCCCGAGGTCGGCATTCCCGCCTCTCCCGACAACCATGCCTGGGATTATTTTCCGAACGAGCCAGATTCGTTCTGGCTGAGCGCCTCGCAACTGGCGGGCTCGCTGGTCAACCCGCCACTCCCGGGTATCGCCGTGCTGCCGCCCAGTTTCGCCGGCGACTATTTCACGGAGACGATGGACAATACCGGGGATTTCACCAACTGGGGCATCTTTGGCGATGTAACCTACAACCTCACCGACACGGTGCGCCTGTCGGCCGGCCTGCGCTACAGCTACGATGACAAGACATACTCCTGGCAGACTTTCTCCCAACTCGGGGAACTTGCGTGGCCGTATGAACCGGCACGTGTGGCATACGACCCGGCCCAGACCGGCGCTCCCCCGGCGGACTATTTCAACAAGTTCGAGGACTCCAAGGACTGGAGCAAGACCACCGGCCGACTGGTGCTGGACTGGACCTTCATGGAGAACGCCATGACCTACCTGTCCTACGCGACGGGTTACAAATCCGGCGGCTTCGACGGACAGGTGTTCTCGGCCTACGTGGCCGGCCCCTTTGAACCGGAGGAAATGGCCAGCACCGAACTGGGCATGAAGGGCGATTTCTTCGACTCTCGCCTGAGGATTGAAACATCCCTGTTCTACCAGAACCTGGATGGCCAGCAGACATCCGCGGAGACCAAGAATTGCATTCCCGGCATGACCCAGCAGGAATGCAATGATTACGATCTGACCTCCCAGCCCACTATCGTCTCCCAGGATGTGGACACGGAGGGCGTTGAAATCATGGCACAGTGGCAGGCCATCGAAAGCCTGCTGCTGACAGGCATGACCACAGTGCGCGACGCAGAGACCACGCCCGAGGCGTATTTCAATGGCGACGGCGAGGCCAGGGGTGGCTCAAAGCAGACGGACGGAACCAACACCGACTACACGCTGCGCCTCGACTGGACGCCCGTGATACCCATGGGTTACCTGCTCGTGCACGTCGACTATGTTTTTGAGAGCGCCGACGACGACTCCGACGTGGCGATCTACACCACCGGACCGTGGTACTTCCAGGACCGCGAAATCCTCAGTGCCCGCATCGCATGGACCAACGATGCCGACAATTTCGAAGTCGCGATCTGGGGCAGGAACCTGCAGGACAATGAAATCGCGGACAATCCCGGCGGCTATGTAGCAAGCACACTGGGCGCATATAGGACGAGCATAGAAGATCCGCTCACTTACGGCGTGGACCTGCGCTATTCGTTTTAAATGCGGTAGTTTTAAATCCGAAAGGTACTGCCCCGCCGGTCTCAGGACGAGGGCAGGCTCTTCTGCATATTAGCGGCAATGGATGCCGCTACCTGCTTGGCACGTTCGGCGCGCTCACCGACAAAGTACTCATCCACAGTCGCGGTAAAAAAATTCAGCCAGCGCTGAAAATCCTGTGCCTGCAGCGCGCGCTTGCTGTGTAGTTGGCGATGTATATTCATCGTGTGGCGCCGGTATTCGGCGTCACCCAGAAGCAGTTTGCACCAGTAATCCTTGATGCGGCAGGTGTACGGCCAGGTCGATCTGCGCCACGTCGACGAAGATCGGCGCCAGTTGTTCATCGGCCAGCATGCGCTCGTAGAAACGATCGACAAAAAACTCAATGTGCTCGCGGCTATCCAGATCAGGCCTGCTGTCGAGAGCAGTCATACGGCTATTTCTTTTTGCTCTTCTTCTTCGCCTTTTTGACGTGTGACATCAGGCGGCGCTTGCGCTGCACCTGGCGCTGCGTCAATTTGTTGCGTTTCTCGGCGAAGGGGTTTTCACCGCTGCGAAACTCGATGCGCACCGGCGTGCCCGCCAGTTCCAGTTCGCGGCGGAAGATTTTTTCCAGATAGCGCTGGTAGCTGTTTGGCAGACTGTCCGTCTGGTTGCCGTGGATCACAATCAACGGTGGATTCTGCCCGCCTGCATGGGCATAGCGCAGTTTGATCCGCCTGCCATTGACCATCGGCGGAGGATGATCGAAAACCGCCGCTTCCAGGATGCGCGTGAGTGCGTTGGTACTGAGCTTGCGCGTGGCGGACGAGTACGCGCTGTTGATCGATTTGTATAGATGGCCGACACCGGTGCCGTGCAGCGCCGAGATGTAATGCGTATCGGCATATTCGGCAAAACGCAGACGCCGATCCAGTTCCCGCTTGATCCAGTCCCGTTGGTCAGCATCAATGCCGTCCCATTTGTTGACCGCCAGCACCAGTGCGCGCCCTTTGTCCATGCAGTGGCCGAGCAAGTGCATATCCTGGTCCACGATGCCCTCGTGGGCGTCCATGATCACCACCACGACATGGGCATCATCAATGGCCTTGAGCGTCTTCACGATGGAAAACTTCTCCACCACCAGGGTGACATTCTTGCGGCGGCGAACACCGGCGGTGTCAATCAATGTGTATTTCTGGCCGTCGCGCTCATAGTCGATGTAGATGCTGTCGCGGGTCGTGCCGGGCTGATCGAACACCACCACCCGCTCTTCTCCCAGCAGGCGATTCACCAGCGTGGACTTGCCGACATTCGGACGCCCCACCACGGCAACGCGAATGCTGTCCGGGTAGCGCTCGCGCTCGGCATCTTCCTCGGGTGCTGGAAAGGTCGCGAGCACGCGCTCGATCATATGTGTAACGCCGCGCCCGTGTGAGGCGGCAATAGCAAACAGCGTGTCAACACCCAGCGCGTAGAAATCGCCGGTAACCACGTCCTCGTTGAGGCCGTCGATCTTGTTCACGACCACGTAGAACGCTTTGTTGCGTTGTCGCAACTGGCTGGCCAATGCCTCGTCTATCGCATTCAAGCCCTCCCGGGCGTCGACGATAAACAGCACGACATCGGATTCATCAATCGCCGTGAGCGCCTGTTGCGCCATGGAGGTGTCGACACCCGCCTCCTCGCCAGTGATACCGCCGGTGTCGATCACCACAAACGGGCGACTGCCGATACGGGACTCGCCGTACTTGCGGTCGCGCGTCAGGCCGGGGAAGTCTGCAACCAGCGCATCCCGGCTGCGTGTCAGCTGGTTGAACAACGTGGATTTACCAACATTGGGGCGCCCGACCAGGGCGATCACCGGAATCATCAGTCTTTGGCGGTTATCTCATACGCAATCAGCTCGCCGCTGTTGCCATACACGTAGAGCACATCGCCATCGCCGATCATGTCCGCGCGCACGCCATCGTCATCGGCGCTGACTCGCCCGACAAACTCCCCGTCCACTTGCGAGAGAATATGCACATAACCTTCGAAATCGCCCACCGCGACGAAACTTCCGACCGGTGTCGGCCTTGAAAGCTCGCGGTACGCCAGCGCGCCCTGCGTCCAGCGCACACCCTGTCCATTGCGCATATAGGCAGTGACAGTGCCGTCTTCATCGGCGACGTAGATGTTGCTGAAGCCCTGGGCGACACCGGAGAACGATGAGCCCTTCTGCTGCCACAGTTTGCGGCCGCTTTGTACATCAATGGCAGCGACGAAGCCCTGGTAACTGACGGCAAACAGTTCGCTGCCGGCCAATTCCATGGAACCGTCGATATCGACGATGCGCTCGATTTCCGAGCGTCCCTGGGGAATGGCCACGCGAACTTCCCACAACAGTCCACCGGTCTGGGCATCGAACGCCAGCACACGGCCGTTGGCAAACGCCGCGTACACCTGGTTATTGTTGAATATCGGCGTACTGGTGCCGCGCACCGTCAGCACCGGCACATTGCTGTCGTACGTCCACAACATTGCGCCTGTCTCAAAATCCAGTCCGTGCAAGCGACCATCGTAAGTCTGGGCAACAACCACTTTCCCATTGCTCTGCGGTGCGGACAGAATTTCACCGCGCAGAGGGCTGGACCACAATTGTTCGCCGGAACTGGCGTCCAGTTTCAAAACGAATCCTTCGCTGCTGCCGACAAACACCGCGTCTTCATACACGCCGACGCCACCCGAGAGCGACGCTTCCAGTTCGACTTCCCACACCGTGTCACCGGAGGCGCGCTCGACCGCAACCACTTCACCATCGGCGGCGGCGACATAAATCATCGCGCCATCAATCGCCGGTCGAATCCGGTAAAAGCCATCACCCTGGCCGTTGCCCACATTGACTGACCACAGCTTCTCGATGTTCACCTTCTCTTCAATGTCGGTGAGTTCAGCGGGTGCCGTCGCTTCATCTTCATCTGACTCGAACCAGCCTGAAATCGTGCTGCAGGCTGCGAGGTTGAACACCAGGAAAAGTAAAATGACCTGCCGGGCTATCTGCTGCATGCGCTTATTCCTCCGAAGCATCCGTCGTGTCAGGCGTGATTGGCACTGTAGCTGCCTTGATTGGGTCAGCGCTTTCGATCTGGATGCGCGACTGCGGGGGGATGGGCGTAAGGCTCTGCAATTTCTGCTGCAGCACCACAAGATTCACACCTGGGCTACCGCTGCCTGCAGCGGTCATCGCCCGGGTGTACGCATCGCGCGCTTCATCGTTGCGCGACGCTGCCAACAGGATATCGCCCTGGGCCAGCGCGTAGGACGCCGCATAGGCGCCCGGGTCGGCTTTGGTGAGGATATCCAGCGCCTGATCCGTATTGCCGGCAGCCGCCACTACCCGTGCCAGCCGCAGTTGTGCGACCTGCGCGGTGTCACTGCCGCTGGCTGCCTTGCCCAGCACCCAGCGCAACTGTGCCTCCGCCTCAGCGAGGTTGCCGTCCTGCACCGCCATAGCCGCCAATTGCAACGCGGCAAACTGCGCGTAGCTACTGCCGCTGAACTCAGTCTTGAGCCGTTCCGCCAGTTCAACTCCCTGCGGCCCGGACGATGGCGCCGGCGTGTCGTTGGCGCGCAACAATGCCTGATACAAATCAGAGGCCTGCTCGCGCTGGTTGCCAGACTCGCGCTGCCACGCCTGCCAACCCTAGCCGGCCGCCAGCGCAATGACAATGACGGCGACAGTGGATTTGCCGTTCTCGTTCCACCAGCGGCGCAGCGCTTCAACCTGTTCTTCTTCAGTACGATACTGTTCCACGTCGTTCCTTCCTCTTACTCAATGTCAGGGCGCAAGCACTGCGCATACCGTATTTTCACAATCGCGCAGCGCCACGGTAACCTGCGCGGCGTTCTCATTCCGCAGCGATTTGACTGTGACAGTCTGCGCCGCCACCTCATCCTCACCCCAGATCAGGGCCGCGCGCGCGCCGCTCTTGTCTGCCTTTTTTAGCTGGCTTTTGAAACTGCCGCCCCCAGTGTGCAGCACAATATGCAGATGGGGCTGTTTTCCCGCAGGGCTTCAGCCGTCACCAGCGCGATACGCTCCGCTTCACTGCCCACTGCGACAACATACACATCCACCGTGGGCGCCCCTACGGCCACGCCCTGCTCCTTCAGCAGCAGGACCAGTCGCTCCATGCCCATCGCACAACCGACCGCCGGAGTCGACTTGCCGCCCAGTTGCTCCACCAGGCCGTCATAACGACCGCCGCCACACACCGTGCCCTGTGCACCCAGCTTGTCTGTCACCCACTCAAATACCGTTTTATTGTAGTAATCCAACCCTCGCACCAGGCGGCGGTTCACCACGTACTTCACGCCAGCGGCTTCCAGCAATTCACACAGCCGCGTGAAATCGGCTTTTGACTCCTCGTCCAGAAAGTCCTCCAGACTCGGGCCATCATCCAGCACTGCCTGGACCTGGGGATTCTTGCTGTCCAGAATGCGCAGTGGGTTACTGTGCAGACGGCGCTGGCTGTCTTCATCCAGCAGATCGACACGCGCCTGCAGGAAATCAACCAGCGCCGTGCGAAAGGCTGCACGGGCCGCAGCCGTACCAATCGAATTGAGCTGCAACTCAATATATTCAACAAGGCCCAGCTGGCGCCACAAGCGTGCGCACAGCAGAATCATTTCCGCGTCCATGTCCGGCGTCGCAATACCAAACGCTTCCACGCCGGTCTGGTGAAACTGGCGCTGCCGCCCTTTTTGTGGACGCTCATAGCGAAATATTGGACCGCTGTACCACAGGCGCTGGGGTGTAGTGAGAAGCCCCTGCTGAATTGCCGCCCGCACACAGCCGGCAGTGCCTTCCGGTCGGAGCGTAATGCTATCACCATTGCGATCATCGAAGGTGTACATTTCCTTCTCGACGATGTCGGTGACTTCCCCGATAGAGCGTTTGAAGAGAGCGGTCTTCTCCACGATTGGCAGACGAATTTCGCCGTAACCATAACTGGCCAGCACCCCTGCAACGGTGCGCTCCAGGAACTGCCAATACGCTGTCTCACCCGGCAGGATGTCGTTCATCCCCCGGATGGCGGTTATTTCACTCACTTGGACTCCAGTACAGATCGCCGCATCAGGAGGACGATTTGGCAATCAGTTGTTCTTCCAGCGCGGCACGCGCCTGCTCGAGGTCAGCGGCACATTTTCGGATGACCTCTTCGAGATGATCGATAAAGTCCGCATTGCTGATCTTGTGGTGCGGCTCACCCGCGATATAAATCAGGTTATTGGGTGTGGCACCGGTGAGTCCCACATCCGCTTCCCGCGCCTCGCCCGGCCCATTGACGATGCACCCGATTACGGCGACATCCATCGGCGTGCGAATATCTTCCAGTCGCTGCTCCAGCAGGTTCATCGTACCGACCACATCGAAGTTTTGTCGCGAGCAGCTCGGGCAGGCGATGAAGTTGATGCCGTTGGCGCGCAACTGCAGGCTTTTCAGTATATCGAAACCGACCTTGACCTCTTCCACCGGATCAGCCGCCAATGAGACGCGCAGGGTATCACCGATGCCATCCATCAGCAGCATCCCAAGTCCCACCGCCGATTTAACCGTGCCGCCGCGCAGGCCGCCGGCCTCGGTAATACCCAGGTGCAACGGCTGGTCAATCTGCTTCGCCAACAGGCGGTAGGCCGCCACTGCCATGAAGACGCCGGAGGCCTTCACGCTGACCTTGAAATCCGGGTAATTGAACTTGTCCAGGATATCGACATGGTGCATTGCCGATTCCACCAACGCCTCGGGCGTGGGTTCACCATATTTTCGCTGCAGCTCCTTGCTCAACGAACCGGCATTCACGCCGATGCGGATAGGGATGCCTTTGTCGCGCGCGCTGTCGATAACCGCGCGCACCTTGCTGTCACGACCAATATTGCCCGGATTGATACGCAGGCAATCGACGCCGTACTCGGCAACCTTCAGCGCGATCTTGTGGTCAAAATGAATATCCGCAACCAGCGGCACCGACACCTGCGCGCGTATCTGCCTGAACGCCTCGGCCGCTTCCATGCTCGGCACGGATATACGCACGATGTCCGCGCCGGCGTCCGCAATCGCGCGCACCTGGGCAACCGTCGCAGCGACATCGCAGGTGTCTGTGTTGGTCATACTCTGGACGCTGATCGGTGCACCGCCACCCACCGGTACATTGCCGACAAAGATCTGCCGCGAAACACGCCGCGAGATCGGAGATTCCAGCTTCATTGACCACCCCCTGCATACCGCCACTGCTCGTCCAGCCCGGTTTGCGCGCCGGTACTCACTGCGGGAGACGGCTGCCCAGCCACATCGGCCTCCCACCACCACAGCGCGAACACTACCAACAACAATACGCCCACGCCGATGACCACGCCCAAACCTGTACGCTGCAATTGCAGCGGCCGAGGCGCGGCGCGTTTGGCATACTGCACAGGCGGTAATTCAACGACCTGATCGAAAACCGCCATCAGGTGCTGCTCGTCGAGACCCAGCAGTCGACCATAGGCTTTTACATAGCCGCGCGCGAAGGAAGGACAGCGCAAAGCCTGATAGTCATCTCGCTCGATGATCGCAACATAGTTTGGCATAAGATTGAGCCGATCGGCCGCCTCGCGTTGGGACAAACCGCGCAACTCCCTGGCCGTTCGCAGCAGGGACCCGGGCGTGGTGAAGGCGTCGAGCTGTACGGCTTGCTCACTCACTGCACGGTCCGCTTGTAGGCCTGGTATTCGGCGGACTTCGGATACAGGTTGCGCAGGGCTAGAGCATAACTTGCTTCCGAATCGCGATCCCCATTCTTCCTTGCCAGCTGAATGCCCAGCAGCAAGCCCGCCGCTGATTGCTTGCGCACTATGCTGCGGTAGGTGTCGTAGTACTTGTTCGCGGTAACATAGTCCTGGGCTTCATAGCGGATTCTGGCGACTTCCAGTAGTGCGAGCTGGTTGGTCTTGTCCATCGCCAGTGCGCGTATAAATGCTTCCTCGGCCCCCTGGGTGTCGAACAGTTTCAGGCGGCACAATCCCAAATTCACAAACGCGTTGGGCCGACCTGAGTACAGCGTATCCTGCACGACATAATTCAATTGTTCTTCCGCTTCCTTGTAGCGCTGCTGGCTGTACAGGAACACAGCATAGTTGTTGCGGCAACGGGAGAAGTTTTTGTCCAGGCTGATCGCCTTCTTGAAGTTTTCTTCCGCCAGCTCATACTCGCCGGTACTCTGGTAAACCAGCGCAAACGCTTCGTACACTTCAGGATTATTCGCGTCGATCTCTTGTGCCAGTTGCAGGTTGCGCTTTGCCGCTTCCCAATTGCCTTCTCCGATGTACTGCCGCGCGAGCGACACGCGCTGTTCCAGCGCTTTCTTCGGCGAGGCATCTTCCGTGAAGACACTCTCGGTTGTCGTGACACAAGCTGACAGCCAAGCGCAAGCCACCACCGCGAGGAGCAACGAAACCCGTTTGGTCATCCTGGCCTGCAGATTGAAATTCATGCCTACCCCACTGTAATTATCTGGGCATCGCTCGCCACGCGATAGCGTTCACTGCGGCGGGTACGATCGACGACTTGTCCAACCAGCTGCCCGCACGCGGCGTCGATATCATCACTTTGCGTGGTCCTGACCGTCACAATATAGCCTGCATCGACCAGCACTTGCCAGAATCGCTGGACAGCATTGCCGCTGGGCCTTTCGTACTCGGACTGCGCAAACGTATTGAACGGGATGAGATTGACCTTGCAGGGCGTATCGCGCAGCAGCTCGACCAACTCTCTGGCGTGTGACTCCTGGTCGTTCACGCCTTTGATCAGCGTGTACTCAATCGTCACCACACGGTTCTTATCGCTCTGGGCCGCCATATAATTGCGGCAACTCGCAAGCAGTACCGCTATCGGGTACTTGCGATTGATCGGCACGAGCTGATTGCGCAGTTCATCGTTGGGCGCGTGCAGGGACACGGCAAGCGACACTTCACTGACCCCGGCCAGGCGATCGAGCGCGGGGACCACGCCGGCGGTGCTGAGCGTCACCCGGCGCTTGGACAAGCCGTATGCCAGATCCTCCAGCATCAGGTCCATCGCGGCCACCACGTTGTCGAAATTCAGCAGCGGCTCGCCCATGCCCATCATCACCACATTGGAAACAACCCGGTTGTTTCCCGGACCGAAGGCGTCGTAGGACTTGATCGCCAGCCACAACTGCCCAATGATCTCCGCCGCGGTCAGGTCGCGTTGAAAGCCCTGCTTGCCGGTGGAGCAAAAGCTGCAATCCAGGCTGCAACCGACCTGCGATGACACACACAGCGTCGCGCGGTTACCCGAAGGAATCAGCACCGTTTCAACCAGACCACCGCCGTCGACGCGAATCGCCCACTTGCGCGTACCGTCGGTGGAATCCTGCTGGCTGGCAATCTCGGGCGGACGAACTTCCGCGACTTCCAGCAGTTTGTCCCGCAGCGCCTTGCCCAGATTGGACATATCCTCGATACGGGTTACACCGGCGTGGTGTATCCATTTCAACACCTGTTGCGCGCGGAACTTCTTCTCGCCCATGGTGAGAAAAAACTGCTCCATCTGCACGCGCGACAGGCCCAACAGATTCACCTTCGGTGACTGTTGATCTGCTGGCGTATTTGTGGGGCAGGAGGTTGTCATTGGAATATGTCGGGGTTCAGCGTCCTAGCGTTCGCACAATTCGCTGGAAGCGAAGAAATAGGCGATCTCGCGTGCGGCTGACGCCGGTGAATCAGAACCGTGTACTGCGTTGGCATCGATTGAGGACGCGAAGTCAGCCCTGATCGTGCCGGCAGCCGCTTCCGCCGGGTTGGTGGCACCCATCAGCTCGCGATTTTTGGCGATAGCACCCTCGCCTTCCAACACCTGCACCACAACTGGCCCGGAGGTCATGAATTCAATCAGGGCGGGGAAAAACGCGCGCGCCTTGTGTTCAGCATAAAAACCGCCGGCTACCGCATCGCTGAGGCGCAACATTTTCGCGGCCACGATGTGCAGGCCGTTGCTTTCAAAGCGCGAATAGATTTTACCAATAAGGTTTTTGCCAACAGCGTCGGGCTTGATGATAGACAAGGTACGTTCTACAGCCATGAGGTATCTCCAGAAAGGCTCATTTTGGGAAGCGCGCAATTATACGGATTTCGGGCGCTGGTTTCACCTGCAAAGCGGGTCTGCCAGAAGATTCTTTTTCTTTTAAATCAGCGATTTACAAATCAGGGGAGAAAAGCGGGAATATTGCGCACGGTCTTGGGTGTTGCCGGGTTGAATATACCTTCGGTTACACTGATCGGCTGGACGGGTTCTGGTGTTACGGCGGAGTGTGTGGTCCGGGGGTGCGGTCCGGGCTCGGGTGTCGGGTGTGCAATTGGCCCGCTTCCCCGCAGCGGCGTCGATGACTGTCGTCGGAATGAACATTTCCGGTTCGTGCCAGACGGCGGGCTCGGTGCCACCCTGCGAATCACTGTTCCGGCTGGATTCCCGAAAAATGACTCTGCTCGGACGCTAGGAACAAGGCTCCGGCCGGGAAAGCAGTTTGCCTGCTTCGGGGGCCCGGGAACAGGCGAAGGGCTTTCCCCGGAGCCTTGTCCGAGTCCGATATGAAATCAGTTCGGAACATGGCAAGGAACGAGGGTTCGGGTGTGGGGTGTGCAATTCGTCAGCGAGTATCGGGCGGCCCGCGTAGGGGAAGCGGGCGAATTGCACACCCGATACCCGAACCCGCCGGCTGATACGATCCGGAAATGTCGATTCCGACCAGCCTGGCCGTATCAGTCCAAGGCACACCCCGCACGAACCACCAAGGGAACTGGCTACTCCCGCTCCTCAATCCACGCGGCCTGGATCGCTTCCAGAACCTTTTCGCCGCAATGCTTGGGGTCGTCGTCAAAATCCGGCAGGGCCATTACCCAGTCACGCAGGTCGACGAAGTTGACCGTCAGGGGGTCGACGTCCGGGTGGGCCTCCAGCAACTCGATTGCGATCGTGTCTACATCCGTCCAGCGCATCTACTTGCTCCCGCTCAATGTTGTTCAGAAACCATATTGATCGTGTAGCGCGGGATTTCCACAACCAGTTCCACGTCGCCGACGATGGCCTGGCAGCTCAGGCGCGAGTCGGGGTCCAGCCCCCAGGCCATGTCCAGGTAATCGTCCTCCAGGTCATCCGGCGGTTCCAGCGCATCGTAACCCTCACGCACATACACATGGCAGGTCGTGCAGGCGCAGGACAATTCGCACGCGTGTTCGATCTCAATATCGTTGCGCAGGAGTGCCCGGCAGATGCTCTCGCCGGGCGTGGCTTCTATCACAGCGCCTTCCGGGCAGAGGTTTTCATTGGGTAAGACTACAATTCTTGTCATCGCGCCACCTCATCGTCGAGCGCATCCAGGGACACGCCGGCCAGCGCTTCGCGAATACTTTTATCCATGCGCCGCGACGCGAAAGTCTCGCTCAAACGCCCGAGACGCTCTGTTTGCGTGTGTATCGCAGCGCCATCCTGACCTTCGACCAGAGCTTGCAATTGCTGCATTTGTTCAGTGATAGCCTCGCGTTCAGCGGCGCTGAGCAAGGTCTCGCCATCGGCCTTGAGCGCCGACTTCAGGCCTTCCACCAACTGCCAGGCAGCGAGGCGCTCCTCCGCCAGTTGGCGTGCCAGTTTATCCTCGGCGGCATGGCTGAAGGATGACTGCAGCATGCCGGCAATCTCCTCGTCGCTCAGGCCGAACGAGGGCTTCACAGTGATGCTTGACTGTGTGCCCGTTATTTCCTCGCGCGCAGACACGTTGAGCAGGCCATCGGCATCCACCTGGAAGGTCACGCGGATCCTCGCCGCACCCGCCACCATCGCCGGAATGCCACGCAACTCAAAATGCGCCAGCGAGCGGCAGTCGCACACCATCTCACGGTCACCCTGCACAATATGCACCGCCAGCGCCGTCTGCCCGTCCTTGAAGGTCGTAAATTCCTGCGCCCGGCTCACCGGAATCGTGGTATTGCGTGGCACAATTTTCTCCACCAACCCGCCCATGGTTTCGATGCCAAGCGAAAGGGGAATGACATCCAGCAGCAGCAGGTCACCTTCCGGGCGATTACCCACCAGGATATCCGCCTGAATCGCCGCACCTATTGCTACCACTTGATCGGGATCAATGTCGACAAGGGGCTGGCGTTTGAAAAAATCCGCTACCGCCTCGCGCACCAGAGGCACCCGGGTGGAGCCACCCACCATCACGATGTTGTCGATCCCGTCCTCGAGTTGTGCGTCACGCAGGCACTTGCGGCAGGCGCGCAGGGTGCGCTTGACCAACGGTTGAATCAGGTTTTCAAACGTATCCCGCGTCACGCGGATCGAGCCGGCTGCGGGCAGCACATCGGTCCGGCAGACAGCGATGGGGAACCGGCCTGGGCCAACACCCATTCTGCCAGCGCGCCGTCCAGGTCATCACCACCCAGCGCGGTATCGCCGCCGGTCGCCAGGACTTCAAACACGCCGCGCTGCAAGCGCAGGATTGAAATATCGAACGTGCCCCCCCCGAAGTCGTACACCGCAATGACGCCCTGCTCGGCAGAATCCAGCCCATAGGCCACCGCAGCAGCGGTTGGTTCGTTCATCAGGCGCAGCACACGCAACCCGGCCAGCGTGGCCGCATCCTTGGTGGCCTGGCGTTGGGCTTCGTCGAAGTAGGCTGGAACGGTGATAACAGCGCCATCTATCTCAGCGCCCAGTGTTGCCACGGCGCGCTCATGCAGGGTGCGCAAAATATCGGCAGACACCTCGACAGGACTGAGCTCTCCACCACTGGTCAAAAAGCGCACCAGCCCCTCCTCGCCAGCGCCAAGCTGGTAGCGGGAGCGCTCTGCATCGCCTACTGCATCCTTGTGGCCGCGCCCCATGAAACGCTTGACAGACATCAGTGTGTCGGCCGGGAACTGTGCAGCCAGCGACAGCGCACCCGCTCCCACGAGCGGCGCCTGATCGCGGCTGTAATGCACCACCGAGGGCAACATCACGGCACCTTCCGCGTCCGGCAGCACAGCCGCGCGCCCGCCACGGACCGTGGCCACCAACGAATTGGTGGTGCCGAGATCAATACCGACTGCCCGCTTCACCTGATGGGGTAGCGGTGATTGTCCGGGTTCTGCTATCTGTAGTAATGCCATGCCTGACCTTGCCAATCCTGGTTGTCAATTTTAGTTGTCAATCAATCGTGACTCGAGGTGCTCAGCTTCCTGCAGCAACTTGTCCAGATACTGCATTTTGACACAGGCACTCGCGGCCGCAGCCATTTCGCTCGCCGCATAGGCGCGGGAAAACTGGTCCTGCAACGCCGCGACATCTGCGCCGATTTCGGCGACCAGATGGTCCAATGCGGTTTCCGGGTCGACCAGATCTTCCATGTTCTCAAGCTTCTCCCTCAGTTCCATCTGTGCAATCAGGAAGCCACCATCCAACGGCACGGCGGAAATGTCCTGGGCCGTCATACCCGCGATATCCAGCAGATACAGCGCCCGGGTCAAGGGTTTGCGCAGCGTGGCATAAGCCTCATTGATACGTGAAGAGTACTGCACTGCCAATCGCTGCTCATAGGCCGATGCGCCCGCGTAGCGATCCGGGTGCATTTCTTTCTGCAATTGCCGATAGCGTGCTCCCAGTTGCACCTGATCCAGTGCGAAATCGACCGGCAGGTCAAAGAGCTGGAAGTAGTTGCGCTGGAAGTCGGGAAGGGGCATACCGGGAGCGTCGCACCGCTGTGCTTAAACGGTGAAACTCTCCCCGCAGCCACACTCTGCCGAGACATTGGGATTGCGAAACTGCAAACCTTCGTTCAAACCCTCACGCACGAAATCCAGTTCCGTGCCATCGAGGTAGACCATACTCTTCGGGTCGATAAACACCTTGACGCCGTGATCCTCGAAAACCTGATCCTCAGGCTGCACTTCATCGACAAACTCCAGCACATACGCCATGCCGGAACAGCCGGACGTTGTGACACCGAGCCGAATGCCGAGGCCCTTGCCGCGGGTAACCAGCTGTCCCGCAACGTGTTTTGCTGCTGATTGCGTCAGGCTGACTCCCATATTAGCCCTGGCTCCGTTTTGCTCGCAGGTCCTTGACCGCCGCCTTGATTGCATCTTCGGCCAGCACCGAGCAGTGGATTTTTACCGGGGGCAATGCCAGTTCCTCTGCGATTTGCGTGTTGCGGATCTGCTCCGCCTCGTCGAGGTTCTTGCCTTTCACCCACTCGGTCAGCAGCGAACTTGAAGCAATAGCCGAACCGCAGCCATACGTCTTGAACTTGGCATCCTCGATGATGCCGTCGGCGTTCACCTTGATCTGCAGACGCATCACGTCGCCACAGGCGGGTGCACCCACCATGCCGGTGCCCACATTCACATCTTCCGCATCGAGTTTGCCAACATTGCGCGGATTTTCGTAGTGGTCCAATACCTTGTCGCTGTATGCCATTGTCTTCGTCCTCCGATTGAAATTAGTGGGCAGCCCATTCAATGCTGTCCAGATCGACACCATCCTTGTACATATCCCACAAGGGAGAGAGTTCGCGCAGTTTTTCTACCGCAGTGCGCAATTGGGCGACCGCCGTATCCACATCAGCCTCGCTCGTAAACCGCCCGAAACTGAAGCGCAGGGAACTGTGCGCGAGTTCATCATTCAGTCCCAGAGCGCGTAACACGTAGGACGGTTCGAGACTGGCTGACGTACAGGCAGAGCCGCTGGAAACCGCCAGGTCCTTGAGTGACATGATCAGCGATTCGCCTTCCACGAACGCGATGCTGACGTTGAGCGCTCCCGGCAGGCGGTGCACGTTGTCACCGTTGATATGCACCTCTTCGATATCGCTGATGCCATCCCAGAAACGCTGGCGCAAGGCATTGAGACGCACGGCCTCCTCGGCCATGCCCTCGCGCGCCACCTGAGCGGCCTCACCCATGCCGACGATCTGATGGGTTGGCAGAGTGCCGGAACGCATGCCGCGTTCATGTCCACCGCCGTGCATTTGCGCTTCGAGGCGCACCCGCGGCTTGCGCCGCACATACAGTGCGCCGATGCCCTTGGGGCCATACATCTTGTGGCCGGACATGGAAAGCAGATCCACTTTCATCTGCTCCATATCGATTGGTATCTTGCCCGCGCTCTGGGCCGCATCAACATGGAACAGCACACCGGCGTTGCGTGTGACTTCGCCGATGCCAGCGATGTCGTTCACCGTGCCTATTTCGTTGTTGGCATGCATGATGCTAACCAGGATCGTGTCATCCCGCAGCGCGTTTGCCACCAGTTCCGGGCTGATCAGCCCTTTGCTATCGGGATTCAGGTAGGTGACCTCGTAGCCCTCGCGCTCCAGCTGGCGACAGGTATCCAGCACCGCTTTGTGTTCGATTTTGGAGGTGACGATGTGTTTGCCCTTTTTCGCGTAAAAATGGGCCACGCCCTTGATCGCAAGGTTATCCGACTCCGTGGCACCCGAGGTCCAGACGATTTCCCTGGGATCGGCATTGATCAGGTCAGCGACCTGGCGACGAGCATTCTCGACCGCTTCCTCTGCCTTCCAGCCATAGAGATGTGAACGTGAAGCAGGATTGCCAAAATTTCCCTCGATGGACAGGCAGTGCACCATCTTTTCCACCACGCGCGGATCAACCGGTGTCGTTGCCAGATAGTCAAAATAAATTGGTTTTTGCATACCGCATTTGCTCCCGAATATTGCTCTCACCGCCCTGCTAAAGTTCCGTCAGGGCAAGTGTCTCCCCCTGATGGCTGTGGCTGCGCGCATTCTGGCGCGCTGAAATCGTCTGGACTTCCCGGCGCTCCACCAGGTTAGACAGGCTGATTTTACTGAGGAAGCCATGAATCTGCTCGCTCAGGTCACACCACAGGTGGTGGGTCAGGCACACTTCACCCTGTTGGCAGTCGGCGCTACCGCCGCAACCGGTCGCGTCGACCGTCTCATTCACCGCGTCGATAATCTGCGCCACGAAAATTTCATGGCCGCCACGACTGAGGCGGTAACCACCACCTGGCCCGCGCACACTGCTCACAAGATTGTTGCGTCGCAGCTTGGCAAACAGTTGCTCAAGGTAGGACAGCGAGATGTCCTGCCGACCGGAAATGTCGGCGAGACTGACTGGATGCTCAACACCGTGCAATGCAAGATCCAGCATGGCGGTGACTGCGTATCGGCCTTTGGTTGTCAGTCGCATGATCGTTCTCCTGCGTCAGTAAGCCCAAAGTATGCAATAACCGACTAATTTGATCAACTATAAAACCGAGTATTTTTGTCGGGTAAAGCACATTATGGCTTTCCGGCACGTGCTCGCTTCACCCATTTCCGGGTCTCGGTCAGGATGCCGCGCAGGATATTGAGCTCCATTTCGTCCAGGCGCACCCGGTTATAAAGGCGCCGCAAGCGCGACATCAGCTGGCGCGGCGCGGCCGGATCGAGGAACTCGATGTCGACCAGCGTCTCCTCCAGATGCGTGTAAAACCGTTCCATATCGTGAAGCGCGGCAAACGGCGCATCCCACTGATCCACCTCGCTGTCCGGCAGTTCTGTAGTGGAGGCCAGCATGCACAACTCATACGCAACGATTTGCACTGCCATCGCCAGATTGAGGGAACTGTAAGCGTCCGACGTGGGAATATTCAGGTGCAGGTTACAGACCTGCAGTTCCTCATTGGTCAGCCCGCGATCCTCGCGGCCAAACAATATCGCGACCTGTTCCCGGGCGGATGCCAGCGCAATACGCTCGGCACATTGCCGCGCGCCGAGCAGCGGCCATGGAATGCGGCGCGTGCGCGCGCTGGTGCCGACGACAAACTGGCAATCACCGATTGCAGCGTGCAGCGTCGGGACAACGACAGCGCTGTCGAGAATGTCAGTAGCAGAGGCGGCGCGCCACACCGCCTGTTCGCTGGGATAATCACGCGGCGCTACCAGGTAGAGGTGGCGCAGGCCCATGTTTTTCATCGCGCGCGCCACGCCGCCGATATTGCCGGGATGGGTGGTGTTGACCAGTACGATGCGAATGTTATCGGGATTCATGGGCCGAGTTCCGCGAACTCACCTCACCCCAACAGGGGTTTGACCACCTGCAACACGGCCTTGAAACACCTGGGGTTACCGCAGACGATATTGCCTGACTCCAGATAGTTCTCGGATGCATCGATGTCCGCCACAGCCCGCCCGCCTCGCGCACCAACAACACGCCTGGCGGCTATCCCATTGCGCCAGGCCGATCTCCCAGAACGCGTCGAGGCGACCCGCCGCCACATATGCCAGGTCCAGCGACGCAGCGCCGGCGCGACGTATGCCGGCGCATTGCCCGGCCAGCACCTCGATGGTCTTGCTGTAGGGCGCCAGCTTGTCGTCACAGTGCTCCTTGAAGGGGATACCCGTGCCGAGCAGGGCGCCGTCCAGGCTGGCAAGGTCACTGACGCGAATACGGTGGCCATTCAATTGCGCGCCGCGTCCACGCGACGCGGTGAACTCCTCCCGCCGCACCGGATCCAGGATTACCGCATGCTCGATTCGGCCCCGGTACATGCAGGCGATGGATACCGCGTAGTGCGGAATGCCGCGAATAAAATTGGTCGTGCCATCCAGCGGGTCGATGATCCAGCGGTATTCCGCGTTCTCGTTACCGATGAGGCCGCTCTCCTCGCCCAGTATGGCGTGATCGGGATACGCCTTTTGCAAATGGTAGATAATCTCCCGCTCGGCGTTTAAATCCACCTCGGTGACGAAATTGTTGACGCCCTTCGCTTTCACTTCAAAGCGGTGCAGCTCGTCGGATGCGCGCACGATGTTTTCCCCCGCTTTGCGGGCAGCGCGCAGCGCTATGTTGATCATCGGTTCCATGAGCCTGTCCTGCGAAGTAAATATGGCCAGTGTATCTGGCGAATGACTGTGCCCTGTAAATCAGGGAGTGAGGTTGTCCTGCTCAATACCTTCCTTGGCCGGGGGTATCAGATCGTCCTTCGTCACGCCCATCATCAACACCAGAGCGGACGCTACATAAATCGACGAATAAGTACCTATCGTGATGCCCACAAGCAGCGTGATCGCAAATCCGAATATCATTTCACCGCCGAACAATGCCAATGCGACCACGACCAGCAAGGTGGTCCCGGAAGTCGCCAGGGTGCGGCCCAGGGTCTCGGTAATGGAGATATCCAATACCTCGGCCGGTTCCGCGCGGCGGATCTTGCGAAAGTTTTCCCGGATGCGATCAAACACGACTATCGTGTCATTGATGGAGTAGCCTATCACCGCCATCAGCGCCGCCAGCACCGTGAGGTCAAATTCCATCCCGGTGACAGAGAAAAAACCCACCGTGATAATCACGTCGTGGATCAGCGCAGCAACGGCACCCAGCGCAAATTTGAGCTGGAAGCGAAACGCGATATAGAGCGTCACCAGCGCCAGCGCCAGCAACAGGGCCAGGCCACCCTGCTCACGCAGTTCGTCGCCGACCTGCGGGCCGACAAATTCCGTGCGGCGCAATTCCACGGTACCTGTGGGCTCTACCGCGACAAATGCCTCCTGCAGAACACCCAGCAATTCGGTGCCCTGTTGATCCGAGTAGCCCTGCGGCAGGCGTATCATCACATCCCGATCGCTGCCGAAGCTGACCACTGTGGCGCCGGCAAAGCCCTTTGTTTCCAGAGTGTTGCGCACCGCCTCCAGGCTGGCAGTGGCACTGTAGTGCACCTCAACCAGCGTCCCGCCAGTAAAATCCAGCCCCCAGTTCAGCTGCCGGGTTGCCAGTGAACCGATGGACACCACTATCAGCGCTAGCGAAAACAGCAGCGCCCACTTGCGCTGCCCCATAAAGTGAATCGTTTTCATGACTGACTGCCCCCGATAGACAATTTCTTCACACGACGACCGCCATAGATCAGGTTAATCAGCGCGCGGGTACCCATGACCGCAGTGAACATGGACGTCAGGATACCGAACGACAACGTGATGGCGAAGCCCTTGATCGGGCCCGTGCCCACCGCGTAGAGGATCACCGCGACAATCAGGGTAGTGAGGTTGGAATCCAGAATGGTGGTAAATGCGCGTTCAAAGCCCGAATGAATCGCCATTTGTGGCGATTGTCCGTTAGCCAACTCCTCGCGTATGCGCGAAAAAATAAGCACGTTGGCGTCGACCGCCATGCCCACCGTCAACACGATACCCGCAATGCCGGGCAAGGTTAGCGTTGCCCCCAGCAGCGACATCACGGCCACCAACAGCACCATGTTGAAACTCAGCGCAACCACGGCGGCGACGCCGAACACGCGGTAGTAAACCACCATGAACAGCACCACGAGGGCGAGTCCGTAGTAGACCGACTGCAGGCCCATGCGGATATTCTCCGCACCCAGCGACGGCCCGACCGTGCGCTCCTCGACGAAGGAAATCGGCGCGGCGAGCGCACCTGCGCGCAACATCAGCGCCAGTTCCGACGACTCCAGCGGATTGTCCAGGCCGGTGATCTGGAATTGTGCGCCCAGTGCCGACTGGATGACTGGCGCGGTGAGCAGTTTTTTCTCGTCGTAAGGTACTTTTACCGCAATTTCCTTGCCGTCCTCGCCCACTTCATAACGCGTGCGGTACTTGCGCTCGATAAACAAGACACCCATGCGGCGCTTGATATTGTTGCGCGTCGCGCGCGACATCTGCGTCCCGCCCTCGCTGTCCAGGCTGATCTGCACATTCGGCCGGCCGTTCTCGTCGAAGCTCGCCTGGGCCGTGGATACGCGTTCGCCGGTAATGATGACGTCGCGCTCCAGCCATTCGCTGGCGCCGGCGCGGTCGTCGCTGCGGTATTCAAAGCGCTGCTTTTCGGACGGCGCGGCATCCATGTTTGCCACCAGCCTGAATTCGAGATTGGCCACCTTGCCGAGGATGCGCTTGGCCTCCGCCGTGTCCTGTATGCCGGGCAATTCCACCACGATGCGATTCTGGCCCTGGCGCTGCACCAGCGGCTCGGACACGCCCAGTTCGTTGACCCGATTGCGCAGCGTCGTGAGGTTCTGGCTGACCGAGTAATCCGCAATCTCCTTGCGGGTCTGTTCCGACAGGGTCCCCACCAGCTTCCAGCTGTCACCGTCTTCCACGCGCTCAAGCACCAGTTCAGGGCTCTGTTCTGCGATCAACTCCCGCGCCTGCTCGCGTGCGTCTTCCGTCTGGAAACTCGCTTCGACTTTGCCGTCCTTGGTCAGCGCGACGAAGCCGCGAATCCGCGCCTCCCGCAGTGCGCGCTTGGTGGCGTTGAAGTAGTACTCCATGCGTCGTTCGATCGCGGCGTCCACATCCACTTCCAGCTTGAAATGCACGCCGCCGCTGAGATCCAGGCCCAGCTTCATCGGTTGCGCACCAAAATCACTGAGCCACTGCGGCGTCGTAGGCGCCAGATTGAGCGCCACGATATAGCCGTCACCCAGCGCGCGCGCCACCACTGCCTGCGCCCTCAATTGCTCCCCGACATCGGTCAAGCGCAACAGCGCATTGCGCCCATTGGGATTTATCACTTCGCCGAAGTGTTCTATGCCAGCGTCATCCAGCGCGGCCAGTGCCCGCTGCCAGGTTTTATCATCGATCTGCAGGGCACTGCTTTCGCCCGTAATCTGCAGCGCGGGATCCGGTGCATAGAGGTTAGGTGCGGCGTAAAACAGGCCTAGCAGCAGCACAAAGAGTACGAGGAGGTACTTCCACAGTGGGTACTTGTTCAGCATAGTCTCGCTCTGACCGGAAAACAGGATACGGGCACGCAGATGCCCCGGGTAAAAAGTGCGCCATTATAAATTAACAGGCCTGAGTCACAAGCACAGATTCCGCCCGCCCTCAGCCCAACCAACATCTGGCCGTGCGGAACATGCGCAGCCAGCCGCCGTCCTCGCCCCACCGCGGCGGTGCCCAGGAATTCTGGACGGTGCGATAGACGCGCTCAGGGTGTGGCATCATGATGGTGACACGCCCATCCATGCTGCTGAGGCCAGTGATACCCGAGGGAGAGCCGTTGGGATTGGCGGGGTACTGCTCGGCCACATTGAGGTTGTTTTCAAGAAAGCGCAGCGCCACCGTGCCGCTGGCATCGCAGGCGTTGCGCGCCTCTTCACTTGCGAACTCCGCGCGACCCTCGCCGTGCGCGACAACAATCGGCAGATGCGAGCCAGCCATGTCCGATAACAGCACCGACGGACTGGGTTCCACCCTGACCAGCGCCACCCGCGCCTCGAACTGCTCGGAGCGATTGCGCACGAAACGCGGCCAGTGCGCCGCGCCGGGAATCAAGTCCTTCAGCGCCGAGACCATCTGGCACCCGTTGCACACGCCCAGCGTAAAAGTGTCTTCACGCTGGAAATACGCCCTGAAACGCGCGCGCACCGATTCGTTGAACAGGATGCTCTTGGCCCAGCCTTCACCCGCGCCCAACACATCGCCGTAGGAAAATCCGCCGCAGGCCACCAGGCCGCGAAAATCCGCCAGGTCGACGCGACCGCTCTGCACATCGCTCATGTGGACATCGAACGGCGCGAAGCCCGCGCGATAAAAGGCGGCAGCCATTTCCACATGGCCATTGACGCCCTGTTCGCGCAGGATAGCGACGCGGGGGCGCGCACCCGTGGCAATGTAAGGCGCGCAGATATCGTCCCGCACATCGAAGCTCAGCGCCGCCGACAAACCCGGATCTTCCGCCGTATGGCGCTGGTACTCTTCCAGCGCACAGGCGGGATTGTCGCGCAGCGCCTGGATTTCATAACTGGTGCGCGACCACAATTGTTGCAGGCGCGCGCGGCTGTGGCGCAGCAGCAGCTTCGCGCCATCGACGACGCTCAACGCATCGCCACTCACCGCCTGCCCGATCTCGTGCAGGCAGCCCTCCAGGCCCAGCTCTGCCGCGCGCGTTTTAAGTTGCGCCACGTGTGCCCTGGCAACCTGCAGCACAGCGCCGGCCTCCTCGTTAAACAACTTGTCCAGCGCGGCACCGGGCAGCGACGACACCTCGAGCTGCAGGCCACAGTGGCCGGCGAAGGCCATCTCCAGCAGCGTCACCAACAATCCGCCATCGGAGCGATCGTGGTAGGCCAGCAACGTGCCTGCCGCGAGCATTTCCTGCACCAGGTGGAAAAACGCCTTCAGGTCAGCGGCGCTGTCGATATCCGGCACTCCGTCGCCGAGCTGGCCACACGACTGGGCCAGGGCAGAGCCCCCGAGTCGATTGGCGCCGCGCCCCAGGTCCAGCAATACCAGCACCGCGTCGGCGTCAGGCCGCAGTTGCGGGGTCACCGTCAGGCGCACGTCCGTCAGCGGTGAGAATGCTGAAACCACGAGCGACATCGGCGCGGTGACCGCTTTGTCTACCCCACCGTCCGTCCAGCGGGTGCGCATCGACATCGAGTCCTTGCCCACCGGGATCGTGATACCGAGCGCCGGACAGAACTCCATGCCCACCGCCCGCACCGTGTCATACAGCGCTTCATCCTCGGCGCCATAACCGGCGGCGCACATCCAGTTCGCGGACAGCTTGATGTTGTGCAACTCGCCGATTGCGGTCGCGGCGATATTGGTGATCGCCTCGGCCACGGCCATGCGCCCGGACGCGGGGCCTTCGACCAGCGCCAGCGGCGTGCGCTCGCCCATCGCCATCGCCTCGCCGGCGAATGAATCGTAGGAGACCGTGGTCACCGCGCAATCCGCCACCGGCACCTGCCAAGGTCCCACCATCTGGTCGCGCGCTACCATGCCGGTCACCGAGCGATCGCCAATCGTGATGAGGAAGTTCTTGCTCGCAACGCTCGGCACCTGCAACACCCGCAGCAGCGCCTGCTCGACGGACAGGTCCACCTGCAGTGGCTGGTGCGCCACCGCCTGCCGGCGGATCTCGCGCTGCATGCGCGGGGGCTTGCCGAACAACACCGACATCGGCAGGTCCACCGGCGTATTGCCGTAATGGCGGTCGGACAGTTGCAGGTGCAGTTCTTCCGTCGCCTCTCCCACCACCGCGTAGGGGCAGCGTTCACGCTGGCAGATTGCGTCAAAGCGGGCCAGGTTCTGGGGCTCCACCGCCATCACATAGCGTTCCTGCGACTCGTTGCACCAGATCTCCAGCGGCGACATGCCCGGCTCGTCGTTGGGCACATTGCGCAATTCGAAGCGCCCGCCGCGGCCGCCGTCCTTCACCAGTTCGGGAAATGCATTGGACAGGCCACCGGCGCCGACGTCATGAATGAACACGATGGGGTTGTCCGCGCCCAATTGCCAGCAGCGGTCTATCACTTCCTGGCAGCGTCGCTCCATCTCCGGGTTCTGGCGCTGCACGGAGGCGAAATCCAGGTCCGCGTGGCTCTGCCCGCTCGCCATCGAGGATGCGGCGCCGCCACCGAGGCCGATCAGCATCGCGGGGCCGCCGAGCACGATCAACTTCGCTCCAGGACGGAATTCGCCCTTGGCCACGTGCTCCGCGCGCACATTGCCGTAGCCACCGGCGATCATGATGGGCTTGTGGTAACCGCGCACCTCGGCGCCAGCGACACCCGGCGCTTCCTGTTCGAAGCTGCGGAAAT
This sequence comes from Haliea sp., assembly GCA_016704305.1. Classification (GTDB taxonomy): domain Bacteria; phylum Pseudomonadota; class Gammaproteobacteria; order Pseudomonadales; family Halieaceae; genus Marimicrobium. The sequence continues at coordinate 42,675 of JADJAL010000025.1, read as the reverse complement.
ACCCGCACAGGTTGGGGCGACCAAATTCGTTGTTGAACGCGGCCGCGCCGATAGGCCCTTCGATCATGATATCCAGCGCGCTGACGATGCGATCGGGTTTGCCGTAGTCGCGCTCCCACGGCTGCTCGAAGCCGGGAATCCGCAGGTTCGATACGGAGAAGCCGGCGAGGCCCACTTTCGGTTTGGATCCCCTGCCCACTGCGCCTTCGTCGCGAATCTCGCCACCGGCGCCGGTGCCCGCGCCGGAAAACGGCGCAATCGCGGTGGGATGGTTGTGCGTTTCGACTTTCATCAGCAGGTGGATGGGTTCCTGGGAAAAACCATAGTGGCCGGTCTGCGGATCGGGGAAGAAACGCCCGGCCACCGGCCCTGCGACCACCGCTGCATTATCGGCGTAGGCCGAGAGCACATTCTCGCCACCGCAGGCATGCGTGTTGCGAATCATGCCGAACAATGAGTGGGACTGCGGCTGCCCATTGATCGTCCAGTCCGCGTTGAAAATTTTGTGCCTGCAGTGTTCGGAGTTGGCCTGCGCGAACATCATCAGCTCGACATCGCTGGGATTGCGCCCCAGCGCGGTAAAACTCTCCAGCAGGTAGTCGATCTCGTCGCTGGCAAGCGCGAGGCCGAGGTTGCGGTCGGCATCCTCCAGTGCTTGCCGCCCGCCGTCCAATACGTTGACCGTGGACAGCGCGCGCGGCGCGGCGTGCGCAAACAGTGCCTGCGCCGACTCCAGCGACGGCAGGATGGTCTCCGTCATGCGGTCGTGCAGCAACGCCTCAAATGCGTCGCGCACCGCCGCGTCCAGATTCGCAGGCATGCGCACATAACAGGCCACGCCGCGCTCCAGGCGCTCCACGTCGCGCAAGCCGCAGTTATGCGCGATGTCGGTGGCCTTGCTGGACCACGGGGAGATCGTGCCCGGTCGCGGCACCACCAGAAACAGCGTGGCGTCCTCCAGCGCATCGGGATTACCCATCTCCGTGCGGGGTCCGTAGGCGAGCAGGCTGGCGAGTGTCGCCTGTTGCCCCGCCGTCAGCGGCTGGTGCAACTGGGCAAAATGTACGTATTCCGTGTGCAGCAGGTGGATGTCTGGATGGAGGGCGGTGATTTTCTGCGCCAGCTTGTGCAGGCGAAACTCAGACAATGCGGGGGCGCCGCGCAGGGATAGCATGCTGTGAAGAACTCCAGGAGGAGGCATTTCAGGGGTGGCGGCATTGTACTTTATTTACTCCGTGGCCGTTAACCCATTCTCGACCACAGATTCCTGGCAGATTGCCACAGTATTTAAAACTGGGAGCACCCGCGCGCCGCCGCTAGAATGGCAGGCCTGACACGACACGCCCTGCTACTTGTCACGCTTGCGCTACTGCCCCTGCTGGCTGGCTGCGAACCACAGGATTCTCTGGCGCAAATACGCGAGCGCGGGGAACTCGTGGTCGTCAGCCGCAACAGCCCCACCACCTATTACCTGGACAAGAACGGGCCAACGGGGTTTGAGTACGCGCTCGCGGCGCTGCTGGCGGAGGAATTGCAGGTCGACCTGAGAATGGAAACGGCCTACAACCTGCACGATATCTTCCACAAACTACGCCGCCACGATGCGAATATCGCGGCTGCCGGGCTTACCCTGACGGAGGAGCGCGCGGCTGTCTTCCCCCATTCAATGCCCTACAACACGCTCACGCCCCAGGTCATTTATATCGCCGGCGCTGACAGGCCGCGCAGCCTAGCCGAACTGCCCGGCCACGGGATTGCGGCGCTGGCAGGGTCCAGCCACGTGGAGATGTTAAGCACATTGCAACGCAGTGAACTGCCCGCCCTGGCGTGGGAGGAAATCGATGACGCCGACACCACGCAATTGCTCGAACTGCTGCAGAACGACCAGGCGGAGTTGGCCCTCATCGACTCCCACGAATTTGCCGTCCAGCAGGCGCTATATCCGCAACTGCAGGTCGCATTTGACCTCGGGCGGGAACAGGAAATGGTCTGGTACCTTGCGCCGGGCTTGGACAACACGCGACTGTTGGCGTTTATCGATGATTTTTTCCTGCGCCTGCAAAAGGATGGGACGCTCGCACGGCTGCGGGAGCAATTCTTCGGGCACGGCGAGGGTATCTCGCACAGGAGTGCCTCGGAGTTTGCGCAGAGTATTGATCAGTTGCTGCCGGAGTATCTGCAGCTGATCAAACAGGTCGCCGGCGAATACCAGATGGACTGGCACCTGCTGGCCGCGATCGCCTACCAGGAGTCGCGCTGGGACCCACTGGCGACCTCGCCGACGGGCGTGCGCGGCATGATGATGCTAACTGAGGCAACCGCGAAAGCGATGGGCGTGGACAATCGCCTGGATGCTGAACAGAGCCTGCGCGGCGGCGCGCGCTACCTGAAGGACATCAAGCGCCGCCTGCCGCAAAACATCGCGGAGCCGGACCGCACCTGGATGGCGCTGGCGGCGTACAACATCGGGCTGGCGCACCTCGAGGATGCCCGCGTGCTGACCGCGCGCCAGGGCGGCGACCCCAACCTCTGGCAGGACCTGATGGCGCGACTGCCGTTGTTGCAGCAGTCACGCTACTTCAAAACCACGCGCTACGGTTATGCCCGAGGCGCGGAGGCAGCCGCGCTGGTGCGCAACGTTCGCCACTATTACAGCGTGCTGGCCTGGCATGAAATTCCCGACATCCAGCCGCAGCCTCCGCTGCGCGTTGACGACTACCTGCCAGCGGTCATACGCGGCATCGAACTGCAGGCGCTTTAAAAACGCAGCGCAATCACTGTCGCGATGGACTCGTGTTAGCGGCGTATCAGCGTCGCGCCTGGAAAAAAGCCTGCAGGCGCGTACTCGATTCCTCGGCCAGCACGCCGCCCTGCCAGCACACGCGATGGTTGAACCGGGGCTCGTCCAGCAATTGGCAAGTACTTGTGATCACTCCCGCCTTGGGCTCTCGCGCGGCGAACACCAGCGTTGCGACGCGCGCATGCACCATCGCCCCGGCGCACATCGTGCACGGTTCCAGCGTGACATAGAGCGTGCTGCCCGGCAGACGGTAGTTGCCCACCACGCGGGCGGCATCACGCAGCGCGACGATTTCCGCGTGGCCCGTCGGGTCCTGCGTTGCGATCATCTGGTTCCAGCCTTCGCCGAGCAACACGCCATCGCGCACGACGACGGCGCCCACCGGCACCTCGCCTTCATTGGCGGCGCGGTCGGCGAGCGCGAGCGCGCGGCGCATCCAGTGTTCGTGGTTTTCGGTGTTGCTCATGGAGGGTGATACCTCAAAAATTTGGCGGGTAATTGGCTGCTGGTATTTTACGTGCGTCTGCCAGCAGTGCACACTACACGCAAAGAGCGGGGCTACCAATAATGACGACTCACGAACACATTCTCGAACTTAGAAACCGCCTCGCGGCCTCGGTGATCGGCCAGCAGCAGGTGATCGAACAGTTGCTGATCGCACTGCTGGCCAACGGCCATGTGCTGCTGGAGGGTCTGCCAGGCCTGGCCAAGACGCGCACCATCAAGACGCTGGCGGCCAACCTGGAGAGCGACTTCTCCCGTATCCAGTTCACGCCCGACCTGCTGCCCAGCGACATCACCGGCACCGAGATCTACATCAGCGAGGCCAGCACCGACAAGTTCCAGTTCCAGCCCGGCCCGGTGTTCGGCAACCTCATCCTCGCCGATGAGATCAACCGCGCGCCGGCCAAGGCGCAGGCCGCGCTGCTGGAGGCGATGGAGGAGCGCCAGGTAACGGTGGCCGGCACCAGCCACGCGCTGCCCGCGCTGTTCCTGGTGCTGGCGACGCAGAACCCGATCGAGCAGGAGGGCACCTACCCGTTGCCGGAAGCACAGATGGACCGCTTCCTGCTGCATATCAAAGTGGACTATTCCACCGACGAGGATGAGCGCAGGATCCTGCGCCTGGTGCGCGGCGAGGACGCCGGCAGCGGCCAGCGCGACACCGGTAAAATCCCCGCCCAGGTTGTGCTGGATGCGCGCGCTGAAGTGCTCGCCGTGCAGGTCTCCGACGCGGTGGAGCGCTACATGGTCGCGATCATCGCGGCCACGCGCCGCCCTGCCGAGTACGCAAAATCCCCCCTCGCGAAGTGGATCACCGTGGGCGCCAGCCCGCGCGGCACACTGGCGCTGGACCGCGCCTCGCGCGCGCTGGCCTGGCTGGATGGCCGCAACGCGGTCACGCCGGATGACGTCAAGGCAGCGACGCATGCGTGCCTGCGCCATCGCCTGATCCTGAGCTATGAAGCCGAGGCCGATGGCGTCACCAAAGACCAGGTGCTGGACGAGGTGCTGACGCAAGTCGCTGTGTCATGAAGTGGCCAGCGCGCGCCAGTCGCAGTAGCAACACCGGCTCGCCGTCCACCGACGCGATGTGGGCCGGTGATGCGCGAGTTTACGCGCGCCTCGAAGACCTGATCGCGCTGCGCCACCTGGCGCACGGTTTCAGCTTCCTGCCGCGCCAGCCCATCCACTCACTGCTGGCGGGCCGACACGCCTCGCGCCTGCGCGGCCGCGGCCTGAATTTCGAGGAGATCCGTCGCTACCAGGCTGGCGACGATATCCGCCAGATCGACTGGAAAGTCACCGCGCGCACGCGCAAGACGCACAGCCGGGTGTACACCGAGGAGCGCGAGCGCAGCACGCTGCTGTTGGTGGACCAGCGCCTGTCGATGTTTTTTGGCAGCCAGCAAAAAATGAAATCCGTTATCGCCGCCGAGACCGCCGCGCTGGGCGCGTGGCGCGTGCTGCAGCAGCGCGACCGCGTCGGCGCGCTGGTGTTCAACGACAGCGACATCGTGGAAGTGCGTCCGCAGCGCAGCCGCTCGACGGTGATGCGCATCCTGCATGCCGTGGTGGAACAGAACCACGCGCTGTCGGTAAACAAGGGCCTGCGCGGCAATCCGGCGATGTTCAACCGGGCGCTGGAGCACTGCGCGCGACTGGCCAAACACGACGTGCTGGTGTGCATCATCAGCGATGGCAGCGGACACGACCATGACACGCAGCAACTGCTGACGCGCATCGCGCGCCACAACGATGTGCTGTTCGCGTTCGTGCACGACGCACTGGAGGGCGAACTGCCCGCCGCCGGCACGCTGGTGTTCGGCGACGGCTGGGAACAACTGGAAGTGGATACCGCGCAGCGCAGCCTGCGCGAGGACTTCAGCAAGGGGTTTGCGAAGATCAGGGCACAGGGCAGGCAGTTTTTGCTGCAGCGGGAAATGCCGGTGATTCCGCTGAATACGCGCGACGCCGTGATAGAACAAATTCGGCGGAGGCTGGGTGAGCGACGAGCATGAGCGATGGCAATGAGCGACAGCCGTGCGCAACGACCATGAGCGACGACCGTGAGCGCTGACCCCACCGGGCTGGACAAGCTGCACGATATCCTCGTGCCACCGCCCGCGCCGTGGTGGCCACCCGCGCCGGGCTGGTACTGGGTATTGGGGTTGGCCGCTGTGATCGGCGCGGTGCTGCTGTGGCGCGCCGTCGCGCGGTGGCAACGTAACCACTACCGGCGCGAGGCGCTGGCCGAACTAGCCCAGATCGAGGCGCGGATCGAGGCGCGGCTCGATGCAAATTCCAAAGCGCCGGTCGACGCTCGAATAATTGCCAGCGATACACAGACGCGAACGCACGCGCCCGACGCACTGTCGCCGGACGCGGCGCTGGCGGCCATGGCGGTGCTGCTCAAGCGCACGGCTCTGACAGCATACGCGCGCGAACAGGTAGCCAGCCTGACCGGGCCCGCGTGGTTTGCATTTCTTGATAACACCGGCGGCACCCGCTTCAGCGACGGGCTGGGTGCCGCACTGGCGCGCGCCAATTACCACTGCGACAGCGGATTGGGCGAACGCGCCGCGAGCGAATGCATTGCGGACGTCGCGGACGAAATCCGCCGCTGGATCGTGCAGCACCGCGCATACGATCAAGCGTCTGCGACTGAGCCAGGTTCTGAACCAACGACTGGACCAACGACCCGGCCCGCACAAACCGCGCCACGCAAAACTACCGCCGGCAAGACAACGGAGGCAGCGTGAGCAGCCTGACGCTGTTGTATCCCTGGGTGCTCGCACTGCTGCCGCTGCCGCTGCTCGCGTGGTGGCTGCTGCCGGCGCACCGCGCAACACAGCGCGGCCTGGTGGTGCCGTTCCTGCCGCGTTTGTCCGCGCTCACCGGACACAGCGCGCTGCGCGACCTGGCGGTGACACAGGGCGGCCCGTGGCGCTATCTGGTGCTGATTATCTGCTGGCTGTGCGCAGTGCTCGCGATGGCGCGACCGCAACTGATCGAACCACCAGTGACGCGCGAGCTACCGGCGCGCGACCTGCTGCTCGCGGTGGACCTCTCCGGCTCGATGGCCACCGCCGATTTCACTGACGCGCAGGGGAAAACGACGGATCGTCTCGCGGCGGTGAAAGCCGTGCTGGACGACTTCCTCGCCAAACGCAAGGGAGACCGGGTGGGCCTGATCCTGTTCGGCAATGCGGCGTTCGTGCAGGTGCCGTTCACCGAGGACCTCGCCGTTGCCCGGCAGTTGCTCGATGAAGCGCAGGTGGGCATGGCCGGGCCGCAGACGGCATTCGGCGATGCGCTCGGTCTCGCGATCAACGTGTTCGACCGCAGCACCGTTAAGGAGCGCGTGCTGATCGCGCTCACCGATGGCAACGACACCAGCAGCCAGGTACCGCCGGAGAAAGCGGCGCAGATTGCACACGACAAGGGCATCGTCATCCACACAGTCGCCGTCGGCGACCCGCGCGCGGCCGGAGAAGACGCGCTGGACGAAACGACGCTCAAGAACGTCGCCGCGCTCACCGGCGGACTCTACTCGCACGCGGGCGACCACGAGCAACTGGCATCCATCTACCGGCAGATTGACCAGCTCGAAACGCGCAAGGTGCAATCCATCTCGCATCGCCCCAGGCGCGATGTGTACTGGTGGCCGCTGGCGGCGGGCCTGCTCGCATCGATGGCTTACCTCGGCACGCGGCTTGTCGTCGCCAGCGTCCGGCGACGCAGCCCACTGCGCGTCGCGCCCGGCACCCTCGCCGCCTCTGCGCCGCTGGCCGTCGCGGTGGTGATTCCGCATGTGATACGTCCCGGCTGGCTGCTCGCGCTGCTGCCCGCCGGCCTGCTGTGGTGGCTGCTTCGGCGCGGCGCCGACCAGGGGCGGGCGTGGCGTGGCATTGTCGCGCCGCACCTGTTGGCGCACCTGTGGGGCGGTGAACAACAGGCGTCGCGCTTCGCCCCGCTGCACGCACTGGGCCTGCTGTGGTTGCTGGGCATTGTCGCGATTGCCGGGCCCACCTGGACGCACGAGCCCTCGCCGTTCGCCGAGGACACCGCCGCGCTGGCGATCGTGGTGAAAGTCTCCCCCTCGATGGAAACAGAGGACATCCAGCCCAGCCGGTTGCAGCGCGCGACGCAGAAAATCCACGACCTGCTGCAGGCGCGCGGTAGTGCGAAGACGGCGCTCATCGCCTATGCCGGCAGCGCGCACCTGGTGATGCCCGCCACCAGCGACGCCGGCATCATCGACACCTTCGCGCAGGCACTGGCGCCGCAGGTAATGCCCGAGGATGGCGACGTGGCCGCCGAGGCACTGCATCTGGCCGAGCAGAGCCTGGCGGATGCCGGGGCCGGTTCCATCGTGTGGATCACCGACAGCGTGGCGCCGGAACAGGCCGATGCGCTGGCGAACTGGCGGCGCACATCGGGCACAGCAGTGCGACTGTGGCCGCCGCTGACGCCGGGCGATGAACTGGACGCGCTCGAACACAACGCGCGCGCGGTAAATGCGCAACTGCAAGCACTCACGGCGGATGACACCGACGTGCAGGCACTCGCCAACGCGGCCAAGTTTGCCCAGACACTCGGCGCCGCCGGTGACGAACGCTGGGCGGAAAGCGGCTACTGGCTGACGCCGCCGATCGCGCTGTTGCTGCTGCTGTTTTTTCGGCGCGGCTGGATGATCCCGAGCGGGCAGGCAACCGAATGACCGCGCCGCGCCGCACAACGCGCATCGCAACCGCCGTGTTTCTCACGCTGGCGCTGGCCGGGCTCGCGTATGGCAGCTGGCACAACCCCGAGTTCTGGCGCAGAGCGAACCAGCGCGGCGATACGCTGATGGCACAGAAAGCGTTCAAGCAAGCGGCAGCCGCCTACAGCGACCCGTGGCACATCGGCGTTGCACAGTATCGCGCTGGCGATTTCAAGGAGGCCGCACAGACGTTCGCGCGAGTACCGGGCGCGACGGGCGCATTCAACCAGGGCAACGCGCTGCTGATGCACGGCGAATACGCAGAGGCCATCGCCAGCTACGACCGCGCGCTGGGATTCCACCCCGGCTGGCAGGAGGCGATAGACAACAAAGCTATCGCAGCAGCGCGCAAAAAGCTTATCGACGATGCCGGCGAGAATCGCGAGCAGGAATCCGCCGACGCTTTCACTCCGGACGATATCGTGTTCGATAAAAAAGGTGAGGACGGCGAGAGCAAACCACTCGATATGAACGACCCGCAGCTCTCCGATGCCGAGTTGCGCGCGACCTGGCTGCGTCGGGTGCAAACCTCGCCGGGCGACTTCCTGCGCGCCAAGTTCGCCTACCAGGCCGCGCATGAGGCGGCGCCCACGCAGAGCGAGGATAGCGCGCAATGAGACGACGACTCCGCGCATGCCCGCTGCTGAGCATCGCGTTGCTGTTGGCGCTGCTGCTGGCACAGGTAATGGCATCGACGGCCAACGCGCAGGATGCAATAGTGCGCGTGCGCCTGTCATCGCAGGAGCCGGCGTGGGTGGGCCAGGGCGTGATATTGCAGATCGACCTGCTCGCGCCGGGCTATTTCGCCAGCGCCGCCAGCCTCGACCTGCCCGACCCGGAAGGAATATTGCTGATGCCGCCCGCAGGCAGCCCACTGGTGAGCACCGAGACAATCGACGGCGTGCAATACACCCTGCAGCAACACGAGGTGCGTGCCTGGCCGATGCGCGCAGGCGCGCAAACCATCCCCGCTTTCACCGTGCGCTTCGCGTTCAAGCGCAACCCGCTGGACACCGATGCAGTACCCGTAACGCTCACCACAGACGCCGTGCCATTGTCCGTCAAACAGCACCCCGGCACCGAAGGCATGGGAAGCGTGATCAGCGCGCGCGAGCTTGAGGTGACCGAGGCGTGGTCGCCGCTGCCAGGCGCCGACCAGGTCAAAGCGGGCGCGGCGTTCACGCGCACCGTGACGTTCACCGCGCCCGAGGTACCCGGCATGGTCTTCCCGCCCTTCCCTTCCGCGACAATCGACGGGCTGGGCATCTACACGAAGCGGCGCCTGCTCGATGAGAACGAGCGCGGCTCGCTGGTGGGCAAACGCCAGGACGAGATCACCTACGTCGCCAAGCGGCCAGGCCAGTTCACGATTCCGGCCGCGCAATACTCCTGGTTTGACCTCGATGCACAGCAGCTTCGCACCGAGACACTGCCCGCGCGCACGCTGAATGTGATTGCCAATCCGCAGATGGCATCGGCGGGCGGCGTCGACAATTCAGATATGTCCGAGGACTCCTGGTTTCGACGATTGCTGACGCTGCGGTACTGGGCCAGTTCGTGGCAGCACGTCACACTGCTGGGCGCTGGCCTGTTGGCGTGCCTGTTGCTATTACTGCCGGCCTCGCGCCGCCGACTCAGCCGTGGACTCCGCCGGTTGATCGCGCCGCTGCGCGCGGTGCATTTGCAGCCGTTGAATCCTGGTGAATCCCGGTAATTCCAGGCGAACCCGGGTTAACCACCGTTTTTCACGAGCATTAGTCTCGTTTCCTCCGATTCCATTTCTGCAAGTGCTTGAAAATGCGGGACGATGTCAGGTAGCGCTGGTGAATTAGGAAAAGATCGAATTTCACTGCGTCAACTGCGCCGGTGTTTGCGGCACTATGGCCAACTCAGTAGTGATATCGAAGTTGAGCTATGAGGAGAGAATTGTCCTGAATCTTGTAAACGATGCGATGCTCGTCGTTGATTCGCCTGGACCAGTAGCCAGACAATGCATGCTTTAGCGGTTCAGGCTTGCCTATGCCTTCAAATGGCTCTCGTGTTATGTCTTTTATGAGAGCATTGATTCGCTTGAGAATTGTCTTATCGGTTTTCTGCCAATACAGGTAGTCATCCCATGCATTTTCGGCAAAGACTAATTTCACTCCAGCAGGTCCTGTTCGATCCCTCTTCCAGCTTCCAGATCCGCAATCGACTCGATCAACCTTCGCGTATTCTTTGGGCTTCTCAGCAGGTAGGCAGTCTCTTCAAGCGCCTGGTAGTCCTCCATAGATATCATCACAACCGCGCCTTCGCCTTTACGTGTAATCGCAATCGGCGCGTGGTCGTCGCATACTTGTGCCATAGTCTTGGCAAGGTTGCTGCGGGCAGCGGTATAACTTATGCTTTCCATAAAATTAACCCGTACATGTACGTAAATATGTACGCATTCTATCAGCGCATAACAAGTAAAGCAACCGGACGGCTTCACCGACGGTTCTTTACGCGTTACGTGCCTTCAAGCTGCCGACCAAGGTCCATGCGCTTGTGAATTATTCGAACGATCTCTATTTCAGTATCGGAGAGCGCGCGGTAGAAAATTACATGGCTGCCGATGGGAAATTTTCGATACCCGACCTTAATCACATCGCAAGCTATTCCCGCTTCGAGGGTATCGGCTAGCATATGGAAGGCGTCGTCAAATTGCTTGGCATAAATTCTGCGCTGTTCCTTTCCCCATCGGCGCTGGGTGTATGTTGCGATCGATTTAAGGTCAGCTTTAGCAGCTTCGGTAAGGGAGAATGTACCCATTAACCAAGCTCATCATCGAGCTCATTCATCAGTGCTTCGTAGCTGTATTTTGCGGTACCGCTTTTTTCGCCTTCTTCGAGCAGGCGTCTCAACGTGGCCGCCTTCTTCTCCGTGTCTTCAAACTGCCTCAGGGCGGCCCTCACCACCTCGCTAACCGAGGCATACCTTCCTTCAGCAATTTGTTGGGCTATAAACCCATCGAAGTGTTCTCCCAGGGTAATGCTGGTGTTTTTGGCCATGGGTCGCTTCCTGTAGCACCAATAAATACCGAATTTTGGTACCGGGTAAGTAACAAGTCAAGCCACACAGACGCCTTCCGTGACTGGACTCCCGGACAAGTCGCTCGCCTATTCCGGGGGCGTTAGGCATACGGTCATGCTCTCCATCCGGCATTTAGAAGTCTACGAGTCTTTTGGCGGCGATTTAGATGGTTGGGCGCGGAGCGGCGATACCAGCATTATCAATGACGCTGACTGGTATCTCATAGATGAGCTTGTGCAAGACCTGAATATGCTTAAATCAGGTCTTGCTTCAAAAAGCCTTGAAGCGACCATAAGAGATAAATTAATCGCAGCAACTGATAGCCAGGATGTGCGCAACAGGCTGCAGCAATTGAGTGACAAATTTGCCTAGAAACGCCAGCACATCGCTGCCTCCTACGACTGGACTAGTCACTGCGTGGCTCGCCTGCCCGGCGGGCGTATTGGGCGGCTTATCGAGAGGTTTAGCAAATGGACGAATTGACTATCTGGACTTTGGATTGGGTGCCTGAAGGTCAGCGCGGATTTGTGCGGGATTTGCGGCTGGTGATGGGCGTGCGAGGAGGCAGGGCTACCATACACTGTACAAACGATTCCATTTGCTGAACGCGAAACCAATCATCTTGCGCGGCAGCCCTTCGGCCAGGTTCCGTTCCTGAGCGACGGTGAACTGCAGCTATTCGAAAGCGGCGCATGCCTTCTGCACATTGCACAGAAAAGCGACAAGCTGATGCCGCGTGATCCCATTGGACACGCGCAAACGCTGCAATGGGTCATTGCAGCGCTGAATTCAATCGAGATGGTAAGCGTACCCTGGTGGTTTCTGACGATGTCTGGCAATGCCGTCAACGGCATCGAAGACTGGATGAGCAACCGTCTTGATCAACTCGAGGATGTGCTGAGCGAGCGAGATTGGCTCGCGGAGAACAGGTTCACGGTTGCGGACCTGCTGATGGCTGACGTGCTGCGCGTGCCGAAAGTGCGCGCGTTCGGCAGCCGCCCGGCTTCGGAAGCCTACGTGATGCGTCTTACCAACCGTCCGGCATTCAAAAAGGCCTATGCGGATCAGATGGCCCATTTCGAGTTGGCCGACAAGAACCGGTGCTGATCGGCGTCCCCTCTGTAGGCGTTACATGTCCTGTCCCAGCGAGCGAGCAAGCGATGAAAGCCAACCTGATTTTAGTGATTGCACTGGCTCTACTGGGCTGTAGTAACCAACAGATATACACCGCCGTTAAGGAGAATCGACGCTTGGAGTGCAGCAAGCTGCCACAAGACCAGTATGAGCAGTGTATAAGCGAGTATGACACTCCTTACGATGAGTATGAGCGCGAGCGTCAAGCAGTTATCGATGGCGAGGCTGAATAAATACTTGCGGTGACATATCCCATTGTTGGAAGGGACTCAGCATTATGTTTCTGGCAGCACCGATAGCAAACCAAGATGGTCAACAAATGGAATGAAATCCCGGTCAGTGAAAAGAAGTGGCATCCGTTGTTCTATGCAGAAAGTCGCAATGATGACGTCCGTGGTTTTGCGAATAGTGATACCCTTTTTACGCAGCGAGCGATAGTTCTCTGCGCACTTCTCGGGCATACCAGGGCCAAACATCTCAACACGGTCCAGCGTCAACAAAGTCTGTTTTGTTGTACGGTATTCTCGGTCATCTCGAATGCCCTGCAGAATTTCAAGGAAAATCAAATCTCCCATGGCAACGGTGCCTTCGATGATCCCGGAATCGAGAGAGTCGGCATGCGTGCTATGGACACCACTGAGATAATCAATCCAAACACTGGTGTCGACCAGAATCACTTACCGCCTCGCATTTCCTCGAGGTCGCCTTCCCATTAACCTTGCCGCGCAGTTTGCGAATCTGTTGCTGGCCACGCCTGACGAGAAGCTTAAGTCCTTGTTCTACCGCCTCTCTTTTTGTACTCAAACCGGATGCCTTGAGGGCATCGGACATTAATTTATCATCGATTACAATATTGGTTCTCATGTATCACCCGTGTGTATATACATCTTCAACGTACACACTGTATCATCGACAAATAACCCGAACAATCAGCCGGACGGCGACAACGTTTACGCTGTTTTGCAGCTCCAGAATTGCGCGTGAACACGGGCGTTAACTCTCAAGGAGACTCATGCAATCATTTGCTCTCGTCCTAAGGCTTGCAGCCCCGGTGTTTCTAATGGTTGGCGCCCTTCACCTGGCGCTTGGCGTTGAAGCCGATGTGTTGTTGGGTGCCACACTCACTGCGGAGGCCGTTGCTGACACAACCCTTGTACGGCGGGTAACACACGCGGCAAATGAGCGCTAACATCAGGCGCAGAGGAAGATTATGTCTGAACTCAAAGATCCAAGGGTTTTATTCGCAGCAGAGCGAACATTGCTTGCCTGGAATCGAACCAGCCTGTCTTTGATCGCTTTCGGATTTGTAGTCGAGCGTTCCGGTCTTCTCATTCATGCCATTTCGCCGGCAACTGAAAGCACAGAGCAAACTGCATTAACATTTTATATCGGGCTGGCATTTATCGCGCTTGGCGCTTGCGCTGCCACTTACTCTTCGTGGCAATACTCGATGTTTTTGGACTCACTTTGGCCCGGCAGAATTCCCACTGGGTTATTCCGCAAGGTGGGGCTATGGTGAATGGCATCGTAGCCTTGCTGGGTCTATTACTCCTTTACTCATTGGTTGGCGGGTAAGCTTTTTAAAAAGCGTGCTTCTGGCCATGCGCCGTACGCCGCCGCTTGGAAGCTACTGGCTGGCGCGAGATAGCAACCCAACAGCGTTCCACAGCACCCGGCGAGCGGCTCCGCGCAGGGCGTTTCACTCAGTGTGAGATTCCCGCACGCGCTCGTGCGACCAGCGCGGCTTGCGCTTCTCGAAAAACGCCCGGCCCGCCTCTTCCGCATCGCCGGAGAGTCCCGCCATGATCTGGTTGCGATTTTCCAACTGGATCGCCGCTTCCAGGTTTGGTGTGTCGAGGTTCGCCCACATCACCTGCTTGGTGGCGAGTACGCCGAAGGGCGAAAAATCACACAACTCGCCCGCCAGCGCAGAGCGGCAGCATGAAGGTGCTCGTCAGCGACCACTCGCGTGACGAGGCCATAGCGTTCGGCTTCATCGGCGTCGACCACGCGCTCGGCTCAGCATCAGGTCGTGCGCACGCGACGCACCGATCAAACGCGGCGGCATGTAGCTCACGCCGATGTCACAGCCGAAACACCGAGGCGAATAAACTGCACGCACAGGCGGGCGGAGTGCGCGGCGATGCGAATATCGCAACCCAGTGCGAGCGCCAGCCCGCCGCCATAGGCCGCGCCATTAATCGCGGCAATCAGCGGCTGCTGGATACGCAGGTGCGGGATCAGGCTGGCCATCATGGTTCTGTGCGATCAATCCGGCCTGTGGACCAGGCGGCAGGCCGGTTCCGATCTCGCCGGGGTTGCCCTGGTCGCGCAGGTCCAGCCCGGCGCAAAAAGCCCTGCCCGCGCCGGTCAGCACCACCACGCGGCAGCGGTTGTTGGCGTTGATCTCATCCAACGCCGCGTGCAGCTCACTCACCAACCGCCAGGACAGCGCGTTCAGGCAGTCGGGGCGATTCAGGCGCAGTATTGCCACCTCGGGACGCGGGTACTCAATGACGATGGTTTCCATTACAAGCTCTCCTCAATAGGTGGATTCGCGCATGCCAGTGGCCTGGCATTCGATCTGCAGCATGGCGTTCGCAATATAGCGTACTTAGGTGCCTTGTTTGCCATGTCCTGGCGCGGGATTACACGGTGCGCCCTGCCTGCCTTTTTGCAAAGCGCTCTTGCAATGCAACACGAGGTTCTCTGCAAAGCTCTTTGCGATAGCGGCTTGTACCAGCGCGAAACACGGGCGACACTGGCAGCTAAAAATCGTGTCTGGAAACGTGCTCATGACGCAACGCTCACCTGAAGCCCCCTCCTCGCCCGTTATCGGCCTGCAGCTGTACAGCGTCAAGGACGAACTCGACAAGGATCTTCCCGGCACGCTGCGCGCTGGCGGCGATGGGATGCCGCACGGTGGAGGCGGCCAACTTTGCCACCAATCTCGATCCGGTGCAGTTGCGCGCCCGCGCTGGACGACGTGGGCTGGAGTGCCTCAGCGCCCATGTTCCGCTGCCGTTTTTACTGGGTGACCTGGCGCCGTTGATCGCCGAGATGAATGCGCTCGGCGTGCGCTACGTGGTGTGCACCGCGCCGTGGGTGGAGGACAACGCGCGGTATATGCAGGCCGCTGAACGAGGTTCGATGGAAAGTGCGTTTGGCGACCTGATGCACACCCTCACGCTGGACGACTGGCGCTGGAACGCCGCGCAGTTGAACCGCATCGGCAGTGAGTTGCACGCCGCCGGGTTGCAACTGGCGTACCACAACCACGGCTTCGAATTCAAAATCTTCGAGGGCAAGACCGCGTACGAGCACCTGCTGGCCATGACCGATCCCGAGTGCGTGGCGTTTGAGCTGGATTGCGGCTGGATCGCCAACGCTGGTTTCGATCCTGTGGATTACCTCACCCGCCATGGCAATCGCATCGCGTTGCTGCACCTCAGGACCTGACCCGCGCCGAACCCGGCGGCACCGGCTTGCAACTGGCGGGCATCCACCTCGGCGGCGGCATCGTCGACTGGGCCGCCGTGCTGGCAGCGGCCACGCGCGCTGGCGTGGCCGCGTGCTTCATCGAACAGGAGGCGCCGTTTCCGGCACCGGTGCTGGAAGAACTGGAGGCCAGCTTCGCCTATCTCGCCGCGAAGTTGATATAGGCGCGGGTTCCAACAAGACGCAGTGCCCGGATTCTGAAATCCTCGCGATCATCGCACCTGTATTCATCTGCGCGGCGCTGGGCGTGGCGTGGGCGCTCTCCGGGCAGGGGTTTGAGAATGAGTTCATCACCCGCCTGGTGATGTGGGTGGGCGCGCCCTGCCTGATCGTGGGCACGCTCGGCAAAGTCGATGTCTCGCTGCAATTGCTCGGGGACATTGCGCTGGCGGTTATTCTCCTGCTGCTGCTCACCGCTGCGCTCGCCATCATGCTGTGCCGGATGCAGGGGCTGCCCTGGCGCAATTACCTGCCATCGCTGGTCTTTCCCAACACCGGCAACATGGGCCTGCCGCTGGCGTTGTTCGCCTTGGCGAGCAGGGCCTGGCGGTGGCACTGACGATTTCATGATCATATCGGTGGCGCAGTTCACGTTGGGTGTGGCAATACTCAGCGGCCATTCTGCCATCGGTGGCGCGCTGCGCTCCCCGGTGGTGTACGCCGGCCTGTTGTCGGTGCTGCTCATCGCGTTCGACTGGCAATTGCCCGCGTGGCTGCAGAACACAGTGTCGATGCTGGGGAACCTCAGCATCCCGCTGATGCTGCTGGCGCTCGGCGTTTCGCTGGCGGGCATCAACCGCAAGTAGCGCTCAAGGCGCGTGAAGCTCGGGTCGCTGCGCCTGCTACTGGGCTTTGGGGCTGGCTGGCTGGTGGCGGAGATTCTGGGCCTGACCGGCGTGCTGCGCGGCGTGCTGATCATCCAGGCCACCATGCCGGTGGCGGTATTCAATTACCTGCTCGCCGTCCGCTACCGCAAATCACCCGAGGAAGTGGCCGGCGCGGTGATGGTCTCCACGTTGCTGAGCTTCGCCACGTTGCCGGCGTTACTGTGGTTTGTGTTGCCCTGACTTCCCACTCTCATGGAAGCATCACGGCATGCGGCACCGGCAGCTGAAGGAGCCAATTGCTGTCGCGTATAACTTCCCGGGTTGACTCTCTTTTTTCGCTATGCGGGAGTCAGGCCTGTTGGCAAACTGTACCTGCGCAGCGTAATAATCACGCCATGTTTTTCCGCTATTGTGTATCCTGTCTCTCCAATTCCCCACCATACGAGGTCACTATGAAAAAGCTGTACACGGGCGCAGTACTCGTCGTTTGCACACTGATGCTAGGTGTTCAAACGGCTCGGATAATCCAGCCGACAGTACCGTCTTCGCTGACTGTGGTCCCCACTGCCGCGCCAGAGGTGCGGCCGGAGAAATACCGCAACTCTCCTTCCGGGTCACCCTGACGGAGCCTCAGTCGCAATCGATTGCCGTCACCTACGAGACATCAGCCGGCACCGCCACTGCGGACGAGGATTACCTGCAAACGTCCGGGCGAATCGACATTCCGGCTGGCGCATCGAGGGTGGATCGGTGTCGACCTGATTGGCGATGGCGACGAGGAAGCGGCGGAGACGTTCACGCTCAGCATCAACGCATCCAGGCAACGCCACGCCCACTGTGGACATCACCGGCACCATCGCCAACGATGACACGGCGTGCGACATGCCCCTTCTCCAAGGATCCGGACCTCTGGCTGGTGAATGGCGGGGACCCGCTGAATTTCGCCCATCGCGGCGGCGTCACGGATTTTCCGGAGAACACGCTGTGTGCCTACGCGGAGGCGGCCAGGGCGGGGCGCCGATGTACTGGAAATGGATGTCTACCGACGAAGGACAACCAACTGGTCATCCTGCATGACCTCGATTTCTATCGCACCACCAACGGCCAGGGCAATGTGGTGGACATGACACCTAGCCGACTCCGCTGCGCTGGATGCGGCCTACTGGTTTGTCACCGGCGCCGGGACGCCGCACGACCGACCCGATGCCGATTACAACTATGCGGCATCGCCACCGGCGACAAGGCGCCTACCGCCGGGGTATAGCGCGGAGGATTTCCGCATTCCGACCTGGAGGAGGCCCTCGCCCGCTTTCCGCACAACCTGGATCAATATCGGCCTGAAACCCGATCTGGACCGGCGAGGGCGATTATGAACAAGCAGATCGCGGACGTACTGCGGCGCTACGGACGCTTCACCGACGTGATCGCCGCCTCATTCGTCGACGAGGCCGCCAATAACTTCAAGGCCGTTGCACCGTGTGTATCACCTCCGTGCCGCTGGACCAGGGCACGATACTGGTATTGGGCGCGATCGGCGACGGCGTTATGCCACCCGTGCCGGAGCACATCGCGTTCCAGGTGCCGCCTGACACCAGCCAGATCGGCGAGCAGATACCGGATGATTTTTTCCCTGGAAGTGGTGACCCCCGATTTCGTGGCGGACAGCCTGCGGCAAACCTCGCGGTACAGGTGTGGACGATCAAAGCTGCGAGGAGATGCTGCGCATGATCGACCTGGGCGTGGACGCCATCATGACCGATCAACCGTTGCTGCTGGAGAGAGTTCTCGCGATGCCCATCGGTGAACGAAAATGCGAGTGACAACCAAAACGGCTACCCAACACCACAAAACAGGCAGGTAAACCATGACACGCGTCTTGACCGCTACCGGCGATGGCATCGCCACCCTCACCCTGAACGTACCGGAACTGCACAACCCCATCTCCGACCTGCCGATGGTGGACGCTGGTGGCTGCGCTCGCCGCCGCGGACGCCGATCCCGACGTGCGCGTGATCATCCTCACCGGCGCGGGAAATCCCTTTCCTCGGGTGGCAATCTCAGGACCATGCTGCCCGACTCACCCAACAGCCTGGCGAGCGCGGACCCGGCGCAAACGCCCGGCAATTACCAGCGCGGCATACAACGCATTCCGCTGTTGTTCGAGCAATTGAAAACCCCGGTGATCGCCGCCGTGAACGGCGCGGCGATGGGCGCCGGTTGCGACCTGGCGTGCATGTGCGACATCCGCATCGCCGCGCAGAGTGCGCGCTTTGCCGAAAAACTTCGTGAAGCTGGGGCTGATTCCGGCGACGGCGGAGCATGGTTGCTGCAACGCGTGGTGGGTTTTTCGAAAGCGGCCGAGATGACGCTCACCGGCGCCACGCTCAGTGCCGACGAGGCGCTGGCCGCGGGCTGGTCTCGCGCGTGGTGCCGATGAGCAGTTGTTAGCGGAAGCGCAGGCACTGGCGGCGCGCATCGCGGCCAATCCGCCGCAGGCGGTGCAACAGGCCAAGCGCTTGCTGTGGCAGGCCCGCACCGGCGCACTGGCCCCGCTGCTGGAAACCTCCGCAGCGGTGCAGGCACTGATGCATACCACGGAGGATCATCGCGAGGCGGTGCAGGCGTTCAGCGAACGGCGTCCGCCGCGTTTCACGGGGCGTTGATACCCGCTGTCGCATAACCGTCCGCCAGCGCCAATCCAATGCCGTGCGCACCACCAGTGACAATCACCACGCGACAGGTGATAACAAATCATTTACTGCGTTTTGTCCTGTCGCTGCTATCTTCCCAACATCGCCAGAGGGCTAAGCGTCGTCAAAGGCGCTTGCATGCCTGTCGCGCAAGTCTCGCTTCAGGATCTTGCCCGATGGATTGCGCGGCAACTCATCGACAAACAGTATTTTCTTCGGCACTTTGAAGCCCGCCAGCCTGGCGGCGCAATGGCCGATAAGCTGGTCTTCCGCTGCGATGCCGCCCGGCCTTATCACCACCACCGCCGTGACCGCTTCCACCCAGTGGTGGTGAGGCGGCCGATCACCGCCACCTCCGCGACATCCGCAAACTGGTAGATGACCTCCTCGACTTCCGCCCGACACATTCTCGCCACCGTTTTGATCATGTCCTTCTTGCGATCCACAATCGTGATATAGCCTTCGTCGTCAATCATTGGCCAGGTCACCGCTGTGAAACCATCCTCCTGAGAACGCCTGGGCCGTGCGCTCTGGATCCTTGCAATACTCGCGGAGCAGCTGCGGAGACGATGCACCACCTCGCCGATTTCTCCCACGGCAACGTCAGCGCCATCGCCATCTATCACGCGAGTCTCCACATGCAGGACAGGCTTGCCCGCCGAGCCAGGTTTGCGCAATTGATCCTCCGGCGAGTATTGTTGCCACCGGCGCGATTTCCGTCTGGCCGTACAGATTCCACAGGCGAATTTGCGGGATGTTCTGTTGCATCTTTTTCATGATCTCGACCGGCATGATCGAGGCGCCGTAGTAGCCTTTGCGCAGGTTGGACAAGTCGGTCTGCGCAAACGCGGGCGCGTTGAGCAGGGAAATCCACACCGTGGGCGGCGCAAAAAATGCGCTGATGCGTTCCTCGCTCAACAGCCGTAGCAGGTTATCCGGGCTGGGATCATCGGTAATGATGTTGCTACCGCCGGCCTGGATGGAGGGCCGAAAAGCAGTCAGCTGTGCGCAGTGATACAGCGGCATCGAATGTAAATGCGTGTCCACGTGCGCTATTTCGGCATCCACCAGGCAGCTACCGTATTGCCAGATAATCGCGGCATGACTGAGCACCGCGCCCTTGGGCGCTGATTCGGTCCCGCTGGTGTAAATAATCTGCGCAGGGTCCGCTGCACCGAGCGCATCAACGGGTGTGAACGCCTGGCCGGATGACAAGGCGGAGAACGGCATCATCCCGGGCGGCGTGGGCAGTCCCTCTTCGCTCCCCAGCCAGATCATCATCTCAATAGTAGGACACAAGGCCGCGAGCGCCTGGGCCTTGGACACTTCTGTTTTGCCCACCAGCAGCAGGCGCGCCCCGCTGTGATTGAGAATATAGGCAGCTTCGTGGGCGTTCAGCATGAAGTTAACCGGCACGAAAATGGCGCCGGTGGCCGCAACCGCGTAGCGACCGCTGGCAAACGCACTGGAATTCCTTGACAGGATTGCGATGCGGTCGCCCGGAGCAATACCCAAGCGCTGCATGCCACCTGCCACCCGCGCGCAGGCGTCGTAAAACTGCGCATATGTCCAGCAGCGCGCACCGTGTTTGATGGCCAGTTTATGGGGATGCCTGGCGGCCGAACGGCGCAGGGTATCAATGAGGGTTTGGCTGGAAGTCTGGGCTGAATGCATTAACGTTGATCTCCGTATATTTTATTGTGTTGCCCCTTGTTACGCCTTTTTCAGTTGCTGCGCGAGTTCGAGAATACTTTAAGGCTTGACTATCGCGGGCACCTTATATATTTGCATCATATCTTATATAAGTTAATTAGAAAGACACGCCCGAGGTTACCATGTCACAACACTCCAAGGCACATTTTGGCTTCACCAAATTGCTCGTCCGGGATCTGGAGAAGTCAGCCCGGTTTTATACCGATGTCTGCGGCCTGACCGAACTGGCCAGGGTTGAAGCGTCGATTGCCGGACGCCCCATCCGCGAAATTATGTTCAATACCACAGGCGAGGGCGCCGCCATGTTTGTCCTGCTCAACTTCATGGATGACGAGGGCGCGCCTGGCAAGGATGTGATACTGGGGTTCCAGACCGACGATGTGGCAGCCTTCGTGCAGCGCGCGGTGGACGCCGGAGGCAAGATCGTCGACCCCGTGCGGGATGATCCGGAGCACGGCGTCATGGTCGGATTTGTCAGCGATCCGGAAGGGCATCTGATCGAAGTCGTTCAGGTGACTGAACAAATGGCCGTTTTCGCCCACTGAGTGCGACCTGATGAGTTATGACATTGACGCCAGTGGAACGGTAAATCTCGGTGGCAACCTGGTGCGGGTGCCGGGCACTCTCAGCCCCGAGGCGCAACACTACATTTCGCAGGATTTGTGGGGCACCGACCCCGCCGCCGAACCGGTGCCCATGTGGACAACCCGCGAGGTGACCGCGCCCGCCTTCGCCGCGCTCAACCAGCAGGCGCGGCAGATGTTCCCGGTCAACATTGACGAGGTGGACATTGCCGGTGTGCGCTGCCATCGCGTCATGCCGCT
Organism: Haliea sp.; assembly: GCA_016704305.1. GTDB lineage: Bacteria > Pseudomonadota > Gammaproteobacteria > Pseudomonadales > Halieaceae > Marimicrobium. The sequence goes on along the minus strand of JADJAL010000025.1, from coordinate 20,872 downwards.
GTCGCTGGCGGAAGAAAACCGCAGCAAAGTCCTGCTCAATTTTCATGGCGGTGGCTTTGTCATCGGCTCCGGCAGCCTGGTGGAGGCGATCCCGATAGCCAATATCACCGGCATTCCGGTAATTGCAGTGGACTATCGGCTGGCGCCGGAACACCCCTACCCGGCAGCGGTGGACGACGCGCTGGCGGTGTATCGAGATGCACTGACATCACACTCTCCCGAGCATATCGGCGTTTACGGCAGTTCCGCCGGCGGCTTTATCACAGGCCAGTTACTGGCGCGCATTGCGAAAGCGGGATTGCCGATGCCCGCCTGCGCCGGCGTGTTCTCGGCCGGCGGCGACCTGATCGATTTCGGCGACACCTGCCAGATCTTTACTTTGAACGGCTTCTTCGGCCACCTGCTGTTTCCACTGGACCATGAGATGAGCGAAGTGCGCGCCTATCTCGGCGGCACCGACGCGCGCGATCCACTGGTCTCGCCCGTATTGAGCGACATGTCCGGCTTCCCGCCGGTTCTGCTGCTCTCCGGCACGCGCGACGCGGTGCTCAGCGCCACCACGAATTTCCACCGGGCGCTGCGCCGCGCAGGCGTCGACGCCGACCTGATGGTGTTCGACGCGATGCCGCACACGCACTGGTACGCGCTGCACCTGCCGGAAACAGCAGAGGCGCTCAGGGTGATGGCGGACTTTTTCACCTGCAAACTGGCCGCCACCGCAGCCGGATGACCGGTGCCGCGCAGAGGGAACAAACAATGGACAAAACACCGCCAAGCGTGATGCGCCCCATCGCGGAACCGCAAGTCATCGAAGGTGCCTACAGCGAAGACCAGCACCGTCGCATGCTGGACGTGGTGCGCAACAACGGCCCGTTCAAGCTGATTCTGGCGCAACACTTCAATAGCGCAGAGGAATTGATCGCGACGGTATCCGGCGGACTGCCGGAGGGCGTGGAACCCACGCTGGACATGTTTCTCAGCCCGGTGTTTCGCGGCTACTTCAGCGACTTCGGTGTCTGCCTGTATCCCGAAATCCAGGATTGTTTCCACAATGCGCGATTTATCGAACTGGCGCGCAATTACTGGAATGCGGATTACGCCGAGCCTGAATCCATGCTGTTCAATTTGCAGGGGCCGTGCTCCGGTGGCGGCGCGCCGCATGTCGACGCCACGTGTTTTCGCGGCATCACCAGTGAAAACGCCCCATCTGGCTGATGAACACCATGAGCAAGAGCGGGTTGTTCAAACGCTGGCAGGCCAAGAAAGCGCAGGTTATTGCGTGGTATTACCGGGGTAATATTGGTGGCGGCTTTACCTACTGGCCCGAGGGGCCGCATGAGCAACCCCGGCAGATTCATGCGCCCATGTGGGGACGCGCGGTGGTTGTAGAAAACGAAATGATGTACCACACCGCGGAATCCTGCGGGCCGGCCGCGCTGCGAAACCCGACCGGGCTATCAATGGAATCCCTGATCGAACCCGATCCGGACACCCGGGGTGGTTGGCGTATTACTGACGCGGGTAGAATCCTGCAAGCCATACCCGAACAGGAATTCCGCTTCCTGGTGCATTGGGGCGGCATCGTCTACAAGGACTATGCCGAGCTGAAGGTCAGCAAGGACCACTCCGATGACCTGAGCCAGCAGCAAGTGTTCGATATCTTCATGGCCGACCTGAAACAGCGCGGCATGGCTTTCGCGGAACCGGCCGACCCGCTGACCGATAAGGCTTTCATTAATCGCCTCACCACCGTATATGACCCCGGGCTGCCGCTATACTTCCCGCCCGAACCGGAGGAGGCGCTCGCATGTACGCAATGATCATTACGAGCGACTTCAAACCCGGTGATCGCGTGTTTACACCGACCAATCACGGCCAGGGCGGACAAGGCAGTTACGCGCAATTCACGCTGGCCAACCAGGACCGGGTTGCACGCATACCGGACAGTCTCGGCTTCGAGCAGGCCGCTGCACTGCCCGTGGCCGCGCTCACCGCCTGGCAGGCGCTGTTCGATCGCGGCGGACTTGTGGCGGGGCAAACAGTACTCATCCACGGCGGCGCCGGCGGACTGGGTGGATTCGCCGTGCAATTCGCGCGCTGGGCCGGGGCGCGCGTAGCCGCGACCTGCAGCACCGCCAACGTTGAGTACTTGCAGGGCCTGGGCGTTGCACGCGTGATCGACTACCGGCGCGAAGACATCAGCCAGGCCATTCACGCCTGGGAACCGCAGGGGCTGGACTTCCTGCTCGACGCTGTCGGTGTCAGCACTCTTCCGGACGCACTCGATCTGGTTAAATCCGGCGGCACGCTGGTCAGCATCCCGACCCTCGTCGATGACGGCGATTTTGCAGCAGCGGCCGCGGCGGCGCAGGCAAAAGGCGTGACGCGTATCTTCTCCACGATGTCCGACAGCAATTGCGCTGCGAACCTGCGGACAATCGCCGCACTGCTCGCGGATGGAAAAATCGCACTACCGCCTATCCGTGTACTGCCACTCACGGAGGCGGCAGAGGCGCACCGCATCATCCAGTCGGGACACAACCGGGGGAAACTGGTGCTGAAGGTGGCTGATCTCTAAGCACTTGCGACACACATATCTTACTTATATACTTATATATAAGTTTATTAGCGCGATGCCCTGCTCGCAGCGGCACATTGGAGTGCAGACATGTCGGACCCGGCTTCCACCGCAGCGCACGCAGCATCCCTCACCACATCCCACGCCGCATCCAGGCTGCCCATCCGGGACCATCGCCAACTCAGGGCGGCCCTGGCGCAAAGTGACGTGGCGCCGCTGCTGATGGTGTACACCCATTTCGCCAGGGATGAGGACTTCCTCAGCCGCCTGGCGCCTTTCATCGGCTCGATCTTCGACCCGCACAAGCAGGCCCCTGCGGAGCTGGTGCAGGAATTGCACGAGCGCCTGTTCGCGTTGCTGACCCAGGACCCCGCGCCACCGGATATCGCCCCCGATGCGCACTTGCTGCAGAAAATGCTCAGCGCCGCCGTCGCGGAGCCCGTCGGGGAAGAATTTGTACCGATGTTGCTGGAGCAGATGGGCTTCAATCCACCGGAAATCCGCAGCACACGCAGTGGACGACAAGCCCCCGAGGGCGACTTCAAGGTTCTGGTGATCGGTGCCGGCCTGACCGGTCTGCTGGCGGCGATCAAATTGCGCGAAGCGGGCTATTCTTTTGACGTGATCGAGAAGAATCCCGAGATTGGCGGTACCTGGTGGGAAAACACCTACCCCGGCTGCGCTGTCGATACGCCGAGCCATTTTTACTCCTATTCCTTTGAGCTGAACCCCGACTGGTCGCACTACACACCCAATGGGCCGGAATTCCAGCGCTACCTGCTCGACATCACCGACAAGTACGCGCTGCGACCCAATATCGTTTTCAATACGCGGGTCACGGAGTGCCGCTTCGACGAGACGCGCAACTGCTGGCTGGTCACTGTCGCGGACCAATCCGGCAGCCGCGTGATTACGGCGAACGCCGTGATCAATGCGCACGGACCACTCAACCGCTGGAAGTACCCGGACATCCAGGGCCTGCAGGAGTTTGGCGGCGCGTTGATGCACACGGCCGCGTGGGATCACTCCGTCAATTTGCAAGGCAAGCGCGTTGCGCTGCTGGGCACCGGCGCCAGCGGTGTGCAGGTGGGGAATGCGATCGCAGGCGAGGTGGCGCATCTCACGGTGCTGCAACGCTCGCGCCACTGGCTGATGCCCAACTACTACATCGAGGTGCCCGAAGCGGTGCGCTGGGCGCAGCAGCATATTCCACACTACGCCGAGTGGCTGCGCTTTCGCGCATTCTGGTTTGCCGCCGATGGGCTGTTCGAAAATATCCGCATTGATCCGCAGTGGGCGCATCCGGAGCGCTCCATATCGGCGCTGAATGACGGCGTGCGGGACTACTGTGTACAAAACTATCGCACCAAGCTGGCGCACCGACCGGACCTGCTGGAAAAATTACTACCCGACTACCCCGTGTTCGGCAAGCGCATCGTGATGGATATCAACTGGCTGGAAAATCTGTGCCGTGACAACGTCAGCCTGGAAGACACGCGCATTGATCACGTGGAAAAGGACGCTATCGTCCTCGCCGACGGACGCCGTATTGAAGTCGATGTGATTGTCTGCGCTACCGGGTTTGATACCGCGAACATGGTGGGAACGATGGAGGTGATCGGTCGCGGCGGACGCAATTTGCGCAATGAATGGCAGGATGATCCGCGCGCCTACCTCGGTGTTGCAATCCCCGGCTATCCCAACTACTTCCTTACGGTGGGACCGAACAGCGCGCCCAATCACGCCGGCGGCCAGAACATTACCTCGGAATCGCAGATCCATTACATCCTGGAGTGTCTGGAGTTTATCCGCAGCGAGGGCGCGGCCACGCTGGAGCCGACACAGGCGGCCTGCGACCGCTTCAACGCCGAGGTGGACGAAGCACTGCAAGGCCTGATCTGGCTACACCCCAGCGCGCCACAGAGTTATTACAAAAATGCGCGCGGGCGCAATGTCATGTCCTGCCCGTACCGGTTGGTAGACTACTGGTGGATGACGCGCGCGCCAAAACCGGAGGATTTTGAATTGGCTGGCGAGTTGATCCCGGCATTCAATTCCTCGGCGGCGATTAAAGCCGCAACCTGAGCGCGGGTTGACGTTCGCGCCGGTACGCGCAACCACAAGCACACTATAAGAGGCTGTAGCGACACATGGGCGATTCACTGGCTCGATTAAATGGGGGCGTCGCGGTAATCACCGGCGCCGGTTCCGGTATCGGTGAAGGCCTGGCGCATCGCGCCGCCGCAGCCGGCATGAAGGTCGTACTCGCCGATATAGCGCGCGACCGCATCGACAAAGTGGCAGCGGACATCGCACGCACAGGCGGCATTGCGCTGCCTGTCGTAACCGATGTGAGCGATCCTGCCGCGCTGGAAGCGCTGGCCGACAAAACCTTCGACACCTTTGGCAGCGTTCGGTTGCTGATTAATAATGCAGGCATAGAAACCCTGGGCCTGAGCTGGGAGATTCCCGCCGCCACGTGGGAGAAAACGCTCAATATCAATATTCACGGCGTGATACACGGGGTGAGGGCTTTCGCGCCGAGGATGATCGCTGCCGGCGAGCCCGCGTATATCGCCAACACCGCGTCCATCGGCGCACTGGGCATCATGCCGGTGCAAACCTCCTACATCCTGAGCAAACATGCCATTCTCGCCTACAGCGAATGCCTGTATATGGAGATGCAGCTCAAGCAGTTGCCCATCCATGTATCAGCCATCCTGCCGGGGCCGGTCGCCACGCGCATTTTTACCGACTCCGCCGGCACCAGGGACGCCACGAGCAATTTTCACCAGAAGGTGATGGAAGACATGCTCGCGGCCAATGGCATGACCGGGATGGAAGCCGCCAGCATCATTCTGCCGCAGATTGCAGCCGAAAAATTCTGGGTGTCCACGCACGCGGATATGACGAGGGAGTATGCCGCGAACCGCGCCAGGCACCTGGCCGAGCTCTCTCTTCCTGCCTTGCCGCCGGAAGTTCTGGGCTTATTGGGAGACGTGAACGCGCGTTGAAACCCGACGCGCGCGAATCTGTCACTGAGGAGTTTTCATGATTGTAGTGCAGGATAGAATCGAGATTGCCGGTGCAAGGCTGGAAGCGCTGCTGCAGCTTTTTTGCGACGAGTACACGGAGCAGGCGGCGCTGCGTGGATTGCACTTTATCGAGCAGCGCATCTCACCGCCGGTGAAATTACTGACAGCACCCAACACGCTGTGGCTGCGCTGGCAGGTGGCGGACGCCGGGGCGTGGTGGGCGATGCGGGCGCAATCCGGCGTTCCCGCGGTCAGCCGTTTCTGGGAGAAAGTGGATGCGCTGTGTATGTCCCGCGAGCGGATTTACCTGAGCGACAGCACTGCGGCGCAGCTGCCGGAGGCCGAAGATGTCAGCCCTTTTATCGTCACTACGCAGGGCTATCGAGAGACCGCGCAGCTCGCGCTCAACGACAACATCGACGACGCGCAGCGCAGCGAACTGGAAGCTATCCTGCGTGAGGCTGCGGCAACACTGCCGGGCTTGCAGGCCGCCAGCCTGTCGGCCAACTTCGCCCCGGAGTACGCTGCGGGACACTACACCTGGGACCTGCTGTTCCCGGACAGCGCGACTGCCGAGCAGGCGCGGCAATCGCCCACGTGGCAAGCGACGATCAACGCTGCCCTCGCGCGCCATTGCAAAGCCTGCCATGCGCTGCGCCTGGAGACGATCAGCGCGGGCGTGCGTCGGCGCACGCTGACCAACGGCATCAAGCGCACGGCCTATTTTCGGTTACTGCCTGGCACTGCTGCCGAAACGGCACAGCGCTTTGAACAGGATTTACTGGAAATGACCGGCCAGATTTCCCGGATACTCAACTGGCGACTGAGTCGCGCGAGCACGCTGTCATGGAATACCGCCGACTGTGCGCCGTGGACGTACGTGTGGGAGCAGGAGTACGAGAGCCTGGACGATCTATTGGGACCGTACATGGCGCATCCGCACCACTGGGCGCACATCGACCGCTGGTTCGATCCCGAATCAGGCATGCAGGCCGTGGACGTTAACTTGTCGCACGCGTTTTGCGCTCTGGGGACAAGCCTTATCGCCATTGAAACGCGATGAGCAAGCGCAGTAAGCACGCGTAGTGGATAGGGATCACAGGAGCAAAAAACGGATGGGAACATTATTATCGGGCAAGGTCGCACTGGTCACTGGTGCCAGCCGTGGCATTGGGCGCGCCCTGGCACAGCGCCTGGCCGCCGAGGGTGCGACCATCGTGGTGAGCGCACGCTCCCTGGATGCCGCCGGTCAATACGAGGGCACGCTGAAGGAAACGATAGCGCTGATCGAGCAGCACGGCGGCACCGCCTACCCGCTGGTCGCCGATCTGGAAAACGACGACGACCTGAACGCGCTTGTCAGTCGCGCGGTCGATATCGCCGGCGGCGTGGACATCCTGATTCACAGCGGTGGCAAAGCCAACTACGCACCGAGCGTGGACATGCCCCAGGAGATGTACGACCAGACCATCGGTCACTACCTGCGCTCACCGTTCAAGTTGATCCAGAAAGTCGTACCCGAAATGCGTCGCCGTGGCGCCGGTTGGATTGTGGTGCTGGGATCGGTTACCGCCCTGCCCCCCCTGCGCCCCTATGACGAATGGGCTATTCATGGCGGCAATGCGGTGTACTCCGCGATCAAAGCGGCGGTGCACCGCATGACCCAGGGACTCGCAGCGGAATTGCTGCCCGACAATATCGCGGTCAATACACTGGCACCGAGTACCGCCATCCGCACGCCGGGGGCCTCGGACCATATTCCGGAAGCGTATCCGTCGGAGCGCATCGAGTACATCGCCGAAACGGGGTTGGCGCTTTGCCACCTGCCCGCCGCCGAGCGCACGGGCTTGACGGCCTACAGCCTGCATTTTCCGTTGCATCACAAGATTCCCGTGTACACGCTGGACGGCGCCGCCAGAATCGACGATCCGGTGATACCCGCGTACGCGCATCCTGCTATCGTGGCGTCAGGCGAAGGCAATTGAATGCACAGGTTGATCGGCGTGAAACAATCTATTGCTGCCAGTGAAAACTCAGGTTGCACGCGAGCGACGTGGCGGTAACACTGACCAACCAACCCAATATTCTGGAAGATCCAGTGACAAAGCCAACGAAAAAGAAATCCGCCAAACCCACCGCGAAGGCGAAACCGAACGTCAAAGTCCGTGGCGCCCGCGGTGCGGGACGGCCCGCGCGGCTGTCTCGCGAGGCTATTCTGGCAGCATCGATAGAGTTACTGGAATCGGAATCGGCAGAGGCCTTCACACTGGCGCGCGTGGCCCGCAAACTCGATACCGTTTCCATGGCGCTGTACAACTACTTCCCCAGCCGCGAGGCGCTGATCAATGCGGTGGCTGACGATGTCTGCATGCGCTTTGCAATGCCTCGCATACCGGCCGGGCAACCGTGGCAAAAGAAACTTCACGCCTGGTTGAAGGGACTGCGCGCACTCGCCGAACAACACCCGGTGGTACTGCAGGTGATGGGCGTGGATGGCCAGACCACCGCCGGCTGGTTGCGCGTGTCAATGAACGTCTCGCGTACGCTGTACGACGAGGGCCTCCGAGGCCGGGACCTGGCACTGCATTCCTACCTGTTTTGCAGCCAGGCGATCGCGCTGGTGATGTTCGAACATGTCGGCGCCAGTTTTCACTCCAGCCTCTCACTCTCACATATCGAGGAGCTGGAACCGGAGGAACAGGATTTTCTGTTGGAACTCAGGCCGTTTCACATCCAGCTTTCAACCGATGATGTACTGGACGAAGGTTTCCAGCAGTTGATACGGGCGCTGGAACAGAAACTGGCAACCTTGCAAACCTGAACGAGAAGGAGAGATTTATGATGACCGAAGAGCGCAAACAGGCATTGTCCAACCTGCTGCGACCCGCCTCGCCACCGCGCAGCGTGGACAATGTCTACACCGCTGACCAGATCGAGCGCCTGCTGGATGTCGTGAGAAAGGACGGTCCCTGGAAGCTGATCATCGCGCAACATTTCGCCTCCGCCGATGAACTCATCGCCACCATGTCGGGCGCGCTGCCGGAGGGTTTCGAGCTGACGCTGGATATGTTCCTCACACCGACGTTTCGCGGCTTTTACGCCAATTATTCCGCAGCGCTGTATCCGGAAATCGAGGACTGCTTTTATAACAGGGCATTCCTGGATCACGCCAAATCCTACTGGGGCGCGAAGTATGCCAAGCCGCAGATGATGCTGTTCAATATCAACGGCCCCTGCGGCAACACCGACCCGGGACACCTGGATTCACCGAGCTTTCGCGGTGTGCGCTATGAAAATTCGCCCACCTGGCTGTGCAGCGTGATGGGCAAATCCGGCCTGTTCAAGGACTACCTGATCAAGATGGCCCAGGTCATCACCTGGTTTTCGCACGACCCGGACAGCGGCTTTACCTACTGGCCCGATGGCCCGCTGCGGGCACCGCAACGCCTGCAATCGCCGATCTACAATCGCGGTGTCGTGGTGCAGAACGAGATGATGTTTCACCGGGGCGAGGCGAATGGCCCGGTGGCGCAACAGCGCCCGGCCGGCCTCGATTTCTCCACCACGTTTTCCGGCGATCCAAACGACAGGAATCAATGGCTGCTCACCAGCGGCGACCAGGTGATTGCCCGCCACCACACCGATGAACTGCGTTTCCTGGTGCACTGGTCCGCCGAAGTGTTCGAGGATTTCGCGGAACTGAAGAAAAATATGGACGGCAGCCACGACCTCACGCACGAGCAGGCCATCGGCATGCTGATTGACGATGCCCGCGCCAGGGGATTCGACATCGCGACCCCGTCCGACCCGCTGCATGACGGCGCGTTCATTCGCGCGATCAACGCAGCCTACGACATTGGCGGCCCCACCAGCTATCCGCAATGCGCCCCGGTCACGCCGCTGTACATCACTGAGGCGGCGTAGAGGTAGTAGCGCCCATCGTGGCGAATGACCTGTGGGTCAGCCATGGACTCCTGCGACAACGCGGATTGATTGGCTTAGCCATCGTGCATGTCTTCGCAGCTGACGATTAGGAGGATCACTGCGGCGCGCACGGTAACCACGCAACCGCCGCGCAGCATGACTGGCCAGTGCACATTGGGGTCCGCCCCGTTGCCATCCCTGCGGACCTGCATCAGTTGGCCTTGCCAGCCAGGATGATGGCGGGATCGCCGGTCACGGTCGACCACACCGCATCCCGCCTGATGATGCGCCAGCCCTCGGGGCGTCGCTCCCAGCGGTCGATGTATTCGCCATTGGTATCAAACACAGGTCCCCCGCTGGCACCAAGCGCCTGGTGACGGGCCTGGACATAGGCGCGGCTGAGCGCCTCGTCGCCGTTGACATCGACCAGGATGCTGCCGATCAGGTGTTGCGTCGCGCCACAGATATCCAGGAATCTCGTCATGTTTGCGCGAAGCGCCGCGATTCCCTGCTGCTCTCCCCCGGCGCCATAATCGAAACTGAGATCCTCCGCAAACACATCGGAGAGTTCATCCCATTTTTTGTTGTCCAGAATACGGGCAAACCGCGACAGTCCGCGCGTGATTTCCCGTTCATCCAACAGCGTTTGCATATCCGTCATTGTTTTCTCCCGAAGTTGTCCGCCAGTACCGGAGCTTGAACGGACACCGCCCGTCCAGCGCGATTAACGATTCCCATGAGTTTCGCGTTGCCGCCTGAATAATCCTACGACCGGCTCGACTTGCGCACGCCACCACCGCGTGGGTGGCGGCTCACCGCTGCAGGAACGGAAAACTGATGACGATGACCGGAAATTGATCGGTATAGAATGCGGCGATCGTTTCCCACGGTGTAATCATGTTAATTCAACTCCAGAGACCTGCGGACTAGCGAGGACCATTGCTCGTTTGATCTTCGAAGGTGTGCCGGTGCGTCCCCTATCAGGCGCTGCCCGCGCAGCCAGGACGCCAGCAGCGACGGCCATGCCGCGAGCAGCACAGGGCACAGCAACAGGGTCAGCCGGTTGATTCCGATGGCGTGCAGCGCAGGTCTCTTATCCTCCGTTGTGGCGATGTAACTCGCCTGTCTATGGTTTTTCCGGTCCCACTTCGACAATCGCAACCGGCCCCATCAGCCCCGCCGCCACCAGCGCGTGCTCGTAATTTTCCATGCCGCTGTAATGCGGATCACCGGACAGCGCGCGGCCGACAAAATAATTGCGCAACGGCGCCAGCAGCGCGATTTCAATCGTGTTCTCACCGGGCTTTATCGCGCCGGTGATATCGACCGCGAACGGCGGAATACTGGCCCGGCCAACGTCCTGGCCATTCACGGTCACACTCGCGGAACCCTGCACCAGTCCAAGGTCGAGCACATAGCGCGCACCGTCCCGCTTTTCGTCAAGCGCGAACTGGTGGCGGTACAGGCCCGGTCCGCGCGCGTGACGCAGCGCAGCGACCTCGCGCCAATCGACAAGTGTGGCGTCAGCAGCCATGTAGTCGCCCACCACCCATTCCCAGTCCTGCAGCGGCCACCGCTTGCCCGACTGTTGCAGTGCCATGCCAGCGGGTTGTTGTTGCTTGAGTTCACCGGGAAAGGGGATCCCCGTCACCAGGAAGCGACTCTCGAATCCAGCGAGCGCGATTTGCAATTGCTCGCCCTGGGCCTCGACTGGCCAGCCAACGCCTTCCAGCGCGTCGAACCACCACAGGGGTTTAGCATCCGTGAGCTGCAGCGTCAGGGTTTGGGGTGTCGCGCCCTGGTTGGCAAAAAACTCGATAGTGCCGCCGTCCGGCAGCAGGCGGCGATGGCGTTTTATCGCGCTGGCATGCTGGTAACGCGCAGCCTCCGGCACGACTGCAGCCAGCGCGGGCAACCAGGCTTGCGCATCAAACGCCAACTCCCACGCACCTGCCGACAGCAGCCGCTGAACACCTTCCTGCACGCGCTGGTCGCCCTGCTCGGAGTCCTTGAACCCCGGTTGTCGCGCGGGCGTACTGCCGCTGAACAACACCGGTACTCCGTCATCGACCAGGCGAGTAAGCGCCGCGAGCGTGGCGGGCTCGATGCTGTCGATGTTCGGCAGTACTACAGCACCGAATCTATCCTGCTGAGCGCCCTGGTTGCCCGCTGCCAGTTTCCCTGTTTGCAACGCATGATCATTGACCCAGCCCCAGCTGATGCCGTGTCGATCCAGCTCGCGCAACAGCGGCTGTAGCTGCTCCACCCAGGCGACGCGCGCGTCCGTGTGCGGCGGCACGGTGAACAAATCATCCAACTGCTTGCGCGCGGCGCTGAGCGTGGGATTTTCAGATGCAACGACGGCTGGATCCGCATCCGGCAATGCGCCGCCCACCAGCGCCTCGGGCGTTGCCTCGCCCGGGTTGGGGCCATGGAAGCCGAGGAAGGGATAATAGATCAGCACGTCGATGACGGGGCTGCCCTGGCGCAGCAGGTTCTGACTGCGCGCAATGTACGCGTTGAGTTGCGGCACATCCGGCCACAGCGCGGTATTGCCGGGCGAGACATTGCCGGAGAACAACCCGGGGTTATCCGGCCCGGAGAACGGCGCCCAACCCTCTTCGCCGTATGGGCTATCCTTCTCGCCTGAGGGACCGGGTTCCACGCCGCGCCACGCATAGGGCGTGCCATGGTAGATGATGTGATTGATGCCGGCGAGGAACAGCTTGTCTGCGGCCGCCTTGATGCGGCGCGCCGTCGTGGTGTAATCCCGATTGATCCACACAAACGATTCCGCGCTGACCAGATTGCGGCCATACAGCGCTGCCGCCGACGAGGCAAATTTCAAACCCGTATCGGCGCCGCCCGCCCATAGCTGTTCGGTTTCCGGAATGGTGTTGGCCCCGAGCGCGCGAATGATATCGAGATCCATGCCATAACTCTGCGCGCGCGAGGTAAGCCCGCGCTCCTGCGCCCAACTTGCAGAAGACTCCACAAAGCGCTCGATGACGAGATCGGACAGCGTCTGCTGGTAGTCATGGCGGATGCGGTCATCCAGTGGCGTGATCGCAAACTCCGGCGCTGCATGCATACCCAGGATTTCCTTGAAGTACATATTGTCGACGCCCTCCATATAGATCGCGGGCAGGTACGGCGCGAGATCGTAACCGCGCCGCGCCTGGAACTCCTGCAGGATGTCCTCCACCCCCATGCGCCGCAGGCGGAATTCGAGGCTGTCGTTGAAGAAGCCCCGCAGGCCCTTGCCGTAATGCTCGGGCAAGCCGGTGCGCGCGCCGAACGCGTATTCGTACTGGCCCAGCACCTGCGGCGTGCGCAAATGGTCGACCACGAAACCTTGCGGTTTCTGCGCCGCGCCCATCGGCACTTCACCGGAGGGCAGCAGGTAGCTGGCGATCACTGTCCAGTTGCCCTCGGGTGCTTCCCACTTGAGCACGCCGTCCTCGACGCGATCAGTCAGCACGAGCAGCGACCCTGGGTCCAGCGCCACGGTGTCATCCAGGTTAAACGGACTGCGGGCATGCTCGCCTGCAGTTGCCCGCGCCGCCACCACGCTCAGCAGGCGCGCGTGCTCCACCGGGAAGTTCATGAAATCCGCGCCTGAAAATTCAATCATGCTGAAGATGTATTCAGCGGGGCCGGGAGACGGTCGCGGCAATTCCACACGCACTGTCTCGCCGGTGGCGGTGCCGGTGACAGCAGTTTCCGCGTAGGCCAGTATCGTCAGGCTGTCCTGCAGGTTGATCTGGGGCCCGCCCGGTGGCCACCCGCTGAAGTTGGTGAGGTCAAACTGCATGCCGAGCGACCCAGCCATCTCGATCCCCGCCCGCAGCACCTGGTAATAATGCTCGGTGTCAAAACTGTAGACGCGATCCATGACCTTCTCATCCTCAACCACGATCATGCCGCTGAGGAACGGTTGCACTTCAACGCCGCCGAATCCCGCCTCGTCCAGCACGCGCAACTGCGCGCTCACGCCCTCGGCGGTGACATCCCCACCCGGCCACCACCAGCGAGTCCAGGGCCGCGCCGAGATCGGCGGGTAGGCGATGGTGCTCCAGGAAAATGCGGGAGGCGGTGCGCTGGCGACAGCAGGAAGCGCAGAAGGTGCGGCGCTGGCGTAACTCGCGATGCTCTGTTGCCCTGCGGGATCAGGCGGCGGCGTGAGATGGCCGTTCACGCGCACGGCAAGCCAGATGCCGCCGGCCGCTGCCAGCACCAGTACCAGTGCCAACACGGACACAAAAATAACCGCCAGACGTTTCATGCTGTAGATTCCCTGATAAATGAAGAGAGTTGTGCGCCGCGCCGCGGCCTATTGCTCCGAGCCGTCCATCGCCCAGCGCATCGCCTTGCCGAGCAGTTGGCGATACTCCGGCAACTGGTAGGTGCCTGGCTGGTGACCTATGGCGGAATAAAATACGCGTCCCTGCCCCAGCGTGTGGCGCCATGCCAGCGGATGCTCGCCTTCCATCCGGTCCGTCCAGCCCTGCATCCAGCTCGATGCGCTTTCACCGGTTGTGACGTAGGAGTCCTGGTCGATGGTCAGCAGGATCTCGTAGCCCTTGTCGCGCGGGTTGGAGGCAAAGGCGTACCACTCCTCGGCGGGCACGATCCATGGCGCAGGCAAATGCGCAGTCAATGCGGTGCCGGGCTCGCTGACCAGCAGCGCTGCATCCTGGAACTGCGGGTCCATCGTGTGCCCGACAAACTGCGCGCCGATCAGCGTGTTGACGTACCACTCCCAATCGTAAGCGGTATCACCGCCGGAACCGTGTACCCCGACCCAGCCGCCACCGGCGTTCAGCCATTGCACCAGCGATTCACGCTGCTCTGCCGTCAGCACATCACCGGAGACGTTGTTCCATATCACCAGCTGGAACTTGCCCAACACGCCCAGGTTGTGCACGGCGGCATTGTCGGTGACAAACACATCCCAACCCTGCGCGTCCGCCAGTTCCGAGAACACCACGTCCGCCACCGGTATCGCATCCTTATGCACGAATCCGTTGGTCTTGTTGAAGATCAGTACGGCGGGCCGCGTGAACGCCGGGACGGTCGGCGGCGCCGTCTCGTAATCATGCGAGGGGATAATGCCGATGGATTTACCGTAGAAATAGCCGCCGCCCCCAAGCACCAGCACGAGGGCAACGACGGACAGCAATGACACTTTCAACCAGCGGGGCATAGTCTGTTCTCCTTAATTTTTATAGTTGGCCTTCGGCCATTTGCCTGACGGCATAATCGCAGGCCCTGGCAGTGAGCGCCATATACGTCAGCGAGGGATTCACACATGACGACGATGTCATGCACGCACCGTCGGTGACAAATAAGTTGGCGATGTCGTGCGCCTGGTTGTAGCCATTGAGCACGGCTTGCGTGGGGTCCGCGCCCATGCGCGCCGTACCCATCTCGTGGATGCCTTTTCCCGGCGCGCCCACGTCGGACATGGGCAGGGTGAAGACAGCACCTGCGGCGCGCTGTAGCCGTTGTGCTTGATCCAGCAAGTCGGTTGCCATCTTCGCTTCATTGTCTCCCCAGGCGCAGTCAAAGCTGACCTGGGGAATGCCGAAGCGGTCCACTTTACGCGCGTGCAGGGACATCCGGTTACTGTGCTGTGGCAGGACTTCGCCAAAACCGACTACCGCCCAACCCCAGGGCCCCGGCTTACGCAGTGATTCCTTGAGCTCACCGCCAAACCCCTTTTTGTTAAATGCATTTTTCCAATCCAGGCGCATGGCATGGGCCTGGTATCCGTAGCCTCGGATAAAGTTTGCATCGTTGTCCTGACCACCGACATTGCGGAAACGCGGAATATACGTACCGTTGGGCCGGTTGCCGTGCCAGTAACGATCCATGTCATCGAGAAATATGCCGACAGCCCCCAGGCCGTAGAGATGATCCATCAGGTAATGGCCCAGCGCACCGCTGCGATTGGCCAGGCCATGCGGAAACGCATCGCTGCGCGAGTTCATCAGTATCTGCGTGCTACCCACGGTCGATGCGCACAGGAAGTACACGCGGGCACGATACTGACTGCGCTCGCGGGTCTTGCTGTCGATGACCTGCACTTCCCGGACACGGCCGGTGGCCGGGTCATGCACCAGGCGCTCTACCACCGCGTTGGCTTTCAACGTGAGATTGCCGGTGGCTCGCGCGGCGGGCAGGGTAGAGCTCTGCGAGCTGAAATAACTGCCAGTGGAACAACCCCGTTCGCACGGGCCGCAGTAGTGGCAGGCAGAACGACCATTGTGATCCCGGGTCAGTATCGCCGCGCGTCCCATCGTCATATGGACATCCGGCGCATGCTTTGCCAACCGTCCCTTGATGGTTTCTTCCAGCGCGTGCATGCCCATCGGCGGCAGGAACTCGCTGTCCGGTAACTGTGGCAGACCCAGCGCTTCGCCGCTGACGCCGATAAACTTTTCGACATGGCTGTACCAGGGCGCGAGATCCTGGTAGCCGATCGGCCACGGAATGCCGTGGCCATCGTCGGCATTCGCGCGAAAATCCTGCTCGCTCCAACGATAGGTCTGGCGGCCCCACAACAGGGAGCGTCCACCCACGACATCGGCCCTGAACCATTCAAAGGGCTTTAGCGGGTTGTAGTCGTAGGGGTTATCCTTGTCATTGTTAAAGAAGTGCCGGTTCGCTTCGCTAAGTGCATAGCAGTTCTTCTGTACCGCATATTCTTCTTCATACAAATCCCTGGGGCGCTTGCCTTGATACGGAAGCTTCCAGTTCGGCGCGTGTTCGCCAAGGTAATCGACACCCGCGCGGACGTCATTCCCACGCTCCAGTAGCAGAACCTTGAGCCCCTTTTCCGTAAGTTCCTTCGCCGCCCACCCGCCGGTAATGCCCGAACCGACGACGATGGCGTCAAAATCATAGTGCTCTGTCGGTATCATCATTCCACTCCTCTAAATCTGGCCAGTAGCCCAACTGCTGTCATTGGGTCCCAGCTCACGATGGCCATCGAACGTCATCGGCATGGCGTCGTAGCGCAGTACCTGTGTCGCTCCCACCTCCGAGGTGAAGAAGCCCAAGATCGTCAGTTCCTTTACCTGGCAAATGAACGGCGCGTCGCTGATGTAGTCGCGCTGAGTATTACCGAACTCGTACCAGGCAGAATCACTGGCCTCGGACTCCAACGCCTCCAGAAGTGTTAACTGATCGGGCTGCGGCAGCGTAGCGAATTCCTTGCCGTATTCATCCATCGCTCTTGCCATCAAGTCGTCGAGGCCTGCGTTGAACAAGTCCTGCTCCTCGACGCTGAGCCAGTCCGCCACCATCAGCTCTATGAACCGAGGCACACCGGCGTCGTTGGCGCCGGGCGTATCGGTGGCGGGCATGATGATCTCGGCGACGGCTGCCACCACCGCCCGCTGTGCATCATTGAAATACTGCACGGCAGATGCGTTGTAGTTCGCGCCAGCGATGAAATGCCGCTGCTCTTCCGAGACCACCAGACCCACCCTGCCAGCTGCGATGCCACTGACCAAAAGCGCTGCGCACTGCATGAACTCACGTCTGTTCATGGCGTATCCTGTTGCGCTGTATTGCTCTCAAGCTGCGCAGTTGCTGCTCCATGTGACGTCGTGGAATCGCCATCAGGTGACGCTTCGG
The DNA here is from genome assembly GCA_016704305.1 of Haliea sp. Lineage (GTDB taxonomy): Bacteria > Pseudomonadota > Gammaproteobacteria > Pseudomonadales > Halieaceae > Marimicrobium. The sequence continues at coordinate 3,691 of JADJAL010000025.1, read as the reverse complement.
GTCCAAGCACAAACGCCGGCACGGCGCGCACACTGTGTAGCACCGATATCGAACGGCACTGGCCTGTTTGCGGATCGGGATGCCCGTCGGCCAGACGTTGTATCGCGTAATACTTGCCAGGACAGGTGTAGCCGTGGGCGTCCGCGGCAGGCTTGCCCGAGGAGCGGCCGGTGCGATCCTGAATGCGAATTTCAGCATGGGCCAGCCACTCCAGATCCGAGTACCCGCCAACATAGCCGCTGGCGACGCCGGTCTCAGGGTCCAGTTCCAGCCGCAAGCGCGCATCGCGCAAGTAATACTCGCTGTCCATGCGTTGTGCAGCCCGAATCAGACGCAGGTCAAAGCGCTCCGTGGTCAGGACACCGTCCTGCAACCGACCCCGCGCGACGTTGTGAAAACGTTGCTCAGGCACCGCTGGAAATGTTGCAAAGGGTAACGGCGCGCCATCGGTACCAATGGTCACTGGCTGCTCGCTGGAATACAGGCGCACCTCAACGTCACCGTTGCCACCACTGGCGGGACCGTCGATTTCCAGCACGATGGTCATACTGCCGTCGAGAATGCCGCTATCCGAAAAGGCTTCGACAATCCCGCCGGGCTGGTAACCGCGTACACAGCCCATCACCCGCCAGTACTGGTTGTCGATAGTGCGCTGTTCCACCATGGCCGCGAACGCGTCTGCAGTCGGGCACTGCCCGGGCGGCAGTTCCTGCACGGACAATGAACCGTCAGGCGCCATGCGTTGCAGCGCCAGTGGCCGATCGATGGTGTGCATACCCGGGTCCGAAAACGCCTCGGGATTGGCACAGGGGTCCTGCTCGGGATTGTCGTAGTACCAGGGCGCCAGAGCCTGCTGCAGCAATTTGGGATCTGCCTCGTACGGTTTTCTCTCTTCGGGCGCAAGAGCGCTCAGAAAGCGCTGCGAGTAGCCTTCATTGAATCCACTGGGACAATCCCCGGGCCCGGCACCGGGCGTCACGAAGCGCAACTGTGTGAGCACGTAGCCGCGCGTCTGCTTGCTCACGCCGGTATCGACGATGCCCGCCGCGTGCGCCGCGTTGACTCCCAAGATGCCCAGGCCTGACATGCCACTCGTCAGGGCCAGCAGTGCCGCTGTAATTCGCACTGTGCGCATCACGCGAGAACCTCCGTCACAGGGCGCTGCGTTTCCATTGAGCGGGTGCCCCAGCGATCCACCGGCAGACCCATCACCTGCTGCACGGTAAGGCCGACGCGGGACACCGGGTCGCCACTGCCCTTGACGTGCAGGCCGCTGCGGATGCGCCCGCCGGCCTGCCCTGCCAGTATCAGCGGGATGCCGGTCACGTCGTGTGTCTTGGCCAATGACGTTTCCGAGTGGGCCAGCACCAGGCAGTTGTCCAGCAGGTTGCCGTCACCCTCGGGCACGGCCTTCAGGATGTCCAGGAATTCACCGAATGCCGCCATGCTGCGCTCCACGAACCAGGTGGATTCGGGTTGATAGCCCAGTGCGCCGTCTACCGGCTCTTCGTGGCTGAGTTGGTGATGGTCGGCGCTGCTGCCCGCGCGCCGCAATTTGGAAGCGCCCGGCGAGAACACGACATTGAACACACGGGTCTGGTCGCAGGCCACGGCGAGCGCCAGCAGCTGCGAGAGCATGCGGTGATTGGCCTCGACCGTCTCGATCTCGGTGCCCAGCGGCGCGTCGGCAGGTGCCGAGGGCACCACGCAACTTGCCAGCGGTTCGGGCGCGCGCAGCAGGATGTCCAGTTGCTGCTCGCTCTGGCGCACCGACGTGAAGTACTGGTCCAGGCGCTCGCGGTCGCGCCCGCCCACCGACCGCATCAGGCGCTGGCGGTCCTCCCTGACGGCGGACAACACGCTCTGGCGCATCATCAATGCCGGGTCCGGCTTGAACGTCGACGCGTTCGGGTCCTGGAAGCCGCTGCCGAAGATGCGCTGGTAGAACGCCACCGGGGAGACCTCGGCCGCGTTGATGGCACTGCTGCTGCGACGACTGTAACTGTGGCGCGGATCGCCGCAAGCGGCGATCTCCAGCGAGCGGAAACGCGTGCCGGCACCCACCGCATCGGCAATCAGGACATCGAGGCTGGGACTGGCGAACTCATCGGGCACCAGCGGCGCATTGCCGGTCAGCGTACCCACTACACCGCTGCTGTGTACCTGGTTGGGCCGTCCGTCGAGATTGACGTTGAATCCACTGAGGATGTTCAGCTGCTCGCGGTGCGGCGCCAGCACCTGCAGTTCGGGCGTGAGGGCGTAACCGGAGCCTTCAGCAGCGGGATTCCAGCGCTCGGGCGTCATGCCACAGCCCCAGAACCAGGTGCCGAACCGCAGCGGCAGCGGACCACCGGCAGCCAGCGCGGTGCCGTTGCCATTGAGGAAAACATCGAGTACCGGCAGCGCCACGGAGACCGCGGAACCCTGTAGTACTCCGCGCAAAACCGCGCGGCGTGAAAATCGTTTGGCAATCATGCATTCCTCCTCAGGTTGGCTGGTCGCCAGCGACGGCGTAAAAAGCATCACTGGTGGCAAGCTGTTGCAGCAGGTCGCGCAGGCGATAACCCGACTCCGCGAACTGCGTGTTCAGGGACTGCAGCAAATCGCGCTGCAACTCTGCGCTTTGCGGTCCGCCGGCATAGCGGTACACGGTGTTCACAAGGCAAGCCGGCACGCCCGGGTGTTCACTCAGCGCCTGCCCGAGCCCTTTCGCGCCGCTGAAGTGCTTGCCATCGAGCTCGCCGCTGACATCGATCACGGCGCCGTTTTCCCGGGTGCGGAACATGCCGACCCCGTCAAACTGTTCCAGCGTCAGGCCGATCGGGTCCATCAGGTGATGGCAGCCGGCGCACACGGGTTCGTTGCGGTGCCGCTGCAAGCGCTCGCGCGCGGTCGCCTCCACGGCGAACCCCTCGTCCAGCGTGAAGTCCACATCCGCCGGTGGCGGCGGCACGGTCTGGCAGAGAAACGTTTCCCGCACGAACAGGCCGCGCAGCGTGGGCGAACTGCTGCCGGCATGCGCATGCAGCGAGAGCAGGCTCGCCTGGCTCAGCAGGCCCGCGCGCGGGGAGGCTTCCCCGAACCGGTAGCTGCGCCACCCCTCCGGAGCGCCAACCGGCACCGCATACACCATGCCCAGCCTGCGCTCCATCGGCATCGTCGCCTGTGTGAATAGATCGCGATAATCGCCGTTGTCCACCAGCAGGTGCTGCACCAGTGCCTGCAGCGTCTGCTCCTGCATCGCCTGTGCAACATCGCTGGTAAATACCGGATACAGCGCGGCATCCTTGGACAGCCCAGGGAACGTATCGAAGCGCAACATGTCCGCAAACAGGTTGCGCATACCGGTCTCCAATCGCGGGGAATCCAGCAGCCGTTCTACCTGGCGACGCATACCCGCCGCATTGTGCAGTTCGCCGCGCTGGGCGGCAGCCAACAATTCGGCATCGGGCGTGGTGTTCCAGAGGAAGAAGCTGAGGCGAGCGGCCTTGCTGTAGGCCGTCATGCGCAGCTCGCCTGGAGCCTCGGGGTCCGGCTCCACGGATTCGATGCGAAACAGAAATTCAGGTGACACCAGCAGGCTGGCGAGTGCGTTCTGCATTCCCTCATGCACGTCGCCGCCCAGCATCATCACCTGCGTGACGATAGCCATCCTGGATGCCAACTCGGCTGCGCTCAGCGGGCGGCGGAA
>JADJAL010000024.1 GCA_016704305.1 Haliea sp. | reverse complement strand
TTGCCTTCAGCGGCGGACTGCGGACAAGCCGCTCGCCTGTGCCGGCAGCGTTAAGAGCTTATGACCAACATTGAGACTTTCAATATTGCAGTGGCGGTTGTTTTCGGCAAATGCTATACGGCGTTTCCACTGCGGGTAAATATTGATATCGCCGACTTGGGTAAAACTATTCAGGAAACGCTCGACCCAGATTGCGAGAATGACATCGATATGCGCGAGCCTGAGTATGCAATAGCACGAGAGTCTACTCGCTGGCTCATTGATGCGGGCTACCTCTGGTGCACTTCTCAAAGAAATATGTCGTTCGCAGCGGTTACACTTACGCCAAAGGCTTTAGAAATATTGAATGCTGTTCCGGAGCAGCTTCATACTCGAACTTCCTTTGGCGAGGAACTCGGTAAGGGAGTTAAAGAAATTGGGAGGGACGCCGCTAAAGATTTTGTTAAAGCCGTGCTGGCTTATGGAGTTAGTCTTGCAGTGGGCACTTAACAAGGCGGCGCACACCGCCAGCTTCGCTGGCTGGACTCGCGGACAAGCCGCTCGCCTGTGGCCGCGTCGTTAGAGTAATCAAGGAATGGATTGGCAAAAATTAAATCATGCTTACGGTAATGCCTCCGATATTCCTCAGCTACTTTCGAAGCTGAGCGCTTATCCTGATGAAACTAATTATGAGGAAGAGCCATGGTTTTCCCTATGGAGTAGCTTGTATCATCAAGGCACCATTTACTCTGCTTCATTCGCTACAGTTCCTGAAATTGTTAAGTTAATTTTGCTCGCGCCAGAATGCGTTACCCCTAGTTTCTTCAATTTACCGACCTCAATTGAAATCGTTCGTAAAAAGCAAAATATTGAAATACCTATTGAGCTGTTGGCTTCATATAAGGCCGCTATCTCGGAATTGGGGAAGTGTGCATTAGTTTGCATCGCACATAATCGTGACGACGAGTTTGCACGTGCCGCTACGGCAGCATTTGCAATTTCGGCCGGTCAAGTTGAATATGCAGAAATGCTATTGGAAATAGCTAGTGAAGAAGTCGAGGAGACCTTAGAGTGGTATTTCTCAAGGTAAACTCTAATAAACGCAGCAATCGACGGTTTTCCGTTGCGCTTCGCTCCACTACAAACCGCGCTTGTTGCGGGCGTTAAGGCAACCATGAATCGAGTATGGCTCTAGCATCACTGCCCCTTCCTTCTTGCATCAGGAAGTCGAGCATGGTGGGTGGACTACGTGTATGAGCCAAAATCAGATGCTTCGAAATATGGTGATCAATTCTCCACTGTTGAGCTCTTTACATGTGAAAATGATAAATACTTTAGTGCTGAGCAGTGCGACGACGTTTCGGAAAATAATGTGACATTTACTGTCCTACGTGACTTAAATAACGATGGCGTTAACGAGCTATGGTCGGTAGGCGTAGCAAATACAAGGTCGGCAAATATCCCTATGCCAATTTGGTTGTGGTGAGCGATCCAACGACTAAAGAAATTCAACAGGTCCTTTCCGTTGAGCTAAATGAGCCAGGCTTTGCCGTTTTCTCCAGCAAAGCAAACAAGCTGTCTCTTTTTTTCTGTATGGAGTGCGGTAGTTACGCTGACATTGTATGGAATAACAACGAATGGGCATTAGTATGGCCAGAGTATGAGTAAATGCCTTAACAAGTACGGGCTTGGGACCGCTTTACAGCGGCCCAAGCCGTAAGCGTTATGAGTTCTGATCGAGTATGAGCGACCTTAGAGACAGTAGCGGAAGGCTGACCTTCGAGTTTGGGAGAATCGAAGCAGGCATGTACTCGAAGATCACCAAGTCTGTAGTATCCCAATTTAAGCTAGAAGCTTTGGGACAAGAGATAGTTGGCCCCGACGTAGTGTTCCAAGACTTTAGACGAGGCGAAGATGTCGTTGGTCTAGAGTGGGACAATTGGTCTGGCTATATCGTCAATGCAAAAGCCGAATCCGCTGAGCCTTTGGTAAGGGAAATTGCAAGCTATGTCAGCGTCATATACAACTCATAACAAGGCGCGGCAATACGCGGCCTGCGGCCGCCGGACTCGCCGCAGGCTGCCGGTTACTGAAGCGTTATGCTTAAGAGGATTGCCATGCGCACATTTATCTCAGTTTTGATTGCGGTTCTTCTCACTGCTTGCGCCGCGAGCGGGCCGCAATACTCCGCCCACAAGGCAACAACTGCGGAGGCTGCAGTGATTTATGTCTATCGACCTAGTCGCGCTGTGAATTGCTGCGTTGCACCTGTGGTTTACCTTGATGATGCTCGACGGGGTGATTTGAAGAACGGGGGCTATCTGGTTTTTGAGGTTCCGGCTGGCAAGCACGCCGTTCAAGTGGGAGACGGAACTCATGGATTCGATGCTCAAGTCCAAGAGTTTCAAGCGGAGGCAGGGAAGTCGTACTATCTCAAGTGGGTAATCGGCTCCATTGAGGACGCTGGTGTCTTTATCGTTGGGTCGGTCAGTGCGGCGTATGCAACGCGCAACTACCACCTAGTTTTGGTGCCACAGGATGCAGCAACGACCGAATTGGCGGAGCTAAAGCTGTCTGATGCATAACAAGTCAAGCCACCCGGACGCCAAAACCGCTGCGCCTTACGGCAGCCCAAGCTCGCGGCGTTAGGCGCAGCTGGTCGGCAAGGTGCCAAGGAAGAATCCGCGCCCAGGCGTTGACGGGTACGGTCGGGCTCCGTTGCATTACGCGGCAGCGGATGGCAATGCCGCTGAAGTTAGCCGTCTGTTGGCGGAGGGAGCCAGCCCCAACGTCCAGGATGACAATGGCTGGACACCGGCACATTTTGCCGCGCAGGCGGGCTCCCTCGAGTGCATGAGTGCGCTGCTGGCTGCCGGCGCAGACCCGGCGCTCGCAGATTCTTATGGCAACACGGTGCTATGGAGAGCAGTGTTCGCATCAAAAGGTGAGGGCAAACTTACACGCGCGTTACGAGCTGCGGGAGCCGATCCTCGTGTCACAAACAAACATGGCGTCGTCGCCGCTGGCTCCTTGCGCACACGATCGCAAACTACGATGTCAGGGCAGTACTTTCGGATCTTCCGTATGAATCTCAGTAGCAGCGCGAGCGCGAGGCGCTACACACAGGGCAGCCAATTCGCACGCCGCGTGCCGGACTCGCCAAACCTGCGGTTCGGCTCGCCGTTCCTGCCGGCGTTATGCATTCAAGGATGAGTAATGAGAGATATCGTTAAAACCGCATTGTTTATATCGTTGCCTTACTCCTTCGTAGTTGGACTTCTCTGGTATTTCGTAACATTGGAATTGATTGGAGTTCGCCCAGGCGTACCCCAGAGTCTCTATGCCGGCCTTGACGCTGTCAGGTTTCTAATTGAAGCGAATGGTTTGGTTACCTATCTTTATGAACTACTAAGTAAATATGTACTTTTTGCTGCTCCCATTTTCATCGCACTTGTACTTCAAGGTTACATATATAATGGTCGTAAGAATGCATAACGAGGCAATCTACTACGCGCCTTCGGCGCCGGACGCGCTTACAGCGCGCCGGTTATTTTGGCTTTAAATGCACAAAGAGTCGAAGCCATGGAATTTAAGGAAGATTTAGAATCAAAGTCAGCGCCTAAAATAAGGAAGGTTGCGGCTAAAATTTCGAAAGGGAAGATTGAAGGATATGAATCGCTTTTACTTTCTTCTCTAAAAATGTTGATTCAAAAACCAAAGTCTTGGCAGGCACAGTCAGAAATCATAAAGGCAATAGGTATTACTGGTACTGAAAAGTCGATACCGCATCTAAAGGAGCTTTCGAAGCAAAAATTTGAATCAACTTTGTTGTATCGGGATCTAGGATTTTCTATATGTCTCCTTGAAGATATGTCTGGAGGCCAGTTAAATTATACTGCCAGTATCCTCGATACTTCGAATGACCTACTGCTTTCTGGTGCATGCGCAGCAATACTGTTCTCCGGCTATATACCCAGCTCCGAAGACATTGTGAAGATTATTGAATCGGTTGTAGACCGAGATCAGAATGAAGGTCAAATGATAACGCCTCGTTGCTATATAGCAGCGGCCTGCTATTCTTGGCCCGCCGAATTGACAACAAGCTTTCTACAAAAATGCGCCAGCTCGTCATGGTCTGGTTTGGCTGAAATAGCTAATGACTCATTGGCTGGTAGAAAGAGTAAATATGTGCTTATTTAGTTCAGCATTTAACAAGCGCATGTTGCCGGACTGGTTTTCCGCTGCGCTCCAAACCAGCCGCAAATGCGGGCGTTAAGTGATTAGGCATTGCCATGAACTGGTACCAAATGTTTGCCAAAGGTCATCATGGATATCCTCAACCAGAGGACTCGTACGAAAGTGAATTGTATGAAACTTGTTGTATGCGATGTGGGATTCATGGGAGGCAAAACGGGAGCATTCGATTGCGTACTCCCAGCAAGGCACCAAACTCCCATTTCATTCAGCCTAATTGGTTGTTTGATGTTTTTTTGGTCAGGTCTGAGGTAGAAGCAATACTTGAATTTGAGGGATTTCAGGCTCTGGAGTTCGCGCCTGTTTTCGATTGCAAGAAGAGATGTCACTCTGAGAGCTTACGGCAAATAATTATCAGTACAGTAATGCCATGTGCTGAAACCGCAAAACTTCCAAAAGTGACCTGTATGCCAAACAACGAAGAGTCTAGCTGGGAAATTCCAGGACCAAAAAGGTATTCTGCAGATACTCCCTATTGTGGTTCTATAAAGTACCACCCTCCATCAACATTAGTCGTAGATGTTAATTCGTTAAAAAATGCTCCCGACATTTTTCAAACGTCCGAGTGGTTTGGCAGCGGAGGAGAATCTCATCGAATAACTATTTGTTCAGAGAGATTTGTATCTATTGTAAAAAGCAATAAATTTCGTGGCCTTGGTTTCAATCAAATCGAATTTGAAGGGCATTCCGAGCGTGTCACTTAACAAGCACAAGCAATCGCAGCTTCGGTATTGTTGACTCGTCAAACGCTGCGCGTTTACCAGCCCCTGTTGTGGTCGTTAGGTGTAATTGTGCGCTGTGGCTAGATTGCATTTCGCTCCAATAGATCTGAAGGCCAATTCCCAGGTATGTCTCGCATTCAGACGGGATTCCTACATATGTAGCTTTGACGATGGTGAGGAAAGATTTTCTAGAGAAAATGGAGAAAATGGCGAGCTGTATCTCTCATGGCTTCAAGATAGAATTGCCGAATTTCCACAGGGTTGCGTCCACGCTTTCCATAACGGCAACATCGTGGGACAACTTGAGATGCGGTTACGTAATGCCGAGCTTGGTTACGTAAATCTTTTTTATCTAATGGACGGCTATCGAGGAACATCGTTGAGTTGCGAGTTACATTCTTATGTAGTGACAGCTATGAAAGCACAAGGGGTCCGTCGGGTTCAGTTGTCGGTTAGTCCTACAAACAAGCGTGCTCTAAAATATTACACAAAGCATGGCTGGAACCATCTCGGTGTCCGAGGCCCAGAAAGTAATGTGTGTTTAATGGAGCTCTGTTTATGACACACTTAACAAGCAAGGGCTTGGGACGGCTTTACAGCCGCCCCAGCTGTGGGCGTTCTGCGCCATCAGAGATGGAGCGATGAAAGAGTCAGATTGGAAGCTATTCAAGGAAATAAGGAAAAAGGCGATTGAGAGATTTTGTGAATCCGCCTTGAACGAATTTCGTGAGGCAATGGATAAGGAAAATGAGCATGTCCACAATAGGTATCTTTTACATTTCAAACTAGTACAGATCCGTAATCGGCAAATGGCGCTCATATTCGATGATAATAGTCGGTCTAAAGCGCACCTGCAGCTGCTAGCCATTCGAGGTGAAGGTCTCGCGGATGAAGATCTAATTTCAAAGCTATCGGAAGAGTTTCGTGACCAAACAGACCCAAAAGCACACGGCTGGTAATTCACAGAACAAGTACGGGCAATTCGCTCCCTTCGATCGCCGGACCGAGCTACCGCGCGTCCGTTTCCGTAGGCGTTATGCAGGTATGGAGCGAAGTTCCAATGAATAGAAAAGGACTTTTAATTTTCGCGATTTGTGCATTACATGGGTGTGGGACGGTCACCACCCTTTCACATTCAGACGAGGAAATATCAGACAAATTGAAAAAGCAAAAAACAAACCGATTTTAATACAGATGCAGTCCAACAATTTTCGCAATAGATATGGCTAGTTCTTCTATAGGAGACACAATCATTCTTCCCTATTCAATCTATGCCCAACAAAGTACGGTAGCATTCCCATCAAATAGCAATGAGAAAATGCATAACAAAAACGGGCATTCCCGCGCTGTAGGCGTAATCGGCACTGTGGCGATTATATTAAGAGGTGGGTGGTATTTTGAGCCGGAAAATAGTGGTCGATACGAGGGCGGGACTCGCCAAATTTAAAATCATTTTTCTACAGACTCGTTAGGTACTTTCAATCTGCCGACCGAGGTCCATGCGCTTATGAATTATTCGAACGATTTCCATTTCAGTATCGGAGCGCGCGCGATAGAAAATTACATGGCTGCCGATGGGAAATTTTCGATATCCGACCTTTATCACATCGCAAGCGATTCCCGCTTCGTGGGTATTGGCTAGCATATGGAAGGCGTCGTCAAATTGCTTGGCATAAATTCTGCGCTGTTCCTTTCCCCATCGGCGCTGGGTGTATGTTGCGATCGATTTAAGGTCAGCTAGCAGCTTCGTAAGGGAGAATGGAACCCATTAACCAAGCTCATCATCGAGCTCCATTCATCAGTGCTTCGTAGCTGTATTCTGCGGTACCGCTTTTTTCGCCTGCTTCGAGCAGGCGTCTCAACGTGGCAGCCTTCTTCTCCGTGTCCTCGAACTGCCTCAGGGCCGCCCTCACCACCTCGCTGACCGAGGCATACCTTCCTTCAGCAATTTGTTGTGCTATAAACCCATCGAAGTGTTCTCCCAGGGTAATGCTGGTGTTTTTAGCCATGGGTCTCCTCCTGTATTACCAATAAATACCGATTATTGGTACCGGGTAAGTAACAAGTCAAGCCACACAGACGCCTTCGGCGACTGGACTCCCGGACAAGTCGCTCGCCTATTCCGGGGGCGTTAGGTATACGGTTGGGGCGCTAACGTCGGGCGCAGAGTAAGGTTATGTCTGAACTCAAAGATCCAAGGGTTTTATTCGGAGAAAAAGGGGTCAACCCTTTACGTCAATACCCCGCGTGTTGGCGCAATTGACAACATAAGCATGTGTTGGCAATATCTCCAACATGAAGGCCACTGAACTTTTCCGCCAACGCATCATTTTTGCCGAGAACAGGTTCGCGGAACTTGTACTTTGGCGGCTTCCAAAGCCTGTGGTCGGGTCCAGGCATTCCTTTAAGTATCGGTTGGCTTATGTGATCAACGAAGTTTGTGTCCTCCGCTACGACAACGAGGCCGGCAAGGGCGACCATCGTCATTGGAACGGCCGAGAAAGCCGAGTACGAGTTCTCCGATCCCGAGCAGTTGTTGGCAGATTTCCAGAGCGACATTGAGAGGTGGGACGATGAAAACGGTAATTCTTGAGGTTCGGTCTCCCAAAGAGGCCATGTCCGGGTTTGCCCAAGCCTGGAACACCAACAAGCAGCAGAAATCGGCTCGCATCAGTTTCGCGTCGCCTGAGTTGTTGTGGAAAGTTCTCAGTGCAAAGCGTTGGGAACTCCTCAAAGCACTTTGCGGCGCGGGTCCGGTTTCCATTCGTGAGGCGGCTCGCCGTGTGGAGCGAGACGTGAAAGGAGTGCATGGAGACATCGTTGCGCTTATCGATGCTGGCTTGCTGAATCGTACGGAGAGCGGTGGAGTAGAGTTTCCGTATGAAGCCGTGAAAGTAGAGTTTCTGTTGCAGGCGGCTTGATTGCTTCTTGTGAGAGTGGCCGAACATTTCGCTGCAGAGCCAATGTCACTCATGTGAATTCGCAATGCACCAGGTGCAAAAATGATTGCCAGTTTGGCGCTTGCCGCATTGGCGGGAAAGTCGGTGAAAGTCGAAAAAGCGAGCAGCTGAACCCACCCTTGGGGTATTTGCCATGAGAAGCCGTGGAGGATGGCTGAGGAGCTCGATGATTGCCAAACCAGACCGTAGTGCATTCACCACTTGAAGAGGGCGAGATGTCTGCCAGAGGTCAATCGCATTAGTGTCGCCGTCGCGTAAACCAAGTATTCAAGCTCGTTTAAAAACTGTAGATTCGGCCGTTGCCATAAGGATGCAGGAATCCTAGCTTTGCGCACCAATGAAGGGGCGAGAAAATGATAGTGCGGTATCCCAGTTTCTCAAGACGAAAGGCGAAGGTGCTCTGAACGTCGTATTCAATTACGATAATGCTGAGAAAGCCGTAAGCAAAAACCGAGGACCACTCGCCCCACCGCAGAGGAAATTCACGGCATGTCAGAAGTGGAGCCGTACAACACTGTGCTGGAACCATGACGAAAAGCCGTGTGGCTACCAAGGGGCTCGGGTTCCATTCGAGCCGCCAAAGCGTTTGGAAGTATGAGCATCGAAGCAATCCTGGGCGACCACCGGATAGTGCCGGTACTCGCATTCAAGTCTGTCGATGAGGCGCTGGCCGTCAGTCGGGCGTTGGTTGAGTCAGGTATTGTGCTGTTGGAGATCACGCTGCGCACGCCGGTCGCGCTCGATTGTATTCGCGCGGTAGCGGCGGCGTTGCCCGATGCCAGGGTCGGTGTCGGCACCATCGTCGACCCTGCGCAGGTGGCTGCAGCGCGCGGCAGGAGCCGTGTTTGGTGTCGCCAGGCTTTACGACCGGATCTGGCAGCGGCAGTACGCGAGTGTGACCTTCCCTTCCTCCCGGGTGTAGCCACAGTCTCCGAAGCGCTTGCGGCGCGGGCCCTCGGTTTTCGCACGCTGAAGTTCTTCCCCGCTCATGCCAGCGGTGGTGCCAGCTTTCTGGCGTCGTTGCAGGATGTGCTACCGGACCTGGGTTTCTGCCCCACTGGTGGGATTAATCAAACGAATGCGGGCGATTATCTCAGGTTGGGAAATGTGCGCGCGATCGGGGGCAGCTGGATGGTCAGGCGGGACGCCAATGGCGGCATCGATCTCGAGCAAACACGCGCAGCCGCAGAGGGCTTGCCGCACACTACTCGGGTGACCGATCACTGTCGCCGCAACTGCTCCAGCGCATGCATTACCCCGCGCAATTCCGCCAGGCCCTTGAGCCTGCCGCCATAGGAGTAGCCGGGGTTGACGCCCGCCTGCCCGATCTCATCCCCGAGTGTGTGGCCGTGGTCCGGACGCATGGCGATGCGGTCGGGCCTGCCCTGCGCTGAACGTCGCTGCTCTTCGTCGAGCAGGGCGCCGATCAGGCCCACCATGTCGTTGTCGCCGTCCAGGTGCTCCGATTCAAAAAATGAACCGTCCGCCTCGCGCTTGATATTGCGCAGGTGTACGAAGTGAATCTGCGGGCCAAATTCGCGCACCATCGCAATCAGGTCGTTATCGGCGCGCGCGCCGAACGAGCCCGCGCACAGCGTGAGCCCGTTGCTGACGCTGGGCACGGCCGCCATCAATGTGCGCGCGTCGGCTGCGGTGGAGACCACGCGCGGCAGGCCGAACAGGGAGAAGGGTGGGTCGTCCGGGTGAATGCACATGCGCACGCCGGCCGCTTCGGCCACCGGGATCACTTCGCGCAGGAAGCTGACCAGGTTGTCGCGCATGCCCTCGGTGCCGAGCGCGATGAACTGGGCGATCGCGGCGCGAATGCCCTCGCGGTCGTAAGAGCCCTCGCCGCCGGGCAGGCCGGCGATGATGTTCTTTTCCAGCAGGGTTTTTTCACTTTCGCTCATCGCATCGAAGCGGACTTTTGCGCGCGCCAGCAGCGCCGGATCGTAATCGTGCTCGGCGCCTGCGCGTTGCAGCAGGTAGACATCGTAGGCGGCGAAGTCCGTCATCTCGAAGCGCAGCGCACGCGCGGCGTTGGGCAGTGCGTAGTCGAGATTGGTGCGTGTCCAGTCCACCACCGGCATGAAGTTGTAGCACACCACGGAAATGCCCGCCGCGCCGACATTGCGAACGGACTCCTTGTAGTTCTCCAGGTATTGCCGGTAGTTGCCGCTGCGCGTCTTCAGGTCGTTGTGCAGGGGAATACTTTCCACCACCGACCATGTCAGGCCGTACGCCTCGATCTCTGTCTTGCGCTGCTGCACCTGCGCCAGCGGCCAGGGCTCGCCGGTCGGGATGTGGTGCAGGGACGTCACTACGCCTGTCGCGCCCGCCTGTACGATTTTTTCCAGCGTGACCGGGTCATTCGGTCCAAACCAGCGCCATGTCTGTTGCATTGTCGTCTAACTCCTCGAGCATTCGGCGCGGTTGCCAGCGCGCGGAATTATTGCGCCGCGATGCTGCACTACGGCGGCGGAAAGTTGTTGCGCGCTGGTGAGCGCATCGCGCAGGCTGCCACCCTGCAAACGCGCGGCGAGGTAGGCCGCATTGAATGCGTCGCCCGCGCCAGTGGTATCCAGTGCCGCGACAGCGGGCGCGCGTTGCTCCACCTGTTCGCCTGCGGTGAACACGTGGGAAACCAGGTCTGCGCCTTTGATCACAATTTCCGCAACGCCGTATTGCTGGTAATGCGCGCAAGAGTCGGCAATGCCGTGGCAATCCCACAACGCCGTGTCATCGCTGAACGTCGGCATGACCATGTCGCACAGCGGCAGTACCGCGGCGCAGTGCTGCCGGGCCTGCTGAATGTCGTCCCACAGTGCGGGGCGGTAGTTTGGGTCGAACACGACACGATACGACAACCCCGCGCGCGCAGGTCGACCAACAGCGCGATTAATTGCGCGAGGCCCGGCCGCGTGACGGCCAGGGTGATGCCGGTGAAGTAAAAGACGTCGATCGCGGGCAAGCGCAGCGGCTGCGCAAACAACTCGCGCACCGGGGCGTGGTCGCGCCAGTAGTGGAAGTGGCGTTCACCCTGTGCGTCGTTGTCGATCAGGTACAACCCCGGGCGACGCCTGGCAACCCGTTCTATCAGTGCATCGCCAATGCCCTCGTCGGCCAGGTGCGCGATGATCCCGTCCGACAATGCATCGTCGCCCAGGCGCGTGAGGTAACTGACCTGCAGCCCGGCTCGGGACAGGTAGATCGCCGTGTTGTAACTGTCGCCCGCCACGCCACGCCGGTACAGGCCGCCGCTGTTCTCGGCTGCCAACTCGATCATGACCTCGCCAGCACAACAAATTTGCATGAACTACCCTGAACCCCAAGTTAAACGCGAGTGCAAATCCAATGGCACGGACTAAAGGCCGGCGTGCCATTACTGGCTTCAAGCCAGCGCCATTGAGTGTAAACCGGCTGTATTTCTGGTCGTGGCCGTCGCGCTTGACACGCCTTCGCGTAGCGCCTAAATTGGCCTGACCAGTTTACCAAATTGAAGTGTGCATCAGCCGGCCGGCATTGGCAAGGGCGCCGCGCCGCGCGAGGTAATAACAAGCAATGGGCCATAACAGGGTAGTGCGCCTGGGCGTCATCGGCCTGGGCAATATCGCCAGGCAACACATTGATAACCTGAGCGCCGGCCTGGTCGCCGACTGCGTGCTCGCGGCGGTCTGTTCGCGCCAACCGCCCGCCGAGGCTGTGGCAGGGGCAGGGGCAGGGGTAGGGGCAAGGAGTGTTCCCCATTTCACGGATTACGCCGAGCTGGTGGCCAGCGGTTGCTGCGATGCCGTGCTGGTGGCGACGCCGACCTACACCCATTTCGAGACCGGCGCCTGCGCCCTGCGCGCGGGCCTGCACGTGATGATGGAAAAGCCCCTCGGCCTGTCGACGCTGGAGGGCGAACAACTGCTGGCCTTGCAACAGCCCGGGCAAGTCTTTGCGCTGATGCTGAACCAGCGCACCGACCCGCTGTTTGGCCTGATGCGAGAGATCATCGCCGCCGGTACGCTCGGCGCGATCACCCGCACGCACTGGACGATGACCAACTGGTTCCGGCCCGAAGTGTACTTCCAGGTCAGCGACTGGCGCGCCACCTGGCGCGGCGAGGGCGGTGGCCTGTTGCTGAACCAGTGCATCCACAACCTGGATATCTTCCAGTGGCTGTGCGGCATGCCGAGTTCAGTGCAGGCGTTTTGTGAGTTCGGACGCTACCACGCTATCGAAGTGGAAGATGAAGTCACCGCGTATTTGCGCTATGCCAACGGCGCAACCGGTGTGTTTGTCGGTTCCACCGGGGAGGCGCCGGGGGTGAATCGCCTCGACGTTATTGGCGAGCGGGGCGCGCTGTCCTTCGACGGCAAGTGCCTGTTGCTGAGTGAGAACGATCCGCCCACCGGCGAATTCAGCCGCGACACGCGCGCGATGTTCGGCATGCCCGAGACCAGCGTCCGCGACATCACGCCGGACCGGGCCATCAACCAGCACGCCGCAGTGCTGAACAACTTTGTCGCTGCGATCCTGCGCGATGAACCATTACTCGCTCCCGCTGCCGCCGGGCTGGATTCACTGGCGCTGGCCAACAGCATGCTGCTGTCCACCTGGGAGGCGCGACCGGTGACACTGCCGCTGGACAGCGCGCACTACCAGCACGCACTGGCGCAGCGTATCGCGGGATCGACGCTGCGCCGCAAGGCCGCGATTACAGCCGAGGTGGACATGCAGGCATCCTACCGATGACGGCCACGAAAGCGCTGGCGGTGGATCTGGAAATCGCGCAGCTTGCCGCGCTCGCGGATAAGCCCCTGCGGCAGCGACTGCCGGTGTACCTGCGCCTCAGCGGCCCGGGCTGGTTGCAGGGCGCGATGACGCTGGGCGGCGGCAGCGCCATCACCTCGCTCACTATCGGTGCGGTGTACGGCTATGAGTTGCTCTGGGTGCAACCCGTGTCGATGGTGATCGGCTGCATCATGCTGTTTGCGCTGTCGCACCAGACCCTGAGCACCGGCGTGCAACCGTTCGCGGCGATGCGCGATCACGTGCATCCGGCGGTGGCGTGGCTGTGGGCTATCGCGGCGCTGGCCTCCAGTATCATCTGGGGTTTTTCACACTACCCGCTCAGCGCCGGCATGCTGGAGGAAATTATCGCGGTGAGTGGCGGCTTCACGTTGCAGGATAGGCCCGGCATCGGCAGGGAGCTCTACCTGTTCGCGCTCGCCGTGCTAGGGTGGTGTGTGCGTACACGGCCTGGCACTACGGCGCGGGCGGCCGCGCGGTGCAGGTGTTCGAAACGGCGATCAAGCTGTTGACCGGCATGATCGTGCTGGCCTTCCTGTGGGTGGTGCTCGCCGCCAGCGCCAACGGCCAGGTGGACTGGGGCGCGGTGCTGGCCGGGTTTGTCCCGCGCAGTTTGCCGACGGACGTGGCGGGCGTGACGACGATCATGGCGGCGCTGGGTACCGCCGTGGGTATCAATATGACCTTTGTGTACGGTTACACGCTGCTCGATCGCGGCTGGGGTCCGGCGCATCGGGAGCTGTCGCGCTACGACATCGTGATCGGGCTGGTGCTGCCCTATATGCTCGTGGTCAGCCTGATCTCGATTGCCGCCGCCGGCGCGTTTCATGCCAGCGAATTTGAGATCAGCGGCACGCTCAGCCCGGCGCAAGCGGCCACCATGTTCAGCGAAGCCGGCATGGGTCCGGTCACGGGACGCCTGGTGTTTGCCGTGGGCATTCTTGGCATGGCGGTGGGTTCGCTGGTGATGCATATGTTGTGTTGCGGCGCGGCCGCCGGGGCGATGTTCAACTGGGCGCCGCATTCGCGCCAGTATCGGCTAGCGCTGTTGCTGTCCACGCCGGCCGTGCTGGGTGTGTTTTTGTGGTCATTGATGGGTGCCTATGTAATCCTGCCGACCTCGGCGATCTGCGGCTTCCTGCTGCCGATCGCCTACCTCGGCTGGCTGTTCCTGAACAACAGCAAGGCGTTTCTCGGCGTGAATCGCCCGCAAGGTGCGCGGCGCGTGCTGTTCAACCTGGCGATGGTGCTGTGTATCCTGGCCGTGCTGGCGAGCGTCAGCTACAGCACCGGCGTCAAACTCAACTGGTTCTGAGGGTCTCTTTCGGTGGTCGATATCAGTGATGGCGCGAACTACGCGCCCAGCGCAAAAGCGGAACACGTGGTCGCCCCCGGCGAGTTCTGTTTTGCGGCCGCGCACCTGGACCACGGCCATATTTACGGCCAGACCAATGGCCTGCGCGATGCCGGCGCGACGCTGAAATGGGTGTACGATCCGGAGCCTGAGCGTGTCGCGGCGTTTGTAAACACCTATCCCGGCGTTCAAGTGGCTGGCAGCCTCGAACACATTTTGCGCGACCCCGACATCAAACTGGTGTGCGCCGCCGCCGTGCCCGACGAGCGCGCGGCGCTCGGTATACGGGTGATGGAAGCGGGCCGCGATTACTTTACCGACAAGTCGCCCTTCACCACGCTCGCACAGTTGGAAGCGGTGCGCGCCGCGGTCGAGCGCACCGGGCAGAAATACGCGGTGTACTATGCCGAACGCCTGCACAACGATGCCGCCTGGCACGCCGGTGAGTTGATCGCGCAGGGCGCCGTCGGGCGGGTGTTGCAGGTGCTCAACCTCGCGCCGCACCGCCTGGCGCCGGCGACGCGGCCTGCCTGGTTCTTCGATAAATCCCGCTACGGCGGCATCCTCACCGACATCGGCTCGCACCAGGTGGAGCAGTTCCTGACCTACGCCGGTTGCGCCGACGCCACGCTCAACTTTGCCCGCGTGGCCAACTTCAGCCACCCGGAGTTGCCGGGGCTGGAAGATTTCGGCGAGATGTCGATGACCGGCGACAACGGCGCATCGTTCTACAGCCGTGTCGACTGGTATACGCCCGATGGCCTGCGCACCTGGGGCGACGGGCGCACGTTTATCGTCGGCACGAGAGGCAGCATCGAGTTGCGCAAGTACATCGACGTTGCAAGGGCGGCGCCCGCCTCGACGCTCTTCCTGGTGGACGGCGAACAGGAGCGGGAAATCGATTGCCTGCAGCGCAGCGGCTTTCCGTTTTTCGGGCAACTGATACGCGATTGCGTCGCGCGCACCGAGACGGCGATGACGCAACCGCACGTGTTCAAGGCGGCGCAATTGAGCCTGCAGGCGCAGGCGCTGGCTGAACAGAGGACGGAGGCTAACGTGCAGATTCAGGCTATCAAGGTACAGAGACTGTACCTGCAGGTCGCGCAGCAGTTGCAGGCGCTGGTGGCGGACGGCGTCCTGACCCGTGGCAGCCGCCTGCCGTCGGAGCGCGATCTGGCCGGCCAGTTTGGCGTCAGTCGGCCGACGATTCGCGAGGCGATGATTGCGCTGGAGATTGCGGGCGTGGTCGAAGTGCGCTCCGGTTCCGGCGTGTATGTCAGGGGCACGGGTGATACGCCAGGCACGTTGTCCGAATCGGCGGGACCGGGGCCGTTCGAGATTCTCGAGGCGCGCAAACTGATCGAGGGCGAGACCTGCGCGCTGGCCGCGCAGCGCATCTCGGACGCGCAGTTGCGGCGCCTGCAGGAATTGCTGGATGACATGCGCGAGGAAAATCGCCGCGAAACCATCACCGAGCAGGCCGACGAAAAATTCCACTGCCTGATTGCCGAGGCAGCGGGCAACAGCGCGCTGACCGCGACCATCACCTGGTTGTGGCAGTTGCGCAATGAATCCGAGATCAGCACGCGGTTTCACCAGCGCGTGCGCGAGGAGGGCAGTCGCCCGATCGTCGCTGATCACCAGGCTATCCTGGACGCCCTGGGCAGGCGCGACCCCGACGCCTCGCGCGCCGCGATGACGCGCCACCTGGAACGGGTGATCGCCACCCTGCTGGACGAAGAATGAGTTCTATCCTCCACCCAGACCGTTTGTTCTCCTCGCATCCCGAGGAGCGCGCGATCGCGCGCGAGCTGTACGCGGCGGTAGCGACGCTGCCCATCGTCAGCCCGCACGGCCACACCGACCCGCGCTGGTTTGCCGACAACGCGCCGTTTGCCAATGCCACCGAGTTGTTGCTGCAGCCGGATCACTACCTGCTGCGCATGCTGTACAGCCAGGGCATCAGCCTGGATACGCTCGGTATCGCGCGCAGTGATGGCAGTTCCCCCGATGCTGACCCGGCAGCGGTCTGGCAGTTGTTTGGCGATCACTACCACCTGTTTCGCGGCACGCCCACGCGCCTGTGGATGGACCATATCCTCGCCGAGGTATTCGCCATCGATGCGCGGCTGGACAGCGCCTCCGCCGCTGACATTTACGTCGAGATCAATCGGCAGTTGGCAACACCTGCTTTTTTGCCGCGCGCGCTGTTCGAGCGCTTCAACATCGAAGTGCTCGCCACCACGGAATCGCCTTTGGATCCGCTGGCCGCGCACCAACGGCTGGCGCAGGATCCCTGGCCGGGTCGTGTCATCACCACGTTTCGACCCGACCCGGTGGTAGACCCGGAGTATGAAGGCTTTGCGGAGAATATCGCCGAGCTGGCGCGCATCAGCGGCGTGTCCTGTGATACTTACGCCGGCTATCTTGACGCGCTGCGGGAGCGGCGAGCCTTTTTCAAATCGCTGGGTGCCACCGCCACCGATCACGGCCATCCCAGCGCGCATACGGCGGACCTCTCGCCTGCCGAGTGCGCGCGTCTTTACCACGGCGCGCTGGCGGGTACCCTCGAAGCGCACGAGGCCGAACAATTCCGCGGCCAGCTGTTGCTGGAGATGGCGCTGATGAGTCTCGACGACGGTCTGGTGATGCAACTCCATCCCGGCGTTTATCGCAACCACAATCCGCAGCTGTTCGCACGGTACGGTCGCGACAAGGGCGCCGATATCCCACTGCCGGGCGAGTTCGTGCGCAATCTCAAACCGCTGCTGGATCGGGTCGGCAACAACCCGGACTTCACGCTGATTCTGTTTACGCTCGATGAAACCACCTACGCGCGCGAATTGGCGCCACTGGCCGGCCATTACCCCGCGTTGAAGCTCGGCCCTGCCTGGTGGTTCCACGACAGTCCCGAGGGCATGCTGCGCTATCGCCACCAGATGACGGAGACCGCCGGCATTTACAACACCGTCGGCTTCAACGATGACACGCGCGCGTTCCTCTCCATTCCCGCACGGCACGACGTGGCGCGGCGCATCGATTGCCGCTTCCTGGCGCAACTGGTGGCTGAACACCGGCTGGCAATGGACGAGGCGCGGACACTCGCACATGACCTCGCCTACCGACTGGCGAAGACCGCCTACAAGCTGTAGCGACCGATGAACCGACTGCATCCCTCCACACTGGGTGAACTCAACGGCGCCGTACGCAAGCCAGCGTATGACCGCGCGCGGTTGCGCGCCGGTATCGTGCATCTGGGACTGGGCGCTTTTCACCGCGCCCACCAGGCGGTGTATACCGACGAGGCGATTGCCCGCAGCGGCGGTGATTGGGGAATTATCGGCGTCTCCTTGCGCAGCGCCGACGTGTCCACGCAGCTGCTGCCACAGGACTGTTTGTACTCCGTGTTGAGTGAAGATGCGACAGGCGTTGAGTTGCGCGTTATCGGGGTGGTGCAGGAGGTGCTGGTGGCGAGCGCAGGCGTATCGAAGATTGCGGACGTCATCGCGCGCCAGGATATTCGTGTGCTGACACTCACGATCACGGAGAAGGGCTACACGCTCGCCGCTGACGGAAAATCCCTGAACCGCAAGGACGCCACCGTCAAAAGCGATCTCAAAAATCCCGCGCAGCCGCGCTCCGCCATCGGCATTCTTGCACTGGGCTTGCAGCAACGTGTGGCAGCGGGTGGCGCGC
Organism: Haliea sp.; assembly: GCA_016704305.1. Classification (GTDB taxonomy): domain Bacteria; phylum Pseudomonadota; class Gammaproteobacteria; order Pseudomonadales; family Halieaceae; genus Marimicrobium. The sequence goes on along the minus strand of JADJAL010000024.1, from coordinate 76,075 downwards.
CTGTGACAATCATGAGCTGCGATAACCTGTCCGCCAACAGCAAAGTGTTGCGCGCAGTCCTGAGTGACTATCTGCAGTCCACCTTTCCCGCTGTACTTTCGTGGCTGAAGACCGCTGCGCGCTTCCCCTGCTCCATGGTCGACCGCATCGTGCCGGCGATGACGGACAGCGGCAGGCAGCGCCAGGCACAGCTGTTGGGACTGCGCGACGAAGGCGCCGTGGCGACAGAACCGTTTTCCCAGTGGATCATGGAGGACGACTTCGCCGCCGGCAGGCCGGACTGGGAAAGCGCGGGCGCGCTGTTGGTGGCGGATATCGCGCCCTACGAGAACATCAAGCTGCGCCTGCTCAATGCCACGCACTCCGCGATCGCCTATTGCGGCCTGCTGGCGGGACTCGAAACAGTCGATGCCGTGATGGCGGATGACACGCTGCGCGGGTATGTGCGGCAACTGATGCAAGAAGACCTAATGCCGGCGCTCGAGGCACCGGGCAATTTCAATCTGGCAGACTACGGCGAGCAGTTGCTGGCGCGCTTCAGCAATCCCTGCCTGCGGCATCGCTGCGCGCAGATCGCCATGGACGGCAGCGAAAAAATTCGCCAGCGCTGGTTGCCAACATTGCAGCAGGACAGTGCAGCGCCCAATCTGCTCAAGGCGCTCAGCGCGTGGTGCTACTACATGTTACACACCGACATGGCCATCGATGATCCGCGTGCTGAGCAATTGTTGCTGATCAGGGAGAGCGACGCCGCCGCCGACAAGCGCCTGATCGCAGTGCTGGCCTGCGCGCGGATCGGCGCTGATAACCTCGACGGATTTTCGGCGCTGTGCGCTGTCGTGCAACAGCATGTCGACCGCATCGCGCGTTATGGACTGCGTGCGTTGTTGCAGGGCCACTCGAAGTGCGGTAGGCGAATTGGAGTCAGGGGAGCCAGCGCCGAGCCCACCCCGAGGGTGCCCGCTGCAACGGGTTCGGCGTGTCCCGCCCCTATGACATTCAATTTACCGCCGATCTCGAAGCTTAATTAAGTACCGTTGGTTCCAGATTATTCCAGTAAGGCATGCTCCCATGAAGAAATTGATACTGTTGGTGGTTTTGGTCGCGCTTGCCGGCGCCGCCTACTTTGCGCTGCGCTCGCCTTCCACACCGCAGTTCACGCTGGAGGACGGCTACCACTACCTCTACGACGGCAAGTCCCTCGACGGCTGGCGCACCATCGGTGGCGAGGCCACGTTCGCGCCGGAGGGCGAGGACATCGTCGGTCGTCGCGGCCCGGGTGAGAACACCTTCCTGCGCACGGAAAAACCTACGGCGATTTCTCGCTGAAAATGCAGATGCGCTGGGACGAGCCCGGCAATTCCGGCGTGTTGTTTCGCGCGCAGCAGAGGGCCGTCGATCCCGATGGAGAGCGCAATGGCCGCGCCTACGGTTATCAGTTTGAGCTCGACGATTCGGAGCGCTCCTGGAGCGGCGGCATTTACGACGAGGCGCGGCGCGGTTGGCTGGCGGGTCTTGCCGACAAGCCCGAGGTGCGCGCGGCCATTCGCCTGAACGACTGGAACGATGTCGAAATCGAGGCGCGCGGCGCGCGCATCAAAACCTGGATCAACGGCGTGCTCGCGGCGGACATCGTCGACGGCCTGGATGCGCAGGGCTTCATCGCGCTGCAGGTGCACCAGGGCGAGACTGGCGCGATGCGCTGGCGGCGTATTCGCCTGAAGGAACTGCCGCCGCTGGCGCGAGCGGGCGAGAGCCTGCTGGCCGCCGCCGAATGGCGCATGGCGAATCTCGATGGCCTGGAATTTACCGCGAATGGCATTGCGGGTGCGCTGCCCGAGGGCGAGGCATGGTTGACCGCGCGCAGGCAATTCGGCGATGCACTGCTGCGCATGACCGTGCCCGCCTGCGACGCACCGACGACGATACAGCTGCGCTACCTCGCGGAGGAGGGCGGCGGCGCCAGCGGCGGCGCGAGCTTTGCGGAAGTCAAAATTTACGCGGATCGCGCCGAGGCGCGCGTGGTCACGCCAGCCGGCGAGCAGGTCAGCGAGCCGGTGAGCCTGGACTCGGCGGAGCGGCATCGCTTCGTCGGCGTGACGAGCGGTGGCGCGATCACGCTGACGGTCGACGAAATGGATGCGCTGCGCTTTTACAATACAGGCGACATCGCCCTGCCGGAACGCGGGCAGCTGCGCATCCAGCCCGCGCGCTGCGGTGACACATTCCATATCACTGACATGGAATGGTTCTCCCTGAAAGAAGGCAGCGACGAGCCGCTGTTTTACCAGACGCTGGATAACAAGCCCGCGCCGGTCCTGTCGCCGGATGAAGCGCAAGCGGCGTTCAGCATCGCGCCGGGTTTCGAGATCGAACTGGTCGCGGCCGAGCCGCTGGTGGAAGACCCGGTGGCGATGGCGTGGGATGAATACGGCCGCCTGTACGTGGTGGAAATGCGCGGCTATATGCCCGATGCCTACGGCACGGGCAGCGAGGAGCCGGTCGGCCAGGTGGTGCGGCTGGAGGATACCGATGGCGACGGGCGCATGGATACCAGCGTGGTGTTCCTCGGTGGACTGGTCCTCCCGCGCGCGGTCGCCGTGGTCAACGAGGGCGTGCTGATCGGCGAGCCGCCCAACCTGTGGCTGTGCGAATTGCCCGAGCGCGACGCGCTGTGCGCGAACAAACGCCGCCTGGGCAGTTATGGCATCGAAGCGGTGGATAGCAACGTTGAGCATCTGGAAAACGGCCTGCGGCAGGGGCTGGACAACTGGTTATATAACTCAAAATCCGCCCGCAGCCTGCGTATCGAAAATGGTGAACTGGTGGAGCGGGAGGGGCTCAACCGGGGGCAGTGGGGGATCACCCAGGATGACGTGGGCCGCTTGCTCTACAACCACAACTCCACCTGGATACAGGCGGATTTCTTCGCGGCGGAAGATCTGCTGCAACCCGGCGTCGAGCTGTATCCACAGGGGTTGGGTGTCAACCTGACCGATCCGGCGGAGGTGTTTTCGGTGCGCGTCAATCCCGGCGTCAACCGCGCGTACCTGGAGGGCACCCTGCGCAAGGATGGACGCCTGTTGAACGCGACCGGCGTCAGCGGGCTGGTCTCCTACCGTGGCGACCAGTTCCCGGCGCAGTACCAGTCCGATGTGTTCGTGCCGGAGGTGGCCGGCAACGTGGTCGCGCAGTTCGCCATCACGGAAGAGGGTATGGCGCTGACGGCCAGCCAGCGCCTCTACGATGACGAGAAATGGGGCAAGCGCGATTTCCTCGGTTCGACGGACGAGCGCTTTCGCCCGGTGGATGCGATGAACGGCCCCGACGGCGCGCTCTACATTATCGATATGTATCGCGGCATCGTGCAGGACGTCGTGTTCATGACGGACGAACTGCGCGAGCAGGTGTTCCAGCGCGGTCTCGAGACGCCCATCGGCATGGGCCGTATCTGGCGCATCCGTCATACCGAGGGCAAGGCAGGGCGCGCATTCCCCGAGCTTGCGGCGGCCAGCAACGATGAGTTGATCGCGGCGCTGGCCAATCCCAACGGTTGGGTGCGCGACACGGCACAGCGTCTTTTACTGGCGCGCAATGGCGACCTGACGGCCGTACTCAGTGATCTCGCGCTGTCGGCAACCGACAACGATGCGCAAACGCTGGCGGCGCTGCATGCGATCTGGACCTTGCAGGGCAGGGGCGAGTTGCAACGTGATCTGGTCATGGCGCTCGCCGGTTCCGGCCGCCTGCCGCTGCAGTTGCACGCGTTGCGCGCGGGCCATGCGTTGCTGCAGGTGTCTGATTTGCTGCAATTGCACAACGCATTGCCCGCGCGCGACGAGGCGCTGTCGATGCAACTGGCGTTCGCAATGGGCAGCCACGCAACCGATGCCAACGTGCGCTCCGCGCTTGCACAACTTTTGACGACGCAGCTCACCAGCCCCTACGTGCGCCAGGCGGTGGTGCGCGCGGTGTCGGGACAGGAACTGGTGTTCCTGCAGGAGTTGCTGGCATCCGCGCAGCTCGAAGAATCCAGTGACGGTGCGCAGAACGCGCTGGCAGCACTGGCGGGCGGCGCGTATCGCAGCCTGCGCGGCGATCTCACGTCCGCCGAGCCGGCCAATCCGCAACTGCTGGAACTGCTGGCGCTGGCCGCGTCGCGCACCGGCGAGTTCGCCTGGCAGCAACTGGCGATGCTTAGCGGCATGGAGGATGTCGCGATCAGCCCGGGCTTTGTTCCCGCGCAACTGGCCGGCCCGCCGCCGATATTTGCGGACGGTTCGGTGGGTGAAGACGATCCGCTGTGGGCCGGGCGCATGGCCGCGCGTGTGTCGTTCACCTGGCCGGGCGATGAGTTGGCGGCGGGCATCAAGCCGCTCAGCCCCGAGCAGTTGGAAGCGATGGCGTTGGGGGAGAAATTTTATCCGCAATGCGCCGCGTGCCACGGGCAAAACGGCGCTGGCGTAGCCGGGTTGGCGCCGCCACTGGCCGGTGCCTCGTGGGTCACCGGTCCGCCGGAATGGCTCGCGCGCATCATCCTGCAGGGCCTGACGGGGCCGGTAACGGTATTGGACGAAAGCTATAACGGTGTGATGCCGCCACACGGTCACCTGAAAGAACTCGATGACGCCACGCTCGCGGGATTGATGACGTATTTACGGCGCAGCTGGGGCAACAAGGCGGACCCGGTCAGTGTCGAAGCTGTGGCCGCGATACGCGCCGCCAGCGCAGGCCGCAGCCAACCGTGGACTGTCGCGGAACTCGAAGCGGTCGCGGTGGATCGCGGATTCGAGCGCTTCGAAGGCGAGTTCGCGGTCAGTTTCGTCACGCTGACATTCGAGGAGAAAGCCGATGGCCTCTACGTCAATGTGCCGATGTACGGCGCGGGCAAGATGGAGCAGGTGAACGCGACCACGTTCACGGCGTCCGGCGGCGGCGAAAGTGGGAAAATCGAGTTCGTTGTCGAGCCCAATGGCGCGGTGAACTCGCTTATCCTGCACCGCAAGGGCGAGAAGATCCGCGTGCAGCGCAAGCCGTGATCACCGGCAGGCGTGCACGCTATCGGGTGGCGCGCTGGCGATGCCAGAGCACCGCGGCCCACAGGATGACCAGGCTTAGTCCGCCGATTTCGCGTGCTTCCTCCACGGCCCGCGTGCGCATGCTGATGGATGCGAAGATTTCCTCGAGGGAGACCTGCCCGACGATGCGCGGTAGCAGCATGCCGATCCACACCACACTGATTGCCACCAACGCGGGCGCTAGCCAGCGCGGCGGGTTTCTGCGAAATTGCAGCGCGCACATCGCGGCCGCTGCCAGGTATATCGCAGCCCATACCAGCGCATCCGGGTCGTTGTATTGGACCGCAGCGGATAGCAGGTAAACAAGCAGGAAGATCGCATTGCAGATCGTCATTACGATGGTCATGTGGCATTCCGTTAAGGCAGTGCACATTGCACATTGCACATTGAGTAGTGAACAGGCTGGCGGCAGCGCGGTAACGCGATCCAGATTACGAGTTTGGCCAGCACAATGAAAGTCCGGGAGAAACGCGTCGGCAATGCTATACAGGATCATCGCAATACTTTTCGCGTCGCTGACATGCAATGCAGTGAGCGGTGCAGAATGCGGTAAAGAGTGCAGCGCAGTCGCAGCCGCACCGAATGCCGCGCTCGAGGACGTGCTGGTAACCGGCACGTTTGCGCCGCAACCGGCACTGACGGCCTCGGTGTCGGTGCTGGATGCGCAGCAGATCCAGGCGCTGAATAAAACCACGGTCGCCGACCTGCTCAGAACGCTGCCCGGCCTGTTGGTTGAGCAGCAGGGCGGCCCCGGCGGTTTGACGGCGGTGTCCATACGCGGCGGTGAATCCAACTTCACGCTGGTGCTGGTGGACGGCATCGCGGTGAATGATCCCAGCAACTTTCGCGGCGGCAGTTTTGATTTTGCCAACCTCAATCCCAACAGCGTGGAGCGCATCGAGGTGGTGCGCGGCGCGCAGTCCGCGATTTACGGTTCCGATGCGCTGGCCGGCGTGATCAATATCATCACGCGCCGCCCGCAGCAGGGCCATCAGCAGGACGTGTACGCCGAGGCCGGGCAGGACGATTACAGCGATGTTGGCGCAAGTGCGCTGGGCAGCGTGGGCGATTTTAATTACGTGGTGGGCGTGGCGCACCGCGACGACGGCGAACCCACGCCCGGCAGCACGCGCGACACCGACAGCGCGAACCTGCGCCTGGGATGGCAGCCTTCTAAGGCGCAGGAGTTCGGCGTCAGCTACCGCTACCTCGACGGCAAGCGCGGCTCCTACCCGGAGCAGGGCGGCGGGCCACGCTTTTCGCAGAACGACGCGCTGGACCACAGCGACTACACGCAGGAAATCCTGGCCGCGGACTGGGGCGCGCAGTGGTCATCGCAATGGCGCAGCACGGTCACCGGCAGTCGCTTCGAGCAGGACGAGCACTACCGCTCGCCGGGCATTGCGCCTTACCTCGAAGTGCCGCCCAATGCGGCGGACACCGACTTCACGCGCGACCAACTGCGCTGGGTCAACACCCTGCAGTTGGCGCCGACCCTGGAAGCCAATGTTGGCGCGGAGTATCGCCACGAGGACGGCAAGAGCGTGGGTTATCTCGAGTTTTTCGGCGCGCGGATGCCCACGGATTTTGAGCTGGATCGCGACACGCGCAGCCTGTTTGCCGATGTCTCCGCTACGCCGCTGGCGGACCTGCTGTTGCACACCAGCCTGCGCTACGACGATCCCGAGGACTTCGACAGCGAGACCTCGGCGCAGGCCGGCGCCAAATATACCGTGGGCGGGGGCGTCACCCTCGCCGCGAACTGGGGCGAGGCGTACAAACTGCCGAGCTTTTTCGCGCTGGGCCACGCGCTGGTCGGCAATCCGGATTTGCAACCGGAGCAGGGCGAGAGCTGGGATCTCGGCGCGAGCTGGCAGGCGAGCGATGCGCTGGTGCTCGGCGCTACCGGCTTTGAAAACGATTTCCGCGACCTGGTGGACTTCGACAACGAGACCTTCCGCAATGTCAATCGCAAGCGCGTGCAGACCAGCGGCGTCGAGTTGCAGGCGGACTGGCAAGCACTGCCCGCGCTAAGCCTGCGCAGCCAGGCGACGTACACCGATATCGATGTCAAGAATGAGAACACCGTGCTCACCGGTCGGCCGCAGTGGACAGCCAGCGTGGTCGCGCAGTGGCAGATTGCGGCGCGCTGGGATACCGCGCTCGATTACCTTTACGGCGGACAGCAGTGGGCCGCCTCGCGGCATACCGGCGAACAGGTGACGGAGGAACTGGACGATTACCATCGCGTGGATTGGGTGTTGCACTACCAGCTCGCGCCCGCCTGGCTGCTGGCGCTCTCCGTGGACAATGTGCTGGATGAGCAGTACGAGACCGCTGTCGGCTTCGACGCGCCGTCGCGCGCGTTTCGCGTGGGCGTCACGTTCAGCAACTGAGCTGGGCCAGCAATGCCTCAGGGTCTGTGTGCCACCGCGGCGGGACAGGTGGACGGGACACCCGAAATACCGTTGCCGATCAGCGCGGACTGCTCATCCGGCACCACGCGTTCATTCAGGATGACGGGGCGACTGAGTGTGCCAAGGAAACGCTCTTCACCCAATGCATTGACCCCGATGTAGGTCGGGTTGGCGTATCCCTGGTCATTGGGTAACGGCAATTTCAGCGTGACGGTGTTGAGCAGCTTCCCGTTCAGGTACAAGTCAATGATGGACAGGTTGTTGTGCGGATTGCGTGGGCTAAACCTGAACAGGGTGGAAATCACCAGCTCACTGCACTGCCCCGGCGGCAGCGGCGGGCCAGCCAGGGTCTGGCCGAGGACATCCAGGGTTATGCCCTGCTCCGATGTTTGTACTCGCCACCGTCCAGCCTGTTCCGCGATGACCTGTGTTGCACCGTTGTCGCCAGCGGCGGGTTGGACGCCAATCGCGAACGTATAGCCGTTGCGGCCGGGACTGCGTTGCAGGTCGTCTCCCCGCAACACTGCGCCGCCCTGCTCGTTGAGCTGCTGGTATTCGACACGGGGACGACTCTCGCCGCCAGTCGCCAGGCGAGGTAATCGTCACGCAACCGCTGCACGATATCGGGGTGGGCGTCGGCGACATTGGATTGTCCCGATGGATCGGAAACCAGATCGTTGAGCACAGCGCCAGCCCAGGTGCCTGCCGCATAGCGCCAACGGCCATCCGCCGACAGTATGGAGTAGGTGGTGATGATGGAATCCGAGTACTCCCAGTAGTAGGGTACCCCAGGCCCTGGCCCAGGCCCCAGCAGGTTTCTGCCGATAAGGTGTGGCGGGGGCGTCGCCGCGCTCGCCTGGGCAATGGTGGGAAAGAGGTCGTAGAGGCTGACTTTCTCGTCGGACACCGCACCGGCGGGAGCGTGCCCGGGCCATCGAATCAGCAGTGGCGTGCGCAGTGCGCCCTCTTTGAATTCCGTCTTTTTGCCGTGGAAGGGATAGTTGTTGTCCGTGTGTGCATTGTCGCCGCCATTGTCGCTCACGATGATGACCAGCGTGTTGTCGCTCTGCCCGTTCCTTTGCAGCGTTTGCAGTACCTCGCCGATACCAGAGTCCAATTGATCTATGACGGCGTGGTACATCCCCTCCTTCGTGGCGGGATGCTTCTCCCGAAAGCGCGTGGCCGGTTCAATCGGTTGATGCGGTGCGTAGTGCCACAGATTCAGAAACCAGGGTCGTGCCTGGTCTTTCTGGCTATCCAGAAACTGCACGGCGCGCTCGGTGAGGATGTCCGTCAGGTGTCCGGAATATTGTTTTGGTGGTGACTGGTTCTCGCGCAACCACGGGTTCAGGTACGTTGAAATCTTGAAGTCAACGCCGTCGCTGCTCAGCCCCTGCAATTCGTTTTGATGCAGGAAGCCGAACCAGTTATCGAAGCCCAGTTGGCTGGGGGATTGTTCCAGCGTGGCCGTGGCGATGTGCCATTTGCCGATATGCTGCGTCGTGTAGCCCGCATCGCGCAGCATGCTCGCGATGGTTGGTGTATCCCTGGATAGCCCAAGATGGTTGGGGCGAAGTCCATGTACCGCGGGCCAGGTTCCCGTCATCAGCGCCGCGCGCGCGACGGAGCACGAGGCGTCCGCGTAATGGCGTGTATAGCGCGTGCCCTGTGCCGCCAGTGCATCGAGATTAGGCGTGGGTGTGTTCGGATTGCCGTTGGCGCCGAGATCGTTGTAGCCGAAATCGTCCAGCACGATCAGCAGAATGTTTGGCGGTGGCACCTTGGCATCCGTTGACTGGCCTGCGTGCGCCACGGTCACAAAGGCAGCAATGAGTAACGTGCACAGGGAAATCGATGGCCAGCGGTGCAAAGCGGTGAGAGTCCAGTAGTGGGTATTTGCAGGCTACAGTGTACTATTAATTCCACTAACAGCCGCATATTGCCAGGGAGCGAGGCCGGCGAGTAAACAATCGCTCGCCCGCTGCAGTGTTTGAACTTTAACTCGATTCACCCATACTGTTGGTGCAGTCCAGACAGTGCATTCAATACCAAATCAATAAGGAAGACCATTATGAGATACCGCAAGCTCCTGTCGCACATGCTGTTATCACTGGGCGCCGTCTTCGCGCTCAGTGCTCACGCCGCCGACAAACCCAATATCCTGGTGATCTGGGGCGATGATATCGGCATCACCAACATCAGTGCCTACAGCGATGGCATCATGGGTTACCACACGCCGAACATCGACCGCATCGCGGACGAGGGCATTCGTTTTACCGACTACTACGGCGACCAGAGCTGTACCGCCGGTCGCTCGACGTTCATCACCGGGCAGTCTGGCCTGCGCACCGGGCTCACCAAGGTGGGCATACCGGGCGCCGATCTCGGCATACAGGACCGCGACATCACAATCGCCGAAGTGCTGAAAACCCACGGCTACGCCACGGGCCAGTTTGGCAAGAACCACCTCGGCGACAAGGATGTCTTCCTGCCCACCAACCACGGCTTCGACGAGTTCTTCGGCAATCTCTACCACCTGAACGCGGAAGAAGAGCCCGAAGATCCCGACTACCCGACTGATCCGGGCTTTCGCAAGATGTTTGGTCCGCGCGGGGTGATCCACTCCTACGCGGATGGCCGCATCGAGGACACCGGGCCGTTGACGCGCAAGCGCATGGAAACGACTGACGAGGAGTTTGTCGCGGCCGCGAAGAAGTTCATCGACAAGGCGGTGCAGGAGGACAAGCCCTTCTTCGTCTGGTTGAATACGACTGGCATGCACTTTCGCACGCACATTGCCGAGAAGAATGTCGGCCTGTCAGGCCAGGGCTTTTACAACGACGTGATGGTGGCACACGACAAACTGGTCGGCCAGATGCTCGACCAACTGGATGAACTGAAGATCGCCGACAATACCATCGTGTTCTACTCCACCGACAACGGCGTGCATTTCAACACCTGGCCTGATGCGGGTGTAACCCCGTTTCGCAGTGAGAAGAACACCAACTGGGAAGGTGCCTACCGCGTACCGGCCATGGTGCGCTGGCCGGGCAAGATCAAGCCCGGGCAAATTTCCAACCAGGTTATGGCGCATCTCGACTGGATGCCTACCCTCGCCGCCGCCGCCGGTGATCCCAACCTCAAGCAGGATTTGCTGAAAGGCAGGCAGGTGGGCAGCAAGAACTCCAAATTGCACCTGGATGGTTATAACTTCCTGCCTTACCTGACCGGTGAGGTCGAGAAGGCGCCGCGCCGTGAGTTTATTTATCTGGAGGACAGCGGTATGCCGGTGGGTATACGGGTGGATGACTGGAAGATCGTGTTCGCCGAGAACCGCGCACAGACCATGGCGCTGTGGGCCGAACCCTTCGTCACCCTGCGCCTGTTCAAGATTTTCAACCTGCGCCGCGATCCGTACGAGCGCGCCGATCACAATTCCAACACCTACTGGGACTGGATGATTGACAAGGCGCCGCAGGGCTACAAGGGTACGGCGGCCATGGCGATGTTTCTGGCAACATTGAAGGAATATCCGCCCAGCCAGAAACCGGATTCCTGGTCGATCGACAAACTGACCGAACAGTATCTGGACGTAGATTAAAGGAAGTCTGCACTGCGAAGGCTCGCCCTATGAAGGGCGGGCCTGGTCAATCCGGGTCCATTTCCCCGGACTGCTTGTTTCAAACGGCTCGTTTCAGATCGTGGGCATGCAGGCCTGGATTAACTCATCCGGTCCCGGCAAATCCCCATCGCATGCCGCTTTGCAGGCTCGCGTTTCTTCACCCCACTCAAAGGGATTAACGATACAGCGCAGGTAGCAGGGAGCCGCGGCTATCGCCAGTTTGCGGTAAACGCAGTCCTTGCCTTCCCGGCCGAGAAACTTCACGCCCTCCGGAGCGGAGAAATTGCCGAAGATATCCATGCCGTCACCCATCGGGCCCATGCCCGGCGTCGGCTGGCCGTCGGCCGTCAAATTGCCGGTGACAAACAGCACGGCGTTGGCGAGCAGTTGATGGAACGCGGTGTTTTTCAGCGTTTCCTCGCTGTGCCCCAACGTGGTGCCGAACACGGGCGTCAAGCCGTGATAGGCAATCCACGCCGTGGTGTGGGCCTCGCCATCCTCACCCACGGTGGACAGCAGGCGCTGGCCGATGAAGTCGAGATTGATATACAGCTCATCCTCCGGCAGGACCCAATCTTCCGGGATACCGGTGAGAATCGGGTGTGTTGCGTCCTGGATTTGACGCAGCGGCCTAAGCGGTTCGTGTGCTTTGCTTTGCAGTCCGAGCAGCGGCCACCACAGGTCCGTCTCGCGAAACGAGTGCATCGTGCAGTGGATGAACACGGCTGGCACGCCGAGCTCCTCTGTCTGCCTGCGCATGTTGGCGATCAACGCCGCGTCCTGGTTGTCCGCCATGCAGATGTTGTAGATCAGGACATCATAGCCCAGGGAAAAGTCCGTGGTTCTCCAACGGTCCGGCTCCGCGAGTGAGACATCAAAACGCACATTGGCGCGCTCGACGATGCCGCGGCCGATATCCTGGGTCTGTTGCTCGTAATTGTGGTACACGCCGGGACTGGTGAGGATCAACGCCCGCAGAGCCTGGTGCCCCACTAATGGCTGCGCTCTCTCGTCAGTGGTATCCCCATCGGTGTCGATGGGCGTGCCGATGGGTGTGTCGATTGGAGCGTCGAGGGGAAGGCCGGTTGACGGGTCGACAGGCGTATCACCAAGGTCTTCAGCAAGGGTGTCAGTGACCTCGCCCGTTGGCGTGTCGATCACAGCTTCCTGAGGGTTGTCTCAGTAACGGCCTCGACGGGTGTGTCGATAACAGCCTCTACCGTTGTCTCGGTGACGGCTTCGACAGGCATGTCGCTAACGGCGTCCGTGGCGGTGTCATCAAGCGCGTAGCTGTTGGCACAAAACACCCACAGGAGCAGAAACACACAGAACGGCATAGCACGAGACATTGACGCTTCCTTTTATTGATCTCGGGGCGTATTAGCCACAAATGCAGCCCTATAACCCCGACCCCGGCAGTAACATTGTGAATAACCGCCCCTGTCGGTCACAGTATCAGGAAAAAGCGTCATCTATCAATCGTGAATCCTTGGGTATGGAAAGGCAGCATGGAAGCAGTGGTAGCTCGCGTACCTGGGTAGCGGAATTGTGAATACCAACGGCGATGCCAACACGCCGCTGGCAACGTCGTATCAGGCCGGCACACTCCATCGCCATGCATCAGCGACACCCTGGTCCTCAAAGCACTGCTTAACCGCCGCCTCGAGTGAACCTTTATCGTTGATCCTTTTGTATGACCTGGTTATGGCGCGAATCGCGTCGCGCTCGAGCCGTGTTGCTGCCGGATGCTGCATGAAGAGGTAGAGCACGAAGGTTACGAGTTCTGCCTCATCCCACAGGGGGTTGCGCGCATGGAGTGCCCGCAGGCTGAGCATCAGTGAGCTGTCGACACCCATGCCCTGAAGGTCATCCAGCGTCGTTGGCAATCGCGGGGTTGAGAAAAGGGATGTCCGGCGCAGCAGTGTGTTCAATCTATCCGAGAACATTTCGGGCGAAACGCCTGCGTGCAGAGTTCTTAAAGTAGCAAGATCCACATCGCGCGCGAGCCATTTCGAGTGTCGAGTCGCAGTGGGGATAGGGACGTCGCAATTGATTTCGGCAAAGTGGCTTGAGGGGGATTTTATCGACATGGAATCACGTTCAGGTGCTAGAGACCTCTTGAATAACGTGTCAGGTATTTGCCACTCATTTGCCTTGCTCATCTGCGGAATCTTCCGCAGGGCGGGCCCGTCAACTGTTTCGTCCTTGTCGTCGCGCTCTGCGACAAGCAGGTAGCTCGTCCGGTTTGTCTGCAGCTGATAGCGAATGCCGAGGTGCTGCTTTTCAGTGTCATCCGTTGTCTCTTGAATCTGCCTGGCTGCGCACACCCTGGCGAGCCGCAGTTCCTGCAACGGGCTGTCCGCAGCCGTGTCTGAGTATGCCGACAGTTGTATGTTCTGGCTCCAGGTCTGTTCACCGAATTCTGCTGTACTGTGGCATCACCCTCCGGTTTGCTTGCAAATCGCGCAAACAGGTTCAGGGTGTCGCCGCTGAAGGCATGCGTGATGATGTTGGGAATGGATTGCTCCGGTTTGATCGGCCATGTGATCTGCGAATTGCTAAGCCGCGCGGCATAGCCGCGCTTCACGTGACGCACGATGGCTTCCGCCATGTTTTCATTGGGGCTCACGTATTCATGCGAGCCACCGGTGACCCGGGCCAGCCCTTCGACCATGTCTTCAGCAACAGCAGTACCCACGCCGATGGTGAAATGGCGACATCCGCTGAGCTCGGCATTGTGTATCACGCTCTCTACGTCATAGCTCTGTCCGTCGGTGATGAGCAGGATATCGCCTGGTTCGCGCATTCCTTTTGCGCATGTGTAGGCCAATTCCAGGGCAGCGCCGATCTCGGTCCCGCCCATATCGGCGTCCATGTCGGCAATGAGATGAAGAGCCTTAGTCTTGTTTTTGTCACTGCCCGGCATCGCTTCCGGAAACAAAGCGGTGGCGTCAGAGCCGAATTTGACGATATTGAACGTGTCGTCCGGTGTTAAATTTTCCACGATCTCGCGCACGGCAACCCTGGCCTGCTCGTTCGAAATCCCCCCCATGGAGCCGGAACAGTCGACGACTATCGTTATATTCCGGTGCTTGACGGCGTGTGAGACCTGCGGGTTCACCGTAAGCCAGCCCACCCATTTGCCCTCGAGGTCAGGGTCAAAGTAGCCAGCGCTAGCTGCGGCTGACTGCTTTCGCTCCACGCACACGACGATATCCCGGTCCATCGCCACACCGTCCGTTGGGGAGGTGAGCAGTAATCGCTCATTCTCGGAGCGGGTCACCAGTGAATGCGAGGGACAGGTTGTGGCGGAACTGGCCAGCTGCCCAATGACCTCCAGTGAAAACTCGGCGCGGTGCTCAACCCACAGGTCTGCACCGGGCACCTGGTGCGGCTGCATGCCGAGCTGTGCCGGTTGTCCGTAGCGCTCGCCGATCGTCGTCGGGTACATGATCCGCAGCGAGTTTTGCTGCCAGCGCAGGAGTTCGATGTAGCGAATGCTGATGACAGCCGAGTCCCCGGGCTGCAGGTTGCCGATATTGAGCGTGTAGAGCGCCTCATCGATTTGCTGCAACATCAGCGCACTGTCACCGTCCGTTATCGCATCTTCATAGGCCGCCTCGGCCTCCGCTCGCGCCACAACCGTTCCTGCCAATGTCTCGCCGTTGAGATTCACTTCCAGGCTGAGCAGCGTGGCGCCCACGGGTAGCGGAAATGTGTAGACGGCCTCGATGGTCTCCTGCTCATCGTTGCGGTAATGCTGGGTAACCATGGTTTCAAGCGCCGTATCGCGCAGCTCTCCCTGTATCGACGTTTTGACGAGGGGAATCTTCACTCCCAGGCGGGTCGTCATTGCGTAGCTCAGTGCCGTGGTCATATCAGTCGTCTCCTTCCTTTAGTTGATCGATGATGTTTGCAATATCCCGATAAAGAGCGCGTATCTCATCCGGGTTGAGGCCCGCCTGCTGTGGCTCTATCGACAGCTCTACCCCCGGGGCAATGTGGATTCGGCTCCATACCTGCACATCGCCTCGTTGTGCTCGCAGTGGGGCGAGGGTCTCTCCCGGTGTCGCGCCGTCCTCCAGCAGTTGCCGAATCCGCTCCAGGCTGTACCCGGCCTTTTGCCATGCCTGGATCTGCTGCAGTTGTTGGACATGGGTATCCAGGTAATACGAGCCGCGCTTCTGTCCCTCCGGACGTTCCACGAGACCCTCCTGCATATAAAAGCGGATGGTCCTTTTGGGCAGCCCCACGAGGCTGCACAGTTCATCCAGGGTGTACCGATTCGCGCTCATCCCACTACTCACCAAATACCCAACTATCTGACACCATAATTAACAGTATAGATGTTATATAAATGCTGTCAATAAAGTATTTCGCGACCACGAGGGAACGGCGGGTTGGTCCGAATACCGGTCAACGGACGCAACGCCTGAAACGCGTTTTTAGCATCGAAATCGAGGTTTGCAGTCGTTGCGGTGGGTCAGGCACAGCGCTTGATGCGGTCTTGCCTGAGCCGCAGTTGATCGGGGAACGTCTTGATTTACGTGTGAACCTGTCGAATCGATCAGCCTGGCGGCCGTACCAGTATCTCGAATTCAATGTCTAGTGAACTCGCAACGCGCGCAAGACGCTTGTCCCTCGTCCAGAGTTGCGCATCACCAGACAGGAGGCAGGACGCCAACAGATGCAGATCAACATAACCAATACCCTCTCCCATCAGGTTGCGTGCTTCAAGCAGTAGCATCGCTTCCTGGTGGCTGGCCTCAACGGGCGTCGGAAGATTTTGCCAAAGGGCCAGCAGCATGTGCCGGTTTTGCAAATGGCCACAAGCCAGCTCACCGATAATCATCGGATGCATATAGACCTGACCAGTGGTCAACAATTTCTCGAGCATTGGATCGCTGTCCCGGAGGTGGTCAATCCATACCGAGGTATCGACCAGTATCATTGCCCGGAGACTGGCGACCGGCGGCGAGGAATGGGCTTGATTTGAGGCTCGGAGCCACCCAATCTGGCCAGCCGACGAGCACTTTCGCGTTCGATTAACGCCTTGAGACTCTCCCGTAACAGCGCCGATTTCTCGGTCACACCTGTCAATTCGGCCGCTTTGGCGATCAGCTCATCATCAACGGTTACTGTGGTGCGCATACTAACCACCCTGAGGCATGAATATTCGCATCAGTATATGCACATATTGATGCATTGACCAAGTCGGATCGCGTCGTTGGAAGTCGCGCGTTTCGCAGCAGCGTCATCCGAGGCAGGCGGCAATCCCGACAGCGAGAATACCGACCAGGGCTAGCGTGGCGATGCCGAAGAAGATCGAGCGCAGGATTTTCAGGTTGGCGTAGTAACACAGCATATGGCCCACCCGACCGGCGATGTAGGCCAGGCACAGTGTGTTCAGCCAAAACGGCGGCGCCGACATGGCGATGGCAAACAGCGTCAGCGCGATGAAAGCCGCCACACTCTCGTTGGTGTTGGCATGCGCACGATGGGCGCGAAACAACAGCTTCGAATGATCGGCCGGTATCGGCGTGCCCGGAGGCTGCTTGTTCACTATCCCGATGATGTCCGCGATCACCAGTTGCACCAGCAGCAAGCCGCCGATGATGCCGAACGATGCGATTGCGGGCATGTAAACAGTCAGTAAATTCTCCATGAATCCTCCGGAATGGTTGAAAGGGCAGGTTGGGGACAGGCCACCAATTTGGGCTCCATTTCCACTGACAAAAGCGGTCCGGGAATGTTTGCAATGACTAGTTTATAGCCATATCCCTGAGTATAATGCCCCTCGGTCCAACCGTGCCTTCCAGCATACACCACGCGCAATACGCGTTATGGCACGCGTTTGCCAGCCGACCTGGTTGCGCCAATTTTTTTACACTCATGATAGAAAGGGATTTCGATATGGTAATTCACAGGACATTGGTTCCAGCGTTTGCATTCGCGCTCGCGTGCATTTTGACAGCCTGCGGCGGTGGCGGCGGTGGCGGTTCGTTATCAAACACCCCACCTCCCACGCCAACGGTTGAGTGTTTTGCTGATTATGATCAGCAACAGGCAAGGTGGGATTCCTACCGCAGTAGCAAGGGCCGGGCAGTCTACACAGGCAATAATGGGCGAAGCGTGAGCAGCGTGAATCTGGCCAGCGGCGACGTTACCTTGATTTCCGACAGCCTGCCCTTTGGCACGGGCTTGCTGCAGCTCTCCACTTCGGGACGCTACATCGTCCTCCCTCCTGAACGCTTCACCGCGTCGGTTTTTGATCAGGAGGAGGGGCGGGTGCGAACTGAGGTGGCCCTGTTTGGACTGGGTTCGCCGGGCGTGAGCTGGGCACCTGACGACAGTGCGCTACTGACAAATAACTTAGTGGGCATGCAAATCTACTCGGGCCTTCCTTCCACCGATGTCGAGTATATTCTGGCGTCATCGTTCGGGGGCACTGCCTGGTCACCGGCCAGTGATTTACTGGCCACGTTAGGTGAGGGGACGATTGTCATTTACACGCTCTCGCCCCTTCAAATTGCACAAACAATACCCCTGCAGCCCGGGTCACCCGTTCCACGCAACCTGAGTTTCGACCCCACTGGCCAGTACCTGGCGTACAAAACCTCCTACGTGCCGGAAGGCGGCGATAGCTACGTGCGCGACATTTATGTACTGAACCTGGCCACGCTTGAATCGTCGATTATCTACAGCACTGAGGATGTAGGCGGATTCACCCCTGAGTTTGCCTGGTCGCCGTCTGGCAAGTTCATCGTCCTCGTGGGTTACGATGACGACAACGATTTCAGCCTGCATCGCTATTCCCTGGACGCCCGTTCGACACAGGCCATTGCAGGCGCCGAGAGAAAAGTAACCGAATTCCAATGGGCACCCGACACGGATGACCTGCTGTTCCTGCGCTACGATCGCAGTCCGGAGACCTATTCCCTGCATCTGGTGGTCGATCCAGGCAGCGCAGCGTCCACGCAGGTCTCCGGGGCGGGCCTGGAATCCATTGGGTCTGTGGGTTGGTCACCGGATTCGCGCTACTTTACCTATGTGGCGTGGGATCAGTCCGATGACAACAGGCTCTATGCCGGTGATGCCAGGGAGCGGTGTTTCAGCGAGGTGGAGTTGTTGTCCAGCAACACGTCCGGACCCTACCCGGGAGCGACCTGGTCGCCGAGCGGGCAATACCTGTTGTACCGGGCCGGAGACGGGCAGGACGTGGAGTATGTGGTAGCGAGGCCCGACGGCTCCGGCAGAATGTCGCTGTCGCCGCTAATGTCGCCGGAGGGCTCTGCAGGGAGCATTGAAAGTGTGCAGTGGACGCGGATTTCCGACACGGTCTATTTCAAGAATTGGGATACATCAGGCGGTGTACCCAACAGCATCCATTTTTTGGAAATCGATTCCCTCAGCCAAATTACAGTGGATGCGAACGGCGTGTTCGGCTTTGCAGAGAGGGTGTATTTCACCTACTAACACCGCAGACGCGCGCTCACCGGTGTCGGGCGCGCGGCAACCGTGTCAAGCCATCACACTGCCGGCCCAATCTGCATAAATCCTGCGTCATACGCTCGCTCGGGATGTTCCCGCACCGCCTGATCGAGTGCCTGCGCATCGTTCCCCACCAGGATGCGCCACTGGCCCTGTTGTACGCCTGCCAGGATGATCTGTGCCGCGCGTTCGGCGCTGGTGGGTGCGTTGTCGCGAAAATCCTCGCCGCCCTTGCGCAGCAGTTCGCGCACCGTGTCGTCGGGGAGTTGCGCGGCATCGGCGCCAAAGCTGGACCAGCGTTCGCGCACACTGTCGAGCTGCTGCGCGTTCATCGTGTCCGCATCGCCCAACCACAGCTTGTGGCTATTGATCGCGATGTCGGTGCCGATGTGTCCTGGCATGACGACGGAGATAGTGACGTGCGGTGCGTGTTTGCGCAGGTCCACCAGCAGCGCTTCGGAAAATCCCTTCACCGCGAACTTGGCCGCGCTATAGGCCGTGTGCTCCACGTTCGCGCCCATGCATGCCCAGAAGCCGTTGATGCTGCTGATATTGATGATGTGGCCCCGCTCACTGGCCAGCAGCATCGGCATGAACACACGGCAGCCGAGGTAGACGCCGCCCCAGCAGATGTTGAACACGCGGTCCCACTGCTCGCGGTTGTCGCGCAGGAAACTCTGGCCGCCGGACACGCCCGCATTATTGAACAGCAGGTTGATGTGCGCGGCGCCGTGCTGTTGCGCGACCTGCTCCCTGAAATTGTTCAAGTCGCTTTCGCTGGCGACATCGCAGCGGTGGGCGGTGATGCGCACGCCCCGGTCGATTGCCGCCTGGCACAACTCAACAGTGCCGGCCATGTCCGGTTCACTGATATCACACAGCGCCACGTGGCAGCCGGCGGCGGCGAGCTGTTGCACCAGTGCCCGGCCGATCCCGCTGCCGCCACCTGTCACCACCGCAATTTGACCAGCAAAGGACTCCATCGCAGTAGCCTCCTAAAACGGCGCCGGGCCGGGGAACCGCTCGCGCAACTGCGGCTTCAGTAATTTGCCGGAGGGGTTCCTCGGGAGTGAATCGACGAGTTCAAACAGTTGCGGCACTTTGTAGCCCGCCAGGTTTTGCTTGCAGTAGGCCTTCAGCGATTCCGTGGTGGGCGAGGTGCCGGGTGTCGGCACAATGATGGCCAGTGGAGTCTCGCCCCATTTTTGTGAAGGCACGCCGATCACCGCCGCTTCCTGTACCTCGGGGCAGGCCGCGAGCACGTTCTCCAGCTCGGCGGGATAGATGTTCTCGCCGCCGGAGATGATCATGTCTTTCATCCGGTCACAAATAGTGACGAAGCCTTCGCTGTCCCAGGTACAGATGTCGCCGGTGTGCAGCCAGCCGTCCCTGATCGTCTCGGCAGTCGCCTTGGGATTGTTCCAGTACTCCTTCATCAGGTGGCGCCCGCCGACCAGCAGTTCACCGGGTTGGTCGGAGCCCATCGGAATGGTGTTGCCTGCGCTGTCGACGATCTTGATGTCGGTGTGCATCTGCGGGCGGCCGCAGGAACCGACCTTGGCTTCCGCGTCCTCGGGCAACAGGAGCGTGCCGGGGCCGCAGGATTCCGTCAGGCCGTAGGCCTGGAAGATGCGCACGCCCAGCGCGTCAAACTCGTGCAGCAGTGAGACCGGCACGGGCGCGGCACCGGTGGCGATCCAGCGCACCGAGGACATGTCGTACTGCTCGCGCTCCGGCATCATCAGCATGAATTGCAGCAGCGCGGGCACCGCCATGAAGATCGTGACTTTTTCCTGGGCGATGCAGCGAAACATCGCGCCGAGATCCAGCTCGCGCATGATGACGCCCGCGCCGCCGCGATGCACCAGCAGCGAGGTGGGGCTGAGGCAGCCGACATGGAACATCGGCAGCGCCAGCAACCAGCGGTCGCCGTCGCGCATGTCCGAGGTGCTCATGCTGGTCAGTTGCGACCACAGCATGCCCTCGTGGCTGTGCACCGCGCCCTTGGGGCGCCCGGTGGTGCCGGAGGTGTACATGATGAAGAGGTTGTCGTCGTCCCACGCGCCAATTGGCGGCTCTGTGACGGGAGATGCCGCGGTGAGCGCTTCATAATCCAGCGCCCAGTCCGGCGTGCCCGCATCGCCGTTCTCCCGGCGTATCCACTGCGCGACCGCAAGCTCACCGTGCTCGCCGCTGTGCAGCGCCGTAACCGCCGCGTCGAAATCCGAATCGTAAACGACGGCTTTGGCGCCCGAATCCTGCAGGATATAGGCGATTTCCGCCGCCACCAGCCGCCAGTTCACCGGCACCATCACCGCGCCGATTTTGGCCACGGCGAAGTACGTCTCCACGAATTCGACGCTGTTTTTCAGCAGCGACGCGACCCGGTCGCCCGGGCGAATGCCCTTGTCCAACAGCGCGTTGGCCACGCGGTTGGCGCGCGCGTTGAGCTCCGAAAAGCTGAAGCGGCGATCGCGCTCGAACTCCACGATGGCTTCACGGTTGGGGCAGATTTGCGCGCGTTTGGTCAGCAGCAGGCCGATGTTTGTCTTCATAATTTCGGGGCCAGTAGTAGAGGTGGTGGAGGAGGCGCGTAGTATTCCATCAAACACCGCGCGAGGGTAGCGCGGCGGGCCGCTACCATCCGGCCGCTACCGCGCGCCTGCTACCGCGCATCCATTACCAGATGGTGACGCGCTGCGCCGGCGGCAGGTACAGATCGTGGTCGGGTGTTACGTCAAACGCCTCGTACCACGCGTCCATGTTGCGCACGATGCCGTTCACCCGGTATTCACCCGGGCTGTGCGGGTTCGTCAGCAGGCTGTTGCGCAGGAAATCATCGGTCTGGATGTTGCGCCACACCTGTGCCCAGGACAGGAAGAATCGTTGGTCGCCGCTCAGCCCGTCGAGCACCGGCGCCTCGCCATTGTGGGAGTCCCTGAGGAATTTCTGGTATGCGTTGTACGCGATCGTCATGCCGCCGAGGTCGCCAATATTTTCTCCCAGTGTCAGCTCTCCCTTGATGCGGGTGCCCGCGATCGGCTCATAGGCATTGAACTGATCCACCAGGACAGCGGCCTGCGCATCGAAATGTTCGCGTGAGTCCTTCGTCCACCAGTCGCGCAACATGCCACTGCCGTCGGAGCGACTGCCCTGGTCGTCAAACCCGTGTCCCATCTCGTGCCCGATCACCGCGCCGATCGCAGCGAAGTTGACGGCGGGATCGGCGTGCGGATCAAAAAAGGGTGGTTGCAGGATCGCGGCCGGAAATACGATCTCATTCGCCGACGCCGAGTAATAGGCGTTGACCACCTGCGGGCTCAGTTGCCACTCCCATTCGCGCCGGGGCTGACCCAGTTTGGCGAGCGCATCGTCGTTATACCACTGCTGGATACGTCGGTTATTGCCGAGCAAGTCGTCGTCCTTGATGGCGATATTACTGAAGTCGCGCCACTGGTCGGGATAGCCGATTTTAGCGACGAATTTGTCCAGTTTCGTAAAGGCCTCGGCCTTGGTGGCCTGGTCCATCCACGTCGATTGCTCCAGTCGCTCGCGAAACGATTCGCGGATGAAGTGAATGTACTGATCCATCAACGCCTTGTGTTCCGGCGGGAAGTAGCGGTCCACGTAGAGGCGACCCAGCACCTCGCCGAGATTCGAGCTGACGTACTGCAGCGCAGCGAGGTTGCGCGGGCGCTGCTCCTCGATGCCGTACAGCGTGCGTTTGAAGAAGTCGAAATGGGCATCCCGGTACGCGTCGGACAGGTAGGGCGCCTGGTTGTTGATGAAATGAAACGCCAGGTAGGAGCGCAGCACATCCAGCGGTGTCTCGCCCACCAACGCGGCGGTTTTTTGAATGGCCGTATCGGTGGTGACGATGAACTGGTCCTGCCCACCCAACTCGCTCTCCTGCAGGAACGCCGCCCAATCGAACCCGGGAGCGAAGGCGAGCAGTGCCTCCCGATTCATCGGGCTATAGTTTTTCAGGCGATCACGCTCCTGTTCCGGTGTCCAGTGGCGGCGGGCAATTTCCGTTTCAAACTGCAGGATATCCTTTGCGCGCCCGGCGGGCCGATCTATGCCTGCGCGGGTGAACACGCCCTCGATATACGCGAGGTAGGCTTTGCGCACGTCGGGGAATGGCGCTTCGTCGCTGAGGTAGAACTCCTGTCCAGGCAGGCCCAGCCCGCTCTGCCCGAGGTACAGGGTGTAGCGATCAGGATTTTTTTCATCGAGCGATACGCCGATGCCGATCACCGATTCGTGCAGTGGCCTGGCCATCCAGCGCGCGATATCCGCCGCTGACTCGGTGGCCATCACGGCATCCAGTTCAGCCTGTAGCGGCTTCAGTCCCAGCGCATTGATGCGCTCGACATCCATGTAGCTTTGGTACAGCCCGGCCAACTGTTTGGCACCCGTATCGCGCTTGTCCTTGCCGGCCAGCACGTCGTCCAGGATGGCCTGTATCTGGCTTTCGCTGCGCAGGAACACTTCCGTGAACGAGTCCATCTTGGGCATGCCTTCCGGAAGTGTGGCCTGCTTGATCCAACCTTCGTTGGCATGCGTAAAGAAATCATCACCGGGTGCCACGCTCGCCGAGAGATACTGCGTCTCGATACCCCATTCCCCCAGCATGGGCTTTTCACCCGGCGCTGCCTGTGCGACGCCTGTGCAGGAAAACGCCAGCAACGCGAGACGGAGGACGAATTTTGCAGATGAGTAATGCACCGTGTACATGCGTGTCCCTCGGGAATTCAGTGCCGGGTAGTGTAACCAAACCGCGCTTTTTGTATAGCAGCCAGCAGCGCGTGGCTAGCGGCGCGCGCCCAGCGGGGGCGCCTGGCCTGCGCGGTTGTAGACTATTTCCCTTGTTGCGCGCCACAGGCGCTTTAGAATGGTTGTGCTGTGCGAATCCTTCCCTGCCGGAACTGATCGCAGTGCTATGCGACTCGGCCGTGCTGAAGCACAGGCCTGGAGGTAACAATCGCAATGGTGCAGTCCAGGATCACATCCCCGAAGCCCTACACGCGCGCGCGTCCCCGCGCGACGATCGACTGGACCAGCTACGACCCCGGTGAGTTCTACGACGAGATCATCAGCGCGCCGGGCCGCGCGCGCCCCGCCACGCGCAGCCTGGCGGCGTTCATGCGCAAGCAGACCATCAAGCACCTTATCTCCCGGCAGCAGGCCGCGGACCTTGCCATCCAGGAAATGGGCATCACGTTTACCGTGTACAGCGAGGGGCAGAATATCGACCGCGCCTGGCCGATGGACATCATCCCGCGCATTATTCCGCTCTCGGAATGGCAGGTGCTGGAGCGCGGTTTGATCCAGCGCCTGATCGCGCTCAACCTGTTTATCGACGACATCTACAACAAGCAGCAGATTCTCAAGGACAAGGTGGTGCCGCGGGACATCATCGACAGCTCACCGGAGTTCCTGAAACCGTGCGTCGGCGCCAGGCCGCGCCACGGCGTCTGGTCGCATGTGTGCGGCTCCGATCTGGTGCGCGATGCCGACGGCACGGTGTATGTACTGGAGGACAACCTGCGTGTGCCCTCGGGCGTCTCCTACATGCTGGAGAACCGCGCGATATCCAAGCGCGTACTGCCGCAGTTGTTTGAACGCAACTCCATCCTGCCGGTGGCCGATTACCCGTCACAGTTGTTCGACATGCTGGCGTCGCTGTCGCCGCGCCGCAACAACCACCCGGAGATCGTGGTGATGACACCGGGGATTTTCAATTCGGCCTACTTCGAACACGCCTACCTCGCACAGCGCATGGGTGCCGAATTGGTCGAGGGCGCTGACCTGGTCGTCGGCAGCGATGACATGGTGTACATGAAGACCATCCGCGGGCTGGCGCGCGTCGATGTCATCTACCGGCGCATCAACGACGATTACCTGGACCCGGAAGTGTTTCGCCCCGAGTCCACGC
Source organism: Haliea sp. (assembly GCA_016704305.1). Lineage (GTDB taxonomy): Bacteria > Pseudomonadota > Gammaproteobacteria > Pseudomonadales > Halieaceae > Marimicrobium. Next base: position 51,529 of record JADJAL010000024.1, on the reverse strand, counting down.
GGGGTACGCCCGGGCTGTTTCGCGCCTGGCGCAAGGGCAACGTGGGTCTCGCCAACGCACCGGGAGCAGGTGTCGCAGACGACAAGGTGATTTACACCTTCGTGCCCGCGATCATCCGCTATTACCTCGGTGAGGACCCGATTATTCCGAATGTGCCCTCGTTCTTGTGCGTCGATCCGCAGCAGCGCAAGCACGTGCTTGCAAACCTCGCCACCATGGTCGTGAAGCCGGCCAACGAATCCGGTGGCTATGGCATGCTGATCGGCCCCGTCGCGAGCAAGAAGGAATTGGCCCTTTTCACCGACCTGATCAACAAGAATCCCCGTAATTACATGGCGCAACCGGCGCTCAAGCTGTCCACGGCACCCACGCTGTGCGGCAACAATATTGAGCCGAGGCACCTCGATCTGCGGCCTTTCATCCTGCAGGGTAAAAAGCATTACGTGACGCCCGGCGGGCTGACGCGCGTGGCGCTGCGCAAAGGCTCGCTGGTGGTGAATTCTTCCCAGGGTGGCGGCAGTAAAGACACCTGGATTGTCGATACGGAGGCCCACTGATGTTATCGCGCGTCGCGGAGCGGGTTTATTGGCTGGGTCGTTTCCTGGAGCGCGCGGAGAATACCGCGCGCCTGTTACTGGTGCGCCACAATGCGGTGCTCGACCTGCCCAGGGAAGTGCAGCCCGGCTGGGGATTGTTGCTGGAGGTACTCGGCGCGGAGCAGACGTTCGCCAAAGTGGCGGGCGCGGCCACCGAGAAAAATGTCATCAGCTTCGTGTTTGGCGAGCGGGAGAATCCCTCGTCGATCATCAGCTCGCTCACCTATGCGCGGGAAAACATGCGCACCACGCGGGAGATACTGCCGAGCGAAACCTGGGAGCGCGTGAACAGCCTCTACCTGAGCGTGGCCAGGCGCAGCCACAAGGACCTGCCACGGGGCGTGCGCCACGCAGTGCTCAATAACATTGTGCAGTCCTGCCAGCAGATTACCGGCATGCTTGCCGGTTCCATGAACCAGGACGCTGCCTACCAGTTCGTGCGCATCGGCAGGAACCTGGAGCGCGCCGATATGAGCACCCGCATTATCGATGCGGCGTCGGCGGGATTGATGGGCAACATCGACGAGACCTCGCCGTTTCGCAACGTGCTGTGGATCAGCGTTCTGCAATCCCTGAGCGCCTACCAGATGTATCGGTTGGACGTGCGGCGCCGTGTTAATCGTGAAGACGTGCTGGTCTTTTTGTTCCAGAGCACGGTGTTCCCGCGCGCGGTGGCGCACACGCTGGTGCAGATTGAAAACAGCATGAAGTTGCTGCCGGATCACACGAGCGCCCTCGCCGTGGCGGCGAACCTGCGGCGACGATTGAAGGAGACGGATTGCGGAGCGCTGGCGGGCCCGGCACTGCATGACTTCATCGATGAATTGCAGTTGCAACTGGTGGATGTGCACAATGCGATTGCCGTGCGTTGGTTCGCGCATGCAAGCAGCTGACGCAACCGAACAAATGCGATCGCGGGTGAATCGTGCAGCGCTATAAAATTGTTCACCACACCTACTACAACTTCTCCGCTCCAGTGACACTCGGGCTGCACGAACTGCTGTTGCGTCCACGGGAGGATCACGCGCAGCGCATACAGTCGTTTGACCTGCGAATCACGCCTGAAGCCACGTTGCTCTGGCACCGTGATGTCGAAGGCAATTCCATGGCCATCGCCAGTTTTGAGCCGTTACCGACACAGCAATTGGCGGTTGAAAGCGAGGTGATCATCCAGCAGTACAACGAAGATCCATTGGACTTTATCGTCGCGGACTATGCGGTGCATTATCCCTTCGCCTATCTCGACGACGACCGGGCCTTGCTCGCGCCTTATGCCGCCGCCGGTTCGCCGGGTGGGCACGGCAAGGTAAAAACGTGGATCGGCAGCTTCTGGCGCGCGACGGAAAGCATCCAGACTTACTCGCTGTTGTTGCGCATGACCCAGCACATCCACGCGACATTGAAATACCAGATGCGCGAACAACCGGGGGTGCAGAGCGCGGAGCAGACGCTCGCCCGAGGCACGGGCTCCTGCCGCGATTTCGCTTACCTGTTCATGCAGGCTGCGACCTGCCTCGGGCTGGCAGCGCGTTTTGTCAGCGGCTACCTGTATGTGCCGCAATTGACACAGTCCGGCTCAACCCACGCCTGGGCTGAAGTGTACCTGCCGGGCGCGGGCTGGCTGGGTTTTGACCCCACCACCGGCGCGATAGTGGGCGCCGATCATTTCCCGGTCGCGGTCGCCCGCCTGCCTGAATCCGTGCCGCCGATAGCGGGAGCGTTTTCAGGCGCGGCGCAATCCACGCTGGAGGTTGGCGTGTGGGTGAGTTGCTGTTAGCCCGGTAGCAGCGCGCGGCGGGCAGCGATCCAACTTGCAGTAAAGCCATTTCTGGGCCATTTTTATCTCAGGACAGCCGTAGCAATGCCAATGCTACGCCATCGATTCACCTCTCGAAATGGAGGCGCGGATCATGCGATTACCCGACATCATCCCACTGCTGCGTTCCCCTTCGCGACAGGCGCAGCGCCGCCCGCTGTGCTGCGGGAACTGGCGCGCAGCACTGGCGTGACCTTCAATGGCGACGCGCCCTGGGACATACAGGTGCACGACCCGCAAATGTACCAACGCATCCTGGCGCGCGGCTCCCTCGGTTTTGGCGAGGCCTACGTCGATGGCATGTGGGACGCACAGCGGCTGGACCAGCTCTTCCATCGACTGCTGCGCGGCAATATCGACCAGATTATTCGCGGCATGACCCGCAGGCGCATGCTGGTGGAAGTGCTGCGCCATCGCCTGTACAACCTGCAGTCCTCGCAGCGCGCATTCCAGGTGGGCGAGCAGCATTACGACATCGGCAACGATGTGTTCGAGGCGATGCTCGATTCCCGGATGATGTACTCCTGTGGCTACTGGCAAGCCGCGGCGGACCTGGAACAGGCCCAGTACAACAAGCTTGACCTGATCTGTCGCAAGCTGGACCTGCGCAAGGGTGAACGGCTGCTCGATATCGGCTGTGGCTGGGGCGGCATGGCGCGCTTCGCGGCGCAGAACTACCACGTGGAAGTCACCGGCATCACCGTCTCGCGTGAACAACTTCTGCTGGCGCGGCAACACTGCGCGGGCTTGCCCGTGACCATCGAACTGCGCGACTACCGCGACGTGCAGGGGCGCTACGACAAGATCGTTTCAATCGGCATGTTCGAACACGTGGGGCCGAAGAACTACGCCGTCTATTTCGATTCGATAAACCGCCTGTTGGAGGACCAGGGCTTGTTCCTGTTGCACAGCATCGGCGTCCATCGCACCTTGTCCTACTGCGATCCCTGGGTCGACCGCCACATTTTTCCGAATGGTCACCTGCCCTCCGCCCGGCAGGTGACCGATGCGCTGGAAGGCCGCTTCCTGATCGAGGATTGGCACAACTTCGGGCCGGATTACGACAAGACGCTGATGGCATGGTGGGAAAAGTTCAACGCGGCGTGGCCACGGCTCAAGCAGCGCTACGACCAGCGCTTCTACCGCATGTGGAAATACTACCTGCTGTGCTGCGCCGGCATGTTTCGCGCGAAGCAGGGACAGTTATGGCAACTGGTGCTGAGTAAGCGCCAGCGCGCGGGGGTTTATCGGTCAGTGCGCTGACGACCGGGCGGAAAATACATCTCCGCCACGGCGCGCCCGAAAGAGAACAGCAGGCGCACCGCCAGGCCGCACCGGGGGATCTGTGGATTTGTCGGCTTTTCTCGCGAGTGTTTGAGCGCGGATTTTATTTTCTGGTAACCAGCTTCCAGTTCCGAACCGAGCAGGGAGAGCGCGGTGCGAATCTCACCCAGCGACGGCTCTACTTCCTTATAGAATTGCTTGCTCTTGGCAGTGAACTCCTCCCACTTCTCTTCGATTTCTTCCCATTCGTCACGCACCTCCATACTGGCGAGGTGCATTTTTACACTCAGCTCCTCGCGCTGCTTGCGCAGCTTCTCGGTGGTGTCTTGCAATTCGTCTTTAACGTTCACGATGATTACTCCTCCACTGTATTCGGACCGGCAAAATTGTCCGTCATTTGCTTAATTATATGCCCCTTCTATTACGCGAACATGAAGAAAAAGGGGTGTATTCATAGCGCCAGATCAATGTTTTGGCGAATAGTCTGCCCGTCATCAGACAGCGCCCACGCCATCGCGTATTCTTTGCTGTATTCGCAGGGATTCGATTGCCTGATGACTGAGCTGCCTGAACAACTATTGCGCCCCGACGCGTATCCGCACCGGGTGGAGCGCATTGAGCGGGTCGAAACCTTGCTCTCCTGGGTATTCCTTACCGGCGAGTATGCGTACAAGGTAAAAAAGCCCGTGCACTTCGACTACGTGGACTTCAGCACGCTGGCGCTGCGCAAACATTTTTGCGAGGAGGAGCTGCGCTGCAACACAACCTATGCGCCAGAACTCTATCGCGATGTTGTCGCCATCGCCAGAAGCGTCGATGGCAAGCTGACAGTGTGTGCCAGTGATCGTGCCGATGGCGCCACGATCGTTGATTATGCGGTAAAGATGCTGCAGTTCGATCCGACGGCGCAGGCGGATCGACGCCTCGATGCGGGATTGCTCGGTGTAGAGGACCTGCGACAGTTCGGGCGCACCCTGGCAACCCAGCATGCGCTGCTGGCGGCAATCGATGCGCCGGTGGACCCTGTTGCCCCGATGCTGGATAACTTCACCACGCTGCGCACGGCGGCGAGCGCTGCACACCTGCGGGTGTCGCTGGCGCAACTGGATCAGGCGACGCGCGAGGAGGCGGCGCAGGCCAAGCCATTGCTCTCGTTGCGTCATCGCGAGGGCTTCACCCGGGAGTGCCACGGCGACCTGCACCTGCAGAACATGGTACTGACAGAGCGGGGCATCCGCGCGTTTGATTGCCTGGAGTTTGATCGGACCCTGCGCGTGATCGACGTGTGGTGCGACGCTGCCTTCCTGGTGATGGACTGCTGCGTACGCGGCAGGGAGGACCTCGGTTATGCGTTCATCGACGGCTACCTCGACCAGTCAGGCGATTACGCCGGTGTTGCGCTGCTGCCGTTGTATGCGCGTTACCGGGCGATGGTGCGCGCCAAGGTGGCCGCGCTGCAACTCGAGCAGTCCTTCGCGTCGCGCAAGCTCGATATGCTGAATGCGCTGGTGGCCTGGGCCACTCGCCAGCGCTGCCGCGGGCCAGGCCGACTCGTCGTCACCTGCGGCGTATCGGGGTCGGGCAAATCGTTCTGGGCGGCGCAGCTCGCGCCCGCACTGCCCGCGATCCGGCTGCGTTCCGACGTCTTGCGCAAATACCGCCACGGCCTGCCGCCGACAGGCGACAGCGGCTCTGCAGTGGCGGGCGGCATCTACGGCGAACAGTCGACGCGCGATGTCTACGGGCAGCTCGCCACGCTGGCGCGTGAGCTGTTGCAACACGGTGAAAACGTGGTCGTGGATTGCACCAATCTCCTTGTATGGCAGCGCGAGCTTTTCTACGTCGCAGCCGAGGCGGCACGATCCCGCTGCGTCCTGTTGCACTTCAGCGCATCGCAGGACGTGCTGCGCCAGCGCATCGCGCAGCGCAGGGCGCGAGCGAACGACGCCTCCGAGGCGGATGAGGACGTGCTGGAGTGGCAGTTGGCGAACGAGGAACCACCCGCAGCTTCCGAGCCGGTTGTACGCGTCGACAGTGAACGCGCGAGCCTGCGACAGATCATGGATGCGCTGGCGGTGCGTTAGCTGTTTTGGTTCATGGCAGAAACTTATTTTGGCGCTTGTTTAGCCGGGGGAGACAATGGTATCGAGCTTCGTTGTCGGGTTCGGGCGTCGGGTGTGCAATGCGCCCGCTTCCCCGATACTCGCGGACGCATTGCACACCCGACGCCCAAACCCTTGCTCCGTGCCATTTCCTCGTTCGATACTTCGTTATTGGTTAGCCGGCCAGACTTTCCGGACTGTCGCCACAATTACCGCGATTGCGGAAAGCTTGATCCAGGCACTCGCACGGAAAGAGGGTTCGGGTGTTGGGTGTGCAATGCGTCCGCGAGTATCGGGCTGAGGGAGCATTGGACACTCAACAGCTGGACCCGAAGCGAAAGACGAGCTTCTAATCTAAATCACTTGGCCCTCCTGCACCTCCAATCAGCACGCCAGCACCGATCAAATCCAGATCATGCACCCCAACTCAAACGGATGGCTGAGCGACTCGTTGAACGGGTACATGCGCAGCTTGTAATACTGCAAGCCCGCGATCTCCGGCACTACCTCGATTTCGAAATCGGTGAAGCGCTCTTCGCCGCCGATGGCCTGTAGTTGGGCGCGCTGGACCACCGTGAACTCGCCATCGGCATCGTTGGTGCCGAACAGGCATTCCAGCTTCACATCGCCGGCCTGCAGCCCGTTCAGGTCGGCGCGCACGCGCAGCATGATCCGGTCGTCCTGGAACAGATGGGCCGGGGGTTGCAACATCAACTGCATGCTCACGCCGGGCCAGGTCGCGCGCACGTGGCGTTTCCAGGCGGCGAGATCGCGGGCGAGTTGTGCGTGGTTGGCTTCCAGCTTGCGGCGCTGCTGCTGCGCCGGCCGGTACAATTTGGTGACATAGTCCTGCAGCATGCGCTGCGCGTTGAACCTGGGGATGATGGACTTCATGGATGCCTTGGCTTTGCTCACCCAGTCCGTGGAATAGCCACTGCCGCCGCGCCGGAAATAGGTCGGCAGCACCTCGTGCTCGATGATGTCCAGCAGGTCGTTGCCTTCCTCCCGCTGGCGCAGTCCGTAGTCAAACCGCGCATCGCGGGGCGTGATGCCCCAGCCGTTCTCGCCGTTGTAGCCCTCGCCCCACCAGCCATCGAGCACGCTCAGGTTCACCGCGCCGTTCAGGCCCGCCTTCTGCCCTGAGGTGCCGCTCGCCTCCAGCGGATACTCCGGCGTGTTCAGCCAGACGTCGACACCGCTGACCATGCGCCGGGCGAGCGCCATGTCGTAGCCTTCCAGCAACAGGATTTTGCCGACGAACTCCGGTTGCATCGAAAAGTCGTGAATCTGCTTGATCAACTGCTGGCCGGGCAAATCGTGCGGGTGGGCCTTGCCGGCAAAGATAATCACCACCGGGCGCTCGTGGTCGCCGAGCAGGCGCGCCAGGCGGACCGGGTCGGCGAACAGCATTACCGCGCGTTTATACGTGGCGAAGCGGCGGGCAAACCCCATCACCATCACGTCTTCATGCGAGCCGTCGACATAGCGCAGCATGCGGTGGATAACGGCGTCGCTGGTGCCGTTGCGCCGCTGTTGCGCCATCACCCCGTCGTGCACGTGCTCCAGCAACTGCTGCTTGAGCGCTTTGTGGATGCTCCAGAACTGGTAGTCGGGGATCTCTTCCAGGCGCTCCCAGTACTCCTCGTTCAGCAGTTCGTTGCGCCAGTCATCGAAGCGCAGGTCGAACACGCTTACCCATTCCCTGGCGAGGAACGTCGGCAGGTGCACGCCGTTGGTGATGTGGGTGATCGGGTTCTCGCGGAACGGAATTTGCGGCCACAGCGACGCCTCCATCTCCGCGGCCACCTGCCCGTGGATGCGGCTGACGCCATTGTGGAAGCGGGTGCAGCGCAGCGCCAGGCAGGTCATGTTGAAACCGCCCCCGGAATTGACGCCCAATTGGTAGACACGTTCGAAATCGACGCCGAGATCGCGCACGGAGGGTCCCAGGTATTTCTCCACCAGGCCGCGCTCAAAGATGTCGTGGCCTGCGGGCACTGGTGTGTGCGTGGTGAATACCGTACCGGCGGCCACCAGTTCCATCGCGCTGTCGAAGTCCAGCCCCTCGCGCATGCGAAAGGCGCAGCGCTCCAGTAACTGGAAGGCCGCGTGACCCTCATTGATGTGCCAGATCGTTGCGCGCAGGCCCAGGGTACGCAGCGCGCGGACCCCGCCTATCCCCAGCACCAGCTCCTGCTGCAGGCGCATTTCCCGATCGCCGCCGTACAACTGGTGGGTAATCCTGCGGTCCTCGGGCGAGTTCTCCGCGAGGTTGGTATCCAGCAAAAACAGCGTGATATGGCCCGCCCGGGCAGTCCACACCCGCACCTTGAGGATGCGCCCGGGGAATTCGATGTCCAGCGTCAGGTGCTGGCCCTGCGCATTCAGTGTCGGCACCACCGGCAGGTCGTGGGGATGGGAGCGCGTGTAGCCGACCTGCTGCTGTCCGTGGCCGTCGATGGTCTGGGTGAAGTAGCCCAACTGGTACAGCAGGCCGATGGCGACGAACGGCAGGCCCACGTCGCTGGCGGCCTTGCAGTGGTCGCCAGCGAGTATGCCGAGGCCGCCGGAATAGATCGGGAAGCTCTCGTGAAATCCGAACTCGAGGCAGAAGTACGCGATGAGGTCATCTTTCTGGTTGAACAGCGAGGTCACCTCCGGGCGGCCACGGTGCTCTATGTAGGCATCGTAGGCCGAGGTCACGCGGCGATAGTCTTCCATATAGGAACGATCGTTCAGTGCCTCGTCGAGACGGTGCTGGGGTACGCGACGCAGGAAGGCCTTGGGGTTGTGCCCGCAGCCCTCCCCATACACGCCGGTCGAGGCGGTGGAACAGCGAGCGGATCGAGCGATCCCAGCTGTACATCAGGTCGTTCGCCATCTCCTTCAGGCGCTCGAGTTCGGGTGGTATCCGGGGCTGGGTTTCAAGCGGAAACTGGGAACCGGGCATAGGCTTTTCTGACCTCAGGTTTTCAGGGGAGATATATACAATTGGTGGTACAGGTTCGCACTGTGCTGCCAGGAAAAATCCTGGCGCATGGCGTTGCGCTGCACCTGGCGCCACTGCTTTTGGTCGTACCACAGCGCGGTGGCGCGCCGCAAGGCGGCGAGCAGTTCGGCGGCGTCGGGTTGCTCGAATACAAAGCCGGTGGCAGTGCCGTCGGCCAGCGTCTGCGGGTTGCTGTCGACCACCGTGTCGGCGAGGCCGCCTACCGCGCGCACCAGCGGCAGGGTGCCATAGCGCAGGCTGTACAACTGGTTGAGTCCGCAGGGTTCAAACAGCGACGGCATCAGGAAGATGTCGGCCCCGGCCTCGATCCCGTGCGCGAGGTTTTCATCGTACGCCAGCACCACCGCCATGGTATCGGGGTTGGCAGCGGCCCGCGCCTGCAACAGCTGCTCGTAGTGGCTTTCGCCGGTGCCGAGGACCGCCAGTTGCACCGGCAGGGCCAATATCTCGTCGAGCACCGGCAGGATGAGCTCCAGGCCTTTTTGCGCCACCAGTCGACCGACCAGTCCCAGCAGCGGGCGCTCATTGCCCTCCGCCAGCCCCAGTCGCGCCTGCAGCGCGCGCTTGTTGCGTACCTTGTCGCCGAGCGACCGCGCGCTGTAACGCTTTGCCAGGTGCGGGTCCATGGCGGGATTCCACACCGCGCTGTCGATGCCATTGAGGATGCCTGTGAGGTGCTTTCGTCGCTGGCGCAGCAGGCCCTCCAACCCCATGCCGCCGGGCGACTCGCAGATTTCCCGCGCGTAGTTGGGGCTGACCGTGGTGATGCAGTCGGCGTATACCAGCCCGCCCTTGATAAAACTGACCTGGTTGTAGAACTCCATCGCGTCCTCGTGCCAGAAATCTTCCGGCAACTGGAGGCGCTCGAACGTTGCGCGGTCAAACAAACCCATGTGGGCCAGGCTGTGCACCGTGAACACCGTGCGCGGGCGCGGATGGTGCAGATGGGTGAGCGCTATCGCCGGGCCGGTGTGCCAGTCATTGCAGTGCAGTATGTCGGGTATCCAGTCGAGTCCGGCCTCACCGACGGCGATGGCCGCGGCCAAGCGGCACAGCAGCAGGAAGCGCTCGGCATTGTCCGGCCACGGCTGGCCGTGGGTGTCGAGGTAGGGATTGCCCGGCCGGCCGGTGAACAGCGGGTGGTCGAGCAGCCAGGTCTGCAGGGCGGTGCCTGGCAGCGTCGTGCCAAGAATGCGCAGCGGCGTCCCGTGTACGTCCAGTTCGGCGACAAGGGTGGGCGGCGCGATGGTCTCCAGCACCTGCTGGTAGGCCGGCAGCAGCAGGCGCACGTCCATGCCCTGTTGCCGCAGCACCTCTGGCAGGCTGCCGGCGACATCCGCCAGCCCGCCGGTCTTGATCAGGGGATAGGCCTCGCTGGCCACGAACAACAGGCGCTCCATGACTATTCTGCTCCAGACAATTTGAGCACCAGCGCGCCGAGCGGCGGCAGGGTCAGGTTGATGGCGTGGTTGCGCCCCATCCAGGACACCGGCTGGCTGCAGATGTCCACGCCATTGCTCACGTCGCTGCCACCGTAATAGCAGGAGTCGGAGTTGAACACCTCGCGGTACCTGCCGGGGCTCGGCACGCCAATGCGGTAATTCCTGCGCACCACGGGGGTGAAATTGAGCACCACGATATGGAAATCCGCGCCATCGCAGCGCAGGTAGCTCAATACCGATTGCGTGGAGTCATGGCAGTCGATCCATTCGAAACCGTTGTGGTCGAACCCGTTGCGATGCAGGCTGGGCGCGTCGCGATACAGCCGGTTGAGATCCCCCACCAGTTGCTGCAGCCCTTTGTGTGGTGCCTGTTCCAGCAGCTCCCAGGGCAACTGTGCCTGGTGGCGCCACTCGTCGGGGTCACCCAGTTCACAGCCCATGAATAGCAACTTGGCGCCCGGGTAGGTGTACTGGTAGGTAAAGAGCAGGCGCAGGTTGGCGAGGCGCTGCCACGCATCGCCCGGCATTTTGCCGAGCAGCGAGCGCTTGCCGTGCACCACCTCGTCGTGGGAGAACGGCAGCAGGAAATTTTCGGTAAACGCGTACATCAGGCCGAACGTCAGCTGGTCGTGATGGTACTGGCGGTAGATCGGCTCGTGCGCCATGTACTGCAGCGTGTCGTGCATCCAGCCCATGTTCCACTTGATGGAAAACCCCAGCCCGCCCACCCAGGTGGGCCTGGTCACCTGCGGCCAGGCGGTCGATTCCTCGGCGATGGTAAGCGTGCCGGGGTGCTTGCCGAGGGTCAGTGTGTTGAGCTCGCGCAGGAAGTCGATGGCCTCCAGGTTCTCCCGCCCGCCATAGCGGTTCGGTTCCCACTCGCCAGCCTTGCGCGAATAATCGAGGTAGAGCATCGACGCGACTGCGTCGACGCGCAGGCCGTCGATGTGCATCTCGCGCAGCCAGTACAGCGCGCTCGCCAGCAGGAAGTTCCTGACCTCGTTGCGGCCGTAGTTGAAAATCAGCGTGCCCCAGTCGTTGTGCTCGCCCCGGCGCGGGTCCTCGTGCTCGTACAACGCCGTGCCGTCGAAGCGCGCCAGCGCGTGGGCGTCGCGTGGAAAATGCGCCGGTACCCAATCGAGGATCACGCCGATGTCGCGGCTGTGCAGGTGGTCGACAAAAAAGCGGAAATCGTCGGGGCTGCCGAAGCGCTGCGAGGGCGCGAAGTAGCCCGTGGTCTGGTAACCCCAGGACGCGTCGAGCGGGTGTTCCGTGATCGGCAGCAACTCCACGTGCGTGAATCCCATCCCGGCGACATAGTCCGCCAGTTGCACTGCCATGTCGCGAAAGTTGAGGAAGCCGCCGCCTGAGGCGCGGCGCCAGGACGCCGGGTGGAATTCATAAATCGAGATCGGCGCGTGCTGCCAGTCCCAGGCGGCGCGGCGCGCCAGCCACTGTTCGTCAGTCCAGCTGAATTCAGAGGGTGCACAGACGATAGCGGCGGTGGCGGGGCGCATTTCGAAGCAGTTGCCGTAGGGGTCCGCCTTCAGTTGCAAGCGGCCGCGCGCGTCGCACACTTCGAACTTGTATTTTTCACCGCCGCACAGGCCCGGCAAAAACAGTTCCCACACTCCGCTGGACCCGCGCACCCGCATCGCGTGGCGCAGTCCGTGCCACTGGTTGAAATCCCCTACAACGCTGACACGCTGGGCGTTGGGTGCCCAGGTGGCAAAGCGCACCCCGCGCACACCCTCGTGCTCACAGCAGTGCGCGCCCAGTACGCGATAAATATGCTGGTGTTTGCCCTCGCCGAACAGGTGCAGGTCGATGTCGCCCACCGTGGGGCCAAAGCGATACGGATCGTCTCCCTGTTGCCAGTCGCCCTGCGTCGACCGCCAGCGCAACTGGTAGACCGGCACAGCGACGGAGGCTATGGCACAGGTGAACAGGTCGCTATCAGGGTCCCGGCGCATGGGCAACAGTGCGCTATCCAGCACCACTTCGGCTTGCGCGGCGCCGGGCAACAGTGCCCGGACCTGCCACTGCCCACCCTCGCGATGGCAGCCGAGAATTTCAAACGGGTCGTGGTGTCGCCCGCCCTGTACGCGACGAAGCGTCTCACCGACAGATGCCCGGTTCGAAGGTGTGCTCATCTAAAATCCAATGATGTATATCAAGCTAGCGCAATGAAATTTGTTTCGCGATTGTTCGCGTAACGTCCTGATGTTACCGTCACCTGATGGTAAAGGAATCGCGTTGGGCCCACCAGTTCACAGATCAATGAAACCACAATGACCGATCAGGATTCCGAACGCTACGTCAGTCGCCTCACCAAGGGTACCCTGGCCCTGGTGTTGGCGGGTGGCCGTGGTTCAAGGCTGAAACAGCTCACCCAGTGGCGCGCCAAACCGGCGGTGCCCTTTGGTGGCAAATTCAGGATTATCGATTTCCCGCTGTCCAACTGCGTGAACTCGGGTATCCGCAAGGTCTGCATCCTCACGCAGTACAAATCCCACAGCCTGTTCCAACATGTGCAGCGCGGCTGGGGCTTCATGCGCGGGGAGCTGGGCGAGTTCATCGAACTGCTCCCGGCGCAACAGCGACTGGAAACGTCCTGGTACAAGGGGACCGCGGATGCCATCTACCAGAACATCGATATCATTCGCTCGCACAATCCGGAATTCGTCCTGGTGCTGGCGGGCGACCATATCTACAAGATGGATTACGGCCCGATGCTGGCCGCCCATGCAAAGGCGGGCGCGGATATCACGGTTGGGTGCATCGAGGTGCCGATGCGGGAAGCATCATCCTTTGGCGTAATGGCAGTGGATGAAAACAACCGTATTGTTGAATTTACCGAAAAGCCGGCCCAGCCAGCGCCTATGCCCGGTCGCGATGACGTGGCCCTCGCCTCCATGGGTATCTACGTTTACCGCACCGAGGTGCTGATCAACGAACTGCTGCGCGATGCCGATGATCCCGATTCCACGCATGACTTCGGCGGCGATATCATCCCCGGCGTCATTGCGCGGCTGAAGGTGACGGCATACCCGTTTCGCCAGGCCGCGAATGGCTGCCAGGCCTACTGGCGCGACGTGGGCACCATCGACGCGTACTGGCGCGCCAACATGGAATTGATCGGCATCAGCCCGGAACTCAACCTGTATGACCGCGACTGGCCGATCTGGACCTACCAGGCCCAGGTGCCGCCGGCCAAATTCATTTTCGACGACGAGGGCCGGCGCGGCATGGCGGTGGATTCCATGGTCGCGGGCGGTTGCATCGTATCCGGTTCCTATGTGCGCCACTCCCTGCTGTTCAGTAACGTCCATGTACACTCTTTCGCACACATTGAGGACACCGTCATTTTTCCCGATGTGCAGATCGGCAGGCATTGCACCATCCGCAAGGCGGTTATCGACAAGGGCTGCATCATTCCGCCCAACACCCGCATCGGCGTGGATGCCGCGGAAGATGCCGCCAGGTTCCATGTCTCGGAGGAGGGCGTGGTGCTGGTGACGCCCGACATGCTGGGCCAGCGACTGCACTATGCCCGCTAACCAGCCGATGAACGTGGTGCTGTGCTGGCATATGCACCAGCCGGAGTATCGCGACCTGCGTACCGGCAAAGTGCACCTGCCGTGGACCTACCTGCATGCGACCAAGGATTATGTGGACATGGCGGCCCACCTCGAGGCCGTGCCCGAAGCCAAAGCAGTGGTGAACTTCGCGCCCATCCTGCTGGAGCAGATCGAGAACTACTGCGTGCAGATCGGCGCGTACCTGGACGGCAACGGGGTGATCTGCGATCCGTTGCTGGCGGAATTGGCCGAACCCGCACTGCCCGGAAACACCCAGAACCGCCTGCAGTTGATGCGCGATTGCCTGCGGGCGAACCGCGAGCGCATGATCGCGCGTTTCGCGCCCTTCCAGCGGTTGGTCACGATGGCCGACTGGTACGAGGCGCATCCCGACAGCCTGATCTATGCCTCCAACCATTTCCTGGCGGACCTGCTGGTGTGGTACCACATCAGCTGGATGGCCGAGTCAGTGCAGCGCACGGATGCGCGGCTGCAGCGCCTGCGGGACAAGGGACAGAATTTCACCCTGCACGACCGGCGCGAATTGCTGCAGATCGTGCTGGAGCAGTTGCAATCCATCGTGCCTCGCTACCGCGCGCTGGCTGACAGCGGGCAGGTGGAGCTGAGCATGAGTCCCTATGCCCACCCCATCGTGCCGCTGCTGCTGGACATGGAGTCCGCCCGCGAGAGTATGCCGGGGGTGCATATGCCCGTGATTACCGAGTACCCGGGTGGCGAGGCCCGGGCGCGCTGGCATTTGCGGCAGGGGCTGGCCACTTTCGAGCGAGTGTTCGGTCGCAAGCCGGTCGGCCTGTGGCCCTCGGAGGGTGGCGTGAGCCAGCAGGCACTGGCGCTGTTCGCCGAGTTTGACTTTCACTGGGTGGCCAGCGGTGGCAATGTCCTCAACAACAGTCACGACTCGGCATCCAAATCCTGCAGTCACCGGGTCTACCGTTTCGGCGACGTCGCCCTCGACTGTTTCTTTCGCGATGACGGTCTCTCCGACCTGATCGGCTTCAGTTATTCCGACTGGCATGCCGATGACGCGGTGGCGAACCTGGTAGGCCACATGGAGAATATCGCCAGGGCCTGCCCGGACCGCGACGACTGCCTGATCACGATCATCCTGGATGGCGAGAACGCGTGGGAGTACTACCCCGAGAATGGCTATCACTTCCTCAGCCAGCTCTACCGCAGCCTGGCCAAAAACCCGCTGCTGCAAATGACCACGTTCGAGCAATTCCAGCGCGAGAAATCGCCCAGCCCGGCGCGGGAGGAGCACCTGGTCGCAGGCAGTTGGGTGTACGGCACCTTTTCCACCTGGATAGGCAGTCCGGACAAGAATCGCGGCTGGGAGATACTGGTGGAGGCGAAGCAGGGCTTCGACGCACAGGTGGCGGCCGGCAACCTCACCCCGGAGGAACTCGCCGCCGCGGAGCGCCAGTTGGCGATCTGCGAAGGCTCTGACTGGTTCTGGTGGTTCGGCGATTACAACCCCTCGGCCACCGTCAACCAGTTCGACCAGTTGTATCGCATGCACCTCGCCAACCTCTACCAGATGTTGCATCTGGAGGCGCCCGCCTACCTCGCGGAAATTATTTCCCGTGGCGGCGGCCACCCCAGTCGCGGTGGCGTCATGCGCCAGCACAGCGAGGGTGGCGCGTGAAAAAATCCCGCCAGGCCATGCGCCAGGCCGGCGTGTTGCTGCATCCGACCAGCCTGCCCGGCCCCGGCTTCTGCGGTGATTTCGGCGCCGATGCGCGCCGCTTTGTCGACCTGATCGCCGACGCGGGATTGCGCATCTGGCAGGTATTGCCGCTCGGCCCCACGCACCCGGACGGCTGTCCCTACCAGTGTTTCTCCGTCCACGCGGGAAATCCGGACCTGATTGACCTGCAGTGGCTGGTAGAGCGCGGCTTGCTTTCCGCGGAACAGGCAGCGCAGGGCGCGGCCAACCCCGATGCCAAATATGGCGTACTCGATAAGGCCTGCGACGCTTTTCTTGCGCGCAGCGACGCGGCGCCGACATCGCCCATGGCGCAGAATTATGCGCAATTTCTGCAGGACAGTGCTTTCTGGCTGGAAGACTACGTGCGCTTTCGGGCGTTCCGTGATGCCGAGCAACAGCGCTCCTGGGCGCAGTGGCCCATTGGATTGCGCGACCGGGACCCCACTGCGTGCGACGCGATGGCCGCGCAATTGGCCGCGCAACTCGATCGCCTGCGTGTTCGCCAGTTCATCTTTGATCGCCAATGGCGTGAGCTGCGCGCCTATGCGGCGGCGCGCGATGTGCAGTTGTTTGGCGATATCCCGATCTTCGTGCATCTGGAGAGTGCCGACGTGTGGGCGCACCAGCACCTGTTCGACCTCGATGAGCAGGGCCAGCCGATCACCGTCACCGGCGTACCACCGGATTATTTCAGCGCCGAGGGACAACTCTGGGGCAATCCCCAGTACCACTGGCAGCGCATGCAGGGCACCGCGTTCGAGTGGTGGCTGCAGCGCTTTGATTCCGCGGCCAGGCAGTTTGACATCGTGCGTATCGATCACTTCCGCGCGCTGCAGGCCTATTGGGAGATTCCCGCCGGGGCTACCTCCGCGCGCGAGGGCCGCTGGGTTGAAGCTCCGGGCCGGGAACTGCTGCACGCGGTGCGCCGCCGTTATCCCGAGTTGAAACTGGTGGCCGAGAACCTCGGCTTGATCACCGCCGACGTGGAAGCGTTGCGCGCCGAGTTCGCGCTGCCCGGCATGGTGGTATTGCAGTTTGCGTTTGACGGCAGCCCCGACAATCCGTATCTGAACCATATGCACAAGCGCGGCGATATCGTGTACACCGGCACGCACGACAACAACACCACGCTCGGCTGGTTCCGAAAGCCTCGACGCCGCGACCCGCGAGCGGGTGTACGCCTACTTCGGCCATCTCGACGAGAGCATGCCGTGGATGCTGATCCACCAGGCCATGGCATCGCGCGCCGATACCGCCATTATCCCCTGGCAGGATTTCCTCGGGCTCGACGGCCGCAGCCGCATGAACACGCCCGGCACCACCGTGGGTAACTGGCGCTGGCGCTTCGCCTGGCAGCAGGTGCCGCAAGGCCTGGCCGCGCGGATCAGGCAGTTACTGGCAGCGCACCGGCGGCAACTCGCTGACCCTTCGGAGGCGACGCTCCCGACGCAGTTGAAGGCATAGGCAGCCGCTGCGCCAGCATGTGCAGGGCCGCCCGCGTGCAATTCGTCCGTTCATTGATCCACCGCAACGACACCCCTGCTGCGCTTTGGAATAATTTCACCGTTGCTCGTGGAATCATTCCCTGTTGGAGGTGATATCGTGGAAGCCGTAAACGTCAGTAACCAAGCGAAAATTTCCGTTGGCCAATCCCTGGGCCGCTCATTTGAACGCATGCAGGACAAGATTCGGGAGCGCGCCTACCATTTGTTCGCGAAACGTTCCCCCGATGCCGGCGATGCCGAGAGTGATTGGCTGCACGCGCAGGCGGAGATTCTCGCGCCCGTCCATCTGGAACTGTCCGAGCACAAGAATCACATCGTGGTTTCTTGTGACCTCACCGGCTTTCAGCCCGAGGAAATCGAGATCGAGGTTGCAGGCGACACCCTGAAAATCCTCGGGTCCCACCGGGAGTCGCGCTCGCAGGGCGATGGCGACGGCGCGCAGTCGGAGTCGCGGAGCAAGTTCTTTTTCCACGCAGTGCAGCTGCCCTGTGCCGTGAACGCGGACAAGGCCAGCGCGGAGCTGCAGAAGAACGACCATCTGAAAGTGAAGCTGCCAAAAAAAGTCGTGCGCGCGATACGCTCGGTCGATAGCTGAACACCACACGGCAAAATCCTGGAAGCGATCAGGCGAGCAGGGCGGTTGGTGCAAACACCCTGTTCTATGCTTCGGGAGGCGTGTTCGTATTGTCTTCTTTCAACGCGGCGCGAAAATCCATCAGTTCGATCGGATAGGCAGTGGCGTCGCCGTAGTCGAGAAATGTCTTGTAGCGAGAGTGGGCATCGACGACTTTCCGCGCATGCTTGATCGGGCACCAGTACTGCTCGGTGCGAGAGATGATTTCCCTGGCGTAATTGATGACGCCTGTGCCGTAGCCGCAGTACATGCAATTCAGCTTCTCGATCACATTGAGGTAGGCCAGATGGTGTCGGTCGATGACAATAAAATCAGACCGGATGACCCGGGGTATGTCGTACAGCCAAAGCAAATCTGCTGGTACAGGTTAGCGAGATATCGAGCGGTCCAATCGGCAGCACCATGCCGTAGACAAACGGGGCGGAAAGAAAGCTCTGTGGGCGGCTGTTGCGCAGCCAGGTGAAAAGACCTGTTTTCAGGCGCTTGTGCGCGGATTTCACCGCCTGGTCAAACCTGACCTTCGATCCTTCAAGCTGATACGAGAGTTTGGCTTCCTGCTCCAGCAGGGCTTCTC
The DNA here is from genome assembly GCA_016704305.1 of Haliea sp. Lineage (GTDB taxonomy): Bacteria > Pseudomonadota > Gammaproteobacteria > Pseudomonadales > Halieaceae > Marimicrobium. The sequence continues at coordinate 33,256 of JADJAL010000024.1, read as the reverse complement.
TCAACTCTTCTTCCAGCTGGCGGATCTGGTTGACAAGCTCATGCACTTTTTTGTTCATCGTCTGACCCGTTCGCGTAGCGCATTCACAAGTGAATGCGCACCGTATTTTCTCAGCATGGCACAGAACATGCTTTATTGAATATGACACGGCTCAATGACGTTGACGATTCCGATCCACTACAGGCATTCGAGGTGACTATATGGACTTCAAACTCGCACCACTCCCATTCGCCGAAAACGCGCTGGAACCCTACATCAGCCAGCGTACTGTAGGTATTCATTATCACAAGCATCACCAGGGATATATGGACAAGCTGGACAAAGCGCTGGCGAACGACAAGCGTCGGGCGCTGACACTGGAGGAAATTGTCCGGGGGTCCGATGGCGACGTGTTCAACAACGCCGCGCAAGTCTGGAACCACGATTTTTACTGGCGGAGCATCGAACCGGGAAGCAATGCCGCGCCTACGGCAGGTCCGCTGCTCAGGCAGATCGAAGCGACTTTGGTTCCATGGACGCGCTGCAGGAGCAATTGCGCACGGTCGCTGCGGGTCAGTTTGGTACGGGCTGGGGGTGGTTGATATTCGACAATGACGCGTCTTCACTGTGCGTCACCAGTACCGGCGATGCCGACAATCCGCTGACGGCGGCGCAAGTCCCGCTGCTGACGATCGATGTATGGGAGCACGCCTACTACCTGGATTACCAGAATGAGCGTGAGAAGCATCTGGAAGCGGTCATCGCCCACCTCCTTAATTGGGAGTTTGCGGCCGAGAATTTCGAAAACCGTGCAGTCAAGCGCAGGGCGACTGCATAGCGGGAGATGTAATTGTCGTAAGGTGTGATCGAATGTTACAAACGCAATGTAAGAATTACACCGGCTGGCTCACATTAACCGACGTGTTGGTATTGGTAGTTGTCGCTGCGCTCGCAAGGTAGGTCGCAATACCAACGCATTCAGGAACAGAGAGAACCATGCAAACATTGTTTGTCCGCCCAACACGAGATTGGCCGGTACTGGGTTTACAAGGGCAAAAGCTGGGAAACATCGTGCGTTGCGCGTTCGATGCGGATTCGGGCAGGCTCAAGTATCTGGAATTGCAAACGGCGTGGCAGACGATTCATCTGGATTGGCCCAACCTGCGCTTCGACGAGCAACTGCAATCTTTCAAGCTGACCAAATTCGGCCAGTCCCGAGATCATAATTCTCAGGCTTCGGGTGATATATCCGAATCGGACGATTGTGAGTCGTAGTCCCGGAGTCGGTTGTACAGTGTTTTCAGGCTGATGCCGAGCTCCTCCGCGGTGGTCCTTTTGTCGCCAGAATTTCGCTCCAGCGCTGCGAGTATCAACGTCCTCTCGGCATCCGCCAGGGGTATACCCACGGGCACCAGGATTTCTGCTCCGTCGACCTCTCGGGGTTGGTGATCTTCCCTGGCGAACGTTGGGATCGAAACCGGCGTTGGGAGATCGACGGCTTTAATGAACCCGTCCGACACAATATAGGCGCGCTCCACAAGATTTTTCAATTCGCGAACATTGCCTGGCCACGAGCGGGATGAGATCGCATCGAGTGCCTGGGTGGTAAACACAATGTTGGTCGCATGCTTTTCGTTCAGGGCATTGAGGAAGTGCTGTGCCAGGCCAGCGATGTCGCCCTGGCGCTGTCGCAGCGGGGGTACGTAGATCGGGAACTGGGCGAGTCGATAGTAAAGGTCCTCCCGCAGCTTGCCCTGCTTGACCGCGTTGTCCGGCGAGACGTTCGTCGCGGACAGGAATCGTACATCGACGCTGATCACCTCTTCGGAGCCCAGCCTGCGGAACATCCTCGTCTCCAGCACCCGCAGTAATTTGCTCTGCATGTTGATATCCATTTCCGTGATTTCATCCAGGAAAAGAGTCCCGCCATCGGCCTGCTCGAAAAGGCCGCGATGCCGACTATGCGCACCGCTGAAACTGCCCTTCTCGTGTCCGAACAACTGGCTCTCAATCAGCGATTCCGCCACTGCGGCGCAATTGACGCAGATAAATGGCTGGGCGGAGCGGGGCGACAGTGTATGGACGGTTTGTGCCACCAGCTCCTTTCCGGTGCCACTCTCTCCGACAATCATCAGGCTGGCATCGGTCTGCGCCACTTTGCGCAGGAGGCGGTACAGTTTGCGCATGCTCGGGGAACTGCCGCGCAGGAAACCAAACTGGTCGACTGCACAGGGGGCGTCTTCTGCATCAGGTTCCGCGGTGGGCAGCGACTCCACGACGATATCCCGCATGATCGGGCCTAGCACCAGCGGATCGAAGGGCTTGCAGAAGAAGTAGCTGGCACCCTGGCGAATAGCGTCGTCCGCTAGCCTGGGATTGTCATGATTACTCATGAACATAGCCTCAACATCGGCCAGCGCGCCGGATTCCAATAACATCAAGCCGCTGCTTTGGTCATCTTCGGCGCCGCCATGTAGTTCGATAAAGGCGAAGGTGACAGCGTGACTTCTCAGCGCAACCAGCGCCTCTTCAATGTTGGTGGCATACAGAACTTCGGCGCCTACGTCATTGCAGAAATGCGACAATCGCTCAGCGTGCGCTGCATCCGAATCCAGAATCAGACTATATGTTGTCAAAGATGGCTACTCCCGTGGCAATCCGGAATGGGACACGATATTTTGAAATTTGCGGTTGCGCTGATCGAGAATCCTGAGTTGATTATGGGCTTCTATAGCGAATAGTCCAATGAGCGACCCGGTACTTTCCAGTGAGTGGACGAGCCTATTGGGGTCCTGCCACGAACCAGATAATCAGGCCCACTACGGGTAAAACGATGATCAGCAGCGACCACAGTATCTTGGCACTGACCGGAGCGCTGGAGCCGATAATCCGCAAAATCGCCCAGAGATCGACCACAATAATGACCAATCCAACAATCCCGCCAAGTTCCATACCGTAGTCCTCTGCGTGCTCTATCTACTACCGAGGTGCGTCGTGCATCAATGCCTGCGCATTTTCGCGCTTTTCCCTTCAAACGCGCTCACTTCCTGCAAGGTGGCGCAGACGCGCAAACAATCCGACAAGGGCGTTCGCAGTCAGTAGTTTCAGTGCCGCGATGGCTTGTTCGCGCAGGAACGAGTCGCCCCTTGTAGAAGCAGACGAGTGTTGTCTCTGCCCGTCGTGCACGCGCGGTGAGGAGAGCGCCCCCAGAGCCGTTCCCGCCAGGAATGCGCCGATGAGCGTGGACGGTTTTGCGCAATAGCTTCTGGCATCGCTGCGCAATTGGCACAGTTGCTGGCGTATCCTCTGGCGCCTCCGGCCCAGAGTCAGGCGATGAGTGGCAATCGCATGATCAATGTTCGACATGATTCCCGTCTCCTCGCCTGCGTCAGATGGCGTCTCAAATTCCTGAAAGTCATCCGCTTGGTGAGCGACTTGAGGCCTAGAAACAGGAAGGATGCGGCTATTGCACTGAACACGCTGCAAAAGAGCATTACAGTCGCCGGCGGGAAGCTACTCTCCATGAGCAACAGAACAATTGCCAGCAGCAGGAACGTCCCGGCCATGACGCTGCAAGCGCCGAACATGAACAGTGTCCAGATTCCCCACTGCAGCGACCGGATGGCCAGTTCAAGTTCCATGAAGGCAAGTTCTCCAATGTCCCTGATCTGTGCAGTGGTATCAGAGTACAGTTCATGGGCGCTGGAGACTAACTCGTCCAAAGACGGGTTCTCCCTGGCCTGCTGGGTGGGTTGCCGGTGTTCCGTGGACCCAAGTCCCTGTCCTGTTGGATTGTCCATTCCAGTTTATTTCTTCAACAGCGCGGACAATAGAAAGCCTGCGGCCAATGCAATGCCAACTGAGCGCAGCGGGTAATGGCCTACGTAGGCCGTTACGGTGGCCAAAGCGTCCTCGGAATAGGATTTTGCCTGCTGCGCGGTTTCGCTCACTTTTTCCCCGGCGCTGATGCGCGCCTCACGCAGCGCCTTTTCTGCATGTGCGAGGTTTTCCGCTGCGATGTCCACCGCTGTATGCGCGGCAGAGGTTATCTTGGCGGTAGTGGTGCTGAAGTTTTCGGTACCGCCGCCTGTGGTGTGATCCTGCGTTGACATCGGGCTATTCGTGGCTGTCGTCGGGTTAGTGGCTGTCATGGTCATGCTCCTGATTCGGATTCGAGGGATTCGCCGGTAGCGGCGAGCGTGCAAGAGTGAGTATGCAGAAAACATGCCAGCGCAATTTTGGAATGCCGGCTGCGAAATGGCCCCGTTTTGCGTTGTAGTTGTGTGGCGAAAGCTGATGAGCAGGTCAATGGGGCATGTAGTTTTTACAAGTTCGTGAAAATATGGCGAAAGTTAATCGGAACGGTAGAGGGAATCGCCACTGACGACACAGTGACCTGTCTCGAGCAGTGGCGAGCTAAGGAAGGAGTGCTACAGCGGTGGCCTCCTACCCATCACAAACATGATTATCGCCAGGACCAGGCCGCCGACGAACAGTATCCAGGCGATGTTGGCAGAGATTCCAGCGATTCCCGTGAGACCCAGGACGCCGGCTATCAATGCGACGATTAAAAACGTCAACGCCAGATTAAGCATATGCTTCTCCTTGTTGTCCACGTATGTGTGCCGCTGAGTGCGCCACGTCACATCACTCGTCGCAAGACCTGTGCCACATTGAGGCGTGGTGTCGAACGTCGATCTGACGTGTACTGGCACAAAGGGTGCTAGAGAAGACGTGTCGGTGGCATTCTGCGTGATGGCAGATTATTAGTGCTGTTGCGCGGTGTGGCACTGCTACCTGAGTTAGTGGAGAGAGGACGCCGCTGCCGCTTATCCATCGGAGGTTTTATGTTGCTATCGCTGCTCCTGTTTATTGCCCTTGTTGTCGCTGTGTTCCACTACAACACGACCCTGCGAGCGGGCACGGCGATTGTGTTGGCGGGCACCGTGCTGCTCACGATTTCCAGCGCCGGCATGTGGATTGTGCTGCTGCCGCTGGTGGTGGTTGCTGTGCTGCTGAATGTCCGGCCATTGCGCCGCCGCGTCATCACCGAGCCCGCGTTTCGCCTGCTCAAGAAAGCCCTGCCCGCAATGAGCAAAACAGAAGAGGAAGCGCTGGCAGCGGGCACTACGTGGTGGGAAAAGGATTTGTTCAGTGGCTCGCCAGACTGGGAAGTGTTCGCTCGCATTTCTCCCCCACTGTTGACCGCTGCGGAGCAGTCGTTCCTGGAGCATGAAGTCGAGGCATTGTGTCGCCTGATTGATGACTGGGATATCCAGCAGCGCCACGATTTGTCGCCGCAGACGTGGCGGTACCTGCGTGAGCACGGTTTCTTTGGCCTGATCATCCCGGAGGAGTATGGCGGCAGGAATTTCAGTCCATACGCCCAGAGCAGGGTGATGAGCAAGATTGCCAGCCGCTCCATCACGGTTGCAGTAACGGCGATGGTGCCGAATTCGCTGGGGCCCGGCGAACTGCTGGTGAAATACGGCACCGATGAGCAGAAACGACGGTGGCTGCCGGGACTGGCCGACGGCTCCGAGCTGCCGTGCTTCGGCCTCACCGGACCGGAGGCGGGTTCCGACGCTGGCGCCATTCCTGATCTTGGTATTGTTTGTCGCGGTGAATTCGAGGGCAGTGAGGTGATTGGCCTGCGGCTCACGTTCAGCAAACGCTGGATTACGCTGGCTCCGGTTGCAACGGTCGTTGGCCTCGCCTTCCAGTTGCGCGATCCCGAAGGACTGCTTGGCGATCCCGACACCGTCGACTATGGCATTACCTGCGCGCTGCTGCCCGCAGGCCACCCCGGGATCGAGATCGGCAGGCGCCACGATCCGGGCGCTCCCTTTATGAACGGCCCCATCAAAGGAAACGATGTATTTATTCCCGTGGACTGGATCATCGGCGGCGCCGACATGGCCGGTAAAGGTTGGCGCATGTTGATCGAGTGCCTTGCCGCAGGTCGCGGCGTTTCTCTCCCGGCACTCGCCACGGCCAGTGGCGAGATGTGCTATCTCACCGTAGGCGCCTATGCCCGAATCCGTCGGCAATTCAATACGGAAATTGGCAAGTTCGAGGGCGTGCAGGAGGCCACGGCGGAGATAGCGGCCGGCGCCTATATGCTGGAGGCCATGCGCCAGATGGTGACGCGGGGACTGGATGAAGGCGCTCCCTCCGTGCTGACCGCGATGGCGAAGTACCACGCCACGGAACGGATGCGCGATCTGGTGAATCACGGGATGGACGTTGTGGGTGGTCGAGCGATTCAACTCGGACCGCGCAATTTCCTGGCGTCGAACTACCACGCACTGCCGGTGGCGATTACCGTAGAGGGCGCCAATATCCTCACCCGTTCACTGATGATATTTGGTCAGGGCGCGTTGCGCTGCCATCCTTATCTGCTCAAGGAGATGCAGTGTCTGCAGCGCGAGGATGAACAGGCGGGCATTGATGCCTTTGAGCCGCTGTTCCTCGCGCACCTCGGTCATGTCGCAAGCAACGCGTCGCGGCTTCTGGTGTCTGCTTTCGCGCTGACCCGATGCTTGCCAGCGCCGCCGTCTGCCAGCCGCTTCAGCCGTCCGTGGTATCGGCGCATCGGGCAGATCAGCGCCGCCCTTGCGTGCAGTGCGGATGTGGCGCTGGCGGTATTGGGAGGCAACCTCAAGCGCAGCGAACTGTTGTCCGCTCGCCTGGGCGATATACACAGTGAACTGTTCATCGCCTGTAGCATTTTGCAGTATCACGACGCCGGTGCGCAGAGCGCCGCGGCGACTGCGCATGCGGAGTATGCGGTGCGGCGCGCGCTTTATAACGCGCAGAGTGCATTGGCGGCCTTCTGCCAGAATTTTCCGGTGCGCGGGCTTGGGTGGTTGTTGAAACTCCTCTGCCTGCCACCCGGCAGCGTTGTGCGGGCTCCGGACGACAACCTGGTGCGGATGTTGGGCGGGCTGATAATGGAGCCCAATCCCGTGCGTGCGAGCTTCAGTGAAATGGTGTTTGTCAGCGACGACCCGGACGACGCCGTTGGTCGGCTGGAAACAACGTACAGCCTGCTGTTGCAGGTCGATGATGTGTGGCAGGCCTTCGCGCGCGCACGCGGCAAGGGCGAACTCGAAGCCGTGGAGATCGCCGATGCATTACGGGAAGCCGCCGCGAAAGGCATCATCGATACCGCCGATATAGAGGCCTTGGCGAACTACGATACGCGACGCTATGACTGCCTGCTCACCGACGATTTTCACCAGATTCCCGAAGAGCAATAGCACGGCCAGTGCCCGTCGCCCCGCGAGCCTGGCGCTGACGCGCCTCAGTTGGCGCCGCTCGGCGGTGCGCCGAGTTCGACACTGACCCGCTTTTCGGCGGGCAATAGCGCGGGGCCAAATTGATTGTAAACCGCGACGTCGGCAGCATCGCGGCCGTAGCCTATGGCCACATAGCCCCCGCTGATCGCCCGCTGCGTGGCATCGAACGAATACCAGCGATTACCGACATAGGCTTCGAACCACGCGTGCAGGTCCATCGGCTGCAGGCCATATAGATAACCTACCACCATGCGGGCCGGGATGCTGAGGCTGCGGCACAGGGCTATACCGAGGTGCGACAGGTCGCGGCACACGCCCCACTGGCGGGCGTTGATCTCAATCGCAGAGAGAAAGACATCGCCGTTGTACGGATCGAAGCGGATGGTGTCGCGCAACCACGCCTCAATGGCAGCCACCTGGTTATAGCCGGGGAGTTGTCCCGCCGTAATCTCATTGGCCATTTGGCCGAAGCGATCGGATTCGCAATAGCGGCTGGGCAGCAGGTAGCAGAGTATGGAATCAGGCAGGTTTTGCACGTCGATGAAGGGTGCGTCGGGCGCACGGTCCACCGAATCGGAAATCATCACCTGTGCCGAGGTGTGCACGCGGAAAGCGCCAACCGGTGCAACCAGTCGCTGGCACAGGTTGCCGTAGACATCCGTGAACTCGAACACCGGTACACTCGGTGACAACCAGTACTGCTCGCTGGCAATCCACTGCTGCGCACCGCTGCGCGGGCGCAGCATCAGCACAAAAGGCGTTGGTACGGCAATCTCAAATCCCAGGTCACAACTCGTCTGTAGCCACATTTGTCTACTCTCTTTTCGATCATGGTGGGGAGAGTATGCGCTCCCTTTGTGGACGAAAACGCATTGTGTGCATTTTTTTAATGCGAGTGCTGAGTGATTACTTCGTTAAAAGCGAATAAACGCTAAAAATAAATCGAATTGTCAGAATGGTGTTCCTGCTTATGATTGCGCACCGCTCCGTTAAAGGAATCAAGTATGCAGGCATACGGCTCGCACGGTCAGGCGCATGACCCCGCTGCGCATAGTGCTGCCGCAGGGACGCTGTTCTCATGAGGCGATTGGGCATCGTGGGCGGCGGGCAACTCGCGCTCTATCTGTGCCATGCCGCGCAGGCGCTTGGCGTGGAGGTGGCCGTCCTGTCCCAGCCCGGCGATGCGCCCGCGTTGGATATCGCCGACTGGCCCTTCCGGCTCGAAAGCGGCAATCAGGCGGCAATCGACGGGTTTATCGCGCGCTGCGATATTGTGACTTTCGATAAAGAAGCAGTACCTGAGGATTGGTTGTCGCAACTGGAGCGGGCTGAGCGTGCGGGTGGCGTCAGTGTGTTTCCAGCAGTAGGTACCCTGCGACTGCTGAAGGACAAGGGCACGCAGAAGGCGTGGCTACGCGAGCAGAATCTTCCCACCTTGCCATTCACTGTTTTGCCAGGGAATGCCGTTGCTGTTGGCGAGCTGACCGCGAAACTCGGGCTGGCTGTGGTGCAAAAGACGCGCACAGGTGGTTATGACGGCCGCGGGGTGCAGATTATCGGTAGCCTCACCTCCGCCGGGCAATTGTGGGATACGCCCAGCGTCGTGGAACCGTTCCTGCCGGGCAGCACGGAGATCTCGGTCATTGTGGCGCGCACACAAACAGGGGAGTTGCAGGCCTATCCGCCGATGACCATGCAGTTTGACCACCAGTTGAACACGGTGATTGCCGTGACCATGCCGGCGTCGATCACGCCGGCGAAAAGCGACGAGGCGATGTGCATTGCCGCAGAGGCCGTCAGCGCGCTCAATGGCGTGGGCGTTTTCGCGGTCGAAATGTTCCTGACTGACGGCGGAGCGCTGTTGATCAACGAGATCTCGCCTCGTGTCCACAATTCCGGGCACCTCACCCTCGATGCCTGCAATGTCTCGCAGTTTGAGCAGCATGTGCGCGCGGTCCTGGGGCTTCCCCTGGTTGCTATCAAGTCGCTCGGTTCTTCGGCCATGGTCAATATTCTTGATGCGGACGAACTTCACGCCTGCTCCCCTGCGCGCCCCACTGTTACCAGGAATCCGCAGGGCGATGTATCCGTCTACTGGTATGGCAAGACCCCAGGCCGCACGGGTCGAAAAATGGGACACATCAACGCGCTGGCCAATGGTGCCGGCGAAGCGCTGGATCTCGCCAGGCAGACGCTGGCGCAGCTCGCACAAAGTCACCACGGGAGGTAAGCATGCAGGCATTGGTCGGTATTATCATGGGCAGCGACTCGGATCTGGCAACCATGCGCGCCGCGGCGGAAGTACTCACCGCATTGTGCATACCCTACGAAATGGACATCGTCAGCGCGCATCGCACGCCGGACAAGTTGCACACCTACGCCAGTACGGCCGAGCAGCGCGGACTGCAGGTTATCATCGCCGGCGCGGGTGGCGCCGCCCACCTGCCGGGCATGGCGGCCGCGTTGACAGTGCTGCCCGTGATCGGCGTGCCTATCAGCGCTACCAAGCTGGAGGGCATTGACGCGCTGTTGTCCATCGTACAAATGCCGAAAGGCGTGCCAGTGGCCACTGTCGCGATTGATAACGCAGCGAATGCGGGATTCCTGGCCGCGCAGATTATTGCCGCTTCCGACCCGGTGTTGCGCGAACGTCTCCACGACCACCGGCGGACAATGCGGGACAAGGTGGCACAGCAGTCCGACACGCTGCAACAGGAAAGCCAGCACTGATGTCGGTGTTCCTCAGCAACCTCAGTTCGCCGCCGCTGCTGTTTTTTTTCCTGGGTGTCGCCGCCGTCCTGGTGCGATCCGATCTGGAAATCCCGGCGCAGATCGCCAAATCGCTGTCCCTCTACCTGTTGTTCGCCATCGGCTTCAAGGGCGGCGTTGCGATATCAGAATCGACAATTGACGCCACCATGCTGCTCACACTGCTGGGCGCCGTGACATTGTCGGCGCTAATCCCGGTATACACATTCGTGTTGCTGAGGCGCTGGTTTCCGCTGGCTGATGCGGCCGCGATAGCGGCTACCTACGGCTCGGTGAGCGCCGTGACGTTCGTTACCGCAACCGGTTATCTCGACATGCTCGGCATTCAGTGGAGCGGTTACCTGGTGGCGGCCATGGCGCTCATGGAGTCACCCGCGATCATCGTGGGCATCGTGCTGTACAAATACTACGGCGGCCAGCAGCGCGGCGCAGTGCAAAACGTGTCCTGGAAAGCGTTGCTGCGGGAAGCGCTGTTCAACGGCTCCGTCCTACTGATTCTGGGCAGCATGTTGATTGGCTGGATTACCGGTGCCGATGGCATGCAGAAAGTTGAGCCGCTGGTTAAGGATTTGTTCCTGGGATTGCTGTGCCTGTTCCTGCTCGACATGGGCATTGTCGCCGCGCGCCGATTTGGTGATTTGCCTGCAACGAAAACTACTGGCTCGGATGGACGCTCCATGCGACCCCTGTTGTTAGCCGCCATGTTGTTGCCGGCACTGAATGCGCTGGTCGGGTTGGCCCTCGCCGTGCTCCTGGGGTTGTCCGAGGGCAACGCGCTCCTGCTGGTCGTGCTGGCGGCTAGCGCATCGTACATCGCGGTTCCCGCGGCAATGCGCCTGGCGCTGCCAGAAGCCAATCCGGGCAGCTACCTTACGATGTCATTGGCGATCACTTTTCCCCTCAACCTGCTGGTCGGCATCCCTGCCTATCATGCGGCAATCCGGTGGCTGTTATGAAACCCTGCAAGCGTATAGAAATTGTTATCGAAACGCCGATGGTGCCTGCGCTCATCGCCGTGTTCAAAGAACTGGACATCCCTGGCTACTCGCTGATTCCCGAAGTCCGCGGTTCCGGGGACAGGGGCGTGCGCCGTGCGGATGAACTGTCCGGACAATCCAGTAACAGCCTTGTCCTGGTCGCCTGTGATGACATGGTGAAAATCGAGCGCTTGCTGGAAGCGGTGAGACCGCTGCTCGCTCGCAGCGGCGGTATCTGCCTGCTATCGGACGCGCAATGGCTGCGTCACTGAGAGGAGTCAGCGCCGCAGCAATTGGGCCCGCGCCGCGTCGATGATGCGCAGCACGGCGGGATGCTTCAGTTTTCGTTCCGGAGAAATTGCAAAGTATGCCTCCTGAACGGGAATCGGATTGCCAATCCTGCGCACGCGGTACATCTGTTCGACTTCGTCACTGATGGCGGTGGGCGACGGAAAAATCCCGTTTCCCGCCTCGCCAAAGGCCTTCATCAATGCACTGTCTTCAAACTCGGCGATGAGGGTAGGCGACACGCTATGCTGTTCGAACCAGTCATCCAGTGGACGCCGAATGGGATTGTCCAGGGTCGGCAGCAACATCGGCGCTTTGTTGAGGCATTGCGGAAAATTTTTTTTGTAGCGCCGTGACAGCGCGAGCGGGCAGAACAGGCTTATGTCGCTTGCGCCCAATGCATGGCTGAAGGCCTTCACAGAGAGTCCGGAGGGAATCGGCCGATCACAGAGTATGAGGTCCAGCCGGTGCACTGCCAGCCTGCCCAGCAGGGGCTCCAGGCCGCCTTCGATGCACACCAGCCTGATCGGCATGTCTGAGTCGAACACCGGTTGCAGTATCCGCGCCGCGACCAGTTTGGGGATGGAGTTTACGACGCCCACAGTGAGCAGTGCTGGCACGATGACGCGCCCGCTCTTTACGCGAGACGCCAGTTCAGCGCCTAAATTGAATATCTCTTCCGCGTATTGAAAAACCGTATGCCCGGTTTCTGTCATCGCGAGTCCGCGCCCCACTTTGTGGAACAGCGGCTCACCCACGGATTTTTCCAGTAATTTAAGCTGACCGCTGATTGTCTGCGGTGTCAGGTTCAGGCTGTGGGTCGCCTTTGCGATGCTCCCTTCGCGGGCGACGGTCCAGAAGTACAGCAGGTGGTTGTAATTGAGATGTCGCATCCGGTGCGTCGCTGCGAATGCGTTAACTGATTACAACTGCACGGTTACGGCGGCGGCGCATGCGTTGGCGATCTCCCTTGCGCGCTCGATCGAATCGCCGAGCGCCAGTGCAACACCCATGCGCCGCGAACCGGACACCTCCGGTTTGCCAAACAGGCGCAATTGCGTGTCGGCCACGGCGAGGGCCTGCTCCAGATTGCCGAACCTGACATTCTGGCTTTCGCCACTGACCAGGATCACGCTCGATGCGCTTGGGCCGTTCTGCCGAATCGCGGGAATCGGCAGGTCGAGAATCGCGCGCGCGTGCAGCGCGAACTCGGAGAGGTCCTGCGACACCAGCGTCACCAGCCCGGTGTCGTGCGGGCGCGGCGACACTTCACTGAACACCACCTCGTCGCCCTTGATAAAAAACTCAACGCCAAACAGGCCTTTGCCGCCCAATGCCGTCGTCACTTTTTTCGCCATCTCCTGCGCAGTTGCCAGTGCGGTGGCCGACATTACCTGCGGTTGCCAGGATTCGCGGTAGTCACCGGCTTCCTGCCGATGGCCGATTGGCGCGCAAAATGAAGTGCCGTCGCGATGCCGCACGGTCAACAGCGTGATCTCGAAATCAAAATCCACGAACCCTTCGATGATGACCTTGCCCTTGCCCGCGCGACCGCCCGCCTGTGCGTAATCCCAGGCCTTGTCGATGTCGCTCGCGTTGCGCACCAGCGACTGGCCTTTACCCGAGGAGCTCATGATGGGTTTGATCACGCAGGGCAGGCCGATGTCTTTTACCGCCGCCACATATTCCTCTTTGGTTTGCGCGAAATGATACGCGCTGGTTTGGAGTCCGAGTTCTTCCGCTGCGAGGCGACGAATCCCCTCGCGGTTCATGGTGAGCTGCGTGGCCTTTGCGGTTGGAATGACGGTGAAACCCTCGGACTCCAGTTCCGCCAGCGTATCGGTGGCGATCGCTTCGATTTCCGGCACGATGAGGTCGGGCTTTTCGGTCTCGATGACCGCGCGCAATGCCGCCCCGTCCAGCATATTGATCACATGCGACCGGTGGGCCACCTGCATCGCCGGTGCGTTGGCATAGCGATCCACCGCGATGACTTCCACGCCCAGTCGTTGCAATTCAATCGCTACTTCCTTGCCCAGCTCACCCGAGCCACAGAACAGGACTTTTTTGGCGCTGGGGGTGAGGGGTGTTCCAAGACTGACAGGCATGGCGTCTGCTCGTGTGATCAGCAAATGGAGACGGCACCCGAGGTGAGTGCCGCCCGAGAAGTGTTGGTGTTAGTGCATCGAATCAACGCGTGAGGTGCCAGCGAAATCGATGGTGGCGAGGCACTCGCCCCGGCTGGCACAATCTTAGTGGAAGCGCGAAACCTGTGCCAAGGCTTATTTGCTCCCCCCTGTTTGGGCCCGATGCTGGCGCACGTTGGAAGGCGCGGCGTATGGAATTCCCTGATTCCTGGCCCGGTACCAAATAAGGAATGGCAGCAGTACGAGCAGGGCCAGTAACCCCACCAGTATCTGCAAACCGAAGCGATCAAGCACGCCGTTGGCAACGCCCTGGAAAACGGGATCGTAGTTCGCTGGCAGTGGCAGGACATCGTTGTCGATGACGTACTGTCGGTAGTGGGCGAGCATCTCTTCAAAACGCTCGGGCATGTGCTCTTTCAGGTCATCCGTCTCGCCGGGATCCGTGACGATGTTGTACAGATGCCACTGGTTGTCGCCCACGGGCGGGATGTTCAGTACGATTTTATAGTCGCCCTGGAACAGCGCGGCATTGCCGCCCAGTTCATAGCCAATGGTATCGGTGGCGGAGTACACCCGCTCAACGTCGCCGCGAACCAGTGGCAGCAGGCTGCGCCCGATGATCGATTCCACCGGGCGACCACCGAAGCGACCGCTCGGCGGGTTTACGCCTGCCACATCGAGAATGGTGGGCGTGATATCGGTGACATAGGCGAAGGCATTGGTGAGTCGCGCCGTGGTCGGGATGGGCTCACCGGCGATGATCAGCGGTACGCGCATGCCGCCTTCGCCGGCATAGAATTTGTAAAAATCCAGCGGGGAGGCCGCGGCGCTGGCGAAGCTGGGCCCGATGGCGTTGAAACTGCCTTTCTGTCCAAGTGTGTCGTAGTCATTCACATACCCTTGCCACCACAACGCGGCGCGCATCGCCAGGCTGCGTGGGTCGTCGCCGCCCGAGGCCTCGCTGCCGTTGTCCGAGGTGAAGATGAATATTGTATTGTCGTATTGCCCGGTTTCCTTCAGGAAGGCGACGAGCCGCCCGAGGTGGTGATCCATCGCGTCGATCATGCCCGCGTACACCGCCATGCGCTTGGCGTGGTAGCGCCGCTCGTCTTCTGAATAGGACTCCCAGTCGCCGGTAGTGGACATATCTACCATGGCGGTGCCGGGCGGGATGATGCCAAGCTCCTCTGCGCGGGCCCGGCGCTGCTGGCGAAGTGCCTGCCAGCCGCTATCGTAGACCCCCATGTATTTATCGGTAAATTCCTGTGGTGCCTGTACCGGTGTGTGGACGGCCTGGAACGGGATATACGCGAAGAAGGGCTGCCCGTCACCGGCGTTGGAGGCAATGAACTCAATGGTTTTGTCGATCAGGAAGCGCGACGAGTAGAAGTCCTCGGGCAGCTCGAACTCCTCGCCATCGGCGTACCAGTTGGCTTTCTCGTAGATGGCGAGGTACGGCTTTTGCTCCCAGTTGTCGGCGCCGGTGTCCGCCATGGTCACCGTGCGTTCGAAGCCCCGCCGAAACGGTAGCAGATCGGGCGTGTGGCCCAGGTGCCATTTGCCGGCCATGTAGGTGTGGTAACCCGCAGCCTGCAGCAGGCTGGCCACGGTCGCCACGTTGTGGCCGAGGGTCCCGCGGTAGTTGGGATGCGCCGCCTGCTCGGGTGGAATGGTTTCGGGAATATTCGCAACGCCGTTGCGGTGGCTGTCGACGCCGGTCAGCAGCATGGCCCTCGTTGGCGCGCAACTGGCCGCCGTGTGGTAGTTGGTGAACCGCACGCCATTTGCCGCCAGAGCGGAAAGCGTGGGCGTTTGCACCTCGCTGCCATAGGGTGCGATGTCGGTGAAGCCCAGGTCATCGGCGATGACGAGTACGACATTGGGGCGCGCAGCCGCCTGTGCCAGCAGGGGGCTTAGCCAGGCACTCGCAACCGCCATCACCAGGGCAATGGCTTGCGCGCGGCACGATCGGCTCACGCGCTATTTATCCAGGGAGAGTTTTGAACATGCCATCATCAGCACGGAGGCTAACGCGACTTCCACGATAATCATGTCCAGCGCGAGTGCCGCGTCGTGTACCAGCCAGGCCAGCACGCGCAATGTCGCAGCCAGTGCCAGCATCAGCGCGGGAGCCTGAAACCAGCTGCGCCGTCCCGTGACCAGGCCGATCAACATCATGATGCCCATGGCGAGGAAAAATGAACCGACATCGCCAATCTGTGAGCTGCGCCCGACACCGGTCATCAGCGTCATACCCAGTGAAGTGGCCGCTCCCTCCGGGGCGACTGCCCAACGCAATCCCATCACTACAAACAGTATTGCCGGTATGGCTACCAGTACACGAAACAGTATCTTCATCTGCTTACTCCTTTGTTATTGGTCAAAGAAGGGTGCCGCCCAGCCTGGATCTTGCGTCATGGAAGCGCCCGCAAGGTTGCCCGCGGCAGGTGGGTGCTGCCCGCCCATTATTGTCGTTAACGCAGCCGGCACAAGCCTTACTTTCCCAAACTGGGTAATGGAGGGGATGAGTGCGGGGATAGTGGAGGGAAGGAGCCGGCATGGCTTGTTGCCCGCACCCCGGACCGGGCCGGAGGATACCGGCGTATCCCTGCTAATGTAGGCGCTGTGTAAAGGGTGCGCAGCGCCACATGATCGCGCATACTGGCGCGACGCAATGCGGCGCGCAGGGAACCATGACGGAACCGGACTTGATCACAGTGGATGCCATCGGCCTGGCGTGCCCCATGCCGTTGTTGAAGGCGAAGCGCGCGTTGAATGGCATGCAGGTCGGGCAGCGCTTGCGCGTCCTGGCAACGGACCAGGGTTCGGTGAGGGATTTTCGCGTGTTTGCCGAACAGTCGGGCCATCACCTGCTTGAGAGCACCGAGGTGGAGGGCGTGTACACTTACCTGTTACAGAAAAGCTGATGGCGCCAGAACGCGCGTCGTGTCCTGGCGACAGCCGGTCAGATTCAACGCGGTGCCACCTTGTGCAATCGCTGCAACCTGATCCATAAAGTCGTCGGAATGACGAGAACATCAAAGCGTTTCCAATGACTTCGACGGTATAATCGGTCGCGGTGTCACCCAGGCTGGTTAATTCCAGGTACGAAATACTGTTTGGGCTGTTTATGCTGGAAATCTTCACGAAGTGGTACAGGCGTTACTTGTCCGAGGAAGAGTCGGTGCTGCTGCTGGTGTTGCTGGCGGGCTCGGTGATCCTCCTTATGACCATTGGCGATATCCTGGCGCCGGTGGTTGCGTCCATCGTGCTGGCCTATCTCGCCCAGGGCCTCTCGGGGCAATTGCAGAAAATCGGCTTACCCCACTCGCTTGGCGTTGCGGTGTCCTACCTGGTCTTCGTCGGTGTTTTTTTCGGTTTCACTTTTGCGCTGCTGCCGCTGGTATGGCGGCAGATGCTGAGCCTGCTCAGCCAAATGCCCGACATGCTCGAGAGCGTGCGACAGTTTCTGGGCGTGTTGCCCGATCGTTATCCCCACATAGTCAGTCGGGAACAAATCGGGGGGCTGATTGCGATGGCGCAGGCGGAGTTTGCCGGCCTGGGCCAGGTTCTGGTCAAGACTTCGCTGGCGTCCATCACGGGCGTCCTGACGGTGATGGTGTATATGATCCTGATACCGTTGCTGGTGTTTTTCTTCCTTAAGGACAAGAAGCAGCTACTGGACTGGCTGGGCGGCTTCCTGCCTGCGGAGCGCCCTTTATTGCGGCGCATCTGGGGTGAAATGAACGAACAGTTTGCCAACTATGCACGCGGCAAGGTGGTGGAAATCCTGATTGTCGGTTTGGCCAGTTACTTCGCGTTCATCTGGTTGGGCCTTAATTACGCGGCGCTGCTGGGTTTGCTGGTGGGGCTGTCGGTGATAGTGCCCTATATAGGCGCCACCCTCGTGACACTGCCCGTGGTGATGGTCGGTTTCTTCCAATGGGGCCTGTCTGCGGAATTTTATACCATGGTCGGGGTCTATCTGGTGATCCAGATTTTGGATGGCAATGTGCTGGTTCCCCTGTTGTTTTCGGAAGCGGTCAATCTGCACCCCGTGGCCATTATCCTCGCGGTGCTCTTTTTTGGCGGTATCTGGGGCCTTTGGGGTGTATTTTTCGCGATACCGCTGGCAACACTGATCAAGGCAATCATAAACGCCTGGCCTTCCGCGGAGCTGATACCTCCCCAGGCCAGCTAGACCACGCAAATTCGATGGAGTCCCTGATGTCTGTATGGAAACCCCGGCAAGGGCTTGCGCCCCTGCTTAGTCTTGTTGTTGCCCTGCTGCTGGCGGCCTGTGCCACCACGTCGCCACCTGCCGGGCAGCCGGTCAAAAGTCCGAACGATGACTACCAGTACCGCCTGCTGACGCTGGACAACAAGATGGAAGTCCTGCTGATTTCCGACCCCGGCACCCCGAAAGCCGCCGCCTCGCTGGATGTGCTGGTGGGCAGCGGCGACAATCCGCCCGGCCGCGCCGGCCTCGCCCATTTCCTGGAGCACATGCTGTTCCTGGGCACGGACAAATACCCCGATGCGGCGGAATACGAGCGCTTCATTACAGAGCACGGCGGCAGCCACAACGCCTACACCAGCTTTGAGAACACCAACTACTTCTTTGACATTAACACCGCCAACCTGCCGGAGGCGCTGGATCGCTTCGCCCAGTTTTTCATTGCGCCGCGCTTCGAGGCGCAGTATGTCGACCGGGAAAAGAACGCGGTGGAAGCGGAATACCAGATGGGCCTGAAGAGCGATGATCGCCGTGGGCTGGATGTGCTGCAGGAAGTCGCCAACCAGGAACACCCCTACAGCCAGTTTACGGTAGGCTCGCTGGATACGCTGGCGGACCGCCCCGACGCACAAATCCGGGATGAATTGATTCAGTTCTACGATAAATACTACTCGGCCAACATCATGCGCCTGGTAGTGCTGGGTTCCCAGCCGCTGGACGAGCTGGAAGCCCTGGCCCGCCCGCTGTTCAGCCAGGTGCCCAATCACTCGTATGAGCGGGCCGAGATCAAGACACCGTTGTTCTCGCCGGAGCAGTTGCCAATGATGGTGCGCGTGCAACCGCTGGCCACGCAACAGCAGCTGGATGTGTCTTTCCCGACTCCCGACTTCCGCGAACAGTACCGCGTCAATCCGCAGGCCTACC
Source organism: Haliea sp. (assembly GCA_016704305.1). GTDB lineage: Bacteria > Pseudomonadota > Gammaproteobacteria > Pseudomonadales > Halieaceae > Marimicrobium. Next base: position 14,634 of record JADJAL010000024.1, on the reverse strand, counting down.
TCGGCAACCTGATCGGGCACGAGGGCGAGGGCAGCCTGCTGTCTCAATTGAAGGCGGAAGGACTGGCGGAAGGCTTGTCGGCAGGGAGTGGCCTCTCCTGGCCAGGGGGTGCGCTGTTCAGTGTCAGCATCTCGTTGACGGAGAAGGGCGCGGCAGACCCCGATCGCGTCCTGCAACTGCTCTTCGCCTATGTGGAGTTGTTGCGCACCGAAGGCCCGCAGCGCTGGCTGTACGATGAGCAGTCGCGCCTGGCGGATCTCGCCTTTCGCTTCCGTGAACAGATGGAGCCGATGAGCTACGTCAGCGCATTGGCCAGCGGCATGCAGTTCTACGCGCCCGAGGACATCCTGCGCGGTCCCTACATGATGGATCGCTACGATGATGCACTACTGGCAGAACTGCTGGAGCAGATCAGGCCCGGGAATGCCCTGGTGACGCTGAGCGATACAGCCGTGCAGGGCGACAAGGTCTCCAGGTTTTACCAGGTGCCGTATTCGCAGCAGCCGCTCGACGTAGCGCAAATTACCGCCAGCGATAGCAACGACCCCGACATAAAAGCCATGCATCTCCCCGCGCCGAATGAATTCATTGCACAGGATGTGTCGCTGGTGGCGTTGCCGCAGCCGGTGCCCGCGATTCCACAGGTCGCACTGGAGGCCGATCGGCAGAAGATCTGGTTCATGCCGGACGATGAGTTCAAGATTCCAAGAGGCGTCACCTATATCAATTTTCGTTCGCCCGATGTGGGCGAAACAGCCGACCAGACCGCGCAAGCGGCGCTCTATGCCGCGTTGCTTTCTGACCTCGTCAACGAGTTTGCCTATCCCGCGCAGTTGGCCGGGATGAATTTCGAGATTTACAAGCACAGCCAGGGCATCAGCCTGCGCGTCAGTGGCTACAACGACAAGCAGGTGCTGTTGTTGCAGCGCTTGTTGGACAGCATCGTCAAGCCGACATTCAGCGAGCAGCGCTTCGAGGATATTCGCAGCGATATGGTCCGCGGCCTGCAAAACTCGGTTGCGAAACGCCCCAGCAGCCAGGTAGTGGATGATCTCAATGAAGCCCTCATGTACGGCGAGTGGGGCGAGCAGGTGATGATCACGGCGCTGGAAAACATCGACATGGCCGCGCTCGACGACTATATACAGCAGTTCTGGCAGGGCGCGACAGCGGAAGTGCTGGTCTACGGCAATTACAACCCGAACGAAGTTGAGCAGCTGTCCGGTATGCTCTCAGGCGTGGTCAGCAACGCGCCCGCGCCAGCACTGCCCGAACGCAAGGTGTTGAAACTGGCCGACGGGGAATCGTTGCGCTATACCGTGGACGTACCGCACGACGATTCTGTGGTTGCCTGGTACCTGCAGGGTGCGGGCACCAGCTGGCAGGACAGGGCCGCCACCGCGCTCACTGCCCAGATCATCTCGTCGGGCTTTTTCCAGGAATTGCGCACTGAGCAACAGCTGGGCTACGTGGTCGGCGCTTATGACTACCCTAAAATGGACGTGCCCGGCCTCGTGCTGCTGGTGCAATCACCGGTCGCGGATGCCGATGCGGTGGCGGGAGCGATGCAGGCCTTCATGCTGCGCGTCGAGCCGACGCTGGACGAGGCGCAATTTGAGCGCCACAAGGCCTCGCTGGTCAGCGACATCCTGCGCCCGGACAAGAACCTCAACGAGCGCGCCGAGTACTACTGGCAGTCCATCGCCCGCAAGGAGTGGAACTTCGACAGCCGCCAGTCGCTGGCCGACGCGGTACAGGCGCTCACGCTGGCGGACTGGAAGGCCTACTTCGAGCGCGTCTTCCTTAAGCAGCGCCACTCACTGCAGGTGGTGGCACCCGGCAAGTGGGGTGTTGTGCCCAAGGGCGATGCGCGAGCGTATGACTCCGCCGAGGCGATCAAGCGCGGGCATGCTGCCTATACGATTGAATGACCACTCGAGGAACTGTTGCTGTTGCCACGGTGCGGGTTGAATCATTGCTGCAGTGGGTATCAGAGCGAGATAGTGTTGGAGGAGAGAGCGGACGAGTCGGACGATGACCGCGCGATGATGGCGATGTTGCGCGAGCTGGACGGTCACGTACTTGATGTTCAGGTCAGGAGCGACGTCTGTATCGTACTTGAAGATCTGGGTTTGCGAGATGAAGCGTGTCGTGAACCGATCAACATCACGCGCAGTGTGGATCGACGCATCGCGCACGCCGGGCTTTGCTTGACACCGGGAATCGTCCGCTGACGCATATCGTCCGGAGGGACAGCCGCACTATACCCGGTGTTGTCATGGCCGCCATCTGGATGCGTATCCGGGCGCGGCTGCGGGGCGACTCCTAACCCTTGGAGAAAATCAACTCAGGTCCACTCACCCGGTGCAGAGGCTGACAGCCACCTTGCAGTTGCTGCCGCCTTGCTCGCGGCACGCATTTACAGCATCGCGCCGCGATACCCAGCCGTCGTCGGACCAGGCGTAACCCCACGCATTACCAGAACTTCCTCCCAGGCTGGTCGACAGGGCGAGACAGGTATTGTGGCCCCACACGGCCACCTCGCAACCGGATGCCGATCCGCCGGCTTTGCGGCAATTTTCCAGTGCGCCCCGTTCAGCTTCCTCGCGCGACGCGACGTCTTTCACATAACCCGTGGCGAGTGTATCGATGTCGACCGCGATGGCGCCATAGAGCGTTGGCGGAGCTGGCATAGGGCCCATTGTTCCACCTGGAGCACTGTCGTAGAGCCCGCGATCAGACATGCAACTCCAGTAGCAGGAGGAACTGCTATCGTAGTTGCATTGCTCCCTGCAAATAGCGCTGTTGCCACCTTCATCTGCCCCTGCTTTATGGGTCGCAGTGGAAAAAGCCACGAGCATGGCAACAACGACCAGGATCTGGCCAAGGCGGTGCAGATGCGGCCGGACAGGATGGAAAACGACAGATACTTTAAGCATGGAATTTTGCCTCTTGGACCTGGTCATTAACCTGTCTGACATCACCGCTGTGCCACCCAAGGGTGAAAACCTGGCCCATTCACCCAGACAAAGCAGGGTAGACCGCATCCTGAAAAACGTAAACTACCTGGCTGCCCTGGACAGTATGGACGGATGACCCGCCAACGTTTCCGGCGGCTTAAAAGGCGTGACTTCAGGCAAACAGAGCCACTATAGTCTGGCGGTTCTGCATAGGTTTTTTTGTCGCAGTTATTACAGGTATTCTGGAGTATCGCTATGCCAGCATCTGTCGCCGGGGTCGTTTGTAGATTGTGCATGGTGTTGCTGGCCGTGCTGGGCGTAGAGGCGTGTTCGAAGGCTGATGAGGCGGCCGCTGCCCCGACGCTTGAAGTGGATTCAGACCATTGGCCCACGCACGTGCTGGAACTCGCGCAGAAGACGATCGCGTTGGTGCAACAGCGTGGTGAACCAGCCTACATGACAGAAATCGACATACAACTGCCTGCCGTCAATCAACCCACCGTTACCAGTGTGACGTATCAGTTTTATCAACCGAAGCTCGGCACGTTGCTGGGCGTAGTCTACGCCAACTTTGAGGGCGTGAGTCTGCTGCCGCCCCCGGACCAGATGGAGGCGGCCCGCCAGGCGGGCGTGGCCGAGGTATTTGAAGCCGCTGCCGCCGCGGCGGTAGCCCCGAAGTTTATCGATATGGGGTCACCCAATTCAGGATATGTCCCGACACCGCTCCTGGGTGTACAGGTCGGGCTGCGGGATGCGTATGAACTGGCTCGTCGCGGAGGACTGACAAGCGTCTCCGGTATCAAGCTTAAAGTGAGCGACAAGGATCCCAAGCTTCCATTGCTGATCTGGACATTTCAGGGACAGCACACGCAGGCAGACGCAAAAGCGATCCATGTGAATGCCCTGACCGGAGCGCTGGTGGACGAGGACGATATCAATGCAACGACGCGCGCGGAGCGCGATGCGCAATATGCTGCGGATATGGCCATGATCCGGGCCTTTTTCGCCCGTCGAAACGGGCGTGGCGGCGTATCGCCGCCGGAGTTGACCCCGGAAGCCGCCACCATAGTCAACGGCGGTGACGCACCGCAACAGCACGGCATGTACTTTGACGGCCTGCGCGACTATACCGTTGAGCCAGCTGCGGACTGTGCAGCGCGGGGTGGCACCGATGGGGGAAGTGCAAGTTTCGGTGGAAATTTCTGTTACTGATAGATGTGAACCCAAATGCCCATGTCCGGCGGTGTGGGCTCCCTAGGCACAATGCGATCGCTTTCATCCCCGGACTCGTAACCCGGCGAGCCGTCCCCTCCTCGGGCACGCAGTGCCTCCGGCATTAATTAAGAGTTTCAGGCCCTAAATTATAGTTCCCATATGGAACCAAATAGATTTGTCCTCCCCGCTTCGGTAGTATCAATGGCGGACCAGCATGCTTTCCGCTGTGCTCTTGTGCCTTGCTTGACCCAATATTTCCGGCACTTGTGAGCACTTTGCCACCGGACAGCCAGCCAGGTTCTATCTTGGAATTTAGAGCGTAGCTCAGTTCCGCCTCGATCCGAATCACTGGAGTGTGCGTTGGCATGGCTGGCATGAAGGAAGACACAAACCCTCTCGAGACCCGCGAATGGCTGGATGCGCTGGACGATGTGGTCAAGCACGAGGGTCCGGAGCGCGCCTCTTTCCTGTTGCTGGAATTGGCCAAGCATGCCATCAGCTCGCGCCTGCGCCTGCCCTCCGCCACCACCACGCCGTTTTGCAACACCATCGCCCCGGCAGAAGAAAAAATGATGCCCGGCGACGTGTTCATGGAACGCCGCATCCGCTCGCTGGTGCGCTGGAATGCGCTGGCGATGGTGATGCGCGGCAATGACAACGACGATGCACTGGGCGGCCATATCTCGAGTTTCTCCTCCAGCGCGACGCTGTACGACATCGGCTTCAACCATTTTTTTCGCGGCACCGACGACGGCCATCCCGGCGACCTGATCTTCTACCAGGGCCACAGCGCGCCGGGTATGTACGCGCGCTCCTTCCTGGAAGGGCGTTTCGACGAGGCGCAACTTGACAACTTTCGCCGCGAAGTGAATGGCGGCGGATTATCGTCCTACCCGCACCCCTGGTTGATGCCCGATTACTGGCAGTTCCCCACCGTCTCCATGGGCCTCGGCCCGATACAGGCGATCTACCAGGCGCGCGTGATGAAGTACCAGCAGGATCGGGGCCTGATCGACCACGGCGATCGCGAGGTCTGGTGTTTTGTTGGCGACGGGGAGTGCGACGAGCCGGAATCGCTGGGCGCGATCTCACTCGCCGGGCGCGAGGGCATGGGCAACCTCAATTTCGTGATCAACTGCAATTTGCAGCGACTGGACGGCCCGGTGCGCGGGAACGGCAAGATAATCCAGGAACTGGAAGGTATTTTCCGCGGTGCCGGCTGGAACGTGATCAAGGTGATCTGGGGCCGTAAGTGGGATCACCTGCTGGAGAAGGATAAAACCGGCCTGCTGCAGAAGCGCATGGACGAGGTCTGCGACGGCGAACTGCAGAATTACAAGTTCAACGGCGGTGCGTATACCCGCGAGCATTTTTTCGGCAAGTACCCGGAGTTGCTGGAGCTGGTTGCTGATATGTCAGACGACGACATCATGTACCTCAACCGCGGCGGACACGACCCGTACAAGGTCTATGCGGCCTATGCCTGGGCGGTTGCAGAGCATGATCGCCCCACCGCGATACTGGCAATGACAGTGAAAGGCTATGGCACCGGCGGTTCGGGCGAGGCCCACAATGAAACCCATTCCCTGAAGAAACTGGATATGGAAGACCTGAAGGCCTTCCGCGATCGCTTCGACATCCCCATCGGTGACGACGAACTGAAAAATGTTCCCTACTATCGGCCGCCAGCCGACAGCCCGGAGATGCGCTACATGCGCGAACGCCGGGCGGCACTCGGCGGTCCGATTCCGAAACGCCGTGCGGCGATGGAATTGCTGGAGACGCCACCTCTGACCGCCTTCGGCAACCAATTGAAAAGCAGCGGCACGCGGGAAATATCGACCACCATGGCATTCGTGCGCATCTTGTCTAGCCTGGTGAAGGACGCGGATATCGGCCAGCGCGTGGTGCCCATCGTGCCCGACGAGGCGCGCACCTTTGGCATGGAGGGCATGTTCCGGCAGCTCGGCATTTACTCCTCCGTCGGCCAGCGCTACACGCCGCAGGATGCCGGCCAGATCATGTTCTACAAGGAGGACATCAAGGGCCAGATCCTGGAGGAGGGCATCAACGAGGCGGGCGCGTTTTCCGCCTGGCTGGCGGCGGCGACGTCCTACAGCACCAGCAACTTCCCGATGGTGCCGTTCTACATCTTTTACTCGATGTTCGGCTTCCAGCGCATCGGCGACCTGGCGTGGGCCGCGGGCGACAGCCAGGCGCGCGGCTTCCTGATTGGCGCCACGGCGGGGCGCACCACGCTCAACGGCGAGGGGCTGCAGCACCAGGACGGCCACAGCCACCTGATGGCGAGTACGATCCCCAACTGCGTGAGTTACGACCCGGCGTATGCGTATGAACTGGCGGTCATCATCCAGGACGGTTTGCGGCGCATGTACCACAAGGGCGAGAACCGCTTTTATTACATCACCACGATGAACGAGAACTACCTGCAGCCGGAGATGCCGCAGGGCGCCGAGGCCGGCATCATCAAGGGGATGTATAAGTTCAAGTCATCTACCGCCACCAGTGAGCTGCGTGTGCAACTGCTCGGCGGCGGCGCGATCCTGCGCGAGGTCGAGGCGGCGGCGGCCATTCTGGAAAGTGATTACCAGGTGGCGGCCGATGTGTGGAGCCTCACCAGCGTCAACGAACTGGCGCGCGAGGGCAAGGCGGTACGACGCTGGAACCTGCTGCATCCCGAGGCGGAGCAGCGCGTGCCGTATGTCACGCAATTACTGCAGGAGGCGGGCGGCCCGGTAGTCGCAGCGACTGATTACCTCAAACTCTATTCCGACCAGATCCGCGAGTTCGTGCCTGGCCATTACAGTGTGCTCGGCACCGACGGCTTCGGCCGCTCGGACACGCGCGCCAAACTGCGCGAGTTCTTTGAGGTGAGTCGCGAATACATCGTGATCGCCGCGTTGAAGGCGCTGGCCGACGAGGGGCGCATAGATATTTCGGTTGTGACCCGGGCCATTGGCGCGCTGGGTGTGGACCCCGACAAAGCCAATCCATTGACGGTTTGAGCAAACAGGACATCATCGTGCCCATAGAACAAGTCACAGTCCCCGATATCGGTGGCGCGGAAGGCGCTGAAGTCATTGAAGTGTTGGTGGCCGTGGGCGACCAGGTGACGCTGGACCAGAGCCTGATCGTGCTGGAGTCCGACAAGGCGTCCATGGAGATTCCGTCTACCCTGGCGGGTACCGTGGTCGAGTTGCTGGTGAAGGAAGGCGATCAGCTGGCGGAGGGCGCGCCGATTATCAAAGTTGAAGTCGCTTCGGGTGCTGCACAGGAGGCGTCTTCGCAGGGTGAGTCAGGCGTTCCGGCGGGAAAGGCGGCTAACGCAACTGCCAACGCAGCGGCGAAAACTGCATCACCCGCAGATCCCGTGGCAACGCCGGAGGCAGAATCACAGCCCAACGGTGGCAAGGACGACGATGAGCCTGCTGAGCGTGAACCGGCTAAAGATGCACAGGCTAAACCTGAGCCAACCAAGCATGAAACGGCGGAGGTCGCCGCTGGTGAATCTTCTGCCAGTCCCGCCGAAGTAGCCTCGAAAGCAGTTGCGATACCTGTTGCCGCCGCAGCAGCTGACGCCGATGCGGGCGAACCCACAGGATTCTACGCCGGCCCGGCAGTGCGCAAACTGGCGCGCGAACTGGGCGTGCCACTGCCACGAGTTGCAGGTAGCGGACCGCAGGGACGCATCCTCAAGGAAGACGTGCAGCAGTTCGTGCAGAAGTCGTTGCAGGAACCCGCCGCTCCCGCAAGCGGCGGCGCCGCGCTGCCTGCAGTGCCCGAGATCGACTTCGGGAAATTCGGCGACGTGGAAATCACGCAGCGCAGCAAACTCGACAAACTCACCGCCGCGAACATGCACCGCAGTTGGCTGAACGTGCCGCACGTTACCCAATTCGATGAGGCGGATATCACCGATCTGGAAGCCTTTCGCGCGACGCTCAAGCGTGAAGCCGAGCGGCGCGAGCTGAAACTCTCACCGTTGCCCTTCGTGCTCAAGGCCTGTGCGGTGGCGCTGCGCGACAATCCCAAAATCAACAGCTCGCTGGCGCGCGGCGGCGAGGACCTGGTGTACAAGCACTACATCCACATCGGCATGGCGGTGGATACACCGGCCGGGCTGGTGGTGCCTGTGATTCGCGATGTCGATCGCAAAACGATCTGGGAACTGGCCACCGAGGTCGCCGAGCTTGCAGCCAAGGCCCGGGATCGCAAACTCAGCCCGGCGGAAATGCAGGGTGGTTGCTTCACGGTATCCAGTCTCGGGAACATCGGCGGCAACGGTTTTACGCCGATCGTGAATACACCGGAAGTGGCGATCCTGGGCGTTTCGAAGGCGGGCATCAAGCCGGTTTGGGACGGCAGTGCATTCGCGCCGCGCACGCTGCTGCCGCTGGCGCTGTCCTACGATCACCGTGTGGTGAACGGCGGCGACGGCGGACGCTTTCTCACGCAACTGGTGAGCCTGCTCGGCGATATCCGCCAGTTGAGCATGTAGGCCTTACTGCAAGCCCTCGTCGAGCATGGCGAGTATTGCGAAGTTGGTACAAGATACTGACGAGGTATACACTTGGTTAGTACCAAAAGAAAAGGGCGCATACCATGGCAAAAGAAGCGGTTTTTACAATGAAGCTGGAACCTGAACTGCGTGACGAATTCATGGCGGAAGCCGAGGCCGCTCACAGGCCGGCCTCACAGGTACTGCGCGAGTTGATGCGCGAGTTTGTCCAACGCCAGCGCGAAGCCCGGGAATATGATGATTTCCTGCGACGCAAGGTCGAGGCTGGCCGGGCCTCAATGCACGCTGGTCAGGGGCGGCCGAATGATGAAGTCGAAGCCGAGTTCGTCATTCGGCGCGCCGGAGTCGCGAGTCAGGAGTGAGGGTAATATGGACGCCGGAGGCACAGCGGGATCGCGCCGACATCTGGCAATCAAGGGGTCAGAGTAACTTGATCGAGCAAATTGCGGCGACCACGCTATCAATTGCAGAAAATGCTCAGTCTGATGTTCGGTTAGCGATTGTGCTTTATCCACCGCCCTGGCTTTTCGTGCTGGAAGGCGGCGGCGTGCTGAACGGCGGCGATGGCGGCCGCTTCCTCACGCAAGTTGTGAACCTGCTCGGCGATATTCGCCAGTTGAGCATGTAGGCGTTACTGCCAGCCCCAGTGCTGGTGAAGGGTCCGCAGCAATTGTTCAATATTGTGCACACCCTCTGCGGCTAGAGGCTGTATACGTGGTTCTGGTTGCCGCTCAAGTTGGTTGTGTCGTTGCGACTGTGGTTTTGTCTTTGGCTGCGGCCAAAGCTGCGGCGCCAATCCCTCCCGTTCGCGCAAAGAGCAGGATGGCCAGCCGGCGTCGCGCAGCGCATGGATAAATTTCAACGTGCGGAAGCCGTCAAACCACTGGTGAAAGTGACGCTGGAATTGCGCAGCGGTGCTTGACTGGCGCCGGCAGTGGGCGAGGGCAGCCGCGATGCCCAGCGTATCGAGCGCTGCCTCAGCGTGGCGGGCCAGCAACGCATGCAGTCCATGGTCGCGCAACAAGCCGGCGATAGCTCGCTCCGGTTCTGCCGCCAGCGCAGGCAAACTGGCCAGCAACGCAGCCAATGCCTCAAAACACTGCGGATGGTAAAACAGCGCCGCATCGTTCGCATGTTCGGCGGCCATGATTGCGGCCACCGCGGGGCCGGTGCCAAACGGGACACGCGACGAGTGCCGCGATTGCAATTCGATACAGTCACCTTGCAGTCGTGCAACAGCCCCCAGCTTCGCCAGCTTGTTCAGCAGGTAAAAATCTTCCGCGCCCGCGCGTTTGGGAAATCCGTGCACATGCGCATAGGCGTTTGCGCGAATCGCCAGGCTGCTGCCGAGCGTGTGGAAGGCGTAGGGTGAGTTTGCGTATTCCAGTCCCAGCACGTAGTGGTGCAGGCGCAGTTCATACAATGCGGTGGCGTGAGTGCACGCCGCGTCATCGCCGGGCATGTGTCGGAACGGGAACACGGCGGCGACTGCGCCCGGTGCTGCGCTTTCGAGTTGCGCAAAATACGCAGTCGGCAGCGTCGCATCGGCATCGGTACTGCACAGCCACTGGCCGCTGATACCGCCGGCGGCCATCCACTGCAGTGCGATATCGCAGCCTGTTTTGCGCGCGAGGCCGACACCCTGCGCGCCGGGTGTCGGCCCGCGCAGCATTTCCATGTCGTACAGGTACAGGTCAGTGTGCGGGTTAAGGCAATGGACCGGTACCGTGTCGCGCATTGCCTGCGGCAGGCGACCCTGCGGCAGGCGTTCCTGCGGCAGGCGACCCTGCTGCGGGATCGAGTGCGCCAGCGCATCGCGCAACCCGGCATTGGCCAGCGGATCAGTGTCGGAGTCCGGGCGATTCAGTACCAGGATCACCAGCGTTCTGCCGTCGCCTTCAGGTAATTGCGCCAACCGTTCAAGCAGCGCGGATGACTCGCGGTAGGCGGGAATCACCAGCACCTGCTGCCAATGCGGTGTGCTAAAAACGTGCTCAGGCAGGCCAGTTTCCGCATGCCGTTGCAGGTAGCGACGCAGTGCGACGGCATCGCGCGTTGCGGTGCGCATTACGATGCGGCGGCGAGTAGCATTGCCGAGGACAACAACAGGACAGTGATATTCGTGGCCGCGTTCATCAGTGCAACGCGGCGCGAATCGGCAGGCCCTCGACCAGCGCCGCCTCGATATCCAGCAACTCATCCCAGCGCTGTTCGATCATGTCGGGCGCAAGGTACTTTCTCGCCAGATCCAGAAACAACTCGAAATGCCGCTCCTCGGACCGCGCGATGGACTGGTAAAACTTTTTCAGCGGTCCTGGCTCCAGCGCCGCCGCGACCAGTGCAAAGCGCTCCGCGCCGCGCGCTTCGATGATGCTTGCGGTCAACAGGCGATCCAGCAGGTAAACCTCACGGCCCTGGCGAATCGATTCGCGAAATGCCACGACATAAGGATCTTTCTGGTCCGGCGTAATCGTCAGCCCGCGCTGGTGTATCCACTTCACCACTTCACGATAGTGGGTCAGCTCCTCAATCGCGAGGTCTGCCATGGCGGTGACCAGTTCCGTGCGATCGGGGTAGTGAGAGAGCATCGAGATCGCCATGCCGGAGGCTTTTTTCTCGGCGGTCGCGTGGTCCAGCAGGAAGCTGTCGAAGTCCGCCAGTACCGCATCGGTCCAGGTGGCTGGCGTGGCGAATCGAAGTGGTGAATCCGGCATACGGGAAATGATTGAGTCGGTAAAAATGGGATTGCTATTGAACTGTAAGTGAACAGCGAACACAAGAATTCGAGCGCTACGCCAAATGCCTTACAGCTTGCAGCGGTGCGTGATCGGTATGTTAAACTCGCCAGTCGTTTCAGGGCTGGCACACAGTGCCAGTACCACATCGATCCACACATCAGGACTCACTCGCCAATGATCATCAAACCACGCGTACGCGGCTTTCTCTGTATTACCACCCACCCCACGGGTTGCGATGCCAACGTCAAGCGGCAGATCGATTACGTCAAAGGCCGGGGGAAAATCGAGAATGGCCCGAAGCGTGTGCTGGTGATCGGCGCGTCCACCGGTTACGGCCTTTCATCGCGCATCACCGCCGCCTTCGGTTGCGGTGCCTCGACGCTGGGCATCTTCTTCGAGAAAGAAGGTACGGAGACAAAACCTGGCACGGCGGGCTGGTACAACTCCGCCGCGTTCCACAAATACGCCGAGGCCGAAGGACTCTACGCGAAAAGCATCAACGGCGATGCGTTCAGTAACGAGATCAAGCAGAAGGCGATCGCCACAATCAAGGCCGATCTGGGGCAGGTCGATCTGGTCGTCTACAGCCTGGCCTCGCCGCGCAGGCAACACCCGGTCACCGGCGTGGTGCACAGCTCCACGCTGAAACCCATCGGCGCTGCCGCCACGCAAAAAGGCGTGAATACAGACAAGGAAGAAGTGCAGGATTTCCACCTCGAAGCGGCCACGCAGGAGGAGATCGACAACACCGTCGCGGTCATGGGCGGCGAAGACTGGCAGATGTGGATCGACGCGCTCGACGATGCCGGCGTGCTGGCAGATGGCGCCAAAACCACGGCGTATACCTACATCGGCGAGAAGCTCACCTGGGACATCTACTGGCACGGCACCATCGGCGCCGCGAAGAAGGACCTGGACAAGCGCGTCATAAGCATTCGTGAACGCCTTGCCAAAAAGGGCGGCGATGCGCGCGTCTCCGTACTCAAGGCCGTCGTCACGCAGGCCAGTGCCGCGATTCCCGCGATGCCGATCTACCTCGCGCTGCTGTTCAAAGTGATGAAAGAGCAGGGCGTGCACGAGAGTTGTATCGAGCAGATCGACGGCTTGTTTCGCGATTCCCTGTACAACGCAGCGCCGCAGCTGGATGACGAAGGCCGCCTGCGCGCCGACCGCAAGGAACTGGACCCGGCGATACAGGCAGCAGTGGCGCAACTGTGGGAGCGCATTAACACCGATACGCTGCACCAGCTCTCCGATTTCGCCGGTTACAAGCGCGAGTTCCTGCAACTGTTTGGCTTCGAGGTGGATGGCGTGGACTATGACGCCGACGTCAATCCCGACGTCGCCATCGCGCAGATGGTCTAGGCCCATGTTCGAGCACGGCGTCCCGTTTCGCCTCAACCCGCGCGTGCGGCGGCTCGTCGCGCCCAACCCCGGCGTGATGACCGGGCCCGGCACCAACACCTATCTGCTGGGGGACAACGAAGTCGCGGTGCTGGACCCGGGCCCAGCCATTCCCGCCCACATCGATGCGATTCTTGCTGCGGCAGGAGACCGCATACGCTGGATCGTCTGCACCCACACGCACCCGGATCATTCGCCCGCCTGGCGGGCAGTGGCCGAGGCGACCGGCGCGCAGGTGATCGGCGCATCGCCGCCCGATGACATGTTCCAGGACAACACCTTCAAACCGACGCAGGAAGTGCAGCATGATTTCGTGCTGGCAACAAAGGAGTTTACGCTGCGCGCGGTACACACGCCCGGCCATGTCGGCAATCACTATTGCTACCTGCTGGAAGAGGAGGGCATGTTGTTCGCCGGCGACCACATCATGAATGGCTCGACGGTGGTCATCATCCCGCCCAGCGGCGACATGAAGGCGTACATCGAGTCGCTGCAACTCCTGCTCCAATACCCGCTCAAGTTCATCGCACCCGGACACGGTGACGTGATGCCCGAGCCGGTGGCCGCCGTGGACTGGCTGGTCAAGCACCGCCTGCAGCGCGAACAGAAAGTCATCGACGGCTTGCGCAAAACCGGCCGCGCGCCGCTGGATGAACTGGTGAAGGTGGTCTACGACGACGTGAATACCAGTTTGCACAAGATGGCGATGCTGTCGCTGTCGGCGCATCTGATCAAACTGCAGCAGGAACAGCGCGCGCGCTTGCATGCAGAGGATGACACGTGGAGTTTCATCTGATTGCAACACTGACCCGTATACTGAGCGTATGGACACTCTGCAACGAGACAGCGAAGCGCTCGCCGACTTTCTGGTCGCCCATCCCCGCCTGGTGGTGCTGACCGGCGCGGGCATCAGCGCGGCATCCGGTATCCCGACCTACCGCGACGAGTCGGGCACCTGGCTGCCCCGCGCGCCTATCCAGGAACAGGCCTTCCTGCGCGATGCCCGGACGCGGCGGCGCTACTGGGCGCGCTCCTGGTACGGCTGGCCGTTGATACGCGATGCCCGGCCGAATGCAGCGCACCATGCACTGGCGCGACTGGAGGCGCTGGGCTTCGTCGGTTGTTGATTACGCAGAACGTGGATGGCTTGCACCAACGCGCGGGTAGTGCGCGCGTGGTCGACCTGCACGGCCGGGTTGACCGGGTGCGCTGCCTAAGCTGTGCAACCCTGCACGAACGGGGCAGCGTGCAGGCGTTGCTGGCCGCCGATAACAACTTCCCACCTGCACCGCCAGGCGGCGTGCGGCCCGATGGCGATAGGGAAGTGCCCCAGGAGTGGCTGCACCAGATTACACTGCCCCAATGCCCTCGCTGTACTGGCGAACTGATGCCAGACGTGGTGTTTTTTGGCGGCGCGGTGCCCGCCAACCGGGTTATCACGTGCATTGACGCGCTGGAGCGGGCGGACGCACTGCTGGCGATAGGCAGCTCACTCGTCGTGTTTTCGGGATTCCGCTTTTGTCGCCACGCGCACCGGCTTGGCAGGCAACTGGCCATCATCAATCCCGGGGTCACGCGGGCGGATGCGCTGGCACATCTGCGGCTGCGCTCGCAGGCCGGGCCGCTGCTTGCGGCAACGCTCGCCTTGCTCGAACCCGCGCCCGAATGTGTTGGAGGCGGTGCAGGCGTGGCAGGCTAGCCCGCTCGATTCGGCCTGCCCCATCATCTACATTATCTGACTGTTCAGCGGCAAGAAATCGGCGATAATCCCGTTCGC
>JADJAL010000023.1 GCA_016704305.1 Haliea sp. | reverse complement strand
GGCGAGGGCTGCTTTCGTGCATGCGCCCGAAGCGGCGCGTGGTGCGCATGGATTTTCAGCGCTTCCTATTGGCAGCGCAGTTACCTGTACGCCCAGGCCGCTGGCTGCCTATGGATATTGATTGGTTGAACACCAGCGGCAGGCAGCAGGTCGCGGGAATTCAACAGGTGGAATCCTCTGCCGTGGTCCAGCCTATCGGGCTTGTACAGCAGCGACAGGTAGAGGAGCGCACAGAGGAGTACCTGGCGCTGGCGGAGCGTATTTTCGCGCGGCGATTTGATCGCATACCGGTGCTTTTTGATCTCAAGGGACGCGCGGCGGGCATGTTCAAAATCGTCGGCAAGCACCGCGTCATACGCTATAACCCGTGGATTTTTGCCAAGTATTACGCCGAGAATTTGCGCGACACCGTGCCGCATGAAGTGGCGCACTACGTGGTGCACGAAGTGTATCCCCGGCGCTCAACCAAGCCGCACGGCCACGCCTGGAAGAACCTGAAGTAGGCGTTCGGCGCCGATGCGGGAGTCACCTTCAATCTCAGCCTGGACGGCGTGCCGCAACGCAGCCAGAGAACGCATCGCTATCAGTGCGGCTGTCAAGTACACCAGGTCTCGACCACACGGCACTATCGGGCGCAGGCGCGCAGGGTGCGCTATCACTGCTGTTCCTGTGATGGCCTGTTGGTGTACGCACCGCAGGATGTGTGCGAACACGTCTGCTAACGTGCAGCACTCAAAAATATTGCCTCCGGGCCGAAAAGTGATGCGCAGAACAATTCACTTCTTACAGGGACCCTGCAAGTGATGCCGTTTTCCGCTACCTGTTCGCATCTTCTGCCTCGGCTATGCAGTATTCGCAGTTCCGCTGATTTTGTTTTTCCGTTTTATCCCGCCGTTCCAGGTGCCCGATGAATCCTCGCCGCATTGCCCGGGCCTACCAGGTTGACTACACAGGCGAGTTCTTTTTGTCCAACCAACCAGACCTGGATGCACCGGGAATACACTGTTGGCACCACGGATCCTGGCATTTACCTCGCCGCGGGGAAGTTGACCTATTTGCAGTTCAACTCTGCGAAGAAGTATTCCATCAATAAAGCCGTCGAGGTGAATCGATACACGTGGCGCGATGGAGAAATGCGCGATACACGCAGCGTCAGCGTTAACGCGCCGACGTTTTATGCGATTCCCGCACTCGGTGTCGTGCTCGGGCAGTACCTGGACAAAAGCATTGTCCAGACCTTGACGCTCAGTCGCCTGATAAATGGATTTTTCGCGTTTGTCGTGAGCTGTATTGCCCTGCTGGCGTTGCGCCGGGGATTTGGCGTGATGTTTGTGTTGCTGCTGATGCCGATGACAGTGGCGCAGATGGCTTCAAGCAGCCAGGATGCCACGTGCTTTGCGATAGCTGCTTTGTGTGTCGCGTTGTTGTCCCGGCTCAATACTGAATTGCCACGACGCAATCGCCGGCTTTGTTTGCTGTGGTCCACCCTGCTCATGATAACGGGTCATCGCCGCCAGAACCCCTTACGCTGCCCTCTCGCTGTTCTTCCTGTATTTTGCCTACTCTTTCAGAGACCGACCTGTCATTGTTGTCGAATGTTGCTTGGCATTTGTCGTGACCTGGATCGGCACCATTTTGTGGGCGCTTTAGTGGCGCTGTATGTGTCCGTACCTTTTGGCCTGGAAGGTGCGAACTGGGGCGAGCAGGCTCGTTTTGTATTGCAGTCACCGCTGGAATGGTTGGGCATACTGGCAGAGAGTTGGCGCCAGCGTTGGGATCTTTACCTCATTTCATTTATAGGCCTCGTCGGGCATTTGGATACCAAATTTCCGAATGTATACCTCAGCCTTGCCGGATTGACATTGGGCCTTGCCTTTTTCATGAGCTATTGGCCTGAAAGGCGCACCTTTTTCCGCAGCATGCGCGAACAGGCGCTGGTGCCCGGCTTGATTGTGCTGGCAACGATAGCCGGGATATTCCTGGTTTTGTATATTTCCTGGAGCCCGTTGAAAAATCCGATCATAGAGGGCCCCCAGGGCAGGTACTTTATACCGCCCGCGCTTTTTCTGGCTCTGGGTGCCGCACAAACCGCGCTCATCGGTAAAAGCCAGCTTGCGTATCGTTGCTTGATGCTGGCCTTTGCCGCGGGCACGTTGATCCTCACCCCGTACGTGATCATGGAGCGCTATTACTGGTAGTTGGATTGGCGTTGTCCCGCTGGCTGGCAAGCAGGGTTTTCAGGACTGTGGGTTCCCGCTAAACACGAAGCGCCTGGAGATGACGAAATGAAAGACCATTGCGACCAGGGAGCCTATTGCGACGGCCACCACCGGATACGCTCGACACAATTCCGAATTCAGGATTAGAACGGCGTAGATACCGTAATTGAGGGCGGCGCCGAGACCGTTGGTGACAATAAAGCGAAACCACTGATCAAGCAGTGCTCGCGATGACTTAGCGTGCTTATCTGCCACAGGGAGTTGGTGGCGGAACGTATAGATACGGTGCAAAAACCAGGTGATGGTCGCCGCGGCAAGATAGCTGAAGATGCGACCGGTAAGCAGGCCAACGCCGAACCAGGACACGAGCATCTGTAGCACCGAAGCATCGACGATAAACCCGACAGTGCCCACGAGGGCGAAGCGATACAACTCCCCCGGCAATTTCACCTGATGCGCTCACCGCGCTTGTAGCCGAACTGCGGAACAGAAAGATAAAACAGGCGTTTGGTTTCACGGCGACCCAGGGCCACGGAATCAGTGATCAGGCCCGCTACCAAACTGACAAAACCCAGCATTATCAGGCCGACAACTATGGAGGCCGTGGGAATGCGCGGCACCAGGCCGGAATCCAGATAAGTCACCACAAGCGGTACACCCAGAATAAAAGCGAGAATCCAGCACGCTGCGAACGCAATGCCATAGAACACCAGGGGACGCTCCTTTTCAAACAAGCGCAACATGATCAACAGAATGCGCAAGCCGTCTCGATAGGTATTCAATTTGCTCGTTGAACCTTCCATTCGCGCGCCGTAGGGCGTTACGAGTTCGTCGACAGGCATGTGCAGCTCAAGTGCGTGCACAGTCAACTCGGTTTCAGTCTCGAAACCTGTCGCCAGTGCCGGAAACGATTTTACAAACCGGTGACTGAAAACGCGATAGCCGCTGAGAATATCGCTGATTTCGCGTCTGCCAAACAGTGTTCCCAATAACCAGGTCAACATGCGATTTCCCCAGACATGGCCGGAACGGTAGGCTGCTGCCTGTCTGTGTTGGCGCGAGCCGACCACCATGTCCAACCGATTGCGTTGCAGTAGCTCCACCATTTTGGGTGCGCTCGCCGCATCATAGGTGCCGTCACCATCGACCAGCACGTACACGCCCGCGTCAATGTCGGCAAACATTCTGCGCACGACATGTCCCTTGCCTTGATAATGCTCAACACCGATAAGCGCGCCGGCTTCGCGTGCAACGGCGACGGTATCGTCACTGCTATTGTTGTCGTAGACGTAGATTTCTGCGGTCGGCAGCGTCGCTTTGAAATCGGCGACGACCCCGGCAATGGCGCTGGACTCGTTGTAGCACGGAATCAGCACGGCAATGCGAGGTTCGGGAATGTGGTCGGGTTCCATAGGCGAAGAGACACTAAGGCAGGGAAAGGTTGAGATGACGGGCGCTACGATACCATTCCGCGTCCGGATCGCCCAGTTCAGCGGGCAACATTTGTCGTGCAAAAAAATGAAGAGGTTCGGCGTTCGGGAGCGTCCCTGTTTTGGAGTGCTTATGCGCGCTCACGCCGGGAACTTACTGTCCTCGCTCGCGGGCGGTTCTGCCCCTGCTGACTCATAGCCCCTTGCGATAAGTGTACGGCGTTACCCCGGTCCAGCTTTTGAACGCGCGGATAAAGGCGCTCGATTCGGAAAAGCCCGCGCGGTGCGAAATTTCCTCGATGCTAAGGCCCTGCTTGCCGAGGAAATGCAGGGCCGTATCCCGTCGAACCTGGTTCTTGATGTCCTTGAACGTGGTGCCCTCGGCTGCGAGTCTTCGCCGCAACGTTTGCGGATGCACCTGCAATGCCGTCGCCACGTCATTCAGCTCCGCGATGTCGAGCAGCTGCCTGCGCACCAGGTCGCGCACGCGCGCCGTCCAGCTGTTGATCGCGTAGTCCTGGGTGAGCATGATGAGCGCTGGATGCCTGAGAAAGTGCCGGAGTGATGTCTCGTTCTGCGCGATGCGCTTGTCCAGCACGCTGCGCGACAACACCAGCTGTGAGCGCGCCTGCTCGAAGATAATCGGGTTGCCGAGGAACATATGCCGGTAATCCTGGTCCGGGGCCAGTGGTGCGGATTCGAACTGCACACTCTGTACCGGCAGGTGTTCCTGCACCAACCAGCTGGCGAAGCGGTGCGTGTTGAACAGCAGCAGTTCGTGCAGGTAGGGCTTGGATGCGCCGCTGTCGTCCTGCGCCAGCAAAAAAATGCGTGCCAGCTCGCCATCGTCCTCCAGCACCGGGTGCACACCCATTTCGAACAACTGGTAAAGACGACAATAGCGGCCAAGGGCTTTGCCCAGTGTTTCGCAACCGATCACGGCATGGCACATTATCGACCAGCAGCCGACAGGCAGTCGCCGGGTGCCGTAGCCCAGCGTTTCATCGTTCATCGCCTGCATGGTGCTGACCTGCAGGTCGGCGAAACGCTCGATGGAAATCCGCGCATTGCTCTCCAGCATGAGGCGCGGGAAATTCGGTGTTTACGCAACAGGCTGATCGGATCCAGTCCGTGGGCGACCGCGTTTTTCAACACGGCGCGAGCAAAATAGACTGATATCGACAGGTCGCGCATTGCGATGTCAGGCTTTGCTGAGCTGCGTCGTGAGGAGAATGGGCTTGCTGTCGAGCGATGCCACCCGATTGCGCCCTCCGCGTTTTGCCAGGTGCATGGCCCGGCTGGCCTCGTGCGACAGCTTGTCCAGTTCGGCCTCGCCCACTGCGCCCGCCACGCCCAGGCTGACGGTCACCGGGATGCGCTGCTGGTTCACCACCAGCGGCCGCTGTGCAACGTCCATGCGGATGCGCTCCGCCAGCACACGGGCACCGTCGAGATCGGTATGAGGCAGGATCAACAGGAATTCGTCGCCGCCGGTGCGGGCCACGACGTCGCTGGCGCGGGACAGCCGTTGCAGGCATTTCGCTACCAGCCTGATCACCTGGTCTCCCGCATCATTGCCAAAATTCCCATTCACCTCCTTGCAGTGATCGATGCCTGTCATCACAGCCGCGGTGGGCGACCGCGACCGACTGGCTTCTGCCAGCGTGACATGCAGCGCGTTTTCCAATCCGCGGCGGTTGAGCAATTGGGTCAGCGGGTCCTTGGTGGCGAGGTGCGACAGGTTCTGTTGGTACTCGATCAGCATGCTGGCCATAAAGCCCATGGCCACCAGTACGTAGGCCGAACTGTAGCTGCCAAAAGTGACCGCCTGCGCCAGTGCAAAATTGCCTCGCGCCAGCCACATGTAGAGCGCGCTGGCCACACCCAGCACCATCATCAACGCGGCGACGGCGATAATGCCGTCGCCCACATTGTCCTTTTTCCAGCAGCGCCAGCCGCACAGTACGCCCGTTGCGAGGAAAAAGAACGCGGCGCTGGCCACTTGCACGCCGAACATCTCGCGGGGACGGAGAAAGAAAACGCTGAGGCAGGCGACCAGGCAGATCATTCCCAGTGCTACCCGACCGCGCGTGAATCCCGCGCGCTGTCCAGCCGCCATGAACAGGATGTAACTGTTGAGAATGGATGCGACTGAGGGGATGTCTATCACCATGGGTATGGCCGACCCCTGCTGCAGCGCGAACGCTATCCAGCCGAGCAGCGCGGCCATGAAATACACGGCGTACAACCCCAGCCCCGGGGAGTGGTTGCCGACATCGCTGAGCACGTAGACCACCAGCATCTGCGCGCAGGTAATCAGGAAAATCAGCCCAAAGTACATGACGATCCAGTTGTCAGGGTGAATCAGTTCCATAGTCCATCCGATATTTACCGCGCGGTGCGGCTGTCACGTCCAGTCAATTTATTTGTCAGGGTAGGTCATTGTTGGCTTACCCCGTGCTCACCTCATACCGATCGCCGCTCACTTTTCGACGTCCAGGGATACACCATGTTGCAACGAGCATTTACTGAAGAACAGCAGATGTTTCGCGATGCCTATCGCAAGTTTCTCGCCGCAGAGATTGTGCCACATATGGAGGGTTGGCGTGAGGCCGGGATTGTCGATCGCGCCGCATTCCGCAAAGCCGGCGAACAGGGCTTCCTGATGGTCTGGCCGGATGAAAAGCACGGCGGCATGGGCGACCCTGATTTTCGCTTTGAGCAAATTATCATCGAGGAGACCAACTACAGCGCGCGGGCGACTGGTTCAATACCCTGCACAGTCGCCTGGTGGGACCCTACCTGACGCGCTTTGGCAAC
The DNA here is from genome assembly GCA_016704305.1 of Haliea sp. GTDB lineage: Bacteria > Pseudomonadota > Gammaproteobacteria > Pseudomonadales > Halieaceae > Marimicrobium. Next base: position 3,507 of record JADJAL010000023.1, on the reverse strand, counting down.
GAAGAGCAGTGCCAACGGCTCCCGCCCAAGGTGCGTGAGCGGCGAGAGTGTCCTGGCCATCGCGATGACGGAACCCGATGCGGGCAGTGACCTCGCAGGCATGCGCGCGTCGGCGGTGGAGAAGGACGACCACTGGGTGCTCAACGGCTCAAAGACATTTATTTCCAACGGCATCAACGCCGATATCGTGATCGTGGCGGCCAAGACAGACCCGGACAACAACCCGCATCATATGACGCTGTTCATTGTCGAGCGCGGCATGCCGGGGTTCGAGCGCGGGCGCAACCTGAAGAAGATGGGGATGAAGGCGCAGGATACCGCCGAGCTGTTCTTCAATGACGTCAAGGTGCCCAAGGCCAACGTGCTCGGCGAGCCGGGGGCAGGGGTTATCTACCTGATGAAGGGGCTTGCCGAAGCGCGTCTGCTCGGTGCGGTGGGCTATCTCGCCTCGGCGCGAGTGTCGTTTGATCTCACGCTGGCTATGTGAAAGAGCGCAAGGCGTTCGGCAAGACCGTTGTCGGCGTTCCAGAAACGCAGTTCCGCCTGGCGGATTGCGCACCCAGCTGGATTTTGCGCAGGCCTACGTGGACCAGTGCGTCGTCGCCTTCAATGCGATCAACTGACGGCCGTGGACGCCGCCAAAGCCAAGCTGGCTACCAGCGAGTTGCAGGTGGTGGCGGCGGATATCGGCGTGCAGTTTCACGGCGGCAACGGTTGCATATGGACGAATACCTATTGGCAGGCAGATATACCGACGCGAAGATTTCCCTATCTACGCGACCAGCTCAGCGGTGACGAAGATCATCATCAGCCGGGATTTCTGGGCGCGGATTACTCGGCGTTCAATACCCGTAACTTAGTATCTCACCATCAATCGCAATCCACTGACCAAGCAGGAGAAAATATATGGACCTGAAGATAAAGTAGCAGTCATCACCGGCGGCGCATCTGGCCTGGGCCGCGCGACCGTCAAACGTTTCGTCGCTAATGGCGCGAAAGCGGCGATTTTCGATATGAACGCCGGAGAGGCGAACCAGCTGGTCGAAGAGTTCCCCGGCAAAGTGATCTTCTGCAACGTCAGCGTGACGGACGAAGCCTCTGTCGTCGCTGGCATCGAGCCACGATATGAAGGCGCGTTCGGCGCCATCCACATCTGCTGCAACTTTGCCGGCACCGGCAACGGCATCCGCACGATGGGCAAAAACGGCGCCGTTCCGCTGGCCGGGTTCAATCGCATCGCACAGAACCAGGCTTGTGGGCACGTTCTAACGTGCTGCGCCTGTGCGCCGAGAAAAATGGCCGACAACGCCGTCCTCAAGTGACGACGGTGGGCGCGGCGTTAATATCGCCTTTGCGGCATCCATCGCAACTTACGAGGGCCAGATCGTTCAGGCTGCTTATTCCGCTCCAAAGGCGGCGTCGTCGTCAAGACGCTACCCATCGCGCGCGACCTGCCGGTTATCGATATCGTGTGAACACCATCGTGCCCGGCCTGATCGCCACGCCGTTGATGATGGGTGGTGGCGAGGAGATGACGGAAATCGCCGAGTTTCTGACGCCGCTGGCCAGCCAGTTTGCTGTATCCCAAGCGTCTGGAGCAGGGCGGATGAAATCGCGCAGTTGGCGCAGCAGATAGTGGAGAACGATTACATCAACGGCGGATGTATCCGTATGGACGGCGGCGTTCGCATGCAAGCTCAATGCCAAGCTGCCAGCTTGCTGTAACGCGTGCGCGCCAGGCCTCCGGCGCTCCGCAATGCTGAACATGGGAAAAGTGTATGGGGCCGCTGCGCTGCACGGTGATTGGCGAACTCGCCGGTATCGGGCCGGTCGATGGGCGGCATGATGCTCGCGGACGTGGGGCCGGAGATCTTCTGTATCGATCGGGCCGCTGGTGCGAGCTCGCTGGTTATGAAGGACGTCTGCCAACAAGGCAGAAATCGGTGGTCCTCAACCTCAAGGATCCCGGCGGACTCGGTGAACTCTTCTGCGCATGGTGGAGAACGCCAACGTACTGATTAGTCCCTATCGCCCCGGCGTTTGCGAGAAGCTGGGTTTGGACAGCGGACGACTGCCTGGCGCAACCTCAAACTGGTGTTCGCGCGCATGACCGGATCAGGGACAAGGATGGACCCGCTAACGGAGAGCGCCGAACGCACGATATCCATTTCCATTACTGGCGCGCTGTACGCGATGGGGCGCAAGGACGAAAAAGCCCGTGCGCCGCTGAACTGGTCGTCGGCGATATGGGCGAAAGCGGCATGTCTTTTCGCTGGTCAACGGGATCCTGGCCGCGCTGCTGGAAGCCGCAAACTTCGGCCAGGAACGGGTTATCGATGTGGCGATGGTGGATGGCGCGGCAGCGGCTTTGGATGTTCCACGCACTTCAGGCGTTCGGCCTGTGGGACGCGACGCGGCGCGGTCCAGCAACGCTCGACGGCGGCGTGCATTACTGCGGCACCTGAATCGCGGTCGGGAATGCATTTCCATTGGCTCGATCGAGCCACAGTTCGATGCGTTGCTGATACAGTGGCGCAGCGCTGTCACCGGACGATTTTGGCGCGCAGAATGATCGGTCAGCCTGGCCGCTCATGAAAGAGAAGCTGGCTGCGGTGTTCAAACCTAAAACCCAGTGGTGCGCGCCGTGCTGCCAGATCATGGAAGGCACCGATGTGTGCTTCGCGCCGGTACTGAATTTCATGGATGCTTCGCAACCCCGCCAATGTCGCGCGCAGCACCTACATCGAAATCGATGGCGTGACCAGCCGGCGGCGGCGCTTCGTTTCAGTCACCCGTCGCAGGTGCAACACGGTTCGCAAGCGACAGGGCGGATCTGGATACCGTGCTGAAGGCGATGGGTTTTGCGGAGCAGGAACTGCTGAGCCTTCGAACAGCCGGTTCCATCAATTGACGATTAATCACTAGAGGGTTTGCGCTATGGACGGCTATTCAACAACTGGTCGAGCGACACGGTGTGCAGTCGCCGTCTCAACCTGGACCGTCGGACAAGCTCAACCAGTTTTGATGGTGCGTTGCGGCGCGACGCTGTGCATGCGGTGCGCGAGGTGAACGACGACACCAAGCGCGCGCGTGGTGGTGCTCACGGGTGTCGGCCGCAGCTTCGGTGCCGGTGCCGACCTCGGCAACATGCCGGCGGATAAAACCCACTTTCGCGTGGAAGACCAAGCTCAACGGCGAGTACAAGCCGATGCTGATGGAAATCTTTGCCGCACCCAAGCCCTGGATCAGTGCGATCAACGGCGCCTGCGCCGGTATCGGCAACGGCTTCGACGTATGCGACCTCAGGTGATGGCGGAAGACGCTACCATCTACCGGGCAACTGCCGCCATCGACTAGTTGCCGGTCGGCGGCGCGAGCTGGCACCTGGTGCGCGCGTTGGGCCGCAAGCGCGCCTACGAAGTGATTGTCACCGGCGAGAAGATTCGCGCCGACAAGTTTTCTGCAGTGGGGCCTGTGCAACCGCAGTGGTGCCCCGCCGACAAACTG
>JADJAL010000022.1 GCA_016704305.1 Haliea sp. | reverse complement strand
GGTGCGGCTAACAAATATTGACTTGCCTGTTATGGCTATGTTTTATTAGCCTAATGGCTAATAATCCTAACGTAGCGGGAAAACGCTCGCAACAGGAATCTCTGCTTACGAGGAACAGAATCCTCGACCAGGCGGAGTCCCTGTTTGCGCGCAGGGGTTTTGGCGGGGTGTCGCTGCGGGAAATTGCCACTGCGGCAGGCGTCCGCCATCGCACTATCCAGCACCACTTTGGCACCAAGGAAGAGCTCTACCAGACAGTGCTGGGTCGCTGGGACCACCGCGTGCAGGAACTATTACTCGCCGCCATCGGCGAAGAGAGCAATCTGGAGCTCGCCTTCAAAGTGGTGGTGGACCAGTTGTTTGATTTCATGCTGCAGAAGCGCGACTGGGTGGTCCTGACTGCCCGCTCCGCGACCAGCGCCGGCCAGCCCGACGGAATCGCAGGCCGCATGCGCTTGAAGCAGGACAGCTGATTCAATTCATGGACGAAACCTGCGCGAGCACGAAATTGGGCAGACCAACATGGACCTGGGTTTATTGATGATCACGGTGGAAGGCATTTTGAACAGCCATGTTCTGGCGCAACAGCATTACCAGGATCTGTACGGCAAGATCTCGATGATCCTGAATTGCGCGCGCGCACCAAGGAACATGTCAAAAACGTTTTATCGGCTGTGGTGTTCCCGCTAAAGAAATAACGATCGGGGTAACCGCACGATGCGAGTGAGAGCTGACGTATGACGCTGGAAACGGACGAACAACAGGAATTTCGCCTGCACTGTCGCGAGTGGTTACTAAAGAACATTCCGGCGGCACCCACAGTGCGCCCTGCCACAACAACCTATCGGCATCATGGAGTGCGCACAGCTTGAGTACCTGCAACGCTGGCAGAAATCCGCCTATGAAGCGGGATTGGTAGGTTGCGACCATCCGTTGGCGTGCGGCGGAGGCGGACGCAATGACTGCCAGCGTATCGCCAATGAAGAAATGCAAAAGTGAAACTGCTGTACTTCCCGAATGTGATCGGGTTTCGGCATGGCTGCGCCAACCATTTTTTACCATGCTACGGATGAGTTGAAACAAACGCTGCTGCCGCGACTGTTTTCCGCCGAGGACATCTGTGCCAGGGATTCAGCGAGCCCGGCGCAGGCTCCGACCTGGCCAACGTACAGACCTTCGCACAGCGCGAGGGCGAGAAGTGGATTATCAACGGCCACAAGGTGTGGACCTCGCTGGCACACTTTGCGGCGGGATGATCCTGCTGGCCCGCACGGACAAGGCCGACAAATACAACGGCCTGACGTTTTCGTGGTTCCGATCAAGGCGGCGCTGGGCAATGGCGTTACGGTGCGACCACTGATCAAATCCAGTGGCGAAACAGGTTCAACGAAGTGATTTTCGATAACCTTGAAATCGATGACGACTATCGCCTCGATGCCGTGGGAAAAGGCTGGCAGGTCGCGATGACCTACGCTCACTCACGAACGCGGTGCAGGCCAACTGGTCATGCCGTCCTCGGGCAGCCAGACCGATTCCGGACTACAGTTCCATCGCAGGTGTGGAACGAGGTGATCGAACTGGCGCAACACTGCTGTCGCCCGGATGGCTGCCGCGCATCCGATGACCCTGTGATTCGTGATCAGCTCATGCAATACTCATTCGCGACGAAGGCATGATGCAATCCATGCGCTTACACCAGGTCGCCGCATTAAGGGAGCATCCGCTGCGTATTCCCTTGCAGGGGAAACTGGTGGTGACCGAGCTGATCCAGGAAGTGGCGGAACTGGCGCTGGAAATCGAGGGCGCAAGTAGCACCCTACGTCGGGGACAAGAACGCGCCGGCAGGCGGACGCTGGGCGCAGGCTTATATCAACTCGTTTGCCAATACCATAGCGGCGGGATCCAGCGAGGTGCAGCGCAATATCCTCGGTGAACGCGTGCTGCAAATGCCCAAGAGTAAATGACGATGGGGCAACCGATGATTTTTTGCTTTATTGAACAGTGCGCCCAGCTGGGAAGCAGGCGGCACAACTTCCCTGCAGAAAAAATTTCCGACACAAGCCCTGCACACGCTGGTGGCGAGCGAGTCGGACCCATTCCGCGCACCCGTGGCGAGGTGGGACGAGGATTTGTGGCGGGAGATGGTGCAACTGGGCTGGCACGCGGTTGCCGTTCCCGAATCGGCGGGAGGCCCGGCCACGCATTGGTGCGGCGGCAGGCGTTGCTGTCGAAGCCGGACGCTTTGCATTGCCGTCACCCTTGCTTTTTGCCACGGTGCACCGTCTTGCGTGCTAGGGCAGGCAACACTCCGTCGGCACATGCAAAGCTTGAAGCTGTCGCGAACGGGGCGGCAGTGACGCTTGCTGTGCTGGATCAAAAGGGCACCTCTCAATCCGCCACCGTTACCGCAAGAAAAACAGCTAACGGTGATGTTCTGGATGGCGTTGCGTACTTTGTGCAGGATGCAGCGAAGGCGGATGTACTGATTGTCCGGGCTGGCGGCTTGTATGCCGTACCCGTGAACGCTTTCGGGAAACATTGTCCCCGATCATATCGTCGATCTCACGCGCGACCAGGCACACATTGAATTTGATTCGGTAGCCGCAACGTTGCTAACTGAACACGGTGACACGATTTTGCGGCAGACGGAACCAGCGTGTTTGACCTTGCTGGCTGCAGATATGGTGGGCGCTGGCGAATGGCAACCGCAGACTACTGTCGAGTACGCAAAAACTCGCGTGCAGTTCGATCATCCCATCGGATTCTTCCAGGCGGTGAAACATCCGCTGGTGGATCTGATGCTACAAATTGATCAGGCACGCGCACTGATGTATGCCGCTGCCTGCGCGATTGATCACCAGGCAGATGAGAGTGACTCCATGGAAGCGGGGAAGTACGCACGGATGGCAAAAGCATCAGCGTCCGACATGGCCTCTTGCGCTGCCAGAATATCGGTGCAGTTGCACGGCGGCATTGGTTTCACCTGGGATTGCTTTGTGCATCTGTATGCCAAACGACAGAAGCATAGCCAGGTGTTCATGGGCGACGCTGCCTTCCAGCGTCAGTTTGCTCGCGATATTGTCATGGGAAAACCGTCGTCGTGAAACGATTAATTACACGCCGTGATCGGGGAGTTGGTGAATGCTCGATGAGATGTCACGCCTTGGGCACCCAGTTTGGTGTTCGCTTTCAATAAAGGCACTGAACCCTTCCGCCACTTCATCCGAACCCATTGATTGCTCAAACGTAATCATCCACGCTGGAGTTCGCATTCACCATGCGCTTGTACTGTAGCCTTGCCTTTCGGTGCGGTGTTCAGAATATCCATCGCAATTTTTCGCGCATTGGCTTTCAAATTATCGTGAGCAGAGATGCGGGACACCAAACCCATGTCCACCGCTTCAGCAGCAGTTAATTCACGTGCGGTAAACATGAGCTCCCTGGCGCGAGCGATGCCGACGTGGGCCGTGAGGATGGAGGCGTAATAACTATCAGCAAATCCTCGCAGCAACTCCGGCACCTTCAATTTCGCCTTTTCGGACAGGATCGCATACGACATCCGACAGTGATGACGAGTCCACCGCCCCGGCAGTGTCCATTGACAGCCGAAACCACGGGTATCGGGGAGTTCAGGATAGCCCTGAAGGGAAGTACGCCTGATCCCAGTTGGCCGCCAATTTTCAGTTCATTGGGATCGGTTTCTACCCATGTCGCCACTGGTGCAAACGAATCACCGGTTCCGGTAGTAACCAGCGCGTGCAGGTCGGGATCATGAGTCACCAACTTGATGGCCTTCTGGATGCCGTAATACATCGCAGGTGTTAATGCATTTTTGGCCTCCGGGCGATCAATGATGCACCAGGCGATCGGACCGTCACGTTCGAGCTTTAAATATTTGGAGCCCAGGTTGTCTTGCATGTTAATTCACCGTCCAAATAGCAGGGCCAAAAAATTCAGGACAATTTATCCAATGTTGCACACGTCAGGCTACATCGCCTTCGGATGCGCAAAGAGTGCCCTGCCAAGATAGTCCGGCAACTTTCCAGGGCTGTGGGCCAACTCGCGCGACAGATGCTCCAGCCTGGCCCGCTTATCCAACAGCCGTACGCACTAGCCTGGAATCAAAGCGCTGTCGCATCCTGCGAATGAAATGTGCGGCGGCTTCACGGCTACTCACGGCAACTGTGAGCGGTGTCTGGAATTCCATCAGCTGCACCACCAGGGCCAGGAACAACCCGAAACCAGGCCCGCAGTGCTGCTCGATCAGGCGCAGGTCAAGACTGTTTCCCGCCGACTGCAAGAAGTCAATGAAGTCACACGCTTCGCGAATCGGGAATGCGCGCCGGGCGAAATACCCATCATGCACCAGCTTGCCGAGTATCAGGTGAATCACCTGATGCTCGCTGGCAGGCACGAGGAATGTGGCGCCCTGGCGCTCGCAGGCGTGCGCGTCGTTGAACAACGGCGGCAGTGGATTGTCGCGCTGGAAGCGTTTGGGCAGATGGTGCCGATGCAGTTCCACGCTCGCGGCGTAGCCCGGTTTGAACAGCGGCGGCAAGTGGTGGTGCGCGGCGCTGAGTTTGATCGCCGCACGGGAATCCACCAACATTTTCGGCGCACTGGATGCATCGCTGGACGTGAGTTGAAAGCGGTAGCCGTCAGCGAGGAAGACATTGCCCGCGGCTTCCAGCTCTTCCGGGCGCACCAGCAGGTCGATGTCCGCCTGCTTGCGAAAGCCCAGCTTCTGATCCTGCGTCTGCAGCAGACGGGCCGTGCCTTTCAACAGCAGCGGCGTGATGCCGGCCTGGTTGAGTTGTCGCGTGAGTTTCAGCGCCTGCGCGCTGATGGTCATGTTGCGCAGGGTATTGGCGCGCAGCGATTGCCTGAGTTGATCCGCCTTGCCTTCCCCCAGCGACTGCCAATCAACAAGCCGTTCGTCGCCCCGTACGGCCAGCGCGGGCAAAACATCCTCTGAATATGCGATGTCGAACAGCGGGTTCAACTGCCCGGCAGCGATACACGCATCCAGCGCTGATGGGTCCTGGCCGCCCAGCACTGTGCACAGCGTGCGAAAAATCAGCAGGGGATCGGGTTGGCTAACTGACATCGGTCGAGAGCCGCGCCGCGTGACACATCAGGCATGCCCATAGCTTTCATACGTGCCGTAGTAGCCGCCCTTGCCATAGCCGCGCTGCTTTGGTATCCAGCCTGTTCAGCACCACCCCGGTGATCGGGAGATTGCTGTGCTTGATGAGGTTGATATTCTTCAGTATCAGCTTCAGGGGAGTCTCGTCGGCCTTGGCTACGTACACGAGCGAATCGGCCAGCGTCGCCAGGATCAGCGAGTCGCTGACGGCGTTGATCGGGGCAGAGTCGATAATAATGCGATCATAATGTTCGCCCAGCTGTTTCAACAACTTGCGAAACTGCTGCGTTGCCAGAATTTCCTGCGGATTGGGCGGCAGGACGCCCGCCGGTAGCACATCAAATCCGGCGTCGGTTTTTTGCACGCAGTCGTCCACTCGCGCGCTGAGCGCCAGCACATTACTCAGCCCCGGCGTACCGCTGGGAAATTTGAACGCCGCGGCGATAGACGGTCTTCTCAGGTCGGCATCTATCAGCAACACGCTTTCCATTTGCGCCAGCGCTGACGCCAGGTTGATGGCCACCGTGCTCTTGCCCTCGCCTGGATTGGTCGAGGTTACCACCGTGACCTTGTGCGGCTTTTCCAGACCGGTGAGCATCAGCCCCGTGCGCAAACTGCGGACAGACTCTGCGAACGCGGATTTATTGTCCTCCAGGTAGCCGAGGTACGGGCCTGAATGACCCTTGGCCATTTTGATATTTGGCAGAACCCCCAGCAGCGGCGCACCGAGTCGCTCTACCACATCGTCCGGGGAATTCAGCGTGTTATCCAGCAGGTCCCTGAGGATTGCCAGGCCCACGCCGACGATCGCGCTGAGCAGGAAGGCGATCAGGACGATATTCAGCTTGTTGGGTTTTATCGGCGAGATCGGCGGTGTCGCTTTCTCCACTACCCTGGCGTGCGCGGATTGAAAGCCCATGGTCTCGGATGTCTCCTTGGCGCGGTTGAAGAACATCTCGTAGAGCCGCTGGTCGGCCTCTACCTGTTGCTCCAACTCACGCAGGCGAAACTGTTTGCGATTCGAACTGGCCACCTCTTCCTTCACCGTGGCCAGCTGCTGGTCCAGATTTTGCTCGTTGCGCAGCACCACGCGATACTCCTTCTCGATGCTTGCGGCAACCTGCATTACCTGCTGCTTCAATTCCGACTTGGCACTCTGGTCGCGCGCAACGGCGGCTATCATTTTTGGATGCTCGGGCCCATAGCGCCGGGCCAGGTTGGCGACCTCCTGCTGCGCATCGGTGACATTCTTTGCCAGGTCAAGCACCAGCGGATGCTGCAGCACCGCGGGCATGTTCATCAGTTGCTCCACCGAGTAATTGGCGTTGCCACCCAACTCGCGATAGATGTTTTCCGCGCCGACGCGGGCCTGCCGCGCCTCGCCCAGGCGCGTGGTCAGTTCATTCAGTTCCTGTGCATCCACCGTCTGGCCGCCTGACATATCGAGAATTTCCTCCCGATCCCGATACGTTTGCAATTCCTGCTGCGATGCGTCCAGCTTGGTTTTGAGGTCCTGCAGTCGCCCGGTGAGCCAACTGCCGGCGGCCTGTGTGGACTGCAACTTGGCATCCAGCTGGCTCTGGATGTAGACACGCGCCAGGGTGTTCACGATCTCGGCCGCCAGCTTGCGGTCGGTGGATTCAAAGCTCACCACAACCAACTGTGTAAATTCCACGGGCTCGACCGACAACTGGCTCATGAACCGATTGATGACCGCGGCCCGGCTGCGCTCCTGGTCATCCACGGCGGCGGCGTTGGTGTCGGCTGGCGCGGCATAAAAACTGGACAGCCAATTGCGAACATCCAGCGTTGGGCTGGTTTACTTTCTGCAGCGCTCGGAGGCGCGAACAGTGGGTTGTTCCAAAGGTCCAGTTCATCGGCCACCAGCTCGGCGACATCGCGATTCCTGATGATTTCAAACTGGGTGAGAAAGTACTCCCTGATGCCCGGTGGCTGGCCGTAGACCTCTTCAATGGAGACGGTCTTGGCCTCCTGCGATTCGATCATGATCGTGGTGCTGGCCCGGTACACCGGGTCGATCCGCATGACCCACAGGACCGTCAGCAGGCTGACCACGATGCACAAGCCGAGAATGCCACCCCAGCTCTGCCGCACCACATGCCATAGGTGGCGCAGATCGATCTCATCGTCATCCTGCGAATAGAGCTCTGCGGGGCGTTGAAGTGCTTGCATACTGTGGCCTTGCCTCGACGGAGGAGCGTAGCGTCAGAAAAAGCTTTGCTCGATATTGATAACGTCGCCAGGGCGTATGCGCGAATTGAGTTGCGCTGGCTTGCCCTTCTCGTCCTCGCCTTCGCCTACGTCATCAGAAATGATATAGAACTTGCTCTTGGAGGCGCGTGAGGTGAATCCCCCGGCGATGGATACTGCCTTCTCCACCGTTAACCCCGGTTTGAACGGAAATCCGCCCGGGCTGACAACTTCTCCGCGCACAAAGAAAGGACGATATTCCTTGATGGACACATTCACCTGTGGGTTGATCAGAAAGCGACCAGGCAGACCCTCGGTAATAGACATCTCCAGCTCACGCAATGTAAGACCGCGCACCATAATTTCACCCAACAGCGGGAAAGAGATCGCGCCCGTGTCGTCCAGTACCGCGTCGATGCTCAGATCCGGCTCCTCGAACACCGTCACCTGCACGTGGTCTCCGGTATTGAGCATGTAGCCGACAACCTCGGAATCCTCAGCCAGCGCCGGCAAGGCTACCGCAGTCAGCAACAACAGGAGAATCAGCAGGTGGCGACGCAATATAAAGATCAAGATAATGTCCGTTAATTCCCATGGCCACGCCGGACCAGAACGCGCAGAGATTACCAGATACTAAAAGCAGTTGCTCACATCTGCAAATGTACCCCAGCGCCGGTGGCTCGTCCGCCGACGCTTCTGTCAGGCGTGCGGCCAGTTCAGCAGGGCCTGCAGCACCTGCGGCAACGCACGGTGTGACCTGGGGTAATTCAGGTGGCACACCGGCAACCCCTCGGCCAGTATCTGCGCGCGCTGCTCAAACATTTGCCGCAGCGTGTGCTTGTCTGCCGGATTCAAATTGAAGGCGCCGCGCACCAGCGACATCAATGCAACCTGGCCGCCGGCGGGCGTGATAGTCACCGCGCCATTGGCAGGCACGTCACCCGGCGCGCCGAGCAGAAACAGGGCATGCAAAATCGGGGGCATCACCGGGTGGGTATGCTGCCCAGACAGCGACATTTGCAGCTTATCGGTGCGCTCCTGTGCATAAGGCGCAAAGCCTGCGGGGTTATGTCCCAGTGCGCGCAGGGAATCCGGGTATAAACGCACTGTCGGCACACCGCCGACTATTCGCAGCCCCCCTTCGCCAGAGCGCAGGAGGATGCAATCATCATCGATAAATTGCGCGCCGTTTAAATGGCAATAGGACGCCAGCGTGGATTTGCCGAACCCGGACTCCCCCAGAAATGCCACCGTTTTGCCATTGGCCAGCGTAACCGCGCTGGCGTGCAGCAGTTGCTCACCCGTGTGTGCCAGGTATCGCGGCAACACCTGGTTCAGCAGGAGGTGGCGCAACAATCCCTGCGCGACGCCGGGCGCGGGCAGGCAATTGATAATACCGCCGGCTTCGATGTGGAAGTCAGCCTGCGCTGGAAAGGACAATAAATAGTCAGTGTCCCGGCGCAGGCACCGACATAGCAACCGCCCCTGCTCCGTGCGCCACTCATGGCAGGTGTGAAAATCCTCGGCTTTGGCCAGGCCAGCGGCCATCTGCCTGATAGCCACAGCGGGCGCACCTCCCTGGTAATCGGGCAACCTCGGCAACTCGGGCAAGGGTATATTGCTGTGAACCGGCGTACCAAACAGCAGGTACGTGTCAGGTACGGGAGGCTCACGCAGGGCATCCTGCGATGGATCGGGCGCATGCGTTCGCTGGCTGGCGGTCATAGTGGCCGTTTCCGATTTTTGCTGACGACAGTGTAGCCGCAGATTACTGGAAATTATGCGCACTCGGGCAAGCAGGCACAAAATATAGCTTGAGCATTAAATTTACTGGTGGCACTCTGAGTGTCCAAAATCAGACAAAACGCCGGGGAGTCCTTTGCCTGCGGATGTGGTATCGAAAGCATCCACTCTGTCTTCCCGGTCAAAAAAGTTGGGATTCGTGGAAACAAAAGACACTACCATGGCCGTTGATGATGCTTTGGCAGGCGAAGGCCAGCCGGGTTCTGATAACGACATTGGCAGACGCGATTTCGTCAAACGCTCGGGCAAGGCGCTCTATATCGCGCCCACATTGACTCTGCTTGGCACCGCACCGGCATCCGCGCAGTTTGGCAGCCCACCGCCACCCCCAGGTGGAGCACCGGAACCACCGGCGCCTTCAAAATAACTGGCAATTGGTCGACGTCCATGCCCTCCATTTACTCATCGAAACAATTCCCACAAACCCTGGCCTGCAGGGCGGCAGACTCCAGCAATTGGCGCGCTAAGGATGTGAATACCATGTCAGACAACACCCGTATTTCGCAGCAAATTTATCTGCTGGTGGCGCAGGCATTCCGGGTGGACTGCCTGCGCGCCTCCCTGGCAGCGATCGCACTGTTTTGTATCGCCGCGGCGACAGCGCCCCCGGTGTCAGCCCAGGCCACCGCCTGCGGCACGCCTATCAATCTGGTTGCCAACCAATGGCGCATGGTCGGCATTCCCTGTGTACCCAGTGCGGGCAGTCCGGGTCCGCCGGTCCGTCCGGACAGAAGGAATGTGTCTGGCGTTTTTGGACCCAGCCTGGGTGTGAGCAACTATGGCGTGACGTGGATTGTCTGGAAACGCGTGTATGATGACAGCCAGTGTGTAGTCTCCTCCGGCCCGGCCGATTGCTACGTCAAGCTGACGTTGACCAGTCCGGCCAATGTTGGGGATTCGTTCTGGATTTACACGACGCAAGCGAGGACGATCCAATTCAGTTCCACCTTCACCAGTACACCCGGCCCGAACTTTGAGTTTCCCGGCAAGATTGCAACGGACGGCAATAGCCGGTACTACATGTTCGCCAACCCCTACAACACAACGGTACGCTGGGCCGACTTTCGATTTGACGTAACCGCCGGGGGCTTCACTTTCCCCAACGCGTCCACGGCACTGGCTGTCACCGCGCAAATAGTCAGCAAGAATGTCCACTATTGGAACGGCAACACGTATTTCACCCGTGATCTAAACGCACCCGAGGCCACTTTCGTTCCGAAAGAGGCCGCCTGGCTGGAGATGCTAACGCCTCTCTTTAACAATGTGACGGGTGTAACGGTGAAAGTGCCAAAGCCATAATCTGATAATCTGATAATCAGGGATAGCGGAATACCGTCATGAAACTCAAAACAACACTTACAGTATTGATTGCGTCACTGGTTCTTTTTACCCATTCGCTGTCCGCCGCAGAGCTGAAAAAGAACGAATGGCTAGTCCGGTTGATTCTCAAAGCAGAAACCGAAAAGCTGGAAGACCCCTACAACACGCTCGGTCAATTGCGGGGTGCCTTGCCTGGACTTGATGATCGCGATCTGCCCGAACTCAGCCAGACCTGGGCTGGCACCTATCTGAGCGTGATTTTTTACCGCCCTGAGTGGCCGGGCCAAAAACAAACGTTCAACACCGACTATCATCCCCCCGCGCGCGCAAAAGCTGATGAGTGGACCTTCGAAGTGCGCAGTGACGACCCCGCCCGCGATCTCAGCCTGACTTGGGAAAGTGAGAACACCAACATGAAGCGCATGGTACTCGTGGACCTGCAGGAGGATGTCGTTTTTCCTGCTGTCGTGCGTGGCGAGCCGCAAGTTTATAACTTCAGGATGAATGGCGCGGTGCGCGAGTTTGCCTGGCGGGTGCTCACACCTGCGGACTACAAGCAGTTGGTTGCCTCCCGCAAGGAAGGCAACAAAGCCAAGAGAAAGAACAGGAAGAGCGATTGGTTACCCAAGGGCTGGGGCCAGGGCGAAGGCCGGGGTCACCGTAGTGACGATACCGGCAATGGGCTTCCCGAAGACCCTTTCGGCGACTGACCGCCCGGGGCATGCAACGCCAAGGAGGCGTCGCGTGCCTGCATTCAGGTTGCTACAGGCTTAACTCGACACCCACGTTGAAAATGTAATCCCTGTAACTCAGGTCATCCGCATTTGAATTCCTGCGGTCGTAGCCGTATCCCGCATACACATTCATCCAACGGCGAAACTCGTAACCGGTCTTCAACGACACCTTGAAAATGTCGTCCTCCCGGCCATCGAAAGACTCTTCATAGGTATCCTGGCCTATCAGTCCGCTCAATTCGGAGTAGACGCGATCAGACCACTCGTGCCTCCACGTCGTCGACAGTTCCTCGCGCTTGATGAAGTTGCCCTGAAGGGTGGTCTCCTCGGGGTGCTGCGTACTCAACACCAGGATGGTGTCCTGGTCCCGGGGCTGCATCCAAACTTCCAGGCTCCACCCCAAACCGTCCCAGTCCTTGCGCGCGGAGTCGTCGAAATTCTTCTCCACATAACCCGCTTTGGCGGTACTGGTCATGTTGGGATTGATCTCCCATTGCGCGCCCACCAGGAGTGATTGTTCATCGCTATCCAGCATGGGCACTTCTTCGAAGCGATTCGGGTAATGGATATTCTTGAACGTGTACTCGGCCAGAACGTCTGTCTTGGGGGCGACAGGAAAGAAGAAAGTGGTGGCCACCGTCGTTTCATCGCGGTCGCGCGGCCGGGTAAGTTCCTTGAAATTCGTGTACGTACGATCCATATAGCCCGTTTCCACCAACAGGCGGCCGACACTTTCATCGGTGCCAAATTGCAAGGAACCACCCACATCGCTTTGATCAAACTCAATCGGCTCGGGCAGCACAGTTCCAATAAAGCCCTCCGACAAGCCGGTACCACGATCTTCATGCAGCGAGGCCCAACTGGCGTAACCTTCCGCTATCCAGCGATCCGACAACTCCAGGTGGGCGTCTCCCGAAAACGTGTTGTCGAAATAGTCATTGCGGTCATTGTGGGAACTGACCTCATACCAGGCGGCTTCACCCTTGTAATCCAGCTGATAGGTATTATTGCGATCCTGCAAGAGCGCATTGAGTGCCGGGCGGGCGAGGTAAATCCAGCTGTCGACCGTGTTACTTTCCTGCAGGTAGATGTTGTCGCGGTATTTGATTTCTGTCCCGAGGGTGGGCGTGAGCGCTACAGGGCCAGCATCAATCGCCGCTGGCCCCTGGGTCGGCGCCGCCGCCAGTAAATCACTTGCATGGCTTAGAAGGATGGTAGAAACAGCTACAGCGCACAGCCCCGGTCGAATCGAAAAACCTGTCGCGCATCAATGGCGTCCTTCTCACATCGTAAAATTAACGTCGCGCAAAGCAGGTGCATGTCGCACAAAACCGTTGCCACTTCTCAGTCCAACAATCGAAGCCAACCTGTCGCGCACCAATCCGGCCTTGAGAAAGCCTTCTATTGTTTCGGAAGGCGCTACAGGTAGATTGCTTGATGCGCGGTCATTCTACCGCAATTATTTTGCAGGCACAGAGTGCCATTACCGTGACTTTCTGCCAAGGGATCCGTCCAATATTCGCACGGACCAGTGGTCGCTGCTTCCCCTCGCCCTGTATCATCGCGACTCTGTTGTTGCCAGGGTGCATTTCGCGCGATGTCTGCGTCTGCCATCAAACCATACCACTGGACTAATACCGCACTGTTTTATTATTTGCTCGCCGTGCTGATATGGGCGCCCCTTCCGCTGGCGAGTAATCGTGAGTGGTCCACCATCCTGCTGGCTATTTTGTTGTTGTGCGGGCTCCTGGCGTGCGGGGGTGCTAATGCTGTTGGGTCAGCTTCGCGTCACCACTGCCCTGCGCCGGGCGTGGCCCGCACTCTCAGCGCTCATCGCAACGCAAGCCTGGGTCGCCGCGCAACTTGCCTTCGGCATCAGCGTGGCGCCAGACTCCACTCGCCTCGCACTGCTGCTGGGCGTAGCGCTGGTGGCGGCATTTGTACTGGTGCTGCTGCTGGTGGACTCGCGACCGCGCATACTGCGCATCGCCCAGGTGATGGTGGGCTGCGCGGTGTTCCAGGCGTTCTTCGCCAGTGCCATGATGATGAGCGACCTGGACAAGGTTCCGTTCCTGGATAAGGTCTTCGAGCGCGGAGGTGCAAGCGGGACCTTCATCAACCGCAATCACCTCGCCGGATTCCTGGAAATGAACCTGGCAATCGGCATCGGCATGCTGGTCGCACAGTTGCATCGACACCCGGCGGAAGGTTGGCGCGAGTTCTTGCGCCGCACTATCGATACTGTCCTGAGTCCCAAATTCAGGCTGCGACTGTACCTGGCCATTATGGTTGTCGCCCTGGTATTGACCCGCTCCCGCATGGGGAACGTGGCGTTCTTCTCCAGCCTGTTGGTCTGCGGCCTGGCCGGTATGGTCTTGCAACGGCGCGTGACGCGCAATGCGACGCTGTTTTTTGTCAGCCTGTTGCTGATCGACATCTACATTGTCGGCAACTGGTTCGGCATGGACGAAGTCGTGGAGCGCCTACAGGGCACCTCCCTGGCGGCAGAAACGCGCGATGAAGTGGCGCTGGATAGCATCGCCATGTGGCGTGACCATTTCTGGACGGGCACCGGTGCCGACAGCTTTTTCGAGGCCTACGTGTACGGCGGTTACATGAATGCAAACTCGCTGTATTACCGGCACCCGGAAAACGATTATCTTGAAATCGGCAGTGGCTTTGGATTTATCGGATTTGCGCTGCTGGGTACGGCCGTTCTGACGAGTTTATGGCAGGCGCTGCTCGCACAACGTCGGTGCAAATCCAGCATCCGGCAGGGCCTGGGATTCGCGAGCATGATGGGTATCACCAGCGTGCTGATTCACAGCTTTACGGATTTTAATTTACACATCCCCGCCAACAGCCTGTGGTTCATAGTGTTGATGGCTTTTGCCTGGGTGGCGATAGCGGAAGAAGAGCCTTACCGATAAGCGTCCGCACGCCGAAACAGGCTTGCGCTGGTGATTTAGTAAGCCTATATTTGTATCTTCCTTTGCGTCTCCACTTCACGGTGTGAGTCATGGCCACTTCTCTCCTTCCCCGCGTGCTTATGTTGCTGGTGCTGCTGGCGAGCGCTCCCGCCTGGTCAGATGATGGTCGCATCATCAATTTTGAGGGAGACGTCCGCGTCAACGGCGAACCGGTCACTGCCGATACCGTGCTGAAACGCGAAGACACAATCACCACCGGCCCTGGCGCCACCGTCAAAATTGTACTGTCCGACAACAGCGTACTGGACCTCGACGGCGGGTCAGAAATCCTGCTCAGTGATTACAGCTTCGATCCCGCGGAGCCGGCCGCAAATACCAGCAAGGTCAATATTTTGTCCGGCACGCTAAGGTACGTCAGCGGTCGTATTGCAAAGGATGATCCTGACAACATCAGTTTTACAGCAGGCAACTCCACCATCGGCGTCCGCGGCACATTCATCAGCATAACCGTCTCCCCACCCGGCGAATAATTGGTGCAAACAAGCGTTAAAGCGCTCCTTCCGCTCGCCCTGTTCATGGCGAGCGTTGGCAGCTCGTGGGCTATTGAGTCCAACGACGTTACCGTCAATGTCGAGGCCATGATCGGCCGGGCCACGCTCGTGCGGGAACTCCCGGACGGCAAGAAGGACGCTGTCGTAGTACCCACCGGAAAAACCACGCAGCGAGACCCGACTACCGGACAGATACTGCTGACGCCCGCTACAGTAGCCAACAGGGTCAATGAAGTCGTCCAGGCTATCGCAGCCTCATCGCCAGATGCGGCTGATCGACAGCCCGATGATGAGGGTTGCAGCGGAAACGAAGCACCACAGCGAACCGCCCCCAAGCCAGAGTATGACGAGGCGCGCGCGGCTTTTATCGCGGAACAGCTGAAAGCCATGAGTCCAGGCGAGCTGATGATGGTGATAGCCGTTATGATTAACAACGCCGGTCATCTGTGCATCGACTCCTCGTCTGTAGCCAACGCTATGTCACTGATCGTGAGCGTACGCCCGGAAGAGGCAGACAACGTATTTTTGGTGGCTTCACTACTTGATCCCGACAATATTGATCGTTGGAACAATGTCATGCCGCCAGGCTACAGGAACCCACCGCGGGTAAATCCCACCGTTGTACCTGAGCGTGATATACCTCCTGGGGGTTCAGTAGGCGAGCCTCCCAGTCCGGAATAACACCCAGCTTGAAGCAAGCGCTCGATTGGGGATCAGCAAGGCGCACATGACGCAGTATCTGTCTAAAAATCGATCCAGAATTGCGCTGGGCATCGCGTTCACACTCCTGGCGCTGTGGCTTCAAATGTCCGGTGCCGATTCCAGCCGCACTGTTATCAATCGCCTGGACTACCTCGCCTATGACCTGCGCCTGAATCTGACGCTGCAGGATCGGGCGCCCAGTGCATCCAACGTCATAATTATCGATATCGATGAGGACAGCTTGCGGGCGGAGGGACGCTGGCCCTGGAGTCGCGAAAAGATGGGCGCCCTGGTCACTGCGCTCAAGGCGGCGGGCGTGCACACCATTGGTTTTGACGTGGCCTTCGCCGAAGCGGAGCGCAATGTCGCCGAGGAATTGATCAATGCCGCTTCAGAATCGGGCACCATTGAACATCTCGACTACCTGAAGCAACTGATCCCCCAAATGGACCGGGATCTGGCCTTCTCCAAAAAGCTTGAGGGTCAGAACGTCGTTCTGGGGTTCCTGTTGCACAGCGAAGGCGATGAGTCTGTAGGTGCTCTGCCATCTCCCTGGTCTGCAATCACGGCGGAACAACGCGACATACTCACGCTGCCTATGATGTCGAGTTACACCGGTAATATGGCACTGCTGCAAAAGGCGGCTGTGCACGGCGGATTCCTGAACACCACCAAGGATGCGGATGGGGTGCTCCGGAGTACGCCTCTGATACTCGGCAACAACGATATGATCTATCCCTCGCTCTCGCTTGCGATGGCGCGTCGCTATACCAAATCGCTGCGCTTTAAAATCGATACGGCGCAAGCCGGCACGACCGAACGTATTACCGGGCTGTGGCTGGACCGCAGGCAGATTCCCACGGATCAATATGGCAGGGTGCTGATACCCTATACCGCCAAACATGACGGGATTACATATGTTTCAGCGACGAAAGTCCTGCGCGCTTCGAAACCCGGCGAGTTCCCTGAGCTGAAAGATTCAGCGGCATTGATAGGATCCTCTGCTCTGGGCTTGTCGGATCTCGTCAGCACCCCCATCAATCCGACGTTCCCTGGCGTGGAAGTCCATGCCACCGTCCTTGAGAGAATCCTGTCCGGGCAACCGTTTCCCCGGGTCCCTGACTGGGCCAACGCCGCCAGCGCCATCGCCATTGCGATATCCGGGTTGCTGCTGTCATTCCTTTGCCCTGCATTTGGCGCGCTGGCGATCAGCCTGTTTGCCGTTTTCTTTATCGGGCTGATAATCGCCGGCAATGTCTGGTTGTGGTCTTCGGCGCAATTGGCGCTGTCACCGGTCATGCCGCTGCTCACGGTCATTGCCATCATTGCCATGAATGTGATGTTCGGCTATTTCGCCGAAGCCAGGCAGAAGCGCCAGGTGCGCAAGGCGTTCAGCTCCTACATGGCGCCAGCCCTGGTCGACCAGCTGGTGGGAGATCCTGATAAACTCAGGTTAAATGGTGAATCCAGGGAGATGTCCTTCCTGTTTTCCGACATCGAGGGCTTTACCTCGTTCACCGAGCGGGCCACGCCTGAACTGCTGGTATCCGTACTCAACGAATACCTCGACGCGATGTGTCGCGCGGTAATGGAGCACGGTGGCACCATCGATAAAATCGTTGGCGACGCGGTGGTCGGAATATTCAACGCGCCTCTGGACCAGCCGGACCATGCCGAGCGTGCCGTGAAATGCGCGCTGGCGATGGATGCCATCAGCAGGGACTTCATCGCTAAAATGCAGTCGCGCGGCATGGCGTTCGGGAATACCCGCGTCGGCGTCAATACCGGCAGGGCGATTGTCGGCAATTTCGGTGGCAGCGAGCGCTTTGACTATACTGCCCACGGCGATGCGATTAACACGGCCGCCCGCATGGAAAGCGTGAATAAGCATTTGGGAACAAAAATCTGTATTGCCGGCACCACGGCTGCGCAGTGCCCGAATCACTATTTCAGACCCATCGGAGCGCTGATACTGAAAGGAAAGACTGAGGCCATAGAAGCGTTTGAGCCGATTTCCAAAGAGGCGGCCGACACACCTCTCATGGTGCGCTACCGTGCGGCATTTGGCCTGCTAGCAGCGGAGGATGCCAGCGCAAAAGATGCTTTTGCGCAGCTCAACGCCGAATTCCCCGACGATGCACTCGTGCATCTGCACTATGGGCGAATCATGGACGGAATAATCTCTTCCACCATCGTGCTTGCGGAGAAGTGAGATAAAAGTGCTCGTCAAAAAAGCCAAGCTTGCCCTGCAGGAGCTGAATGCGGACAGCATCACCTCCATCCTGCTGGCAGGCATCATCGCCGGCATTGTTGCGCTGATTTCCAGCGTGAGCTTCGCCGCGCTGATATTTCACGGCGAACTGACTCCCTATGTATCCTCAGGCATTAGCATCCTCATCGCGACCGCGGTGGTAGCAGGATCACTGTTCAGCCTGCTGAGCGCCGCGCGTCCCGTGGTGGCGCTGCCGGACGATGACACCGCACCCGTGCTGGCCCTGATGGTCACTCTGATCATTGCCAACTCTCCGGAGGGCACCCCGGGAGACGTTCTTTTTGTCACGACGTTCGGGGCCCTGGCCTGTACCGCCCTGCTGACCGGTATCGTCCTGACTGTGCTCGGCTATTTTCGCCTGGGCTCACTGGTCCGCTACTTGCCGTACTCCGTGATGGGGGGCTACTTTGCCGGTGCCGGGTGGCTGATGATCCAGGGGGCGCTGCGTATTGTTTACGATCGCCCGCTCTCCGCCGCACAGGATTTCCTCGCGGCATTCAACGTCGATGTGTTGTGGCGCTGGTTCCCTGCGCTTCTTGCCGCCGCCTTCATTCGCTGGGCAATTCGCCACTGGCACCGCTCACTGGCGATGCCCGCCAGCATCCTGTTACTGGCCCTTGTGTTCTTTGCTTTGAGCGCGCTGGCCGGATTGAGTCCGACACGCCTGATGGCCGAAGGCTGGCTGGTAGGACCCTTCCCTGAATCCACGCCAGCGCTGTTTAATCCCGTGCTATTCCAACGCTCGGCAGACCTGGATTGGAGCCTGGTGGTGGCGCATATGAGCAGCATCGGCACCATCATCATGCTGAGCGCAGTGTCGCTGCTGCTAACCGCCAGCGGCCTGTCGGTTTTGCAGCGCAGCAACTTTGACATCAACCGCGAGTTGATGGTGGCCGGATTCACCAATACCGTCAGCGGCATGGGCGGTGGACTGGTGGCCCTGCCGTCGATGTCGCTGACGGAACTTGCAATGACGGTGGGCGCACCCAATAGCCGCCTCGTCGGGTTGGTGGTGGCGCTGTTTTGCGCGCTGATGCTCTTTTTGGCATGTCCCTGATCGCCTGGTTTCCAAAAGCAATATTGGCTGGCTTGTTGATATTCCTGGGCGTCTCCCTGTTGGAGCGCTGGTTGATCGAGGCGCGCAAGCAGTTGCCACGGCTGGAATACCTGGTGGTCGTCGTCATTGTACTGGTCATCGCCGCGGTAGGCTTCCTCGAAGGGGTCATGGTAGGCTTGCTGGGTGCGATTGTGCTGTTCGTGATCAACTACAGCCGCATCAATGTCGTACGCTACGCACTGAGCGGCAAGGAACGCAGCAGCAATGTAGAGCGCAATAGCGCCGAGGAGAAATTCCTGCGCGAAGCAGGCGGGCAGACTCTGATTCTGAAACTGGAAGGTTACCTGTTCTTTGGCACCGCGGCGGCGCTCGCCCGTCGCATTGAGGATCGTCTGGCGGATCCTGCGCAGCCCCCACTGCGCTACGCCGTACTGGATTTCGCGCAAGTCACGGAAATGGACTCATCCGCCGCATTGAGCTTTATGAAACTGGCGCAGGAAGCATCCCAATCCAACTTTTTCCTGCTGCTGACAGGACTCTCTCGCAAGATGCATAAACGCCTGATGGGGAACTGGTTTGAAAAGGAAAATACCAGCTATATCCAGATCATGCCTGACCTGGATCGGGGAATTGAATGGTGCGAGGAGCGCATTCTGCAGGAACAGTCACTCAGCGAGGCGGACGAGGGTATTTTGCAGCAGATCTTCAAATACCTGCCCTCCGTGGACGACCACAGTATCCTGGAGGCGTACCTCGAGCATCGGCGCGTTCAACCGGGCGACCAACTCGCGGCACAGGGAGAACCTTCGGATGAAATGTTCCTCCTGCAGAGTTGCACAGCCTCGGTCTACCTGGATACCAATTCCGGAGGAAAGCACCGGATTCGCCGCGCCGGGGCCGGAACAGTGTTCGGCGAGGTGGGCTTTTATCTTGGGACGCCCCGCACCGCTTCCGTGATCGTGGACACGGGTGGTGAGCTATTTGTACTCACCCAGGATGCCAATGCCCGCCTGGAGCAGGAACACCCCCATATAGCCTCAGCGCTACAAAAATACATGATCCGCCTGATCACACGGCGACTGCAGTTAACCACCACCACGTTGCGGGCTGTACTAACCTGAAAAACAACACAGCTACAGGGAGACATATTATGAATTGCCCCAAATGTCGCGCAGCGATGGAAACCGTGGACTTTGGCACCAACATCACGGTTAAACGCTGCACCGGATGTAGCGGCCTGTTCTGTAACTGGCAGACCCTGCAACAATTGCGGGAGGAATGGCTATCGGACGCGGTACTGGACCAGGGTAACGCGGCGCTGGGCGCAAAGCACAACGCGATGCTGGATATCCACTGCCCGGATTGCGACGCCATCATGGTTCGGGTCCAGGATCTCGAGCAGGCACACATTACACTCGACAGCTGCTCCGGGTGTGATGGTGTATTCCTTGATGCGGGTGAGCTAACGGATATGAAATCGGTGACCCTGATGGATCATGTGCGGCGTCTGGTGACCAAGCTCGGCAAGACCAAGCCTGGCAAAACTAAACCTGGCAAATAGCGTACTCGCCAAAACCCTGTCTGCGTAAATCCGCGGTGTAACGAGCGATATTGGATTGCGCTATCGCTTCAAGCCGCTGTCGGAAAAAGGGTGTCTGGTACAAGCTGGGCCAACGCTGAAGCTCACTGAGAAAGCGCAGTTTGCCCTGGTAATACTGCTCGTCGCCCACGCCGTCCGCCTCGCAGCGCAGCGCGGCTGAATCAGCCAGATAAGCCTCCCAGGGCAGCCCAAATCCTGACAGGTCTATGTCCACCACAAAAGCGATGGCAGGGTCGCTGGCGGCGCCGGCATGTTGCGTGGCAATGATAAATTCAGAGACTCTGTCGATAAAGCTCGGCGACATCGTTGCGTCCGCCAGGCCACGAAAATACGCGACACTGAGAATCTCATTGTCCCTGGCACCGTAGTGATAAATGATGTCGTGAAACCATATCGCCATTTCAGTTGCACTGAACTCAGCAACGTGTTCGCGCGCAATATCCAGCTGACCTAGACAGTGGGCGATATGTGCAAGCGTGTGATAGTGACGATGTGGCTCCTGATAATGCGCATGCAACCTTCGCCACACCTGGTCGGGATTCGTGCCCGCGCACGCCTGCCACTGAGCGCAAAACCGTTCCGCTAGATAGTCTTTTTCCACACGGTACCCCAATACTGATTTGGCGAGTACGCAACGCCCCTGATAACAGCCGCAAGGAGCCTGGATCCTCCTCTACGGAGTACCGACAAGCCTCTTATCTTTCGTTTGAGCTTAGCATAGCCCCCATCGTGACGATAAATAATTATGGCAACTGCGTCACACTTTTGCCCAAACCGGCGGTCACCCGCTGACCGCTTCCTGACGGTTTGTGAAAGCGACAGGCGATCAGGAATTCCTGCCATGCACCCTGTCGAATCGGACCACGATCCAGCAGTGGCCGCAGAACAGCAAAAAGTAACACAGCAGGCTCAGGTATTCCGGCACACGCTCCAGTAATAGCCCCGTGCCCGCGCACGCTAGCGCATAATTGCCGTCGTCCCAACCCCATGTCCATCAGGGTGTGGTGCAGGTGAGAGCGATCGGCCTGCACCACACTGTGGCCGCGCCGCAACCGACGCAACATCGTGGCGATCATATCCATCAGCGGCAAGGTGACCAGCCACAATGCCGTCACCGGCTTGATCAGGGCATTGCCCCCTTGCGAAAAAAAAACCAACGACGCCGTCACCAGAAAGCCGAGCGTGACACTGCCGGCGTCGCCGAGGAACATTCTTGGCAGCAGTCGGTTGTTTGGCCCGAGGTTAAAAAGCAGGAATACCGCCAGCGGCACCAACAGCGGGAGCAACGAGGCAGCCTTGGGGTGGCCCGCCTGCAGCGCGAGCAGATACAGCACCAGCAGAGGCAGCGCAATTGTACCCGCTGCCAGGCCGTCTATACCGTCGATCATATTGTAGGCGTTGCTTAATCCCGCCACCGCCAGGGCAGATAGAGGGATGGTCAGGTAAAGGAGCGGAATATCGCCGAGTGCGAGCAGGTTACCAACATTGGAGATGGAGATCCCACCGAACGTGGCCAACAGCAGGCCACTGGCAAATTCCAGTACCAGGCGCAAGCTGGCATTGATATGGCGGAAGTCATCAAAAACCCCTACCAGAAACACCGCGCAGGCGATAAGCAGCATCGAATACGTGTAAGGCTCTATACCCAGCGCAAAGGTGCCAAACAGCAATGTGAGAAATACCGCGATGCCCCCGGTAAGCGGCACATTACCCTGGTGCTGCTTGCGCTCAGTGGGGCCGTCCACCAATCCCGCTCTCGCACCGAGACTAACGGCTATCCGTGCAATCAACAGCGCAGCAATAAGGATTTGCAACATTAACACGTCAGCGGCGTCTTCGGGGCGTGACGTCGGACGGGAGACGTCGAACCATAGAAGCTCAAACGTCCAAGTGCCAACAATTTAGAGCATACCCTCAAAATACTGTATTGCCCTGCGCAAGCCCTCATCAAGTTCAATCGTGGGCGCCCAGTCCAATGTGGATTTCGCCAGGTCGATATTCGGTTGGCGTTGCAAAGGGTCGTCATTGGGCAGCGGACACAGCACCAGGCTGGATTTCGAGCCGGTCAGTGCGATCACTTTCTCGGCAAGCTCCCTGATCGTAAACTCGTTGGGGTTGCCGAGGTTTATCGGGCCGGTGATGTCGTCGCCCGTATCCATCAGGCGCAAAATGCCCTCGATAAGATCGTCCACATAACAGAATGAGCGTGTCTGGGAGCCATTGCCGAAGATGGTGATCGGTTCACCGCGCAGCGCCTGCATAATGAAATTGGAAACCACCCGGCCGTCATTGGGATGCATGTTGGGGCCATAGGTATTGAAAATACGTGCGACCTTGATGCGCAAGCTGTGTTGCCGATGGTAATCGAAGAACAGTGTTTCCGCGCAACGTTTACCTTCGTCGTAACAGGAGCGATCACCTATCGGGTTGACGTGACCCCAGTAACCCTCATGCTGCGGATGGACCTGCGGATCGCCATACACCTCGCTGGTGGATGCCTGGAAAATTTTGGCACCCGTGCGCTTTGCCAGTCCCAGCATATTGATCGCACCGTGCACACTGGTCTTGGTCGTCTGTACAGGATCGTGCTGGTAGTGGATGGGCGAGGCAGGGCAGGCCAGGTTGTAGATTTCATCCACTTCCACATACAGCGGGAAGGTGACATCGTGCCGCAGCAATTCAAAATTCGGCTGCTCCAGCAGTTCGACTATGTTGTCCTTTATGCCAGTGAAAAAATTGTCCGCGCAGATCACGTCGTGTCCTGCACTGACCAATCGCCGACACAAATGCGAGCCCAGAAATCCCGCGCCACCCGTTACCAGTACCCGCTTTCTCAAATGCATCTTGTTTTTATCATCCTCGTGATCACAACTGGCGCTTGTCGCTATCCCTACCTGACGGCTGTAAGTCAATCCGCGAAAGGATGGCGCAGTACGATGGTCTCCACCCGGTCGGGGCCCGTGGAAATAATATCGATGGGCGCTCCCACGACGGCTTCAATCTTGCGGATGTAATCGCGCGCAGCCGCAGGCAATTCCTCCAGTGTTTTGGCACCCAGCGTGGATTCACGCCAACCGGGAACTTCCTCGTACACTGGCACCAGGCCCTCGTAGTCATCGGAATCCATCGGGTTGAGTACGGGCTTGCCATTCTTGCAGTTGTAACCCACACAGATACGAATCGTTTCCAGCCCGTCAAGCACATCCAGCTTGGTGAGGCACAGGCCGCTTACCGAGTTGATGTTCACCGCCGTGCGCAACGCGAACGCATCAAACCAGCCGCAACGACGGGGGCGGCCGGTGGTGGCGCCAAACTCATGTCCCTTCTTGGCCAGGTGCGCACCGGTAGCATCGAACAATTCCGTGGGAAAAGGGCCGGAGCCAACACGGGTGGTGTAGGCCTTGGTGATACCCAGCACATAATCGAGGTACAGCGGGCCAAAGCCGGAACCCGTCGCTGTGCCACCAGCCGTGGTATTGGAACTGGTCACAAACGGGTACGTGCCGTGGTCGATATCCAACAGGGACCCTTGAGCACCCTCGAACATGATATTCGCCCCGGACCGGCGGTACTGGTGCAGGATGCCGGCAACATCGTCCATCATCGGCAGCAATTCGATGCCCATCTCCAGCGTCTCGGACAGCACCTTGTCCATGCTCACAGGCTCTACCTGGTAATATTTTTCCAGGAAGAAGTTGTGGTACTCCATCACTTCGCGCAATTTGCGTGTAAACCGATGCTCATCTTTCAGGTCGCCCAGCCGTAAACCGCGCCGACCGACCTTGTCCTCATAGGCCGGGCCGATGCCGCGACCGGTGGTGCCGATCTTCTCGACACCGCGCCGAGCTTCACGCGCCTGATCCAGTGCCGCATGGTAAGGCAGTATCAGGGGGCAGGCGGGCGAAATTTTCAGGCGTTCACGCACTGGAACACCCTTGGCTTCCAACTCGGCGATTTCCTTGAGCAGCGCCTCCGGAGACAACACCACACCGTTGCCGATCAGGCACGCGACATTCTCCCGCAGGATGCCCGAGGGTATCAGGTGCAACACCGTTTTCTCGCCCTGGATGACGAGCGTGTGCCCGGCATTGTGACCGCCCTGAAAACGCACTACCGCGCTGGCCTGATCCGTCAACAGATCGACAATCTTGCCCTTGCCCTCATCACCCCATTGGGTACCCAGGACGACTACATTTTTACTCATTATTTTGGCTCTTGCTCTGAAACGGATTGAGTTATGTGCGCCAGGGATTGCCTACACACGGTCATTGGAATTCAAGGGTTGCACCAGCCACTGCTCGCCCTGCGCAACAATCTGCCGGTCACAACGCGGATCTGGCGTGCCAGAAAGACAGTTGATTACCACCTCGCCCGCTGCGCGCAACTTGCTCACCTGGTGTTCCAGCGCGGGATCGTCCAGGTCCGGCATGCAGATCGCGCCGCCGCTGACGTTCAACGCCGGCAGTAAATTTACCAGCGCTTTCAGGTCGGTGGCGAATCCCGTAGCGGGCCGCGCCCTGCCATAAACGGCGCCGACATCATTGTAGCGACCGCCATTGGCCAGCGCCTGGCCGCAACCCGCCACATACGCGGCGAACACCAGGCCGGTGTGATAGTGGTAGCCGCGCAATTCCGCCAGATCGAAATAAATATCCAGTTCCGGTGACTGGCGGCGGACAGCGCCGGCGACCTCCTGCAGGGCGTCGATCCCCGCCAGCGCATCGGGTACAACGTCGACAAATAATGCCCGGGCCTCATCCAGCACACTCTCATCGCCGTGCATATCGACCAGCGCAACGATCAAGCTGGCCATCAATGGCTCCACATCCGCCAGGGCCAGGTGCAGATCCGGCACCGATTTACGCTGCAGGGCGTCAAATACTGTTTTTTCCTTGTCGCCACCCAGGCTCGCTTTGGCCAGCACCGCCTCGTAAATGCCGACATGGCCGAGATCCAGGGTAACCCCGGTAAGTCCAGCAGCATCCAGCGTCGCCAGCATCAGGCGCACGATCTCTACATCCGCGCCGGGACTGTCATCCCCATAAAGCTCGGCGCCCACCTGGATCGGCGAGCGCGAGGACAGCAGCGACTTCGGCCGCGTGTGTAACGTGGAACCTGCGTAGCACAGCCGAGTGACACCCTCCTCCGCCAGGCTGTGCGCATCGATACGTGCGACTTGCGGAGTAATGTCCGCGCGAATTCCCAAAGTGCGTCCACTGAGTTGATCTGTCAGCTTGAAGGTGAGCAAATCCAGGTCCTCGCCCAAGCCTACCAATAGGGATTCGGTGAACTCCATCAGTGGCGGAATAACCAGGCGATAGCCCCAACTGCGGTACAAATCAAGAAGATCACGGCGCAGGGATTCCACAGCGTCTGCCTGGGCGGGAAGTATCTCCTCCACCCCATCGGGAAGTCGCCAGTGATCTACCGTGGACATCTCATACACCCAGCCGTGGTGCCAGAATTAGTGCCAGCCCTAGTGCCCGAATGAGTGCCAGCATTAGTGCAACCAATACAGAATAAAGACCCCGAACAGCATACTGCCGAGGCCGACATAGCGAATCGTACGATCATCCATTTTCTCGGCCACCGTCAACATCGCCCGCCAGCGACCAGGGCTGACAAATGGCAGCATGCCTTCCACGATGAAGAGCAGCGCAACCGCAACCGGAAGTACCTGCCAGAAATCCACGCGCTCTCCCGTACTACAACCTGCAGACACGACTGCGGCACTTCCGCCCTGGCATACACTCTCATGCGCCCTGCGGAACTGCCATCAGGTGCCCGCTATTTCCCGCCCGCGGAATCCTTCAGGTAGCGGAAAAATTCACTGTCGGGCTGCACAAGCATAATATCACCGTTGCCCTGAAAGGCATCCTGATAGGCCCTGAGACTGCGGGTGAACGAGTAAAACTCCGGATCTTCATTAAATGCCTGGGCATAGACTGATGTCGCGATGGCATCACCCTCTCCGCGAATCAATTCCGAATCACGATACGCATTGGCCTGCAGCACCGTTACCGCGCGATCCGCCGCAGCGCGGATGCCCTCCGCCAGTTCCTCTCCTTGCGAACGGTGCTCGCGCGCTTCCTTCTCGCGCTCGGCATTCATGCGTTGATACACAGACTCCGACACATCGGGTGGCAAATCGATTTGCTTGACCCGCACATCGATCACTTCGACACCCAGGCCCTCCCGGGCAACGGTCGTGAGTTCTGAGGTGAGAGCTTGCATTAACTCATCGCGCTCGCCTGACACCACTTCCTGAATAGTGCGTATGGCGACCTGATTGCGCAGTCCGTCATTGATGCGCTGCGCCAACAGGGCCATCGCGCGTGTTTCATCACCGCCGGTCGCCGTATAAAACTTCGCCGTATCCGAAACCTTGAACTTGGCATAGGAATCGACAATCAGTGCTTTTTTCTCCTGGGTGAAGTAGCGTTCCGGCGTTGAATCCACCGTCAGTACCCGCCCATCGAACTTACGCACGCTGTTAACAAAGGGTATCTTGATATGCAGGCCCGGTTCGATGTTGGGGTTGACCATCTCGCCAAACTGCAACAACACACCG
The DNA here is from genome assembly GCA_016704305.1 of Haliea sp. Taxonomy (GTDB): domain Bacteria; phylum Pseudomonadota; class Gammaproteobacteria; order Pseudomonadales; family Halieaceae; genus Marimicrobium. Next base: position 73,582 of record JADJAL010000022.1, on the reverse strand, counting down.
CGCTCGGTTTCCTTGATGACATACAGCGAATTACTGAGTAGCAGTAACACTGCAAGGGCAATAAAAATAAACGTTACATTGCGTCCAGACATGTTCAACGTACTCCCCTGCGGCTATCTGTGGCGGCGGCATCGCGACGCAACTGCTCAGTGACGGCGTTGGTCAACTCACGAAAGGTAGAGCTGTCCATCTTGAGCTCACCCGTAGCATTGGTGCGCTGGCCCTGCTCGGCCATTTTGTCCAGCGGCAGGTACATTACGTTGTTGCCGCCTTCGACATCCACCATGACCTTGTTGGTTTGACTTAGCACACCCTGCACGGCCTCCAGATACAGTCGTTCGCGCGTTACCTCCGGTGATTTGCGATATTCGGTCAACAAGCGCGAGAAACGCTCCGCTTCACCCTCGGCGTTGGCAATAACCTGTTCCTTGTACGCATTGGCTTCCTCGATCTGCCTCTGGGCACCACCGCGCGCCACGGGAACGATCTCATTGGCATAGGCCTGCGCCTCGTTCTGCAGCCTTTCCTCGTCCTCACGGGCCTTGATGACATCGTCAAAAGCCGCTTGCACCTGAGTGGGCGGCTTGGATTCGTCGATCGTAACTTTGCTGACCAGAATCCCGGTTTGATACAAGTTGAGGTACTCCTGCAGACGCTGCTGCACATCCACGGCCAGCTGCGCACGCCCCTCGGTGAGCACCATGTCCATAGTGGCGCCGCCGGCCACATGGCGCAGGGCGCTCTGCGCGGCGTGCTGCAAAGAGCGCTCCCGGATCGCGCACCTTCAGTACAAAATTCACCGGGTCATCGATCACATACTGCACCGAGAGTTTTACCTCGACGATATTTTCATCCTGCGTCAGCATGATCTCGCGGAAGCTGACGGAGCGAACCTTGGTGATATTCAACAGGCTCACTTCATCGATCAGCGGCGGATTCCAATGCAAGCCTGGTTGTACCGTATCGTAAAACTTGCCGAATCGCAGCACCACTCCGCGCTCCTGCTCGTCCACCTGATAAATCCCCAACGCGGCCCAAATGAGCAGGACAACCCCCAGCAACAGACCCAACGCCGCGCCGGAAATGCCCGATGCACCACCGCTACTGGAGGAGCCGCCACCACTGCCTCCGAATAAACCGGCGAACCTGGCCTGCAGCTTTTTCAGTGCTTCGTCCAGATCGGGCGGGCCCTGATCACCGCCACCCCAAGGATCCTTGGGCTTATTGTTTCCACCACCCGGTTCATTCCAGGCCATACGCAACTCCTAGTTTTTTCGCATCAGCAGTCTACCAAAATTTACGCCCGGGGTACCCAGTACCGGTGCGTGCATGTCCCGCTAAAAAAGCGGCTCCGGACCCTTCTTCATCAAGCGATTCCAGTCGGCGCGTGGCAGCCGCACACTCAGGTGCGCGACACCGTCATCACCGTAGTTTTCCTTTTCGACTGCGCCCAGGCTGTAAAGCGCAGCGCGCAGGCTTCCCTCCTGCGGATCCAGGTGCAGGTCTTCGCACACCATGTCCTGGCCCACCAGCTCCGCAATGGCTTGCAACAGCAAATCCGTACCGGCGCCCGTGACAGCGCTTACCCACACCCGCACCGGCACACCCTCGGCGTTGCGCTCCAGTCGCGGCGACTGCTCCAGCAAATCCAGTTTATTGAAGACCTGTAGCTGCGGTATTTCCTGGGCGCCAATCTCCGCCAGCACATCCTGTACCTGCTCGATATTCCTGTCCCGCTCACTCGTGGCGGCATCCACCACATGCAGCAATAAATCCGCATTCAAGGTTTCTTCCAATGTCGCCTTGAACGCTTCGACCAGCTTGTGCGGCAGGTGGGCGATGAAGCCCACGGTATCGGCGAGCACCACAGGGCCGATGTTATCCAGGTCCACCCTGCGCAAGGTTGGATCCAGTGTCGCAAACAACTGATCTGCCACATATACGGTGGACTCCGTGATGCGGTTGAACAGGGTGGACTTGCCTGCATTGGTGTAACCAACAAAGGAGATGGCGGGTATCTCCGCCCGGGTTCGAGCGCGCCGCCCCTGTTCACGCTGCTTGCGCACCTTGTCCAGCCTGGCCGTGATGGACTTTATCCGAGCGCGCAGCAGGCGGCGGTCTGTCTCCAGCTGGGTTTCGCCCGGGCCGCGCAGGCCGATACCCCCTTTTTGTCGCTCCAGGTGCGTCCAACCCCGCACCAGGCGGGTGGACATATGTTGCAACTGCGCGAGCTCGACCTGCAGCTTCCCCTCATGGGTGCGAGCGCGCTGGGCGAAGATATCCAGTATCAGGCCGGTGCGGTCCAATACCCGGCATTGCAACTCCTTCTCCAGGTTGCGTTCCTGGCTGGGGCTGAGTGCGTGATTGAACATCACGATTTCCGCACAGCATTCGCGCACTTGCTCGCCAATTTCAGCCAGCTTCCCACTGCCCACAAAGGTGCGCGAGTCCGGCACAGCCCGGGCTCCCATGACAAAAGCCACCGGATCACCGCCTGCTGACAGCACCAGCTCCTCGAACTCCCGAGGGTCTTCACGTTCCAACTCACTGGCGATATTCAGGTGAACGAGCACAGCGCGCTCCCCCGAATCGGGACGATCAAAAAACAAGACTACCTCTTCAGGTCAGCACTAACAGGCAATGTATACCCTGCCCGCAAGACGTTTAACTTGCGTCTTCGTCATCGTCCTGTGGGTTTTGCAAGGGCACGCGCACCACGCGAGAGGGGACAACGGTGGAAATCGCATGTTTGTAGACCATCTGGCTCACAGTGTTCTTCAGCAGGACGACGAACTGATCGAACGACTCGATCTGGCCCTGCAACTTGATGCCGTTCACCAGATAAATGGAAACCGGTACACGTTCCTTACGCAGAATGTTCAAATAAGGGTCTTGTAGCGTGTGCCCTTTTGACATAGGACTCTCCTAATGTGGCTCAACGCGAGCCGAAAAAAATAAAACGGATCAACCTCTTACCAATTTCAGAACTACGGCCCCTGCCGTTTTTCACCATGGATATCGGGTCTTCGATCCAGCCTTGGTCAGTATAATGCATTTGCAACAGACTTATAGTGGGGACTCCTCGAGATAGTTCAAGGCCAGCCGCAGCGGCGTCTGGTCGGGGCTGGCCATTGGCGTACCCGGCAGTGCTCCGGATGCCAATGTGCCCGTATTATCGGTATAGATCCAGTGAAGATCGGGCCATTTTCGCAACCAGGTCAGCTGGCGCTTGGCCAACTGCCGGGTCGCGGCTTCGGCATTTTTCACAGCCTCGTCGAGGCTGCATTCCCCATTGAGATGCTGCCACAATTGTCGGTAGCCAACCGCGCGAATCGCCGGCAGCCCAACGTGCAAATCCGGACGCCGCCGCAGCATGCGCACCTCCTCCAGCAACCCCGCCGCCATCATCTGCGCAAAACGCAGTGCGATGCGTTGATGCAGTATCGCGCGGTCTGCCGGGCAAATGGCCAGTTGCACCACGCGGTACTGATCGAAGGCGGGGCTGGCATCCCTGCTATGCCATTCCGACAAGGGCACACCGCTGCTGCGAAACACCTCCAGCGCGCGACTCAGGCGCTGTGAGTGTTGCGGGTGGATACGCGCGGCGGCCCGGGGATCGACCAGCGCCAACTGCTGATGAATGTAGGGCCAGCCGTGCGCCGCCGCCTCGGCGGCAATCTCCGCGCGAATCGCCGCATCCGCGCCCGGCATTGCGGACAAGCCTTCGAGCAGCGCCTTGAAGTACAACATGGTGCCGCCAACCAGCAGCGGCGTCCTGCCGCGGGAGATGATATCCGCGACCGCGCGCCTGGCATCGGCGACAAAGTCCGCTGCCGTGTAGATTTCGGCGGGATCGCGAATATCAATGAGGTGGTGGGGATACGTTGGTTTGGCGCTGCCGATATCCAGGCCGCGATACACCAGCGCGGAATCGACACTGACCAGTTCGCAGTCGAGCTGTTGCGCCAACGCGATCGCCAGGTCCGTCTTGCCGGAGGCGGTGGGGCCCATCAGGCAGATCAACAGGGGATTATCGGTGCGCACGGCTACCCTACCGGCCGCGCAAAAACAGCTTGTCCAGTTCGTCCAGATTCACCTGAATCCAGGTGGGCCGGCCGTGATTACACTGGCCGGCGCGCTCCGTTTCCTCCATGTCGCGCAACAGCGCATTCATTTCGGGTATCGTGAGGCGACGGTTGGCGCGCACCGAGCCGTGGCAGGCCATCGTCGACAGGATTTCATCCATGTGTGCCTCGATACGCTCGGAGCTGCCGTACTCGATGAGATCCGCCAACACATCGCGCAATAATTGTTCAATATTGGAATCGCGCAACACCACGGGAATCTGGCGGATGACCAGGCACTCCTCGCCACCCTCCTCGACGGCCAGGCCCAGGCGCTGGAATAGTGCGCTGTGCTGGGTCGCAACCTGCACCTCGCGCTGGCTGACCGCCACGGATTGCGGCACCAGCAGGGGCTGGCTGCGAATACCGGCCTGGTTACGGGCAGCCTTGAGGCGCTCATAGGTGATGCGTTCATGGGCCGCGTGCATGTCCACCAACACCAACCCGTGCGCGTTCTCCGCCAGCACATAGATGCCTTTCAACTGCGCCAGCGCGTAACCGAGCGGCGGGACCTCCTCGGCAGACTCCGCCACGGGCAGTCCGTGCAAACGCGAATAACCGTGCAGCTGCGCGTTCACCTGCGCTGCGGAGGGCGCGGATTGCGCATAAGGCCTGCTGAACGCTCCGGTGCGATCCGCAGCTGGAGCGCCCCAGGCGAGAGTGCTCTGGCTGCGGATTTCGCCGGTCGCCGTGTCAATAGCCATCCCGTCGCCGGTCTGCGTCGTCGCTGCATCCTGCTGCGCTGACGCATGGCCCGGACGCACCTCGGCCAGGGCCCTGTGCAGCGCGGAGAAAATAAAATTGTGTACCGCACGACCGTCGCGAAAACGCACCTCGTGCTTGGTGGGATGCACATTCACGTCGACCTGTGCCGGGTCCAATTCCAGATACAGGACAAACGCCGGATGACGACCGTGGTACAGCACGTCGCGATACGCCTGCTTCACCGCGTGTGCGATCAAGCGGTCGCGAATCACGCGGCCATTGACGAAAAAATACTGCAGATCACCCTGGCTGCGAGAAAATGTCGGCAGGCCAACCCAGCCGGACAAGCGGTAGGGCGGCGCCTCGGCGTCGATGGCGATGGTCTGCTCGATAAATGCCGGCCCGCAGATCGCCGCCACGCGACGACGACTCTCCGCCTGGACCGAGGCGGCATTGAGGTTGTGTATGACCTTGCCGTTGTGACGCAGCGTGAATGCGACATCGAAGCGCGACAGCGCCAGGCGCTTGACCACTTCCTCGAGGTGATCGAACTCCGTCTTCTCCGTGCGCAGGAACTTGCGCCGTGCGGGCGTGTTGAAAAACAGGTCGCGCACTTCCAGCGTCGTACCGCGCGGGTGCGGCGCAGGGCGAAGTTGCACCTCCATTTCGCGTCCTTCGCAGGCCGCACTGCTGCCCTCACTGCCCTGCTCATGCGCGTTGCTGGTAAGCGTCAGTCGCGAGACAGAACCGATACTGGCCAGCGCCTCGCCGCGAAAGCCGAGACTGCTTACGCGCTCAAGGTCTTCGAGCGATGCAATTTTGCTGGTGGCGTGACGGGCGAGCGCGAGGCTCATATCCTCGGCGGCAATACCGCTGCCGTTGTCGCGAATGCGGATCAGCTTGGCGCCGCCGGCCTCCACGTCGATCTCGATACGGGTCGCGCCCGCGTCGAGGCTGTTTTCCAGGGCTTCCTTGACGACCGATGCAGGGCGTTCGACGACCTCTCCGGCGGCGATCTGGTTAGCCAGCCTGGAATTGAGCAAATGAATTTTGGGCATCGAGGGTTTTATATCAGGTCTTGGGGATATTCAGCTTTTGCCCCACCAGAATCTTCTCGCTGTTGCTGATGCTGTTATAGCTCTTGAGTTCAGCCAAAGGGATACGGAAGCGGTCGGCGATGTCCGACAGCGTATCGCCGCGCGCGATGACGTACTCCTGGCCGCCCTGTTGCTTCTGCCACGCCAGCAGGGTACCGGAGGGTGGATGCGCCCGGAACCACTCGCGAATGCCGCGATGAATCGAACTGGCCATTTTCTTCTGGTACGCCGTGGTCGCGAGCAAGCCCGCCTCCTGCGGATTCGAGATGAAGCCCGTCTCGACCAGGATGGAGGGGATATCCGGCGATTTCAGCACGGCGAAACCCGCCTGCTCGACCCGCTGCTTGTGCAGCTTGGCGACGCCACCCATGCTGTCCAGCACCTTGTCGCCCAGCTTCAGGCTGGTATCCAGCGTCGAGGTCATCGACAGATCGGCCAGCACCCCTGCCAGCACATCGTCCTTGTCCGAGAGGCTGACGCCGCCCACGAGGTCGGCGGCGTTCTCACGCTGTGCGAGGTATTCAGCGGCGGTGCTCGTGGCGCCACCGGTGGATAGCGCATACACCGAGGCGCCGTTCGCCTCCTTACGATTGAACGCGTCCGCGTGGATGGACACGAACAGATCCGCCTGCTGCGTGCGAGCCAGCTCCGTGCGCCGCTTCAGGCTGATGTAATAATCACCGGTGCGCACCAACTGCGCCTTGAACCCCTGGTCTGCATCGAAGAGTGCTTTCAGCTCCCTGGAGATCGCCATGACCACATCTTTCTCCTCCACCCGGTTCGGACCCATGGCGCCGGGGTCTTCTCCGCCATGGCCTGCGTCGATGGCGATGATCAGATCGCGTTTGGCCGAGTGCTGTACGGCTTTCTTGACGTCCGCTTTGCGCGCCTTCTGATCGTACAAATCGAGCACCAGACGGTCACCTGTTTGTTCGCTGGCGCGCAGCGTGAAGCTGCGTGGGTCAACGGACTGTGTGATTTCCAGTACCACGCGCAGGTGATTGCCATCATGACCGGAGCGCACCGATGCCACCGGGGTATTGTCGAGTTTGAGTTTGCCGAGATCGGCGCGCAGTTGCGTGTCCCGCACGTCGAGCACAATGCGACGGGGATCGGACAACACGATCAGCGAGTGCTGGGCGGGGCCAGACAGGTCAAAGACAATGCGCGTGTGGTCGGGTGCGCGCCACAGGCGCACGTCATGCACGTCAACAGCCCACGCAGGGGACGCGCCCAGTAAACCCAGGACCACTGTGATCCACCACGCCCTGCCCATATCACTCCCGCTTGAATATGCTGATTTTTTTCAGGGCTGGGTCTATGCCCCGGATTCTGCACGCAGGCGCGCAAGTATCCGATTGCCCTGTTCGGTCGCTGCACAAAAACGCAGTCGTCGACCCGTATTATCGCGCTCTATGGTAATCACTAAATCCGCCGAGGGCAAAGCGCCCAGGCCCCGCTCCGGCCATTCGACCAGACAAACCGACAAATCACCAAAAATAATCGCGTATGCCCATGAATTCCAACTCTTCGGGGTCGCCAAGACGGTACAAATCGAAGTGGAAGATGTCGAGCCCGCACAAATGGTAGGGTTCGACCAGCGTGTACGTCGGACTCTTGACCGCGCCTGCATGCCCCAGCGACTGGATGAAACCGCGGCTGAGCGTGGTTTTCCCCATACCCAGATCGCCCTGCAGGAATATGACCAGGCCGGGCTCGCACGCAGCGCCCAGCCGCGCGCCGAGGCGCACCATCGCTGCCTCGTCTGCTGCGGTAATTGCAAACTGCTCGTCCGTCATCCCAACAAGGCTCGCATATACGGAATCAGATCAGACGCGAGCAGACCGCGCTGACCCTCCTCGGCAGCGCTATCCGCCGCTGCACCGTGCAGGCAGACCGCCAGCGCTGCGGCCTCAACCAAAGGCAAGTGCTGCGCCAGTAGCGCACCGATCACGCCGCTGAGCACATCGCCCATGCCGCCGCTGGCCATGCCGGGATTGCCGTAATCGCTCAGCAGCACGCATTCGCCATCACTGATCAGGCTGCCGTTGCCCTTGAGAATAACGACACCCCCATAGCGAGCCTGCAGGGCGTCGACTGCGGCAAAGCGGTCGTCCTGCACCTCGGCCGTCGTTAACGACAGCAGGCGCGCGGCCTCACCGGGATGCGGCGTCAATATCCAGTTGTCGGTGCGACCGATCTCGCCCAATGCGCCGTTCGCCAGCAGATTGAGCCCGTCGGCATCCAGCACCAGCGGTTTGCCGCTGGCGAGCACAAGTTGCAGCAATTCGATCGACCAGGGCGACTGACCCAGCCCCGGCCCGACGACCACTACATCGGCAGCCGCCAGCATCGGCGCGAACTCACTCGCACTACTGATGCCTCGCGGCATCGCTTCCGGCGTCCGCGCCACCAGCGCTGCGACATGCTCCGGTCGCGTCGCCACCTGCACCAGGCCGGCGCCACAGCGCAGTGCCGCCTCGGCGGCCAGCGCCACCGCACCGGCCATGCCGTAATCACCCCCCACCACCAGCACCGTGCCGTACAAGCCCTTGTGCGCCGTCGCGGGTCGCGCCGGCAGGCGCTCCAGCAACGGCTGCAGTTCCAGCCGCGAACACTTCACGGGCACAGCAGCGTAGACCTCGGCGGGAACGGCCAGATCGGAGAACTCCACCGCGCCGGTGTAATCCGGCGCGTGCAGCGTGAACAGCCCGCGTTTCAAGCCGATAAACGTCACCGTCAGATCAGCGCGCACCGCCGACCCCAGCACCCTGCCCGTATCGGAGCAAAGTCCCGATGGGATATCGACCGCCAGCACCGGCGCGCGACAGTTATTGATCGCTTCGATAGCCTGAATATAGTCGCCGCGCACATCGCCGCCCAACCCGGTACCCAGCAGGGCATCGACGATCACCCCCTCGGGCACCAGCGCCTGTTCCCCGAAGGCAACAATAGTGACGCCGTTGGCGAGGGCTTGCTGCCGTGCCAGCAGCGCATCGCCGGCGATTTTGCCGGGATCGCCGACCTGCAACACGACAACCTCGATACCGCGCTTGTGGGCCAGGTCCGCAATCAGGAAGCCGTCGCCGCCATTGTTGCCGGTGCCGCACAGCACCTGTAACCGCTGCGCCTGTGGCCAGGTGTCGAGCAGGCATCTGAACGCCGCGTCGGCGGCGCGCGACATCAGCACAATACCCGGAATGCCGTGGTCGTGGATGGCGCAGTGATCCAGCGCGCGGGTTTGCGCTGCGGTGTACAGGTTTTCGGTGCCTAGCATTTTCTTGACGCCTTGTATTTATTCATAGCCGTCTTGTGCGGTGGCTTAGCTTGATACTTAGCTGCGATAGCGTACGAGCCTTAGAGACAGCGTTACGACCTGGGACACCGGGACGCCGGCCGCACAAAAAGCGCACATCCATGTCAGGTGCGGCCGGCCAGGCTCGGGTGGCGACGTCCTGTCGCCACACGGTCCCGCCCGTAACGCTGCCTCTAAGGCTCTCTTCTGCCGACAACCTTCAAACTGAGCCACTACCTCCTTCGGTCAATTGTTATCTTCTTTCAACTTATGCGCTTGAGACAAGCATTTCACTACGTAGGCAGGTTTCTAGTCTGCTTACGGAGTGAGGTAGGAGGGAAAGAGGTAGATTGCCCTTCAGGACCGTGTGAGGCCATGGATGGCCGAACGCGAGCTGCCATGGATGGCGCTTTTGCGTGTCCTGAAGGGCAATCTACCTCTTTCCCGCGCCCCACACCTCCACAAATAAATCTGAGGTTCTGTACCTAACACGCTTCTGTCAGAATTAAATCGACTAGCCAAAATACGGTTGCACCGAATTGCCACAACAACTCACAACGCATAACCCCGAAACCCTCGTGCAAAAAATCCGCGCCTGGGCCACTGAGCTCGGCTTCCAGCAAATGGGCATCACCGGCGTCGACCTCGGCGAGCACGAAGGCTACCTGCAAAAATGGCTGGATGCCGGCTACCACGGCAGCATGGAGTACATGGCGCGCCACGGCAACAAGCGGACACGGCCCGACGAACTGGTGCCGGGCACGCTGCGGGTTATTTCGCTGCGCATGGACTACCTGGAGCCAGACACGCAACCGCTCGAAATCCTCGCCGCGCCGCACAAGGCCTATATCTCGCGTTACGCGCTGGGCCGCGACTACCACAAACTGATTCGCAGGCGATTATCACAACTGGCAGAGCGCATCGAAGCGGAAGTCGGCGGCGGTGAATTCAGGGCCTTCGTCGACAGCGCGCCGGTATTGGAGCGCGCCGCCGCGGAGCAGGCGGGATTGGGCTGGATTGCCAAGAACACCATGCTGATCAACCGCGACGCCGGCTCCTGGTTTTTCCTCGGCGAGATATTCACCAACCTGCCGCTGCCCGTGGATGCAGCGCACACCAGCAAACACTGCGGCACCTGCACCGCTTGCCTCGACATCTGCCCCACCAACGCCTTTACCGGCCCCTTCCAACTGGACGCCCGCCGGTGCATCTCCTACCTCACCATCGAGCACCACGGCAGCATCGATCCTGAACTGCGGCCGCTGATGGGCAACCGCATTTTCGGGTGCGACGACTGCCAGCTGTGCTGCCCCTGGAACAAGTTCGCGCACGCGACCGGCGAGGGCGACTTCCGGCCCCGGCACGGCCTGGCGGATGTCGAGCTGGTGGCGCTGTTCGCGTGGGACGAGAAAACCTTTATGGCCAACACTGAAGGCTCGGCGATCCGCCGCATCGGCTACGAGCGCTGGCTGCGCAATCTCGCGGTGGCGCTGGGCAATGCACCGCGCTCAGAGACCGTTATCAGCGCACTGCGGGCTCGCAGCGCGCATCCTTCGCCGCTGGTACAGGAGCATGTGGCCTGGGCCTTACAGCGACACGGCGCTATGCCAGCTTGAGAAAGTGCTCGCGGTAGTAGCGCATTTCGTTGATGGACTCGCGGATATCATCCAGCGCCAGATGGGTTGCAGTCTTCTCAAAGCCCGCTTCCAGCTCGGGGCGCCAGCGTTGCATCAGGATTTTGAGCGTGCTGACGTCCAGGTTCCGGTAATGAAAAAAGGCCTCCAGCTGTGGCAGGTGCCTGGCCATGAAGCGACGATCCTGGCAGATGGTGTTGCCGCACATCGGCGAGGCGCCCGCAGGCACCCACTGCTGCAGAAAGGCAATGGTTTCCTGCGTCGTGCGCTCCTCGTCGTACGCGCTGGCTTTTACCCTGTCGACCAGGCCGGAGCGCGTGTGGTGGGTAGTGTTCCACTCGTCCATTGCACGCAGTTTGGCATCGCTCTGGTGTACCGCGATCACCGGCCCTTCGGCCAGTGTGTTGAGGTCGGTATCGGTCACAATCGTCGCAATCTCTATCACTGCGTCCTTATCCGGGTCCAGGCCCGTCATTTCCATATCTACCCAGATGAGATTGCTGGCATTGCGCATACGAGGTTTGCCTTGAAGTACCCAGAGAGCCGGCAGTGTAACAAATTGCCTCGACAGACCAAGCGCCTGTTCCAATAAGGAAACACCTCGTCGACCAGCAGCGCGGCGCTCTAACCCCTCTGCCGGGAGGCAGGTCCCTGGCGAAGCGGCCCAGTGGGTTCGGTCATCTCAGCATTGCGCCAGCCATCAAATGTTTTTAACCCTTCCCGTCCATCAGGATGACTGATCTGCCAATGATTCGCCGTTCGGCCAAATCCGTCAGCGCGCAGGGAAGCGCTTCGAAGCGGTAGCTGCTTTCAATATGCGGGCTGATCTTGCCCTGCGCATACAGGGCGTACAACTCGCGCTGGACGGCCTGCGACATCTCGAGCGTCGGGACAACGGCCAATACCCCAATCACCGAACGATTATTCAGCACAAGGTCCTGAGTCGGGGCGTCGCTCCATGCGCCGCTGGCGAAACCGATAGCGAGGAGGCGCCCGCCAAAATTAAGGCAATTCAGCGAGCGACTGAATGTGTCCCCGCCGACGGGGTCATAGATCAAATCGACACCCGCGCCGCCGGTGAGCGCATGTACGCGCTCCACGAAGTCCTCACGGCTGCTGTCGACAACCTCATCGGCGCCGAAGCCCAGGCATTTCTGTGTTTTCAGTGCGCCGCTGGCCACGGCGATCACCCGGCCGCCCAGTGCCTTGCCGAGCTGGATAGCCGCGGCGCCGGTCCCGCCGGCGGCGCCGTGCACCAGCAGCGTCTCCCCCGCTTTCATCTGGCCGCGAATCACCAGGGCCACGTATCCAGTGCGATAAGCAATGCTGAATACCGCGGCTTCTGCATCCGACATGTCCGCGGGAACCGCGAATGCATTGTGCTCATAGACCAGCGCTTCCTCGGCAAACCCGCCGTAACCTTCTATAAAGGCGGTCACACCCATCACCCGCTGCCCCGTGTGAAACGCGTCGTTTCCATTGGTATCGGTGATGACGCCACAGACTTCCTGGCCGTTGGTGAAGGGCGGCTCCGGCTTGAACGGGTAGTTACCCTGGCACATCAGAACATCCGGCAGGCCGACCCCCGCTGCCAGTACCCTGACGCGCAACGTGCCGTGAACCCGGTCTGGCAGTGCACGGTCCACTATCTTCAAGACATCCTCAGGTTTGCCGGTCTTTGTGACTACCCATGCTTTCATTGTTTTTGTTGTCCTTTTCTGCAAGGTGGCGTGCGACGTTGACGCAGTTCAGACGCTCCGGTATTCGCGTTGCGCGCTGGCTATGATCAATCAGCCAGCACATCCTGTGCCGGACGGTAGTCGTAACCGAGGGCCTCAGCGACCGCTTGATAGGTGATGTCGCCGCGATGCACGTTGAGGCCATTGCGCAGGTGGTGATCGTCGCGCAGGGCCTGGCGGTAGCCCTTGTCGGCCAGGGCCAGGGTGAAGGGCAGGGTGGCATTGTTGAGGGCAAACGTCGAGGTTCTGGCGACGCCCCCGGGCATGTTGGCGACGCAATAATGCACCACGCCCTCCTCGACATAGGTGGGATCCAGGTGGGTGGTGGGCCGGCTGGTTTCAAAGCACCCGCCCTGGTCAATAGCGACATCCACCACCACTGAACCGGGCCGCATCGCCCTCAGCATCTCCCGGGTCACCAGCTTGGGGGCGGTTGCGCCCGGCACCAGCACTGCGCCGATGACGAGATCCGCGCCGGTGACATGACGCCACAGCGCCTCGCGTGTGGAGTAGATGGTGTTGAGCATGCAGCCGAACTGGAAGTCCAGTTCCTTGAGGCGTTTCAGGGAGCGGTCGAGCACGGTGACATGCGCCTCCATCCCCATGGCCATGCGAATGGCGTTGGTGCCGACGACGCCGCCGCCAATCACCACCACCCGCGCCGCCTCGACACCCGGCACGCCGCCGAGCAGCATGCCGGAGCCGCCCTGGTGCTTTTCCAGCGCGTGGGCGCCAGCCTGTATCGACATGCGGCCCGCGACCTCGCTCATCGGGGACAGCAGGGGCAGCCCGTTGTTCTCGTCCGTCACCGTTTCGTAGGCGATGGCGATACAACCGGACGCTTTCAGCAGGCTGGCCTGCCGTGGATCGGGGGCAAGGTGCAGGTAGGTAAACAGCACCTGGCCCTCGCGCAGCAGGGCGCACTCCTCGGGTTGCGGCTCCTTGACCTTCACCACCATGTCAGCGCGCGCGAAGATTTCTACAGCGCTGGCGACGATCTCGGCGCCGGCGGCGCGGTAGTTGTCATCCGACAGCCCGATGCCCTCGCCGGCGCCCGCCTGCACGATCACCTGGTGACCGCGGTGCACCAGTTCCTCCACCGAGCCGGTGGTCAGGCCCACGCGGAACTCCAGGGTTTTGATCTCCTTGGGTACGCCTACCAGCATAACGCTCTCCTTGATCGGCGCTGACAAATTAACTGGCCGTGATCGCTGAGTCTGCCCCGTCTTCAGCTAACCCGCCACCCTGTCGGGTGTATGAATTTCCGGAAGAGTCGGCAGTGTAACAAATTGCCTCGACAGACCAAGCGCGTGTCCCAATAATGCCTGCATGAGCAAACGTAAACTCAGCCGGCAACAGGCCTGGCGCATCGAGAAAGTCCAGGGGGAGCGCGCCAAGCGCGCCGCGCGCCGTGATGCCGATGCGCAGGATGCGCTGAGCGCAGGTGAGTTGGGTCCGGAGCAGGACGGATTGGTCGTCGCGCACTACGGTACGCAGGTGGCGGTGGAATCCGAGCCGGGGAGCAGCCGGCGCTGCCATCTGCGCGCCAATCTCGAAGGCCTGGTCACGGGTGACCGGGTCGTGTGGTGCGAGGGCGATCCAATGGGCGTCGTCGTCGCGCAGCGGGAACGGCACAGCGTGCTATCGCGACCGGATCCCTACGGCAAACTGAAACCCGTCGCGGCCAATATCGACCAGATCCTGCTGGTGATCGCCCCGCTGCCTGAACCCCACGCCAATCTGATCGACCGCTACCTGGTCGCGGCGGAAGTCGTCGGCATCGAGCCGGTCATCCTGCTGAACAAAACGGATTTGCTGCCGGCGGACCCCGCGCTGCAACAGATTATTGACGAGCTGCTGGCGATATACCCCACGCTCGGCTACCGGGTCATTCGCACATCGATCAAGGCCGGCGGACTGGACGAACTGCAACGCGCATTGTTCGAACGCACCAGCGTATTTGTCGGGCAATCGGGTGTCGGCAAGTCCTCGCTGGTGAACGTGCTGCTGCCAGATGCCGATATTCGCGTTGGCGCGTTATCTGAGAGCACGCAAAAAGGCACCCATACCACCACCACCGCCCAGCTACTGCACCTGAACTGCGGCGGCACCCTGATCGATTCGCCGGGGATTCGCGAATTTGGTTTGTGGCATATGAGCAAGGAACAGGTGGAACAAGGGTTTCGCGAATTCCGGGCGTTTCTGGGTACCTGTAAGTTTCGCGATTGCCAGCATGACCACGAGCCGGGATGTGCCATTTTAGCCGGTGTGGAGTCCGGCGCCATCAGCGCGCAGCGGCTGGACAGTTATCGGCGGATCGTGGCGAGCCTTAACGCTGATTAGTGTATACGCAGTCGCTCCTACTGATACGACCCCAACATCTCTCCCATCCGGGTAGCAGCCCCCGCCAGATAGCGCTCATCAAAACGCATCACACCCTCGGGAAACAGTAAAATCACCGTGGAACCCAGCATAAAGCGCCCCATTTCGTCCCCCTGGGCGAGCTCCACCGATTGCGGCAGACTCAGGTAATCCACCGTCGCAGGGCGCTTCGGCGGCGGCGCCACCTGCCCCGCCCAAACCGTTTCAATGCCCGCCACCACCATGGCGCCGACCAGCACCATCGCCATCGGTCCGTGCTCGGTCTCGAAATGGCACACCAGGCGTTCGTTGCGCGCAAACAGCCGATCGACATTCTCCGCCGTCACGCCATTCACCGAAAACAACTTGCCGGGAATATAGCAAGTCGCGGTCAACTTCCCGGCCACCGGCATATGCACGCGGTGATAATCCTTCGGGGAGAGATAGATGGTGGCGAACTGCCCGCCTTGAAACTGCGCCGCGCGCACGGTATCGCCACCGAGCAGGTCCTCAGCCGAAAAAAACGGCCCTTGGCCTGAAAACAACAGGCCGTTGGCGATCTCGCCCAACTGGCTGATCGCGCCGTCCGCAGGGCAGAGGATATCGGCTACCGCCAGGGGCGGGCGCCGTCGCACAACGGGCGCGTAAAAAAGTCATTGAAGCAGGCGTATTGGTCAGGGTCGGGCTCAAGGGCTTCCGACATATCCACGTCAAAGTGCAGGATGAACTGCCTGATGAGAAAGTTCTTCAGCCACTCGGGATGACGCAATCGCGCCAGGGCGCCCGTGCAGCGGGACAGCAGGTGTTGCGGCACGAGGTGTTGAAACAGGATGAATAATTTGTCCATAGGTCCAGTGTAGCGTGTTAGCGTGGCAGCGAAGTTGCCGAAAGCAGAAATGAAAAAGCCCCGGCGACACCGCCGGGGCTTTGAGTACTTCGACTATATCCTAGAAGTTGCGACCGACGCGCGCCGCGAACAGGGCAACGGAGCTTTTGTTAAAGTCGATGTCGGCCTGGTTCTCCGCCCACTGGAATCCCACGGTGGCGAACCACTGGTCCCAGCCCATCGGGTTGGGGATATTCAGTTCACTCGCCAGCGCGTATACATTTGCATCGTTCACTTCACCATTGAACAACGGGTTGCCCTGGTCGCCGTCGAGGTCCTGGTACACAACACGGTTCACCCAGTTATAGTCGCCAGCCTCATACACCAGACTGATTCCGAGCTCATAGCCATCCTGGGCCATGGCCCCGCCGTCGAGGTCGCGATCAATGTAGGCAACACTGGGTTCCACGGTGAGGTCATCCGCGCATTTGAACGCATAACCCAGCTGATAGCGATACAAATCACCCTCGCGATCCAACAAATCCTGTTGTGCTGCAGTGAGACCAAGGTTCTGGCCACTGCGCTCTTCGTCTATGTCGACTTGTCTGGCAGAGGCGACAAACTCCAGGCCGGTGCCGAACATCTTGTCCCATGTCAGGCGACCACCACTGGTGGAGCGCTCGGTGGCGTCACGGTCTACGCCCAACTCATAGGGATTTTCCCAGACTTCAGTCTGGGCGGCTCCCGGCAACAGGCCAGCCAGCTCAATATTGCCCAAAGAGTCGAAATCATGGCGCACGGCCAGCACGGTGTTTGAGGAAAAGTCGATGGCATCTTCCACCGCATTAGCAGCGTAAATGCGGGTCTTCTGATTGCCAAAGGTATACCCGAGGTCAAAGCTAAAGCTGGGGATGATAATGTCTGTTTGCGAGGGCGAATCGTAGACATAGATGTCCTCGTTGCTCAGGTCGACGCCGACAACCTTCGCCAGAAAGTTTGATTCAACACTGCCGCCAGCGGCACCCAGGGCCAGAGAGCCGGAAAAGCCGTCTTGCTTGGGCATTGGACCCATTGCCGATACAGGCATTGCCAGAGCGGAAATGGCCAGCGATAACATTAGTTTTTTCATCTTCGTTATTCTCCATGACGGGTTGTCAGTTGGTATGGACGGGCTAATTATGCGGGTGATCCGCGGTATTGGCAGCGAAAACCCTCGGTAATATTCCCTCAATGTTTCGACCCTGTGTAATATTCCCTCAATGATTCAACCCTGTGTACCCTGTACCAGCCGCGTGCACAACAAAGACACTGAAGTTACCGGAGGCCTACGCAGGCCGTCACTCCAGTGGTCATGCTTTGGCTATGTTAAAAAAAACGGGACAACGCGTGACCGAACCAACTCCATTACAACGCCTCTGGCTGACCGAAACCGTGCGCCTGCGCGAGGAGCAGGCAGGTCCGTTGGAGGACGTGGAAGCCAATCGGCACGCGCGCGCAAGCGGCGGCGACCTGGCCAGCCGCCTGCAGCACCGCGCCCTGTGGCTGGCGCGGCGCGATGGCCAACTGGTCGCTTTGGGTCACTGGCTGCAGGGCGCGCGCCTGGCGCTGCTCGCACTGGGGGTGCTGGCGCTCTGCACTGGCGCGGGACTCGCCTTCGCGGCACTGGGCAACGGGCAAACGCCCGTCAACGTGTTCTGGGCACTGGGGAGCCTGCTCGGCCTGAACCTGCTGATGCTGCTGGGTTGGGCGCTGGGCCTGGTATTCGCTGGCGGGCAGGGCACCGCGCTGCTCCGCCTGTGGTTGTGGCTGAGCGAAAAGCTTGCCCGCGATGCCAGCGCCGCCCAGTTGGCGCCCGCGCTGCTGATACTGCTGCAACGCCAGCACCTCAATCGCTGGGTGATTGGCGTCATTACCCACGGCATGTGGCTGCTCGTGCTGCTCAGCGCAATGGCTTTCGTGTTGATGCTGATGGCGACACGGCGCTACGGTTTCGTCTGGGAGACCACGATCCTGCACAGCGACACCTTCGTCAGCCTGGTCCAGGCGCTGGGCGCTGCGCCCGCCTGGCTCGGGTTTGCCGTCCCCAGCCCGGACATGGTTCGCGCCAGTGGCGACGCGGCGCTGAACTCAGGCAGTGCGCGCCAGGCCTGGGCCGCATGGTTGGTGGGCGTGCTGCTGGTGTACGGCATTGTGCCGCGCCTGGTGTTGGCGGCGTTTTGCCTGTGGCGCTGGCGACGCGGACGCCGCACGCTGCAACTGGACCTCAACCTGCCCGGCTACGCGCAATTGCGCGAGCGCCTTATGCCCAGCAGCGAACGCATGGGCGTCAGCGATGCCGCCCCTGTATCACTGCCCGGGGTGCACACCGATGCCACGCAACAAGCGGGCGCGGGCGCCGTGCTGGTGGCCATCGAGCTGGATGGCGACCAATCGTGGCCACCGCCGCTACGTGCGGACGTGAAGGACGCGGGCATCCTCGACAGCCGGGAGTCCCGGCAGAAGCTCCTCGAACAAATGTCGCGCTTCCCGCCGGCGCGACTGGCCATTGCCTGCGACCCGCGTCGCTCGCCGGACCGCGGCAGCCTGGGGCTGATCGCGGAGCTGGCGCGTAACGCGGCGGCCACCCGTGTCTGGCTACTCCCTGCGCCACACCCGCAGGTGCTGGATGCGGAGCGACTCAGCGACTGGCACACCGCATTGCAACAGCTCGGATTGCCGTTCGCTGATTGCGCGCCACTCGACTGGCTGGAGCACGGCGATGACTAGTCAAATCGGTAGCGATGCAACCGGGAGCAGGCCATTGAAGCTGGCCGTGGTCGGCCACACCAACGTCGGCAAAACCTCACTGCTGCGCACCCTGACCCGCGACGTGGACTTCGGCGAGGTCTCGCACCACCCCAGCACCACGCGGCACGTGGAAGGTGCGCGCCTGTCCGTGGATGGCCAGGCCCTGCTGGAGCTGTACGACACCCCGGGACTGGAAGACGCCATCGCCCTGCTCGACTACCTCGAGCGCCTCGATCGCCCCGGCGAACGCCTCGACGGCCCCACGCGTATCAGCCGCTTCCTCGACGGGAGTGAAGCGCGGCAGCGTTTCGAACAGGAGGCCAAAGTGTTGCGCCAGTTGCTGGCCTCGGACGCGGGTCTCTATGTCATCGACGCGCGCGAACCGGTGCTCGCCAAATACCGCGATGAGCTCGCCGTGCTCGCCAGTTGCGGCAAACCACTGCTGCCGGTGTTTAACTTTGTGCACAGCGCCGAACAGCGCGAGCCCGAGTGGCGTGACGCGCTGGCGCGCCTCGGCTTGCATGCGCTGGTGCGTTTCGACAGCGTGGCACCGCCCATTGACGGCGAGCAACGGCTGTATGAAAGCCTTGCGCTGCTGCTGGAGAGCGCGCGCCCACAACTGCAACGCCTGGTCCACAGTCACGCCCTGCAACGCCAGGCCCGCCGCGCCAGCGCCGCGCACCTGATCGCGGAACTGCTAATCGACTGCGCCGCCTGCCGGCACGGCGTCAGCAGTGACGATTCGGCGGAGCAGCGCGCGATTGCGGCATTGCACGAGGCCGTACGCCAGCGTGAACAGCGCTGCGTGGAAGCCCTGCTCGCACTCTACGCCTTCAGGCCGGGCGACGCCGCCGCTGCGGCCCTGCCGCTGCTGGACGGGCGTTGGGGCGACGATCTGTTCAATCCAGAGACCCTCAAGCAACTCGGTGTGCATATTGGCAGCGGCATCGCCGCCGGCGCCGCAGCAGGCCTTGGCATCGACCTCGCGCTCGCCGGCCTGTCGCTCGGCACAGCCGCGCTGGCCGGCGCTATCGCGGGTGGTGCATTGCAAACGGCTCGCAACTATGGCGACCGCCTGCTCGGCAAGCTCAGAGGGCAGCGCGAACTGACCGTTGACGACAACGTGCTACGGCTGCTGGCCTTGCGCCAGCGCCAACTGGTGCAGGCACTGGAGGCGCGAGGGCATGCGGCGATGAACAGCATCGAGGTCACAATGCCTGCGGACACATCCTGGCGCGAGGGCAAGCTGCCGCAGTCGCTGCAGAAAGCGCGCGCGCACCCGCAGTGGTCCGCACTGAATGCACAACCGCAGTTGAGCCAGCCGCAGCGGCAGGAACAGGTAGAGGCGCTGGCGAGGTTACTCGCGCAGGATCAGGACTAGTGGCTTGAGTTGAGGTGGGGCGAGATCGGCGTCGGAACAGAGAGGGCTAAAAATCACATCCTTGTGAAGTTACGTCCGTGTACTCCTTGAACCCTGGCAAAAAATGCTGTGCTGCAGAATCGTCGAACCATACTTTTTGCTGCAACAGGAGCTATTGTTGTCGCGAAACCTCCGCGACACCATTGCACTCACGATTAGTCCAAAAGATTAGGCGAACACGCGAGACGGCCTAGCCGAAGAGCGTCTGCCGCGCCAGCGGCTTGTTGGTTTCGTCAAAGCAGGTAACGATCAACTGATCGACTGTTGCATCGACCCGCACGAACTGTGAGTGGTGGTCGGACAGCAGCATGTTCGTACACTCTATCGACAGCGCTTTTTGCAGATGTACCGGCAACGCGTGCGGCTGCGACCAGAGGTAGTCTTCGACGTGGGCGTTGGCAAACGGCAGGGGCGCATACAGCCCGGAGCTGACGATCTGCCAGACGTCCGTGCCTGACGCCTCGCCCTGCTGTTTCAGCGTCAGGCGGGAAACGGCTGACAGGTGCGCATCGCCGCCCACAAACACCACCTTCTGGATACGTTTGCCAGCGATCAACTGGAGCAGCGCTTCCATGGTTGCGGGGTATCCCGCCCAACCATCCTGCTGGCGCCAGGTAGAGGGTTCCATGCAATACCGCGTCGCCAGCGGCGCGATAATGCTGCCCGAGAAAATGAACTTTGGCGCCTGCGGATACTCGCGGTGGGCGCGCAGCAACCAGGTGACCAGCGCTTTGTACTGCGGGGGCTCCATCAGGCAGTGCCGGCTCGGGTCATTGCTGTGCCGATACTGGCGCTCGCTGCGGGTGTCGACCACGAAAGTCGGGAAATCGCACTCTGCGGGATGCGACAACGCATAGTAATGCTGGCTGGCCCTGGTTGGACCGGGCAGCGGCATCTGGTTGCGTCCCGAGCCCATAAAGCGTGCAGCCATATTGATGGCATAGGCATGATGGTCGCTATCCGCCTGCGGCGCACCGGACAGCACAATCGGTGGCGCATCTGGGAGCACAACGGACTGCGCGCCCTCCCAATTATCGCCTTTTTTCATGGTCATCCAGCGCAAAATGCGTGGGAATCTGCGCCACCAGACGCGCGAAATGTGGCGACGATTCCGCAGCAAAGGCGCGGCGATAGCGGTCGGTATATTTGGCTTTGGGAGACTGCACCGCAATCAGCTGATCGGTGGCGTCGGCATAGATCTGGTCGCCGATCAGGAACAACATCTGTGCGCCCTCAGCCGTCATCGTGTGCTCCTGGATAGCGGCATACACCTTATCTGACAATGCGTTGTCGACGATGGAGCCGGGATAGCGGCAGGAACCGACAACGAAACACATGCGCGCCTGGTGCTGATCCCCGGAGACGGCTCGCAGCCGCTGCCACCAGGCTTGCTCGCTGTACATCAGCTCGGCGCCGCGATAACCATCGTGATCCTCTATCCCGCCGCGCAGCGTCAAATGGATGGGGGCATTCGTGTGCTTGAGTTCCACGTCGATCATGCGGAAGCGCGGCACGGCTGCCGGTTCTGGTTCGGGCGCTTCGAGCTCGAATTCCGCAATTTCCTGGCCGCCGGCGACCACCAGCTTGTCTGGCTGGTAGGTGACGTTGGTGCGCAGTTCCGCCCACAGCCGGATGTAACGTTTGTCGCCCTGCTTCCAGGCCGCCCGCAGGATCGGCCCGGTCACAGGCAGGGCCGCGTAGGTTTCATCCCGGTCCGGTTCATTATCGGAATTACTGACTGCGCCCGGAGCGCGCAGGAAATCGACATAATCCTGGAAGCATGTTTTATGCGCGTCCTTGCCGAAGACCACATCCATATGCCCGTAATCGGGATAAATCTTGAAGCGCACCGGAATGCGTTCAACCGCCTCCGGGTCTAGCCTGTCAGTTGCAGGCGGGGTATTCAAAATCCCGTGCAGCCGGTAAGCCGAGCGCCGCGCAGAGTGAGGATTGAACACGCAGCTGTCGTTCCCGTGCACAAACAGGATCGGAAACTGCCAGTGATTGCGGATATTGCCATCCGTCAGATAGGTATTCTCACCATTCGCATCGGTGATGCGCCGCAGGCTGGAGTGGTAGTACAGGTGCTGGTAGACGCTCGCAGGTGCCGGGCCCAGCATCCGGGGAAACGCCGCATGCGTCGTCGGATCGAGATTTTTGTGACTCCACATGCGTCCGTACAGAAAACTCATACGATCGCAGACACTGTGTTCCAGTTCGCTGCCACCGTACTCGAGGTGATCATCATCTGTGCCTTCGTTCATCCTGGCCATGCTGAAAGCCAACCGGTCGACAATATTCTGCAGGCCGCCAGCGCCCACCGCCGGATTGGGGTCGAGAATGTCCCCGGGCACCCACTCGCGATAGAAATTGCCGAGTTTCGCGCGAAACTGATTGGCGGGTGATGCGATGACCCAGGGGTGTATCGCATTGGTGACGGCGGCTTCGATGCGCGCACCGACATCCGCGTCCCTGAGTGCGGCCATCGCCAGGGTGCAGGCGCCGACACAATGTCCGAATACGCTGATTTTTTCGTGCTCCGTCAGCGCACAGACGCGCGCGATCGCCTGCGGGATATCGAACTGCGCGATCTCGTCCATGCTCCAGTTGCGCTGCTCGGCCGAGAGGTTTGGCAGGACCAGGTTGCTGAGGCGGTAGTCGAGCAACCACACATCGAAACCTTCGTCATGGAAGTACGCCGCAAGGTTGTAGATATCCTGCAGCCAGAAAATCTGCGAGCCCTGGGCAAGGCCGTGCAGCAACAATAACGGCTTCCCTCCTGCGCGGTGGTAACGCGTAAGCCGCAGTTGAATCGTTGCATCGCTATCGGCCCGCAGCGGCACTGGAAAGAAAACTGGCGGCTGCGGCTGGACTGCGCCGGACAATCTCGTCTTGAGCGCGGCGGGTTCAGGTTGCGCGCGCGGCGCATCCCGATAGACCAGCCCACCGAATTCCCAGAAATTGGTGGCGAACAGCGCGCGCGCCACAAAGGCCGCCAACCCGCCGGCAAACAGCAGGCTCTGCGGCAGGTGGGCGGACTGCGTGACTTCCAACAGGCCCGGCTCCAGCAGCTGCTCGACATTCACATGCAGGTTTGCGACACAGCCTGCGCCGTCCTGTCCGGTGAGACTGACATCGAGGTTGAGCAGGCCGTCCCACATGCGCTTGGTATCCAGGCTGTAGCCAATGACTTTTTCGCCCCGGGTTCGTCACCGCTGATGTGGCATCGCCGAACATGTACGACAGACGCCGAAACCGGCTCTGCAACACCGCAATATTGATAAAGGTGCACGCTGCGGTCCACAGCTTCATCAGGGTTTTGACGGGGTTGCGCAACAGGTCTTTGACGGTCCCAGGCGGCAGCCACCGGGTCTGTGCGCGCCGCCTTCTGTAGGCTTTAAGCGCGCTGAAAAAGCCGAGCACATCAGCCATGCAATCGTAAGGGTCCTCGGCAAAGACCCTGAAGCTGCCATCCAGCGTGATAAAAGGTTGCAGGTCACTCAAGCGTGCCGGATGCACGCCACCCGTGCCGTACAACTCCCTCTGCTCAAGCGGCAGCGGGTTGACATACAGCTGCAGGGTGGCCCTCAGCGGTACGGCACCCGGATTGTCCAACCAGGTTTCAGCATTGTCGTGCTGCGCGCGGATCTGCACGACCAAGCCATTCTTTTCCAGTAGCCGCTGCGGGTTCTGACCGTGCAGCAGGCGCGTAAACGCGGGCGTCAACCGGTCGAGCTGGCCTGTCAGCTGCTCCTGAATCACGAACCGTGTCGGCTGCGACGCGCTCCGTTGCCGATGGGGAACCTCTCCCAGATCGGCGTATTCAGGATCGACCTGTTGGCAACCTGCATCCGTCGCGCTGTTGCGGATAAATTCCACATTGCGCCAGGCCAGTGCCGCGATGGTCAGGAACGGATTGACCTCGAGTGCGGTGGGAATGATAGCCCCATCCATCACATACAGGCCGTCATACACTTCCCCGTCGCGCCTGAATACCTGGCCGCGGTGGTTTACGACGCCGCCGCTGACATCGTCGGCCATCGCACATCCGCCCAGCGGGTGGACAGTCAGCACGCGGCGCACCGGCATGCTCCCGCTGAGGACGCCAGTTGCTTCAGGGGGCAACAATTGCCACAGCGGATTCGGCGCGTACTGCCCACCATCGAGTCCCGCCTCGCGATCCTGCGCACGCAACAGCCGATTCGCTTCCGTCAGCGCGCTGTTGTCGCTGATGTTGCCGTGCGGGAACGCGATGTTGAGGGTGCTGCTGTTGCCCTGCAGCGACAGCTGCCCATTCGCGCCATCGTCGCCCATGACCAGCAGCGCCTGGCAATGGTCCGCAACCTCGCGTGAAGCGGCCAACGGATCGCAACCTGAATCTTTCAACAGCGGCGGCAGTTTGCGCTTCGAAATGCGCTGCAGCATCGCGCTGGTCGTCACGAGCTCGCAAAACAGCCTGCCTAGCGCAGCGGGAATACTGGCCTCCTCGATCGTCAGTTTTCCCGTCCGTATGATGCCGGTAATCGTTGGCCCCACCGCCGCCACCGGGGCCTTCTGCTCAGCCTGGGCAATCGCGCCTACCCGCTGCTGCTGCCCATAGCTCATGATGACGCCATCGCCATTGGTCGAGAATTTTTCCCCGAGCGTTGCCGAGAGCTGCAGTTGGCCGGACTGCTGTGAGCGCAGCAGTATCTCGGTGCTGCCGAGCGCGCCAGCGGCGAGAATCACCTGTCGAGCCAGAATGCAGTAGGTGTCGTAGACAACCGGATCATCGGGGTTCGTCCTGGGCTTTTCGGCGGGCTTCACAGTAGGGCGCACTATCACTTTCCAGCGATAGCTGCGATCACTGTCAGACGCCTGCGGTGACACCGGCTCGATCGACTCTACCGTGGCGCCGGTATAGAACTCGGCCCCGCGCGACTTCGCCAGGCGCAACAGGTTGCGATCCAGCGTGTTCTTGGCACCCACGTTGCAACCGGTGACGCAATTGCCGCAATTGGTGCAGGGGCTCTGTTGTACACCCACTTTATTTGTGCAGGTATCCACACCCTGCCCCGCGTACTGTGCTGTGGACCGCGATGCCGTTGTTGTCGCAGCGAGTGTTGTCTCAGCGAGTGTTGTCACGGCGATAGTCGCCGGCCGCGCCGGATGGCCCAGCGCACGCCCGAGTCGTTGCAATGCGCTGTACTTGGGGAATTCCCCGCCTGCCGCCGCGGTGTGCGTCGTGACCCCAATATGCTCCGCCACCTTCGCAAATGCCGTAGCGAGTAAATCCGGTGCGTCCCGAAATTCCCTTGGCCATGCCGTCTTGCGAAAGACGTGTGGCTCCGGCTGTTCCGCGACATTGGCATTGATCAGCGATGTCCCACCGAGGCCACTGCCCACCAGCACATCCGCCGCCGCCTTGTCCCTGCCCTTCTCCTGATCCTCGGTTGAGGCATTCGGATCGGCGTTGTCGGCACCGACGTGGAGATGGAACAGCGCGTCGGGATAACCGCCAGGTTTCTTCCCGGGGCGCAGCATGCGGAAATGGGAAGGCAAGTCCTCCATGTCATAGGGAAACTCACCGAGGCTGTATTCCCTGCCGCGCTCCAATACCACGACGCCGGGTATGGGATCACCACCGGGGCCATCGACCATGCCATTGGCAAGGCGCATGGCGGCGACAGCGCCACCGTAACCCGAGCCGATAATGAGCGTATCGGCCTCCAGCAACGTGTCGTCGGCCTGCTTGCCAACCATCCGTGACTCAATGGGGGATGAAATCCTTTTCACAATTGCTGCTCCGGGCCTTATGATTCCCAAGACTGCTGCGAGACGTAACGCGCATCATCAACTCGCCAAGTGACTGTAGCAGAGATATCCTGCTGGCACTTATTTCAGGGACGGAGTAACGCAACGCGATCAACACGCGCGCGGAAGAACATAATGCAGTTGCTCAACCACACTATGGAACCGATTGTACTGCGTGAATCCGTTCGCGCCCGCGTGTCGGTTGCGCCTTTCTCAGTGCTGGCGACGTTCCTGTCGATCTGCCTGTACATACCTTTCATGGTGATCCAGGGCGTAAGCTACGGTTCCATTGCGCTGTGGGCTATGCCCATTATGTTGTTGATGATCATCCGGGGGGTCCTGTCCCATGGGATCAACCAGAAACTGGACGCTTTTTCCGACGCCGAGGTGCAACAAGCCGACGGGCGACTGAGGATCAGCAGTGTCGTGAACCAGGGGACAGTGGGGCTGGGTGTGTGGATAGTCCAAACCCCCGAGCCCGGTGAGATCGTCGTGCCACTGTTCATGACACTGATCGTCGTCATCTGGTCGATCGGCGTGCTGGCGAACCTGTTGTCCGACTTTCGTACGTTCATTCTCTCCATGCCGCTGATGATGGGCGAGAACGCGGTCTTCTGGTTGTTACAGGGTGATCTGGGCCTGTCCATCGGACTGAGCATGATCCTGGCCACGCTACTGATGGTGATGTCGGTGCGACGCGGCTCGGTAATCTTTCGCGACAGCATCCTGATGCGCTTCGAAAAGGACGCGGCCCTGAACCGGGTCGAGGCCGAGCGCCAGAACACCCAGAACGCGCTGCGCCAGGCACAGGCCGCGAATGACGCCAAAGCGTATTTCATGGCCGCTGCCAGTCATGACATCAAGCAACCGCTGCAGGCATTAGGCCTGCTGACCGACACGCTGCTGATGTCCAACCTGCCACCATCGACGGTACCGGTCCTGCAAAGCCAGCGGGAAAGCATCACCCAGATGAGCGCACATTTCGATGCCCTGATGGACATGGGGCGATTTGAAGGCGGTCATTTCCAACTCACGATTTCCCGCTTCCGTCTCGGTGACTTTGCCAGTTGCATCGACCGGGAGATCGCGCCGCTGTGCGCTGCGCATGATTTGGCCTGGCAACTGGATATGGATAACGTGTTGGTGTCCACCGATGAGGCGTTGCTGTTGCGACTGATGCGCAATTTATTGACCAACGCGGTGCGTTACACCGACAGCGGCACGGTCTCGTGTCGCGCCAAGGCCACGGATGAATGGGTCGAATTCGAAATTGCGGACACCGGTTGCGGCATTGCAGCCGAGGATCAGGAGGTGGTGTTCAACGAGTTCGTGCGCCTGGCCAACAACGGTGTGCGCTCGAGTGGCGCGGGGCTGGGCCTGTCCATCGTAAAAAAAATCAGCCAGGCACTGGAGCTGGAATTGCAGATGTCTTCAAGCCCCGGCGTGGGCACGCGCTTTACGTTCCGCCTGGCGAATCTCACCGCGCTGCAATAGCGCTCTCACTCGATCAGCTGTAGCTGGCGGGATTTCAGGATTG
The DNA here is from genome assembly GCA_016704305.1 of Haliea sp. GTDB lineage: Bacteria > Pseudomonadota > Gammaproteobacteria > Pseudomonadales > Halieaceae > Marimicrobium. The sequence continues at coordinate 46,264 of JADJAL010000022.1, read as the reverse complement.
CCTGGGCACGGCTGTTGACGCGCAGCATCTGGTAAACACCGCGCAAGTGCGCTTTGACCGTGCCCTCGGCCATATTCAGCCGCCGCGCGATGATTTTGTTGGGCACGCCCTGCATCAACTGGTCAAAGACCTCGCGTTGCCTGGGCGTAAAATAGATGCCCTGCTCCTGCGCACTGGAACGCGCCTGTAGTGACTCTGGCGGTGCTATACCCATCAAACTTGCTGCTTCGGGCGGGATATAGACGCCGCCGGCGAGCACGATGCGGATAGCGTTGACAAAGACCTGCATTGGCGCGCTCTTGGACACAAAGCCCTGCACGCCGAATTCGAAACACTCGGCAATGATGTCTATGGAATCACTACCGGAAAAAACCATGACGGGCATGTCGGGGTAATGTTCACGCACATGGGCCACGCCCTGCGAGCCACCGATGTCCGCCAGGCTGAGATCGAGGATCAACAACTGGTAGCGCGCGTCGTGTTGCAACATCTCAATGAGTTTGTTAAAGCAGTCGGCGGTGTCTACAGACTCGAACACGCCCAGCGACACCAGCGAGGTGACAATAGCGCCGCGAATTACCGGGTGATCATCAACCAAAAGCGCGCGGACAGACATCTGTCTTCTCCAAACTTCCGTGGCGGACGGCAGTTCTGCAGTGACCACGGAACGAATCGCCAAACCTGTTATTGGTAGCTAACACTGTTTTCGCGTTCATTGTACGTCATTACTTCAAGAACGGAACACGAACAGCACAAGTATGAATTACTCGAATACCTTGCGCAGTCGCTCCAGCTCGCCAGGCGTCCAGCCCTCTGGTTCGGCCAGGGCCAGCCAGGCCTCGATGTAGTCCGCGGGTGCAAATTCATGGCCGAAGCCGCTCGGCGCCGTGCCGACCACCATGTCCGCGGTCAGTTGCAGCATGGTCACGAGCGGATACCAGCGCAAATCGGGAGAGACATCCGGGCCGCGTGGCGGCTTCATCCAGTCCGGTTCGTTCCAGGCGATACTCGGATCGAAAAACGTGATCGGATCGCTCGCGTACTGCAAAAAGACGATGCGGAAATCACTCCATGCCCCGTAACCCTCAAGCGGCCCGCTGGTCTGGTTCATGAAACGCACCACCGATCCGTCGCGAAAGCGCGGCAACCAGGCCGGCGAGCCCGCCGCCCGGTCGCGGGTCATGCGTTGCCAACTGGCGTTGCGAAAAGGCGGGCCGCTCCACAGCGCGCCGGCAAACGGCGCATCGATAATATCGAACAGGTCGAATGAGAGATCGGAATTCAGTGAGCCCAGGCTCAGTCCGCTCAGAAACAGGCGCGGTCGCGTCGCGGCGGGAAGCGTTCGCCAGTAGCCATAGATCTCGACAAACACAGCCCGCGCGTTTTCCGCGCCGTAGGCAGCCTGGGTCAGCAGCGCCAGCGGACTGTTCAGGTAGGAATACTGCACGGCGACGGTGGCGACATCGCCGCGAAACAGGTATTCGAGCGGGTCCTGCGAAGCCTCGTCCACCCATCCCGTTCCGGTCGGCGTCGCCAATATCAGCACTGATCGCTCAAAGCCGCCCACGCGTTTCAACTCCTCCAGCGCCAACCGGGCCCGCTGCTCGGGCGTATCAGCCGAGTTGAGCCCCACATAGACGCGCACCGGCGCGGGTATCGGCGAGCCGAAGAAGGCGCTCAGGTCTTCTGCGTCGGGCCCGCTGGAAATAAAACGCCGCCCCTGTCGACCAAGTTGCTGCCATGCGAGCAGCGAGTCCGCGCTGCCCGTCTGTTGCGGGTGCGTGGGGCGAGGCAGGTCATCTTCGATCAGTGCATCCAGCTGGAACGATTGATCCGCCGTCCGCAACAGAAAATTGAACAGCACGCCGTCGACAGCGGACCAGAACAGCATCACGGAGAGCACGATACCCACCAGATGCGAGATCCGCGGAGGCACATAGCGCGCCAGCTGCCGTGACAGGAAGTGAAAGGTGCGGCGGAACAGTCGCGCCAGCGTCAGCAGTACGGCAAACACCAGCGCGGCGATGGGTCCGACAGCGGCGGGTTGCAACCCGTCAATCGCATCCATTCCCATCAAGGCGCGCAGTGCATTCTGCCAGGCGGCCGCCTGCCAGAGGAATGAGGCCGCGATCAACCCACACAGCACGGCTGCGGTGATTGTCATGTAGCGTGCCAGCCGCGGCCCTGCCACGGGCAGCTGCAGGAATTTCCACAGCGCCATACAGCCGATGCCGAGACCATAACCGATCGCGAATGACACGCCCGCCAACAGGCCCTGCACGGCGGTCGGTCGTGGCAGTAGCGAGGGCGACAGTGAGACTGAGAGAAAGACCGTGCCCAGCAGTACGCCGACCATGCTCAATCGAAAAACGGACCTGATGTAATTCATAGACGGCATGGCGGATGCGTTTGGCAGCTCGGCGGTGGATTACCGGCGCAGAATACGCGAAGTGCGCGGCCATGTGTAGGCTGCCGCCGGCCGATTGTGTACCCCCTACGTTGTTTTTATTGCTTTACGCCCAGCCGCACCAAGACCGGCACATTTTCCGGTTCACAGAGTGCCACCTGCTCATACAGCTCTATCGCACGTGCGCTATTACTCGCACGCGAACTCGTCTGCCCATGCCAGGCGCGCAAGATGTGCCACACATTAGTGCAGCGAAGCCAACAGCTGCTTCGCTTGCTCCCGTTCGGTGAAGGCAGCACTGTCAACGCCAAGCACCTTCTTGAGAATTTCAATTGCCGCGGCTTTGTTGCCCAACCGCGCCTCGATAATCGCCTGGTGATACAAGAGGTCGAGATTATTCGGTGACGCTATCACAGCGCGTTTTATGTACCGCAGTGCCTCCTGATGATTTCCGGAATCTGATTCTACCAGCGCCAGAGTATCCAGTAATGGTGCCCTGTCTGGATTCACACTCACAGCAAGGCGAGCGAATTCCAACGCCTCTTGCGGTTCCTTCTCCCGCAGGTACCAGGCGAGGTTATTGAGGGCATCCGCATGCTTAGGCTCCAGCTTTACCACTTCCCGGTACTGTTCAATCGCCTGCGCGATCTGATCCATGCGCGTCAAATGGTCGGCCAGGGCAACGCGTGCTTGAATATCGGCAGGGTTGTTCGCTACCCAATCCTGCAACACTTCCAGTATCTCCTTGTTATTGCCAGCCTTGTGCAGAACGCTGACTAACTCCAGCATGGCCGCAGTCCCCGGTGCGGTTGCCAGGACCTGCCGCGAGAGTTCGATGGCCCGCCCGGACTCACCGTCGCGCTGTGCAGCAATCGCCTGCAGGCGCAATACATCCGGCGTATTGGGTGCAATAGCAATCAAGCGATTCATATAGTGATCGAATAGCGGCGCATCGCCATCGGCTCCCGCCATCATCGCCAGTGACACGAGCGTGGGAACGAAATTCTCATCCAGTTCCTGGGCACGCTTGAATTCGGCTCTCGCCTTTTGCAGATCACCGGCACCCGCTGCTGCTGTTGCCAGCAAGTGGTGAGCCAGCGCGGTGGTATCGGGCTCCATTTGAATCATCTGCTCCAGACCGGCGAGCGCCTTGCTGTATCGCTGTTGCGCGAGATCAGACATTGCAATGACACCCAGGACATCAGGCGCCCTTTGCTGTAGTTCTGGCAGAGAGTCAAATAGAGGCGGGATTTTGTCTGGTGTATTTTTGCCGAGATAATGCCGCGCCAGCATCAATCTGGGCTCGAGCGCATCTGGATGTGCCTCAATAGCGTGCTGCAGTTGCGCCACCGCATCGGCTTCGTTTCCTGTCTGTGCAGCCAGTACTGCTAACTGCAACAGTGTCGGCAAGTAGTCTGGCCTCCCAGCCAGCACGGCCTGGTAGCGACTGCGGCTCGCTGCCGCGTCTCCCGCACGTTGCTCAATCTGTGCCAGGGCATGGTTGGAGTCCGGATCGCCCGGGGCGAGGGACAGTGCCTTGTTGAAAGCAGCGATCGCCTCGTCGACCTGCTGGTTAGCCAGGTACTTCTGTCCCAACAAATTGTAGGCGCGTACGCTCTCGGGATGGCGTCCGGCATAGTCCTGCGCGGCAGCAATCGCGCCGCTGGTATCAGTTGCGCCCATCACCCGCAGGATGTCCGCCTGCTCCAGGGTCGGGTCCAGTGTCAGAGCCGCTTCAAACTGCTCGTTGGCTGCATCGCCCTGGCCATCTAACAATAATGCAGCCCCTAACTCGTAGTTTGCGACAGCCGAATCCGGGGCCATTTGTTGCGCTGCTCCTAGCATTGTCAGCGCCTGATTGGTTTTCCTTCCAGCATCAGGGCTTTCGCCATGAGACTCAGCGCCACACTATCTGTCGGGTTCCCGTCCAGCACCGGGCGCAGTGTCTGCAGAGCATCATTCCCCCGGGAGTTTCTTATAAAGATGCTGGCCAGCAGTATACGGCCAGGTGCGAATTTGGGGTTCAGATTGACATGTAGTTCCGCCTGTCTTAATGCTTCTGCCTCGTTTCCTTGGGCCAGGTGGGCTCCGGCCAAATAGAATAAAATGAGCGGGTATTGTTCCGCGGCGGGTTCAGCCTCCGTAAGGGCGGCAATACTTGCATCGTACTCGCCACGATAGAAATCCAGCGTACCCTGCAGATAATTGGTCATAGCGTGCTTCGGCGCGATTTCCTTCAGGAATTCGAGCTCCGTAGCTACCCCCTCGAATTGCCGCAGGTTCAAATTGATTAGAGCGCGCTTGAACCGATCTTCGATGTTTTCGGGAGACAACTCTACGGCGACTTCAAGGGGGTTGGGAGACAACGCTATGGCGACATCGAAAGCCGCAAGGGCCTGGGGCAGCATCTGCTGTGTGCTCAGCAAGTCACCCTTTAGTCTCCATGCTTCACGATTTTCTGGTTGCGCATCCAGCACACCCTGAATCACTTCCAGAGCCTCATCGAAATCACCCGATGCACCCAACATTCGCGCTTCCGCGAGTTGCACCTCAGTGTCGTCAGGATAGATCTCAGCCGCTTTTGTGATGTAGGTATCTGCAGTCCAGACATCACCCTGCACCACTTGCGCGAGGGCTTGTTGCGCTTGTAACTGAGCGGCTGCTTGTGGGTCCAGGCCAGCTGCGGAGAGCTCTATTACCTGTGCTAACTCACCCTTGCTGAGCAGCGCCTTGGCGAGCGCAGGCAATACTTCGTTGGGATTCCAGCCCAGCTCCCTGGCATGCTCGAGTTCCTTGGCTGCGGCCAGCATATTGCCGGTTTCCAGATAAGACTTACCCAACATCCAGCGGGCACGAGGGAGCGTCTCCTGCTGATCGTTGGCAGCACCCAGAGCGTTTTTCAATTCAATAATTGCTTCGGCGTAGTTGCGCTGCTCAAATTGCTGCTCCGCCCGACTCATGTACTCGTCACTGCTGGTGCGATCGCCACAGGCCACCATTGCCAAAACGCAGCCCGCAAAAGCAAAGCAAAGCACACCCCTGATTGATGGAATTATTGCTGCAGGCATAGCGCCTCCCCAGTTGAATTTAGTCATTCCTAACCATGGCAACTGACGTCCATACAGCACACGGGGCCGAGAGCCGAGTGAGGATATTCCATGAGTGAAATTCACAATAGTCGTAGATGGAGAATTGTGTCAACTGAGAAGCCGCTGACTAAACGCTCCAGAACTTCTGGTTGCGCACAATGCAATCAATGTCGCTTTTCCGGGAACGCAGGTCCCAGTTATGACACACACCAAGTTGTCAGAATCTTTTACATTTTTTGCGCTGCCATGGTATGTCCCGGACAACTGATTTCGCTAAGCCCCTATTTTTAATTAAATATTCATCAACAGGCATGATATTTGCGAAGGTACATATGCTTGGGCGCTAAGGATGGCACGATCGCCGCTGTATTCGTTATTCGTTCGCTGCCGTTTTGGAGCCTTGCACAATGTGGGTACTTTAGTTTGATACATCACAGCGAAATGAATGATTCATGCGCACGTTCGCATTAACAATGGAGAAGGATTATGAAACTACGAAAACCTAAAAATAGTTTGAGAATATCAGGCTTCATCCGCATCGTTTCGGGCTTCGTAATGGCGCTCGGACTAAACTTAAGTTTACACGCGGCGCCTGTAACAGGGGACCCGCAAGTAAATGCTTTTGGCTGGATTCCCAATAGCACTAACGCACTGAACTACGCTCAACAGACGCCCGGCCACATAGGGCAAAGTACGCCTTACGTGTTGTTCAACTCAAACTCCTTTGGTCAGGTGGTATTGGATTTTTTTAATATCGCTCCTGGCTTGGCGTTTTTTGAAACGCGTATTGACGGCGTTGCCACCGGCGTGAATCCTCATCCGGTCGTAATCGGTGACACCATCCATACAGGCGGCACTGCGGTTGCTTCTGGCAACACACTTCTCGGCAAAGTATTTTTGGCCACCCAATATGTCGACATTCGTCTGGCGCTTGGTGGAGAGAGAGACTTTGATTTCGATTGGGTTCGTTTTGAGGTACCGGAGCCTGGCGTGTTGAGCTTGTTCGCTCTGGGATTCCTGGGTCTTGTGTTCGGGCGTCGCCGTCAGGCTGGTTGAAATCTGGCATACAGCAACACCTGTAGCTTGCAATTTGCACCTGTGAAAAAACTCTCCCTTTGCAAGAAGGGGGAGTTTTTTGCCACTAATGATTTTTCTGCGACTCTTGCTCGCCTCTGCACTGTGTGCCGAAGTCTGCACACCATTGAGGCCCTCCAGATTGAATCCGGTCAGCATGGTGCAGCACACAGGAACTAACGACGAAGCGTGCTAACGTCTTCACTATCTCTCTTACTGCTTAACGCCCAGCCGCTCCATCAGAGCCGACACCTCTGATATCTCCGCCAACGGGATGCCGGCATCCAGCAAAGGTTTCAGTGTTATTCTCGCATCATCCTCAAGTCCGCTGTCGGCTAGAGCGCTGGCGAGGTGAACCCGGAAAGTGACGTTTTGCGGAGCGCGCGCGACAACCTCTTGCAACAATTGCGTGCCCCGGTCAGCAAGGCCTGTTTCCACCAATAGCCAGCCATACAAATGCTTGGCGTAGAGGTCTTCGGAATTCAGTTCATAGGCCTGCAGGGCTGTTTTCAGGGCGCGCCGATCCCCTATCGCGTGATAACCGCTGGCCAGACGCACCAGGACCGGCACGTTTTCCGGTTCACCGAGTGCCACCTGCTCATACAGCTCTATCGCGCGTGCGATGTTTCCCGCGCGAGTGACCTCGTCTGCCCATGCCAGGCGCGCAATGTTGTCGTTGGGATTGGCGATGAGCCAGTCACTCATTGCCTTTTCCGCTCTTTCGAACTCACCCGCTCTTGCCAGCGCTGTGTAGTAGCGCGACAGCGTGATCGAATCCTTATCGATTGCATAAGCCTCGCCCAGCATGTCGGACGCAGGCAGGTAGTCGTCCGTGTCCATGAGGATCTGCCCTTTTATCAGGTAACCCATGCCGGATTCACGGTGGCTCTCGATAAACCGGTCCGCCAGATCCATCGCCGCGTCCTGGCGCCCTCGCAGACGCTCCATCATCGCGAGTTTCACCAACGCGCGCGAACTGTCCTGATCCACTGCCAGGATTCGCTGCAGCGCTTCGTAGACCGCATCGGAGTTACCCTTGGCCTCCTGCGCATCCACAATCTGCCACTTGAGCTGCACATTGTCGGGGTTGGCGTTCTCCAATTGCTCCAGAATCGCGAGGCCTTCATCTATATCTCCCGACAGCAGGTGAGCGTTGGCCAGCAGGTGCATGCCGACCGGGTGATCGGGAACCATCTTGACAACTTCATGGCTGACAGACAGCGCGCCGTCGGCATTCCCCTGCCGCAAGTAATAATCGGCCAGGATCAGGCGCGGTTGCAGCGCTCTTTTATTCGCCGAGCGCAACTTTTCCAGGCGGGCGATCGCATCCCTGCCGTTGCCATCGCGCATCGCCATCTGCGCAAGCCAGAGCTCGGCTGCCCTGTTGTCGGCATCCTTCGCCAACAGTGCCTCGATACGCTGCCTCGCCCGCCTCGCGATTGCCGTTGCGCATCTCGATTCTGGCCAGAGCGAGATCCGCCAAACTGAACGAGGGGTCCAGCGTCAGCGCGTGCTCATAAAATTGTTCTGCTGTGGTCGGGTCGCCTGACAATTCAAGCACCGAGCCATGCAGGTACTGCAGTTGCGGATCATCCGGCCGCTCCGCCAGAAGGGCAGTACTGATGACCAGGGCATTGTCGTAATCTCCAGAGCTCAGTAGAGACACCGCCAGCATGATTCGGGTCTCTGGTTGTTCCGGCGCATGCTCCAGCAGTAGTTCGAGCTTGGAAATCCCCCCCCGGGTATCGCCGCTGTTAAGGGCCTCAAGCGCAACGCGCGTTGCCGACGTCACTGACCCGAGGCTGAAGAACAGTGACTGGTAACCCTTGGCTCGTTGCTTGTCGCCCAGCGCGGTGTAAGCGCTGGCCAGCACGGCTGCAATTTCCGGGTCCAGGCTGGACTGTTCAAGCAGTGGCTCCAACAGTTCTATCGCCTGCTTGGGCGAGCCTCCTTCATTTAACATTGCAGCCAGTCGCCGGCGCCCCAACACGCTGTCCGGCTTCAACCGATGAAACAGGGTGAATTTTTCCAGGGCCAACTCCAGGTTGCCCATCGCGGCGTACACCTCGCCCATCAGGAAAATACTCATGGCGTGGTCTGGCTCATAATCCAATACGACTTTTAGCGCATCGAGCGCCTGCACATACTCCTCTACCTGCTTCGCATACAGGGCGCGCACGTAGGCGCTCATCGGATCCGCGGGAAAATTCTTCGCCAGCAGCGCCGCTGGTTCACGCGCATCCTCCAGTTGATTGCTGGCGATCAGGGTACGAACCAGCCCCGCAAGAGCGTGCATGTTGTCCGGCCCAAGTTCCACGGCCCCTTCGTAGGCGATGCGGGCGTCTTTCGTATTACCGCGCGATAGCTCCAACTCGCCACGCAGTATCCAGGTTTCCGGCTGGTCCAATCCGGTGGACAATGCGCGCTGGATTTCTTGCTCCGAGAGGCCGGATAAATTCGCGCCCAGCCCCGATTCCACCAATCCCTTTTTAGCCTCACCGTTGTGTGGATTCAGGCGCAGGGCCTGCTGGAAAGCCGCCACCGCCTCTTCCTGCGAGCCCAGATTGAGAAGCGACCAACCGCGCAAGACTTCCCAGGCGGCTGCGCCAATATCGGAATCGACATCCGACCACTCCTGGTAAAGCTTGAGCACACCCTGGTAATCACGCACCCGCAATTTTGAGCGCGCCAGCGCCAGATTCAAGTCAGGACTGCGGTACCCCAGGTCGAACGCCTTCTGCATGTATTCCGTGGCGTCGGCATCCTGCTTCAGTTTCAGGTAGGCATCGCCCATGATCCAGCGCAGTTCCCCATCGCCGGGGTTGTCGCGGATGGCATGCTTGAGCTCGGTGACGGTGGAGGCATAGTTTTCCTGCGCAAGAAACTCCATCGCCCTCGCCCGGTGATCTTTCGGCACCAGGTGGTCCCAGCTCAAAAACACACCTGTGCCCACAGCGAGCACTAGAATGCACGCCAAGGTCAGTTTCAGGCCACGGTAACTCGGCGGTTCCGGCCAGTCTCCGCCACCGTCATCGGGAACTCGCTCTTCGCCATCAATGCTGTTGTAATCTGTGCGCATAAAAAAAGGGGAATCCAGAACCTCCCGGTTCAATCCGATCAATGTACAGAACAGGCCGCAGAAGGGCCACTAAAACCCCATGGATCGGGATGCAAATCACACGTGGCACCTGCGCAAATCGCTGGCCTTACCGAGCACTGTGAAAGCGCCTCCATGCGGCTAAGGAAAACAGCCGGTATTTACACACTATTGCTGCAACGAAGCCAGCAACTGCTCCGCTTTTTCCCGCTCGGGGAAGGCAGCACTGTCACCGCCAAGAACAGCCTTGAGGATGTCAACCGCTGTGGCCTTGTTGCCCAACCGCGCCTCGATCAGCGCGTGGTGATACAGCAGGTAGCTACTGCCCGGCGAGGCCGCGATGGCGCGTTTGATATGCTCCAATGCCTGCTGGTGATTACCGGCGTCTGACTCCAACAGCGCCAGCGTATCCAGCAACTCTGCCCTGTCGGGGCTCAACGAAACGGCAAGGCGAGAGAATTCCAGCGCCTCTAGCGGTGCTCGCCCTGCAGGTACCAGGCGAGATTATTGAGGACTTCCGGGTTCGTGGGCTGCAGCTTCACCAGTTCCCGAAGGTGTTGAATCACCGCCTCAGTCTCACCCAACCCCACCAACTGGGAGACCAGGGCCATGCGTGCATCGACATCGGTAGGGTTTTGCGACACCCAATCCTGCACCACTTGCAGCGCTTCCCTGGTGCTACCCGACACATACAGATAACCCGCTAATTCCAGCATGGCCATGGTCCCCGGCTCGCTCGCCAGAACTTGCCGAGAGAGTTCGACGGCACGCGCGGGATCACCGTCACGCTGCGCGGCCACGGCCTGCAAGCGCAATACGTCCGGGGTGTTGGGTGAAAGTTTGATCAGTCGCTGCAAATAGGTATCGAACAGCGAGACATTGCCATCTGCCCAGGCCAGTTTGGCCAATGACACCAGTGCCGGGGCGAAGTTTTCATCCACTTCCTCGGCGCGCTTGAGCGCCACCCTCGCTCGTTCCGTGTCGCCGATCCCTTCTGCTGCCGTTGCCAGCAAGTGGTGGACCTCCGCGGTATCAGGCTCCAATTGCACCAGCTGCTCCAGGTTGTGAAGCGCCTTGTCATATTGGCGCTCGGCGATTTGCGCCATGGCCAGCAAATACAGCACATCGGGAGACTTCTGCTGCAACTCCGACAGCGAAGCGAACAGTGCCGGAATGTTGCCTGGCGCATTGGAGTACGCATAGAAGCGCGCCAACATCAATTTGGGTTCCAGCGCATCGGGATGGACCTCTATCGCGTGCTTTAGCTGTGCCACCATCTCGATCTCGTTGCCAGGCTCCGCAGCCAATATCGCCAGTTGCAATAAAGTTGGCAAATAGTCTGGTCGCTCGGCGAGTACCGCCTGATAGCGAGCGCGGCTCGCTGCCGTGTTGCCCCTATCCAGTTCGATTTGCGCCAGCGCGTGGTTCGCCGCAGGATCACCCGGGGCCAGGGACAGTGCCTTGTTGAAAGCGGCAATTGCCTCATCAACCTGCTTGTTCGCCAAATACTTCTCGCCCAATACAGTGTGGGCCTGCACGCTATCGGGATTGCTGCGCGCATAGTCCTGCGCAGCGGCGATTGCCCCGTCGCTGCCCTCGGTATCACTCAGTTGATGCATCCGTAAGATGGCGGCCTGTTCCATTGTCGGGTCCAGAGCCAGTGCCGCTTCAAACTGCTGGTTGGCTGCCTCGCCCTGGCCATCAAACAATAAGCCGGCCCCCCCCAACTCGAAGTGGGCGACGGCCGAATCCGGCGCCATTTGCTGCAACGTTCGCAGTATTTTCAATGCCTGGTCCGTTTCTCCGCCCAGCATCAGGGCCTTCGCCATCAGCTTCAGGGAAGGACCGTCTGTGGGATCAGCATCGAGCACCGGGCGCAGCGTGCGCTGGGCAGCCTCGGCGTCGGAGTTCTTCACATAGATACTTGCCAGGAGCACACGGCCCGGCGCGAAATTGGGGTTGATGCTGACCAGCCGCTCGGCGTACTTCAACGCCTGCACTTCACTTCCCTCTACCAGATGGGCGCCGGCCAGATAGAACAGGATGAGCGGGTATTGCTCCGCAGCGGGCTCCGCCAACGTCAGGGCAGTAATGCTGTCTGCATAATTTCCACTGTGGAAATCCAGGGAGCCCTGCAGGTAGTTGCTCAAAGGATGCTTCGGTGCCGCTTCGAGCAGGAACTCGATGTCGGGCACCACTTCCTCTGGTCGCTGCAGGTGCAGATTAAGGAGGCCGCGCTTGAATCGGTCGTCCATATTCTCGGGAGACAACTCGATAGCCACCTCAAAAGCCGCCAGGGCTTCGGGCAACTTCTCCTGGGCACTCAGAAAATCACCCTTGAGGCTCCAGGCATCGCGCTTATAAGGTTGTGCTTCGATCACACGTTGAATCAATGCCAGAGCCCCATCGATATCACCCGATGCGCCCAGCATGCGCGCTTCTACGATCTGCACCTCTGCATCGTCAGGATGCAGCTCAGCCGCCTTTGCGATGTAAGTATCCGCCGTCCAGATATCGCCCTGCCCGAGTTGCGCCAGCGCTTGCTGCGCTTGCAATTGAGCGGCTGCCTGTGGGTCCAGGCCTGCCGTGGAAAGCGCCATCACCTGTTCCAGTTCGCCCTTGCTGAGCAGCGCTTTGGCCAGGGCCGGCAAAACCTCGTTGGGGTTCCAGCCCAGTTGGTTGGCGCGCTCCAGTTCCTTGGCTGCGGCTACCATATTGCCGGTTTCCAGGTAGGACTTACCCAGCATCCAGCGAGCCTGGGGTAGTTCTTCCTGCTGCTCGTTGGCAGCGTCCAGGGCGATTTTCAATTCGACAATCGCCTCGTTGTAGTTCTTCTGCGCAAATTGCTCTTCCGCCCGGCTCAGGGATTCTGTGCTACGGGTGCTGTCGCCACAGGCCGCGATTGCCAGAATGCAGCCCACAAGCGCAAAACGCAGCAGGCGGTTTATTGTTGAAATTCGGGGTTCAACCATCGCGCTTTCCCGCTTGCAGTGACTCATTCCTGAACATGGCAGTTGGGGTCAAGACAGTAAAATCGTTATCGCAGCCAAGTAAGTACATCCCCCGTGATCTACACCAACATCGCTCGTTGGAATTAGTATCAACCATACAGCAGGAGATATGACAACCACGCGGATTATGTGCAAGCTGCGGGCCTGGGGCTACTCCCCGGGCCACGCTTTTTCGTGCTACCGCGCAAGTTATCGCTGCAGGCAAGAACCGGCTCACAAAACCAGGGTAATAAAAAGGCGGCCCAAGCCGCCTTTCACTCAACTACACGATGTTCAGGCGCGCCGGCGGCGCAGGCCTAGCAACAGCAGGCCCAGGCCCACTGACACCAGCGTACCCGGCACCGGGATTTCCACCGGCTTGGTGGTAATCACTGCAGCAAAATTGAAGGTGGTGCTCTGCGACTCAGGAGTCACGAAGCCAAGGCAGGGGGAGGTGACGCCCACAGCGTTGCAGGCCGCAACCGGTAAAGGGTTGAGGCCACCAGTCTGCTCAAAGAAGCTGATGAAGTAGGTTTTTGCACCCTGTCCAGTACCCAGGTCGTATTGGAAAGCAAAGTTCAGCGCGCCCTGGTCGATCACAAAAATATCGCCGCAACCGTTGACGTTTACACCTACGCCATTAACACCGCCGTTTGCACAGGGGTCGGCGCCGTTAGGCGTTTCCTGGAAATCAATCAGGAAATCCAGCGACGCGCTTGGCAGGCCGGTATCGGGCGGCGAGAACGGTGTCAACGTAAGCGTGGAACGCAGCGTGACCTCGTCCAGGGTGGACCCGGATATCGGTTGATTCCGATGGGTTACCGCGACATTGGGGACCGATGGTCCATTGGTATTTACTATTGTTGCGCCAGCCGGATTAGTGATATCGAGACCACTAACCCCGCCGCTGCCCCAGCTCATGGTCTGCGCGGCGCAGGACTGGGCACTGCCCGTCCATACCACGGTGCCGCAGAGGAACTGGGCCACCACACCGACTGACCATTGATCGACAATGCCATTGGCAAGGTCGGCCCGGGCACCGCCTGAACTGACTCCAGCGGCAACTATTGCGAGCGTGGTGAGGGTGCGGCGGATGGATTTTGCGGAAGTGTTTTTCATGATGTCATTCTCCTTGTCAGAACACTGATGCTCCTGTGAGCACTACTCTGCAGCTTCTGGGCCAAAATTAAGAATATGTTTAATAAACAGTAAGTTGCTGAATTTCTTCGGTATCGAAAGCCCACTAATTGACGTCATTTCGTAAAAATTCCGGACACTGGTCGAGCTGTTGGAATGCAGAGGGTGTCTCGTGGGAAGACGGCTGACCTAGAGCCTGCCCAGAAGCAGGCTTGTACTTTTAAAAAGCGGTAATTCCCCCCGTTTTCAGTATTTTCTGGTTTCATCCTCGGCAGAAGATATGCTTTCATTCCCTCGCGAGTGCGCACGGATTGAATCGTTGAAATGGAGACCGAAAATGTGGGGACAGTGGGCGACCAGCGCGCGCGAGATACTGAAATTTCCTTTGCTGGCCAGTCTGTCATTGCTGCTGGTTGTTGCGGCGAATGCTGACGTTGACGCCGACGCGAGCAACGGCGGTACACCGGGCTCGGTGTCCAGTGAGGCTAACGGCCCCACCACTTGTGTTGACCTGAACGCGGACTGCAGCACACTGATGGTCAACTATTACGGAGAGTCGGTGGAGTTCGCGCTGTTCCGGCGCGAAAGTGGGAACGACGGCATGTACGCAACCGGTTCAGCCGATGACGTCTCGCCCGACAAACAGGCTGCGCCGCTGCCTGGCAACGAAAAGATAAAGTCCGACAACACCAGCCAATTGCTTGGCATTGATTTTTTACGGGGCTTTAAGGACAAGGACATCGACCCTGCTTTCAAGGCCGAGTTTTCCGTTGTAGAGGATGGTGCCGCGGCAGCAGGCACACGGCATGGCTGGGAGTCCGCGGCAGCCGCATCCCTGGATTACACCTTCCGGCAATCGAATCCCGATGGCATCGCCGCACCGGGCCACAGCGGCGAAAATTCTCCAACCTTCTGGGACTTTGCACACGTCTATCAGTGGAAAGTGGAAGAAAATGTCCTCGACAGTGGCCGGTCGGATATCTCACAGGTGGCATTGAGCGATATCTATCTGTCACCGAAAATCAATTCCACCAGCGATCCACAAATCGTTGTCTGTGAGCTGAACGACCAACAAAACTGCCGACCGCTATCGGATTGATATTTGCAGCGGCGCCTTGGGTCATTCCTTTGCCTTGCCATTTTGTTCGCTGTACCATCGGCGGCAAGCTCATGTGCAAGTCCCGTGAGGGAATTCCCATCTCGGCGGAAACACGCTGGAGCATAATCCGACTGCATGTCAAAGCGTGATTCCAAACCGATGGCCTGCCATGTGTAAAAACATCCCATGAAGCCGCCCACGGCGCTCGTGTCCACCCCCTCGGCTCTATGCATTACCGGTATGCACCGGTCAGGCACCTCTATGGTGGCGCGCGTTCTGGAGACCCTGGGCTTGTGGCTGGGTCCACCTGAGCGGTTGATGCAAGCCGGACCGGATAATCCCGAGGGCTTTTTCGAGAACCTGGACCTGGTCCACTTTTCTGACGAGTTACTGGATCGCTTTGGCGGGGGGTGGGATACGCCCCCTGATTTTCCCGATAACTGGGAGCGGAGCGAACTCGCTCGTGGGCTTGGTATTCAGGCTTCCGCCATCCTGGAGTCCATCGCAAATACCCGGGAGGCCCATCCCGGCTGGGGCTGGAAAGATCCACGGTGCAGCCTGATGCTCCCGTTCTGGCGCGGGTTGATTGGTGACCTGAAAATCATCGCATGTGTGCGCCACCCGGTTGCTGTCGCCCGCTCGCTGCACAAGCGAGGCACCCATTCACCCGCGTTCAGTCTTCGCTTGTGGCAGCAGTACAACACGCAAATACGCGAGCATGCGTCGGACGCGGGGCTTCTGATCACGGATTACGACAACTGGATCCAGGACCCTGGCGCGGAGCTGGACCGCGTTCTGTTGTTCCTGGGTTGGGACCTGGTACAGGGCGCCCGTGACAAGGCGTTGGGGGAAGTGATGTCTTCCTTGCGCCACTATAAAATCGAAGATCAGGATTGGCAGCCGGCAAACCATCACGCTGAGATAGCCCAACTTTTTCTTGAGCTCCAGGCACTGGCGCGCGCAACCGGCGCAACCACAACTCTGCCAGGCGTCGCGCCCATCAGGGTCATCGACCCTGCGCCTGTTCCGGACAATTCGATGGATGCCGTGGTGCGTGATCGGCCAGTCGAATTGATGGGGGAGATGGAAGCCAACCGACACCGCCATCTATGGTACCGGGTAGGGAGCATTATCGACTTTGCGCAGGCAGGCAATGTGCGGCAATACCAGCAGGGCGATTGGACCCCCGCTTCAGATGGCGGAACCTGGTCTCTCGGCACACGGGCGCGATTGCGACTCGACCTCGTGAGCGCGCACGGCAGGTCATTGCGTCTTTCGGCCAGGTTGAAGCCCATTCTCGGCGGCAGACTGCAAACGATGATCAATGGACAAGTCGTTGCGGACCATGCGCTTGTGTCAGAGCGAATGAACGATGTCTCGGTGGTGATCCCACAGGCGTCGATATCCGGGTTGCCGCGACTGGAGGTGGAATTCAGAATTGACCAGGCGTGTTCTCCCAAGCAATTAGGGAAGTCGGATGATCCGCGGCCGCTGGGAATCTTTTTCAATCGGGTGTTGCTGGAAAACGTGGAGTGACGCCTGAAAGTCGCCCTCGACTACTTTTCGGTCGCTATAGTCGATACCGGCTACCGGCTTGTCCGGCTTATCTATTGCATAGTATTTATAGGTATCGAAAATGCTGCCATCGCCCGTGGACCAGGGATCGTCGGTTCGTTCCATTTCCGCTGCTAATTGCTCAGCCAGTTCCTCCTTGATTTGGGCATAGTCAGGATTATCCGCTACATTATTGAGTTGCCCCGGATCGCGAGTCACCTCATACAATTCCTCTGCCGGGCGTTTACTGGCCATCAAGGTAAGGGCCTGTGCTGGATCATTGACAACCGCAGAGAGATTACCTTGTGGTAGGAAACCCAATGACATATCGCCCTCTTTCTTTACATCTGGCAGCGTATGCTTTTCATACTCCTGTCGCTGGGCAATCAGGTATGTTTTGGTAGGCGAGCCCGAATCGATATCGTCAAGTGTTGGCGGGCGACCGGCAGGCCAGCGATCCGGCGCAAAATTCCTGATATAGAGATAGTCGTCGGTCCGGATGGCACGGGAAGGATAGCCACGTCTTCCCTGTCGCGCCGTGGCGATGTGGCGTTCAAAACCAGTGAATACCGTGTCACGTTGTGTATCCACTCGGCCAGAGGTACTACTCAGTAACTGTCGGACAAAACTTTTTCCAGACATGCTTTCAGGGATCGGCACCTGAGCCAGCTCCAGAAAAGTCGGTGCAATATCGACGAGACTGATGAAGTCTGTCACATCCTGATGGGATGTGATCTGGTTTCCCCAGCGGATGGCCAGCGGCACCCGAGTCCCATAGTCATAGTTATTCGATTTGGCACGAGGGAAGGGCATGCCATTGTCGGAGGTGTAGACAATGACCGTGTTGTCCAATTGTCCCTCCTGCTCCAACAAAGCCAGGATGCGACCCAGTTCTTCATCAAACCACTGGATTTCAAACAGGTAGTCGGCGATGTCCTCCCTGATTATTTCGTTATCGGGCAGGAAAAAGGGGAATTTCCACCGGATCGAGAGGAATCGTTCCACTTTCCTTGCCAATACCTGGTTTAAAGGGGCGGTGAGGTTCTGTGGGAGAGACCCAATAGGAGAAGGGTTGATCAGCGGGTTTTTCACTGAGGAAAACGCGCAGGTTTTCCACCTGATCAAAGGCCGTCAGCGTGCTATCTACCGTCCGCTTCTCAATATTGTAAACATGGCCGGCGCCTGCAGGATTACCTTGAGGGGCATAGCCTGGTCCCCATCCCTTGCCGCTGTAGCCAACCTTGTAGCCATAAGCCTGCAGGATTTGCTGATAGGTGCGCAGTGTGTCGGGGAACTCGCCCCATAATTGTCCCGCCGAACCCAACTCCCAAAAATGACGTCCCGTCAGGATAGCGGAGCGGGAAGCGGTACAAGAGGGCGCGCTGGCAAACGCATTTTCGAAATACACTCCTTCACGGGCAATGCGATCAAAGCTGGGAGTCTGCACTGCCGGATAACCCGCATAGGATGTGTGAATCCATGACTGATCGTCGGTTACCACGAACAAAAAGTTGGGACGCGATCCGTTGTAGTGAATCTCCTGTTGCAGGGGTTTGCTATACAACTCCCAGGCGACCACACCTGCTGCCAGGGCAACTGCCAAAAGGGTTAACAAGATGCCGCGAGTTTTGGTCACCGGAGCCTGATCGAGTGCGACACGCTGATCACAGTGGCTACTACGTCTGCTTCGTCACTTGGCTCAGGGTGTCGTGCGACAGACAGCTGGAGTCCGGTGCGGCGAAAATATCCACCATTTCCAGCGCGGCCTGCATCAACTCGCACCCTCGCGCCAGACTGAACTCGGTTTGCGTATAAGCCCAGGCAGCGTGTTGCTGTTTGGACCAGGCTTCACTGTTGTTATAGAGGAGCTCGACGGCTTCGACCCATTGCGCAGGCGTCGTCGCAACCAGCGCCTCCAGTCCGTCGCGAATGCCTGTCCCTTCAGCGGCCACCGGTGACAGTACGCACGGTATGCCATGCGCCATGGCGCCTATAACTTTACCCTTGATGCCCGCGCCGCTTCGCAACGGCGCCACGAACACCCTGCTGTTATCATAGACCTCATCGACGCTCGCCACCCAACCTGGGAATGCCACATCTTCCTCGCCTGCAAACAGGTCCCGCCAACTCTCCGGCATGTCGCTCCCATAGAGCCGTAACTCGACGCCAGGCAGGCGCTCGCGCAGCAGCGGCATCACCTCCCGCAGGAAGTACTCGGCGGCCTCGACATTGGGGTGGTGTTGGTAGGCGCCCAGGAAAGCAATGCCAGACCGCGCCTCGAAGCCAGGCACCTCGCTCCTCGTAGACACTACCCAGGGACACTTCGCAATTCTGGTGGAATCCAGGTTGTGAGAGAGGATCACTGCATGCTCTATCTCATTGTACGAAAGCACCAGATCGACCTTGCGCATCACAGCAAGTTCGGCGTCGCGTATCTGCAACGCACTACCGATGCGCTCATGGCTGCCCGTGGCGATGGCGGAACGGAGTTCCCGCAGGAAGTGCAAGTCGGCGTTGTTAAACAGTATCTTCGCCTGCGGCGCATGCAGGCGGATCGCGGCTAAATGGTGTTCGGCCACCCAATAGCGGGTGATGTAAATGAGGTCGAATTCCGCGCCACGTGTTTCCAAGACCTCATTAACGGACCCCACGAACGGCGCATACAGGCACTCGATACCCGCGCGTTGCAGTGCCTGGGTGTACTTACCGGCCCAGTCGGTTCTCTCCGACATAAACGTGAGCTTGCAGCCAAGTGATTGGAGCAGGCGCATTTCCTGGATTGCAGCATAGCTGCCGGCATCGATGTCGGGGCGCGGCGTATTCGCGTCGATCACGAGCACACGGAAGCGTATGTTGCGGTCCTTCGCCAACTCCACGTCCTTGCCGAAAGCGCCATTCCCGGATAGCGATGACGCCCACCGCTTTTTGAACTTGGGTTTGTTGATCTCCTGATAGCGCTTGGCACCGGCGGTGATGCTGGTGCCGCTGCTGAGACCCTCGAAGTGAATGACCTGCGAGAACGGTGTATAAACCGTCTTCAGCCCGCGTTCGCGGACGCGGAACGCCAGGTCGGTATCCTCGAAATAAGCCGGTGCGAAATCCTCGTCGAACCCCCCTAATTCGACCCAAAGCGGGGTGGGCAGCATGATACAGGCGCCCGAGATATAGTCGACCTGGCGCGTGTAGTTGTAGCGCGGCTCGTGTGGATTACCATCGCGGCCGTAGTTCCAGGGTTCGCCATTGCTCCACACGATGCCCCCGGCCTCTTGCAGGGTCCCGTTCGGATAGAGCAGCTTTGCTCCCGCCATGCCAACGCCGTCGAAATGTTCGAAAACGTGGATGAGTTCATCCATCCAACCCGGCGTCACTTCGGTATCGTTGTTGAGCATCACGATATACCGTCCGCGGGCAAGTTTTCCCCCGGCGTTGCAACTGCGCACAAAGCCTTGCGACACATCCTGGCGGAGTATCTGGATGCCCTTTACCCGCCCGGCAAGTTCCAGCGTCGCATCGCTTGATCCATCGTCGACGATGATCACTTCAAAGGTGGCGAGGTTCTGGGCCAGAAGTAAAGAGGCCAGGCAGTGATAGGTGACATCGAACTTGTTGTGTACCGGGATGACGATCGATACGTCAGGCCGCTGGTGTGCCGGGAAGTGGAGCACCGGGCGTTCGCGATCGCAGTTTTGGGGTTCTCCGCCTGGCGCAAATCCCAATACAACCTGCTCGTGGGCAGCGTGAAGCTGCAGCAGTCGCTCGGCGGCGGAGGCCGATGCTTCGGACGCCGCGCCAGATTTGCCATCGCTACCGAGATCGGCAGCGATACTGGCGATATTGCGTCGCAATGCTTCGTAACGCATTCCCGCACCCTGCAGCAACGCCGCGTTCAGACTGCCACTGCCGTAGCTGCTGAGCAGTACATCGTCCGGCGTCCGATGCACGGAAGTAATGACGCCCAATTCGCCGACAATCTGTTGTGGCATGATGCTGCGCACGGTGATGCGGTGCGCTCGCCCGTCCATTACCGCCGTCGGCAGGCGCATGGCGAAACGCATGACGTTGCTGCCGAGCCTGTCGGCCTGCCCCGTCGCGACAGCCTTGCCATCGACTAACAGTTCAACAGAAACAGGCTCATCCGGCGCAAGGGTGTTGAGCACCCAACCTGAGACAAAGTCGCCGTCGAGTTTCTCGACTTCTCCCCGAAACACCCTGCGGTGCGAGAATTCGCGCTCCCCGGGTGGCAGCGTGTCGCCGAACTGGCCTGCCTGGACGCGCACACGGTGCACCAGGCCATCGCTGTAGTCGTCCGGTATCGTTATCCGAAATCCATGATGCCCCGTCCCGATACCGGCCTCGAGCAGGTGGGCGCGGAAATCGCCCGCGACCCCTCCTGCGACCCGGCAATCGTCGACGAGGACCTGTACCTCGCACAAAGTCGCATCGCCAACGACGGCCCAACCTATGACTTCAGTGCCGCTGACGCTCTCGAAATACCCCTTTACGGCGAGCTCGCCTTTGCCACGTGCAACCTCGGCCTCGCGCGGTGGCTCGGCAGGCTCCGCCTTGCCAGGCTGCTCGGGTGCGCTTTCGCCACGCTGTGTTTCCAAAGCTTCGGTGGCGTCGGCGGCGGGGTCTTCGTCGCCCGGTTCGAGAGGGGAATCACTGTTCATGTTTGTCTGTTCGTCTTCTGGCTAAGTTGAATTACCGCACATGCCCGAAACCACCAGATCACCGCGCCTTGGCACCAGGACCTTACCACCAGCGATACCAGGAAAAAAGCCGGTTGACGCAAAGACCCTGTTACAGTTGCTTATCGAGCCCACAAATGAATGGCGACCAAAAAACTTATTATTGTTTATCCTGCCTGACGCTCACCAGGCCATAAAAAAGGCATATTTGCGCGATCGAAAACTGCTGAATCTGTATCATTTTATGCAGCAAACTGCCGAGCAATTTAGCAGTCATATTCCGGATTTACAAGGTGCTTCACGACCATTCAACACCCGCCCGCAAGGCAAGCGCTTCACAGCACGCACAAGCTGTGACAATACCCCCACAGCCGTCGCCAGCCGGGGCGACGGATTTTCCTCGACACTCCATCGATACTTCTTATACTTGGCCCCTGACAATTTTGGGAGTTGGGTCTTTGGATATCAAGTTCGGCACGGATAACACGCCATTTTTTATTCTTGGCTGTGTCCGGTCAGGCACTACCATGCTGAGGAATATATTAAGGTTTCATCCACGGTTGGAGTCGCCAGAGGAAACACACTTTTTTCGCTGGGCCGATCCCTACGCCAGTCCGCGTTATGAGGCAAATTACATCAGCGGAATACTACTAAAAAAACATCGAGAGCTTGACGGAGTCAGCGACTCGGACTTTATGCATTCCAGTTCTTTGGCAAACAATAGAAAAGATATTTCTGATCTTTACGGAGAGCTCTTCTTGCAGGCAAAGAACAATCCCAGTGGTCGTTGGTTTGATAAAACGCCACAAAATATATACGGCATTCTCTTGCTTGGACATATGTATCCTGACGCCAAGTTCGTGCATATCTACCGCAATCCGCTTAACGTTGTTTCGAGTCTGAAAGAAGGCCGCGTGATGCCCAAGCATGACGTTAAGGGCGGCGTTAATTACTGGCTGGAATCCATGATAATGATCAACGAGTACAAAAAAATCCCGGGGGTTGCAGAGCGCCTTTTTGAAACAAAATATGAGGATTTTGTTCTAAATCCGAAACTGGTGGTTCCAAATTTGCTGGAATTTCTGCATGAAGATCCATCGCTGCTTGGTTGGTCAAAAGTAGTGACTCATAAAGAGAAGGATAAATACAAAAAGCTTCTTTCAGATTCAGAGATTTCTTATGTAAAACAGCTATGCGAACCATTCTATTCACAGTATGGATACAACTAAAGGGTACATTCTGGAATGCAGGAACGGATTACAGTATTGATTTTGTGCTCGTCATGGACATTCCTCACATGCCTAGTATATTCCACCGCAGGGACAATAACCAAAACAGTTAAGAATGTAGCATGACATCCAAGCCAATCTCGAGAAATTCTGCCGCTACATTCTTGTGGATATTTTTAGCTTCAACGCTGCTCATAGCATTCTCATTCTTTGATGTACTTTTTCTAGGGGCTTCCTTGCGTCCTTCTGATGTGGGGTCAAGTCATATTGCTCCAACTCTGACCCGCAGCACCCTTGGGCCTCAGCGAGATCAACGGCAGCTCTATCATGGCTATAATGATATTGGCACTTCAGTCTGGGGACTTGAACCCGGACAGCTATTCCTGCAAAAGACGTTTGAAAGTGCGGATTTGCCCTATTGGAATCCGTTTAGTTCAGCTGGCGAAATTGGAGTCGAGTCGCTAACAGACTCAAAGTTTTCGATATTTTCAATCCTTACTGCTCTACTTGGAGGGAGCTCACAGACTTATAACTTTGTATATCTTGGACTTCTTCTTTTTAATCTCTACTTCCTTTTTCTTGTCTTCCTAAACTATTTTAATCTGAGCATTCTTTCGGCTTGCGCGGGTGTTCTCGTTTTTCTTTTAGCCGGGTTTCATACCAGTAATATTACCAATATCCTTGTGCTCCCTTATACCTTTTTTCCTTTTCTTCTTCATAGCACTCTTCGCCTCCAGGAAAAGGGGTCTGTGGGAAGATTCCTCTGCTGTGTTTTGGCACATATATTCGTACTTTCTCCAATGTTCCCGCCTTCCACCATTTTCACATTTATTTTTGTTTATGGCTGCGGTGTGTTGGTCCACTGGAGGCAATCCTCCCAAAGTTTCTTTTCTGCGCTTTATTCATTCTGGAGAGTCGGTGCGTCAGGGCTCGTGGCCTTGTTTATTCTTTCTCCGATTATTGTGCCAACGGTCTTGAGCTGGTTTTACTTGGAAACCTTCGCACATTATTCAAGCAGACAAGCAGGTTCTGCCAATCTTGCGGCTATAATATCCATATTGTCGCCCAAGCACTTTTTGGGAATCTTATAATTCCTTTGAGCTTTATCGCGATCGCTTCCCTGGTCAAATAGGGTGGATCGAAGCGTCTTGGTTGCACCATATCGGCGTGGTGAGTCTGTTTTGTATCGCTTTTGCGCCCATGCAATGGCGAAAGCAGGGAACTGCTTCGAAGATATTGCTAAGTACACTGTTCCTCTTTTTGGTATCAGGTATTGGGAGAGCTTTAAATTTTCCTCCATTCACGGAGATAGATGCGCTCCCTATTCTTCAATCGATTCAACCAGGGTATTGGGGCTGCCTCGTAGCGATGAGTGCATGCATCCTAGTTGGCATGGGAGTGCAGCGTCTTCAAGAAGAAGACCTTTCAAGGGGAGCACTTAAAATTTCCATTCTTGTTTCTGGGCTATTGATTGCAATGTTCATAGCGATTGGCTTTGTCCTGGACTGGAAACGAGATGATGTTACAAGTTGGTATATAGGTATCTTTACTCTCCTATGTCTTGTGATGCCGATGCTTCTAGCAGGTCAACAAAAGTATTTGAAGATTACTCTACGATTTATTGTTGTTGTATTTTTATTCAGTGAATTATTCTTTTATCTGAATACAACACGGCCACAACGAAGTGAACTTCCGCCGACGGACGAACACTTTGTCCTTTTTGCAGATCAAGTGCGGGATGCAAACTTCAGGACGCTAAGCGTTGGGCGTGGTGATCTGCCACCGGAGTGGGGGGTTGCCTATGGGATTCGTCAGGCCGACGGTTTTCGAGAATCCGTCTTGCCTTGGTACAAAGAATACTTTTACAAAGCATTTGGCAAGCCTTCTCAAGACCTCTCCTTCGATGTTGGTGAAGAATTATCCTTGCAATTGCCGTTGGCAAATTATCTAGGTGTGAAGCACTTTATAGTTAATGCCGGGGCAGTAAGAAGTTTAGCTTTGATGCAAAGCTTGTCTTTTCCCGTAATCTATGAAGATGCAAGGGTTAAGGTATTTGAGAACTCTTCAGCTCAGCCAAGGGCTCGCCTGCTTTTTGAGATGCAGGAAGGAACCGTGCCGACCGAAGCTCAAAATGGCTCCTTACTGAATACACTGTACTCCAACGATGCGTCGTTTCTTAAAGCCGCAAAAATTCTCTTTTCAGTACAAGCTCCTGGCGAGAAAAGCGGCCAAGCTACAATTCTGGAAGAATCGAACATGCGAGTTCTGGTCAAAACAAGGAGCAACTCAGCTTCCATTCTTTCCTTAGCTGATGCCTGGCATCCGAACTGGGAGGTCCGGGTTGACGGGGAAAAGACCAATATCGGTCTCATTAATGACGCTTTTCGCGGAGTAGCGCTAAGCGCAGGGGAGCATATTGTAGATTTTAACTATCGAATTCCGGGAGCGAACTTTATCCAGCTGTTTCTTGTTGGTGGATGCGCACTTTTCGTTTTCATCTCTCTCCTCCTCTGGAACACGAACCGAAAGAGATTGGGTGAGATCTCGAATGATCAAAAGTAGGGGTGAATGCCGAAAATGCAACAATGAACTAACAGGGCTATTGATCGATTTTACTGGAGCCCGACGATGGAACGTGAGAACTCCGTCCGCCTTGCAGTCCTTGATGTTTAAGTGAGTGATATCTCCAGGATTCCAAGAATACTGCAATCATCACGAAATCAGGAAAAGGAAACAGTATGAGCAAAATCGTGGATGGAATCATCAGCAAACAAATGGAAATACCTAAACTCTATCATTTCGTACAAAAAGTAATTGCCGGTCCCTTGCACAAAAAGGTTGAAGAAATGATGGTACAGGAAATGCCTGATATCACAGGACGAAAGGTACTTGATGTAGGCTGCGGACTTGGGAATTACAGTACATTATTTTCCAATGCTCAGTACACTGGCTTCGATCTTTCTCCGGCCTATATAGATTATGCAAATTTGACTTTTAATAAGTCAAACACCTCATTTTCAATTGGAAATGCTGTTACCCCACCCTCATTCAGTGAAAACTTCGACTTTATTTTTAGTGTTGGCCTATACCATCATATTTCTGATGAAGAGACCATAAAAAGCTTGAAGGCACTTCAGAGAATGCTCGCGGAAGCAGGATCAATATTTATCGTAGATGCCGTTTTTCCGAAGAATTTTAATGTCCCGGGGTATGTCCTCAGAAAGCTGGATCGTGGCAAGCACGTTCGAAGTTTTCGTGCCTATAAGGAGCTTCTCGAAGATAACTTTGTCCCGACTGCTGTGGATTACCATACGGCTGGCGTACTTGACTTCATCGTTTACAAACTTGGAGTATGAATTCCCTCTTTCATAACTTCTTTGCAACCAGAAGACTCTCACCATTTTCCTTCCGTCGTAACCGAGAGCACACAGAGGTATGTCGAGAGAAAATAGAAATGAAGAATGAGCGTTTTGATTCACTTGATTTGTTGCGTGCTGGGGCGGCGTTAGCAGTTTTTGCTTATCATGGCACGACTGAGACACTCACGGGGGAAGTTCCTTTCTATCGTCCTCTTGCAGAGAGTGGAGATCTAGGAGTTTTTCTATTTTATCTACTGTCAGGATTTCTCATCACTTACTCCCTCGATCAGATAGAGGCAAAAATGCCAGGTGCAAGTTTCTTCGAGAAGGCGTTGTCGTTCTGGAGAAGGAGAGCCCTGCGAGTGTATCCATTGTATCTATTCAGCATAGGAGTGATTTTACTACTTGACTCATCTATTCGCGCATCCATGACCACAGGGAACCTCCTCTCTCATCTTTTTGGCACGCATATATTTTATAGGGAATATCATGGAGCAATTAATGGAGTCTTATGGACACTTGGAATTGAAATTCAGTTCTACGTTCTAGCTCCATTTCTGTATCTTATTTTCCGAAAGAGAAAGGACTACGAAATTCTACTTCTTGCACTGGCTCTATGGGCAGTTAGCTATGGAGTTTTTCGCTTTCTTTTTATAGAGCAATGGGGTGCCTGGAGTGTGGAGACGGGTAAGCCGGACCACTGGGCATATTTCATGGGACTGAACCAACTTCCCAATGTGCTTATCTTTTTTGCACTTGGCAGTCTTGCCTATCGAAGGCGAGGATTGCCTGTTTCCTGGGTGCTCGCTTTTATTGCCTTAGGAACTATTATCCTTTTGCCCTACATCAGTCCCTTTCTTTCCCGTGAGCTTACTCTTCTCAATGGTCCATACGCCTTTCGGTATTGTCAGTTACTTCTCTATGGACTTCTTTTTTATGGAGTGCTTCGCTTTTTTGCGAACAAGGATTTTCAGCAGGGATTTGGGAAATATCTCTGCCTACCTTTTGCGTGGATTGGACAAATATCTTTTGGCTTTTACATTTGGCATCTTGTTGTTATGCGGCTTGTTTTTTCGACGCTACCAGCGACATCCGCTACGTTAAAGATAGGTATTTCCTTTGCGATCAGCATGATAATCGCAGACTTTCTTTATCGTTATCTTGAGATACCGTTCCTGAAACGAAAAGTGCGATTGGGGTAGGCGCTGGTGGGTTTCGTAGCCCAATTGACATGGCATTAAATCCTCTTTCGAGACAGACTGTGTCAAAACTCAGTGTTCAGCTTTCCTCACCGAATAACCGACCAGCAATGGTGCTCAGGTTGCACTGATTGCGATTTGTAGAACCGTAGGTTGTTTCGGTTGATGGTTTGCTTTCCAACATTTGTCGCAGTGAATCGCACAGAGGCGATCACAGGTCGCTGATTTCTAGCGCAATAGCGGGGTTCCTAGCCCCTGATCGCCGCCATCTGTGGTCCAACACCAAACATCTGCAGCATTCGTTTGAGATTGTAGGACAGCACATGCAGGCTCATCTACGTGCTCACATGTTCAAGTCGCTTCATCTGGAAATGCGAGGGACCCATCCAGGACTTGATCGTGCCAAAGGGGTGTTCTACGGTACTGCCGCGAATGCGCATACAGTCGGGTTTGCGATCCACCCGATCTTCCATTGCCTCCATTACCGCTTCGTGCTCCCAACGTTTGACTCGTCGGTAGATGCCCGTTGTACATTTCTCTTTTAGGCTGCAACGCGGACAAGCCGAGCTCCAGTAGCGATGCTGGATCTTGCCGGCTTCCTGGCCCGTGAATCGATAGATCAATCGCTCTCCTGCCGGACACTCATATTCATTGTCATCAGGGTGATAGATAAAGTCCCGCTTGCCGAACAATCCCCGCGCCTGGTTGTTCGATGTTTGCGGTCTTGGGAACGTAGGCAGTGATGCCAGCCTGATCACACGCCAGTATTTCCTCGCCACTGAAATAACCGCGGTCAGCGACTACCGTCAGTTCTCATCGCAGTTGATTGCCTCCTTCGCTTGCAAGGCCGTGTTGGACAGCTGGCCCGATCGTGTCCGACATTGGTGACTTCGTGCGCCACAATCAAGTGATGCTTGGTAACGACAGCCGCCTGTACGTTGTAGCCCACGATAGCCTTGCTGCGAGCAGCGGTCGACATCACTCGAGCGTCAGGATCCGTCAGCGATATCTGCTGGTCAGGGCTTTCCAGCATCTGAACCTCGAGTTTTTTTAGGGTTTGAATCTCCGCCTTAAGTGCTGCAATTTTGTTTTCGAGACGGTCCGTTTTGGTTTTCATTGCTTCGCTTTCACGCCGGTCAGCACTGGCGATCTCGCCTAGGTAGCGCGCAATGCTGTCGTCGATCTGCTCCAGGCGCTTTCTTGAGCTTGGCCTTACTGAAGTTGCGATTGCGGTTGTTCACCGCCCTGAACTTGCTGCCATCAATCGCCACAAACGCGTCGCTGAACAGGTTCAGCTTGCGGCACAGCATGACAAACTCCCGGCATACCAGGCGAATGGCCTTGCCGTTATTCTTGCGAAAGTCAGCAATCGTTTTGAAGTCGGAGACAGGTTTGCCCAGCAACCTATCAACTCCACGTTGCGGCCGGCTTCATGCTCCAGGCGGCGAGAGGATTGGATGCGATTGAGGTAGCCGTAGATGTAGAGCTTCAACATCATGGCCGGATTGTAAGCGGGTCGGCCAGTTGCTTCGAAGGGTTTTGAATCCGAGACCGGAAGGTCCAGTTCATCCACGAACACATCAATAACGCGAACGGCGTTCTTCTCCAGTCACATAATCGTCGATGCGTTCGGGGAACAGCGTGGCCTGTGATCGGCTTTCGCCCTCGATGAATCCACTCATGGCGGCAGTCCTTCAGCGAGAAAGTCAGATTATATCTCGTCGAAGAGTTTTCACACAGGCTGGAGAGTAAACGGCCAAACTAGGCCATTATTCCAAGCGGGCGTCCGTTGCGTATGATTTCCTCCGATTATTGATAAAAGTACGGAGTGAAAATGGCTCAGCCCACAGCTCAACAACCACCGCAACGCATCCACCGCAGCCCCGGACACTGGCAAGCCATCATCGATCAATTCGAGACCAGCGGCCTCACACAGCACGCCTTCTGTCAGCAGGTGGAAATTGCTTTCGGTACATTTTCCCGCTGGCGTCGTCGACTGATGACGCCAGGAACCGGAACAAGTCCCGCGTCAGGGCAAAGGTGGAACACCAGATTGGTATTATCAAACGGCAGTTCGGGTTCTCCAAAGTGCGGTACCGTGGCCTCGACAAGAATGCTCATCGGCTGTTTGTGGCCTGTGCGTTGAGCAACCTGGTGATGGCGAAGAAGACATTGCTGAGGCGAAGCCGGTTAGGCTTGCAGGCGAGTTGCGCCTGAAAATGGGAATGAGGGTAGATAGCCCTCGATATACGGCTAAAACAGCTTCTTTCGTCGAGTATTTCGGCGAGTAGGATCGAAATCTGGACGATGACAGAAACATTTTTATGACGCCTTTTGAACGCACCGATTAATCAGATGATCCTTAGGTGGGCACCTGATATGGATAACGAAACGTCTCTCCCAAAGGTCATCAAGCGTCGGCGTCGCCACTCACACACATTCAAGCAACGTGTGGTCGATGAATGCCGGCAGCCCAATACCTCCATCGCCGAAGTGGCGCTGCGCCACGGCCTTAATCTTAACCAGGTGCACACATGGCGGCGCTTACTGGGTAGTACAGTTGGCGGAGACTTTGTACGGTTGCCCTTGCCCACCACGGGCGAACCCGGCCACAGCGTAGCGCGAGTGTGCTCTACTGTCAGGCAAGATGCGCCAGGGTTACTTCTGGCCACTGTACGGTGATGCGGATGAGATGGTGTTCCGCTATGCCCCATCCCGGGAACACCGGCATGTCACTACCTTCCTCGGCGAATTCCAAGGCACCCTGCTGAGTGGCGGGTATGAGGCCTATGCCGCCTATGCCAAGGGCAAGAGCCACATCATCCACGCGCAATGCTGGGCCCATTGCCGCCGATATTTTGAGCAGGCGCGGGACCGTGACCCGGCGGCGAGCGCTGAGGCCCTGGCCCTGATCGGGGTCCTCTATCGCCATGAGGAAATCCTGCGAGAGCGGGAACTGGGCGGCGAGGAAAAGCGGGACTACCGGATGCAACACAGCGAACCGGTAGTCCAGGCCTTCTGGGCCTGGTGCGACCGGCAGTGCCACCGGCCGGACCTGTTGCCCACCAGTCCGGTGAGCAAGGCGCTGAAATACGCGATGAGCCGTCAGGGCAGCTTACAGGCGTTCCTGGCTGACCCGAATGTGCCGAATGACACCAACCATTTGGGCGGGGCTTGCGCCCCATTCCCATGGGCAAGAAAACTACCTGTTCGCCTGACGGAGATCGGTGCCGAGCGCATCGGGTTCATCCAGAGCCTGCTGGCAACCTGCCGGCTGCAGGGTGTTAATCCCTACACGTATCTGGTCGATGTGCTGCAGCGCATCAACGTGCATCCAGCGAGCAAAGTGATCGAATTGACCCCGCGTGTGTGGAAGGAAAAGTTCGCCGATAATCCCATGAAATCAGACTTGGCGATGGCGGATCAATAACGGCTACTTTGGCCGGTTACGTTCTTGGATCCATCGGCGCAACATATTAGCATTGATGCCGAGGCTACTCGCTGCCCGTGATCTTGTGTAGCCCTGATCCAGCACCAGACTGATTGTGTCCAGTTTAAATTCCTTCGAATACTGCTTTCTCTTGGTCATTTTTCCAATCTCCAGTTATGGGTATTATCCCTTAACTGGGTTGTATGGTTCTATTGGACCACGTCACATATCCCATGCGCTGCTTATGCTAAGGGTGGGATTGCCTCATGCCAGGGTGCCTCCTTTCTCGCCTGTCGCCGGATTCAGCGAGTTTTCGGGCTTTCCAGATCAGCCAATTTGACTCCAAAAACTATTTTCCCTTCAAGACAAATCGTGACATGAGAAATGTTACTGGGACACTTAAAGCGACCACCAGCAGGGGCGACCACCACTCCGACATGCCGAGCATTTCCACCAGTATGTGTAACATTGCAGCGCCAAAGACGTATTGAAACAGGTAGACCAGGGGAAAGGCGAAAAAAGTGCTCCACTTCATACCCGTTCGGAATACCCAGCGACTATTCAGCCAAAAGGAAAACAGGATGCCGCCCACAAAGGCCAGCCAGTAGGCAAGCTGGTAGTGAACAAACAGATTGAAAAGGAAAAACAGACTAAATGAAACTACCGCGTTAATTGCGCCAGCTACTAGAAAGCGACAAAACTCTTCCGTCAGGAAATAATCCGATTCACTTTTCTATCTGCTCTTTCAACCGCAGAAATTCATCGTAATCGCGTATGTAATCCGCTGCCGAGTAATGGCGGGAGGCGAGTACCAGTAATACTGCGTCAGCGGAGTACTTGTATTGAACGCCCCATGTCATAGGCGGCAAATGAATGCCCAGATTCGGCCTGTCCAGTCGAAACTCCTGGCGCTTTTTGCCATCGTCAGCAACGACCGCGACCTCGCCCGCGACGCAAACCAGAAATTGGTGACATTCACGGTGAGCATGCTCGCCGCGTGTTTCAGCACTGGGTACATCAAACACCAGGAAATAGCGCAACACTTCGAAGGGGATTTGCTGCCCTATCTCGCCAACGCTAAGCGAACCGCGCAGGTCGATCGCCAAAGGTAACCGATGCCATGTCACGCCCTGGACGTCGGTATGCACTACTCAGGATTGTCGTCGTGCTTGATATCAAAGAGGGGAGCTGCCGTCTGCCTGGTATCGGCATAGCCGGAAATCCGACCTGGATTGCCTACCACTATTGCATTGGGTGGGACGGAGCGCGTGACCACGGCACCCGCACCCACCATCGCATTTCGACCGATCGTCAGGCCGGGCAGGATGGTGGCATTGGCGCCGATGGAAGCGCCTTTGCAAACACGGGTTTCCGGATACTCGCCCAGATGCAGCTTGCTGCGGGGGAAGATGTCATTGGTGAAGGTAGCGTTGGGACCGATGAACACGTCATCTTCCAGTACTATCCCGTCCCATACCTGCACGCCACATTTGATGGTGACACGGTTGCCGATAGTGACTTTGTTTTCTATAAAGACCCCATCGCAGATATTGCAATCTTCGCCAATAACGGCGTCAGGCAAAACATGCGCAAAAGCCCATATCGTGGTGCCTCGTCCAATATTTGCGCTTTCACAAATCCCGCTTGCATGCACAAAATAATCCTGCTTGCTCATATCGACTCACTGTTTTTCTGCCATCAAAGCTGTGGTGCTTCATCTGGATCGCCAAGGGCGACCCATGGTATTGCCAGGAACGCCATACGTACGCACCGACGATACCAATACTGATCACGTTGAGACTACCAAAGCCCAGAATAGTGATAATGGTCGCCGCATAACCAGGTGTCGCAAAGGATCCTGTGAGCTTCAACACCATAATCAATGCGCTGAACACGAGTACAACCACCATGCCCAGTATGCCCAGTGCGATCAACACCCGATGGGTAAATCCGAAAATGCGAAAGACACTGTCCATCAAATAAGTCAGTTTTTGCGGAATGTCCATGCACTGACGCCATGCTGCCGGGCTTGTCGTTTGTAGAGCACAGTTTTACGACGGAATCCCAGCCAGTAGATCAACCCGATCAGGGAGCCATGACTTTCTTCCAGTGCCAGTAGTTCCTCCCGAAAAATATGGTTGCAACCAAACATGTCCACGCCACCTTCCGGGATATCAGGAATCACGAATTTCTTGTAGAACCACCAGAACAGATGCGAGGAGATGCGAGTGCGCCAGGGATCCTCACGGGCGTCGCGCGCTCCCACGACCACATCCGCTTCATCTTTTTCCAGGGTCAGGAAAAACTCAATTGCCAGCTCCGGTGGCTCCTGCAAATCCGCCGCCATCACGGCCATATACTGGCCGCGCATCGATTTCATGCCGGTGCGAATCGCTGCAAAGGAACCGTAATTCCGCGAGTGCAACAGCAATTGGGAAGGAAAGGGATATTTCGGCAATTCATTTTTCAGGATGCTGTAACACTGATCCGGGCTGCCATCCACCACACAGACCACCTCTAACCTGCCTTCCAGTGTTCGGCTCATATCCAACACACATTCGAGCAGGCTGGGCAGGTTCGCCTCATTCTTGTAAATGGGAATGACCAATGAATACTTTGGTTCTGTCATGGTCATGGATTCCACGCATTTATAGCGTCCGCCACGTACTTCGCATCCGCGATACCTAGCTCGGGATAACACGGCAGAGTGAGGATTTCCTTCACGGCGGCCTCGCTGTGAGGCAGCCTTGTTTGTGCAATAGGCTGGCCCGCGAATAAGGGTTGCTGGTAGTCCAGGTACGGGTAATGAACATCCGTCGCAATACCCCTCTCGCCAAGAAACAGTTTCAATTCATCGCGGCGAGAGCAGCGTACAACATACAGGTGATAGACATGAAGCTCCGCTGCAAAAGGTGAAACTTGTACCAGCGGATGGTGGATATTCTGTGCGTAGAACTTACCCAGTGCCTGGCGTTTGCGGGTCCATTCAGCCAGGTGGGCCAATTTCACATTCAGCAGCGCGGCCTGTAACTCGTCCAGTCGGCTGTTGGAGCCGCCGCTGCGGACAACTTTATAACGACTTTCCCAGCCATATTGGCGCAATAGCATCACGGTATCGAGGACATCACGACGGGACGTGACGACGGCTCCGCCATCTCCCAGGGCGCCCAGATTCTTGGTCGGATAAAAACTGAACGCGGCAGCATCGCCCCAGGCGCCGGCCTTTTTACCCGCCAGGGCGGCGCCATGTGCCTGTGCGCAGTCCTCCAGCAGCGGAATCCCGTATTGGTCAGCCAGGGCCCTCAATGCAGGCATATCGCAGAGCCGGCCAAACAGATGGGTTGCAATTATGGCGCGTGTGCGCGAGCTGATACACCGGGCCACGTCTGTCGGGTCGATGTTCAAGGTGGCGGGATCAATATCGGCGTATACGGGTTCCGCGCCGATAGCACGGATGGCCGTGGCGGAATACATACCCGCATTGGCTGCAACGATCACCTCATCGCCGCGCTCCACGCCAAGTGCCCGCAAGGCCAGTTCGATGGCATCCGTGCCATTGGCGAGGCCGCAGCACCACGCGGCGCCGCACCAGGCCGCAAAGGCTGTTTCAAAAGACTTTACTTCGGGGCCCAAGGCAAACCAGCCGCTGGCCATGACCCGCTTTGTGGCCGCTTCGAGCTCATTATAGATTGCCAGGTTGTGCAACCGGAGATCGTTCATTGTGCTGTAAGTCAATTGAGTTTTCACGTAGTCATTAGGTCAAATTCAGTTTACTTTACTTGCCAGTCTCAGGCGA
The DNA here is from genome assembly GCA_016704305.1 of Haliea sp. Lineage (GTDB taxonomy): Bacteria > Pseudomonadota > Gammaproteobacteria > Pseudomonadales > Halieaceae > Marimicrobium. The sequence continues at coordinate 12,116 of JADJAL010000022.1, read as the reverse complement.
ATCGGCAAATGTCGAAAGGCATTTATGTGGTGTGGTCCCGTAGAGCAGCAATTTCATCAAGGACATTTCCACTGTTCAATAATTTCTTGTTTCCTACCACTCCGAGTAGTGTTCTTTCATCGCTTCTCGAAAGTAACCGGCTCGTCTCATTCAGTGCTATGTCTTTCTCACACAGGGTTACCAGCATCTGCGCCACGAGATGGCGGAGCTGATCCTCGGAGAGTTGATTGAGATCGATGCGCGAGTTCATGACCGGTACTGTGCCAGCGATCATGCTGCGGGGCCAGATGGATTATTTGCGTAGACTGCCAGCGCGTAATTTGGTGTGATCTACTGCCGGTCGATCACGTGGTTTGCTGCTGCGTATTGCCAGGGCAATCCGACCACCAGTGCCTGCAATTGCTGGGCATCCAGCGGCACCGCACTGCCTGTGCGCAGAGCGGTCCAGATAAACTTCCCCTGGTGCAATCGGCGTGCTGCGAGCCAGATCCCAAACCCGTCGCACACCAACACCTTCATCCGGTTGGCGCGCTTGTTGGCAAAGACGTAGGCACAGTGATGCCGGGCTTCACCGAAGCTGTTGATCACCCGCGCCAGCGCCGTCTCAGGGCCTGCCCGCATATCGAGGGGCTCGCGCGCGAGCCAGATCTCATCGATATGAATCACTGCATGAGGGCCTTGAGCCATGCGATTGAACAGTCGATCTCGCGCAGCGGCAGTACGCTGTGATCGTACCGTGCCTGCTGTCCAGTCGAATGCTGACAGTAGAGCACACTCGCGCTACGCTGTAGCCGGGTTCGCCCGTGGTGGGCAAGGGCAACCGTACAAAGTCTCCGCCAACTGTAATACCCAGTAAGCGCCGCCATGTGCACCTGGTTGAGATTAAGGCCGTGGCGCAGCGCCACTTCGGCGATGGAGGTATTGGCCTGCCGGCATTCATCCACCACACGCTGCTTGAATGCGGGTGAGTGGCGACGCCGACGCTTGATGACCTTTGGGAGAGACGCTTCGTTATCCATATCAGGTGCCCACCTAAGTTAAGTGGGCACCTACATTAGCGGCAAGAACTGAGAAAAGAAGATGGGTTTACCGGATGGTTACGATGCTCCTGTTACGCTTTCAGGCGGTCAATTTAAAGCTGGCGGTGTTCCACTTCTAGGGGTAACACGCCAGTGAACCAATTTTCGTTTAGGCATTCGTCCCTTAAGCGCCCATTGAACAATTCTACGTAAGCATTCTGATTCGGCTTGCCAGGTTCAATCAGACGCAGTTTGCCTACGCGCCCGTGGCACCAGCTCAGCATCGCCCGTCCGCAGAATTCCTTCCCGTTGTCAGTCCGGATCACTTCGGGTAAACCACGCGTGGCGTTCAATGTGTCCAGAATCCGGGTCAATCTCTCTCTACTGATGGCCCGATCAACAACAATGGACACACACTCGTGCGTTGCATCATAGACAATCGTCATACACTTGATCACCCGGCCGTCAACACTGCGATCAAAGACACGCAGTTCATCGAAGAGCTTGATGCCTACATTCCCTGGTAAAACGAAAAACGGATCAAGATCTCCTTTGGTTATCTCAGTCCCATCGGGTACTACCGTGAAGGCTTGGGGTTAGTGACGCACATCAGTCCAAGAAATTTACCGCATCCCCGGCGGGTCAATTTTGGGCGGCATTCATCAGATGTCCTCTGTTGGTGGGCAGGATCAGGTTGCCAGCCCTAATCCCATGGACATAGCAAATAGGCCAAATTGGCCTTACACGGATCGACCGCCTCATGTGAACTGCTTCTTTATCCGACCCCATAATGATTCACCCAATGGCGGCTTGGCCAGCAGCCAAACATCTTGTCCAGACCAAAAATGATCCTGCCGAAAGAGCAATATTTCGGCGCTACCGAGATCGCGGATCATAGCTTCTACAAATTCCGGTGAAGTAATCGTCGTACCATACTCCTGTCCTTTAGATGATCAGACTCGCTGGTTGCCACAAAGAAGAAGCCCTCCGAATCAAGCCCTACTCCATTTCGCTTTGCAAATCCGTCACCGTGGGTGGTAAAAACCAGACTACCACCTGGCTCGACGGCCGAGTAAAGCCTTTGTAACCATGGACCCCATGTAGCTCTGGGCAAATGAGAAAAAAGAGACAACACAAAAATGCATTCGTATTGCCGGGGAAAATAAACATCAGCAGGCTCGGCACTAGACGAAAAGCCACTGACACCAAATTTCTCTACCGCGAACTCTACAGCGCCGGGCATTACATCGGAGACCGTAACCTTGTCGGCACCAGGAAACCTAGCCAAATGGCGTGTAAATCGACCATAACCTGAAGCAAATTCAAGCAACGAACTGCATCGCGCGAGGGATCGGCCGACCTCCGAGGACGATCATCAGTTCGTAGGATGTCCGCCAGCCATCGGCAAAATAATCCCTCAAAGGATTTTTACACGTTGGGTGACCGTAGAAAAACTTGAATATTTCATCATTGGGATGAATTTCGCAATTCACTCCCAACCAAGGACCAAATGCTTCGTCACCCAGCGCTTTTTCATTCGCATTGTGACACGCCAGCAATTTTTCCAACTGCTCTTTTCGATCACCCCGTTCAACCTCAAAAACCATTAAAGCGTTAGTATTCTATCATCGACCACAGTGCATTGGATCACGTATAGTAAATATGAGAGTCCTAACGAGAGTAGATTTCCTGACTGGCTCTGTCAACTGAACTTGCGAACCCGTTGTGTGGCACGCTGTGGATTTAATCCTATAGATTCTTTTCTGCAAAAGATACGTCGGCAAAAGTAAAGCCACTCATCAGCCTGCGTTTCTCGAGTCATAATTCCGACCTGCCAATCCCGTCTTCTAAGGACACTCTGGTTAGTTCCCACATTCGCTCATAATAGGTACAGCCAACAACTCCGGTAAACATGCATGCGCCAAGACTCCTTTTCTGATGCCGGGTTTGAGAAGTACCGCAAGAAGACCCGCAAGCAACAGTTTCTGGAAGAGTTGGAAACCATCATCCCCTGGCAGGAACTGACCGAGGCCATTGTCCCGTTCTATCCCAATCCCGAAGGAGCCGGTCGCCGCCCCGTGGGTATCGAGCGCATGCTGCGCATTCACTTCATCCAGCACTGGTTCAATTTGTCCGATCCGGCCGCCGAGGAAGCGCTCTACGACTCCCGTGCCCTGCGCCAGTTCGAATTGATCTGGGCAGGGAGCCGGTACCGGATGAGACCACCATTTGCAAATTCCGCCACCTGATGGAGAAGCACAATCTGGGCGATCACCTGTTCCACTTGGTCAATCAGTACCTGAAGGAGAACGGGCTGAAGGTCTCCCGGGGCACCATCGTCGACGCCAGCATCATCAGTGCACCGAGTTCGACCAAGAACAAGAAGAAGGAGCGCGACCCGGAGATGCACCAGACGAAAAAGGGGAACCAGTGGTACTTCGGCATGAAGGCCCACATCGGCGTAGACAGCCGCACCAAGCTGATTCATTCGGTGGTCGCCACCCCGGCCAACGTACACGACTCCCAGGTATTGTCGGACTTGCTGCACGGGGAAGAGACCCGGGTGTGGGGCGATTCCGCCTATACCGGCAAGAGAGAAACCATCACCGATTGCGCGCCACAGGCAAAAGACTTCACCCAGGCCAAGGGCAGCCGCTACCGGGCATTGACTGATGACGAGCGCGCCAGGAACCGGAACAAGTCCCGCGTCAGGGCAAAGGTGGAACACCAGATTGGTATTATCAAACGGCAGTTCGGGTTCTCCAAAGTGCGGTACCGTGGCCTCGACAAGAATGCTCATCGGCTGTTTGTGGCCTGTGCGTTGAGCAACCTGGTGATGGCGAAGAAGACATTGCTGAGGCGAAGCCGGTTAGGCTTGCAGGCGAGTTGCGCCTGAAAAATGGGAATGAGGGTAGATAGCCCTCGATATACGGCTAAAACAGCTTCTTTCGTCGAGTATTTCGGCGAGTAGGATCGAAATCTGGACGATGACAGAAATATTTTCATGACGCCTTTTGAACGCACCGATTAATCAGATGATCCCTAAGCTTTAGTTTATTCCGAATTCGTCACAAGCTCGATTTTCTGTCAGCGATTTTTACAATACGTAAAATACACATCGTCGGGAAGCCTTTGGAGGCTTTGTATTCACTTAAAATTTGGTATTTTGGCGTGAGTCCTGCTAGCATTTTAGCTGTCGAACGTAAAAATCCGAATTGCAGTTTTTCTTGAATAATCGACAGGAGACACCAAGGAATAATTACAGGGTTCGCCTGCTCATACTTGTCGCAGCATTTAACGCACTGCTGGTAGGCTAGGCTAACGCGACGACGGTGGGTGCTACAGGACACTACACTTCCAATGGCTCTTCCATCGGCAGCCTTTCCTGACTTCACGTCCCAGGTGCGGGTACCACCACGTTTGACAGCAGTGGCACGATGAAGGTACACGCTGAATGGGTAATCTTTGTGTTTAGTGCTTATACCTATCAGCCTGTTGAAAAAATCGACATGATGCACAATAGAGCCTTGTCCAACGGCACATGAGCCTGAACGGAGCCCGCCTTTCCAAAGGCAGGTGAGCCTGAGGGCGCTGGTTTTGGGATCATCAGAGGATGATCGTGAAACTACACTCGCAACGCCTGCAGACCCTCGACGAGATCCGCCACTTCCTGTCCGGTGCCGATCCCCTGGATTTCAAAGTGCCCTCACGGAACGATGCCTACCAATGGATCGAGGACGCCTTACGCCAGCTCTGCTACAAACGCTTGGGCATGCACAAGGACCTTGTCAGGGACTACCTGAGGAAGGTCTACGGCTTCTCCCGGGCCCAGATTACCCGTCTGATGCAGCAGTTTCGGGAAACCGGCAAGATCCGTGACCATCGCTGCAAGCCCGCCAATGCCTTTTCTCGACACTACCAGGATGCCGATGTCAGGCTTTTGGCCGAGGTCGACACGCTGCACGGAACCCTGTCCGGACCTGCCACCCGCAAGCTGTGTGAACGCGCCTTTCTGGTCTTTGGCGATACGGGGTCATCAAGTTGGTATAGGGGTAGCGTTTCCTGTTCTTGCCCTTGGCATCGATGATCTCCTCGGGGAAGAAACAGGGGCGGTGGAAGTTCAGGTAGGGCGACAGCACATTCACGGTGAAGGCGTTGACCTGCTGGGCAAAGCGTCCAGGGATATGTTCGTAACCCAGGTGTTTTCGCACGGTGGAACCGTTCTTGCTCTCCACCAGCGTGTTGTCGTTGGTTTGGCGGGATCGGGATTTGGTGAACTCGATACGCAGTTTCTCCAGCAGGTCGGCGACCCGGTGGTTGATATATTCCGAGCCGTTGTCAGTATGGAAGTTGTGGATGACGAAGGGGAAAGCTTCGAGCATCTGTTCTAGGGCCGGGAGCAGGTAACGTTCGCTGATACGCTCCACGCAGACGATGACCTGCATCTGGGTAGCCTCGTCGACGGCGTTAATGTGGTACAGCCCTTTGATGCCGTCCAGATCGCCCTGGTGGATGCTATCCACGCGCAGGAAGCCGGGACGACCGTCAGGGAAGGGTTTACGGCGTTCTCCAATCCTGACCGGGCTGGGGCGCGTTTTGTCGACAGAACGACGACGGCGCTGATACCCGGTGGAGTGGCGCAGGTTGTACAGGTGGCCGTTGGAGATACGGACAAGGCGTTCGAAGCGCGTATCGCCAAAGACCAGAAAGGCGCGTTCACACAGCTTGCGGGTGGCAGGTCCGGACAGGGTTCCGTGCAGCGTGTCGACCTCGGCCAAAAGCCTGACATCCGCATCCTGGTAGTGTCGAGAGAAGGCATTGGCGGGCTTGCCGCGGTGGTCACGGATCTTGCCGGTTTCGCGAAACTGCTGAATCAGACGGGTAATCTGGGCCCGGGAGAAGCCGGAGACCTTGCTCAGGTAGTCCCTGACAAGGTCCTTGTCGGCCTTGCCCAAGCGTTTGTAGCAGAGCTGGCGTAAGGCGTCCTCGATCCATTGGTAGGCATCGTTCCGTGAGGGCACTTTGAAATCCAGGGGATCGGCACCGGACAGGAAGTGGCGGATCTCGTCGAGGGTCTGCAGGCGTTGCGAGTGTAGTTTCACGATCATCATCCTCTGATGATCCCAAAACCAGCGCCCTCAGGCTCACCTGCCTTTGGAAAGGCGGGCTCCGTTCAGGCTCATGTGCCGTTGGACAAGGCTCATCAATATAGTACCATCCGTGCCAGCTCGAGTGGCATCGTGATCCCCAGATAGCTCATTCCCTGCCAGGCGCTTGCGGCCCAACTCGCATTGAGAACCCCTTCCTTGGGAAGACGGGCTCAGCCCTGGCTCAAGTTCCATTGGACAAGGCTGGACGGTTTCACATATCCTTATAAGCCTTGGGGAGTGTTGCCTAAACCTAGATTTTGAGCACTCTCTATTTGATTAAAATTATCTTACTTGTGCAGTGAAGGAATCCAGTAACTAGCTTTCGAATAACATATCCGAACTTGTTTGTAACAGGAATATCTACTTCTAGGATTTGAAACAAATATGGACAAGGATATTCCACATAATGAAGAAGGACTCTCCGAATTTTGGAAATGCTGCTTACTTTGATAGTTGCCATGGCCGGTCAGCAGAAATTGATATCGCTATGATTGCGTGTGACCCTGTACGACAACAGATTCAGAAGCCAAATATGCCTCTCCTGCATTGGCTTGCGGGAAATGAGAGTAAATTCCCTTATCATACCAAAGAGTATAAATGGCAAACTTGCTATCTGGTAGATTTGAGAGATGAGTTCGTTGCATTACGGTCAAAGCTAAAAGCGTTTTTATCACAGCTTTTACAAATTGTTGACCCGTATGTTTCAACGGGAATACATGAACGTGATTGATGTAATTGTTCCCGTATATGACGGTCTTGAAGAGACCAAAAGATGTATCGATTCTGTTTTGAATAACAAGAATGTCACTCCTTTTAATCTTGTTGTTATTGAGGATTGTTCGCCAAATCCTGCCATCAGGTCTTACTTGCAAGAGCTATCGGGAAAGGGTGTTATCGAACTGATAGTCAATGATAAAAACAAAGGCTTCGTCGGGACGGCAAATCGCGGTATGTCCTTGCATTCTGATCGGGATGTCTTGCTACTGAATAGTGACACGGAAGTGGCAAATGACTGGTTGGACCGAATCGTCAAACATGCAGAATCAGATGAGCGTATCGCAACCATTACTCCTTTTTCGAATAATGCCGAAATCTGCAGCTTTCCCCGTTTTTGTCAGCCAAACCCATTGTTTCTCGGGCAGTCTGTTGCCGAAATTGATGCTGTTTTTTCTTCGCTGCCTGCTTGTCAAATAGATGTGCCGACGGGCGTTGGATTCTGCATGTTTATTCGTCGTGAAGCCTTAATTGATATCGGAATGTTAGATGAATTAACTTTTGGTATGGGTTACGGAGAAGAAAACGATTTTTGTAGACGCATCGGCGGTGGGATGGCGCAATGTAGCCTGCAGTAATGTGTTTGTTTTTCATGAAGGTGGCGTAAGTTTTTCCACAGAAAAAGCGACGCGTCTACAACAAGCAATGATAGCTCTTGACAGGAAATATCCCTCGTATCATCGAATGATCCAAGAGCACTTACAAAAAGATCCCGCGAGAACCTTCAGGGTTTTGGCTCAAATTAAAATGCTCACGATGTCCGGAAAAGCGAAATATCTTTTTATTGCGCATGGACTGGGTGGCGGCGTAATGAAGCATCTGCAAGAATTAGCTGATTACATCAGCGCAGATGTCGATTGTTTTTTCTCAAGCCTGGTGATGGCGAATTTGTAGAACTAGGCTGTCATTGTAACGAGTATCATTGGTCATTGTCTTTTGATTTGACTAGTGAGTATCAAAAACTGCTGGATTTATTAGGGACCCTTGATATCGACCGTGTGCATTTGCATCATGTGATGGGCGTTCCCGATGCTGTGCTGTCATTGCTTAATGATCTCGAGGTTCCTTTTGATGTAACACTGCACGATTATTATTTTGTAAATGCCAACCCGACACTAACCGATTTTCGAGGAGTTTTTGCGGAAGATGCTGAGTCACGTGATAGCCTTTGCGCCGAAAGTAGTCCATTGCCAAAGCAGATGCAGGTGGCTGAATGGCGATCAAAATATTTAGATTTACTTTCAAGAGCGGATCGTATTTTTTCACCTTCCCAGCGGTGCAAAGATGTTCATCTAGAGTATTTTCCTGATCTTTGTATCGCGGTTGCATATCACCCGGAGTGGGAGCTGTCATATCCGTATAAGCAACCCATCATTCCGCAGATAACCGCTGGCGACAAATTGAAAGTACTGGTGATCGGTGCGTTGAACCGGCAAAAAGGTGCTGATGTCCTCGAACGTACAGCTACTTACCGTGATCCACTAAACAGATTGGAATATCATTTGTTGGGATATGCCTACCGGCCGTTGGCACCTGAAGTTATTCAACACGGCGCCTATGATGATGTAAAACTCGACAGGATGATTGCAGAGCTGGCTCCACATATCGTGTGGTTTCCTGCACAGTGGCATGAAACATATTGCTATACTTTAAGTGCAGCATTACGCAGTGGACTGCCGATTCTTGCCACTGATCTCGGCTGCTTTCCGGAGCGTCTGGAGGGGCGACCGCTCAGCTTTATCAAATCCTGGCGCTCTTCACCCATCGAATGGAATGATACTTTGTTGCAAATTCGGGATATATTGGTTGCCGCCTATGACCGGTGTGATCAGATTGATCGCTGTATCAGGCTGCGCCAGACGATTGTGGTTTTCTCTATACTCGCGATTATGTTATCCGGCGTGATGCGGGTCTTACCAAATCCGAAAAGGCATTGCCAGCCTTGAGGCAATTATCTGCCTGGTGTTACCCTCCAGTTGGTTCAACTGTGCCTTACAGAGCTTCGCGGGAGAAAATATTGTTATTCCTTATCCACGCACGTGAGAAATTTGGTTTTCGTTATTTATTACGAATAATTCCATTTGCATGGCAGCGTAAATTCAAGCGATGGTTGAGTCCGCGTCCTATTCACGTAGTGGTCAAAGATCGGTCAACTCATTGATGTCTTTCGTGTTAGTAATGTGAGGACCGGCGTGTCGTGACTTTCATTGCAAATTCGGGCTGCTTGGCACGTACGTTGATATGTCCTGTTCAGCCTTTGATCGATTAAAGCCGCCGCCGTCTTCCCCACTGTGAATCTGCTGTTGGCTAGCCGGCCCGTTCTTGGCCCTTCGGAGGAGGCCGCCCGGCGAGGCGCCCGGCGGCCCCCCCCCGACTGAACACCGCGCCCCGCCCACAAGCGCCCTCCCCACCAGAGCGACTGCCGCCGCCGTGCTTCAAACAGAGCCCTGCGCGCCGACCACGCAGCAACCCCTGCTCCCCCCGGCGGTCCAGGAGCCCCGCCACTGGGCGTACCGAACAGCGCACCCCCTACTAGTAAAATCGACGACCGGACCCCCCCGATTCAATCCCGATCTGACATTGAAGCCGCCGTTCTTCATCGTCGGCTGTGTTCGCTCCGGAACGACAATGCTGCGCAACCTCCTGCGACAGCATCCAAATCTCGCGTGCCCGGAAGAAACTCATTTTTATCGGATTGCGGAGCCGTTCGGGACCAAGGACTTCTCACGATGGGTCACTGAAAACAGCACCCTTGTGCGCCACCGCGAGATCGACCAGATATCGGAGCCCGAATTCGCTGAGCTCCTCGCTGGATCCACATCGCGTGCTGACCTCTATCGACGCTACATGGAGGCCTTCATCCAGCGCCACAAGCCTGCTGCAGACCGGTGGTTCGACAAGACCCCCCAGAACGTCTTCGGCGTGGCGATCGCAGCCAGCGAGATCCCCGACGCGCGCTTCATCCACATTGTTCGAGATCCGGTGAACGTCGTATCCAGCCTGCGCATCGGCAGGGTGCTAAAAGTCGACGAACTGGAGGGCGCCTGCAGCTATTGGAATGAGTCCGCAGCGATCCTCGAGACGCTCGGGCGCGCCTATCCGGAGCGACTGCTCGAAGTCCGTTACGAAGATGTTGTCGCGCAGCCGCACGAATTCATCGAGCGTATCGTCGCCTTTGTCGGCGAGACGTACGACCGCGAATGGTTCGCCGACATGGACACCCCGGCGGTCGACCACCGCGATAATGGCGTATTGAGCGATTCGGAGATCGACTTCGTGCAGCGATTCTGCGTGACCGGTCGCGCACGATACGGCTATACGGATGCTGGCCGGAGCGCGGTGGAACGGCTCGCGAGTACTCTGGTTCAGCTAGATGCGGAACATCCATCGCATGCACGAAATGGCGGTATCAAGGTCGTCCCACTCGCGAAGATTGCGACAGTCCGTGCGCTCGCCAGGCTTGGCGCGGGTGAACGATACACACGGAAGGCGCCGACCCGCGTCCACTATGGCGATCCGGCGGCAGAAGCGTTTCGGGATCACTATACTAATCTGCGCGGCAAGCTTCCCAGGCAATCCGTGTTCGAACTACCCAATGTTGTCGTGCAGGGTAGGGGAATGATGCTGATGGACGACGCGCTCGTCCGCGAAAACCTCGAAGGCGCTCCGGCAGCAAGCCTACCCAGGGGCTCCGGTCTAGAGCCGATCCGCACGCTTGAGCGCCCGACACTCTATACCACGCGTTACGGCGTGCTGAATTACGGACATTGCATCACGGATATCGTCCCCCGGATCGTTGAAGCGAGCCGCGCGATCCCCGACTGCGACATCGCACTGCATCCGCAGTTCGTAGCGGCCGCGCGCGAAGCGCTGGATGTCCTCGGCGTAGACAGCACTCGAATTGTCGAGCTCGACGAGATGCCAACCAGACTCGTGCGCGGGCTATTCGCGTCGCCGTGTTCGGCGCATCCCCTCGTCCACTCACCGCGCGCACTCGACCTCGTCCGCGGACTCGCTGATTCACTCGCCGATTCCGCGACAAGGTCAACCATACCGACCAAGCTCTTTGTCACCTGCGACGATGCCGCGACCCGGCAGATCACGAACTACCTCGAGATCGAAAACTTCCTCATCGACCGAGGTTATACGCCGATCAACGTCGACGCATTCGACCTCGCGACGCAGATCCGGACATTCGCAAACGCGGGTGAAGTGATCGGAATCGCAGGGGCGGCCATGACCAACATACTTTTCTGCGCGCCCGGCACCCGGATTACAGTACTAACTTCATCCAGCATGCCCGCGCTGCATTTCTGGGACTTCGCGGCTCAGTCGGGGCACGATTTCCGCATTGGATACTTCCCTGCCGAGACGCCTGCTCGCAGGATCCATTCGAATTTCACAGTTGATCTAAATGCGCTGGAATCGCTACTACTTCCCTGGCTCAAAGCTACAGTATCGGATGAGTTGCCAACGCACACCGAGCTCCGCAGTTCGAGAACCGGAAAGTGCCTGGACACTGGAAAGAAATTCTCCCTAAAGCCCATTTTTCCCCCTTATAATTATATTTGGACTTGTTATTGGAGTTCTTCTCGTGAAAGATTAAGAGAACATTCCACTTTTGACTTTTGCTAATCTACTTGTGATTACCCCATCACTCATTCACAGGACAGCACAACCATGAACAGATGCAATCGAATCGCGATAGCCATTGCTACCATCATCGCTCTCTCTGCTTGCAGTGAGGCCGAGATGCCCCAACCCGCCGCAGAACCTCCGACACCAATGGTCTCGAGATACGCCAACAGAAGGCAGATCTTGGATTCACGCCGACGACGGTCTCCGTCCCGGCAGTAGGGGCAGATCAGAATTCGCCGCCGCCGGTCGACATCAGCGTTAAAATTTCCGGAATCTGCGGAATGGCGTCGATTGGTGGCATCCGTGGTCCGGAGCTGAATGCCCCTGTGCAGGTGAAATCGGACACCTTTGTTAGCGGTTGGCGAGCGTATCAGGCCGCCGATGGAACCGAGGCCCCCGGCTGGGCTTCGTGTTCTGGGCCATGACGGCGCCGTCGTGTTCCAGACCCCGCTCCCGGCGACTGAGGATCGCCCTGATGTGGCCGAGGCGGTCAATCGCCCGGGCGCCCTGCGATCGGGGTTCCAGCAGGTGAAGG
>JADJAL010000021.1 GCA_016704305.1 Haliea sp. | reverse complement strand
CCAGGGTTTCCATCCAATTCTGACCCGGGTTTTGGGTGCCCAGTATACCTAGGCGTCTGTGGATAAGTCTGCTTTCTGGTTCGTGTTATCTCCCTCCCTTGATTTCGATGTGGCGGTCTTTCGTCGTTTGCTGTTGCTGGCAAGGCTGTTGCGGAAGCGCCAGGATTCGTTGCCGGTTTCCACGATGTGGCAGTGATGGGTCAGCCGATCCAGTAGAGCTGTCGTCATCTTGGCATCCCCGAACACACTGGCCCATTCGGCAAAGCCCAGATTGGTGGTGATCATCACGCTGGTGCGCTCATACAACTTGGAGAGCAAGTGAAACAGCAGTGCCCCTCCGGCCTGGCTGAAGGGCAGATACCCCAGTTCATCCAGGATCACCAGATCCACATGGGTGAGACGGAAGGCCAGCTGTCCCTGCTTGCCCGCCGCCTTCTCCCGCTCCAGTACATTGACGAGTTCCACGGTGGAGAGGAAGCGCACCCGGCGCTGGTAGCGCTGGATGGCTTGCACCCCAATGGCGGTGGCCAGATGCGTTTTGCCCGTCCCCGGCCCGCCAATCAGCACCACGTTCTGCGCGCTGTCCAGGAACTCGCCATCGTGCAGGCGCCGCACCAGCGTTTCATCCACCCGCGCCTGCGTAAAATCAAAGCCCGCCAGGTCGCGATGTGCCGGGAAGCGCGCCGCCTTCATCTGGTAGGCCAGCGATTTGACTTCCCGCTCCGCCGATTCCGCTGCCAACAGAGCCTGCAACACCTGCTCTGCATCCAGAGCGTGACTGCGCGCTCGTGCCATTAGCTCCGGCAAGGTCTGCGCCATCCCGTGCAGCTTGAGTGCCTTCAGCTGTGCGACCAGATCATTCGACATGGTTCACCTCCGCTTGCACGTGGGTACGCAGATGGTCGTAGCGGTGCACATTGGCCAGCGGTTCTTCACTGAGCGTCAGCGAGGTCTCCACCGGCGTCAGTGTCACCACGGGTGATTGCAGCCGGGCCAGGACGTTCAGGACATGATCGCCGCTGATATTGCCAGACTCCAAGGCCAGTTCGACGGCGACCAGTACCGGTTCCAACCCCTCGGACACGACTGCGGCCAACACCTGCGCCATCACCCGGTCGCCGCCCTCATGGCGCAGCAGGTGCCGCTGGAGTGTCTGGAGATGTTCGGGCATCTCACTGAAGGGAGCGCCGTTGCGCAATGCACCCGGCTTGCGCTGCACCACACCGATATAGTGTTGCCAGTCGTACACCGTCTGGTAGCGTTCAAAGCAGCGGCGGTGCCGCGCCACTTCCTCACCCTCTGCCACCAGGACGAGTTCCCACGGATAGACGCGCAGGCTGATCACCTGGTGGGCCAGTCCGCAGGCACGCTGTAACGACTGCGCTGGTAATGGATCAGGGCAGTGGCGGAGACTCGCACCGGCTGCTCAATATAGCCATCAAACGGTGTTGGGTTGGGCATCAGGTGTGGCTGCTCATCCTCCAACACGGATTGCAGCGTCAGGTCAGGACACTCCGGATGGCGCATGTCGGCCCAGGCCGCCCGGCACTCACGGGCCAGCCAGTCGTTCAACGCCTCCAGTGAAGACCAATGGCGATTGTTGGCGTTGGCCCACAGTTGCCTGCGCCGGTCCTGGACATTCTTCTCGACAATGCCCTTCTCCCAGCCCGCCGCCCGGTTGCAGAACTCAGGATCAAACAGGTAGTGGCCGCTCATCGCCAGAAAGCGCGCATTGATAGTGCGTTCCTTGCCGCGCCCGACCTTGTCCACCGCCGTTTTCATATTGTCGTAGATCCCGCGCCGGGGTACGCCACCGAAGGCGGCAAAGCCTCTGGCATGGGCGTCAAACAGCATCTCATGGGTTTGCAGGGGGTAGGCCACCACCAGGAAGACACGGCTGTGGGCCAGCTTGATATGGGCCACTTCCAATCTACGTCGAAGGCCAGCAATCACCGCATACTCGCAGCTCCAGTCGAACTGGAAGGCCTCCCCCGGCGCGAACCGCAGCGGGATGAAGGCCGCCCGAGAAGGTGCTGCACCGCCGGCTTCCCGCCAGTGTTTTGCAAAGAGGGCAACCCGGGCATACCCACCCGGATAGCCTTGCGCCTGAATCAGGTGGAACAACACCTTGGCCGTGCGCCGGTCACGCTTGGGGCGATGGCTGTCGGTGCGCAGCCAATTGATCAACTGCTCCTTGTACGGGTCAAGCAGGCTGGGACTGGTGCGCACGGGATACGCGGGTTCGCGCATCTCGCTCTGGCGCAGCCAGTGCCTGAGGGTGTTACGGGATAAACCGGTCTGCCGCGCAATCTCGCGCAGGGGAACTTTGTCGCGGAAATACATCCGCCGGATCTTGGCTAACATGCCCACTGTGATCACTCCTTTGTACCCCGCTCAAAAAGTGAGCAGGATAGTCAATTCAGTGGGTCAGTTTTGGACGGAATTTATCCCCCTAGGTGGGTCAATTTTGGGCGGCATTCAACAGCGTATTCCCCATTTACCAAGGCCAGCCCAGTAGACGGAGCTGGGCAATCGTTTGAGACTCTTCCCAGCGGTTTTTCCGAATACCCCTGCCAAATCATCGGAATCCATCAACGGCTGAACCAGGTCTCTCTCCAGCAGGTCTGCCTGAATGGCAAAGCTCTCCGAGGGCAACCGCTTTTCTTCGAGGGAATGATAAATCCATGGCACGAAAAGCATATAGCGGAGGCGCGTCTGAATCGTGCTGGTGCCGGGAAATAGCTGGTCAGCGAAACTGTCTCGCACCGAGCCAAGTCCGAGCTCGTCACGACTTTCCTTTTCCTGAAAAAGAGAAAGAATGCGAAGTGTGCGGTCCCTAGCATTTGAGTCGTGGTCAATCCAGGCCAGACTAGAGGGCATATATCCTTTCCCTTTGCTTTTCGGCCTGAGGCCGCTTTAGTGCTTCCGCCATCGTCCGTGATGCGAGGAGGGCTATTAATCACAGCTCCCGGGGTGAAGGCATCACATCCACGGCCTTAACTGACCAACCACAAGCCTCACGCGTGTCAAGCAGGCTTATCTTGTCTAACGTGAGTTCGACAAGCGCAGCGTTTACCCTCTGGATCTGTTTCAACCAATTAGGGGAGTTGCATTTATGCATGACGACTAATTTCCCGCAACCTCTTTCAGCCACTGGACCCTGGCGCAGGGTGAAAAGGGGTCGAATACTGGCTGCTGCCGAATTGAGTGTGATGAACACGCAGTGCAATTCAGCGCTCAAGCGACGTGTGACGGGAACACTGTTAGAGTTCGTGCCTGCTTTTTGCATCACGAGGTATCCAGATGATTCCCCAATGTACCCTTCGATATGGTGGTCAATTGCCTCTGTAGCTGCCTCAGTCAGAGCCTGCTCCGCTTCGAAGTAGATCTCAAGATTGGAATCGCTAAACGGAGAGACGCGGGGACATACACTCGAGGCTGATGCTGGGCGGTAGCTTCCGTAACGAAAAATAGAGCGGAACCCACTCAGCCTAAGTGGCCAAGGAAGTGTCGGTAAAAGTGAGGGTAAATTTTGTCTTTTTGTGGAAAGACGTGGATACTCCTAGGCGAAAACCGTAATCCTTTGATTTAATTGGCGCTCTCGACACGATTCGAGCGTATGACCGCCTGGTTCGTAGCCACCACACTAAGGTGAGATGACCACTATTCTCTGAACGCTTAGAGCAGCGGAAGCAGTGCGGAGCTTCAATGCAGGGTACGAGTCAGGGTCGAAAGTAGCTGCAGCCAGTAAAAACGCCGGTCACAGCCTCGTATTGCTGTTGAACGTCGCCGGCGCTGGCAGTGCTTAGACAACCCGCCAACCGAGTTACAATTTGATAGTGGATTTGATAGTTACTTAAGGCATTAAAGCAAATATGCTTTAAAATCAATGTCTTATATACTAATAATGGCGGAGCGGACGGGACTCGAACCCGCGACCCCCGGCGTGACAGGCCGGTATTCTAACCAACTGAACTACCGCTCCACGGCAGACAAACTCTCGGGGAATTTGGTGGGTGGTGACGGGATCGAACCGCCGACCCTCTGCTTGTAAGGCAGATGCTCTCCCAGCTGAGCTAACCACCCCAAAATCCGAGAACGCGCATTATAGAGATTCTGCTTGAGTGGTCAATCCCTGGTTCGGGAAATTCCGAAAAAAACGGTGATTTTAAAAGCCTTTGATTTTAGTAGTAAAATACGCACGAATTGCACAGCCTGGGAACACAAGGATTAGTGCGACGCGCACCGAAGATCCGCCCACTCACAGTTAAAAACTCCGAGCACACGCACATGGAAATCTACAAAGAGTTTCACTTCGAGGCTGCGCACCGCCTGCCCAATGTGCCTGCCGGGCACAAGTGTGCACGACTGCATGGTCACTCCTTCCACGTACGATTGGTCGTAAGCGGTGATGCGCCCGAGCCCGCCGGATGGGTCATGGACTTTGCTGAACTGAAATTAAAATTCAAACCCGTCTACGAGCAACTGGATCATCACTACCTTAACGACATACCCGGCCTCGAGAATCCAACCAGTGAAAATATTGCCAAGTGGATCTGGCGCCAACTCAAACCGGCCTTACCGCAACTCAGTAAAATTGAAATCCGCGAGACCTGCACCAGCGGCTGTATTTACTGCGGCGACTGAACTTTCGGTCCTCCACTGTCACATTGTTGCATCAAGACACGCCGTAACCAGTACAGTGTCACGTAACGGTAACATCCACAAAAATACTTGACGATGACAGAAATACTGCAAATGTAGTGCTTTTATAAATGCCGAAAGAAATGTTACCTCGGTTTAGCTGGCGGGGTGTTGCAAAAATAAATGCGAAAGTTACTTGAAGTAGCACCTTCGCAAATGTTATGCACACTGTGTGATGCAGAATTTTAATCAATTTGTAACAATGACCAGATACGTGGCGTTTGAAGGCCTGCTGAACAATTTACTCACTGAGTTATCCACAGATTCTGTGGAAAAATGATGTCTACGACGAGTGTTACAGAATCTCTCGATTAGGAAACAAAGTTACTGAAATAAATGCGCTCGCGTCCGGCGCCACGCGCCCGCAATGTACAGCACAGCGCGTTAAAGGCCATTCTCGCCAAGGCCCATCCGCAATGCCTGCTGCAAATAGGCATGCAGGGATTTTCGGGACCTCAGATCGACTTCGATTGTGGGGAACATGACGAGCGATACCGCCAGGCGCACGATGAAGTCGGTTACGAAGACGACGTCCAACGCAGCGGCAACCTCTCCCGCCTCTTGCGCCAGTCGCACATGCGGTGGCCAGAAAGATACACTGCGGTGATAAAAGCGAGGGTCCAGGAACATCATGGCCAGGGTTTCCGGTTCAACTTCGGCCAGTGCGGCGAATATTCCCTCCTGCATATCCTTGCGACCGGCCAAAACTGCCAGCGTGAGCTTATCCACCAGCCTCGTCTCTTTCTCCAACAGCGCTTCCGTGCGATTGAGGAACGCTTCCTGCCGACGCCTGATTATCCCCTCGACCAGCGCCTCCTTGGCGCTGAAGTAACGGTAGATGGAACCGCGCGACAATTTACCCACCCGCGCCACTTCCCCCATGGAGGTGCGGCGGATGCCGAACCGGTGGATACACTGCTCCCCCGCGTCCAGTATCCTGGCCACCATTGGATCGTCATAGTTTAGTGCGCTGAACTGCTTGTCCGGCATTGCCGCAACCGCCGCCTTGACCGACTGGAATTAATGAACAATAATCACTTTTTGTACATTTGTCTATTTCCGGGAACAGGCGCTTCGCACACCCATAGCGAAAATTCCCCGCATCAGTGCTGACAAAAAGGACGCAACCTATGGTCGAATCCCGTTCAACTTACGATTACATCATTGTCGGTGCCGGCTCCGCTGGATGCGCCCTCGCATATCGCCTGTCGCGCGAAGCCAGCCGCAAGGTGCTGCTCCTCGAAGCAGGCGGCAAGGACAATTTCCCTCCAATTCACATCCCTTTGGGCTTCGCTTTCCTGATGAAGAACCCGAAGGTCAACTGGTGTTACGAGACCGAGCCAGAACCGAACATGCACCACCGCCGCATCGCCTGGCCACGCGGCAAAGTGCTCGGCGGCACCAGCAGCATCAATGGCATGGTCTACATTCGCGGACAGCGTGAGGACTACGATCACTGGAGTGAACTCGGCAATGCCGGCTGGTCGTACGAAGACGTATTGCCATACTTCAAACGCTCAGAACACAAAGCCGAGGGCGCCAACGACTACCACGGCTACGGCGGACCGCTGTGGGTGGAAGACGTGGCTGACGAGCAGAAACTGGATCTGGCGGATATTTACATTCAGGCGGCAATACAAAGCGATCTCCCCTACAACACCGATTTTAACGGCGCCACGCAGGAGGGCGCGGGGTACTACCAGACCAATATTCGCAGGGGCAAACGCCAGAGCACTGCGCGCACGTTCCTGAAGCAGTGCCAGAATCGCCCCAACCTGACTATCATCACCGGCGCATTGTGCCAGCAAATCCTGATCGAAAATGACGCGGCCGTCGGCGTGGAATACCGCCTCACCGGCAAAAGCATGCGCCGGTCGAGCGCGCTTATGCCCGTGGCGAGGTCATTCTCTGCGGCGGGGTGATCAACTCGCCGCAGCTGCTGGAATTATCGGGTATCGGCGACCAGGCACATCTGCAAACTCTGGGTATAACAGTCAGGCAGCATCTGCCCGGCGTCGGCGAGAATCTGCAGGATCACCTGACCATCAACATCCAACAAGGGCTGGACGGCGTGCCGACTTTTTACGAGGAAACCCGACCGCTGGCCTTGTTCAACAACATCGTCAAATACCTGCTAAAAGGCCGCGGCCTGCTCGCGCACCCGGCGGCCCAGGTCGGGGTGTTTTTGCGCACGCATAAAAAGGTTGGCAGGCCCGATGCGCAGATTCACTTCGCCCCGGCCGCCAGCGAACCGGACGCCAAGGGCAACCTGAAACCCACGCCCGGCACGACTGCAACCGTGTGCTACCTGCGACCGGAAAGTCGCGGCAGCGTGCATGTCCGCAGCGCGGACCCTGCGGCAGCGCCGGCCATCCGCGCCAATTACCTGGATACCGAAAACGATCGCAGCGCCATCGTGGCCGCATTCCGCCGGGCACGGGAAATTTTCCTGGCCCCCGCCCTGCACAAATACAGAGGAACGGAGTTTCGACCGGGGCCGCTGGCGCAGAGCGATGAACAAATCCTCGACTATGTCCGCTCGGAGGCAGAATCCGTGTATCACCCCGTAGGCACCTGCAAAATGGGTTCCGACAGCATGGCCGTGGTCGATGAGCGACTGCGTGTGCACGGCGTGCAGCGCCTGCGAGTCGCAGACGCGTCTATCATGCCCACCATTGTTTCCGGAAACACCAACGCGCCAGCCATCATGATCGCCGAGAAATGCGCGGACATGCTGCTGCAGGACGCCGGTGTCAAAATCACATTGCCAGAGCGAAGCAGCGAGCAGCAGCCCAGGCGCAGCACGCGCAAAGCGGCAGCAACTGCCACGGTGTGACCAAACCACGAGGAATCCGACATGAATGCATCAGTAAAGGACAGTTCTGCAGCCACCGAACTGCGCGCGATACTCGACAACCAGCGCCGCGCCTTTCGCGCGGAGGGGCCGGTCGCGCTCGCAACCCGCATCGACCGCATTGATCGCTGCATCGCCCTGCTGGTCGACAACAAGGAAGCCATTTGCGAGGCCGTCAACAAGGACTTCGGCTGTCGCTCCAAATACGTGACGCTGATGACCGATGTGATGAACTCGGTGGGCAGCCTGAAGTTCGTGAAGAAAAACCTGAAAAAATGGATGAAGCCGGAGAAGCGCACGCCCTTCATGCCGATGAACTTCCTGGGAGCGAAGGCGCATGTGCACTATCAACCTGGGTGTGGTCGGCATCATGACGCCGTGGAACGTGCCGGTGAACATGATCTTCAGCCCGCTCGCCGATGTATTGGGCGCGGGCAACCGGGCCATGATCAAGCCGTCCGAGTACACGCCGCACACGGCCGACATCATGCATAAGCTATTTGCGCAGTATTTCGAGGAATCGGAAATCAGCGTCGTAACCGGCGGGCCGGAGGTGGGCGCGGCATTCTCCGCGCTGCCGCTGGACCACCTGATCTTCACCGGTGCGACCAGCATCGGGCGTCTGGTGATGCGCGCGGCGGCGGAGAACATGGTGCCGGTCACGCTGGAATTGGGTGGCAAGTCGCCAGTCATCGTTGGTGAAGACTGCGATATCCACCAGGCGGCGGAGCGGATCATCACCGGCAAGTCGATGAACGGCGGCCAGTTGTGCGTCAGCCCGGACTACTGCTTCGTTCCCCAGAGTCGCCTCGAAGCGTTTATCAATCGCTGCAAGGCAGTGATCGCCGAGCAATATCCCACCGTACAGGGCAACCCGGATTTCGTCGCCTGCATCAATGAACGCCACTTCGATCGCGTGAAGGGTTACATCACCGAGGCTACGAAACAGGGTGCTCGCGTCATTCCGCTATGCCCACCCGGTGAGGAGTTCTCCAGCAAGAAAGAGCATAAAATTGCGCTGCACCTGGTGGTTAACCCCGACGACGCACTGGCGTGCATGCAGGATGAGATCTTCGGCGCGCTGCTGAACATCAAGAGTTACGACAAATTGCAGGACGTGATCGATTTCATCAACGCCCGTGAACGCCCGCTCGCGCTGTATTACTTCGGCAGGGACAAGGCGGAACAGGACAAGGTCATCAACGAAACACATTCCGGCGGCGTGGCGGTAAACGCAATCGCGCTGCATGTGGCATGTGACGATCTGCCGTTTGGTGGCAGCGGACACAGCGGCATGGGCAACTACCGCGGCCGCGATGGGTTCCGCACATTCAGCCACGCGCGCGGCGTCTACCGCGAAGGATTTGTAGACATGGCCAAACTGGCCGGCACCCTGCCGCCCTACGGCCAGAAAGTGGCGAACATGCTGGAGTCGCAGATTAAAAAATAGCGCTTCAACTGCTAGTGCAGGGTCGGGCTTTTCTCCGAGACGACAACTGACTGCAACTGCTTGCCCAGCATGATCACAAAGCCCTGGCGGCGCTCTACGCCGTCATAGCTGTAGTCGAAGCGGTACTGCCGCCAGATGCGCCAACGCCTTGTCTCATCGCGGCTCATCGAAATGCGCTGCACATGCACGGACTGGTCCAGCAACTGAAATCGTCGCGCTCGCTGGCGCGATTCACCGCCTGTACAGCCAGTTCGCGCACGCGCACCGCCGACAAAAAATGCAGGCACAACGCGCCCAGCGCGAAACACTAAAAACCACATCCCCGAGGGTGAAATTCACAGCTGTCTAGTTCTCTTGCAGATTGTTATTTGGTGCATCGGACTGACGCTGTTCCAGCGATACCAGAAATTGCGTGACAATGCTGTTGAACAGTACCGGTTTCTCTGGTGTGCAGCCAATGGCCGCAGCCTGGCATGACCTCAAGGGTTGCCGCCGGAAACAGCTGCTGCACAGCCGGCCAGAATTGCGGCTGGATATACCGGACGCGCCGCCCTTGATAAGCAGCACCGGGCCGGCATAGGTCCGGCCACCCCCGGGTGCAGCCAACAGCGCCGGAGTAGGCCGCGCGCAGTCCCGACAGATCAAAACGCCAGTGATAATGGCCTTGCGCATCGCGTTGCAAGCTGCTTAACAAAAACTGTATGACGCTGTCCTCGTCGAGGTGCTGCGCCATGCGTGCGCCCGCTTCTTCACGACTGGTGCACGGACGCGTGGCCACCGCTTCCAGCGCGGCAAATACCGCATTGTGGTGCGCCTGGTATGCAACGGGGGCGATATCTGCCACTGTCAATGACGACACCCGCCCTGGCTGCTGCAGCGCCAACTCCATTGCCACTTTGCCCCCCAGCGAATGGCCGACGAAATGCGCGCGCGACAGACCCAAGTTCCTCCAGCCACAGCCGCAGTTTTCGGCCATCGCCGGCAATGTCGGGTTTGCAATCCAGGCGATCTGCCGTGTCCGGGCAGATCCACGCTGAACACCGAGTACGTCGCTCGCAGTGCACGCGCCAGCGCACCGAGATTAGCGCCGGCACCAAACAAACCATGCAATAACACGACTGCCGGTCCGTCACCGGCCTGTTTCACATACAAATCTGTCGCCATTTATCGCTGTGTCCCGTTACAGATTTTGCTACCATGACCGCCACCATAATGGATCGGAATTTTACATGCGTCGTCTACTTTCCCACTACCGCCTCGCCGCCCTTCTCGCAGCATCGGCACTTGTGGTCGCGTGCAGCGGCACACCCACTCACAACCCGACCACCTTCCCGTTCCAGATAGACCAGGCCAAACTGGATGCCAACCCGATAAAAACCGTGGTCATCGCCCACGTCAACCTGGGTTCGCAATCGCGCAATTACCTGGAGAAGGAAGCGCCACGCATTGATGCCAGTGTTGCCCAGTACCTGAAGGACAATGGCTTCAAAGTCCTGTCCCAGCGCGATTTCGAGCAACACTGGAACACCGCAGTGCGCGCGTTCGGCAATCCGATCGACCCAACCAGCGGCAAACTCAACCGCAAGACGTTCCCCCTGATCATGCACCAGGTGCGGGACGAAATGCAGGCATCCACCAAACTTGACGCATTTATCTTCACCGATCTGGTGGAACTCGAGGTCGCCTCCAGCGGCGGACCTAGCACGTGGCGCGCTGGGATGGCGTGTCCCGCACACCGACCCTGCAGGGCCCTGGCGACGGCGTCAGTGCCGATTTTGACTGGAACATGCTGGCTGCCGTGGTCTCCTTGCAGGTCAGCATCTACAACATGCAACTGGAGCCGGTATTCTCGAGTCGCGGCGGCATCGACGCCACCGATGCAATTGACAGCCGCTCCTCCACCGGACGCTATATACGCAGGCGCAATATCCTGATAACGAAACCAATATACAAGAAGGCATCGCGTTGGCGTTCTATCCGTTCATACCGATGGAAGACTGGCCGGAAATCCTAGGCACCAAATACCCTCCGAGCCATAAAGAGTTTAACGCAACGCGAATCACCCATTTGACACAGGAATCCGGCCGTGAAGAAGAGCGTCGTTATTCTGCTACTGATCGCTGTTGCGGCGCTCGCGGTTATCTCTGGCCATCGCCCGCACGCGAACCGGCAGTGCGATCGGCAAACCCCGACAGCACGCGACACGACTGCAGGCACTGTGATCGGCAGCAGCGACGCAGACAACACCTTCGCCTGGGCTGGGCATTCCGTTCGCGTCTCCTCCGCTCGGCGAATTGCGCAGGCGTGCGCCGCAATCCGTGGAACCCTGGACGCAGGCGCGGGAAACCACCGCGTTTCGAGATCCCTGCGTACAATTATCGGGTCCGCTCGATGGCCTGCCCGATGACAGCGGTGCCGTAGTCGGTAGCGAAGACTGCCTCTATCTGAATGTATGGGCGCCGCGCGCAAACAGCAGCTTAGGCACGGAAAAGCTGCCGGTGATGTTCTGGATTCACGGCGGCGGCAATACCATCGGTACCGCCAACACCTACCCCGGCAGCAGGCTTGCCGCAGGCGAGCAGGTCGTGGTGGTCACTATCAACTATCGACTCGGCTTCTTCGGCTGGATGAGCCATCCGGCGCTGCGCGGCAAGGGCCGCGACGCACTCGATGCCAGCGGCAACTATGCGAATCTGGATATGATCGCCGCGTTGCAGTGGGTGCAAAATAATATTGCCAACTTTGGCGGTGATCCGGACAACGTCACTATTTTTGGCGAGTCTGCCGGTGGCCGCAATGTGTATGCACTGCTCGCCTCTCCGCTGGCAAAAGGCCTGTTCCACCGGGCGATCTCACAGAGCGGTTCCGGTGAGCACCACGCCGCGTTGGCGGGCAGAGAATTCTTCACGATGACGCCCAACCAGGGATGAAACTCAGTTCCCGGGAATGGCTTTCCTGCAGCTGAATCAGGCCGGCCTCGCGACCGACGCCAAGGGTGCCAGGCGCGCAATTACTGGATGTCAGCCGAGGCCACATCCGCAGCTTTATGTATGCGCTTGCGCTGCGCAGGCATTCTGCAGGTCATCGGCGGCGGCGCGGGCATGTATTCGCGCCGCAGGGTTCCGCGACGGCACGGTATTGCCACAGGAAACGCTCTACCAGGTGTTCCGCGACCCGAACACTGCGCAACAGTGTGCGGTGATCATCGGTTCCAACCCGCGATGGGATGAAATTGTTCCTGGCGCAGAACCGGATTCAAGTCGAGCGCCGTTTCGGCTTTCTTCCGCACATCAAGGATCCGCCACCGCAGGCCTTCAACCTCCTGCCTACTGGATGACAACTGGAGCGCTGTCGGTGGACACCGCCGCCAGCATCATCACCGCCAACAGTCCGCAACCGGTTTTCGCCTATCGCTGGACTGGGATGAGGGCGCGCATCATTTTCTGGTCGATTTCAGCGAACTGCTCGGCGTCACTTTACGGCCTCGAGGTCGCGTACATTTTCATCGACTTCGACGGCGGCACGCCTGTGCCAGGACTGTGCAGCGATGACAATTCAGCGGGGCGCGACTTCCTCGGCGCACAGATGCGCAGCTACTGGTCAGAGTTTGCAAGGAATGGCGATCCCGGGCGCGGCCGCAGCGGTGCACCGCTCTGTGGCAGCCCTGGCAACTCCGACCCAACCTGATGCTGGATACTGCCGCAGCGGCGGACTGGTGCATGGTGAAAGAACCCGCGACCGTGCGATGCTGAAGCAGCGTCTGGCCCGGGATACCAGCCTGCCTGACGCGCGGCGCTGCGCGCTGCATGCCAACTGTTCCTGCTCGCCAACGCCGGTGCCGATGTTTGGAACCAGCGTGGTAACGATGAGGCCCTCGGC
>JADJAL010000020.1 GCA_016704305.1 Haliea sp. | reverse complement strand
ACCGCCCGCCGATCCCTCGTTGATCGGTGTGTCCAGCGGTGCGTCGGCCGGTGCCAGCCTGATGATTGTGATGGGCGGCGGCGTGCTGCTGCAGGGCGGGCAATTGGCGGGCTTATCGGTGATCGCACTCGGCGCGTTCACTGGCGGCTTCCTCGCGGTGCTGCTGGTGTACCGCCTGGCAACGTCGACCACCGGCACCTCTGTTGCGACGATGTTGCTGGCCGGTATCGCGATCAGCGCGCTCGCCGGCGCGCTGAACAGCCTGTTCATGTTTATCGCCGATGACGAGATGTTGCGGCGCATCAGCCTGTGGCAGATGGGCAGCCTGGATGCGGCCAACTGGCCGCGCGTGTGGATTGCCGCTGGCGCGGTCGCGATCGTGATGACGCTGCTGCCGCGTGATGCTGCGGCGCTGAACGCGTTCCTGCTGGGCGAATCGGAAGCCAGGCACCTGGGCATTGCGGTGGATGCCGTCAAGCGCCGCCTGATCCTGCTGACGGCGATGGCGATCGGCGTTTCGGTGGCAGTGGCCGGTACGATTTCGTTCGTCGGCCTGATCGTCCCGCATATCGTGCGTATGCTGATCGGCCCGGATCATCGCTACCTGATACCGGCCTCGGCGATGGCTGGAGCCATCTTGCTGATACTGCTGACGCGGTAGCCCGCGTGGTCGTCGCGCCGGCGGAATTGCCCGCCGGGATATTCACGGCGTTGCTCGGGACACCGTTCTTCTTTTCGCTGTTGGCGAAAAAGCGCCGGGCGGAGGTGGGCTGACTATGGCACTTGGAATGTCACTTGGAATGGCACTCAGTGCGCACAATGTTTCGCTGACGCTGTCGGATGTGCCGCTGCTGCGCTCGATCAATCTGGAAGTGCTGCCCGGCCAGATCACCACGGTGCTCGGGCCCAACGGCGCCGGCAAGACCAGCTTGCTGCGGGTGTTGATCGGTGAGTTGGCCCCCGACGCCGGTAATGTCACGTTGAACAGCCAGCCGCTCGAAGCCTGGCCGCCCCGGCAGCGCGCAAGGACGCTGGCGGTGCTGCCGCAACATTCATTGTTGAACTTTCCATTTACCGCAGCGGAGGTGGTGATGCTCGGCCGCACCCCGCACGACACCGGCGTCGCGCGTGACAGGGAAATCGTCGCGCAGACACTGCGCGCCGTCGATGGTGACTATCTCGCGGACCGCATCTATTCACCTGGCGCGGGTGCTTGCGCAGATCTGGGAACCGGCACCCGAAGGTGAGCGCTATCTGGTGCTGGACGAACCCACGTCGTCGTTCGACCTGGCCCACCAGAGGCTGACGCTGGACATCGTGCGCAGTCTCGCCGACAAGGGTGTCGGCGTGTTGATGGTGATCCACGATCTGAACCCCGCAGCGCGCTGCGCCGACCAGATGTTCCTGATGCAGTGCGGCCAGATCGTGGTCAGCGGCACACCCCGCGAGGTGTTGCAGCCCGGGATCATTGCGCAGGTTTTCCAGGTCGAGGCGACCATCGGCGTGTACCCGAACAGCGGCACGCCGCTGGTGATTACCTGAGGATGCCTGCCATGCCATCTTTTCGTGAGTTAATACTTGGCGGCGCGCGCTCCGGGAAAAGCACGCTGGCGGAACAGCGCGCTGTGAGTAGCGCCCTTGAGCTGGTGTATGTGGCGACGGCGACAGCCGGCGATGCCGAGATGAGCCAGCGCATCGCGCACCACCAGCAGCGACGCGGCGCGCACTGGACGCTGGTGGAAGAGCCCGTCGCGCTCGCGGAAACCCTGCGACAGCAACAGCATCCCGGGCGCTGCATTGTGGTCGACTGCCTGACGCTGTGGTTGAGCAACTGCCTGCATCGGCAGTGCTGGGGAACAGGAAAAGACGCAGTTGTTGCAGGTGCTGCCGCAACTGTGCGGCCACATAACACTGGTCAGCAATGAAACGTGGATTGGGGTGTGGTGCCGATGGGTGAATTATCGCGCCAGTTCGTGGATGAAGCAGGGTTCCTGCATCAACAGCTGGCGAGTGTCTGCGAACAGGTGACGCTGGTGGTCGCAGGATCAGCGCGCTGGCGCTGAAAACGCCGCAGGAGACATAGGGTGGATTGGTGGCAACAGGCAGCGGCGATTCCTTCGGAGCGTGCGACGATCGCGGCGCGCCAACGGCAGCAACAATTGACCAAACCCGCCGGCTCTCGGTGAGTTGGAGAATCTCGCGATTCAGTTCGCCGGCTGGCAGGATCGCAGCGATCCGCACATTGATAAGGTACAGATTCGGATTTTTGCCGGCGATCACGGCGTCGTCGCCGAGGGCGTCTCCGCGTTTCCGCAGGCAGTGACGGTGCAGATGATCCACAACTTTGCGGTCGGAGGTGCGGCGATCGCCGTTCTGGCGCGGCACTGCGGCGCGGATTTTTCCGTCGTGAATGTGGGCACTGCAACGCCGGGCCCGGATATGGCAGGCGTGGTCAATGCACAACTGGCGCCTGGCACGCAGAATTTCTGCAGCGGGCCGGCGATGAGCGAGGCGTTGCTGCGCCGTGCGCTCGACTGCGGTGCCGCGCATGCACCGGGCACTGGCACTGCCGACCTGTTTATCGGCGGTGAGATGGGCATCGGTAACACTACCGCCGCCGCCGCGCTGGCTAGCGCGTTACTCAATCTGCCACCGGAGACAACCGTGGGCCGCGGCACCGGGGTTGACGATAACGGGCTGGCGCTGAAATGCGCCACAGTGCAACGCGCGCTCACACTGCATCTGACCGGCGATGTCAGCGTGTTCGACATGCTGCGCTGTCTCGGCGGCCTGGAAATCGCCGCGCTGACCGGCGCGTATGTCGCCTGCGCGCAGCGCGCGATTCCGGTTTTGGTGGATGGGTATATCTGCACCGTGGCCGCGCTGCTGGCCTGTCGCCTCAATCCCGGCGCACGCGCGTGGATGGTGTTTGCGCATCAATCCGCCGAGCCCGGACACCGGCATGTGTTGCGCGCGCTCAGCGCCTCGCCATTGCTGGATTTTGGCATGCGACTCGGTGAGGGCAGCGGCGCCGCTGTGGTCGTGCCGCTGCTGCAAGCCGCCTGCCGCCTGCACAATGAGATGGCGACATTTGCCGAGGCCGGTGTTAGTACGAATGCCAGTACGAGTGCCAGCACGCATGTCAGCACAGGAGATTCCGCCTGATGCCAGCCTCGCCGGAGCGTGTTACGACGATTGATCTGCTGCGTCACGGCGCCTGCCAGGGCGGAGAGATTTACCGTGGCCGCACCGATGTCGCGCTCAGCGACGCGGGCTGGCAGCAGATGGAGCAGGCGATCGCGCAGGCCGCTGATTGGCAGCTGGTCGTGACCTCCCCGCTCGCACGGTGTCGGGTGTTTGCCGAGCACTGCGCCACCCGCTTCGCGCTGCCGTTGCAGGTGGTGACCGCATTGCAGGAAGTGGACTTCGGCGCATGGGAGGAGGTTGCTGCAGGAAGTCTGGCGCACTGAAGCGCACACGGTCAGCCGCTACTATGACGATCCCGGCGCGGTGACGCCGCCTGGCGGCGAAGCAACCACCGATGCGCAGGAAAGAGTGGTGGCGGCGTGGCAGTCGTTGATGCGGGACTGCGCCGGCAAGCACCTGCTGCTGGTGGGCCATGGCGGGGTGATCCGCCTGTTGCTGAGCCATTTGCTGGCGATGCCGCTCTCGGCGATTGCGCGACTGCATATTCCTATGCCTCGATCTGCCGCATCCAGGTATATCACCGCGAAGGCGGTGACTTTCCGGTGTTGATGTCGCTCAATTCCCGCGCGGTCCAACCGTGATCGGCTTTGTCGCCAGGCAAGTGGAGGCGCTGCAAGTCGCAGTGCGCTTTCTGACGACGCTGCCAACATTTGCATTTAAGCCCCCGTCTACACCCACGACCACATCCACGCCCTCGTCCACACCGGAACTGCACGCGGACGACGCTGCGGCGCAAGGTCTGTCATTACTGTGGTATCCGGCGGTGGGCCTTTTGCTCGGTGTGCTGTTGACGCTCGCCTGCAGCGTATTGCCGCTGCCCTTTTATTTGCAGGCCGTGCTCACGGTGGTGTTGTGGATAGCCCTCACCGGTGGCCTGCACCTCGACGGCGTGGCCGATTGCGCGGATGCCTGGGTAGGCGGACTGGGTGACCGCGAGCGCACGCTGTTGCTGCTGAAAGATCCACTGTGCGGCAGCATGGGCGTGATCGCACTGGTCGCAGTACTGGCACTCAAGGCAACGGCACTGGCTGCCGTGATCCAGATCGGGCAGGTGATGTGGCTGTGGTCAGTGCCGCTGTTGGCCCGATTGTCGCTGCTGCTGCTATTTTTGACGACGCGGTATGTGCGCGAGCAGGGTTTGGGCGCCGTGCTCGCGCGCAGCATTTCTTCCCGCGCCTCGGCCAGGGGTGTGCTGTTTGTCACGGCACTTGCCTGCTGTTCATCCTGCCGGCGGACCTGTGGGGAGCGTTTGCAATGACGGTGCCCGCGATTTTTTTACTGCTGCGTTGGGCCGCGATGCGCCGCCTCGGCGGATTTACCGGCGATGTGGCCGGCGCACAGGTAGAACTGGTGGAAGTCGCACTCTTGCTGGTGCTCGCTTCGCGCAGCGTGGCCTGAGGGGATGGTTGGTGTAAGCGTGATTGCTGCGTTGATCGCCGACCGCGTGTTCGGCGAGGTGCCGCGCTGGCATCCATTGGTTGGCTTCGGGCGCGCCGCGACGTGGGTGGAGCAACGCGCCCGGGCGAGCATGCGTCCGTCGAAGCATTTGATCGAAACGCGAACCGAAACTGCAACCGAAACTGAAACGGGAGTTGCAGCCGTTGCCCAATTGCTTCGACTGGGCGCGCTCTGCTGGTGCCTGTTGGTGATCGTGCCGACACTGATGTTGTGGCTGTCGATGTGGTTGCTGCAGGGCGCTCTCGGTGCGACCGGCGCGGTGCTTCTCGGTGTTGTCGTGCTGTATTTCTGTATCGGCGGGCGCAGCCTGGCGGAGCACGCGCACGCCGTGGCCGCGCCGTTGGCCAGCGGTGACCTGGAAGGCGCGCGGATGCAGCTGGCGCGGATCGTCAGCCGCGATACCGCGCATCTCGATGCCCGGTCAGTCACCAAAGCAACAGTGGAATCCGTGTTGGAAAATGGCAGCGATGCGCTGCTGGCGCCGATCTTCTGGTTCGCGGTGGCGGGCGCGCCGGGCGTGCTGTGTTATCGACTCAGCAACACGCTGGATGCGATGTGGGGTTATCGCAATGCGCGCTACCTCCACTTCGGGCGCGCGGCGGCGCGCATCGACGATGTGCTCAACTGGTTGCCGGCGCGCTGCTGCGCATTGAGTTATGCGCTGATGGGTAATCGACAGGCGGCGCTGCGGTGTTGGCGCACGCAGGCCGCGCTGTGCGATAGCCCCAATGCTGGTCCGGTGATGGCCGCAGGTGCCGGCGCGCTGGCGATAGAGCTTGGCGGTGCCGCCAGTTATGGTGGCGAGGTGCACTGGCGGCCCACGTTGGGCGAGGGCAGGGCAGTGGAACCGCAGGATATTGCGCGCGCCCTCGGCCTGCTGCGGCGTGCGACTGCGCTGTGGGTCGTGGTGATACTGGTGTGTGGGTGGCTGGCATGACGCCTGGTATGAGCCCAGGTATCGACCTGGAACACGGTGGCAATCTCCCGGCGGCGTCCCGGCGCTTCAATATACCCATCGACCAGTGGATGGATTTGTCCACCGGCATCAGCCCGTGGAGCTGGCCGGTGCCTGCGCTGCCGCAACACGTATGGCAAACATTGCCCTATGCCGACGAGCAACTTGAAACCGCTGCCGCCGACTATTACGCCTGTGATCGCGCGGCGCTTCTCGCAGTACCCGGCTCGCAGTACGCGCTGCAGTACACGCCAGCCCTGCTGCGCACAGGCACGGTCGCGATGCCGCGGCGCGGTTACGCCGAGCACCGCGCCGCATGGCAGCGCGCAGGGCATCACATTGTCGAGTATGCCGATGGCGAGGCGCTGCGGCATCTGGTGGAGACAGGCGCAGTCGATCACGCGCTGGTCATCAACCCCAACAACCCGACGGGCGAAGTGGTCGCGGCGCAGCGTTTGCATCTGCTGCACGAACGGTTGCGTGAGCGCGATGGCTGGCTGGTGGTGGATGAAGCCTTCGCCGATGTGACGCCGGGCATCAGCCTCGCGTCCCGCTGCCCCGCGCATGGGCTGATTGTGTACCGTTCAGCGGGTAAGTTCTTCGGCCTGGCCGGACTGCGGCTCGGTTTTATGCTCGCGCCGCGCAGCCTGTTGGAACAACTCCATGCGGCGATGCCGCCGTGGTTGCTGTCCCACCCCGCGCGCTGGATAGGCGCGGTGGCGCTGTCTGACGAGGCATGGCAAGCACAGCAGCGGGCAAGCCTGACGCGGGACGCCGAGCAGTGGCTGCGCGACTTGCGCGCGGCAGTGCCCGCGCTGGCATTTACCGGCACATCGCTTTTTGTGAGTGGCGTGGGCGATGCCGCGTACTGCGAGGCCTTGTACCAGTCCCTCGGTCGGCGCGCAGTACTGGTGCGTTTGTTTGAAAGCATTGAGGGGCAGCGCATTCTGCGCTTTGGATTGCCACTACCCGAGACGCGTGGTCTGGTGTTGCACCTGTTGCGTGAAGCTGTGGAGGAATGTCGATGAGAACTGCGTTGATCGCTCTGGTGTGGCTTGTAGTTGCATCCAGTGCTGTAGTGGCGGCCGACCCTGAAATACAGGTGGAAGATTCGCTGGGCCGCAAACTGGTGTTGTCGCAGCCTGCTATGCGCGTGGTCAGTCTGGCGCCGCATCTCACGGAAGTGGTGTTCGCCGCAGGCGCGGGAGACCAACTGGTCGGCGCGGTTGCCTACAGCGACTACCCCAAGGCCGCGCAGGCGGTGCCGCGCGTGGGTTCCTACGACAATGTCAGCGTGGAATCGCTGGTGGCATTGAACCCCGACCTGGTGCTGGCGTGGTACAGCGGCAATGGTCCTGAGTTGATCAAGCGCGTGGAATCACTTGGATTGAATGTGTTCGTCTTTGAATCCAAAACGATGGAATCCGTTGCCGAATCGCTGCGCGTGGTGGGCACGTTGACAGGCAATGAAACCACCGCGGCGGCTGCGGCGGATGCCTTCCTGCAGCAACTGTCGCATTTGCGCGACACCTACAGCACGCGGCAGGAAATCAGCATGTACTATCAGATCTGGGATGAACCGCTGATGACGCTGAATGGCGACCACCTGATTTCCGATGTCGTAAAGCTGTGCGGCGGCCGCAATGTATTCGCCGATTCCCCGGTGCTGGTCTCCCGCATCAGCGTGGAGTCGGTGATTCGGGCGGACCCGCAGGTGATCATCGCCAGCGGCATGGGGGAAGCGCGCCCGGAGTGGCTGGACGACTGGCGCAAGTGGACGTCGATGACGGCGGTTAAAAACAAGCAATTGTATTTCGTGCCGCCGGATGTGTTGCAACGCCATACGCCGAGGATTATCGAGGGTGCCACGCTGATGTGTGAGAAACTGCAGCTGGCGAGGCAGTTTTATGGTCAGAAGACAGGGGATCAAGTAGCGGAGTGACGGAGAAAGAGATAATCCTTTGCAGCTGGGACGCGCCAGCGCACACCAAGAAGGCGCGGCCGGCGAGGCTCGCGTGGCGACGTCCCTGTCGCCACACGGTCCCAGCTGAAAGCATTATCTCTTTCTCCTCCCGGGCATCACCAATCCTTCAGGTTGAGTTGATTTCTTTGATCGAGTTGATATTTGGCAAAGTACCGCCACGATCTGGACAGGTTTAGGTCTGGCAGCTGAAGTAGGTGCCATTCGGTGCAGATCGAACTGTACGAGCTGCGGCGTTGAGGAGAATGCGGGTGATGCTGGTCACTGGGACCGTGTGGCGACATGGATGTCGCCACCCGAGCCTGCACATGGATGTGCGCTTTTTGGCGTGTCCCAGTGACCAGCATCACCCGCATTCTCCGCTACACACTGCATAATTCCACTGAGCCAGTACAAGCAATTCAAGCGGTAAGCGCAAAGTAGTACTACTGTAAGTACTCCAATAACAGAGAACACAACATGCAAGGTTTTTACGAGACACTGTTCGGAAGGCGCGATGTGCGCAGCGAGTTCATCGCCAAGCCGATACCTGAGGAAGTGCTGGCGCGGATGATTATCGCTGCGCACCACGCGCCTTCAGTCGGTCTGTCGCAACCGTGGAACTTTATCCTCGTGCAGAGTGACGCCTTCAAAGCCGCTGTGCATGAAGCCTTCTGTGACGCCAACGAGGAAGCCGCGAATCTGTTTGCGGGCGAGCGCCAGCAGCAGTATCGGCAGCTGAAACTGCAGGGCATCCTGGATGCGCCGGTGAACCTGTGCATCACCTGTGACCGGCAGCGCGGCGGCGACGTCGTGCTGGGGCGCACGCACCAGCCGCAGATGGATATCTACAGCACCGTCTGCGCGGTGCAGAATTTGTGGCTGGCGGCGCGCGCCGAAGGCGTCGGCGTGGGTTGGGTGTCGATCATCACGCCGGAAAAATTGCGTGCGATTCTCGGGCTGCCGGAACATGTCGTGCCGATTGCGTATCTCTGCCTCGGCTATGTGGAGCATTTTCGCGAGCGACCGGAACTGGAAGACAAGGGTTGGGCACAGCGACAGCCGGTGGAGGAGTTGGTGTTCACCGAGCAATGGGGAGAGCAGGCGGCTGAGCATCCTGTCTACGATGCATTGCATTCACAGCGAGACTGGCCGCGCCAGTTTCCGCAGGCCAACGATATTGGCCCGAAAAAAAGCTGATAAAAATGCCGGACGACACGCAAGGCGTCGTCCGACCAAGGACCGTACTTCAGTAATCCACGCCCTTGCGTGCCTTGATGCCGGCGGCGTAGGCGTGCTTGATATCCTTCACTTCCGACACCGTATCCATGATGTCCTGCAGTGCGCTGCCGCCGCCGCGACCGGTCACCACGACACTTTGGTTCGCGGGTCGCGACGCGATAGCTTCCAGGATCTCGCCTTCATCCAGGTACTTGTAGGCGATCATGTAGGTCAGTTCATCGAGCACGACCACGTCGTAACTCGCATCGGCCAACAGTGGTTTGGCGACAGCCCAGGTTTTTTCGGCGGCGGCGATGTCGGCGCTTCTGTCCTGCGTGTCCCAGGTAAACCCCGTGCCCATCTGGTAGAACGTCACCTGGGGACAGTGCTCCCGCAGGTAGATCTCTTCGCCGGATAACTGCTCGCCCTTGATGAACTGCACCACGGCCACTTTCTGGCCGTAGCCCAATGCGCGCATCACGATGCCGAACGCCGAGCTGGATTTGCCCTTGCCGTTGCCGGTCAGCAACAGCGCGACACCGCGCTCTGTATCCGCCGCGGCGATGGCCGAATCCACGTTGGCTTTTTGCTTCTCCATCGCGGCCTTGTGTTTCGCATCCTTGCGCCGGGCGTCGTTGCGCAGCTTGTCACTGTCCTGGCCTGTCATTGGCGTTCTCCATGGTTACATCGCATTAGAAAGTAAAGCGTACACCGGCGTAACCGGCCGCGCCCGGTGTCCTGAAGTCGGGTATTTCCTGGTAGTCCTCGTCGGTGGCATTCTCCACGCGACCGAAGACCTGCAGATAATCCAGGACCTGGTAGCTCGCGCTGATGTCCAGCACCTCGTAGTCATCGACGCTGCCGCTGGTTTCCTCGGCAGTATCGCGCGCCACGCGGTAATTCACATTGACTTGCAGGCGCCCGTCCCAGGGACTGACAAGTACACCGATGTTACCCATGTTCTTCGGTACGCGCAGCCGCTGCTCGCCCTCGAAGTCCTGTGCGTCGGTATAGGTGTAGTTGCTGGTCAACGTCAGCATGTCGTTGAGCGGCACTTCCGCAGTCACTTCCACACCGTTAGAGGCGCTTTCGCCGTCACCCTGCAGATAGCCCGAGTAATTGATCAGGTCGAAATAGATTTCGTCGTCGATTTTCTGGTCGAAGTACACGACGTCCACGTACCAGCCCGAGGTGGCGAAGTAACCGACGCCTGCGTCGTAGCCCTTGCTTTCCTCTGCGCCGAGTTCCGTTCCCAGCGCAGGCGGTGTTGCGAAAGGCCCGACATTGTAGGCAATTTCGTAAAGCCCGGGCGCACGAAACCCGGTGCCATAAGTGGTCTTCAACTTGAATTCTCCCTCGCCCGCCGCCACCAGATAAACGGCACCTGCGCGGTAGGTGGTCTTGGTGCCGCAGTTCTCGTTGTCCGTGTAGCGCGCACCGGCGGAGAGGAAGACGTCATCGTTAAAGCCACCCTGGTACTCGAGGAAATAGCCTTCCTCGTCGCGGCTTTCGTCGCCGTCGCCCGCATTCATCGAGTCCCTTTGCAACTCAGCGCCGTACACCAGGCTCAACATGTCGGAATCTTTCCAGTTTCCGAGGTAATCAACTTCCTGGAAGTCGCTGTTGTAGCTATAGTCATTAAAGCCCTCGGTGTAGTACTCCCGATCGAGCGTATTGGCGTTGTATGACAGCGTGTTGGCGAACTTTTCCGCGCGATGAATCAGCGCGACGCGCCCGAAATCCTGGTCGTACTTCTGCCTGCAATCGTCGGTGCGAGCATAGGTGGGATCGCCCAGGTAGCACTCGTCGTAATCACCGTCGCCCTCCACCGTGCGGCCCACGATCTCCGCGCGCAGCGTGTCGGAAATATTCCACCCTCCGCGAGCGTGCAGCGTGGTGTTTTCGTAGCCATCATCGTCGCGCAGGACATTGTCGCTGATCCGCGTGTTGAAGCTATCCGTCTCGAATCTTTCCACCATCGCGGCTCCGTCGACCACGTCCGTGCCGCCGTTGACATGCCCACCGTACTGCTGCGTGCCGAAGCGGCCGCCCTCGGCCTCAAGCCCGCCGGACAGGCCAGCCTGCGGCGCCGCAGTGTACATATTGATGACGCCGCCAGCGTCGGCGCCGTAGGGCAGGCCCAGCGGGCCGCGAAGAATTTCAATGCGGTCGATACCGCCTGACAGCAGGTTGCCGAAATTGGGCTCGGACTGTGTGGCGGAATTGTCCGTGATGTCTATCCCGTCGATAAAGACCTTGGTGCGATAGCCGTACTCGCCGCGAATGCGCACGCCGGTCGGCGTGCCGGGACCGCCAGCACTGGCGACGGATATCGCCGGTTCATAGCGCAGGGTATTCGCCACGGTGCTGAAACCGCGCAGTTGGATTTCCTCCTGCGTGATGACAGAAACGGACGTCGCCACTTCGCGCAGCGGCATTTCCACGCGCGAGGAGGTTACGACAATTTCTTCCAGTTTGTTGCTGGCCTGCGCGTTGAAGGCGCTGAGCGCAGAGACGCCCGTGAGCGCCAGCGCAGTTGCTGTAGGTAGTTTATTCATGTTGTTGTCCTCAATTGCCGGTGAATTATTGGCGATTGAGGGAGGGGATCAGGGAACGCAATGCGAGCATTGAGCAACCGTGGTATGAAGCCCTCCGCTCCATCGTTGCACTGGACCAGGCAGGTGTAGGGCTCACAGTCAGCGACTGTATACCGTTGCGGGGGCAGCGGTGGATGAGGCCTGAGCCTTTCCACACTTCCCATTTAACTCACCCAGAAAACTGCCGAGGCAGTAGGCGGTGAGCACCTGGTTCCGGGCGCAACTCTAGGGAGAAGGATAATCATTGTCAACAACAAGGTTTGCAAAATGCAGGCCACAGCGTAAAACGGCGGGGTGATGTCGAACTTTCAGTATGCGGCTTTTGCAACGCTGCTCGCGACGATTTCACGCTGTAATTATCGTGTGTTTTGCGTAAAATGGCGCGCTCTCGAATTCTCCCGGAAACCGCGTGACACTCACTCCTGAAATTATTGATCGAGTTACTGAACTGCTGGGCAGGCGTCCGCGCGGTTTGGAGGAGGTCATCGTGCAGGGGGACGCAGGCGCCCCCATCGTCATTCGCGTCGCGTCGCTGGTGGATGAGAAACCGTTTCCCACGTTGTTCTGGCTGGTCGATCCGGGGCTGTGTTATCGCATCGACCAGAACGAGGCGGGCGGACTCATCAAGCAGTTCCAGCAGCGCATCGACGCGGATGCACAATTGCAGGCTGCGATGCGCGCGGATCACCTGGCGCACATTGCGCTGCGCGAGTCGTACATGCAGCCGTCGATTCGACAGCGTTTGCAGGCACTGGGTTTTGGTGCGGCGCTGACGGACAAGGGCATTGGCGGTATCGCGAATTTTGCGCATATCCGCTGCCTGCATACCTGGTACGGCGCGCACCTGGTGGTGCCCAATACCGTGGGCACGATGCTGGATGCCTGGTGGGATTCGCAGTAGATTCACGGCTTATTTACACTGCCTGCCTGCTGGCATGTGGTATATTACCGGCCCCCTGAATCCAGGGGTCATCCGGTAACACCAACGCAATGGAATTCACTATGACTGCAAAGACCGACGATCTGCGGATTCAACAGATCAACGAACTGATATCGCCGCAACAGCTTATCAAGGATATCGGTATCAGCGACGCCGCGGCGGAAACCGTTGCGCAAGCGCGCACTACCATCCACCGTATTCTCACGGGCGAGGACGACCGCCTGCTGGTAGTGGTGGGGCCCTGCTCGATACACGACCCGAAGGCCGCGCTTGAGTATGCCGCACTGCTGAAAGCGGCGAACCTGAACAACAGCTTCCAGATCAACAAGGGCCTGCACCTGGCGAGAAAGCTGTTGTCGGACCTCGCTGACCAGGGCCTGCCCGCAGGCACGGAATACCTCGACCTGATCTCGCCGCAGTACATTGCCGACCTCGTGTCGTGGGGCGCGATTGGCGCGCGCACCACGGAGAGCCAGACGCACAGGGAGCTGACGTCCGGCCTGTCCTGCCCGGTGGGATTCAAGAACGCCACGGATGGGGATATCCAGGTGGCGATCGATGCGATCAAGTCCGCGTCCCAGCCGCACCATTTCCTGTCTGTCACCAAGGAAGGGCATTCGGCGATTTTCCAGACCACGGGCAACGAGGACTGCCACATCATCCTGCGCGGCGGCAAACAGCCCAATTACGATATGTTCTCGGTGGAGGATTCCCAGAAGATGTTGGAGAAAGCCGGCCTGCCCGCACGCATCATGATTGACGCCAGCCACTCCAACAGCCGCAAGATTCCCGCACGCCAGCTCGATGTCGTGACGGATATCGCCGCCCAGGTGGCGCGCGGCAATCGCAGCATCATCGGGCTGATGATCGAAAGCAACCTGGTGGAAGGGCGCCAGGACGTGGTCGAGGGCAAGCCGTTGACCTACGGGCAGAGCATCACCGACCCGTGCGTGAAGTGGGATGACACACTCCCGGTACTGCAGGCGCTGGCCGGGGCCGTGCGGCAGCGCCGCGCGAGCTGAGGCGCTGTCCTGCCCCGGCTTGCCGTGCGTATGCAAATCTGAACCGTAGTCGAGGTTCTGGCGTGGGCTCTGGAGCATCGGGCGCAACCCGAGTACTGTGAGACCCGGTCAGCAACGCAGCTGGTTAACAACATACTCCCGGTCGATCCCGTGCACTGTCTTATCGGGACGAACCTATAAAAATCGCGAGGTAACTTGAATGCACCTGGGCTTCAGCTCCATGAACACGGCGGATGATCCCGCGCCCGATTTTCTGGCAAAAACCCTGGAGGCCGCCGGATTCGAGTCGCTGTGGTACGGCGAGCACAGCCACATTCCGGTGTCGCGGCGCACGCCGTACCCGCCCGGTGGCGATCTGCCCGAACCCTACAAAAAAATGATGGACCCGTACATCTCGCTGATGGCCGCCGCCGCCGCGACCACCACGTTAAAACTCGGCACCGGCATCGCGCTGCTGATGGAGCGGGAACTGTTTTCGCAGACCAAGACCATCGCCACGCTGGACCGGCTCTCCAACGGTCGTGTCATTATCGGTTGCGGCGTCGGCTGGAACGAGGAGGAATTCGAGAACGCCACCCGCCTGCCA
Source organism: Haliea sp. (assembly GCA_016704305.1). Taxonomy (GTDB): domain Bacteria; phylum Pseudomonadota; class Gammaproteobacteria; order Pseudomonadales; family Halieaceae; genus Marimicrobium. Next base: position 91,878 of record JADJAL010000020.1, on the reverse strand, counting down.
TTCAAGCGCCGCTACCTCGCATTGAAGGAAACCGTACTGGCGCAACGCGCGCTGCTCACCGACGCGGAGCCGGAGTTTCGCGGCGAGTTGGTCAACTTCGACCCGGTGTGGATGGAACCCAAGGCTACCCGTGTCGGCGGCCCGCCGGTGACGCTGGGCGCGATGGGACCACTGGGTGTCAAGCATGCGGCGCAGTGGGCGGACGGCTGGATGCCGGTGGATGTCGCGATGCAGGATGTCGCGCAGGACATCAAGAACTTTCGCCAGTTGGTGCGAGACAACGGGCGTGATCCCGCGACGGTGGAGATTACGCTGGTCGTGATGTCACCCGTCACCGCCGATCTGCTGAAGTCGTACCGCGACATGGGTGTGGATCGCTGCAATATCGGCGTGGGGATGGAGAACTGGGACAAGCCGGAGATCGTGATGCCGATGATCGAACAGTTCGCGAAACTTATCCCTGAGCTGTGATCATCAACTGAGCCCCTTGTTCTTGTCGTAACGGGACGATTTTGCTGTATGAGCTTTGCCTGGTGGTTCGATTCGAAAAAGGCGGCGTTGAGAGAGCCAGTGAGAGCGTCGACCGTCGGGGCCGTCTGGCGACAGGATGTCGCCAGTCGAGCCTGGGCGAACATGGACGTACGCTTTTGGCGTGCCCCGACCGGTAGCGACGGCTCTCTGGCTCGACGCACGGAAATTTCTCATACCGAGCCAACATAGAACACTTACGGTGTACATACTTGTATTCCCGCTGTGACTGGGCGGTCCCGCCATCTGGGACACGCTGCAAGTACGTGCCCAAGAAGCGGGGGCAGGCCCTCCATGTAAGCTCGACGCCAGCCATCCATGGCTGGCGACGGTCCCAGATGCCGGGACCGCCCAGTCACAGCTCATATTTCGATAACGGCCGCCAATTGCAAAAGCCCCTGCTAAATCGCTACTGCGCCTCCTGCGCCAACCACAACCCCAGCAGTTTGTAGAAGAACGACAGTATCACCGAGCCGACGAACAGGCCGACAATCCCGTATAGCATCAGGCCGCCGATGGCGCCGACGAGAATGATGGGCATCGGAATGTCCAGCCCGCGACCCATCAACAGCGGTTTCAGGACGTTGTCGCTGGCACCCGCCAGCAACTGGTAGATCGTGAAAATAACGGCGGTGGTGGTGTCGGCGGTAGACCAGACGTAGAAAATAATCGGCGCGACGATGAGCATGGCTGGCAGCTGTGCGATGGCGAGCACCAGTATTATCGTGGTCCACAATGCCGCGGCCGGGATTCCGGCCACGAACAGCCCAATCGCAATCAGCGTCGTTTGTATCAGCGCAACGCCAACCACGCCGCGCAGCACATTGCGCACGGTGGCGACGGCCAGCGGCGCCCACTCGCCACCGGGCTTCAGTCCGCCCACGCGAACAAAAAAGTGCTTGGTCGCCGCAGCGCAACTTTCAGCGTAGGTCATGAAGGCGCCTGCGATGATGATCGATATCACGAACATCAGCACGCCCAGCACGCTGCTGCCAACACGTTTCAACAGGGATTTGGCCAGCTCGGTGATCTGCTCTGCGTGCTCGTGGGCGAACGCCGGAAGGTCTCTGCTGGCAGCGTTCCAGGCGTTGAACAGGCTTTCACCCACCACCGGCAGGGTCGCCACCCTGGCGGGTGGTGGCGGCAGTTTCAGGCCGCCGCTTTCAAGAACGGCGGAGAGGTGCTTGATGCCGCCCAGGGTGGCCTCGGTGACGGACCAGGCTGGTATTACGAGTATCAGGATAATGCCGATAGTGACCAGCGCTGACGACAAGCCGCGCCGTCCGCCAAGTTTCGGTTCCAGCCATGTCACCAGCGGAAACGCGGCCATGGCAATGATGGCTCCCCACAAAATCGGCACGGTGAACGGTGCGATAATTTCGTAAGAGAGGATCAGCAACAGCGCGAGCAAGCTGATACGCAGTGCGGACTCGATCATGTTCCTGACAAACAGGGGGTCGTATTTTGCTTTCAAATTACCGTCTTCCATGCTGTTCTCCCGTGACGTGCGATTTACCCCGCAGTCTAGCCAATGCGCGGTCGCGCACCAATGCCCGGTGCCGGTTGTCGCGCTCCATGCGCTGCAGTCTTGCAACAAGCCTGCCTCACTCAGCGGGTGGGCATGCTAGACTTTGCTGGCCTTTGCCGCAGGGATAACGGCTGCGAACTGTTTGCAGTCCACGGTCCCTGCTCGGCGCGCAGGCAGCTGGCACACCGCTGCGCCAATCGCTGCAGACGCAGGGCATCACAGTACGGGAAGTAATCGAATGGCGCTTGCGCACGCAATCATGACGGCTTTGCTCGACAACGATCTGTCGGGTTACGAACTGGCCCGGGATTTCGAAACCTCGATGGGCTTTTTCTGGCACGCCTCCCACCAACAGATTTACCAGGAGCTGCACAAGCTCGCGGAAAAATCCTGGCTCAACAGGCGGGAAGTGCACCAGAGCGGGAAGCCAAACAAAATCGTCTACGGACTGACCAAGGCCGGCCGGGAGGCGCTGGCGGACTGGGTGTACAGCCAGTCCAAAACCCAGACGGCCAAGGACGAACTGGTGATCAAGCTGTACAACTTAAGCGCCGGGAATGCCGCGCACCTGGCGGCCGAGATCACGGATCGCCGCAAGGAGATGATGCGGCTGCTGTACATGTACGAAAAAATCCGCGTCCAGCACTATGGTGACCCGCTGTCCCTGCCAACGCGCAGCAAGGGAGCGTACCTGGCGTTGATACGCGGCCTCGGCCAGGGCCAGCAGTTTCTCGCGTGGTGTGACGAGGCGCTGGCACTCCTGTCCAGTGTCGACAGTGGCGCGCGCCAGGCTGAAAGCCTCTGACTTCCAAGGTCCCGGCCTCACCATTATCTGGAGAAATCTCCACATTTCTGTCGCTTCTGGCGCCGCCCCCGTTCTAATCTGGCGCAATCTGGGATATAGCCCAGAAGAATGGGGGTTGTAAAATGAATAGGCTTATTGTTATAGCAATGCTGCTGATGGTGCCGCAACTGGCGGCGGCACGGGTATATATGTGCGTGGATAACGACACGGGCGAAACCAGCTTTACCGACAAAGCCTGTGAAACGGCCAGCGCCCGGGAAGAGGTGCGCGTAAAACCTGCCAACCTGGATTCCGGCAGCAGCTATGGCGCGAAGCCGAAGCCCAAGACCTGGCGCAGCCAGGCGGATACGCGCAAGACCGGGCTGGACTACAACGCCGACCGGCGCAGCGCCTACGAGAGCAAGACAACGGCCATTGCACAACAGTAAGGGACGTCGCGTGCGCAGGCCCTGAAGCTGCGCCGTAATCACTCGCACGCTGCCGCCTGACGGCGGATTCAACTGGCTGCGGGTTGCCCGGGACCGTCGCCGCGCGCCAGATACAGGGTCAACAGGCCACCGGTGATCACCAGTACACTTCCCAGCACCGACCAGTGGTCCGGCACCTGGTTCCAGAACAGCCAACCCCAGAATCCCGCTAAAACCACGGCAAAGTAATTGATCGGCGCGATCGCGGCGGTGGGCGCCATGCCGTAGGCGCGTGTGTACAGTTCCAGTACCCAGTAGATCGCGGCGCCGATGTAGATCATGGCCAGCCAGTCCAGCACCGCGAGGTCGCTGAAGTCACCGATGGTAAAGGGCAGTACGCAGGCCAGCGACAAAACGCAGTAGTAGAACAATATCCGCACGGTCGGTTCGGTGGTGGCAAGTTTGCGCGTCGCCACCATGGAGATCGCCAGGCCCAGCGCCGACAGGAAACCGCCGGCGTGCCACCAACTGAGCCCGGCGGGTGATGGACGCAGGATAATGGCAATGCCCACAAACCCGACCAGCAGCGGCAGCCACGCGCTCCTGGGGATGGTCTCCCGGCCCCATAACCACACCACCAGTGGCACGGTCAGCGGAGCGCTCTGGCGCAGCATCATCGCGTCCATCATTGGAATGTGACCGAGCGCCGCATAGAACAGGTAAAAGCTCACCACGCCGACCAGTCCTCGCATCAGGTGCAGGCCCAGTCGCTCCGTGCGCAGGCTGCGCAGGCCCGGCCGCAGGATGCGCGGCAGGCACAGCAGGGTGCACACGAAGTACTGCACCGCGATAATCCCTTCTGTGCTGACGTGGGCGGAGACATACTTGGTCGCCGCCGCCGCGGTGCTGCCGAGCAGCACCATCAGTACGGAGAGATAGATCGCGTGGCGAATGGCGTGCCGCTCGGCTGTCATCGGGTAAGGCTCGAAAAAGCGCCATTGTAGCCGTTAATGCGGCTGACGCAGCGCCTTCACCACCGCAAGTTTTCGTGGATTGCGCAGCGTATACAGCCAACAGATCTGTCCGTGCTGATTGACACGCACGGTGAAGATCATGTCGCCATCGTCACCGGCCAGTCGCACCAGCGCGGGTTGCCCGTTGACCCGCAGCAGCTTCAGTTCATCGACGGCAGAGCGCTTGCTGGCGATATGCGTGTACACCTGCGCGACCCGCTCTGGCCCGTGCAATGGTATGCGCGCCGCGCTCACCAGGCCGCCGCCGTCGCTCAGGGCGAGCACGTCAGGCGCCAGCAGGCGCAGGACTTCCTCCCTGTCGCCGCTGGCTGCCGCGGCGGCAAATGCCAGTAGCGTTTTTTCCAGCTGCTCGCGCGTGGTGTCGAAGCGTGGCGAGGCGTCCTGCACGCGTTGGCGCGCCCGGCTCACCAGTTGGCGACAGGCCTGTTCGGACTTGTCCAGCGTGCGCGCGATTTCCGCATAGGAGGTTTCAAACACCTGGTGCAACAGGAAGGCGGCGCGCTCTTCCTCCGCCAGGCGCTCCAGCGACCACAGCAGCGCCAGCTCGCACTCCTGCGCCAGCGCCATCAGTCGGCCCGGGCCGCCGTCCTCATCGCTGATGATGGGTTCGGGCAGCCACGGCCCGGTATACACCTCACGGCGCTGGCGTGCCGAGCGCAGTTGGTCAATTGCGATTCGGGTAACGACCTGGGTCAGCCAGGGCCCCGGCGATACGACACTGCCCGGCGATGCTGCCGACCAGCGCAGCCAGCTCTCCTGCACCACGTCTTCCGCCGCCTGTATCTCGCCGAGCATGCGGTAGGCGAGCGACAGTAGTCGCGGCCGCTGTTGCTCGAAAAGATCCGTTGTTGCTGTGCTGTTCACGAGGGACTGTGCATGCGCGCGGTCAATTCCCGCGCGGCTTGTTGTGTATCAAACCCCGGTCGCAAACGACCGCGCAGCAAGCCGTCGGGCCCGATCACCGCGATGGTCGGCGAGTGGCTGATGCGAGGATTGTCGTCGAGTTTGTCGTCGAGATTGTCGCCGGGACCGTCACCCGCGCGATCATGGCGAAAGTCCATGCCCAATGAATGCGCCAGGCGCTGTAACTGCTCCAACTCACCGGTAATGCCGATAAATTCCGTGCCAAAAAATTGCGCGTACGCCGCCAAACGCGCCGGCGAGTCGCGCTCGGGGTCGACCGACACAAAGATGACTCGCACGGGATCATCGGCCATCGTTGCCTGCAGTGCGGCCAGTTGCGCGAGTGTCGTTGGGCACAGGTCGGGACAGTGCGTAAATCCCAGTGCGAGCAATTGCCAGTGGCCGCGCAGCGCGGCGTCGGTGATTTCACCTTGCGTCGACACAAGTGTGAATGCCGCCACCGGACGCGGGCGCTCGAGCCACTCCAGTTCGACGTGCTGTGCCGTCGGCGGTGCCGTGCGCCCGAACAGTTGACTCAGTGCCAGGCCGCAGACAATCGCCAGCGCAATCAGCCAGCCTGCCGCGTGATGTCTATTGGAAAGCGCGGTCACGGCGTGCGCTCAACAACAGTGCGAGGCTTATCAGGGCGGGTAGCGTGACGCCGGCAAAATCCTGCAGCAGCGATGCGGGACCGCACAGCCCCACCAGCACTTCCCACACATGAAACAGTGCGTGTCCGACCAGCCAGAAGCAGGGCGCCCACCAAAAGCCGAAGCGCTGCTGTGGCTGCAGTGCGCCGAGGATCAGGCCGATGCCCGTCATCGCGTAGATGATGCCGAGGTCGCGCACGAAGTGCTGGTTGAATGGGCCGCGGTCCGGCACGCCGGGGATGGCCCAGTACCAGCCCTCCGGCGCGGCCAGTTGCCAGGCGCCATTGGCCAGCATGGCGAACCCGAGGAGCAGGGCGGTGATCGTAATGATCCGGTCCTTCATGGGGAAACGCCTCCAATTGCGGTGTGCGCCATTGTAGCGGACGGAAGCGGCATCGGTGCCACGGTGCGTTGCGCGATGTGCACGCGGCTGCAGGCGAGGCCATGCCCGAGTACGTATTTCACCGTGGGATAGACGCGGCTTGTGCTGATGCCCATGGCCAACGACAGTATCCCGTCCTCGCCCCAGGCGAGGCGCACGCGCTCGCGCAAGTGCTCCGCGCCAGGGTCGCGCGCCAGCACGCTCTCGGTAAACTGCAATGCCAATGCACAGTCCTCATCCAGCGCTGCCAGGTCGGCAGCGACAACAGCGGCAACGACGGCTGGCTCAATACCGTCCTCCAGCGCCATGTTGCACACCAGCTGCACGCAGGGCCCGCAATCTTCCCCAGTGCGGCGCGGATGCGGGCTGTCCACAGCGGCGCCGGGGGAATACCGCGGCGATGCGAGGACAACAGCGTGAGCGACGCGAATTTCAGGAACAATAGTGGGTTGTGCTGCAACATGGCTTCCATGTAGCCGGTATCGTATTGGTAGCGCTGCGAGAAACTCCGCAGCCAGCGGCGCGCGAGTGACCTGAACATGATTTCGTCCTCCCCTGTGGTTTGCCCAGTTTGTGTGGCTTACCTTATAGACGAGACAGGCGCTGCAGGTGTGACAATGCGGCCGTAACCTTGTGTGCGTTTTACGCAGACGCGGTAGTATAGGCAGCTAACAACCGATCTTATGAGGCGAAATCCATGCGACGAATAGACCTGACAAGCGCAGCATTCCTGCTAGCAGAAAAGCGTGAGACTCCCATGCATGTCGGTGGCGTCAACCTGTACACCTTGCCCCGAGGTGTGAGCGTACAGGAGTTTGTCGGCGAACTGACGATGGACGGGCTCAGTGGCGACGATTTCCGCGAACCCTTTGGTGAGTTTGTCACCACGGGTCGCGCCGGTCCGATGGGCCCGCTCTATTGGGAGAAGGATCAGAGCATTGATATGGACTACCACGTGCGACACTCCGCGCTGCCGAGCCCCGGTCGCTTTCGCGAGCTGTTTGCGCTGGTATCGCGACTGCACAGCACGCTGCTGGATCGCAATCGGCCGCTGTGGGAATTGCACCTGATAGAGGGTCTGCAGAACCATCAGCTCGCCGTGTATATGAAGATGCATCACGCCGCGATTGACGGCGTGGCGTCCATGCAATTGAACCAGAGTGTGTGCTCAACAGATCCCGCGTTTCGCAGCTACGACCTGCCGATGTCGATGAAGGCTTACCAACGGTACCTGGCAGCCGTCGGCGCGAAAAAGTCACGGCGCGCTGCGCCCAATGCGTCGGAATTGCGCACGGTGGCCGATGCGCTCAAGCAGCAGTTTAACAGCTCTGCACAGGTGTTAGGCGCGCTGCGCCGGTTCGGCGGCGCATTTTTCGGGGGCAGTGGAAACCTCGCTGTGCCCTGGCACAATGTGCCGCGCACATCGATCAATACGCGCGTGGCGGGGGCGCGGCGCTTTGTCGCTCAGTCTTGGGATTTCGATCGCATCCAGGCCGTCTGCAAGGCCGTCGACGGTACGGTGAATGATGTCGTTCTGGCGATGTGCTCCGGCGCGCTGCGGCGTTACCTGATGGGCCACCACGAGTTACCCAAGCATTCGCTCAAGGCCATGGCACCCGTGTCGCTGCGTGAGAAGGACGATTTCAGTGCCGGCAATGCGGTGGGCTTTATCACTGCGGATCTCGCCACCAACACGGAAGACCCGGAACAACGCCTGCGGACCATCCAGGCGTCGATGCGCGCGGGCAAGGACCTGCTCAAGGGGCTGAGCTCCCGCGAGGCAATGATCTTCATGCAGCTGACGCAATTGCCGGCGCTGCTCACCACGATGCTGGGCCTGGCGGCGCAGTTTCCGGCCTTCAGCACTGTCATATCGAATGTGCCCGGTCCGCGCCAGCAGTTGTTCTGGAACGGCGCGCGGCTGGACGGTATTTACCCGGCGTCGATCGTGTTCGACGGGTTTGCGATGAACATTACGCTTGTGAGCTATGCGAAGAGCCTGGATTTCGGCATCGTCGCGTGCCGGCGCTCGCTGCCGGAAGTCCAGCGCATGATCGATTATCTCGAGGAGGCGCTGGTGGAACTGGAGGAGGTCGCCGGATTGCGTGCTGCCGGTGGCAGGAAGAGTGCGGCGAAGAAGAGCACGGCAAAATCGCGGGCAAAGAAACCCACGGCAATGAAGTCTGGTGCACAAAAGCCGGCAACCAAAAGTCAGGCGCCAGCAAACCTGCCGCAAAGAAAACTGCTGCGAAAAAAGTTTCCGCCCAAAAAGTCGCCACGAAGAAGTTGGCTGGCAAACGCCCTGCAACCACCACGAGAGCAGCCGTGAAACCCAAGCTCAGGCGTAAGTGAGACTGCGCTTGCATGCATAAAATCTGGGTACTCAAGCTGATCCTGCCGCTGCGTTACGGCAGGACGCTGACCGGATTGCTGCTGCTGGCTGTGCTGTTGCCGCTGTTTTACGCCGGCGCAGCAGGGGCGGGCGAGCACAGGCCACCGGCGTTGTTTTTTGGCCTGATCATCGCCTATATCATACCGGTGTTCAGTTTTATTACTGCGAAAGCGCAGGAGGCGCTTGCGGCACTGCGGCCGATACTGGACCTGGGCGATGTCGCGTACGAGCGCTTTCATGCGCGCCTGGACTCGGCCAGCCTGCGCCGCACGCTGCTCAGCCTGTGCGGCGGGGCGCTGGCGGGTTATGCGCATCTCAGTTTTATTCGCGGCTCGGTGTCCGCTGCCACGGACGCCATGTTGTCGAACTTCTCGGGCGCCCTGACTGCTGGCGGTACCCTGATGGTCTGGATCGTAATGACCACGGTGATCGTCATGTTGTTGCAGCAGGCAGTGGTCTTCGGTCGCCTGGGCGGAGATCACGTGCGCGTGACCCTGTTGAGCACGCGCAAGCTACTGCCCTTCGCGCGGGTTGCAATCAGCTCCAGTTTGGCAGTGATTGGCGCGCTGGCGCTGTTCCCGCTGATTAACCTCGAAGGTGGGCTGGATCTTGCCGAGAGCGTCCCCGGCGCCTTGGCGATACTGGGCCCGCTGATCATTATTTTCGTCATTCCGGTGTGGCCGCTGCACCAGCGCCTTGTCCGGTTGAAGCAACAGGAACTGGTCGCACTGAACGAGCGCATCGAAGCAGTGCTCGAAGGCGCGAGCGGCGTCCATGTCGCGGCAGCGGGTATCGACACGCTGTTGCCGCTGCTCAACTACCGGCGTGAAATAGCACAACAATCAACCTGGCCTTTCGATGTCGGCAACATCACCACGCTGCTGTTCTACCTGATCATCCCGCCGCTGACCTGGGTTGGCGCGGCGCTGATAGAAAATCTCGTGAATCTGGCGATGTAGGTCGTGTCGCGCCGGGTCTTGCGTGCGTTGCGGCGGCGACAGACGATCAACACCCGCCATGTGCTGACAGCGGCAAATCAACACCTGGTCACAATTATGCTCAGGCGAGTGGCTGAGAATGGTGTTATCGTGAGGTCATCGAGGAGGAAGAATATCCCCACGATAGGACTGTCAGATAAATGCGCAAAAAGGTGGCGATTATGGGCATGAATGAAAAAACACTAGTTTACGTATGCTTGGCCAGTGCCATCGCGCTGGGTTCCAGTCAGGTGCAGGCGGTAGGTGAAACGGCCTATGGTTTCGAGGCTGGCGGCACTGGAAACTATAACACTGCTTTTGGCGATTCAGCTCTTAGAATAGGCCCTGGCGAGTACAACACGGCCATTGGTTACTTATCACTTTTCTATAACACCGGTGGCGTGAGCAATACAGCCAGCGGCGCAAATTCGCTGTACAGCAACACCACTGGCGACTACAACACGGCCAGTGGCGAAAGTTCGCTTTATTCCAACACCATCGGCCAATTCAACACCGGCACAGGCGCTTATTCGCTCTATTACAATACCACCGGCGAATACAACACCGCGACCGGCGCTTATTCGCTCGTGTCAAATACCACCGGCAGCATCAATACGGCCAGTGGCGTACATGCACTGTCATCCAATACCACCGGCAGCTATAACACGGCCTTTGGCACCACTTCGCTCTATTCCAACACCACCGGCAGCTATAACACGGCCAGTGGCACCGATTCGCTCTCTTTCAACACCACCGGCGAATACAACACCGCGACCGGCGCTTATTCGCTCTTGTCAAATACCACCGGCGAATCCAACACGGTCAGCGGCTTCTATTCGCTGGCTTCCAATACCACCGGCAGCTATAACACGGCCAGTGGCTATCAGTCGCTCTATTCCAACACCACCGGCGATTTCAACACAGCCACCGGCACTCATTCGCTTTTTTCCAGTACCACCGGCAACGCCAACACGGCCAGTGGCCATCAGTCGCTCTATTTCAATACCACCGGCGAATTCAACACCGCCACCGGCGCTTACTCGCTCTTGAACAATACCACCGGCAACGCCAACACGGCCAGTGGCACCGGTTCGCTCTCGTCCAATACCACCGGCAACTTCAACACGGGCAATGGCAAAGACTCGCTCCCTGTCAACACCACTGGCAGTGGCAATGCGGCCAGTGGTTTCCAGACGCTTTATTCCAACACCACCGGGTGACAAAACACCGCGTTCGGCTCGACCTCCATGTACAGCAATGTTTCCGGCAGGTGGAATAATGCCGTGGGCGGCAAGTCGTTGTATTCAAACACCACCGGTGTAGGTAATGCCGCGCAGGGCTTTGCGACGCTCTACAGCAACACTACCGGCTCCAACAATCTGGCGATTGGCAATACTGCGGGTTACAACAACAAGACCGGCAGTGGCAATGTCTTTCTCGGTTGGAACGCGGGTTTTGCCGAAACAGGCAGTAATACGCTTTATATCACCAACAATCAGCAGACGCCGTTGCTCTATGGCCAGTTCAGCTCCGACCCCGCCGCCAACAAGTTGGGGATAGGCACGAAGAACATTGCGTCGGGCGATACCATCGCGGTGTGGAACGGCGCTCGCCTGACCAAGGGCGGTGTGTGGACCAATGCATCTTCGCGTGAGTTGAAGGACAATATTGAAACCCTCAGCGCCGAGGATGCCAATGCGGCGCTGGAAGCGTTGTCACCGGTGCGCTATGTGTACAAGAACTCGCGTGACGAGGCGTACGTGGGTTTTATTGCCGAGGACGTACCCGAGCTGGTGGCCAGCAACGACCACAAGTCGCTGTCGCCGATGGATATCGTGGCGGTGCTGACGACGGTCACCAAAGATCAGAAAGCTGAGATCGCGTCCTTGCGCAAATTGCTCGCGGAGCAGGAATCGACCAACCAGAAGCAGGAATCGACCAACCAGCAGCAGGAAGCGCGGATGCTGCAGATGGAGATGGCCTTGGCCGAGGTGCTGCGTGGACAGTCGTCTGAATATCAGGTCAGCGCGAACGACTGAGGTCCACCCTCAGCACACCACTCGCTGTCCAGTAGAGTACGAGTTACTCGACACTGGCTGGCGTGGGAGATAGAAAGAGTCTATGAGAGCACTATTGACGCTTCAGGCAGCCGTGCTGCTGTTTCTTGCAATGGGCAGCACAGCGGCAGAGGTCGAGTACCAGCAACCCAATCTCACGATAGTCGCAAAGGATGAACCACTCGACTCTGTGTTGAAATCCGTCAGTAAGGAAATGCGGATATTCGTGACGACGCCGACGGGCCTCAACCCGGTGGTCAACTGCGATATACAGAATCAACCCATAAAGCTCGCCTTTAAAAAGCTGTTGGGTGATATGAGTTATTCCATGCAGTGGAAGGACAATGGCGAGACATTGGTCGGCCTGACCATTCTCGCCGGTACCGGCGATGCTGTGGCAAACACATCTACTGCCAGCAAAATCAGTGCTCCGAGTGCGGAACAGCCTGTCTCCTCCATCGTGCATCTTGGGAATCAGAGCGCTGCTGTGCCGACAGAGCAGGGCAATGATGCTGTTCAGTTGCCTGAGTACGATGCCGGAATGGGGGCTGAACACGATGAGAGAGAAGCTCGAATGGAGGCCGAACGTGAAGAGCGAGAAGTCCGTATGGCGCAGGAGCGGACGGCACGGGAAGCGGAAATGGTGATCAGGCGTGAAGAAGCGATGAAAGCGCGCCAAGCAAGAATGGAGGAGGATTTAGTGCGTAACGAAGCCGAGTTGGCGGAATACTTTGAGGCGCAGGGTATTGATCGGGGTAATTAGCAGCGTGCAGGGAGTCTGTAAAAAACATCAACTCGTTGTCGGGGCGTAAGCCTGATCATTAAAAACCACGCAGTAGACGTTCCCCAGCGCCACTGATGTTTGGGCCTGGGCTCTATCACAATACGACCTAAGGTAGGGCCGCGTTAATTGCCCAAATGCCACAGAGCACGATGCCCAGTGTGCTCATGGTACCCAGCGATGCTGCGATCACCGAACGCATCGGGTCCTCTACGCACCGGCTGAAGGCGCTCGGTCGGACGTCAGGCGTTGCCTGGTCATTGGTGGTTGTTTGATGTTGTTGAGAACTCATGGGCGACCTCACTGTGTTGTTGAAAGAGCGTTGCTCAGCGAGGGTGATGATAGAGCCGTTGAACTGCGGAACAAGGCTGTTTTTATTGACAAACCCATCGGTTAAACCTGATGGACGCGATCGCTGAAGTTGGTTACCCAATACCGAAATCGGAAGGCGGTCTTCACGCCCGCCGAAGATGACTGAGGTTGTTTGTACTCTCGCTACTCACCTTCCAGCCTTGCCCGATACAGCGACTCGTCAATAACCGCAGCCATCGCCCGCTCGTCTAGCGCGCCGCCCAGAAACTGGTTTACCCGCCGGGCAGTCGATTGTGGGTCGGCGATCGCCTCCGTGTAATCAATGGTGATGGCGGCCAGGCCGTTGCGCCTGGCCAGGGATTTTGAAAGCGTCTCAACCTGCTTTTTGTAGATGGCAGCCAGTTGGCGATTGGAAATGGCCGCACCCTTGCGGCCTAGGCGTTCCAGCATTTGGGCTTGTGAACCAACTATCTCGCCGAGCGGGCGCGCCATGAATATGATCCGCTTCTCTCGCCTGGGCGGCATCATGGGCAACAATTGCGCGACAATTTTTACTGCTTTGCCGCCGGCGTGCTCAACCCAGTCATTCTGCTTGCCGAGCTTCTTGACTGGCTCGAATTCAAAGTAACCGCGGGGGTTGCTCTCGTCCGCCGGTCGCTCCTCATCGGTCAGTGTTGCAATGCCACCCGCGGCCAGCATTTGCATCATCATGGAAGTACCGGAGCGGGGCAGGCCGGACACCACGATGATTGAGTCGCTGTTTGCGCCACTGGATGTCACTGCGCCGATGGTTCCAATACCGATCGGTTGGTCCATTGCGATATCCAGTTGTAGATCGCGGTCTTCTGGCAGCGTCACGCCAGACTTCAGGTCATCAAATCGCTTCTGGGCCACCGCTGCCAGCGCGCGGTGCTCCGCCGCTTTGATGTGCTCGCTGCGTTGGGCGTAAATGACGGCCAGCAACCTGTAAGCGTCGGGGAACATTTCATTTTGTTCGACAGCCTTGTCCAGGTGGCTGATGGCCCTGTCTATCCGGCCCAACTCGCACAGGGCGCGCGCGGCAACGTAGTGGGCTTTCGGGTTGTGATACACCAGTCCCAGTGCCGAGCTCGCCGCTGCGTAGGCGTCCCGCGCATTGCCCATGCCCAGCGCGCATTGCGCCAGGCCCAGTTGCGCCTCGGCGCTGATCGGGTCGATTGCAAGAATGTGCTCAAAGCACGTTCGTGCCTGGTCAAAGTTCTTGAGCGCCACGTGACACTCGCCGACTTTAGCCTTCAGGCTGGGCTGGTTGTAAACCTGCACGTTTTCAGCCTTTGCCAGCGCTTGCAGGGCTTCCTCGAACCTGCCCTGTGCATGCAGCAGGCAGCCGCGAAAATAGGCGAATGCAGTGGCGTTTATCTGGGAGCGTCGTACCAGTTTGCGGAGTTTCTGGGCCTCTTGTTTGCGCTTTTCCAGTTCGTTCGGGTCTCCGGTCAGCTCTGAAACCGGCTCGGTTGAATCCTCTTCCTTGCGAGCCTCCTTGGTCCGCTTGAGTTCTTCCCTGGCTTCTGCTGCAGCAGCCCTTTTCTGCACATACAAACGCTCTAGCGTTTCCTCGGCCTTGTCGGTATTGCCAGCAATCAGCCAACTGGTGAAGAGTTTTACCCCGAAGCGGCTTTCATCCGGGCAATCATCCCACAACGCATCGAACTCTCGTACAGCCTCCGGAATCTTGCGCGCATCGAAATAGTCCCGTGCCAGGTTGTAACGCAGCTCGCGCTTGGCATTCTGCGCCGCTTTGTCCTTGTCCTCTTCAATCTCGTCGACATAGCCCAGGTCAACCAATTGCTGCAGCGATTCGTGGGCATCGATCGCATCCACCTGCACGTCCGGCGGGTGCCTGCCGTCTTCGCCATGCACCGTCTCCCAGCTGTCCACGTACTGGATTTGCGGTTCCTCGATGAAGGCGCTGACCAGGGTTTCCCATCCATATCCCGCCCCATGGGCAAGCCGAACAAGGCCAGAACGGTCGGGGTAATGTCCAGCAGGCTCGCGCCGAACACCAGTTCATCAGCCTTGATATCGGGGCCATTCATCGCCAGCACGCCAAACTGGCGATGCTCATCCGCCGGGCCGGCGGGTTCGTTGCCGATCATCGCCGGTCGCAGGTGGTCCGGGTGGAAGCCGTGATCAGATACGATGATCACCGTGGTCTCGTCGTCGACCATTTCCATCATCGCGCCAAGCATAATGTCGTGGAATTGGTAGGCCATGGTGACCACGTTGTTGTACATCTCGAAGTCCTGTTCGTCTACCCACGGTTCACGCGGTGGGTGGAACTTCATGAAGCCGTGGCAAAAGTGGTCAATGGCATCGAAGTAGACACCCATGAAATCCCAGGGCTCATGCTGCATCAGCGCGGTGGCTACGGCCTGCACGCCGGCCGTCTCGGCGATTATCTTCGCCAGTCCCGAGAGGCGAGAGTCCTTGTCCTGGTCAATCCGGGCGGCGTCGGGGCACGAACGGCAGCAATAGTTCGCCTTCGATCTCACCGGGGTGCACGCGAAACTTGGCCAGTTGCTGCATCAGGCTGGCGGGGTAAATGGTGCCCTTTTGCATGGGCCACGGTTTGTCGGCCGCGGCGTTGGATGCCTGGAAGTGGTTGGACACCATCACGCCGTTGATCGGCTCCGCAGGGTGTGAGGGCCACCATCCCACCACGTTGGATTTGTAGCCCTGCTGGTTGAGGATGTTCCAGATCGCCTTGCACTTGCGGCCGAGGTTGGTGATGGGGCGCACCGCGCCGGTATTCGGGTCGGGCTCGATGAAACCGTATATGCCGTGTTTGTGGGCGCGCTTTCCCGTGGCGATGGATGTCCACAGCATGGGCGACAGCACCGGGTAAAGCGTGGATATATTCCCCATCACGCCGCCGTCCACGAAGCGTTTCAGGTGCGGCATCCTGCCGTCGTCCATCAGGGGAGAGGCAACCTTCCAGTCGGCCCCATCCCAGCCGATGATCAGCACCTTCTTGGTCTTCATTGGCATTGGGCGTTTCCTTCAGCGCAAAAAAAGCCCGAACCGTGATGGTCGGGCTTCGCAGGGTCGGGATTGGGGGGCAAGCTCAGGCGTCAGTCTGCGGCGCCTTGCGCCTTTCCTTGCGTCCTCGAAATGCAAGCAGGCCAGCGGCGCCCATGCCGAGCAGTGCCAGCGTGGCAGGTTCCGGCACACTGGCGGTTGAGCCAACATGAATACCCCGGCCGGCAACGTCTTCATAGGCCCAGCGCGAAATCTCCAGGTCGCCCCCGTTGATGTTGATTTCAGCCCAGCCGTAGAACAGGCTGCCCGACGACTCAAACCGGAAACCGAGGATATTCGGGCCATTCACGAAGTTCTGGAAATCGATACCGGGCCCCGCCCGACCGCCACCGCCGACGCTGGAGGTGGTATTAAACGACGTGTAAAAAGACTGGGAGGTGTACGTGCCGCCGCTGGTCGTCGTGAAGGTGTTGGTGTTGGTGACATACCTGCGGTTGTAATTCACCTGTGTCCGGAAGCTCGAGTCGCGCCGCACGGCGCTGCGATACTGCACATCCCCGTTGCCATTCCACTGATAGCCATTGGCGAGGGTGGGGCCTATCTGGAAACTGTTGAACAACGCATTGGCGCGCCCCTGCACCCCGGCAACCCCGCGGCCGTTCAGGTTGGTGCCGTAGCGACCATCGCTGGCGAAGTTCACAATGCCGTAAAAATTGCCTGAACGGTTAGCGGAGAAAGGGAAGTTGTTGTTCGAAAACTGGAAATTGGATGAGCGCACCCAGAGCTGGAACTCCGCGCCGCCGTCTCCGTCTACATCCCAATTGGTGCTGGCGCCCTGTCCGTCGTAGGAAGACTGGTACAGCGGGTTATTATCCACGTAGACAATGCTGGCATCGACACTCGCCGTGCCGGTGATTGCGACGGCTGTCCCTGCCGCCATGGCCATCTTCTCCATAACCGATAGCGGCCTGGTGTTGTGGTTGCTGGTATCCATGTCCTTGCTCCAATTATTATTCGTGTTTTATACGTTTATTGCTCGTTGCGGTGCGCGTTAGCAGTTGATGCCCGATTCATACAGCCTTGCCAATTACACACGTCCTTTCTGGCAACTCGACCAGTTGGGTTCGTACCTTAAGTCCTGAAAAAAATCGCGTACTCAATGTTGTCCCCAATAGAGTATAGACACAATTCTGCGCTGTCCTCTGAAAATTTTCGCATGACGCGCTCGCGTGGATTGATCGCACAGGATTGTTCCTGTTCAATCACGTCAGTCGCGCAGGCGTAATCGATTCCAGCAAGCCCGCGCCGCCCAACGGTGCCACCAGAGTAGGGAGTAACCCGGATGAATGACACAGCGTGGAAGTATCTCACCCTGCACCGCCATGATCGGGTGCTGGAGGTCACGTTTCGCTCCCCCAATAAAGTGAACAGCCTTAACAACGCCCTGATGCGAGAACTGACGCGGCTGGCGCAGGAGCTTCAGTTCGACAGTGAACTCAATGCCATCATCCTTACCGGGACACCGGATATGTTCTGTGCCGGCATGGACCTCAGGGATCCGGAAGCGGCCCAGGCCGCGAATATGACCGTCGCCGAGCGGCGCCAGTTGGTCAAGGTAGGTCCCGCCATGTGTGCCGCCTGGGAAGCGCTGGAACCGGTGACCATCGCCGCCATCGAGGGCTGGTGCATCGGCGGCGGCGCCGCACTCGCGGTTGCCTGTGACTGGCGAGTCGCGGCCGACAATGCATTCTTCTACGTGCCGGAGCTCAAGCTGGGCATGAACATGAGCTGGCAGAGCGTACCGCGCTTTACCCACCTGATCGGACCGGCAAGAACGAAGCAGCTACTGATTCTGGCGGAACGCGTGGACGCTGCCACCGCTGAACGCTGGGGCTTGTGTGACTACGTCTGCGCTCCCGGCCAGGCCCTTGCCCGCGCCCGCCTGTTGGCGGCGCAGGTGGCTGCGATGCCTCCGGTGCCAGTGCGCATGGCCAAGCGCGCAATCAACGCCAGCACCACGGCGTTGGATAATGCTGTCAGTTACATGGATGCCGACCAGTTCCTGCTCGCCCAGGGCACCGAGGATGCAGTGGAAGGCGCGATGGCCTTTTTTGAAAAACGTCCGCCGCGCTTTACAGGTAACTGATCAAGGAATGGTTGGCAGGTTTTTTCGGTTAGCCACCCGCATCACTTTTCCGCCAGCAGTTGTAATTGCTTGATGTCCGCATAGGTGGACTCCACCACGCGAGGATTGATCAGGTCCGCTGACAGGTCGCCGCCGAGATCGGTGTGCATGATGTAGGTAAATTCCACCTGCTCCTCACCCAGGGCTTTCATCTGGTACTGCCCGTTGGACACTGCCCGCACGTAATCCTGCTCGGGGTATTTCGAGGAGGCGTCTTGCAGTTGCACTGTCACGGTTTTGGCCGCGGTATCGATGTCAGCTATAGAGCGCATTACCATGTCGCGATCCGCTACCGGCCAGGGCATGTCGAGTACCATATAAACATTGCGCTCCGTGTCCGAGTCGACGCTCAGCACCTCGGACGATTTACACATCACGCGCCACTCGACACAGCCTTCGCCGTCGCCCATCCGTAACGCGATATCCGCGATGGGCGCATCGATCAGCGCCGTCGCCTTGACCTCGAGAAATGGCGAGCCGGCGACCGGGCGGGTGAAAACCTGGATGCGTCCGTCGTCCTGCTGCAGCGCCCACTCGGCATTGCTCTCATCAGTCGCGAAGGCAGTGGCACACCAGGCGGTGATACCCAGCAACAGGGTGCTGCATGCCGCAAAAGGCAGTACCTGGAATGGTTTCAACATAAAATCACCTCTTATCGTTCGCTTTGCCGGTTGATGGGTTGCACATTCATGGCTCACTGATTGTAGTTGACTCGCGCGCGCTTTACCCCAGCTTCAGGTAAGCCATTTCACCGAAATTTGAGGAGGGGTCCAGCTGGATCACCTTCTCGAAGTAACGCCTGGCCTGCTGCGCGTCGCCGGCTGCCTCATGCAACTGGCCCAGGTAGAAACTGGTATACACCAGGTACACCAGGCGTGTTCCCTCCAGCGGCAGGTCGAGAGCGGTATACGGATTGGCTTCCAGCTTTTCCAGCATGGCCTCCAGATCGCGTATCGCCTGCGGCCCTGCATTGATGGCATCGGGAAATATAGTGTTGGCCCTGGCCTGCAGCAGGCAGGCTTCGAAGCGATCGAATTCGTCTTTGGGGGGGGCTGCTATCGGTTCGCGGAACAGGTCCACGGTTTGTTTCAGCATTTCCGTCGTGTCCGTCACGCCACCCAACTTGGCCGCCTGCATCAGCAGTGTCAGCAACCGTGCTTCCATCGCGGTCGTGTGCCTGCTGTCGGCTTCTTCCAGTTTTTTCGCGTACAGCTGCGCCTGATCCAGATTCTTGTTCATCGCATAGGCCAGGCATTTGCCGGCGATGGCAAGCTCGTCGTCAGCATCAATGGCGAGCGCGGCATCGGCAAAACCCAGCGCCCCTTCGAAGTCCGCCAACAACAGGCAGGCGCGACACGCGCTATACAAGGCGTCGAGATCGCCAGGTTTGGACGCGATGGTGCGACCCAGGTCGGCCAGTTCCGCGTCAATCCTGAAACGTTGGCGGAACACGCGGCTGGGCAGGTAGATGGCGTCGTGAACGGTGGCGAGCGCCTTCTCCGAATTGTCGATAATGCGTTGGAACATCTGCCGCGCCTGGCGGGTTTTCTCGCTGATGATCCAGCGATTGATAATGCGATCGGTACCGGTAACGGCTGCTACCACCTCGCTAAAATGCAGTTGTCGGCGCTGGATGGCGATCAGCGCTTTGACTTCAAGCTCTGCCAGCGCGCGCAGCGTGGCGCGCGCGGATTGGAAAAACGACATCGGCACACCCTCGCTGCGCGCCGCCCACAGCAAGCCGGCGATCTCTCGCTGGCTCTCGTCGAGTTGGGCGGTGTTTTCCAGCAAGCCCTGCGCGCTGAGTTCCGCAAGAAATTCCGGGGGAACGTTCAGGCCGACGTTGCTTTTGCCCTCGGCCTCGAAGGGAATGATGAAATCGCGACGGCCGGCATGGTACTTCTCTGAGAGCAACTCGATTTCTATCGTTGTCGGATCGTAGTCGGCTGCGCGAAATGCCTCGGCGATATCCGGCAGTGACAGGCTGGTCTGTTGCTGGACGCGCTGGATCAGGCGTATCAGCAGCAGGTGGTTGTCGGAGTACAGCGAGAGGTTGGGGCGGGGCTTGCGCGGTTGCGGTAGCAGCCCGGCGCGCAGGTAATACTTGATCATGTCGCGCGACACGCCGGATATCTCCACCAGCGCAGACATGCGGTACTGCTGTGCCTCGGTGCTGCGTGCTTTCTTGTGGGATCTCGGCATGATTTTATGTCCAGTTTGCCCGGCTATTATAGATAATTTATTGACACACTCAATGGATAATACTATTATCTGCAAAACGCCGGGCGCGATTGCCTGCAACAGCAAGAGGATTATCCCATGGGTGTAGCCGAACAATTCACCGAATCGCACACACCGCTGCGCATCCAGGTCAGGAAGTTCGACCCTGCGGCAACTGACAGCGCCCCCAAGTACTTTTTCGATAACGACCCCTTCAAAACGCATTTCATGAACGCGTTGTCGATCCTGTTTCCGGAAGGCGAACGTTTTTTCATCCGCTCCGTGCTGGCGTATCGCGACCAGATCAGTGACCCGAAGCTGCTGAAGGAGATCAAGGAATTCTGCGCCCAGGAAGCCCAGCACACGCTGGTGCATGAGGCTATGAATGAACTCGCGGCCCGCCATGGCTACCCGGTGGCGGCGCTGGAAGGGTTGGTGCGGCGCGATCTTCGCCGCTTCAGTAAACGCGGCGTGAAGCACGCCTCGGCGCGCCGGGCGGCGCTGGCGATGACGGTGTGCGTGGAGCACTTGACCGCGATACTGGCCTATCAGGTTCTCACCAATGCATCCGCCACGATGCAGGGGCTTGATCCCGCTGTGCAAGCGCTGTTCAAGTGGCACGCGCTGGAAGAAACCGAGCACAAGGGCGTCGCGTTTGATGTCTACCAGGCAACCGGCGGCAGCCCGTTTTTCCTGCGTTTTGCGATGGTGTTGTCCAGCTTCTTCTTTCTGTTGGGTCTATTCATCAACCTGACGGTGCTGCTGTACAAGGATGGCAGCCTGTGGAAATGGTCGACCTGGAAATCCGGCCTGCAGTTTACCTTCGGTCCCAGGCAGGGCTTCCTGACCAGGCCATTCCGCGACTGGCTGGCGTTCTTCAAGCCGGGATTCCACCCCTGGAAGCAGCACCGCGATCTGGATATCGACAATCATGCCGGGCAGTTGGGTGCGTATATCGCTTGAACGCCCCTGTGCGGGGCTGCCTGGTGCAAAGTTATTAGCGACTGCTAGCGTAAATCTGATGATTTCGCCAAGTTTCTGCTGGGAAAAAGTGGACGCACTCCAAAACTGTGACTAGGATCACACTATCCAGGCCTCAGATACACCAAAGCAGGCCGGTGGATTTTGCAACATCAGGTCGTCACTGATAGAGAACGCTCACCAAGTGAGCCCCTGCAGAACTCCCACCACACAAACACTCTGACACCGAAGTCGCGCGCCTCACCGGCGCCGGCACCATTTTTGGTCGCCCCCTCGCCGGGTGAGCGAACAGACAAGGAGTCAGGGACCATGATTGAAGCCAGATCTGCACATAAGCGTTCCATCAAAGAGTCATTGCTGCTGTTGCTGTGCGGCAGCCTCGCGATTGCGGTAGCTTTTTTAGCTTACCTGCGCCTGCGCGACGAACACTGGACGCTGGCGTTTGTGGATGTTGGCGTCATCAGCATCATGGTGTTGGTGTTTGTGTTTGTGTATTTCAGCCGCCGGACCCGGACGGTTGGTATCCTGATGGCCCTCGGTTTTATCAGTGCCGCGCTGATGTCGACCCTGCTGCTGGGCGCTCGCGAAGTGTACTGGGCGTTCCCCGCGCTGATGGTGGCGTATTTCATGCTCGATGCGCGGCAGGCGACCATCCTCACCGGCGGCTTTGCCGGCTGCTTCCTCGCCATCGTATGGAATGGGTTGCCGGCGGTGGACCTCACCAAGATCTGCCTGGCGCTGTTCACCACGGTACTACTGGCGAATGCTTTTTCCCTTACCAATCGGCGGCAGCTCGCAGAACTGCGGCGCATGGTCAACATCGACCCACTGACGGGCGCCGGGAACCGTCGCGCGCAGAATCTCAAACTGGATTCCGCCTGCGCGATCTTTCGTCGCCATGAACGCGCCGCGAGCGTGCTCCTGCTCGACATCGATTTTTTTAAACAGATCAATGACACCCACGGGCACATCGTGGGCGACCAGATACTGGTTGAACTCAGTGAACTGGTGAAACGCAACACGCGCGCCACGGAGAGCCTGTACCGTTACGGTGGCGAGGAATTCGTGGTGGTCGCCGAACAGACTTCGCTGGAGGCCGCTGTCAACCTGGCGGAAAAACTGCGCAGCCAGACCGAGCGGCAACTGTTTGCCGCAGGTATCCGGATCACCGTTTCCATTGGCGTGGCCGAACTGCAACGCGACGAGGGAAAGGAGGATTGGCTGCGGCGGGCGGATGCAGCGCTCTACAGGGCAAAAGGGCGTGGGCGCAACAAGGTCGTGGTGGCTGAACAGCAGGAGATCGCGACGGTGTTGCAGATGCCGCCAAAGCACGCACACCAGCACGGCAATGATGCAGTGCGAGCAGCCAGTCGAGCGCCGTTATCGCGTTCGATGTAAACGCCATTGAGTCAGGCCGGTGCGCTGTGGCGGGTACAGAACTGCCTGGCTCACAGCATTCATGTAATCAATGAGGCGGATCAACACCCCGGGGGGAGAGGACCTGTAAACACGGACTGCGCGCTCGTGGCGCACGACCAGTCCCAGGCGCTTGTTGGCATACAACAAGCTCGGTGCCGAGATGAATGCAGTATCACCAACGAGGGCGACGGAGGTGCCGAAACGGCTGTCGTCGCCGCCCGCCAGCTCCGCTACTACCGGTCTCTGCCAATATCAGATCCGTCAATGCGAGCGCGTTGCGGATGCGGTGCAACGCGATGCAGCAGCACTCGCTGAAGCTGCATCATCCACCGGACATTGCTCCGAGTATCACGAAGGGTTCCGCCCCGCTTGCAACCGCTTCCGGCAACGGCGCGTCGGGCTCTGCATGCGACAGGTCTTTCCCGCAGGCGAAAAAGCGTAGATAAGCCCGACGTTTTCCGCTGCGTTGGTCGCGGGTAGTGCCGCGCAGCATCGGGTAGTCGCGCTCCAGTGCATCCAGCACCGAGCGTTGGGTGAGAGGCTGCGCCACGTCGAGCATGATTTGGCCACTGATGCGCGCCAGTTCGCGCAGCGGCGCGGGCAGAATCACCTCGATCATGGCAGTGTCTGCACCTCTACCGAAAGCACTGTCGGAAAGTGTTTCGCGATGGCCTGCCAGGAATCGCCGCTGTCCGCCGATGCGTAAACCTGGCCACCAGTCGTGCCGAAATACACGCCACACGGATCGATGCTGTCGACTGCCATCGCGTCGCGCAGCACGTTCACGTAGCAGTGCCGCTGCGGCAGCCCTTTGGTCAGTGGCTCCCATTCCTGCCCGCCGCTGCGACTGCGATACACACGCAGTTTGCCGTCAGGCGGATAATGCTCGGAATCGCTTTTGATCGGCACCACGTAGATTGTCTCGGGTTCGTGGGTGTGCACCGCAATCGGAAAGCCGAAGTCGCTCGGCAGATTGCCGCTGACCTCTCGCCAGTTGTCGCCGCCGTCGTCGGAACGCATCACATCCCAGTGCTTTTGCATGAACAGCACGTCCGGGCGCGACGGATGCACGGCGAGGCGATGCACACAGTGTCCCACTTCGGCGTGCGGGTCGGGGATTTGTTCAGAGTGCAGGCCGCGGTTGATCGGCTTCCAGTTCACGCCGCGGTCGTCACTGCGAAATGCACCGGCGGAAGAAATGGCGACGGTGATGCGCTCCGGCCGCTGCGGGTTGAGCAGGATGGTGTGCAGGCACATGCCGCCGGCGCCGGGCATCCAGTCGGGGCCGGAGGTATGATGGCGCAGGCCGTCCAGTTCCCGCCAACTCTGCCCGCCATCTGCCGAGTGGAACAACGCCGCGTCCTCGACTCCCGCATAGACGGTGTCCGGTTCCGTCGGTGACGGTTCCAGGTGCCACACGCGCTTGAACTCCCAGGGCCGTTGCGAGCCGTCGTACCATTGATGAGTGCCGACCTCGCCCGCGTAAGTGAATTCATTGCCGACCGGATTCCAGGTCTTGCCGCCGTCGTCCGAACGCTGTATCACCTGGCCAAACCAGTTGGTGACCTGCGAGGCATAGAGGCGATCGGGGTCAGCCGGTGAGCCTGCAAGATGATAAATTTCCCAGCCCCCGAACAGCGGCCCGTCGATCTTCCACTTCTTCCGCGCGGCATCGGCGTGCAGAATGAACGCGCCCTTGCGCGTGCCAACCAGTAAACGTACGCTTGCCATCGCAGACTCCAGCCCGCCGCGCGGGTTTTTGCCAATCGAACGTGCAAGATAGTACATCGCAAAATGGGTCGCCACCGAAAATGTGACGCCGCTGTGGTGGTTGTGGGAAGGGTGGGTATGACTGAACTCTCCAACGAAGAAATACAACGCTACAGCCGCCATTTGGTGATGCCGGACGTCTCACTCGCGGGGCAACTCCAGCTCAAGCGTGCACGGGTATTGTGTGTCGGCGCGGGCGGCCTGGGCTCTCCGCTGGCGCTTTATCTGGCGGCGGCGGGTATCGGCACGCTCGGGTTGGTGGAGTGCGACGTGGTGGACCTCAGTAACATACAGCGGCAGATACTCTATGGCAGCGCGGATGTCGGGCGGCAGAAACTCGCTGCCGCCTGCGAGCGCTTGCGACAACTCAACCCGCATACCGAAGTGGTGCCCCATGCGCTGCGCCTGGATGCTGGCAATGTGATGCCCATCATCGAGCGCTACGACATCGTGGTCGATGGCAGCGACAATTTCCCCACCCGCTACCTGGTCAACGACGCCGCGGTGCTGGCCGGCAAGCCGAATGTGCATGCCAGCGTGTACCGTTTTGAGGGGCAAGTCAGTGTATTCGATGCACAGCGCGGGCCCTGTTACAGCTGTTTGTTTCCCGAGCCACCTCCCGCCGGCCTGGTGCCCTCGTGTGCCCAGGGTGGGGTGTTGGGCATGTTGCCGGGAATCATCGGCAGCCTGCAGGCGCTGGAAGTGGTTAAGCTGATCCTGGGTGTCGGCGAGCCGCTGATCGGGCGGTTGCTTGCCTTCGATGGCCTGCGCGGAACGCTACGTGAGTTGCGCGTGGACAAGGATCCGCATTGCGCGGTGTGTGGAGCTGGCGCGGTAATAGCAGCGCCGCGCCCTGACGTGGGCTTGCAGTCAGGTGCATGCGTTGCAGTACGAGATGCCGAAGCGGCTGACGCAATTCCTGTTATCACCGTAGAGGAACTGGCGGCTGATTTGCACGGCCAAAAGAGCGTCACGCTGCTCGATGTGCGCGACCCCGGAGAATTGGCGCTGGCGAGGATTCCTGGTGCTACGCATATTCCTCTCAGCGAACTGGCGCAGCGACTAGGTGAACTCAACCCGGCCAACACGTATGTCGTCACCTGCCATCGCGGCGCTCGCAGCCTGCGCGCGTGTGCAGTGCTGCGCGAGGCAGGATTCGAGCAAGTGAAAAGTCTGCAGGGCGGCATCGATGCCTGGGCGCAGCGCATCGATCTGTTGATGGCGCGTTATTGATCGTGGAATTGCCCGCATCAACTTTACAGGCGAAGCCGATACAGGCTATGGTTGCACCAGATTTTCATTGCTACATCCGTATAAAAATAAGGCGCGCGCGAATGCAGGATCGTTAGCTAGTTCGCGCACAGTAAGGACGCTGCGGTACCTCGCCATGGGAAATTTCAAATGCCAGATCAGGTCGCAACCGTCGCTGTGGAGCCTGGGATGACCGAGCCACACAATGTGCCGACAGATACAGCGGCAGCTACAACGCCAGAACCAAGCACGGCACCTGCAAACGAATCAGCGCCAGCAGAAAATCCAGCGCCGCAAAATACAGTGGAATATTCAGTATCGCCCGGCATGGCGGCACGGCTGGCCCGACTCAATATTTCCTTTGCGTTTACCTCCTACCAATCTAACTCGCTGTATCTGATCGGCCGCAATAGCCAGGGCGGCGTGAATATCCATCAATCGGCCATGCCCAAGCCCATGGGGATTAGCCTCGACCCCAGCGGAGGCCTGACCCTGTCGGGCGCCTACCAGATTTTGCGCTTTCAAAACGTGTTGGAACCTGATCAGCGCATCAACCATGCGTTTGATGCCTGCTATGTTCCCAGGGTGGTGCATATCACCGGCCACCTCGACGCGCACGATGTGGGCGTGGACAAGCGGGGCCGCGCGGTGTTCGTGAACACCCGTTACAACTGCATCGCCACAACTTCCGAGCGCCACAGTTTCGAGCCGTTGTGGATGCCGCCGTTCATCTCCGCATTGATCGACGAAGACCGCTGCCACCTCAACGGCATGGCGCTTGAGGACGGCGTGCCGCGTTATGTCACGGCGGTCTCCGCCTCCGACACCATCGACGGCTGGCGTGACCGCCGCGCCGACGGCGGCATCGGGATTGACATGTTGAGCAACCAAATTATCTGCCGCGGCCTGTCGATGCCGCACTCTCCGCGCATGCACAATGGCGAGCTGTGGTTGCTCAATTCCGGCACGGGAGAACTCGGCATCGTGCGGCGATCAGCAGACGGCGCGGAGGGATATTTTGAGCCGCGCGTGTTCTGCCCGGGCTTCTTGCGCGGCCTGGCCTTCCATGGCGACTTTGCGTTTATTGGCCTGTCCAAACCCCGCTACAAACGTTTTGAAGGTTTGGCGCTGGAACAAAAACTCAAGGACGCGGATTCAGAACCCTGGTGCGGCGTGCAGATCATAGAACTGAGCAGCGGTACCTGCGTGGATTGGCTGCGCATCGACGGCGACCTTGCCGAACTTTACGACCTGGAAGTACTGCCCGGCGTGGTCGCGCCGATGGCGGTGTCGCCGGATTCCAGCGAAGCGGCGCAGTTGATTACGGTGGGTGCGACATGAGCGGGACTTGGTGGAAAGATACCCGCGCTATAGCAACCACGTGAATAGAGGCAGAACCGGAAGCGGTCCTCAAAAAATCGGCAAAAGGAACATTGCATGAAAACGCCAATAC
Source organism: Haliea sp. (assembly GCA_016704305.1). GTDB lineage: Bacteria > Pseudomonadota > Gammaproteobacteria > Pseudomonadales > Halieaceae > Marimicrobium. The sequence continues at coordinate 64,825 of JADJAL010000020.1, read as the reverse complement.
AACAACCAGTACTCGGGAAGGACGTTGTCGGTAGTACGCACTTTCAGCGAATTCTGCTGCATTCCGCCGTAGCTGCAGCCCTGGTAAGCGGTGGGTATGGCCGAGGAGCCTACGCTGGATCATGCAGGGGCTCCCGGATATCGACCTGCTCGGGGCCTGCAAATGCAGAAAGTGATATCACACAGCAGATGAGCCAATCCGTATTGACGGTCAGGACCACAGCAGGTTTTGGAATCGATACGACAGCAAGTGGCGGTGATGCGTTTATGGTCACAGGCTATGATGGCTTCACCTTAACAGATAACAATTCATCGTCGATTACTGGTCGGGACCACGGAATTTACGCATTCACCAAGGGCAACGGTGCGCTAAGTATTACTACCAGTGGCGTTGTAACCGGTATTGAATCCCATGGCATTTTTGCCAGCAGTCTCGGTAACTGCAACCTGGACACCACTATAAAGACAGCAGCAGTGACTGGCGGGGCAACGGGAATAGCCATAGATAGCAGTGGTATTGGTGGGATGAGCATTACGAGCAGTGGGGCTGTGACGGGGATTCGCAGCGACGGCATTCGGGCATCAAACTCAGGGAGCGGCGCGGCAGGCCTGACTATCCAGACAATGGCGGTTGCAGGTGGGTGGGATGGGATTCACGCGGATAACAACAGTGGTGCGCTTACACTTACCAGTCGCGGTACTGTGACAGGTGCCGGTAGTGATGGAATATTTGCGACAAACTCAGGCACGGATCTAACGCTGCAGACACTAACGGTAGTTGGTTCGAAAAGCGGGATTAGAGCAAGTAACTACCGAGGCACACTGGCAATCGTGGCTAGCGGTGCCGTAACAGGCACCGAAAAATATGGAATTCATGCTTTTAACTCTAGCTTTGGCACAGCCTTGACAGTACAGACTGCGGTAGTGACGGGCGGTAGGAGAGGGATTGAAGCTTGGAACTTTGGCAGCGGCGCACTCAGTATCAAGAACAGTGATTCGGTGACAAGCACTGCCGGTGATGGAATTTCTGCCGTTAATAGTGGCACAGACCTGATAATTAGCACCTCGTTCGTACGTGGTGACGAAGACGGAATTGACGTTTTCAACCGAGGTAGCGGTGTACTGAGCATTACCACTAGTGGAGATATCTCGGGTTCCAAACGCGACGGGATTTCCGCCGTCAATTATGGTTCGGACCTTAAACTGTCAACCATGGCGGTGACAGGCCGAAACCGAGGTATTTATGCACGCAACGATGGCAGTGGCGCGTTGAGCATTACCAGTAGTGGTGAAGTAACTGGCCTCAGCGGGGGTACGTCATGGAGTTATGGGATTCGTGCGCTTAATTCCAGCAATGGTACAGGGCTGACGCTCCAGACGGCCGGAGTCACCGGTTACTACTGTGGGATTGCCGCTCTGAATGATGGCAGTGGCGCGTTGAGTATCACCAGTAGTGGCACGGTAACTGGCGAGACAGGTATTGGAATCGTCGCCAGTAACACGAACGGCACGGACCTGATTATCCAAACCGCAGCGGTGACGGGCTGGAAGCGAGCGATTAGTGCCAGCAATACTGGCAGCGGCACGCTGAATATCACGAGTAGCCAAGCGGTGACGGGCGGCCTCTACGGGATTGTCGCTCGCAGTTTTGGTAGCGGCGAACTAAGCATTACGAACAGCCAAGACGTTTCGGGCGGTTTCAAAGGGATTACCGCTCGCAGTTATGGCAGCGGCGCGTTGAGCGTTACGAGCAGTGGCAGGGTTACAGGTAACTACCAAGCTGGGATATATGCTGCTGGCGCTGGAGAAATACGTATCAGAAGTAGTGACGCGGTGACGAGTACCTTCGGCAATGGGATTGTCTCCAGAAACTACGGCACGGATCTGTTTCTGCACACGGAGACTGTCTCAGGCGGGTATGTTGGCATTTCGATTTTCCAGAATGGCGAAGGCGCACTTACTATCATGACAGACGGTGTTGTTTCCGGTGATTCCAGCCATGCCCTGCGATTGGATCGTTATATTGCCGGGACTACTACCGGCACCATCACTAACAACGGCGGCCTGGTCTCCAATCAATCTGCCGCAGTGCTGATGACCAGTGGTTTAAATTTCGAAGGCGATTTCAATAACCATGCGGACATCACCGGCGGCAACGGCACTGCATTTGATGCCAGTGCCACCACCAATGGCATCGTCATTAACCAGTTCGCAGGCACTATTGCCGACGATGTCCTGCTCGGGAGCGGCGATGATCGAGTGAACATCACCGGCGGCAGTATCAATGGCAGGATCATCGGTCAGGGATTTGGGACAGTCACCATCGATGTCGGCGCGGGCAATACGTTTGCCGGCAATGGTTTAGTCGATGTAGCCGAGTACGTGATCCAAAGCGGTACCGTGCACCAAATGGCCGACTTCAGTGCTGCCGCTGCTACCACAACGATAGCCCGTGGCGCGACGCTGTCATTCGATTCGCGTATTAGTGGGGGCGGCGCGTTGGTCTCCAATGGCGATCTGGAGTTTGTCCTGAGTCCGAATGCCGCTGGCGAATTGATGCAGCAGGGTACGGTGGCGCTCAATGGCGGTAGTACGATTTCAGTCAATACTAATGGCCTTAACCCAATTCTGAACCAGTCTTTCCAACTGATCAGCGCCTCCAGCATTATCGATAATGGGGTGGTATTGACTGAGGACGCTTTTGGCTCCCTGTTGTATGACTTTGAGGCGGTGATCGACAGCGCGAGTGTCTCTGTTGTGACGAGCGTCGCCGATCTGGGCACCGTCTCCCCGCTGCAGAACCCCTCTGCCTTCGGCGACAGCATGACAGCCTTCGTCAGCGGCGGTGGCGACAATGCCGTCGTCGAACTGTTGGCTCGCCTTGATAGCGGCGATGTCCAGGGCTTCGAGCAGGTGGCGGACGTTTTCAGCCCTTCGATCAGCGGCGCCGTGTCGCAGGGTGCGCGCGAGGCCAACGACAGCACGTGGCGGTTGATCAACGAGCGCTTTGTCGGCAGTTCGGCGCCGTTTCCTGACAGCGAACCGCCGAACGGACTGTGGTTGCAGGGCTACGGCGGCACGTCGGACCAGGATGCTATCGACGATGTGGAGGGCTTCGATGCCGATACCAGTGGTGTCGCGGTGGGCTATGACCTCGATCTTAATCAATGGCGCGTCGGCGCGGCGTTCAGCGCGGGTGAAACGAACATCGATAACGACCGTTTCGCCAGCGACCGCATCGACATCGAAAGCAACCAGCTCATCGTTTACGGCGGTTTCCGGCAGGATCAGTGGTTTGCCAATGCGACAGCCAGCGCCGCCGCGCTGGATTACGACTTCAAGCGCAACAACCTGGTAGCGGGCGAGGGGCCGATTGAAAGCGATACCGACGGTGACTTGCTCGGGATGAGTGTCGGCGGCGGTTACCAATACACAATGTCGGATCACATCGTGCTCGCCCCGCAATTGAGCCTGCGCTACACCACGTTGGATGTGGACGATTACACCGAAGACGGCGGCCTGGACCTGCGGGTCGAGTACGACGATCTCGACACGTTGGCGTCAGAGTTGGGCGTAAGCGCCTCGGCGCGCTACGGTGCGGGTGATTGGCAACTGGGACCGACTGCACGCCTCGCCTGGGTGCATGAATACCTGGATGAAAATGAAAAAGCGACCGCTTGGTATGCCGGCCAGTCATACATTCAGGAAGGTTTTGAACCTGATCAGGACTTCGCCAGCGTGGGCCTGGGCATGCAGGCCAGCAATGAATACGGTGTGAGTATCAGCCTGGACTACCGCGGTGCGTTTGGTAGCAATTTCAGCAGTAACCAGGGCTGGCTGAGCGCGCGTTACGAGTTTTGACCGCCCTCACAGCGCCTGTTGATGGCCCGGCAGTGACGCCGGGCGCTGCGAGTGTGTCGTGACTACTGCGCCGGTTGCGCTTGCTGTTTATCCTGCTCCTGCTTGAGGCGTTGCGCTTCGGCCTCAATGCTCGCCTGCAAATCCTTGATGTTGGCTTGCGCCCGCGATGTGCCCATTTGCGCGACTTGCGCCATGATCGCAGGCATTTGCGTTACGGCTTTCTTGCCGAGAGGACTGGCATAAAACGCATTCAACTCTATTAATTCCTCAGTCGTAAATCCTTCCGCGTACGCTTTCACCATCTCGGGCTGCAGGCTCTCGAAGCTCATGTATTTGGTGAAAAACTCCAGCATTACCGTCTTGAACGGTGTTAACGCCGGGTTCTGCTGTGTCTGGGCATCAACCATTTGCACGGTTGCCTGCGTGAGCGTCTGTTCCATGCCGATCACGCTGAGCAGCTTTTCGGCTTGCTTCATTGCTTCGGCGTCAGGGGCGGCCTGTGCAAGGGAGCCAGTCAAGAGTGCGGCGGCGAAGACTACTGCTTTTAGGGGGTTCATTTGACGTCCTTATTTTGTTGATTGAAGGAAAGCCGACAGTGGCAGCGAGCGATGAAGTGCGAGTCGTGTCGCGTGCGCGTATGCTTTCGCACTATTTATACAGCACCCCGCGCTTGCCGTGAACCAAAAGTCACTGGATTGGGCATAACTTGATCCCCATGCTCGTCCTGCGCAGTGGCGAAAGACTGCCGCATTCGCCATGCGACCTCGCCGGAGTATGTGGTATAAAACAATTTCAAGGTCTCCAGTCACCCGTTTTACTGGCCGCAGCGAATCCCCCGATACCATGGACAGCCTGATCATCCTAGTTGCGTTTGCCTGTGGCTTTGCCGCGCGGCAAATAGGACAACCGCCGCTCGTCGGCTATCTGGTCGCCGGATTTACACTGGGCATGGCAGGGTTTGAATCCTCGGGGGTGATTGAGTCCATCGCCAATATCGGCATCTCACTCATGCTGTTCATTATCGGATTGAAGCTGGATTTCGCCAGTTTGCTGCGCCCCGAGATCTACCGTTCAACGCTGGAGCACACCGCGAGCTTTGTTCTGGTGGCGGGCGGATTCCTGCTGGTGCTGGCGGTGCTTGGGCTGCCACTGGTTGCCGATATCAGTATGCAGCAGGCAGCGCTGGTGGCATTTGCGCTCAGTTTCAGTTCCACGGTTTGCGCGGTCGCGATTCTCGATGATCGCGGCGAGTTTCGCGTGCGCCACGGCCAGGTCGCGGTGGCCATTCTGATCGTGCAGGATATCGTCGCAGTGATTTTCCTCACCGCTTCCACCGGCGAGTTGCCTTCCCCGTGGGTGTTGCTCCTCCCACTGCTGTTTTTTGCCCGTCCGTTGCTCAGCTACATCCTGCGCGCCAGCGGGCACGATGAAGTGTTGATACTGGCGGGCATTATCATCACCTTTGCCGGCAGCACCCTGTGCGAGTGGGCAGGGCTCAAAGCCGATTTGGGTGCGCTGGCGATGGGCATGCTGCTGAGTGGTGACAAGAAGGCCGGTGAACTTGGAAAGTCGATGATGGGATTCAAGGACATTTTCCTGATTGGCTTCTTCCTGAATATCGGCCTGTCAGTGCAACCGTCGCTGAGTATGTTGGGGATTGGCCTGTTGCTGTGCCTGTTGTTGCCGCTCAAGGGCGCGATATTCTTTTTCTGCTGGCGCGCTACCGCCAGCGTGCGCGCACCGCGCGCTGCTGGCCGCGCTGGCGCTCACGCAGTTCAGCGAGTTCGGCCTGATCGTGGCAGCGCTCAGTGTCAAGAACGGTTGGCTCCCTGATGATTGGTTGGCGATTTTGGCGCTGGCAGTGTCGTTCTCTTTTGTGCTGTCAACGCTGTTCAACAGCCGCTCGCATCGCCTCTATGGCCATTTCAAGCAGACACTCAGGCGCTTCGAGACGGCGGCTGCGGCCGAAGACAATCCGCAGTCTCCCGCCAGCAACGTGGAGGTCCTGGTCATTGGCATGGGCCGCGTCGGTTCCGGGGCTTACGACACGATTGAATCACAGTACCACTTGCGGGCCTGCGGCGTGGAAACCGACAAGGTGAAGATAGCCAAACACCTTGAGGTCGGTCGCCGCGTGATCTACGGCGATGCGGAGGACGCGGATTTCTGGGAGGGCCTGCACGTCACCGACTACAAACTCGTGATGTTTACCATGCCTTCGGTGGCGGAAATGGTCGATGCCGTAGAGCAGCTGCGCAATGCCGGGTACACCGGCAAGATCGCCGCCGTGGCCAAATACGAGGACGAGCGAAGCCAGATGAAGGCCGCCGGCGCGGACGTCGTGTTCAATTATTACGCGGAGGCTGGCGCCGGTTTTGCCGAGCACGCACTCTCGACCATGCTGGATATCCTGCCCGCCAAGCCCGCGAGTACCGTGTTGTAACCTCGCCGCTGACACTTACCGCTAACGGGCGCCGCCAACATAGCAATGCCGCCGGGGCTTGGGCATAATGCCCGCAGGTTTAAACGCACAGGCCACTGGCTCGCGACTGCATGTACTACCAATACTTCGGGTTGACGGAAGCGCCATTTTCGATTGCGGTGAATCCCCGCTATCTGTTCATGAGTACCCGCCACCGGGATGCCCTTGCGCACCTGCTGTACGGCGTGGGCGCCGGCGGCGGCTTCATCCTGCTCACGGGTGAGGTGGGCACGGGCAAGACCACCATCAACCGCTGCCTGCTGGAGCAACTGCCCACCGACACCGATGTAGCCATCATCCTCAACCCTGCGCTGAACGCGCTCGAATTGCTGGCCAGTGTCTGCGATGAACTCGATATTGAATACGATCACCAGACCTATACGCTGAAGACGCTGACCGACAAGCTGCACAGCTTTTTACTCGACAACCACGCCCGGGGCCGCAAGACCGTATTGCTGATTGACGAGGCGCAACACCTGGATTTCGACGTATTGGAACAGATCAGGTTGCTGACCAACCTGGAGACCAACAGCGAGAAATTACTGCAGATCATACTCATCGGGCAGCCCGAACTGGCACAGATGCTGGCGCGCCCGGAACTGCGCCAGTTGAACCAGCGGATCACCGCGCGCTACAACCTCGACCCGCTCAACCTCGATGAGACCAGCGCCTATATCCAGCACCGTTTGCAGGTGGCGGGCATGAGTCCCGAGCGCGTGCTTTTCACGCCTGCGGTGGTGCGCGGTATCTATAAGGCGACGCGCGGCATTCCTCGCGTAATCAATGTGCTCTGCGACCGCATGCTGCTCGGGGCATATGGACGCAATGCGTCGCGCGTGGACCACGACATGCTGCAACTGGCGATACGCGAGGTGTTGGGCGAGCAGGCGGCCAGCCCGCCGCCATGGCGATGGCTGGCACTGGCTGCCATGGTGTTGCTGCTGGTATGGGCCGCAGGCTGGTTGTTGGGCAAATACTCCGGCATGCTCCCGGTCGATGCTGTCCCGGTCGGTACTGTCGCAACCGAACCGGTCGCAGTCGAACCGGTCGCGCAGGATACCCCGGCTGTGGATGCCGCAAGCACTGGGACCGGCGTGACACCAGCCGCCACCGACGAGCCGCCGGGATCGGCAAACGACACGTCTGGTGAAGACACGGTGCTGGCCGAGGCGTCGCCAGTGGTGTCAGCCGCTACCGTGTCACGCGAGCAGGCACCGGCGCCACAGACAATCGATATTGCCAGTGCGATGCAACCCTCGGGGAATACCCTGGCGCGGTTGTGGGCCCTGAATTCCGATCAGCCGGCACCGGAATTTCCCTGCCTCGATGGCCTGCAATACGGACTGGCCTGCACGGAGGGCGAGGTCTGGACCTGGGATGAACTGGCGGCGTTCAACAGGCCGCTGTCACTGGAGACCATCACGCCGGAACGTTTTTCCGCCGAGGCATTGCTGCTGGGCATCGAAGGCGCCAGGGCCTGGGTGTGGACCGAGGCCGGTGTCGCGCAAGTCAGCCTCGCGGAATTGGCACCCTATTGGACCGGGCGTTATCGATTTTTGTGGCACCCGCCGCCGGGTTTTATAAAGCCGCTGGCCGTTGGCGATGACAGCCCCGTGGTGGCGGCCGTTGCGCAGCTCTTCGCGCAACTGGACAAACAACCGCAACCGCTGTCCGGTACCCGTTTCAATCGCGCGCTGGAGCAGCGGGTGCGCATGTTCCAGAAGCAGCATGCACTGATCGACGATGGCCTGGTCGGGGTGCAGACGCTGCTCAAACTGAACGAACAACTGGGTGTGGATGTGACGGCGCAACAGGCGCGGATGCAACTGCAACAATCCTCTACACAGCGGTCAACCGAGTGAATCCATACGATCTTCTGTCCCTCGCTGGCGAGGCGCGCCAATGTCGCTGATCCTCGACGCACTCAATCGCGCGCGTGACGATGTGAATCCCGTGCCGGGGCTCGCCACGCACCATCGGGTGGAGCTGGTCGCGGCCAATCGGCGGCAGTACCTGCTGTGGGTGGCGCTGTCGGTGGCGGTGGTCATGATCGCCTGGCTGATTGTCGAGCGCTACAGCGCGCCGCGCCCGGCCGGGGACGACGTCGATGTCGTTGCCAGCGTGGTGCAGCCGCCGCCGCGCGAGCCGGCCAGCGATCCTGTCGGGACGGATGCGGTGGTGGAGCGGGCGACGCCGGCGAGTGGAGTGACAGGCGAGGTGGTGACGCAGGTCGTGGTTGATCCGGTGCCAACCGTGGCGTCCGGTGCCAATCCCGCTGTGCAGAACCAGGTCCGCCGGCGGCGGAGTCTCCATGGCGCGGCTGGAAGCGCAGGAGCAATTGCAAACGGACGCGTTGCACCTCACCACCCGCTGCGATGGACGTGGCTGTGCCGGCAGAGCCCGTGCCGGAGCCAGGGTTCGATGCGGAGCCAGTGCAAGCGTATTCGCCCGAAGAAAATGCCGAAGTGGCGCGACTCTACAGCAATCCTCCCAAGGAGGAGCCGGTGGTGCAGCGCGACTCGCGGTCTGCTGCGCGACAAAACGACGCGACAGCGGGGTCGTCAGGCGAACAGAAGAGCATCGATATCGACAGAATCCTGCGCGAGGCGCGCGAGGAAGTGGAGAACGCCAGCCTGTCCGAGCATCCAGTGCCCTTCCTGATTGACTTGTCGCAGCAGGTCAAGGACAGCATTCCCACGGTCTACTACCTGCGCCACGACTACTCCAGCAACGCGTCGCTCTCCACGGTGGTGTTGAACAGCAAGACACTGAGCGTCGGTGGCAGTCCCGTGCCGGGCATGAAGATCGAGGAAATACTGCCCGACTCGGTGGTATTGAATTACCAGGGCACGCAGTTTCGGCTGCGGGCGCTGAATAGTTGGGTCAATCTGTAAGTCCTGGGGATTGGTTCCCTGTAAAACCTAGCTCCGCGTCGGAGAGCGAGTCATATCCTCGTCGTTGGGACCCGCCAAAAAGCGCACATCCATGTGCAGGCTCGCGTGGCGACGTCCTGTCGCCACACGGTCCCAACGACGAGGATATGACTCACTCTCTGCCAGACTCAGTCTACAAGCCCAAATAGTCTCTTGTGATCGTAAACACCTGCGACTGCTGAATGAACGGCGGTATCCGTTCGAGGCCCTCGTCGTTGCTGAACAACGGCACCGCAGCGCCGGTGTGTTCTTCCATTTTGAAATTGTTGGTTGCGTAGTTCACGGCCATCAGGCCGCCCTCGGGTGTCGTTATGCGCGCGACCTTGCCCGGTGTGAAGATGGGAATCGGGAACTCCGAGAACAGGCTCTCCGCCGGAACCAGTTGCGCGGCCTGGGAGTGATCCGCCGTCACCATGACCAGCGTGTTCGGGTGCGACGCGGCAAACGCCAGCGCGCTGGCCAGTGCCTCTTCGAGTTGCTCCAGTTCGCCGATCGAGCCGCAGGGCTTGCGCTCGTGTGACTGTTTGTCGATGGAAGCGGATTCGATCATCAGGAAGAAGCCTTTGTCGTTGGCGGCGCTGAGGCGCTCAAGCGCAGTATCGGCCATCTGGCGCAGTGTCGGTACGCTGCTGGCCTCCGGGTTGGGTACGCAGGCCATGGGGGAGGGCAGGGCGACGCTGCCGAGATAGGGGTGCAGGTAGTTGAGCCAACTGCGTTTGGGCAGCTCCGCTTCGCGACCGCCTTCACCCATCAAGCGCACTGGCAGTGAGCCGGGCGCAAACAGGCCCAACAGTTTTTCGTTCGCCGTAGTTTTTTCAGAGGCAGCTGCCAATTGCGCCGCGTCGGTCACCACCTCAAAGCCGTTGCGCCTGGCCAGGTCGAGGGTGCTGATCGTCTCGCCTTCGGCCATCGGTTCAAAGCGCGCGCTGCCGCCGCCGAGAATCACGTCCAGTTGGGACTGCGCCAATTGCTCTGCGATGGAACCCTTGCCGCCGTTGGCTTTGAGATCGCCCTTGCAGTTGCCGAGCGGGATACCGTGATACGTGATGTCCTCGATCGTGGCGGCATCCTCGCACAGGCGCAGGCTGATATGCGTGGCGAAGGCAGCGGGCGTGGCGTCCGTCACGCTGGAGGTGGTGACAATTCCGGTGCGCAGTCCGGCCGCGCTTGCCAGTTCGGCGATGGTGGTGAGGTTCTCGTCCGCGCCGGCGCTGGTGCTGATACGCCCGATACTGGTGATGGTTCCGGTTGCCATGGTGGTTGCCGTGTTGGCTGAGTCCGCGACATACACCGGCTTGCCGTCCACGCGGTCTTCGGTGGTTTGGATCTGCACGGACGAACGCAGCGGCATGCGGTCCAGCAGCAGTTGCCCGGCAGCGCCCTGCAGGTAGTTGCGCGCGATGGTGATCTGCTGTTCATCCATGCCGTCGCCAATGATCAGGATCACCTGGCGTGGTTGCGTGTGTGGCACGACATCCGGTTGTGCTGCTGGCGGGGCGCTTTCGGCCAGCGCCGAAGTGGTGGATAGCAGCAGGCTGCCCAACAAAAAACAACTCGCCCTGGAATTCATTATCCCCTCCTTTTTGGTGCATGAGATGGTTAACCTTTGCACCACACTGTGGCACGATGCGTGTTCCGCTGCGTCGTGTGGCGGTGGAAGTGCCACCATAACCCCTGTCAGTCGATAACGTATAAACCAGCGGGGGCCATGTAATCGTGAGGGAATAGCATGAAGATGATGACCGCAATCATCAAGCCGTTCAAGCTTGATGACGTTCGTGATGCGCTGCAACAAATCGGCATCATGGGTATGACCGTCGAAGAAGTGAAGGGCTATGGACGCCAGAAGGGCCATACCGAACTGTACCGGGGCGCCGAATACCTGGTCGAATTCCAGCCCAAGGTGAAAATTCAGATTGGCATTGCGGATCACCAGGTGGAAGCTGCCATTGAAGCGATATGCAATGCTGCCAGCACCGGCAAGATCGGCGACGGCAAGATTTTTGTGACGCCGCTGGAGCAGAGTATCCGCATCCGCACGGGTGAAACCGGAGAGGAGGCACTCTAGCGATGGCGCCCTTTTTGAGAACATGGCGGTTCAACCTTCTACCGTTCGCACTCTTGTCGCTGGCCGCAACCGGTGCCCGCGCCGACGAACTGAACGGCGCTGACACCGCGTGGATACTGACCTCCACCGCCCTGGTGTTGTTTATGACGATTCCGGGGCTGTCGCTGTTTTACGCCGGCCTTGTGCGGGTCAAAAACGTGCTGTCGGTGCTGATGCAGTGTTTCGCGCTCACCTGCCTGATGTCGGTGCTGTGGTTTGTGGTGGGCTATACCATTGCCTTTGGCAGCGCGGGTGTCGAACAGGGGCCGTTTATCGGTGATTTCGGCAATGTGTTGTTTTCCGCCGTCACCGTCGATTCGATGACCGGCACGATTCCCACCAGTTTGTTCGCGATCTTCCAGATGACGTTCGCCATCATTACGCCGGCGCTGATCGTGGGCGCGTTCGCCGAGCGCATGCGTTTTTCGGCGATGCTGATCTTCTGCTCAATCTGGATGCTGGTCGTGTACGCGCCGGTCTGCCATTGGGTGTGGGGCGGCGGCTGGCTGGGTGCGATGGGCCTGAAGGATTTCGCCGGCGGCACCGTGGTGCACATTACCGCAGCCGTTGCGGCATTGGTGGCCGCACTGGTCGTGGGACCACGCAAAGGCTTCGGCACGGTGGCGATGCCGCCGCACAACCTGACGATTACAGTGGCCGGAGCCGGCATGCTGTGGGTCGGCTGGTTCGGGTTTAACGCCGGCTCGGCACTGGGCGCCAACAACACGGCGGCGATGGCGATGCTGGTGACCCACCTGTCCGCTGCTTGCGGCGCCCTGGCGTGGATGACGATGGAATGGGTGCGCCATGGCAAGCCCTCGGTACTCGGTATCGTCACCGGCATGGTGGCTGGCCTCGGCACTATCACGCCCGCCTCCGGTTCTGTCGGCCCCGCTGCTGCGGTGGTCATCGGCCTGAGCGCCGGTGTTATCTGCTATTTCGCGACCAACCTGCTGCGCAACGTATTGCGCGTGGACGACAGCCTGGACGTGTTTCCCGTGCACGGTGTCGGCGGCATATTGGGCACGCTGCTGGCGGGTGTGTTCGCCTCTACTCAACTCGGCATCTTCAGCGGCAACGGCTTCTCGGAGGGCATCGACAGCATCGGCGGCCAACTGTCGGTGCAGGCGACCGGTGTGGTCGCGACGTTTGTGTACACCGCCGTCGTGACCTTCGTCATCCTCAAGCTGGTCAATGCACTGGTCGGACTGCGCATCGACGCGGAAGACGAGAACCGGGGGCTCGACCTGGCGCTGCACGACGAGCGCGGATACGACTTGTAGGCCATGCAGTAACGGCCAGCTTGCAACACAGGCCACTTCGGTGGCCTTTTTTATCGGGGGTTGAATATCGTGAACTGGCAGCATCATCACGCCACCATCAACGGCATCCACATGCATTACGTGGAGCAGGGGGAGGGGATGCCGGTCGTGCTGTGCCACGGCTTTCCGCACCTGTGGTTCAGCTGGCATCGGCAGATCAGCGCGCTGGCCGCCGCAGGTTACCGGGTGATCGCCCCCGACATGCGCGGCCTGGGGCAGACCGAGGCGCCGCCCGATCCTGCTGACTACGACATTGACCACATCACCGCCGACCTGCTGGGCCTGCTCGACCATCTCGGCGTGGAGCGCGCCGTGTTCGCCGGCCTCGATTTCGGTGCGTTTGCGATTTATGACCTGGCGCTTCGGCACCCCGCGCGCGTGATCGCGGTGATCGGCCTGGAGAATCCCGCCGCGCCGCACAACCCCGAAGAGCCGCCGCTCACCGAATACCGGCGCATCGCGCAGGAGCACTTCCTGCACATCGAATATTTTCGCGTGCCGCCGCGCGCGGATGAGGAGCTGGCTGCGCAACCGCGCCGCTTCCTGCACAAGGTGTTCCATACCTTGAGCGGTGCCGGCAATTATTTCGATGTGTTCAATTACCCGCCCGGCACGTCCTACATCGACGCGATGGCCGAACCGCCGCCACTGCCGTGGCCGTGGCTGTCGGAGCTGGAGCTGGAGTTTTTTGTCAGCGAGTACAGTCGCAGCGGCTTCACCGGCGGCCTCAACTGGTACCGCTCTTTCGATTTAAAGTGGGCGCAGCGCAAGCCGTTTGAAGGCGTGCAGAGCGCGGTGCCCGCGTACTTCCTCGGCAGTGAGCACGATGTCGACCTGGAGGGCTTTCACGGCGACGATCCCATCGGCCTGATGCGCGCGATCTTCCCCGACTTGCGCGACGTGCGCATGATTCCGGGCGCTGGCCATATGGTGCAGCTCGAAGCCTCGGATGCCGTCAACGCGATACTGTTGGATTATCTTCGGGATATTCAGGAGCGTATTTGATTCTAGTGGCACTGGATTATGGTCAAGCTCCGGTGTTTCAGCTTATCGTCAGTTTCAGCCCGGCCTTCCCCAGCACCACTTGTTCCGCGCCCAGTTCCCGTTCGGTCAGGGGGTGCGTGGCGAGCCAACCTTTGGGGAATGCCAGCGCCAGCGACCTGTCTCCCGCCTCGATGGAAAAGTCCGGTAGTTGCTCCAGGATTTCCACGTACTTGAAACAGCTCGCCAGGCGAATAATGGTGAGCATGTAAAGGATGCGCGACATCTCGGTGTCGGCAACCTCGGCAAAAAAATCGGCCCCGAGCTTGCCGCGTTGACCGAGCGCCAGGACGGCGAGCAACTCCTGCTCTTCCTGCGAGAACCCGGGTAGATCCGCATTGCGCAGGACGTAGGCGGAGTGGCGATTGAAATGCTTGTGCGCAATCGCCATGCCGATTTCGTGCGTGCGGGACAACCAGTGCAGCAGGTCCCAGTCATAGGCGCTGAGCTGCCAATTCACACAGGTCGCCTGGTAAAACGTGCGCGCCCGGCGTTCGACGATGTCAGCCGTATTGGCATCGACCGCATAGCGCTGCATCAGCGCGTTCACCGTGCGTTCGCGCACATCCTCGTGGCTGAGCCGTCCCATCAGGTCGTAAATCACGCCCTCGCGCAGCGCGCCGCGCGAGGTGCGCATACGCTCTATCCCCAGCACGTCGAACAGCGCGCTGGCGATGGCGACGCCGGGCAGGATGACATTGCGCCGGGGTGCCGCCAGGCCGTCCAGCTCAATGCTCTCCATCTGTTTGAATTTGAGCAGGCGCTTTTCCAGCGTGGCGAGGCCGGCGCGCGAGATGCCACCTTCCTCCCACTTGTTTTGCGTCAGTATTGTTTCAATCGCCTGCAGCGTGCCGGAGGAGCCCACGCATTCCACCCAGTGTTTGGCGTTGAAGCGGTGGCGAATGCGGTAGATCTCCGCCCGCGCCTGCTCGTATGCCTTGCGGTAGTTGCCGCGGCTGATACGGCCGCCGGCAAAATAGGCGCGCCCGTAGGAGACGCAGCCCATCTGCAGGCTCTCCATCGCCTGCGGTTCGAAGCGCTGGCCGACAATGCATTCGGTGCTGCCGCCGCCGATGTCGATGACGAGGCGCGACTGTGCGTCATCCGCCAGCGTATGCGCGACCCCGAGATAGACCAGTCGCGCCTCTTCAAGACCGTAAATCACATCCACCCGGGTGCCGAGGATGCGCTTGGCGGGAACGGTGAAGGCGCGGCGGTTTTTCGCCACCCGCAGTGCGTGCGTGCCGACCACCCGCACGCGTTCCGGTCCTACCCTGCCGAGCAATTGCGCAAAGCGCGACAGGCACTCGAGGCCGCGCTGGATCGCTTCATTGGTGAGCAGGTCGTTTTGCAGCCCGGCGCCAAGTTGCACTTTTTCAGCGAGCGCCTCCACTGGTCGCAGTTCACCGTGTTCAATCTTCGCGATGATGAGGTGGAACGAGTTACTGCCGAGATCTATCGCTGCCAGTAAACTGCCGTCCGGGAGTTGTTCCTGCTTGTCTACGTCCAATGTTCAGGGTTTCCTTGGGTCGCGCGCCAGGCGCATATGGTAATGGAATCTTGTGACAATCACACATCTTCGCTGCCGGCTTTAGCGTGATTGAGCGGTGTAGTGGATGGCTCACCCGGGCGCGGGTCCGCCCGGGACGGGCCGATACCAGATCGGTGACGTCCAGGCGCGCTCCTGCACCTGCCAGGGTAGCGCCGGGTCAGAGCAGCTGGGCGGTCGCTGTGCTTCGGGGAGCGTCAGGCAGTCGTAGTGGCTCCAGCGGCAACTGGGGTTTTCCAGTACCCGCGCGTAGTACACGGCGGCGAGCGCGGGATCGAATTCCGGGTCCCGCCACGTGGCGCAGAGTTGGGTAAAGCCCTTGCCGGAGACGGCGCAGGTGCGCGGGTCCACGCTGGCCTCGCCCGTCGCCGCACCGGCGATGTCGAACACCGCCTGGTGAGTGCGGCCCTCGCTGTCTATCCAGCCCTTGATGATCTGGATGCGCTGCAGCAGGTTGCCGCCGCCCTGCGGGTCATGCGTGGCGGAGGCGACAAACACCGGGCCGCTGCCCTGCGCACCCGTCGCCGCCGGCGGCAGGTAGCTGCCCATCGGCACGCCGTCGCGATACGCGTCCGCCAGGTAGTTGCTGCCCTGGCAGATGTCCTCGCTTAAGTTCCAGCCGGCGAAGAAGCGCGGTTCAATGCGCGGCCCGCTGGTGCCGAATGTCTCGCGCCGCTGCATCGCCTCGAACAGGGCGCGGCGGCTGTTCTCGCGCGCATAGATGCCGGCGAGGCCGCCGGGGTTGTAGCGCACGGGTGAGCCGGTCGCGACATCGCCGGGCACTTCGATCTTGCTGATCAGGCGGTCCTCCATATTGCGGTCATTGCCGTGCGAACCCTGGTAGCCCTTTTCGGTGACCGCTCCTGGCGCGCCGATATGCGTGTCGGTGGAGGCGACGATGCCGAAGCTGAACGGATTGACGCCCAGCTTTGCTTCCTCCGCCAGTCCGGCGGTGAGCGCGTAGCGCACGAAGCTGTAGCGTGATGCGCAGCCCTTCAGCATCATGCCGCCAGCGGAGACTTGCTCGCCGCAGTCCTCGATGACCTCACTGGCGGGTCGCAGCTTTTCAAAATCGCAGAACTCATCGGCGCTGCCCAGCACGCTGCCGATGCCGTTGCGGCATTCGGAGTCGCCCTTGATCTGCATCACTTCGGCCAGCGGCTCCAAACGCGCGCGCAGCGCTGCTTCGGCCTGTTGTTGCGCGAGCGGGATGTCCCGATTGGAATACGGAAACCACATGCGGCCGCTGCTCCAGTTGCTGTTGTGCGGAATGGCGAGCGCGTCGCACTGTTCGTTGCCGGCGATGCAGACCTGGTCCAGCCACTGCCACAGCAATTCGGGCGTGGGCGCATCCTTCGCACTGAGCGCCGCCTGCGGCACCGTGCTCGATTTAAAAATCACGTTGCGATGCAGGTTGGAGGCCTCTTCCGCCAGCGTGTATTCATAGGCGTGGAACGTGGTGAACTCGCAGTTCGCGCTGTGGTCCTGGAAGGCTTCGGTGCTGAGCTGGTTTTCATGCCACACGGAAATCGCCTTGTCGCGGCACAGTGAACCATCGGCGCCGCACACACGGGTGGAACGGTCCTGGCCGAAGACGGCAAAGCTTGCAAGGCGCACCAGTGACTGCAGGCGCTCGCCGAGCGGTACGCGCACGTCGCCTCGATAGAGCGCGCACACCAGGCTGTCGTAACCCTGCGCGCCCTGCGTGTAGCACAGCCGGGTTTCGCCCAGCGCTTCGGCGTGATCGGTCACCGCGACAAAGTCCAGCGGCGTGGTGATCTGCAACACGGGCGGCTGATACTCCGGGGGATCGCCGCGCAGGCGCATCGGCAGCGGGGTGCCGCGCGCGAAACGGTAGGCCTGGTCCACCGTGGTGGTGACGCCGAACGAAGTGGCGTCATAGGACGCCGCAGTGTGTACATGGAGATCGCCGAACCAGGCCTTGTTGTGCGGATAGTGCTGCGCGCATGGCGGCGCTGGTCTCGGCGCATCCTGCAGTGAACGCACGGGCACCTGTTCCCACAGGGCAAAATCGGTGCCATCGACTTGCACCCGCTGAAACTCAAAGCGCAGCCACAGCAGGCCAGCAGCCGCGATGACCACCAGCACGAGGGTTGAAAAAAGAAAGTATTTTAAAAGTTTTATCACGCCGTTCACCCGGTAGCGGCAGACAATTTTATTGTGTTCGCATCGTAACGCAGGGCGCAGCGCAGCTACAGCGCCGATTAGCAGGCGTCGCAACTCTTCCGATATGAATCTTTTGCGGGATTCATAGTTAAACCGGCGAGTTGTCCTGTGCATTGCCAGGTGCGTCTTGTCCAGTGTGTTGTAGTGTGTACGAAAGGCATACAATCAGGTTGGGTGAACACCCAAGAGATAGTGCTATGAACAAATCAATGTTGGTGGGAACAGTATTGGGTGCTGGTCTGGCAACGGCAGCGGGTGGATTTGCCGGCTACAAAATCCTGAGCGAGCCAGACTATGCGCAGGTTGTCGCCGTGACACCGGTGACCGAGACGATCAAAACGCCGCGCGAGGAATGCGAGGACAAGGTGGTGACGAGGCAGGAGCCGGTCAAGGACAAACATAAAATCGCGGGCACCGTGCTCGGTGCGGTCGCAGGTGGCGTGCTCGGAAATGTCATCGGTGGTGGTGGCAAAAACACCGTGGCAAAAATTGCCGGCGCCGCAGCCGGCGGCTATGCCGGCAATAAAACGCAGGAACACCTGCAGGAGAATGATACCTACCAGACGACCGAGCGTGTGTGCAAAACGGTGTACGACGAGAGTGAGCGCACGGTGGCGTATAACGTGGATTACAAGATCGGCGATGTCCCGGGCAAAGTGCGGCTCGATCACGATCCCGGCGATACCATTCCGGTGCAGGACGGGCAGTTGGTGATTGCGCGCGAGTCTCGCGCGAACGAATCTGAAACTCAGTAAGTCGGCTCGTAACGAGGGCTCGGGTGTTGGGTGCGCAATCCGTCCGCGAGTATCGGGGAAGCGGTCGGATTGCGCACCCAACAGCCGAGCCCGGCGCGAACACCCATACTGCCTTGTTCCGATCAATCGACAAAGCATCGATTTGCGTGATGGCTAAATGAGCGACTTGGGATTTAGCAACTGCGCCAGCTTTTCCGACGACAGGTCAGTCATCTCCTGCGCGACCTCCAGTATCGGCCGCCCCTCGCGGTATGCGCGCTTGGCAATCTCGGCGGCCTTGCTGTAACCGATCTCCCGGTTGAGCGCAGTGACGAGGATCGGGTTGCGCGCGAGGTTGGCGTCGATATTCGCGGTGTTCACGACAAAATCCGCGATGCAGTGATCGGCCAGCGCGTCGCAACTGTTGGCGAGCAGCGCGATGCTTTGCAACAGGTTGTGCGCGATCAGCGGCAGCATCACGTTCAGCTGGAAGTTGCCGGATTGCCCGCCGATGGTGATCGCAGTGTCGTTGCCTATCACCTGGGCCGCCGCCATCGCCACCGCCTCGGGAATCACCGGGTTGACCTTGCCGGGCATGATGCTGCTGCCCGGTTGCAGTGCTTTGAGGCTGATTTCCGCGAGTCCCGACAACGGCCCGCTGTTCATCCAGCGCAGGTCATTGGCGATTTTCATCAGCGCGACAGCCAGTGATTTGAGTTGCCCCGAGACGGCGACGGCAACGTCCTGGCTGGCGAGCGCGGCAAAGAAATTGTCGGCGGGCTCGAACGTCACCCCGCAGCTCTCGTTGAGATAAAAGCAGAAACGCGCGGCGAATCGCGGGTCGGCGTTGACGCCGGTGCCCACGGCGGTGGCGCCCTGGGCGAGTTGGCGCAGCTGCGTGCGAGAGGCATCGATGCGCTGTCCCGCCTGCGCCAGCTGCGCGCGCCACCCCGAGAGTTCCTGCGCCAGGCTGAGCGGCATCGCATCCATCAGGTGCGTGCGCCCCGTCTTGATGGTGTCTGTCAATTCCAGTTCGCGTTGCGCTATCGCATCCGCAAGGCGGTGCAGGGCCGGCATCAGTGCACTCGATAGCGCCAGTTCCGCGCTCACGTGGATCGCGGTGGGGATCACGTCGTTGCTGCTCTGGCGGCAATTCACGTGGTCGTTGGGATGTACGCCCTGGCCCAACTGTGCGCTGGCCAGCGTGGCGATCACCTCATTCGCGTTCATGTTGGTGCTGGTGCCCGAGCCTGTCTGGAACACATCGACGGGAAAGTGTTCGCTGTACTGCCCCTGCGCGATGCACAGTGCGGCGTCGCTAATGCTGCGCGCCACCGCAGGGTCGAGCAAGCCCAACTCCGCATTGGCGCGCGCGGCGGCGGCCTTGATCAGCCCGAGTGCGCGGATGAAAGCGCCGGGCATCGGCATGCCGCCGATATGGAAATTGTCGAGCGCCCGCTGCGTCTGCGCACCGTAGAGCGCACTGCCCGGTACGGCGACCTCGCCCAGGCTGTCGGATTCAATGCATGTGTCGGACATGCCGTGGCTCCCGCTCAGGACTTCTGCCATCTGCCCGGCAATGCGGTTCAGCACATAGGTCAGCACACCGCCGGCGCGGTAGTACAGTACGTCCACCAGTGTGTCGAGCCGCGCTTGCAACTGTATTTCGCGGGTTTGTCCGGACGGGTAGTGCACGATCGCGCGCAGAATCTGCTGCGGCGTGAGTTCGCCGTCCAGGCCGAGGATGTCGAAAGTTTCATCTCCCGTCAGCGCCAGGGTTTTACGTGTAACGCCCGGCATGAACTGCAGCGGCAGGATGCCCATGCCCACGAGGTTGGAGCGGTGGATGCGCTCGAAGCTCTCGACGATGACGGCCTTCACGCCGAGCAGCAGGGTGCCCTTGGCGGCCCAGTCGCGGCTGGAGCCGGTACCGTATTCCAGCCCGGCGACCACCACGGTGCCGATGCCACGGGATTGGTAGTCCATCGCGGCATCGTAGATAAATTTCGGATCGATCTCGCCAATGAGCCGCGTGTAGCCACCTTCCAGCGTGGGTGTCATCTCGTTGCGGATGCGAATATTGCCGAAGGTGCCGCGCATCATCACCTCGTGGTTGCCACGGCGTGAGCCGTAGGAGTTGAAGTCGGCCTCGGCGACGCCGTGCGCTTTCAAATACTGCGCGGCGGGACTGTCGGAGGGAATCGCGCCGGCCGGGGAAATATGGTCCGTGGTGACGGAGTCGCCCAGCATCGCGAGCATCGGCGCGCCGAGAATGTCGTGTCGGTTGCCGCTGTACTGCGCTTCGAAGAACGGCGGCAACTGGATGTAGGTGGAGTCGGCTGAAAACGCGTAGGTGGCGCCGCCGCCGGTTTCGATGGATTGCCAAGTGCCGTCACCCGCGAATACCGCGCTGTACTCCTTCATGAACATCGCCCGGTTGACCGTTTGCACCACGGCGGCGATTTCAGCGTTGCTGGGCCAGACATCGCGTAGGTACACCGGTTCGCCGTGGGCGTCCAGGCCGAGCGGATCTTCACTGAGGTTGATGCGCGTGGTGCCGGCCAGCGCGTAGGCGACCACCAGCGGCGGGGATGCAAGCCAATTGGCCTTTACCAGCGGGTGGATGCGGCCCTCGAAATTGCGGTTTCCCGAGAGCACGGCGCAGGCGATGAGGTTGTTGTCGGTAATTGCATTTCGAAATCTCTTCCGGCAGCGGCCCGGAATTGCCGATGCAGGTGGTGCAGCCATAGCCCACCAGGTTGAAGCCGAGCGTGTCCAGTGAATCCTGCAGGCCCGCCTTCACCAGGTAATCCGTGACGACTTTTGATCCGGGCGCCAGCGACGACTTCAC
Organism: Haliea sp.; assembly: GCA_016704305.1. Taxonomy (GTDB): domain Bacteria; phylum Pseudomonadota; class Gammaproteobacteria; order Pseudomonadales; family Halieaceae; genus Marimicrobium. The sequence goes on along the minus strand of JADJAL010000020.1, from coordinate 43,759 downwards.
CCACGGCTTGCGCTGCAGGCCGCGCGCCAGCGCTTTCTGCGCGAGCAGCCCTGCGCCGATCATCACTGCCGGGTTGGAGGTGTTGGTGCAGGAGGTGATCGCCGCGATCACCACATCGCCGTGGCGCAGTGACTCCGCGCTATCCGCGAGCGGGAACGTCGCATCCAGTTCGCCGGCCTTGCCGTCCAGCTCGATGTACTGCTCGGTTGCGCCGCGCAGCGCGCGCACCGCGACGCGATCCTGCGGGCGCTTCGGCCCCGCGAGGCTCGGCTCCACGGTGGTCATGTCCAAGTGTAGCGTGGCGGAAAAATCCGGCGTGATGTAGTGCTCGTCGCGCCACATGCCCTGCGCCCGTGAGTAGGCCTCCACCAGCGCGATGGTCGTCTCGTCGCGCCCGGTGAGCCGCAGGTAGCTGATGGTCTGTGCATCCACCGGAAAGAAGCCGCAGGTGGCACCGTACTCCGGCGCCATGTTGGCGATGGTGGCGCGGTCGGACAGCGGCAACTGGTCCAGCCCGCTGCCGTAGAACTCGACGAACTTGCCGACCACGCCGTGCTTGCGCAGCAACTGCACCACGTGCAACACCAGGTCGGTGGCGGTAATGCCCTCGCGCATTTTGCCGGTGAGCTCGAAACCGACGACTTCGGGTATCAACATGGAAATGGGTTGCCCGAGCATCGCGGCCTCCGCCTCGATGCCGCCTACGCCCCAGCCGAGCACGCCGAGGCCGTTGATCATCGTGGTGTGGCTGTCGGTGCCGACCAGTGTATCGGGGTAGGCCAGCACACCATCCGCGCCGGCCTGCTGCCACACCACCTGCGCGAGGTATTCGAGGTTGACCTGGTGGCAGATGCCGGTGCCCGGCGGCACCACGCGGAAGTTGTCGAACGCGCCCTGGCCCCATTTCAGGAACTGGTAGCGCTCGTGATTGCGCTGCATCTCGATCGCGACGTTCTCCGCGAAGGCGGTGCTGCTGGCAAATTTGTCGATGCTCACGGAGTGGTCGATGACCAGGTCGACCGGCGACAGCGGGTTGATTTTCTGCGGATCAAGGCCGCGCTTCACCAGCGCGTCGCGCATCGCGGCCAGATCCACCACGGCGGGCACGCCGGTAAAATCCTGCATCAGCACGCGCGCGGGGTGATAGGCAATTTCCTGGTCGGCGGCGCAACCGGCGCTGGCGGCCAGCGTCTCGATGTCGCGGCGCGTGCAGCTAATGCCGTCTTCATGGCGCAGCAGGTTTTCCAGCAGGATCTTGCTGCTGACCGGCAGGCTACGGACGCTGCCGTGCGCCGCCAGCTCGCCGCCGTTCACCGCGTAGTAGTGGTAACGCGTTCCGTTAACTTCGAGTGTGGACAGGGTGGCGAAGGAGTTCAGCGAAGCGTTCATGGCGACAGGCTCGTGGTAAAAAATGAATCCAAAGTATAGAGGATATGAAACCTCCGCGCTGGGTGGTCGGGGGCCCCGACCCCTCCCTTTTTTTTTTCGGGGGGGGGTTTACCTCCCCCCCGCCGGTCGCCGGGCCCGCCCCCCCCCCCCCCCCCGGCCCGGAACAAAACCACCCCGGGAGAGAACTGGTCCCCCCGCCCGGGCCGGCACCCCCCCCGCGGTCTCCCGCGGGGGGGGGCTTTTCCGGGGGGGCCGCGCCCCCCGCCCTACCCCCGCCCGGAACCCCGCACCCCGCCAAAACCCCGGGGGGGGGGGGGGGGGCGCCGGGGGGGGGGCGGCGCCCGCCCCGCCGCCCCGCCCGCCCGGCCGGGGGAGTGGGGCGGGCCCCCTGCCGGTGGGGCCCCCGCCCCCCCGCGCCGCCCGGGGGGGTGGCCGGTGGTCCGGGCTTTTTTGTGTTCGCGAGGGGGCGGGGGGGGCCGCCCCGCCCGCCCGCCGGCCCGCCGCTTGCAGAACGCTTTGGGACCGACACCGCCCCCTGAGGTGTGTGCGGTACTGGCTGGTGGCGCAGTCCCAAAGCAGAAACCCGCGCGGGGTCAGGTTTTGGCGCAATTGTCAGGCGGGAGTTTAGGGGTCTTCCAGTGTACAACTCCGCCAGTTGCAAACGTCACCCTCACCGACTCGCGGGGTTGCCAGAGCTCCAGAATATTGACCCCGTCCTGCACATGAACATTACCGCTTTGCCCAATCGGATCCTGCGCCATCAGTTGTTGCAACGTGGCTTCATCCTCGTGCGTGTTCGCAATCACGCGCTCGCCGGCTGCATTGCGTGCAATCACAATGCCGCGCTTGGGACCGCTGCGACCAAAGCTCACCGTGTATGTCTCGATGGTCGCCTTACCAGTGGGATCAGCCGCAACTGACAATCGAGGCGCTGCGTCTATCTGCTGCTGCAAGGACGCACCCTCGGCATCCTGCCACGCGCGCGTCGGCGCTTCGGTCGAGTAAATGCCCATCGAGTGCTTGGTGAGGTACATGCCATTCGCCGTGACCAGGCCGTGCCCGCCCGCGCCAGTGCGCAGGGTCTGGGTCATCTGCGCGATCGCATGCAGAGAATAATTATTGCCGGGACCGCCGAAGCAGGGCAGGCCGCCGGTCACCGTGACGCCGCGCGCATCCAGCGGGTCCAGGCCGATTTCATTGCAGGCGACATGCACCGCGCTCGCAAAACAGCTGTAAATATCGAAATGCGCGATCTCATCCAGCGCGATGCCCGCCTGCGTGGACACTGATTTCCACGCGAGGTTGATCGCGGGCGAGGCGTGCAGCACGGGGCGCTCGCTGACGTACCAGATGTCATTCACATCCGCTCGGGCGCGCAGGTAGACCCACTGGCTTTCGTCGATACCCAACTCGCGCGCCTTGCCCACCGTGGTCATCACCACGGCGGCGGCCATGTCGACTTCCAGTATCGGGTTCATTGCGCGGGTGTAGGGGTAGCCGATGTAGCGATTGTTGGTGGCGACCGTCTGCACCTGCTCCGCAGTCTGGAATTGCGGGCGCCACGCATGGGGATTCGCCGCCGCGACGCGGCTCATGCGGCTGATGAGCTCGGCGATGTGGGCGGTATGTTCCGCCTCGCTCACGGCGAGTTGGTGGCGCAGGCTGTTCTCGAACAGCGGGTAGGTGTTGATCGGCTCGTACAGGCCGTGCGCCAGTTCCATCGCGGTGTGTCCCTCGCGCTCCACGCCCAGCGTGGCGGGCTCGGTGCCACCGTCCGCCCAGGACGAGATGTCCTCGCCGGAGCGCAGCACGGAAAACAGCGTCGCCAGCGTTTCCGCGCCTGCCAGCAGGACCACGCTGTGTTCGCCGCGCGCCAGCTTGCCCGCAAAATGGTTGACCAGATACTGCGGTGTATTGCCGCCGATGGTGCCTTGATAGAGAGCGGGGTCGGCGATACCCAGGCGCTGCGCCAGCGCGCTGCCTGGATTGCGCGGGAACAGTGCACCAACGCCGGGCGTGGTGTCGGCGATAAATCGCACCATGGCTACTGCATCGATAGCGCTCGCCAGTCGCGCGCTGCCGCCGTCCGCAATCGCCAGCGATGCGGCTGCGTAGAGCGCATCCACGGGTGTCCTGCTCGCGTCGGCGTCGCGCCAGGTGTGTTGTCCGCTGCCGATGAGGATGGGAGTACTATCTGGGTGTGGGCATGGGTGTTTCGATTCAGTTCGGTGTCGGGAAGGGCAAACATAAACAGTACGGGAGTGAAATCCAGCCCGGAACTACCGCCCGCAACGACGCTTATCATCTCGTAAAAAGTGGGCTGCCAGCATGGCCGCAACCAATTCTTTTCCCCGCTTTACCGCGGACGCCGCGGCGAATAACGCGACTCCATGGGCGAGGCACGGACCGCTCTAGACCTTGCTGCGACAACGCCAAAGCCGGCCCAAAATGGCGTTAAGTATTCGCCGTGGCTTCTTGATTACGGACGGCTCACCCTGACGGAGGGGGTGTGAAGGTGGGCCAATCCTACTCGCCGCGCTCAACTCAAATGCATTCAGGTCACTTTCGCAGTCGCCCTGGCGATGCTGCCGCTGGCAAATCCTGCCCCGGGGCCCGGGGGGGGGGAGTGGTGGAGGAAACCTGCGATATGAGGTCGCAAAAAAGTGAGTGCGGTCTCGATGTGGGACGTGATTTGTTGGCCCAAAGTGGTAATATGCTCCACCGTAGCTGGCTTGGGGGAGGGCGGAAACAACTACCTTCCCGAAAAACATCCTGACAACTTTTGTCTGGTCTTGCGGAAGCATTACTAAGGTCGCGGTTCCAAAAAGGCCAAGCGGAATCCGACATTCGCAATGGTTTAAGACGCTGCGGCGAACCGCGCTCATCAGCAACGGGCAGGTATGATCTTGCACTCTCGCAGGCACTTGAAACGCGCACAAGCTGAAGGACGCCTGGGGGCAGTTGGCCCCCCGCCCCCCCCCCCGGGCCCCGTGGTACCCGCGGATGGCCCACTGCATGGCGAGTTCAATGGCAGCATTAAACTTTCACACGGTGCAGCACTTCGCGATTCTGTGCTTAGCTTGTACCGCAACACCCCTAACCCGGTACCACGCGTATGAACCCCCGATTCGAAGACCGCTCCCACCGCGTCGTGTTGCTGGTGTTCCTCGCGCTGGCACTGTTCGCCAGCTACTGGCTGATCGCGCCCTTTCTGGAACCCATTATCCTGGCGATCCTGATTGGTCTGCTGGCCCAGCCCGTGCATGAGCGACTGGTGGTCGCCTTGCGCGGGCGTGTCACTCTCGCCTCGCTGCTCAGTTGCCTGATCCTGTTCCTGATCGTCATGATCCCCGTGATGGTGTTGCTGATCGCGGTGTTGAAGCAGGGCATCAGCTACTCCGTGCTCGTCAGGGAGTGGGCGACGCAGGACAATATTCAACACGTGATGGCGCACCCCTGGGTGGTGGAAATTCATTCGCGCCTTACCAAAATCCTGCCGGAAGGTGCGTTGCATGCCGAGAATATACGGGACAAGGCACTGGGGCTGGCCGGCACGATGGGCAAACAGTTCGCGAATGTGTCGACCACGATAGTGGGCAGCCTGACTCGCTCTATGGTCAATGGCTTACTGCTGCTGTTTGTGTTGTTCTTTGTACTGCGCGACCACGACAAGTTGATCGCGTTCATTCACCGCGCGCTGCCGCTCTCCACCAGCGAGGAGGAAGCGTTGTTTGCCGAGGTGAAGTCGGTCAGCAAGTCGGCGCTGCTGGGGTCTTTGGCCACCGCAGCCACGCAGGGCGTGGTGGGTGGTTTCGGCCTGTGGCTCGCGGGATTCCCCGGTGTATTCTGGGGCGCGGTGATGGCGTTTACCTCCCTCATTCCGCTGGTCGGCACCGCGCTGATCTGGGTCCCGGCAGCGTTATTCCTGTTCGTGACCGGGGAGTGGGGCTGGGGACTGTTCCTCGTGTTCTGGGGTGTCGTGGTGGTGGGGTCCATCGACAACTTCTTGCGGCCGCTGCTGATGCAGGGCGCCAGCATGAATACCGTGATGGTGTTCTTTTCGTTGATTGGCGGCCTGCAGGTATTCGGCCTGATGGGCCTGATCTACGGCCCGCTGATATTTTCCGTCACGCTCGTGCTGTTCAAGCTGTACGAGAATGCGTTCAGCGAGTTCCTGGATTCGCAGGACAACAATTAGGCCGCTGCTAGACCGCTGTGCTGTAAATGCGCCGCAGCAGCGGCTTGTCCACCTTGCCCGACGCATTCAGCGGGAGCGCGTTCGTGCGCATCCAGCGCTTGGGCGTTTTGTACGCGGCGAGGAATTGCCGGCAGTGCTCGGCCAGTGCCTGGTTGCTGGTCTCGCGCTTCAGGCGCAGCACCGCGCAGGGGCTCTCGCCCCATTTCGGGTCCGGCAGTCCGATCACCGCGCAATCCGCGACGGCCGGGTGGCGGCGCAATACTTCCTCTATTTCTCGTGACGCGATGTTTTCCCCGCCGCTGATGATCATGTCCTTCTTGCGGTCGACAATGAACAAATAGCCCTCGCCGTCGAAGCGACCGATATCGCCGGTGTGCAGCCAGCCATCGGCCAGGGCGTTTGCCGTGGCTTCATCGTCCTGCCAGTAACCGAGCATGCATTGTTCCGCCTGCACCAGGATCTCGCCGGGCTCGCCAACGGGGCAGGGACCGCCGCTGTCGTTGATGAGCCTGACCTGCGCGGTGGGCAGCACTCGCCCGACGGAGTGCAACAAATCCGGCCTGTTCTGTGCGGCCCGCTGGTGATCCTCCACGGTCAGGAAGGCCACGCTGCCGGATAGCTCGGTCATGCCGTAGCTCTGGCACAGGCCAACGCTGGTTTCGGACAACAGGCGCTGCAACAGCGTTTGCGGCATCGCCGAGGCGCCGTAACCGATGGTGCGCACGGATTGCAGGTCGGATGGCGTGAAGTCGGGATGGTCGAGCAACAGCGCGATCATCGTCGGCGCCAGCGACATCGTGGTGACCCGCAGATCGCGGCAGGCCTGCAGTGTGTCCTGTGCATCGAACGCGCGGGCCAGCACCACGGCCGCGCCGTGCAGGTGTTGCAACAACACGTTGTGCGCCGAGACGTGGAACAGTGGAAACGGATAGTAGTATTTATCCGCAGGCTCTACCGGTCGCGCCAGCGCAGCGGAGCGCAGGCCCGCCATGAAAGAGCGATGGGTCAGCACCGCGCCCTTGGGCCGGCCTGTCGAGCCGGAGGTGAACAGTATCCACACCGGGTCGTCTGGCTGTGTCGTGGGCAACGATGCGGTGTTCGGATGTGCGCGCCATTCGGTGTAGTCGTCATCCAGCGAGATGACCTGCAGGCCCGCTGGAAAATCACTGTGTGCCTGCACCGGTGCCAGCAGTGCGGGATCGGCAAATAACAGCGTGGCGCCCGAGGACTGCAGTTGGTAAATCAATTCGGCGGGCGCCAGCCTGGCGTTGAGCGGCACCAGGATTCTGCCGGCGGCTGCTGTCGCATAGATCAGTTCGACGAACGCCGGGCAATTCCACGACAGCACGGCGACGCGGTCGCCGCTTGCGCCGGTGGCGGCCAGGCGAGCGGCCGTGGCCGCGCTGTTGTGTTGCAATGTTGCGTAGCTGATCGCTGCGCCCTGCCACCACAACGCGACGCTGTCCGCGTGCGCGGCCGCCTGGTGCGCAAGAATGTGCTGTAGTTGGGTCGGTTGCTTTAGTTGCGTCGGTTGTGTGCAGGTCACCTCAGTCATGCACCACAATCCTCGGCGTGCGCGCGGGCATGCGTGTGGTGAGTTCGTAGCCGATAGTGTTGGCGTTGTCGGCGACCTCCGCCAGCGGCAATCCCTCGCCCCACAGCACCACCTCGGAGCCGATTTCAACGTGCTCAAGGTCGGTGACATCGACGGTGATCATGTCCATGGAAACCCGGCCCGCCAGGCGCGCGCGTTGGCCGTTGACGAGCACCGGGGTGTCATTGAGCGCCTGGCGCGGGTAACCGTCGCCATAGCCGATGGTGACGGTTGCGATGCGCGAGGCACGCGTGGCGACCCAGGTGCCGCCGTAGCCCACGGTCTCGCCCGCCGCCACGTCGCGCAGGGAAATCACGGCGGACACCAGCGTCATCACCGGTAGCAGGCCGTGCGCGTGGACGTGCGGCTCCAGCATGGGCGAATTGCCGAACAGCATGTAGCCGGGGCGCACCCAGTCGTAATGGGCCTGTGGCCACCCGATCACGCCCGCGGAATTGGCGGCGCTGCGCAGGGTGGGGAAGGGCAGCGCGTCGAACTTCGCCAGTTGTTGCTCCGTCTGCTGGTTCATTACGTCATCAGCCGAGGCGAAGTGGGTGCAGGTTACGATTTCGTTGCGGACGTTGCTGCTTGCCAGCAGGCGTTGGAAGAAGAGCGGCGCTGAACCGGGCGTCACGCCCAGGCGGTTCATGCCGGTATCCACCTTGAGCCAGCAGGTAATGGGCGCAGGTAGTGTCGCCTCTTCCAACCAGCGCAATTGATGCTCGTTGTCGATGGTGAGCCACAGGTCCAGTTGCGCGGCCTGCTGCAGTTCCCCCGGCTCGAACACGCCCTCCAGCAGCAGGATGGGCGTGGCAATACCAGCGTAACGCAATTCCAGCGCTTCCTCGATGCAGGCGACGGCCACTGCGTCGACCTCGGATTGCAGTGCGCCTGCAATCGTCACCGCGCCGTGTCCATAGGCGTTGGCTTTGACCACCGCCATGATTTTCGCGCGCGGCGCCAGGCGGCGGACCACGCCCACGTTGTGGCGCAGTGCGCGCAGGTCCAGCCGCGCCTGGTTGGGCCTGGCCATCAGAACTCGAACTTGTGCGCGCTGTAGAGCGTTTGCGCCGCAAGCCAGACATCGCCGACCGCGCCGTCGCCAACCGGCTGGCCATCGATCGCGATGACCGGCACGATGTCCTTGCTCGAACTGGTCAGCCAGACCTCATCCGCAGCCCGCAGTTCGTCCAGCGTGATCACGCGTTCCTCGACGGGAATACTGCCGTCGCTGCGCAGTATCGCCAGCAGCATGTAGCGGGTGATGCCGGGCAGCTTCTGCGCGTCCAACAATGGCGTCGCTACGACACCGTTCTTCACCACGAACACGTTGCAGGCCGCGGCTTCGGTGAGTTCGCCCTGGCTGTTGTACAGGATGGTTTCGTCCTGTCCGCCGACGTGCCCGTGCTGGTAATGCATGACATTGCCGAGCAGCGAGGTGGATTTGATGTTGCAACGCTGCCAGCGCAGGTCCTCGGCGGTGGCTACTTTATACGGTGTCACCACCGCCTTGTCGGGTACCGGCGCCGGTGGTATCTCGTAGGCAAAGGCGAACACCGTGGGGGCAACGCCGGCCGGGTAGGCGTGATGACGCTTGGTATCGGCGCCGCGACTCACATGGAAGTAGAGCCCCAGGTTGCCGCCGCCGTTGCGTTCGATCAGTTGCGCGGCAATCTCACGCCATTGCGCCGCATCGATGCGCAGCGGTATTTCGATCGCGTCGAGCCCGTTCTGCATGCGCGACAGGTGCGCCGCAAATCCCACCAGCGCGCCGTCGTAGGAGGGCACCACTTCGTAGATGCCGTCGCCGAACAGAAAGCCGCGATCCATCGGGGAGATGCGCGCCTCGCTCATCGGGAGGTAGTTGCCGTTCAGATACACTGTGCTCATTGCGCGTCCCTTGTTCGTTTACAGTCGCTTGTCAGCGGTAAACCCTGTCAGTGGAAAAATTTGTCAGTGGAAAAGTTTGCCAGTGGAAAAGTTTGTCAGTTCGCGCAGTTGCGCAATAACCCCTATCCCTGCTTCAACCGGCAGGCCGTCCTCGGTCAGGGTGTTCTCCCGCGTTACCCCGTCGACGCTGCCGTGCGTAGACAGATGTTGCAGCAGCGCCAGCGGAGATATATTCGCCAGCAGGTCGCGCCCTGCCCAGTAGGCCAGGAACGCGATAAGGCCATACGCGCCCCAGTTGGACACATCCGCCACCAGCAGTTCATCGCAGCCGGTGACCGCCGCGCGGATATCGAGGCCTGCGAGCGCACCGGCGATATTGCCCATGCCGATTTCATTGCCGCCGTCGCCGATCGCAATAGTAGGGCAGTCGGCCAGCGTGACGAAAGGGTCGAACAGATGGCAGTGGGCGGTGATGTCGTCGCCGCGCATATTATAGTAACGACCATCCGCAGTAAGCCCCGGACTCTCAATGGCGATTATCGCCTGCGGCCGCAGCGCCTGCAGATGCCTGCGCGCCTCGACCTGCGCGGACGCCGGGCAGCCGGCGCGCAATTCCAGCACGTCATACTCTTGCATGAGTGCGTGCGACAGCGGGGCACCGCAGGCGATCACGGGCCGCGCGCCCAGTGTAGCCAGCGCCTGGTAGAGCGCCATCGCGCCCACTGGCCCGTCGGTCTCGAACGTGCCGGCGACGGGAAATCCGGTGCCGATAATCACGGTGCCGCGCAGTTCGCGCAGCAGGCTGGCGGCGCGCTGGAAATAGCCGGGTAGCAGCGCGGCCCGCGCGACCTGCATGTGGCGCGGATTGCGCGCGACCAGGGCCGCCTCGATCGCCGTGCTCAGCGCCAGTTCGTTCATGGCTGGCGCTCCCGGAGCGGCCGCTGGCGCCAAAAGCGCTGGGCCAGATCGAGTGCGCGATGCGCCGTGCGCACCGTTATCGGCGCGAAATACACGCTGGCGCCCGTCGTCAGTTGACTGAGGCGCGCGGCGTCCAGCGACAGCGCGGCACCGATCTTCGGGTAGCCGCCGATGGTCTGGCGATCATTGAGCAACACGATCGGCTGGCCATCCGGCGGAACCTGGATCGCCCCGAAACAGATACCCTCGGACAGGATGCCCGCCATGTCGCAGCCGACGACGGGTCCCTCCAGCCGATAGCCCATGCGATCGCAGCGCTCCGACACGCGGAACCTGCCGCCGAAAAAGCGCCGCTGCTCAATCCGGTTGAAATGCCGCTGTTGGTAGCCGGGTATCACGCGCACGGTGAGCGTGTTCTGGTAGCGCGGCTGCTCCTGTACCGGCAGGTACAGGCGCTTGCGCGTCGTGACGGCGGGGCAGGGCAGTTGGTCGCCGATTTGCAGGCGGTCGCCGCACAGGCCGCCGATGTGCTCGCGCACCACGGTGGCGGTGCTGCCGAAGCTCGGCGTAATCTGGAAGCCGTCCGCAACACCGAGGTAGGCGCGACAGCCGCTGCGGGCAAAGCCAATCTGCAGGGTATCGCCCGCGCGCACCGGGTGTACTTCCCACAGGGCCTTCTCCTCCCCGTTGATCGCAAGTGGCATCGCCGCGCCGGTGAGGCAGATGTAGGTGTCGACCTGTGCAGACAATTGCAGTCCGCCCACGCTGACCTCGATGGCGGTGCTGCCCGCAGGGTTTTGCAGCAGGGCGTTGCAGTAGTGGAACGCCTCGCCGTCCAGCGGGCCGCCGGTGGTCAGCCCGAGGCGATGCTGTCCGCGCCGCCCGCTGTCCTGCAGCAGGCTGAGCATGCCGGCTTGCACCACTGCCATGTTCACGACAGTTCTCCGCCGAGTGCCAGGTAGCGCTCGCGGTCGATGGCCTCAAAGCGCACGCTGTCGCCGACCGCGACCGGCATGCACGGTTGTGCAGCGGGATCGAACATCGGGATGGGGCAGCGGCCGATCAGGTTCCAGCCACCGGGAGACTCTGCGGGATAGACCGCCGTCTGGCGATCAGCGATCGCGACCGAACCGCGCGGCACGGCGGCCCTGGGCGTAGCCAGGCGCGGCGCGGCGATGCGTTCATCGACCTCGCCGAGGTAGGCAAAGCCGGGCGCGAAGCCGATGGCGTAGACGCGGTATGCGGGGGCGGTGTGCAGTGCAATCAGTTCATCGCTCGAGAGGCCGGCGCGCGTCGCCAGCGACTCGAGGTCGGCACCGGATTCAGCGGCGTAGTACACGGGCAATACCACGCTGCGCGCGGTCGCGGCGTGCTGCACTTGCAATGCGTCCACGGCAGCGCGCACGCGGCGCGAGATCTGCAGCCGCTCCGAGCGCAGCGGATCGTACAGGATCGGCACCGACGCGTAGGAGGGCACCAGATCGATGAGTTCGCTGCCCAATGCGTGTTCGATGGCGGCGGCTGCGGCCTGCACCCTGGCCAGCGTCTGTTCATCGGCGCTAGCGCCGAGATACAGCATCAGCGCGTCCTCGCCCACCGTGTGCAGCTTCACCGTCATTCAGCCGCCCTGCAGCAGCGCGCGAATCGCGGCGATGGCGGCGACGCCTTCCGGGTTGTCGCCATGCACGCAGACTGTATCGAAGTGCAATGGCAGGACATTGCCGCCGTGTGTCGTCACCGCGCCGTCCCGCTGCAATTGCGCCACCTGCGCCAGCATGCGCTCGCGCGCGTGGACCGCGCCGGGTCGACTGCGCGGCAACAGGCTGCCGTCGTCCGCGTAGCAGCGGTCCGCAAACGCTTCAAACAACAGCGGTACTGCGGCAGCCTGTGCTTGCGCCCTATGCTCCGCGGCGTGTGCGGTGGCCTGCAGCATTAACGCCAGCGGCTGCCCGCCGCTGGCATAGCTGGCCACGGCCTGCAGCACGGCGGCGCGCACGGCTGTGCTGCCCATCATGTCGTGGTACAGCGCACCGTGCGGTTTGACGTAGCTCAGCGTCAGTCCCTGGCTGCGCGCCATGCCGTCCAGCGCGGCGATCTGGTAGTGCAGGGTGGCAATCAGTTCTTCGCTGCCCAGCGCCATGCTGCGCCGGCCAAAGCCAACGAGATCGGGATAGGCTGGGTGGGCGCCGATGGCCACGCCGTGTTCACCGGCCAGCGCCAGCGTGCGGCGCATGGTCAGCGGGTCGCCGGCGTGAAAGCCGCAGGCGATGCTGGCCTGGTCGATATGCGGCATGACGCTGGCGTCGTGCCCCATCGTCCAGCTGCCATAGCTTTCGCCCAGATCGCAATTGAGTAGCATCGTGCTTGTCCTGTTGTCCGAACGGCCGGGTTTACAACACGGCCAACTGGCTGTTGCGTTTGTCGGTCACCAGCATACACCCGGGACTGTGGGTGATCGCGAGCGGCAGCTTCGCCGCCTGCAGCGCGACCTGTGGCGTCACCCCGCAGGCCCAGAATACCGGCAGCTCGCCCGCATCGATGCGCACGGCGTCGCCAAAGTCCGGGTGTGACAGATCATCGATGCCGATCAACTGTGGGTCACCGAGATGGATGGGCGCGCCGTGCACGGCGGGAAAGCGCGAGCAGATCTGTATCGCGCGTATCGCATCCGCCGCGCGATAGGGACGCATGCTGACCACCATCTTGCCGGTGAACGGCCCGCTGCCGATGCAGTCGATGTTCGTGCGGTACATCGGCACATTCACGCCCTGCGAGATGTTGCGCACCTCCAGGCCATCGGCCAACAGCGCCTCTTCGAACGAAAACGAGCAGCCGAGGGCGAAAGTGACGAAGTCGTCCTGCCACAGCGCGGTGATATCGTTTACTTCCTCGCTCAATTCGCCGCCCCGGAACACGCGATACGCGGGTACGTCGGTGCGTATATCTATGTCGCCCAGCGCGGGCAGCGATGCGTCGCCGGGTTCGCCGACGGCAACCAGCGGGCAGGGCTTGGGGTTGAGTTGGCAAAAGCGCAGGAAATCATGCGCGTGGCTGGCCGGGAGGATGACAATGTTGCATTGCACAAAGCCCGGTGCGGAGCCCGAGGTGTTCCCGGTATGTTCACCGGCACGTATCCTGCGACGCAGTTCGGCCGGGGATAATGTGCTGCTCATGGCGTCTCCTTCTCAAATGGTGGAGTGACGTTTGCGAGATGTGTTCGTCAGCAGGGTATCAAATATTGCGTTGGCGATGCACGAAGAGCGTCTGGGTACTGCGTTGCAGTTTGCAAATGGGGCTATTAGCTATGGTGAAGCGCCGCAGTGGTTGGGGCGCGGCGACAGGACGTCCCGCCGCACTGGGGTTGGCGGTCCCCACGCTGCTGTCTCTCCCCGGCCGCCACCCCCTACCGCGACTATGCAAACAGCGTTTGGCATGGCCGCACAAATCTGGATAATGTCGGCTCCGCGAACGACAACGTGACCCCCATGCTCGACCAACTGCTACAGGTGTTAAATCCGCAACCGGCGGGTACGGATCGATTTATCGCCGGCAACATGCACCCTGCGGCGTTCCGGGTGTACGGCGGCCAGGTGCTGGCGCAGTGCGTCAGCGCGGCGGTGGCGACAGTGGACGCTGAGCGTGTGCTGCATTCGCAACAAGCGTACTTCCTGCGCCCGGGAGATCCCGCGAAAGAAATCGTGCTTGAGGTAGAGCGGGCGCGGGATGGCCTCAGCTTTAGTTCGCGCAGGGTCGTCGCGTTGCAAGATGGCAAGCCGATCCTTGTCAGTTCCCTGTCGTTCCAGATGCCCTCTATCGGCGATGATTACCAGCCTGACATGCCGCAGGTGCCGCCGCCGGAGTCGCTGCCCAGTGAACGCCAGCTCAGCCTGGAGGCCGGCAAGCTCGACGAGAGTTTTATGATTACCACCGGCGAGGACCTGGACATCCGCGTGGTGGAGCCGGTGGACTGGGAAAATCCGGTGCCGCGCGAGCCGGTGCTGCAGGCGTGGATGAAAACGACCGGCCCGGTGCCTGGTGGCCTGGGTTTGCACCAGTCGCTGCTGGCCTATATGTCGGATGCCTTCCTGATCGATGTCTGCCTGATCGCCCACGGACGCCACTTTGCCAGCGGCAATTTCCAGGTCGCCAGCCTGGATCACGCGCTGTGGTTCCACGAGGAGTTTCGCGCCGATGACTGGTTGTTGCACACGGTGGAAGCGGAGCGCATCGGCGGTGGTCGCGGCCTGGCGCGGGGCAATTTTTACACCCGGCAGGGGCGTCTCGTGGCCACCACGATGCAGCAGGGAGTGATGCGTTTTCGCTGAGGCGCTGTCACTTTCCGTGTGTAAATCCTATAGTGTAAGGTGACGCAACCGCGCACCCGCAGAGTACATTCGATAAGAGGAATACCCATGCCCCATCCCAGCATTACCGCGCAGACTTATCCGCACAAACCCGCCATCATCATGGGCGCCTCGGGCGAGATGGTCACTTTCGGGCAACTGGATCGCCGCTCCAACAAGGGCGCGCAGCTGTTTCGTTCGCTGGGCCTGAAAGCCGGTGACCACATCGGCATGATGGTCGAGAACTGCCACCAGTTCATCGAGATCGTGTGGTCGGCGCAGCGCAGCGGGCTGATCTTCACGCCCATCAGCACACATTTGAAAAAAAGCGAGACGGCGTACATCCTGCAGAACTGCGGCGCCAAACTGTTCATCGGCTCGTATGCGCTGCTGGAGGTGGCCCGCCAGGTACGCGACGAGGCCGTCGGCGTGAATCACTTCTACATGGTCGGCGGCATCATTGAAGGTTACGAGCCGTGGGAGGAGGCCGTGGATTTCCAGCCCGCCACTCCTATTGCCGATGAGAGTAACGGTGTGCCGATGCTGTATTCGTCCGGCACCACGGGCCAGCCGAAAGGCGTGTTTGCCACGGAGTACTCCCGCGACGTCAATGCGCCGCCCTTTGCCTCTGCCTTTGGCGCCGCGTTCGGCTTCGGTGAGGAGACGGTCTATCTGTCTCCGGCGCCGCTGTACCACGCGGCGCCACTGCACTGGACCATGATGGCGACCTACTACGGCGGCACCTGCGTCATCATGGAGAAGTTCGAGCCCGAACTGGCGCTCAAACTGATCGAGGAGCACCGCGTCACGCACAGCCAGTGGGTGCCGATCATGTTCACGCGCATGCTCAAGCTGCCGCAGGCGGTGCGCGACGCGTATGACGTGAGTTCGATGCAGTTTGCGATTCATGCGGCCGCGCCATGCCCGATCGACGTCAAGGAGAAAATGATCGCATGGTGGGGCGAGATCATCGTGGAGTATTACGCGGCCAGCGAGGGCGCGGGTGTCACCATCATCGATTCGAAGAACTGGCTGACGCACAAGGGGTCGGTCGGCCCGGCGCTGATTGGAGAACTGCACATCCTCGACGACGACGGCAATGAAGTCCCAACGGGCGAGACAGGCACCGTGTATTTCGGCGGTGGCCAGGCCAAGTTTCACTACCACAATGAACCCAAGAAGACGGCCGAAGCCTACAACGACAAGGGCTGGGCCACCACCGGCGATGTCGGTTATGTGGACAAGGACGGTTTTCTCTACCTCACCGACCGCAAGAACTTCATGATCATCAGCGGCGGCGTGAACATCTATCCGCAGGAAGTGGAGAACCTGCTGGCCAGCCATGACAAGGTGGCGGACGTGGCGGTATTCGGCATTCCGAACGCGGAGTTTGGCGAGGAGGTGAAGGCCGTGATCGAACCGATGAACTGGGCCGACGCCACCGACGAGACGGCGATCGAGATCATGGAGTGGCTGCGCGAGCGTATTTCCAATATCAAGATGCCGCGTTCATTGGATTTTCATCCCAAGCTGCCGCGCATGGACAACGGCAAGCTCTACAAGCGCCACCTGGTGGATGAGTACCGCAAGGCTGCTGAGGCCGAAGGCACGGCGTCGCCAAGCGAGAAGAAGGACTAGCGCTACGCTGCGCGCAGCGCCCTGAGAACACCCTGGCATTCATCTTCCGTGATGAAGCGTGGCGAGGGATAGCTGCCGCCCTCGGTGATCGCCGCCGTCACCAGCGCTTCAATGTCTTGCTCGCGGATCACCTCGCTGGTGCGCGGGATGCCGATCTCGTCGTTGAGCGCCCATACTTTATCGATCAGTTTGCGCACCAGCGTCGGGACGGGTTCCCGCCGCTCGCCGATACCGCAGTGTACGGCGATATCGGCCAGTTTCTCGCTGGCGTCGTCTTTCAGCAGTTCCAGTATGTGGGGCAGCACCATCGCATTGCCGAGCCCGTGCGGAATGCTGTACTTCGCGCCCAGGTTGTGGGAAATGGCGTGCACGTAGCCGACCAGCGCGTTGGTGATGGCCAGCCCGCCGTAGTGCGATGCCAGCGCCATCGCCTCGCGCGCCTGCAGGTTGCTGCCATTGCGGCAGGCCTCGGCCAGGTTGTCGAACACCAGGCGGCAGGCCGCCAGTCCGTAGTAGTCGGTGTCGTCGGTGCGCCAGCGGCCGATGTAGGATTCAATCGCGTGCGTCAGCGCATCCATGCCGGTGGCGGCGGTGATGTGCGCCGGTAGTCCGCGCATCACTTCAGGGTCCAGTGCGGCGGCTTTCGGGATCAGGCTGGGGTCTATCACGCCGCCTTTTGCGTGCGTCTCGTTGTTGGATATCACGGCAATGAATGTGGCTTCCGATCCGGTGCCTGCGGTGGTTGGAACGGCGAAAAACGGTGCAGCGGGCAGCTTGCACTTCTTCGCGCCGATGCAGGCCGCCGCCTTGCAGTGGTTGGCCGCACCCAGCGCGATCACCTTGGCGGCGTCTATCGAGGAGCCGCCGCCGAACGCAAGTACCGAATCGCAGCGCTCACGGTGGTAACAGTCGATGCCCAGGTCGACGACCTGCTCCGTGGGGTCCGGCAGCACACCGTCGAAAATTGCAGTCTCCACGCCGGCGTCGTGCAATGCCTGCAGCGTGGGATCGAGCACGCCAAGCTCGCGCAGCGGTTTATCGGTCACCACAAGAATCTTGCGCATGCCGAAGCTGCCTATCAGCTGGCCCAACTGCAGCGCCGACCCCGGCCCCAGAAGCACCAGGGGTTTGGGTTGTGGTTTGGTGATAAACGCGCCCATCAGTTTTTGGCGCAGGCGAAAGAACACTCTCTTGTGAATTGCGGTCATGGGGAGTCCTCGGGGTCGCGGTCAGCGTTTAATTATAGATGGGCACGATACCGCACAATGGTGCGTCTACCCAAGTGGGTTTGTGTTTTGGTCTTCTGCATTCGCTGAGTTGAAGGCATTGGATCGCGTCAGGGCGCCGGCAGACGATCCCGCTTCCACCCTGCTTGTTCGAAAAGCTCACTCACCGCAGGGTGAAAGCGGAATCATCTGCCTCCCTCCGTGCCACAACAGCGATCCCGGTTTGCTTACGCGAGTGCTGCGCAGGTGACGAGCGTCAGGATGTCAGGACAGGAGTGGCTTCTGTGTCGGCGCCAGAGGGAAGCTGCTGCGCACGCTGCTGACGCAGCGGCAGGTAAAACACCGGAATCACAAACAGCGTGAAGATGGTGCCCACCAGCATGCCAGCGGTGATCATCAAGCCGATACTGAAGCGGCTGTTGGCGCCAGGGCCAGTGGCGATGACCAGCGGCCATACTCCCATCACGGTGGCAAAGGTTGTCATCAGTATCGGGCGCAGGCGCAGGGATGCGGCCTCCAGCACGGCCTCGTGTCGTGTCATGCCCTGCAGCACCAGCTTGTTGGCAAATTCCACGATCAGGATGCCGTGCTTGCTGATCAGGCCGATCAATGTCAGCAGGCCGATCTGCGTGTAAATGTTCAGTGTGGCAAATCCCAGCGCGATGGGGACCACGGCGCCAAAAATCGACAGCGGCACACTCAGCAGCACCACGATGGGGTCGCGAAAGCTGTTGAACTGGGCGGCCAGCACCAGGAAGATGAGGATGAGCGACAGCAAGAACAGAACAGGGAAGGACGAGGTTTCCTGCATAAAGCGTTGCGAAGCGCCGGTATAACCCGCTTTGAATCCACCGGGCGCGATCTCTTCCAGTTTCTCCGCCAGGAACGCCAGGCCAGTGCCAAGGCTGTTGGGCGGCATCATGATGCCCTGCACGGTGGTGCTGTTCATCTGCTGGAATTGCGTCAACTCGTTGGGTTCGACCTTGGACTCCAGCGATATCAGTGCCGAGAGTGGCACCAGTTCGTTGCTGGCGGTGCGCACGTAATATTTTTCCAGCTCCTGTTTGGTCAGGCGGAAGCCCCTGGCGGCCTGCGGGATCACCTTGTAAGAGCGTCCGTCGAGATTGAAGCGGTTCACCTCTGCTTCACCCAGCATCACCGACAGGGTCTGGCCAATTTCGCGCATCGAGATACCGAGGCGCGCCGCGAGTTCCCGGTCGATATTGATCTTGATCTCGGGACGGTCAAAATCCAGCGACTGGGTAATGAATACGAACAGCCCGGATTCATTCGCCGCTTTGACCAGTTCCTCGCCCACGCGTTTTACTTCCTCGTAATCCTCGGTGGAGGCGACGACAAAACTGACCGGCAATCCCGCATCGAAACCTGGCAGTGGCGGGGTGCCGAAAGCGAACATCTCCATGCCCGCGACGCGACTGATCTTTTCCTGGAACTCCGCCTGTACTTCCTGCTGCGTGCGCTCTCGTTCCGCCCAGGGGTGCAGTGTGATGCCGCCGAAATTCTGGTTCGGAAGGATGACCTGCCACGAGTGGCTGAACTCGGGGATACCCTTCCATATCTTCACGACTTCTTCGAGGAAGTAGTTCGTATACTCAAGGTTGGCGTAGCGCGGCGCGATGCCCGTTACATAGACGCCCCCGGTATCCTCCTCGGGCGCCAACTCCTCCTGGGCGAGCGAGAACAACACAGGCAGGCTGGCCAGGATCGCCACGGCGAACAGGATCACCGCGCCGCGGTGGTTGAGGCTGATGGACAGCAAGCGCCGGTAATGATGAATAAGCCAGTGGAAACGCCGATCCAGCCAGGTGGCGAGGCGTCCCTGGTGCGCGCGGTCCCTGAGCACCTGGGAGCACATCATCGGACTCAAGGTCAGTGCGACGATGCCGGATACCAACACGGCGCCGGCGAGCGTCAGCGCAAATTCACTGAACAGTGCGCCGGTGAGGCCGCCGATAAAACTGATGGGAGCGTACACCGCAGCCAGCGTCAGGGTCATCGTCACCACCGGTATCGCGACCTCGCGCGCGCCCACCAGCGCGGCTTCGCGGGGTGAAGCACCGAGTTCAATATGGCGGTGTACATTTTCCACCACCACGATGGCGTCATCCACCACCAGGCCGATGGCGATGATCATCGCCAGCAGCGTCAGCAGGTTGAGCGAGAAGCCCATTGCGAGAATCAGGAAAACGACGCCAATCAGCGACAGCGGTATTGCCACCAGTGGAATCAGCACCACGCGGATTGAACCGAGGAACAGGTAGATGACGAGGATGACGATGAGACTGGCCTGCAGCAGTGTGATCACGACTTCCTTGAGGGCCTCGTCAATGACGATACTGCCGTCCCAATCCATGAACAGTTCCATATCCGCGGGCAGGTTTTCACGCAGCCCCGGCAATGCCTCGTGCACGACCCGCGAGACATCCAGTGGGTTGGCATCCGGTGTCTGTGAAATGGCCATGAATACGGCATCGCGACCGCTGGACAGCGTTCTGAGCTGGGTGGTTTCCGCAGACAATTCAACATCCGCCACATCGCCGAGCCTGACCCGTTCCTCACCGGCCTGGCGCACGACCAGTCCCGCAAAGTCCTCGGGGGTCTTCATGTCGGTGCGTGCGTCCACCATTGCTCGCACCAGATTCCCCTCGGTCGCGCCGGATGTGCTGACGTAGTTGTCGCGTTCGATCGCCTCTCTCACGTCGGATGCGGTGACACCCAGGGCGGCCATGCGCACCGGATCCAGCCAGATACGCATCGCCAGGAAGCGGCCAAAAATCTTGACCTTGCCGACGCCCTCCAGCGTGGCGAGTTCTGGCTGTACCGTGCGCAGGAGGTAGTCGGTGATCTGGTAGGGATTCATCTCCTTGGAATAAAACGCAAGATACATCATGGCGTCGCCACCGGTGGCCGTGGTGATGACGGGCTCCTCGACGTCCGAGGGCAGGTCGCCGCGCGCTTCATTGACCTTGGCGATCACCTCGGACAATACGTCGCGACTGCTCTCGCCGAGGCGTACATGCACTTCGATTTCCGAACTGCCCGGGTTGCTGATCGATGTCATGTACTCAATGCCGCGGGCGCCGGCGATACTGACTTGCAGCGGCGTGGTGACGAAGCCCTGTACCGTGCGCGCACTCGCACCCGGGTAGATGGTTTCCACGTAAATGACGCTGCGTTCCAGTTCCGGAAATTCGCGTACGTTCACGCGCGACATCGCCGCGCCGCCGAGCAGCAGCAACAGGCTGCTGACCACGATCGCCAGCACAGGCCGTTGTATGAAATGGTCGGTGAACGACATCAGCGGCTAAAAGTTGACTTGGTCATCGATCACGACGCGGGCGTCGCGGTACAGTTTGTTCTGGCCGACAGTGACGACCCATTCGCTGCTGAGCAGCCCGCTGGTAATGGCGATCTGGCCATCGCGAGTATCGCCAGTCTCTACAACCCGCGGTTGCGCCGTGGTTTTGCCTTTGCTTTGTACCAGCACATACACGGTATTGCCGTGCAGCGAGTAGCTGACGGCGGTCTCTGGCACGGTGACAACACGCCTCGGTTGATCCAGGTCGATCACCATGCGGGCGAACATGCCTGGCAGCAGGCCCGCGCTTTCCTCCAGTGTCGCGCGCAGCATCAGGTTGCGCGTCCCCGTATCGACCCTGGCGTCAATGGCACTCAGGGTTGCGTGGAACACCCGCTCCGGAAATGCGGCGACGTGCACGGCGATTGCCAGGCCCGGGCGCAGGCTGGGGAAATACCTGTCTGGCACGGAAAAATCGATCTCCAGTTCCGTGAGATCCTGCAGGTTGGCGATCGGCGTGCCGGATTCAATATAGTCGCCCACCTTCACCCGGATAATACCGGTGGTCCCATCAAACGGCGCCACGATACTCTTGTTGTCCAGTTGCGCGTTGGTCTCCGCCAACTGCGCAATCGCGCTGTCCAGGTCCGCCAGCGAGCGGTCGTACTGGCTTTGCGGGATTGTCTTTTGCTTTATCAGTCTGGCGTCGCGCTCAAATAACTGGCGCGCCAGCTTGAGGTTTGCCTCCTGTTGACTGCGCCCGGCTTTTTCCACGCCGTCATTGAGCGTCAGGATCGTTTGGCCGGCTTTGATTTTTTCGCCAGAGCGGACTGCGATGTCAATCACTTCGCCACTGGTTTCAGCGCTCAGTTCTACGCCGCGCGCGGCGCGTATCGTACCAACCGCTTCCAGCTCCGACGGCCAGATTGCGGATTGTGCTGTCGCGGCGGCGATCGTGATTGGCGGGGGGGTGAAATCCGTGTCGGACAGCACTGAAAATTTGTTGTACAGGAAGCCCGCAATGCTGCCGAAAATCAGCAGCAATAAAACAACGACGAGCAGGTAAGCGCGCAAAGCTGGTCCCTTGTAGTTATAGGCTTGCGTTGTCATGGCAACGGTTTTTCATGAGATTGCATGACAAACGGCCATTTTAAGGACTTTATGTACGGAGTCCACTCTGTGCGGGCGAATTGTGCAAAAATGCAGATGTGCCGGATACTGCACTGTTTTTGCGCAACTCTGGCGCGGCAGGGGATGAAGGTCTGAACCGCCTCGCATTACGGCAAGGCGACTGCTATTCGTCATCCTCTAATTGGCATATGCTAGTACAATCGGCGTAAAACCCGGATGCAATATGAGGGCTGATCCTGTGAGAAATTCGCGCAAATTAAAGCAATTAGAGAAGCAGATGAACAGCGCTGCGAATTATGACGAATGGGCAGAATTCGCCCAGGCGCACGATGAACTTTCCGGGCAGAAGCGCTGGCGGCAGGTAGACCAGACCAGCCAGTACGATTACGCACAGATTCGATTGCGCCTGGATAAACTGCGCAGCCTGCGAGCCCGGCATGACCACCACGGCCTGTTGTTCACCCTCAACGAGGGCATTCACGGCAACATTGATGGCATCGGACGTCACAGCCTGTATGGCCGCGCCAAATTCGGCACCAAAACACTGATTGAGCAATACATCGACGAGGTTGACGATGCGCTGCGCTTTCTCGCGGAGCTGGACAGCAACGAAATAGACGTACAGCAAAAGCTCGATTTCTTCTACCGTGTGAACATTTGCTATGGTCGCTCCGCCCTTATGCTCAGCGGCGGCGGTGTCCTGGGGTTTTATCACCTCGGCGTGGTCAAGACCATGCTCGAACAGGGCCTGCTGCCGCGGGTCATCTCCGGTTCCAGTGCGGGCGCCCTGGTGGCGGGAACCCTGGGGACGCATACCGACACGGAACTGGAGAAATTCTACGATCCGGCGAATGTAATGACCGAGGCGGAACGCGAGGCGAGCGCCTTTACCCGTATGTTCTTCGGCGCCAATGCGCAGATCGACGTAGCCGATCTCGAGAAGCTTATCGCGCGCATGATTCCTGACCTGACCTTACAGGAAGCCTATGAAAAAACAGGCAGGCAGATCAGCATATCCGTGGCGCCCGCTGAGCAGTACAAGCGCTACCGCCTGTTGAATGCGATTACCTCGCCCAACGTGTACGTGCGCGCAGCCGTGATGGCGTCTTGCGCGGTGCCGGGCGTATTTCCCCCGGTCATGCTGATGGCCAAGAACCAGCATGGGGAGCGCCAGCCCTACCTGCCGACGCGCAAATGGGTGGACGGCTCGATTGCCGACGACCTGCCCGCCGCGCCTGCAGCGGCTGTATTCCGCCAATCACTACATTGTGAGCATGGTGAATCCCATCGCGATTCCGTTCCTGAAAAATGAAAGCAAGCGCAGCGCGCTGACCTCAGCCCTGGGTACGCTGGGCGTGGGCGTTGGCCGAGAAGTGCTCAATTTTTACCGCGGCATGGTGCAGAATCGCAGCGAAACCTGGCCGCGCTTTAACATGTTGATCAGTAGCGTCCACGCGCTGATGGACCAGGAATACAGCGGCGACATCAACATCGTGCCGAAATTCGGCTGGTATAACCCCGCCAAACTGCTGTCGCACCTGTCGGAGAAGGATTTAATCGCGTTGATGAAGGAGGGTGAGCATTCCTCCTATCCCGCGATTGAGTCGATCCGCACCTGCACCAAGATCAGTCGCACGATGGAAGAAATCCTGCTGCGCTTTGAACAGGGCGACCTGCGCCCGGATGAATCCGAGTACCACCGTCCGCGTTCGTCACGCCGCCGCCCGCCGCCGACCCGCGCGGATCGCGAGGCGCTGCGCGAGCACCGCCTGCCTTCCGGGCAGGTGAAGAAAGCGGCAGACAGTAAAGCGCCTGTAACCAGCAAGAAAGGCGCCGCGCGGGGCAAGCCAACTACCGGTCGCAAGGTGCCTGGCAAAGCCGAGGACGCTCGCCGGGCTGCCTGATCACTTAACCCTGCGCGTACCGCGCTATCACCATTTTCCCCAGTGACATCATGTGCACCTGGTCCGGACCGTCTGCCTGACGGCACCAGCGCGCATAGCTGAATGCTTCGGCCATGAAATAATCAGCGGTGAGACCGCCGGCACCATGAATCTGCATGCAGCGGTCGATGACGGTCTGCGCCATCAGTGGCACGGACGTCTTGCTCGCGGCAATCATGTCCAACGCGCCCTTGGCGCCCACCTCGTCCATTTTTTGCACGTCTTCAGCACCAGCAAGCGCGCCATTTCGATTTCGGAAAAGCAGCGCGCGATGTCCTCGCGCACCGACTGGTGCTGGCTCAGCGTGCGACCAAACGTGGTGCGCGACGCGACGCGCTGGCAGGCCAGCTCCAGTGAGCGCTGCGCTGCGCCAATCAAGCGCATGCAATGGTGGATACGGCCCGGTCCCAGCCGGCCCTGGGCGATTTCAAATCCGCGACCCTCGCCCAGCAGGACGTTTTCCAGCGGCACGCGCACGTTGTCGAAAACGAGTTCGGCATGGCCGAGCGGCGCATCGTCATAGCCCAGCGTGGTCAGCGGACGCAGCAGTCGCAGCCCCGGTGTATCCTTGGGAACCAGTACCTGGGTCTGTTGCAGGTGCCGGCTGGGATTGTCCGGGTCTGACTTGCCCATCACGATGAAGATGCGTGTGCGCTCGTACAACGCGCCGGTGATAAACCACTTGCGTCCGTTCAACACCCATTCATCGCCATCGCGTTCGATGCGCAGCTCGATATTGGTGGCGTCGGATGAGGCCACCTGTGGTTCGGTCATTGCGTACGACGAGCGGATGTCGCCGGCCAGCAAGGGTGTCAGCCACTGCGCCTGTTGCGCGGGCGTGGCGTACTTCATGAAGACTTCCATGTTGCCGGTGTCCGGCGCGTTGCAGTTGAACACCTCGGGCGACCACAGCACGCGGCCCATGGTTTCCGCCAGGGGCGCGTAGTCGAAATTGCTCAGTCCGCCGTGGTCGCTGAACTCGGCCAGTGACGGGGGAATAAACAGATTCCATAACCCCGCCGCCCTGGCTTTGGTTTTGAGCTCGTCCATCAACGGCAGGTAACTGTAGCGATTCTCCGCTGTGTGCAGTTGCTCCGTATAGGCTTCCTCGTTGGGGTAGATGTGTTGCTCCATGAACACGTTGAGCAGCGCCTGGTAGCGCAGGGATTTTTCACTGAACTCAAACATACGAACTCCCGTTGCCGAGTATTGTGCAGGATAGAGAGGTAGTGGGGTTAAGCGGTGCAGAAGGGGTGGCAAGGATATTTGGGGTCAGAGTAAAAACCTCACGCGTGAGGTTTTTACTCTGACCCCAAATGCGAGGGCTAGATGCGCTCGATGATGATCGCCGGTGCCATGCCGCCGGCGGCACACATCGTGATCAGGCCGAACTGCTGGTCGCGGCGTTCCAGTTCATCCAGCACAGTGCCGATCAACAGCGCACCCGTCGCGCCGATGGGATGGCCCAGCGCCATCGCGCCGCCGTTGACGTTGACCTTGTCGCGATCAAGGCCCAGGTCGCGGATGAATTTCTCCGCCACCACGGCAAACGCCTCGTTGATCTCGAACAGGTCGATATCCGCGATGGACAGGCCGGCCTTGGCCAGTACCTTGCGCGCCGCGGGGGCCGGTGCGTTCAGCATCAGGGTAGGGCAGTCGCCCATGTTGCACATCGCCCTGATGCGCGCGCGCGGCTTCATGCCGTGCGCCTTGGCATAGTCGGGCGATGCCAGCAGCACGGCACCAGCGCCATCCACGACGCCGGAGGAATTGCCCGCGTGGTGCACGTGCGTGATGTCCAGGCCGGGATATTTTTTCAATACCATGCTGCGGTAGGTGGTGCCGCTTTCATCCAGCGGGTAATCGGCGACCGGCGCAAACGAGGCCTTGAGTTCGGCCAGCCCTTCCAATGTGGTCTGCGGGCGCGGAAATTCTTCCTTGTCCAGGGCCAGCGTGCCGTCCACGGAATACACCGGGACCAGGCTCTTGGCGAAATAGCCGTTGTTGATCGCGTGGGCGGCGCGCTGTTGCGATACGTAGGCCAGTGCATCGAGCGCCGTGCGGTCGATTTTTTCCATGCTGGCGATGGCATCGGCGCACACGCCCTGGTGCGGTTGCGGGTGCAGTGCGCGCAGCGCAAGGTTGCCGTTGTCCATGAACATGCTGGGCATGGCGCCTTCCTCGCCGTAGACCGACATCATCTCCGCGCCGCCGCCGATCACCAGGTCCTCGGTGCCGGACATGATGCTCATCGCCGCCAGGCTGACCGCCGAGATGCCGGAACCGCAGAAACGGTCCAGCGTGATGCCGCTGGAGCGAACGTCGTAACCGGCTTCCAGCGCCGCCATGCGCGCGAGGTCACCGCTCTGGCGGCCGCGCTGTGAACTGGTGCCGAAGATCACGTCGTCGACCTCGGCGGTGTTGAGCTTGTTGCGCTCGGCGATGGCCTTCAATACGGTTGCGCCCAGGTGTTGCGGGTGCTGCTCAGCGAGAGCGCCTTTGCCTTTTTTGCCGATGCCGCGAGGGGTGCGGCAGGCGTCGATAATCCATGCTTCTGACATTGTCTTACTCCTTATTTGCCTTTCCAGTTAGGGGCGCGTTTTTCGGCGAAGGCGATGGAGCCTTCCATGGCGTCTTCACTGCCGAAGATCGGCATCACCAAATCCTGCTGCTTTTTCCACATCTCCTCAGAAGACCAGTCCGCGGATTCCTGTATCACCTGTTTGCTCACTGCGACGGCCAGCGGGCCATTGGCAGCGATTTTGGCAGCCAGGGCCTTGGCGGCTTCCAGCGCAGTGCCCGCGGGCACGATCTGGTTGACCAGGCCGATCTCGTAGGCGCGCTGTGAGGTAATAAAATCGCCGGTGATGGCCAGTTCCATCGCCAGGCGCGACGGAATTTGGCGCGGCAGTTTCATCAGCCCGCCGGCGGCCGCGGCGAGTCCACGTTTCACTTCCGGGATACCGAATTTAGCGTTGTCAGCGGCGACAATCAGGTCGCAGGAGATCGCCAGTTCCATGCCGCCAGCCAGCGCATAGCCCTCGATGGCCGCGATCAGCGGCTTGCGCGGCGTGGCTTCGGTCAAACCGGCGAAGCCGCGCCCTTCAACCATCGGCATCTCGCCGGTGACGAACGCTTTAAGGTCCATGCCCGCGCAGAAGGTGCCGCCGGCGCCCGTGAGGATCGCCACGCGGATACTGTCATCGCTGTCCAGTTGATCCATGGCAGCGGCCACGCCGACAGCGACTGCACGGTTCGCGGCATTTTTCGCCTCGGGACGGTTCAGGGTGACGGTCATGATGCCATCCGTTACATCTACCAGTACTTCGTTTGCCATGGGCTTGTTTCCTTGTAAGTGACTTGTGAGTGAATGGGATTGGGAGCGCGCGTCGGCGCGAGTTTATGAATCAGTCAATCAGTAGTATCGCCTGGTCGGCCAGTTGCCCCACGGCGTCGCCCTCGGCATCGGCCTCGCTGCTGGAGGCGGTGCCGATCTGCGCACGTTTGACAATACCCTGCAGGATGGCCGCCAGCCGAAACAGTGAGAACACCAGGTAGAAATTCCAGTTGTCGATATTGTCGCGGCCGGTGCGCTCACAGTAGCGGGCAATATACTCGGCATCCGTGGGGATGCCCAGCGCCGCACGATCGACCCCGCCCAGGCCCTTGATACGGCCATCGCGCGGCAGCATCCAGGCCATGCACTGGTTGGCCAGGTCTGCCAGTGGATGGCCCAGCGTGGAGAGCTCCCAGTCGAGCAGCGCGATGACGCGCGGCTCGGTAGGGTGGAACATCATATTGTCCAGCCGATAATCGCCGTGCACCAGGCTGACAGTGCCGTCATCCTCCGGCATGCGCGCGGCAAGCCAGGTCATCAACGATTCCATCGCGGCGATATGCCGGGTTTCCGATGCGCGATACTGTTTGCTCCAGCGATCCAGTTGGCGCTCGAAATAGTTTCCAGGCCGGCCGAAATCGCTCAGGCCAACCGCGTTCACGTCCACATTGTGCAGCGCGGCCATGGTCTGGTTCATGGCGTCGTAGATGGCGCTGCGCTCGGCGTTATCGGCGGCCTCGGGCAGCAGTGGGTCCCACAGGATGCGGCCCTCTTTGTATTCCATCACATAGAACATGGAACCGATGACGTCATTGTCCTCGCACAACACATGGGTTTTCGGCACGGGCACATCGGTGCCGTGCAGCGCGCTGATTACGCGGAACTCGCGGTCCACCGCGTGGGCCGACTTGAGCAGTTCACCGGGTGGCTTGCGCCGCAGGACATAGTGCTGTCCGTCCGCGGCAGTCAATTTGAACGTGGGGTTGGACTGGCCACCGGCGAATTTCTCCGCAGTCAGCGGCCCGCGAAAACCGGGAATGTGTCGCGACAGGTACTCGCCGAGGCTTTGGGTATCCAGAGTTTGTGTTGTCATAGCGTTATCGTTCGTTTTGCCAAGCGGGGCCTACGGCCAAATTCAACCGAGGCAAAGTCTGTGCCGTGGCCGGGTGTGGAACAATGACAGCCCGCAACAAATAAGTGTACCGAAACTTACAAATTATGGCTGGCTGCGCTGCGGCATACCGACCTCCCCGGTGCGCCCTGCGCGGGGATGTCGTCGGCACTCGTTCACCGTTTTGGAGACGCGGCCTGTGCGGCTAGCGCGCGGATGTAACGGCAAAAATCTTCATCCTCGCCCTGCAGCAGCTTATCGAGTTCCACGCGGAAGTCCTCGCGCGCGCACCATTCACGCATATAGTCATTCCATGAGTTCCAGCGACGCGCCTGCACACCGCTGGCATTTTCGTCGTAAATGAGGATATACGCGCGTTCGAACAGTGAGACCAGCATGGTGAAAATGACCATCATGCGGTCGTACTGCTCTTCGTTCAGCGTTGGCGTTCGCTCTTCGGAAAACAGGTGCAGATCGGAGTGTTGCAGCGCTA
Source organism: Haliea sp. (assembly GCA_016704305.1). GTDB lineage: Bacteria > Pseudomonadota > Gammaproteobacteria > Pseudomonadales > Halieaceae > Marimicrobium. Next base: position 15,229 of record JADJAL010000020.1, on the reverse strand, counting down.
CTCGCAGGAATTGCTGGTACGTATCGGACAGTGATTCGTAAACCATGATTTCATCGTTGATGCGTTCCCTGCGTGTTTGCAGGAAAAATACGATGATCGCCAGTGGCAGGCCGATCACGGTCACCATGCTGCTGAGCAGTTCCCATGTTTCGAGATTCATCATGTCAAAGCCTGCGGTGCTTGATTGCGCTGGTGGCCACGTTCCCGACCAGCATACCTGCCACGAGGAAATGCCAATGAGGCCCATGTGAAAAGCGATGGCGATGCCATCTTCATATTGGTAACCCACCAGTGAGGTGACACTGCGAAAGCCTATTGCCCCGGGCACCAGAATCAGCAGGCCCGGCACGGCGGTGACAATCGAACTGCGGCGATACAGCCGCTCCGCCAAATTGCTGCCGGCGCTGATCACAAATGCGCCGAGAAATGCGCCGAACTCCTCGCCGATGCTCGCGCCCACGAAACGCGACGTCAGATAGGCGCTGGCGCAGGTCAACAGTATCCAGCCAATGTCCCGTAGCGCGGCTTTGAGCAACACGGAGAAGGCCAGCGGAGCTATCAGCAGTGCTACCCACTCCGCCCAGGCAGGCAGTGACGCGCGCGATAGCCAAGCCAGCGCGTCCGGCTGCAGAACGCTCTTCAGCTCAACCCCCAGGAAGCCGCCGAGTTCCGCACCCAGCGCCAGGCCAAAACCCAGTCCGAGAAACACAATGATCACGCCGCTGAGGCGCGCTGTTCCGGACACCAGGTGGCGGGTGGATAATTCCGTCAGCGCGATGGTCAGGGTGAGCCCGGGCAATAACACAATGAGGCCGGCCAGCGATGTGGCGAATCCCGTCCCGGTACCCTTGAAGACGTCGATTGTCAGCGCGATTGTCGTCACCGCGAATGCGGCCAGCGGCTCGATAACGGGCCGTGAGGTGCGTGAACCTGACGTGGCAAGTGTGATAAGGCCGGTCACGAGGCCCAGAAGTGCAGCCACGGCTACGTCCCCCACTTCCACGTGCAGGAAACACGCGACGGCGCCCGATGCGCTGACAAAGGCGAGCAGCGTTAGCCAGGTGGGCCACAGTGGTGCTTCTGATTTGACAGCATGAACCCGCAGTAGCCCTTCGACAGCCCCGATGCGACCGTCAACGACATCGCGCACAACGCTGTCCAGTTGTGCGAGTTTACCGAGGTTGGGTTCGGCGGGTTCCACGCGCAGCAGATGTACGCGTTGCTCGATGCGGTAGCCGAAGCCCACCATGATGCTGGTCGGGCTGGAGAAGAATTCGGCAGTCAGGCCGAGACTCCCGGCGACAGTCTCCAGGGCGACTTCCAGTTGATGTGCAGGCGTGCCGAACTCATGCAGGGCGCGCGCCAATTCCAGCACAAAACTCATCGCGTCGTTTTCAAGCTCGGCAACGGTGTTCCGCGATGGCGACTCAGGGACTGGATTCGGATCGGGCATCGCGTTCACGCTGACTTGACCTGTGCTTGTACTGCTGCTGCGCTACTCAGGGCGACCCGGTTGGGCCGCTCTTTTTATGGCGACACGTTATTGCGGAACATTAGTGCGACACATTATTTCGCCACTGCTTCCGTTTCGACGACAAGGTCCAGTACATACAGCGGTGCGTTGGTGCCCGGCGCCCCGCCGCGGTCATAGCGCTTCACACGTACGACATTGCGCTCGCCCGGCGTATGGGTATAGCCCTCGATGGCATCGTAGAAAGGCTGCCACGGTCCCGGGGGCGGGACGCGCAAACCCTGCTCATCAAACTGGAGTTCGCGCGCCTGCAGACAGGTGGTTTGCCCGTTGCGCGGATTCCTGCAGGCCAGCTGCCGCGCATCTATCTCCAGGAAAATGAGGGTGGCTGGTCCGTACAACGCTTCGGGGAGCATCTGCCCCTGCAAGCCCAAAGTGTCGTTGGCGGCGGTCTGCAATTGCAGTTGCGGCACCGCGTCCGGCGTGAGCGCTATCTGCACGGGTTGGGCCAGCAGTGCGGCCAACGCGGTGTCGGCCTGCATCAACTCCGGGCCGCAGGCCATCATCGTGGACTGCATTGTTCCCGCCACCAGTTGGCCCTGCGCATTGATGTCGTAGCTGCTGGAAAAGCTGTTGCACCCGCCCTGGAAATTGAGCATGGAATCGGTGAAGGTCAATATATAGGGAGGCGCTGCTTCCGGAAACAGGGCATCGATGCGGCGCGTTTCGCCATCGGTTGCGGTTGCCAGGGTCCAGCGGTGGTTCTCCAGTGCCTGACGAAGGCCAGCAACTAAATCAGCCTGCGGCGTGGCGGCAGCCTCCTGCGGCGAGGGGTTGATCGACGGATTCTCCTGGGCATGCAAGGGCGACAGCGGCGCCAGGAGTGCGAATGGAATCAACAATAGGGGTATGCGTCTCATAAGTTATTCATCGCCTGCTGTTTGGCTACCTGGGTGGCAGAGGGAAGTCGCGCATGATGTCGACCACTGCGGAATTGAGCACGGGCCCGATGTCATCCATGGTGCGCTGGGTGACCCGGCTTGTGGCAAGGCCCTCCCACACCAACTGTCGTTGGGATGCGTCCACTGCATCGATCACGATGGTGCCCAGCGTATACTGGCGCACATCGATTTGTTGATACGTCGGCCAGGTGCGGTAGCCACCGCGCCAGCTCGGATGCGGGCCGCGTGATGACATCGACGGCGTTTGTGTCACGCGCAGGCGTTGGTCGAGATTGGCGCTGAAGTTGATCAACAGGTCTGGATTGGTGTCGGTGAATTGCAGGCCTCGCGCCTCCAGTTCGCGTTTTGTGGAGGCGACCAGCTGTTGTGAAATGAGCGACTGGTACTCCTCCCGATCAGTAGACAGCGGTTGAAAGAAGCCGAAGGTGCGAAACTTGTTGAAGTCCGCGGCGGGATCCAAATTGCTGCGGATAGTCGGACCAGAGGCGCAACCGGTGGCCAGCAGCACGGCGAGCAGCGAGCCCAGCATTAGAACATTCCGCAATGCGTATCGCGCTTTCATAGGAGATTCCTGCGGTTATTGTTGTATACCGTCCAACGCTAACACAGCGATCAGAGGGCGTCCATCGACCGGCGACCGGGGTCGCCCTGCGATGGACGGCCCCGCCGAGATTGGCAGGCAATGACAGTTGTAAGCGAAGCGCCCAATTATGGATTTTTGCAAATAGAGCGTTTATTCTCCTACGCCAGAGTATGGTGGATCAAGCTCTCTTGATGTCCCGAATCACGCAGTCATTTGCTTGCGCCAAAATCATTCTACTCGCGGTCGCATCGGGAATGTTCAAGGACCTGGTACCGCCCCGAGGACGCATGGGCAAAGTCAGAGGTGCAGTTCTGCAGGCTCCAGGAAACGTCAACGCAACTACCGATTGTCATAACTGAGGAAAATAATATGAAACGAACTCATACACTGTTTGCTGCCGTGTTTGCACTGTGCGTGGCCACGCTTGCCGGATGCGCCAACACCCAGACGGGTACGAAGGACGAGTGGGATGGTCTTGTCAGGCAGCCCGGCACGCGGATGGATGCTGTATTCGTGCAACCGGATGCCCAACTTGCATCCTATACCAGCGTCATGCTCGATCCAGTGGAAGTCAGTTTCGCGCGCAACTGGGATCCGAATCGGGGTGTGCGCAACCCGTCTGCGCGGCTTAATGCCGATGATGTCGCCGCCATCCGGAGTGGACTTGCCGACATGTTGCGCGAGACCTTGCGCACCCAATTGGCCAGCAGTGGATTTACACTGGTTGACGAGCCAGGCCCCGAGACACTCAGGGTCTCGGCAGCGATCGTCAATCTGTTTGTGACGGCGCCGGACACGATGACAGCCGGTCGCGGCCGCACCTACACCGCCAATTCCGGGCAGATGACCCTGGTCGCAGAATTGCGCGATTCCGATACTGGTGATCTGCTGGCAAGGGCGGTCGACACGCGGCGCGGTCGCTCAACAGGCGCCATGAGTTTCACCAACAATGTGACCAACACGGCGGACGCGCGTCGCGCCATGATCGTGTGGGCAGATGCTTTGGTGCAGGGTCTCAATGAGATGTACGGCAGGGCAAACTAGACACAACCTTTTTCCAGCGCGCCGTCCTCGGCGCGCAGTTTCGTGATGGCCGGCATTCCCGGCCATCGTGCGTGGTGTGACCGCGATTAACCTACAAATGGCGATATAAATGAATCACACAAGTAGACGTTCTGTGTCCATGCCCCTCGCAGCCAAGCGTATCGGCAATCTGTGCATGCTGCGCGCAGTACTTGCTTGTGCCGTCCTCACACAGTTGCCAGGCTGTGCGGGCGGTGATGAGGACGAGGTAGTCGAGATTCGCCCGGTGCGGGTCATCACCATCGCGGACCGTGCCAGCAACGGCAGCGTCACGCTGACGGGCACCGTGCAGGCGCAGACGGAAATCAACCAGTCGTTCCGCATCGATGGCAGGATGATCGAGCGCACGGTGGATATCGGCGACAAGGTTGAGCCCGGGCAATTGGTGGCGCGGCTTGATCCGCAGAACGAGGAGAGCGCGCTGCAGTCAGTGCGCGCGCAGTTAACCGCCGCGCAGGCGCAGTTGGTGGAGGCGCGCAGCAATCACGCCCGCATGCGCGATCTGGTCGCCGAGGATGCGGTATCGCGCGCCTCGTTCGACCAGGCCGTCGCCATGCTGAAGACGGCCGAGGCGCAGGTGGAGTCGATGCAGTCGCAGGTCAGGCTGGCAGAAAACCGCTTGAGTTATACGAAGCTGGTATCCGATGTGGCCGGGGTGGTGACCGGGCGTGGACCCGAACCCGGTGAGGTCGTGGGGGCAGGGCGCATGATCGTGCAGGTCGCACGCGAGGGCAGCCGCGATGCGGTGTTCGGTGTGCCCGCGCAGATCAAGGACAATGCCCCCGCGAACCCTGAGATCACGGTGGCCCTGGTCAGTGACCCCGGCGTGACGGCGGCGGGCAGAATTCGCGAGATATCGCCGCGCGCCGACCCGGTGACCGGTACGTTTGCGGTCAGGGTGGGCTTGATCGACCCGCCGGGGGCAATGCGACTGGGCAGTACCGTGACCGGTCGCCTGCAGTTCGGCGCCAGTATCGGTATTGAACTGCCCGCCACGGCGCTGGTGCGCTCGCAGGGCGGTTCCGCGGTCTGGGTGGTAGACGCCGAGTCGCAGACGGTGTCCCTGCGCACGATCGAGGTGCGGGCCCAGGACCCGGCGAATGTACAGGTCACCTCTGGCCTGGCGAATGGCGACACGGTTGTGACCGCAGGGGTGCACGCGCTGCGTCCCGGCCAGAAGGTCCGTCCACTGGAGGCCAACGCGCTGTGATCGGCCCGAATTTATCCGAGTGGGCGCTTTCCAAGCAGTCCCTTGTGGTGTTCCTGATGGTGGTCGCGGTGCTCGCCGGCGCGCTGTCATTCACGCAGCTGGGGCGCGGTGAGGATCCGGTGTTTACCACCCGCACCATGGTGGTCGGCGCCGCCTGGCCGGGCGCGACGGTGGAAGAAACCCTGCTGCAGGTGACCGAGCGGCTCGAACGCACGCTGCAGGAAACCGATCACCTCGACCGCATACGCAGCTACACAACGGCGGGCCAGACCACCATCTTTGTTGAACTGGAGCAGTCCACGCCACCGTCCGCTGTGCCCGATGTCTGGTATCAGGTGCGCAAAAATATCGGCGATATGCGACAGACCCTGCCGACAGGCGTGATGGGACCGGTTTTCAATGATGATTTCGGCAGTACCTTCGGCATTATCTACGGCTTCACCGCTGACGGATTTACTTTTCGGGAGCTGCGCGACTACGTGGAAGCGGCTCGCTCGCGCCTGCTGCAGGTGCCCGACGTGTCCGAAATCGAAATACTCGGCTCACAGGACGAGCAGATCTATATCGAATTCTCCACCGCAAAAATAGCCGGCCTGCGCCTCGACCTGCCCAGCATCGTGGCGGCGCTGCAGGCGCAAAACGCGGTGCGCCCTGCCGGCGTGATGCAGACCGAGCAGGAGCGGGTGTTCCTGCGCGTCAGCGGTTCATTTGACTACGAGAGCGACGTCGAGAACCTGACCATCGTCGCAGGTGATCGCATCCTGCGCCTCGGCGATATCGCCACCGTGCGCCGCGGCGAGGTGGATCCGCCGCAACCCATGTTTCGCGTCAATGGGCAGCCTGCGATAGGTCTCGCGATCGCGATGCGCGATGCCGGCGATATCCTCGCGCTGGGCGAAAACGTGCGCGCCGAAATCGCGGAAATCAGCGCGTCACTGCCTGTCGGTATCGAGCCGGTACTGGTGGCCGACCAGGCGGTCACGGTCGATGTGGCGATCAATGATTTCATGACCTCGCTGTGGCAGGCGATCATCATCATCCTGGCGTGCAGCTTCGTCAGCCTTGGGGTGCGCCCGGGCGCGGTCGTCGCACTGGCGATTCCGTTCACACTGGCGATCGTGTTTGCGGTGATGAATGTACTTAACATCGACCTGCACCGTATTTCACTCGGCGCTTTGATTATCGCGCTCACACTGTTGGTGGATGACGCGATGACCACTGTCGACGCGATGATCCGCCGGCTGGCGGCGGGCGATTCGAAAGATAACGCGGCGACCTTCGCCTACCGCACGCTGGCCGCGCCGATGCTGATCGGCACGCTGGTGACAATCGCCAGCTTCGTGCCGATCGGTTTCGCGCAGAGTTCGGCCGGCGAATACACTTTCTCGATTTTCTCGGTGGTGGGTATTTCGCTGATCGTGTCCTGGCTGGTGGCGGTGATTTTCGCGCCGCTGATTGGCAAGGCCATATTGCAGCCTCCGAAAGGCGATGTTGACGCCAAGCCGGGGAAACTGCTGGCCACCTACAGCGCCTTCCTGCAGGGCGCAATTCGCGCCAAATGGCTAACCATTGGCCTGACATTGGGCGCCTTTGTGGTGGCGATTCTGCTATCCGGTTTCGTGGAGCAGCAGTTTTTTCCCGCTTCGGACCGGCCCGAGCTTACGGTTGACCTGACGCTGCGGCAGAATGCGTCCATCCACGCGACCGAAGCACAGGTCAAGCGCCTGGAAAAAATACTGAGTGAAGACCCCGATGTCGATCACTACAGTTCCTACGTCGGCCGTGGCGCGATCCGCTTTATCCTGACGCTCAACGTGCAACTCGCCAATCCGTTCTTTGGCCAGTTCGTGGTGGTGGCCAAGGACCTCGAGGCGCGCGAGCGTTTGCACCTCAAGCTGGAAAAAGTGCTGGCGGAGGAATTTCCCGAAGTGGTGGCGCGGGTGTCACCGCTAGAACTGGGTCCACCGGTGGGTTGGCCGCTGCAGTACCGTGTTTCCGGCCCGGACAAGGACAAGGTGCGCGAGATATCACTGGCGTTGGCCGATGTGGTGGGCTCCGATCAGCGTGCGCGGCATGTCAATTACGACTGGATGGAGCCGGCGCGACAGATCCATATCAATGTCAACCAGGAAGAGGCGCGGCAGCTCGGCATCAGTTCGCGCGCGCTGGCCGGGGCGCTCAACGCCGCGATAACGGGCACCACCGTGACGCAATTACGCGATGATATCTATCTGATCAACGTGGTGGCGCGTGCCACCGATGAGCAGCGAGCGTCCTTCGAGACCTTGAGTTCGCTGCAGGTGCCTACGCCGAGCGGGCAGATGGTGCCGCTCTCCCAGTTCTCCACGTTTGTTGAAGAGCAGGAGTTCCCGCTGGTGTGGCGGCGTGATCGCGTGCCTACGCTCACGGTGCGCGCGGATGTCGTGCGCGGCGTGATGCCGGATACGGTCGTGGGTGCGCTGCAGCCGAAGATCGATGAGTTTGCCGCCACGCTGCCCCCGGATTACGCGATTGCAACCGGCGGGCTCTATGAGGAGAGCAATGCGTCCAGCGCCTCGGTGTACGCTGTCGTGCCACTGATGCTGGTGCTGATGTTGACCATCATGATGGTGATGCTGGTCAGCTTCCGCCGCCTGGCCATGGTGGTCTGTGTGCTGCCGCTGGGCCTGATCGGCGTTGTGCTGTCGCTGCTGCTGTTTAACCAGCCACTGGGCTTCGTGGCGATTCTGGGCATCCTCGCGTTGATCGGCATGATTGCGAAGAACGCGGTGATCCTGATCGTGCAGATCGAGACAGACAGGGGCGAGGGCAAGAGCGTGCGCGAAGCCGTGCTGGCATCGGCTACCTCGCGCTTGCGACCGATGTTTCTCACGGCGCTTTCGACAGTGCTCGGCTTGATCCCGATTGCGCCCACGGTGTTCTGGGGTCCGATGGCGTTCGCCATTATGGGTGGCTTGTTGGTGGCGACGCTGTTGACGCTGGTGTTCCTGCCGACGGTGTATGTGGCAGTGTTTGGCGGCGACGAGGATTCACCCACTGGCGCTACTGTGCGCGTAGAGCCGGTTAACAGTGGGCTGCTCAACGATGCCTGAGCAGGACGCAGCGCAAGCTAAAACTTCCGTCGCCGCGTTCCCGACTCTGGACTCACCACTGCGCAGCGCGTTCCTGCGCGGCCTGGCATTTTTCGGCCTCTGGCTGGTGCTGATACAGAGTGTCAAAGCCGGTGATGTAGCCTTCGGTGCCTGCGCCGCCATCACGGCGACCTGGGTCAGCCTGCGCCTGGCGCCGCCAGCGTCGGGCTGCCTGCGCTTCACCAGCCTGCTGCTGTTGCTGCCGCATTTCCTGTGGCAGTCGGTGCGCGCGGGCGTGGACGTCGCGCGCCGCGCGCTGTCTCCCCGGGTAGATCTGCACCCCGGGCTGGTGACGTGTCCGCTCGGCTTTCCGCCGGGTCACGCACGCAACACCTTCGCCACCATTACCAGCCTGTTGCCCGGCACGGTGCCGTGTGATGAAGCCGGAGGTGACCTGGTCTACCACTGCCTCGACACCACGCAACCGATTGTCGAACAGTTGTGGGAGGAGGAGCGGCGACTGCGCAGGGCGCTGGTGGCAGGGCGCCGCCATGGCTGATGTCCTGCTCGCGGCGGCGGGGATCATTCTGGTCACGGTCGCGCTGGGGTTGGTGCCCATCGTGCGCGGTGCCAGCGCCACTGACAACATCCTGGCGGTGCAGTTGTTCGGCACCGGTGGCGTAGCGGTTCTTCTACTGCTGGGCGCGGTCTCCGGTGCGGAAGCCATCGTCGACGTGGCATTGACGCTGGCGCTGTTGTCGGCATTCGTTTCCGTCGCATTCGTAAAGTCCTATCCCGCAGCGTCATCCGACGTTACACGTTCGAGCGCGATGTATGAATGCCGCGCTTGACATCCTGACGCTGATTGGCCGTGGTATCCGGGGTATTTTTTCTTTTTCGCCGGCACCGTCGCGCTGTTGCGCTTTCCCGATACGCTGACGCGCCTGCATGCACTCACCAAGGCCGACAACCTGGGGCTCGGCCTGGTGGTGCTGGGCCTGGTGTTGCAGGCGGGCAGCGTCGCCGCCGCACTGAAGCTGATTTGTGTTTGGCTGTTGTTGTTGCTGTCGGGGGCGTGCGTGTCGCAACTGATCGCGCGGAACACACGCGAGCGAGAATCGCGCCCATGATGACCTTCGTCAACCTCCTGCTTGCGGTGCTGCTCCTTGCCCTTGCCGCCTGGACGACGCTGGCGCGCAATATGTTTGCCGCCGTCGTGGGGTTCATCGCCTACGGTGCGCTGCTGGCACTGGCCTGGGTGCAGTTGAGTGGCATTGATATTGCGCTGACCGAGGCGGCGATCGGCAGCGGCCTCACGGGATTGCTGTTACTCAACGCGGCGTCCAGGCTGCACGTCAATGCCAATGCCGGCGGCAACACTGGCAGATCGCGTTTGCGCGTTCCCGCCGCGCTGCTGTCTGCCGCTGTCAGCGGCGCGCTGATGCTGTGTGTATTCGCCCTTCCCGAAACGCCGCCGACACTCGCGCCGGACGTCGCCGCCAATCTCGCCAGCACCGAAGTCCGCAACCCGATCACTGCTGTGCTGCTCGCATTCCGCGCGATGGACACCCTGCTCGAGGCCATCGTATTGTTGTTCGCCCTGATCGGCGTGTGGTCGCTGTCCAGCGATCCGCACTGGGGCGGCCGGCCGGGCCTGCGGCAGTACAGCGAGCCCAACGGCATCCTGGCCTACACGGCGCGAGTCCTGCCGCCTATCGGCATTGTCGTAGGCGCGTATATTTTCTGGACCGGCGCCGACTACCCTGGCGGCAAATTCCAGGGCGCGACCCTGTTGGCTGCGATGTGGCTGCTGGTGCTGATGGCGGGGCTGGCCGATGCGCCGCCGATCAGGCGCACCTGGCTGCGGGTCGCCCTCGTGGCCGGCCCGCTGGCATTCATCGCGGTCGGCTTCCTCGGCCTGCAGACTGCTGGCGCGTTTCTCGCTTACCCGGAGGGTTTCGTCAAACCGCTGATCATTGCCATTGAACTCGCCCTGTTGCCTTCGCTCACGCTGGTGTTGGGCCTGTTGCTGCTCGGCGCGCCGCTGCGTGGTGAAGAGCCATGATTGCAACGATGAGCGCAACAATGAGCGCAACAATGAATGCCGCTGACCTGTTCGGCGTGGTGGCGGCGCTGCTGGTCGGTATCGGTTTGTATGGGCTGATCGTCAACCCGCAACCGCTGCGCAAGATCCTGTCATTCAATGTCATCGGCAACGGCGTGTTCCTGTTGTTCGGGGCGATCGCGTATCGCGGCGCCGCCTTCGGACTGGGGAGCGACCCGGTACCGCAAGCCCTGTTGATCACTGGCCTGGTGGTTGCCTTCTCGGCAACGGCACTGGCCGTGGCGCTGCTGCTGCGGCTGTTCGAGGCCACCGGCTCGGACACGCTGTCCAGTGAGCCGCCTGCCGCAAACCCGTCCGCAGCGGGCGAGCAATAAATGCCGCCAGTGCCGGAGCAGGCCGTGACCAGTGCCGGTGGGCTGCTGCTGGTAATTGCGGTGTTGTTGCCGTTTGTCGGGGTGCTCATCGGCATTGCACTGCGCGGCGTGCATGCCAGGCGCGTGGCCCTGTGCACTCTTCCTCTCGGGTTGGCGATTGCGATCGCCATCGCCGTCACAGTGTTGCAAAGCGGTGCCCAGCTGACGTACCTGCTCGGCGGCTGGGCCCCGCCACTGGGAGTTGCGCTGCGCGCCGACATGGCGGCCGTGGTGATGCTGGTTGTCGTGGCGGTAGTCGTCTGCGGGATCGGGATCTACGCCTGCGACGATTTCAATCCCGCGCGCGAATCCCCCGGGCCGCGTGCTTCCAGCACCTTCTGGCTGTTGCTGCTCGCCGTGTGGGGTTCACTCAACCTGGTGTTCGTCAGCGGCGATTTGTTTACGCTGTATGTCGCGCTGGAACTGTTGACGTTTGCCGGCGTGCCGCTGGTGTGCCTCGACGGTCGCGGCGATACGTTGCGCGCCGCGCTGCGCTACCTGTTGTTTGCACTGCTCGGTTCGCTGCTCTACCTGCTCGGCGCCGTGTTGCTCTATGGCGCTTACGGCACGCTGGACATTGCACTGCTGCGCGCCGCCTCGGTGCCGGAACCGGTGACCTGGGCCGCGCTCGCGCTGGCGACGACCGGCCTGCTGGCCAAGACAGCGCTGTTTCCGCTGCACATCTGGTTGCCACCGGCGCATGCCGGCGCGCCGGCGGCGGCGAGCGCGGTGCTGTCGGCACTGGTGATCAAGGGTTCCTGGTTTCTGTTGATCCGCCTGTGGTTTGATGCGCTACCGGGCGTGGTGACGTTTTCGGCGGCGCAGGTTTTGGGAGCGCTCGGCGCCATCGCCATCGTTGTCGGCAGCGTCGTAGCGTTACGCCAGGCGCGCCTCAAGTTACTTGTCGCTTATTCGACCGTGGCACAAATTGGTTACCTGTTCCTGATGTTTCCGCTGGCCTTTGATGCGGGCAGCAACATGCTGGTGCACGACGCTGCCCTCACCGGCGGTATCCTGCAGGGCATCTCGCATGCCACGGCCAAGGCCAGCATGTTCATGGCGGCCGGTCTCATTTCTGCCGCGCTCGGTCACGACCGTATCGCCGATCTCGCCGGCGTGGCGCGTGCGATGCCGATTACTGTCCTGACGTTCGCAGTCGCAGGGATTGCGCTGATGGGGATTGTCCCCAGTGGCGCCTATCTGGCGAAAAAGCTCCTGCTCGAAAGCGCTGCGGATTCCGGGCAGTGGTGGTGGACCCTCGTGTTGCAGGGCGGCGCCGCGTTCACGGCAGGTTATGTGGTGCTGGTGCTGGTCAACGTGTTGCGCCGCCCCGGCGGGGCGCACCCTGTGATAAAGCGCGTGCCTGCCGTCTCCGAGTATGCGGCACTGGCACTGGCCGTGTGCTCGTTGTTGCTCGCGCTGGCCGCGCTGGGGCCGCTGCCCGCCCATCTCATCTCCAATCCCCTGGCCGCAGGGGAATTGCTGGCAACGCTGCTGGTGTTGCTGGGCGGCGTATTGTTAGCGCAGGGCTTATCACTGCACCCGCTGTTCGCCGCGGCACCGGCTGCAACAATGCCTGCGTCTGGCCTGTTGCGTCGGTCCGCGGGCGCGACAGGTGTGATGTTTGCGCGCATTGACCTGCTCGCGCGTGGCTGGACGGTCGCCTGCATCAGCCTGCTCGTGGTGGCGCTGCTGTTTGGTGGCCTGCTTTTTTTCGGAGCGCGGGGATGAGCAGCGAGCACGGTGGAACCAGAGACAGGGCTCGCGCAACAAGTCCTGCCTGACTGCGCTACGAGGCTGCGCTACAATCATCACCGGCAATGGCGGGGCTGCGCTGCAATGTCAGCGTAGCAGCAGCGGGCCGCGCCTACCCATCACCAGAAGGACATCGATATGAGGATCAGCACGCTTGTGCTGTTTGCCGCCCTGCTTGCCGGTTGCACAGTGGGGCCGGACTATGAGCGCCCGGCGGTGGAGACTCCGGCAGACTGGCGTATCAGTTACACCTCGGCGGCCGAGGTGGCCAACACGCGCTGGTGGGAGCAGTTCGGCGATCCGGTGCTGAACGAGTTGGTGGAAACTGCGCTGCGCGAAAACCTGGATGTGCGCATCGCCGCCGCCCGCGTCGACCAGTTTATCGGCGCGCTGACGGCGACGCAGTCACAACTCTATCCGCAGATAGGCTACGGCGCGGATGCGGGCAGGGCGCGTGCCAGTCGCGTCGGCCAACCCCCATTGCCCAGTGGAGCCGACCCGTATTTTTCACTGTACGAGGGCGCTCTCGCCGCGTCCTGGCAGCTCGACCTGTTCGGGCGCGTGGCCCGTCTCAGCGAAGCCGCGCAGGCGCAGGTCTACGCCAGCCAGCAAGCGCAGCGCGGCGTGGTGCTAACGGTAGTGACGGCAGTGGCGACCAGCTATATCACGCTGCGCGCGCTCGACCGGCAGCTGGAAATCGCGCAAGCAACTGCGGCCAATTTCGGCGCTACCGCGCGCCTGTTCGATTTGCGCTTCAGGGCTGGCGTCGTGGCAAAAACCGAAGTCATGCAGATCACCTCGCAGGAGCAGCAGGCACTGGCCGCAATCCCTGCGTTTGAACAGGCGATTGCCTCGGTGGAAAACCTCATCTCGACCTTGCTCGGCACGCCACCCGGACCGATCCCGCGCGGCAAAACCATCGACCAGCTGATCGCGCCATTGATACCCGCCGACCTGCCATCGGCGCTGCTGGAACGCCGCCCCGATATCCTGCAGGCCGAGCAAAACCTGGTCGCCGCCAATGCCAATGTCGGCGCCGCGCGCGCGCTGTACTACCCGACGTTTTCCATCACTGGCGTGCTCGGCAGCGTCAGCACCGCGTTGGACGATTTCCTCAGTGGCCAGGCGGCCGCGCGCCTGATCGCCGCGGATGTGACCGGTCCGATTTTTACCTTCGGCGGCATCGAGGGCGTGGTCAGTTCAACCGAGGCCCAGGAACGCCAGGCACAGGTGTTTTACCAGCAGACCATCCTCAACGCATTGCGCGAAACCAACGACGCGTTGACCGGCTCACAGAAAAAAATGGATCAGGCCCAATTGCAGCGCAAGCGCGTGGAAGCCCTGCGCGAATTCGCGCGCCTCTCCCGATTGCGCTTCGACAAGGGTGTCTCCGGCTATCTCGAGGTGTTGGTCGCTGAGAACGAATTGTTCGCGGCGGAACTGGCCGCCGTCAGCCTGCAGGCCGACCGCTATACGCAGTTGATCAACGTCTATCAATCCATGGGCGGTGGTTGGGTGGATATCGCCACGTCGATGGCGCCGGCGCCGCAGGATCTGGATAAACTCGGCACGCCGTAAATCTGTATGCATCATCGCGCTGGGCACTAGCACGGAGCGAGGGATTGGGTGTCGGGTGTGCGATTCACTCATGCGAGTATCGGGGAAGCGGGTGTAATCGCACACCCGGCGGCCAAGCCCGTCAGCGCACCGATCCGCTTTTAATCTTAAATGTGCAAAAATCATCTGGTTTATGGCTGCCTGTCGGCTTCGGGCGGAAGGCTTTTTCACCTGCTTCCCCGAGGTGGATTCAACCCGTCGATGCAACACTTTAATTTTCTGTCATGGAAAAGGAGTGTTGCTCATGGAAAAACGAACTCGAATCAACTTCACGCCCGCTCAGCGAACGGAGATCTGGGATCGCTGGCAACGCGGCGAATCAATGCACGATATTGCCCGCGCGCTCGGTCGCGCTCACCTCCGTTCGTTACCCCTCTTGGGCTTAACGGGGGCGTGCGGCCCCGTCCTCGTACTCGATCACCCAAGGCGCTCTCGCTGGCCGAGCGCGAGTGTATCTCCCGTGGACTGGTCAGCGGGATGTCCTTTCGTGCCATCGCCGGGGAACTGGGCAGGCCGCCCTCCACGGTCAGTCGTGAAGTTAACCGCCATGGGGGTTGCGCGACCTATCGTGCCCACTTGGCGGATAAGTCTGCCTGGGACCGCGCCAAGCGGCCGCAGCGCTGTAAACTGGCGAGCAAGCCCGACCTGGCCAGGCTCATCGCCCAGAAGCTGAAAAGCGCATGGTCCCCCGAGCAAATAGCCGGCTGGCTAAAGCGCGCCTATCCGGAGGATGAGCAGTATCACGTGTCACATGAAACGATTTACAGGAGCCTGTTCATACAGGCTCGAGGTGTCCTGAAAAAGGAGCTGCTGGCCTGCTTGCGATCGCAGCGTACGGTCCGCCGCTCACGCCACTCCCTGCTCAAGGGGCGTAACCTTGGCAATATCCCCGATGCCATTACGATCAGGGAGCGACCGGCCTCGGTGGAGGATAGAGCGGTGCCGGGTCACTGGGAGGGCGATCTCATCGTCGGGGCACACAACAGTTGTATCGCAACG
>JADJAL010000019.1 GCA_016704305.1 Haliea sp. | reverse complement strand
AAATCCCGACCGATTCAACCCCAACCCCACCATGGTTTGAAGAAGCCCTCGCCACCCCACGCCGCGAAGGCTGGCTGGATTCAGCCGGTTGCCCGATCCATTACTTCAGCTGGGGCGACCCTTCCAAGCCAGGCGTTTTACTCCTGCACGGGTTTCTCGCACACGCGCGCTGCATTGCCTTTATCGCGCCGTTTCTGGCCAGGGATTACTACATGGTGGCCTATGACTTTTCCGGCATGGGCGATTCGGGCGTGCGCGAGGCGTATCCCGACGATGTTCGCCTGCAGGAACTGATGGATGTTGCCCGGGGTACCGGCTTGTTTGATAACGGCCGCAAGCCCAGCATCATTGCCCACTCGTACGGCGGCAGTATCGGCCTGCTCGCCATGGAGCAGTGTCACGAACAGTTCTCGCGCCTGGTGATCTGCGATTTGATGACCCTGCGCCCCGAGCGGCTCATCGCACACGGGAAGGAGAGCGGGCCGCCGGGATCACAGGACCCACAGCGACCCAATCGAATCTACCCGGACTATGTCACCGCCAAGGGCCGCTTCGTCCTGTCGCCGCCGCAGAAAGTCAACGAGCCGTATTTGTTTGACTACATGGCCTACCATTCCCTGAAGGAAGTGGCCGGCGGCTATACCTGGAAGTTTCACCCCAGCGTCTTCGAGCACAGTGCCGATTTGCACGCGCGCTTGTTGGCCCAGGCCGGGCGCATCGCCAGGGCACCCGGCTCTATCGTGATCGTGTACGGGGAGCAGAGCGCATTGTTCGATGATGATTCTGCCGACTATGTGCGTGAGTGTGGCGGCGGGCATATACCGATGATCGCCATCCCCGACGCCAGGCATCACCTGATGCTGGATCAGCCGGTTGCTTTTGCCAGTGTGCTCAAGACTATTCTGGTGTGTAATAGGGTTTGATCAATGGCAGGTCAGCGTAGGTCTGGATGCCCGCCGGGGCTGCACAGACGGCGGGAATGGCATTGATCACCGGCATCGCCGTTACCACATTGGCCAGGTCCGCCGGTCGCCCGCCCTTCATCTGGTTTTCGGAGGGCATAAATTTCACGCGGGTTTGAATGTGCGGATCACCGTCAATTTCCATGGTGTAGCCATGGCGCACCGGCCATTCGGGTTCGAGCCCTTTACCGGCATTCCAGACTACCTCTAACTCGATCACGTCATTATCGCCAACGCTGCCCACCCAGCGGCACTTTTGCCCTGCGATGCTGCCGGCGGGTAATGGAAAGCCACAAAACTCCCGGTCAGCGGGTGTAGTTGCGTGTTCATACTCAAAACGAACACGGGTAATCGGTACATGCAACAGGCTTGCAATCACATCGATGCATTCTGAATAGGTGCCCAGTACCTGCTCACTGGTATCGCGCCACTGTTCACTCGGCGGCTGGCCCCAACCGAGGTTGGCGTAATTGGCAAAAGCTTCGTAGTGCGACAGGTCGACCGACTCCAGAAAGCGAACCTTCTTAAAACCATAGCTGGCCTGCGCCATGATTGCGGCGACAAAATTTGCAAAGCCGGGAAAAATGCCTGAGCCAAATAAAGTGGCGTTACCTGCCTTCGCGGCGCTCTGCAAGCGCGACTGAACGTCAGTTCCCCAGGAACGGGCATTAATAAAATAACTGGAGACGACATTTTTCCCCGCCGCCAGAATGCGCTCGACTTCATCGATATTCGGAAAAGTCGGCATATAGCACACGCAATCGGCATCCATGGCCAGCAAGGCATCGATATCTCCACTGGCGGTAACACCAATGGGCGCCAACCCACAGAGTGTGCCGACATCCTGGCCAACCTTGCTGTCGCTCCAGGCATAGCAGCCGACCAACTCCAGCTCGGGATGGCGCAAAATGCCCTTCACCGCTTCACGGCCAACATGACCGGTAGTCCACTGAATCACCTTGATTGACATGACTTTCTCCTTTGTCCGTTCATATTAACAACCACTCGATACCGGTGCGCGCGACTGCGCAGTAGCGATACCACACCCAGCTCCAGCGGCTGGGTCGGTATACCGATGGTCGCCATCCCCGACGCCAGGCATCACCTGATGCTGGATCAGCCGGTTGCGTTTGCCAGTGTGCTTAAGACTATTCTGGTGATGAATTAGCGGGGCAATTCACTTAACCCATCAATACCCGTTGAATGAAGTAAACTGTCCCCATTTACCACTTACACCAACTGCTCGAGCAATTTGATCGCCGGTGCAACGCGGATGCCATCGGGTGTGACAAAGTCTTTCGTACCGCTGGCGGTGACCTGCCAGGCCTCGGCGTCCGGAAATTTTGTGTGCAGGTAACGCAGGCTGCGATCCACGTCGCCGCTGGCGGCTTTGCATTCGACGATTAACACTGGCCTATTGCGCTCGGTCACAACGAAATCCACCTCGCGCCCGTCGGTGTCACGGAAGTAGCGCAGTTCCACATCGTGTCCCAGCGTATCTTGCCGGTGATCGACCCACTTGAGTAAGTGGCACGCTACCATATTCTCGAAACGCGGCCCCTCGTTCATTACCAACGACCAGTCGAATTGATAATGCTTTCGTTCCTTTTTGACCGCGCGAATTCGCGGCGCGCCAAAGGGCGACAGCAGAAATACGGCGTATAGGCGCTCCAATACCGCAAGCCAGGCACTCACTGTCTTGTGGACTGACTTGCAAGTCCTCGCGCAACGCATTCAACGACAGGGGCGAACCCACAAGATCGGGCAGGCGCATCATCATAAGCTCCAGATGCCCCAGATCCTGCACTCTCTCCAACGAGGCCACATCTTCGTGCACCAATCGACTGCGATACTCGCGGGACCAGCGCCGCGCTTCGATTTCGCTGCCGGAAAAATAGGGCTCGGGAAAGCCGCCCAACTTCAGCAAGTCGAGTAATCGTGACGTGGTGGTGAGGCCCAACTCCGCCGCTGACAACGGGTGCATACGCAGCATGTGATAACGACCCTGCAATGAATCGCCGCCAAACCGGTAAAGATCGAGTCGCCCGCTGCCCGTGACCAGGATGCGTTGACCGGCGCGGCGTCCGTCATATACGCCTTTAAGAAAGTTACGCCAACGCTTGTACTTGTGGATCTCGTCGAATACCCAGAGCTTCGACACCGGCAATTCGCCCGCCAGAATGTGCGCGCGATGTTCCGCCACGTCCCAATTGAGATAACCGGCGTCCGCGCCGGGCAGGGAGCGGGCAAGCGTGGTCTTACCGACCTGGCGCGGGCCAGCAACGAATACCATTTTTTTTGCCAAGTCCCGCTTGATCTGCGGGACAAGATAGCGTTCTAGCGATGTTATGGTTTTGCGGGGCATTGGAGGATAGTACTGTGATTTTCACCTGCTGGCAAAAATCACTGTCTGTAATTTTTCCTATGGGTGAAAATCGCTGTTGGCTGGGCTTTGCGATGATGACGGCATTACAAGCGTTGACCGACATCATCGTCATAGACGAAATCCAGCGCATGCCGGCACTGTTCCCGATCCTGCGGGTACTGGCGGACAGAGTGCCACTGCCGGCGCGCTTCCTGATCCTGGGCAGCGCCTCCCCCGATCTCTTGCAGCAGACCTCTGAATCCCTCGCCGGGCGAGTCGAACGCATCGATATCAGCGGGTTCAGCCTCGGTGAAGTGGGCATGGAATCACACAGCAGGCACTGGCTGCGCGGCGGTTTCCCGCTCTCCTTCCTTGCGGCCAGTGATGAAGACAGCTATGTCTGGCGTAGAAACTTCATCCAGACCGTGGTGGAACGAGACATTCCCCAAATCGGTGGCGGCATCTCCGGCATGGCCATGCAGCGCTATTGGACGATGCTTGCCCATTACCACGGGCAAATCTGGAATGCGGCGGAGCTGGCCCGCTCGCTGGGCGTCAGCGAATCTACCGTGAGACGCTACCTCGATTTGCTGGAAGGCGTTTTCATGGTGCGGCAATTGCGGCCTTGGCACGAAAACCTGAAAAAGCGCCAGGTGAAAATGCCCAAGATCTATTTCCGCGACAGCGGCCTGTTGCACCAGTTGCTGGGCATTCGCAGCGAGGCAGACCTGCTGCTGCATCCTCGACTGGGCGCTTCCTGGGAAGGATACGTGTTGGAAGAAGTGCTCAAATCCCATCCCCCGATGAAGCCTGGTTCTGGGCCACCCACGCCGGTGCGGAACTGGATTTGCTCATGCTGCGGCGCGGCCGCCGCATCGGTGTCGAGATCAAACGCATGGACGCGCCAAAATTGACGCCATCGATGCGCATTGCCTGCGACGACCTGAAGTTGGATCAGCTAGTGGTGCTGTATCCGGGCAGTCGTCGCTACGCGCTTGCGGAAGGGATGGAAGTGGTGCCGTTCGCGGAATATTGTGCGGGCTGAGCCCTGATCCCGCGCTGCGCTCAATTGCGCTCCCACGTCGCCCGTATCACCAGCCAGTCCTCTGATTCCTTTATCCACTCCAGCTTTACGGTGCGCACGCTGCCGTCCGAGGGCAATCCACCTGAAGACCCGGTAGTGACTACCGACAGAACGGTTTCCGCCCTGTCCGGGAAGGTTGGGTCCATCGTCGTATTGCTGCCGACAACGGTCACGCCTATGTCTTTGTGCTGCAGGCTGTACATGCGCAGCAGCTGATCGACCTTCTCGGCATCAAGCCCCTTGTTGGCGACAAAACTTTCATGCAGGTGGCTTTTTATCGCGCTGAAATCATTCGCCTCGACGGCTTCCTGCATGTCCGCGATATGTTGGGCAATGATCTCTTCATCAGGTGATTTGCCGCAGGCGATGAGATACAGCATCACAAGCACGCATGCGGCTAAACGGCACAGTTTTGTAGGCATGTTTCTCTCCATCGAATAATACTTTAGGGAGCGAAGTCTAATTCAGCCCGATGCGGCCAATTGCTCACGGCTCAACGAATTCTGTAATACGGTCCGATAATCTTAAAGCATCGGCCTTTTCAAAATGTATATACAAATAAATTTGCTATTGATGCTTTCGGGCATACAATGACATGAAGTTCGAGTGGGACGACGTCAAAGCGGCCGCAAACCGTGCCAAGCATGGTGTAGCCTTTGAAGACGTAACTGATTTCGACTGGAATGCATCAGTGGACGCTCCTGATCATCGGAAGAACTACAATGAGCAACGGGTAATTGCCACCTCTACCATCAGGGGCAGACCGCATGTTCTGGTGTACGTCAAGCGAAACGAATGGGTCAGGGTAATCAGCCTGCGAAAAGCCAATAAACGGGAAGTTAGTAAGTATGAAAAAGCGCAATAAGCCAAAAGTAAAATCTGAACTGATTTATCCCACGCCCGAGGAAGATGAGCGGATCAATGCCGGGATTGCGGCTGACCCTGACACGTGGGAATTGACTGACGAAGATTTTGCAAGAATGCGCCCTACTTCAGAGACCCATCCTGAAATCGTTGAGGCATACCGCCGCTCTCGCGGTAAACAAAAGACGCCTACCAAGATTGCAACGTCCATTCGCTTGAGCGAAAACGTACTTGAAGCGTACAAGCAATCCGGGCCGGGCTGGCAGAGTCGGATTGATCAGGACCTGCAGGACATCGTTGCCAAACGTGAGCGCAAATGAACCGACCCGTCGCACAGGGAATCTACATGCAACCTTTATTCGATACCAGCGCACCCAAGATGCGCATAACGCTTGGGGTCAATAGTGATCTGCTTCTGAAATCCAGGGCCCTGAATATCAATCTTTCCGCAGTGCTTGAGAAGGCCTTGAGCCAGCAACTGGCGGAACATGCCGGTAATCAATGGGTGGACCAGAATCGAAAGGCTATCAAAGCCTACAATCAATTCATTGAGCAAAACGGCTGTTTTGGAGATGAATACAGGAAGTTCTGATGGAGCAGTTTGATGTGTATTTCAATCCCAACCCGCGTGCCCAGGATTCTTGCAGTCTTGAATCCACCGGCTGACAACCGGCTTGCCTGTCGCCCGAGTCACTCCCTCCGCATATGCCGCCAATTGTCCTGAAAACCCCAGCGCAATCTCCTCCCAATCGGAGCGCGCGCGCGGCGAGGCCTTGTGGTCGATCAGCACGAATCCCTCGGCGGTCTCGAGTAACAGGTCTATCCAGCCGTCGATAATTTGCCCGTGGTCGTTGGTGTAGTGAATGGGGTACTCCATGTGAATGTTGATCGGTGCGAAACGCGCGTTGATGACCGCGAGCAAGCGGTTGGCACTTTCTTCGGCGGCGGCAACGGACAGGGTTTTTTCCATGCCGTGGTCGCGCAGCACGCGCGCGGTATCTTGCTGGCCTGACAGCAGCGTCCCTATCACGGCGTGCAGGGCCGTGCCGAGTTCGGCCGGTTCATATTCGCCCTCGATGGGCAGCCGCTCGCCCAGCGTTATCACTTCGCCGATGCGGGCGGTCTCGCTGGGCGCGATAGCGGAGGGGCTCACGCGCAGCTGCAGTTTTTCCACTGCCGTGGTCTGGGTGGCGTGAGCGGTGAGCCAGTTGGGCGAGTACTCGGGGAGTGCGGGTTCCGTCGCGTCCGCCTGCAGCTCAACATAGGCGCTGGGTATCTCGCTGCCATCGGGTAGCGTGAGCGTGTCACCGCCGGGCAACATCCAGTCTGCCGCCAGCGTCGCCATCCAGCCACCACTGTCTTTGCCCTCCAGGGTGATGATCAGTCCGTCGCGTGGGCGCGTGAGTGACACATACAATAGGCGCCGCGTTTCCTGTATCTCCTGCGCGATCGCAATCCGCCCTTCTGCGCTGTCGTTGATCCGATCCAGCAGCGGCACATTTTTCGTGTTCAATCCCATGAACGCGGGCCAGTAGCGCAGCGTGCGTTTGGCCAGCGGGTCGTCGAGGCTGATCGGGTCGGGGGAGGGCAGTACGCCCAGGCCCCAGAGCCTGGGCTGGAGATCGTCGGTGAGGTTCATCGCGATCACGATGGGCCACTCCAACCCCTTGGCGCCCCAGTGGGTGACCAGTTGTATCGCGTTCTCGGCGCCGCCGGTGGCCTGCGTGTCTTCTTCCGCCGCGGCCAGTTGGTACAGCCACAGCACCAGCCCGGCGCTGGTGGCGGGTTGGTTCTGCGCGCTGCACTGGTTCATGTAGTCGGCGGCGTGGCCGAGCAGTGCGGCGAGATTGTTCAGGCGGTGCTGGCTGCGCTGTTCGGTGGGGCCCCAGCGGTACACGGATTCGCGCACGTTGCCTGCGTCGAGCGCGCCGCGCAGCACTTCCACAGGGGTCAGGAAGTGCAGGCGGGTGCGCAGTGCTTTCAAGGCCGCCAGCGGCCCGCCGTCGTTGTCTTCCAGCCATTGCGTGGAGCTGGTGTCCGGGTTGTTCAGGAAGGCGATGCGCTGCGCAATCCACGCTTCGGGATTGCCACAGTTGGTCAGCGTCAGGATTTCCGCGCTGGCCAGTGTGTCCAGCGGGTCTATCACGCGGCGCAGGCAGGCCATTGCGAGGCAGCCTTCGGGCGTGGCCAGCAGTCCGGGGCGTTTGTAGCGTATTGGCAGCTTGGCGTCGCTCAGCGCATTGGCGACTTCATTGAGGTTGGCGTTGGTACGGCACAGTATCGCGATGTCGCTGTAGGTGGCCGCGCGCGTTTCCCTGGTCGCCTTGTCGACAACGGTTCTGCCGCTGTCCATCAGGCTCTGGATGCCGCTTGTCAGCGCCTGTGCGCGGTCTGCTTTATTGCGCCCGCCCAGGCGCCACGTTTCGACGGCCGGTTCCTCGGTAAATGGGTTGCGCGCGGGCGTGAGCGCAACCTGCGCGGGCGCCAGCGTGTCGGCGAAGGCGGGCACGAACAGGTTGTTGATGTACGCCACCAGCGCCGGCGTGGAGCGCCAGGATTTTTCCAGTATCTCGGGCGCGTTGCCGTCCTCGGTCACGCGATGCACCACGGCTGCCATAAGCGTGGGGTCGGAGCCGCGAAAGCCGTAGATCGACTGCTTGATGTCGCCCACCCAGATCACCTGCCCGGCCAGCTGCGAGAGCTTCAGGAACAGCGCCAGTTGTATCGGGCTGGTGTCCTGGAATTCATCCACCATCAGCAGTTGCAATTCCTCGCGCAGCGTTGCCTGCACGGTGGGGTGATCCAGCAACTGGTACAGGCGCTGTTCCTGGTCGACGAAATCGATCAGGCCTTTTTGCGTTTTCATCTGCTGGTAGGCGCTGAGGCTGTCGGCGGCGATGGCGAAGGCCTGCTCGGCGAAGAAGCGGATATCCTGGTGCAGCAGAGGGTGGCTTTCGTACTGCACGGCAATGTCGGCGATTGGCTCGGCGAAAGCAGCGGATTTTTTGCCCGGCATTTTCTTGCTCAGGCCGATCCACTCAGGCCAGGTGGCGCGCTGTTTGTAGAGCCCGGCGCGAATGCCGGTGATCAGCGACAGGTAATCCCGCGTGACGCCGGTGGCGTCGGCAGTGGTGTCGATACCGTTCAGCGCGTGTTCGATGGCGTTCAGCAGCAGCCGGTCGAGATCGCGGCTTGTAGCCTTGGGAAAATGTGCGAGCAATTGATCGGCGCTGGCCTTGCCGAGGTGGCGAATGTCGTCGGGCGACTGGTTATTGGCGCGGGCGGCATCGGCGATGCTTTTCACTTCAGCGCGCCAGTTCAATTGCTGCTGCTGGTCGAGGATTTGCAGGCGATGGCAGGTGGCGTTCATCTGGCGAATCAGCAACGTGTTGTTGGCCAGCGCGCGCTCCATCGCCTGCTGGAACAGCACGGCGCCCTGCGCCTCTTCCAGCACCTGCTGGTCCGGCGGCATGCCGGCCTCGAACGCAAAGCGCCGCAGGATCTCGCCGCACACGCTGTTCACGGTGCCGATCAACGCCTGTTCCATCTGGTTGGCGATGTTGAGCTGGCCCGCTTCGATCAACGCGCTGCGGACTTTCTCCTGCAGTTCGCCCGCCGCCAGTTTGGTGAACGTGGTGGCGATGACCCCGGCGGGGGTGACTTCCCCGGAGGAGAGCAGCGATTCCAGTTTGTGCGTCAGCGAGTACGTCTTGCCGCTGCCGGCGCCGGCGCTGATGAAGTGTATGTTGGCGCTCATGCGTTTCATGTCAGGCATTGGACCCCCAACCGGTGAGCGCGCTGTAATCGTTGAAGGCGTCGCTGGCCTCGGGCATTTCCATGCAGTCGTCATCCGGAATGGAATCTGCGGTGGGCTCGGTATCCGACACCGTGACTTCCACCAGGCCGCGATCAAATTGCTGCTTGCGCCACTGCCAGGTTCGCTCGAAACGCTGCCAGTACTGCGCGGCGTTCTCTTCGCTGCCGGGTTGCAGGATTTCCGCGTTGGGGAAAAACGCGTGGCCGAGGCTCAGCATGGTGGAGTCCATCACGATGAAGTAACTGAGCGCGGGCGATTGCGCGGCGCCGTTGCCGCGCCGCAGCTGCGCGTAGGTGGCGAGCTGCAGGTAGCTGTTCGCCAGCAGCGATTTGCGGCGATAGTTCCTGCCGCCCCATTTGATATCGACCACGGCCTCGGTGCCATCGCTGCGCGTGGCCAACAGATCGATGGAGCCGTTCAACAGCCCGCCTGCGAACTGGCCTTCCTGCCCCAACTCCATCTGCACGCTGGCCACGCTCGCATCCTTCAGGTGTTCCACTAGCGTGGTGAGGGAATCCTGTACCTGCGTGATGAAGCGTTCGCACTCCGCCTGCCTGCCCGCTTCCAGCAGCAGCGCGCCTTCCTGTTGCAGGAGCGTGCGGATATGCGCGTCCACCCAGCTGTCGATCGCGCTGGTGTTGATTGCGCTGATCGCCGGGTGCGCGTTGAAGAATTCCTCGTACACGCGGTGCGCGAGGCTGCCCCTGAGCTGGCTGCCGTCGCTCACGTTGCCGAGCGCGCCGGGCCGGATGCGCGCGCCATAGCGCAACAGCCATTGATACGGGCTGTGGATGTAGGCATCCAGGCTGGAGAACGATTCGAACTCGCGCTGCGGCAACTGCACGGATTCAGGTAACTGCCACCAGCGCACCTTTGGCGGCAGGGCGTGTGCTGCCAGCGGGGTGACTGCCATGCCGAGTTGCGCTGCTGTCTCGCTGCTGGAAACTTGTAGCACGGGCAAGCCTTCGGTGAGGCTGGCAATCTGGTCCCACAGCGGGTGATGGCGCTCGGCGTCATCGTGCAGGATGAAAGTGCAGCGCTCGCGCGCGCAGAGCACAGGGCGCAGCCAGGCCTTGCCGAGCCATGCCAGTTGCTCGTCCTCGGATTGCAGCAGTACGCCGCCCTGCGCCAGCGCTGCGCGTTCGCTGCGCGACCACGGCCAGCGGTGTATTCGGTCGCTGGCCTGGCAATCCCACCAGATCACATTATCTAACGTCCACCGTCCACGCCACCGTCCACTGCGCCGCCGCCGAGCGCGAACGCGCCCGCATGGTCGGCGCGCAGCACCAGCGGTTGGCCGGGGATGACTTCGGCGCTGCGGTCGGTAATCGGCGCGCCGGTGCCGCGCACGTCCTCGATCAGGCGGCGCACGTTGTCCTGGGTCAGCGGGTCGCGCCCGTGTTCCTGCAAACGCGCTATCGCATGCACGAATTCCTGCGCCTGGTTCAGCGCGATGTTGTACAGGGATTTACGCGCGGGGTCGTCGTAACTCTCCCGCGATGCCTGCAGCCAGTCGGCGACTTCCTGCGCGCGCTCGGACAGTGTCTGGCTGTCGACGCCAACATCGGGCGCAAAGCGCGGTGACTCCAGCCAGTAGCGCAGGCTTTTTTCCAGCTTTTTTGCGTTGCGCCGGTTCTTCGGTGTCGAGGCTTGCGGTGATCGCGTCTTCCCAGGCCACGCTGCCGATGCCCGGCGTATCGGCCACCGTGCGCGCCAGTGCTTCGCGTATGCGCCCGGGAATCGGCCCCACCGGATGCGACAGGAACTGGAACAGCGCGGTGGGGTTCAGCGGTTCCCACAGCAGTTCACAGGCCAGCGGCAGCACCTGGAATACCGGTCGCCACGGCGAGGTCGCCGTGAAGCCCAGGCGCGGGCTGTGCAGCAGTTCCAGCGAGTCGTCGAGCACATCGCCGCGCGCTTCCGCCAGCAGCGCGATGGATTTTTGCGGTTCTTCTCTCTGCCAGCCCTGCATCAGTAAAACGGTGAGTGGCGTGCTCTCCTGTGGCGAATCGGCGCGCAGTGCGAGTACGCTGCCGTCGCCGCGCAGCTGGATTTTTTGCGCGGTGTTGTGCAATAGCTGTTGCTGCAGTTGATGCAGGTCTGTCCCCGGCCTGCCCTGCGGCATGCAGGGCGCGTCAGTGGTCACCGGCGCACCGACGGCCTCGATCAGGCGCTGCCACAGATGCGGGAAGTCGGCCAGCTCATCGCGCAGGGTGATGGATTGCACCGCGACAGGGTTGTCACGCAGCAGCAGGATCACGCGCTGGATGCGCTGGCCCAGGCCGGGCTCCACGGCGTCGGCTGCGAACGCTTCAATCGCCGCCATGTCCCGCAGCCTGGCCGGCGCATCGTCAGCGAATCGGCCCGTCCAGCCCGCGAGGTACCACTGGTCGCGCCACTGGAGCAGGGTGCGCGCCACCGAGAACGGGTCAGCCTGGTACGAGTCGTGGTAGAAGGCAGCCGCGTGATTGACGCGATCGATGCAACCCAGGTACTGGATTAGCCGCGCGGTGAAGGAGATGTCCCGCGCGGGGATGCCCAGTTGTGTTTCCAGCAACCGCAAAAATCCGTTCGGACCGACACTGACGTCACCCAGCGTATCCGCACGCAGTTCGGGCATATTGGAATCGCCCTTGATCGCAAGCGTGACTTTGACTTTTCCGATGCCGGGTTGTCCTTGCATATTCCTTTCGCCCTCCCTGGATTTTGACCCCACATAATAGGCGGATCGCTGCGGCCTATCCATCACTGCCACCAACAACCTGCGCGTAAATGCGACGTGTATGGATGACCATGTAGTTACATGCACGTAGCGAAATTCACTAACCACTTTTGTATGCGCTGGTATTTGATAAGGCACCTCGCCATAATCTCTGTGGCTCGCTATGAGTAGAGGACGCCAGATGCCGCTTACACTGCCACTACAAAATATGTCTGTCGAAGATAAAATTCAGCTCATGGAATCTTTATGGAATGACCTTTGTGGAAGAGCTGATCGCCCCCTGACACCGGATTGGCATGGCGAAGTATTGGCGAGCCGTGAAGCGCTAGTGCTTGCTGGAGAAGGCGAGTTTATTGATTGGGAATCGGCAAAGGCCAGAATTTCTGATGATCTGAAATAGAAATATCTTATCGATACACCCTGACTCTGAGGAATCCCAATGACCAAAATTGTACCCACAATCTGCCGCCTGTGCATCGCCCACTGCGGCGTGCTTGCCGAGGTCGAGGATGACAACGGGCGACGCAAGGTGATCGGGGTTACCGGTGATCCGGACAATCCGTTGTTCAAGGGCTACACCTGTCCGAAGGGCAGGGCGCTGCCGGAGCTGCACAACCACGCGGGCCGCTTGTTGCACTCCATGAAGCGGCAGGCAGACGGCAGCCACGCACCGATCGACAGCGCACAAGCCGCTGTCGAAGTCGCGGATAAAATCAGGTCCATCGTCGACCAGCATGGTCCGCGTTCGGTGGCGTTCTACGTCGGCACGCCCAATGCCGGCCAGCCGACGGCGGCGAGTACGGGCAACGCATTTATGCGCGCCATTGGCTCGCGCATGTTCTTTACCTCCAACACCATCGACCAACCCGGCAAGCAAATTTCGATGGCGTTGCACGGCAAGTGGTTGGGCGGCGAGCCGGATTTCGAGCAGGCCGATGCCTGGTTGCTGGTCGGCAACAATCCGATCATCTCCAAGTCGGCTGGCCTGCCTGGGCAGAACCCGGCGCAAAAACTGAAAGAGGCGCAGGCGCGCGGCCTGCAACTGATCGTGGTGGACCCGCGCGTGTCGGATTGCGCCCGCAAGGCGGCGATCCACCTGCAGTGCCGTCCCGGCGAGGACCACGCGATACTCGCCGGCATGATCCATATCATTATCGCCGAGGATTTGTACGACCGTGAGTTTGTCGCGGACAACGTCAATGGCTTCAATGAGCTGCGCGACGCCGTTGCCGGATTCACCCCGGATTACGTTGCCGATCGCGCCGGTATCCCGGCAACACAATTGATCGAGGCCGCGCGAGTTTTCGCTAGCGCCAAAATTCGCCACGCCAACAGCGGCACCGGCGCCAGCTTCGCGATGTACTGCAACCTCAAGGATTACCTCGTCGCCTGCCTCAACACCGTGTGCGGCGCCTATACGCGTGTGGGCGAGCGAGTGACGCGCCCCAACGCGATGCTGCCCGCGTACACGCCCAAGGCGCAGGCATTCCCGCCGTTCAAGGCCTGGGGCTTTGGCGAGAAGCTGCGCGTCCGGGGTTTGACGGATACCGCCGCAGGCATGCCCACCGCCGCGCTGGCCGATGAAATTTTGCTGCCCGGCGAAGGCCAGGTGAAGGCGCTGATCTGTATCGGCGGCAACCCGATGGCGGCGTGGCCGGACCAGCGCAAGACGCAGCGGGCGATGGAGCAACTGGACCTGCTGGTCACGCTGGACGTGGAGATGTCGACCACTGCGCGCCTCGCGCATTACGTGATCGCCTGCAAGCAGACGCTGGAGACACCCGGCATGAGCCAGAGCGGGGAGGCGATCAAGTATTTCGGCAGCGGCATCGGATTTCCCAGCGCCTATGCGCAGTACTCGCCTGTCGTGGCCGATGTGCCGCACGGTTCCGATCTGGTGGAGGAGTGGGAATTCTTTTATCGCATGGCCGATCATCTCGACCTCGATCTGGTGTTCGCCACGTCCTTCGGCTTCTCGCGCTATCAGGAAGCGCCGCATGAAATCCTGCCGCTGAGTCGCACCGACAAGCCCGTGATCGAGGATCTGTACGAGGCAATCTGCGCGCATTCACGCATTCCGCTGGCGGAGGTAAAACGCTACCCGCACGGGCATGTCTTCGACAGCGACGTTACGGTGCAGCCGCGCGACCCCGGCTGCGAGGATCGCCTCGATTGCGGCAATGCCGTGATGCTGGCGCAACTGACGGAAGTATTCGCGCAGGACTACCGCGCGCAGCACGATACACCGGCGTATCCATTTCGCTACATCCCGCGCCGCCACAATAACTTCATGAACTCCTCCGGCCGCTCGATTGCCAAGCTCAACGGCAACAAGCCGTTCAACCCGGTGTGGATGCATCCGGATGATATGCAGGCGATTGGCGTGAGCGAGGGCGAGCGCGTGCGTATCGCCACACCCCATGATGGCATCGTGGCCATCGTGGAAAGCGACGACACCCTGCGACCGGGCGTGGTGTCCATCGCCCACGCGTTCGGCGGGCTGGTGGAGGAGGATGAGCGCTACGAGGAACTCGGCGCCAACACCGGGCGACTGGTGCGCACGGACGAGGATTACGACCCCATCACCGGCATGCCGCGCATGGGGAATATCCCGGTCGCTATTACCGCGTACTGAGCGTTGCCGCACAGCAACTCCGTTTGAAAATTGTTAGTCGCAGGATAGAGGAGAATGCGGCTTGTATCCGTCAGTGGGACCGTGTGGCGACAGGATGTCGCCACCCGAGCCTGCACATGGATGTGCGCTTTTGGCGTGTCCCACGGGGTGCAAGCCGGGTCCGACGCGTGGTCAATCAAACTCAGCCACGTTGTCGCAACAACTCCCGACCTTTCGCTGTGTACGCTGCGGGCTGGCCTGTTGGCTGGCCAAACGATAAAAATATTTGAAAGGGGGTTGCCTGTATGTCCCGAGCATTGTCCCGTGTACTTGTTGTCGCAGTCACTTCCGTTGTTGCCGCATCACCTATTGCGGCGAGCGAAGCCACGCTGAAGTTGGAAGAAGTCATCGTCACCGCGCAAAAACGCGCGCAGAGCCTGCAGGATGTGCCCATCGCCATCACGGCCGTGTCCCAGGGAGATGATGTGGAACCAGAATATCTTCGATGTGCTGGACCTGCAGAAGGCCGTGCCCAGCCTGACCATCATAGAGGGTTATAACCGCGCCAACGGCGTGCCGGTGGTGATTCGCGGCATGGGCACGCTGGGCGCAGCCCGCGTTCGAGGGCAGCGTGGGCACGTACGTGGACGGCATGTACCGCGCGCGCCCGGGCATGGTGCTGTCCAGCATGCTGGATATCGGGCAGGTGGAGATACTGCGCGGGCCGCAGGGCACGCTGTTCGGCAAAAACACCACGGCGGGCGCGATCACGATGACGTCCAACGCACCCGAGGACCAGTTCGGTTACGGCGGCGAAGTCACCTTGGGGGATTACGGCAGGCAGCGCTTTGCCGGTCACGTCACCGGGCCGCTGACGGATACGCTGCTTGGGCGACTCGCCGTGCTGTCGGATGAGCGTGACGGTTACACCAATGCGCTCTACGAGCACGATGATTACGACAACCTCAACCAGTCGTCGATTAAAGGCAGCCTCGCCTGGCAAGCGACTGAAAAGCTCGATATCAACCTGATAGCCGATTACACCGACAGCAGTGAGATCTGTTGCTTCGGCAATCCCGTCGGCTACAACCGTGAAGCGAGCCTGGTGCGCGATCCCGCCGTGGGCCTCAACGATTACTACCTGCGAACCGCCCAGGCTAATTTCAACACGCAGCGCGACCTGCTGAATCTCGACCCCGACGACCGCGAGACCCAGCTCAACTCACTGCCCAGCAATGACAACACTGAGAAGGGTGTGGTGATCGACGTCAACTGGGACCTGGACTTTGCCGAACTGCGTTCGATCAGCGGTTACCGCGACTGGAAATACAACTCCAAAGGCGACTTTGATTTTGGTCCCGTCGATATCGGCGAGCTGGAGGAAGACTACACCGTCGACAACTACAGCCAGGAATTCAACCTCACCGGCACGCTCGCCGAACTGGATTTCGTGGAGAGCATCGAGTACGTCGCGGGCCTGTATTACGCGTATGAGGATTTCCAGCAGTACCGCGCGTTCGATGCGGGCAAGGACCAGCAGGGCATCTGGGAATTGTTCTGGCCGGCGCAGGCCGGCCTGCCCGAGCCCGCCCTGCGCGCATTGCTGGGCGGCGGACAGTGGGCTACCACCGGGCTGCCCATCGGCGAGGTACAGCACAAACTGGAAACGGAAACGATGGCCGCGTTCGCGCACACCACCATCGCGGTGACCGAGCAGTTCTCGACGATCCTCGGCCTGCGCTACTCCGACGAGGAGAAAACGCTGGATCGTTACAACCTGCTGTATTCCGACGTCAACGAATACGCCGAGTATTTGCAGCAGTACATGTTGGGCGGGTATTTTCTCGGCGCGAATATCGCAGGGCCGGACATGAACGGCGAGCAGTACAGCGACGGCGAGTGGACCTACGACATCAAGCTGCAATATTTTCTCGCGCCTGATACGCAGGTGTACGGCGGCTACTCGCGCGGATTCAAGGCCGGCGGCATCGGCATGGACCCGGAGGCGGGCGGCGGGCAGCCCTCCGGCCGGAATTCCAAAGTTCTGTTCGATTTTCTCGGCATGGGCAACGGCACGGGCTTTGCCGATCTCGAGGACGCCACCTACGACCCGGAATATGTCGATGCCTGGGAGATCGGCCTCAAAAGCGATTATCTCGACGGACGCGGCCGGATGGATGTGGCGGCGTTTTACAACGACCTCAAGGACAACCAGTTCTCGATCTTTACCGGCACCGGCTTCACGGTGCTGAACGCATCCACCGCCGAAGTCAGCGGCGTGGAAGTGGAAAACACGTTTGCCGTGACGCCCAATCTGCTGCTGGGCGCGTCGCTTACCTGGCTGGACACGCAGTACGGCGACGATGTCCCCGCGCCCGGTTTGGCGGAGGCGCCGTCCGGTCGCAACCTGACCTTCGCCCCCGACTGGGCGGGTGCCATCAACCTGCAATACGACCGGCCACTCACCGACCGGTTGTCCGGCTTTATCAACGCCAATTGGGCGTACCGCGGCGACCAGTACATCGCCTACGATATCCAGGACAAGCAATCCGGCTACGCCGTGACGGGTTTGCAGGTAGGCGTGCGCACGCAGGATGGGCGCTGGGACGTGCGCGCCTGGTGCGACAACTGTTTCGATGAACAATATGCCACCGGCTACTTCAATGCGCCCTTTTACTTCGATGACACGCTGGCGCAGTACCAGGGACAGTTTCTCGGCCCACCGCGCACCTATGGCGCGACCTTGCGCATGAGTTTTTAGTCAAACTCAACGACAAGTTTTTGCTGATCGCTCTTCCACTCAAAGACCTGCCTGTCGCTGGACGATTCTGTTCGGTCCACTTTGTTGCCTTCACCGTCCTTGTATTGGTTTGCATCGTTGCGCGGGCTCAGGTTGAAGGTGGCGCCATTTTTCAGCCTGATATCGATATACCCCTGCTGCTGGGAAAAGGAACAGGCTCCCCATCTGTCATGCTTTGCGTCGCCGTGCCGGTAGAACTCGCAGCTCGCGTCAACTGAATCAGCGCTGACGGCCGGGATCGTAAGGCTGGTAATTGCGACGAGTAGAAGTGCGAAATTGGCTTTCAGTGTCATTGGGGCATTTCCTCTGGAGTAATCGATTAGTTGCTGGTGAAGCTATGTGACGTTACAGGCTCTGTCAAGAAAAGGGACTCTCTCCTCCAATGCGGTGGTGATTAATTTTCAGGACTGTTTTCCAACGCCTCGCGCATGATGTCGCGCATCACGAATTTCTGGATTTTGCCGGTGACGGTCATCGGGTATTCATCCACGAAGCGCACGTAGCGGGGGATTTTGAAATGGCTTATGCGGTCGCGGCAAAAGGCCTTTAACTGTTCTTCCGTCAGGCTGGTGCCGTTGCGCAGTTGTACCCAGGCGCAGACTTCCTCGCCCATTTTGGGATCGGGTACGCCGAACACCTGCACTTCGGCAATGGCCGGGTGGGTGTAGAGAAACTCCTCGATCTCGCGCGGATAGATGTTCTCGCCGCCGCGTATCACCATGTCCTTGATGCGACCGACCACGCGCACATAGCCCTCGCTGTCCATGATGCCGAGGTCGCCGGAATGCAGCCAGCCCGCCGCGTCGATGGTCTCGCGCGTGCGTTCCTCATCGTCCCAGTAGCCGCGCATCACAGAATAACCGCGCGTGCAGATCTCGCCCTTTTCGCCAATGGGCACGACGATGCCCTGCTTATCGACAATACGGATCTCTACCCAGGGCACCGCGCGGCCCACGCTTTGCGTGCGTTTTTCCAGCGAGTCGTCCGGTAGCGTCATATGGTTGAGCGGGCTGACCTCGGTCTGCCCGTAGCCGATGAGAATGTCTGGCATGTGCATGTCATCGATGACGCGCTGCATGATTTCGGCCGGGCAGGGCGCGCCCGCCATGATGCCTGTGCGCAGGCTATTGAGGTCGAACTCGGCAAAACGTGGATGCTCCAGCGCACTGATGAACATCGTGGGCACGCCGTGTAGCGCGGTGCATTTTTCCTCTTCTACCGCCTGCAGGGTCGCCAGCGCATCGAAGGAGGCATCGGGGTACACCGCTGTCGCGCCGTGCGCCAGGCAGGCGAGATTGCCGAGTACCATGCCGAAGCAGTGATACAGCGGCACGGGAATGCACAGGCGGTCGGCGTGCGTAAAGCCCATGCCCGCGCCCGCCAGGTAGCCGTTGTTGAGGATATTGCAGTGCGTGAGCGTCGCGCCCTTGGGCAGGCCGGTGGTGCCGCTGGTGAACTGGATATTGATCGGGTCGTCAGGACGCAGTGTGCATTGCAGCGCTTCCAGTCGTGCCGCTTCAACCGGACCCCCCAGCGTGCAGACCCTGGGGAAATTCAGCATGCCCGGTGAGGCCGCATCGCCCATGCGAATTACAAGCTGCAGATGCGGCAGCCTGGCGGCGCACAAGCGGCCGGGTTCAGAGCCCGGCAACTCCGGCGCCAGCTCGCGCAGCATGCCGAGATAGTCACTGCTCTTGAAACGCTCGGCGCAGACAATTGCCCGGCATGCCACCTTGTTGAGCGCGTACTCCAGTTCGTACACACGATAGGCGGGATTGATGCACACCATGATCGCGCCTATTTTGGCGGTGGCGTATTGCACCATCACCCATTCGTGGCTATTTGCGCCCCAGATCCCGACGCGGTCGCCGGGGGCGATACCCAGGGCCAGCAGGCCTGTGGCAAGGCGGTTGACTTCGGTCTGCAACTGCCGATAGCTCCACCGAACCTGCTGGTGCCGAACGACCAGCGCTTCTTCAGTGGCATGTTTGTCACAGATACGGTCGAAGTAATTGCCGATGGTCTGGTAGATAATCTGCGTGTCCGATGCGCCGCAGTAATAACTGTGGGTGAGGATTGCCATGCCGGTGTCCGTATTTTTATGTTGCAAGCTGTCTCGGGTGCATCCTGCGCGGGGAGTAATACTACACCCGGGCAGCGTGGCGACCCAACAAGTGTGCGATTACGCGGTGGTATGGCGGGCCGATTTCACCGTATTTCGTTGTGCATTTTGACGCTATCGCGCGACTTGTGCTCATCCCCTGTGCTGATTTATCTTTGGCAACTGAATGTATCCCCTTTCTGTGAACAGTTGAGCCATGAAAATAGTAGCCCCCCTTATCCCCCTTTTGTTCTCCACTTCGGTTTTTGCCGCCACCTTTGACCTGCCGTCAGAGCATTTTGATGTCATCGGTGCCGTCACTGTGGTTCAGACCACCTATGAAGATACCCTGCTCGATATCGCCAGGCGCAAGAGTATCGGCCAGGACCAGATGGAGCGTGCCAACCCGAATGTTGATCGCTGGCTGCCGGGCGAAGGAACCCAGGTCGTGGTGCCCTCGCACTATATATTGCCGCGTGCACCGCGGCAGGGGCTGGTGCTCAACCTTCCCGAAATGCGTATGTACTACTTCCCGCCCAAAAAGCCCGGGCAACCGGCGCAGGTCCAGACCTATCCTATCGGCATCGGGCGCATGGACTGGGCGACGCCTTTGGGTGTGGCCAAAATTACCGGCAAGGTCAAAGATCCGACCTGGACCCCGCCAGAATCCATTCGCCGGGAACATGCGGCCAAGGGCGATCCCCTGCCGGCGATTGTTCCAGCCGGTCCGGATAACCCGCTCGGTCGTTACGCCATGCGCCTCAGTATCCCAGGCTACCTGATACACAGCACCAATAAACCACTGGGTGTGGGTATGCGGGTGTCACATGGCTGTATCCGCATGCTGCCCGACGATATCGAGAGACTCTTTCCGCAGCTGCCGGTTGGCACGCCGGTCAATATTGTCAATCAGCCTGTGAAGGCTGGCTGGCACGGCGGCAAACTTTACATCGAGGTGCATCCGCCGCTGGAAGAGTACCCCAATGACCGGGGCTCGATGGTGGAAGAGATGATGCTTGCATTGGACGATGCCATGGCGCGACGATCAGTCGCCACCGTATTGGACAATGCCGTTATTGACGCACAACTCAACAACCCGACGGGCCTGCCGGCAGTCATCTCAACGGGGGGTGATGCTTCCAAGCGTCCCCTGAGTGGGCGGTTCTGGAGGGTCTGGAGATTGATGCTGGGGCTTGATTCCGGGAGGCAGTGCTTGGGATGAAGCTTGGAAATTGCGAATAATGCTGTGTGAAGTCACCGAAGCGACCCTGCCCGATAAAGGGAGGAATCGCTCCGGTAAAGAGGTGCCCTATGGTTTACTTGTTCATTGACTGCTTGAACATGCGATCCATTTTTTCGGTGTTGGCATCGCAGCATGCTTGAGCAGCATTAGCTTTTGCCAGAGCAGCAGCTGCATCTGCAGAAGCTTTGCTGGCAGCAGCCTGGGCGCTTTCAACTTGCGCTTTCAGCGTGTCCAGATCGCGAGTGGTGGCGCAGCCGGTTACCCCTGTCAGGGCGACCAACATAAAAACTGCTGCCGTGGTTTTGAGCGAATTACGCATAATGTTGTCCTCTAAGTGGTCAGCCGTTAACCGGCCTATAAAGTGTATCCAGTTTGAACAGCGCGTCCCTTTTTACAATCGGGTTGTGCCGTTCGTTTTAGGGCAATGTCGCCAAACCAGTTCGGCGAGCACCTCCGACGGCTATTTTCAGAGATACTGAGCGTAATCGCAAGAGGTTGTTTACCTGACTTTTTGCCAGTCAGCGCACCACTACCTTGGTGCCCACTACGACATATTTGGCCAATTCCAGCAATTGTTCATTGGTGAGTGCGATACAACCCTCGGTCCAGTTGACGGTTTCATGCACTTTCATGTCCCCGGTCCCGACCCCGTGAATGCCCAGCTGGCCCCCGAGACTGGTGCTCTGCAACGGTGGGAGACCCCGGTCGAGGTCATAACGCAATGCCCGGTATTCCTTGGCGCCGATACGTTGATCCTGGAAGGCTCGTTCCGTGTGGTCAAGGTTGGGGTAGTTGATGGCCATGAACAGTTTGAAGCGCTCGCTGCGCCGGATTTCGGTGATGGTAAATTCACCGAGTGGCGTAGTGCTGTCGCCCCTTTTCTTAGCGAGGCTGGTGCCATTGCTGCCGATTGCGATGTTGTCGAACACCTCCAGCGGGTTGTCACCTTGCATCACGGCGAGACTGAGCTCCTCGGTATCGACCGCCACCCAGACGTCGCTGGGGATAGTTGCAGCCTCTACGTTGGGGATAGGCCCGGCCTGTGCACTCGGCAGGCGGGTGACAATGGCGATAGTGAATGAGAGAGCGAACAAGAGGGACAGGGTTACAGTGTTGCAGTGCCTTGCTGGCTGTAAGGCGGAAGTTCGAGTAAAAACCACGTTCAGGATCCATGCTGATTGGAATGTCTTCGATCATAGCGGGCAGCATGTGGCGATTCAACGCCCATGATTTGGTAATCTGTCACTGTTCGATCAGACACACAGGCAGGCGCGGTAGATGAAAAAGATACTCAAAGGCATCGCACTCGTGCTTG
Source organism: Haliea sp. (assembly GCA_016704305.1). GTDB lineage: Bacteria > Pseudomonadota > Gammaproteobacteria > Pseudomonadales > Halieaceae > Marimicrobium. The sequence goes on along the minus strand of JADJAL010000019.1, from coordinate 95,888 downwards.
CACTCGTGACTCTGGGCCTCAGTTGGCCGGCGTGGCAGTTCTACGGAGATCCGCAACGCGCGCAGCGAGGACCCGCTGGTGTGGGAGGGAGGCTATCAGTGTCCTGGAGTCACAGACCCGAAATAATCACCGCCCCGGGCAGAGTGTCGTCTTTGTCGGCAGCTCCAGTATCCGCCTGTGGGACACACTCGCGAAGGACATGGCTCCCATTGAAGTCATACAACATGGCTTCGGCGGTGCGAAGCTGAATGATGTCGTGCATTACGCCAAGCGGCTGGTGAATGCCTACCAGCCACGCGCGGTGGTGGTGTTCGCCGGCTCCAATGACATTCACCCCGGCGCGGCAAAGACTCCGGAGCAACTGCTGGCGAGCTACCAGGCGTTTGTCGCCACCGTGCGAGCGGACCAGCCCGCAGTGCCGATCTACTTCATCGGCATTACGCCGTCGCCGATGCGTTGGTCGGTCTGGCCGATCGCCCAATCCACCAATGCGCTGATAGCAAAGTGGTCTGGGTCAGATCCCAACTTGCATGTCATTGATACCTCGGGTGGCCTGATGGGGCGTGATGGCGAACCCGATCCCGACAATTATCGCTTCGACGGGCTGCATCTCAGTACGCAGGGCTATAGCGTCTGGCGCGACATCATACGCACGCGTTTGCTGGATGAACTGGAGGCGCCGCACAGTGAAAGCGTTAAAGAGCCGGAGATTGCCACCACTGTAATTACCGACCAGCTCCAGATGCCCTGGAGTTTCGCGTTCATGCCCGGTGGCGACATCCTGGTGACGGAGCGTGGTGGCACGCTGCAGCGGCTGAATCCTGCAACCGGCCAGCTCGCGCCGATCACGGGTGTGCCTGACGTGTTCCATGAGGGGCAGGGCGGCCTTCTGGATGTCGCCTTGCACCCGGACTTTGTGCAGCAAGCCTGGGTTTACCTGACCTATTCGGTTCCGCTGGGCGAGGGTCGCTCGACCACGCGTTTGGCGCGTGCGCTGCTTGACGGTGACGCACTGCGCAACCTCGAAGTGCTCTACACCACTGAACCGGTGCAAGACACCAAAAAGCACTATGGCGGTCGTTTATTGTTCAGTGGCGAGCATCTGTACATGACCATGGGCGAACGCGGCCATGGGGAACTGGCGCAACGCCTGGATAACGACCTGGGCAAGGTGTTGCGCTTTTTTGCTGATGGCTCTGTCCCGGTGGACAATCCCTTTGTCGACACCCCGGGCGCACGCCCCGCGATCTACACCTACGGGCATCGCAATCCCCAGGGCCTCGCCCGGCACCCCGTCACTGGCGAACTCTGGGTGTCTGAACACGGACCGCAGGGCGGTGACGAGCTGAACCATCTCGTACCTGGCGCCAACTACGGCTGGCCGGTTATTACCTATGGTGAAGAATACGGCGGCGGCAAAATCGGCGTGGGCACCGCCCAGGAGGGCATGGAACAGCCGGCTTACTATTATGTACCGTCCATCGCTACCGCCGGACTGGCCTTTTACCAGGGCGCGCGCTTTCCCGATTGGAATGGGAGCGCCTTTATCGGGGCGCTGCGCGCGCTGCACCTCAACCGCCTGAGCTTTGATCCGGACGGGAAGGTGACGGAACACCGGCTGTTGTCGGACCTCAACCTGCGTCTGCGGGATGTTAAGCAGGGGCCGGACGATGATCTTTATCTTTTGAGTGAACAGGGATCCCTGATTCGCCTGCACCCGGCAGACTAGCTGTCGGGGTCGATTCCAGGCCAATGCACGAGTATATCCCCGCAGACTAATAGGGTGTAGTCTGCTCCGCTCGGCGGTTAATCTGCCTGATTGTTGAGTTGCCGCGCCACGTCCACTCAACCCGAATTGAATGTCAACATCACGCGAGGAGCAAAGCATGGCTGGCTGCCCACATTTTGATCTCACAGCACCGGAAACCTACCAGGGCGGTGTCCCGCGCGATGTGTTCAGGTACTTGCGCAACGAACAGCCACTCTACTGGCATGATGACCCGGAGACAGACACCGGGTTTTGGGCGGTGACGCGGCAGAAGGACCTGGATTTCATCTCCAAGAACCCGCTGCTGTTCTCCTCGGCGGAAAGGAGCTGCCTGCCCTGGGAGTCCGCGCAGGACCGGGTAGTGCTGATGCGCCAGCAGTTGATCAATATGGACCCGCCGCAGCACCTGAAGTACCGCCGCCTCGTGCGCAATGCATTCACGCCCAAAAAGTCGACAGCTACGAGGCCCGCTTTCGCGAGATTGCGCGCAATATCGTCGACAAGGCGGTGGCCGGTGGCGAGTGCGAATTCGTGGAAGAGATCGCGGCCGAGCTGCCGCTGATTGCAATCTGCGAGTTGATGGGAGTACCGATTGATCGTCGACAGCACCTGTTCGAATTGACCAATATCATGCTGGGTATGACCGACCCGGAGCTTTCAACGTCCGAGGCGGACGGTGAGAATGCGATGGCCCATATGTTCTTCCTCGCCCACGAGCTGGCACTCGCGCATCGCGACAATCCGCAGGACGATATCGTGCATGTCCTGCTCAACGGTACCGTCGAGGACGAACCGCTCACCGATGAGGAGTTCTGCCACTTTTTCCTGATGCTGATGGTGGCGGGTAATGAAACGACGCGCACGGTGACGTCGCAAGGCATGCGACTGTTGATGGAGCATCCCGAGCAATACCAGATGCTGGTGGACAACCCGGAACTGTTGGAGGGCGCAATCGAGGAAGTGTTGCGGTTTGATCCGGCGATTATCGCGTTTCGCCGCACCGCCACAGCCGATGTTGAGCTGAGCGGCCAGCTGATCAAAAAAGGCGATAAGGTCAACATGTACTACGCAGCAGTGAATTCCGATGAGGACGTATTCAGCGATGTCGATACCTTTGATATCACGCGTGCGCAGCGCGAGGATGTGAAGAACAATCACCGCGCATTTGGCATCGGCGAGCATTTCTGCATGGGATCGCATCTGGCGCGCCTGGAACTGAAAGTGATCTTCGAGGAAATCCTCAAACGTATCCGCAACCCGCGCCTGAGTGGCGACGTCAATTGGCTGCGCTCCAGCTTTATTCATGGCATTAAAAAAATGCCGATAGCGTTTGATGTGGTCTCTTAGTCTTGAAGAACAGGATTAGCTGAAGTGAGAGCGGGCTGGTAGGGCTAATGGCGCCCACTGAAGGTCGATACTGGCACTGAGGCGTTTTGCTCTATGGGCCGTCGGGACCGTGCGAGGCAGCCCGAGCCGAGCCCCCACGGTGGTTCGCGTCCCGGCGGCAAGGCACAGGCCGCGCCGCGCGACGCTTTTTGCACCGGTTTGCGACGATCGTTTTAACTCCGAGTGAGCAAAAAAGTGATCGCCTCGCTCAACGCGTCACACTCCAATCGAATCGCCTGTCTGGTCTTGCTCTTCTTGGGATTGATTTCATCGACCATGCCGCGCAGCGTTGCAAACAGCAGGTGACGGGCGATCTCACTTTGCAGCGGCTCCTGGATTTTATCCTGGAACAAGCCATCCCACAGCTGCGAGGTTCGCTTCGCCCAACGCGCTAATTGTTTTTGCCCATTGATGCTGGAGGACTCGTCCTTGCCCGCATTGCGCAAGATGGCGATGCTGACACGGTATTCCTTTCTTGCTGACCAGTTGCCACCGTCGATCAACTGCCTGACGCGTTGCTGTAGATCGTCGCCCGCAAGTGTCGTCGCCTCCAGCGTCCGGGTGAAGTCATCAAAATATGGTCAATAACCGCCTGCAGCAGGCCATCCTTGTCACCAAAATGGTATTGCAACACTCCCCAGCTCACCCCGGCTTCTTCGGCGATGCGATTGGTATGCGCGGCGTGGAAGCCGTCGCGGTAGATGCAGTCTATGGCAGCCAGGATCACTTTCTCCCGCGTGGCTTCGCGTTTGGTAGGTTTGTTCAGTTTGGTCATGGCCGATTCCGGGCTTGCAGAAGGTGCGAAGGGTGTTGCAGATCTTCAGACTTTAAAATAGTGACAACTATAAAACAATGACTATATATTGCCGGTACCGCAAGCCGTCCACGTTACAACCAGCAGGCGAGAACTTTGAGCGATAAAAATTTGAGTGAATTCAGCCGACTTCAAGTTGGCCCAATTGGGGCGCGAGTACATGCTCTGTGCCCAGTTCAATAGCAGGACGGGTTACGCTGCCCTGCGTATCAACCATGGCGATGAGGCCTACAAGGATGTCGCCATCGCCAACTGGATGGGAGCGAGCCCGGTGTACACCCGCCGCATGCAGAAGGCGATGGGTTTCGCCGGAGGCAGCGATGTCGCCACCATTTTCAAAGGCCTGCAACTGGAGTGCGGCTTCACCCATCAGTATTTTGACGTGCACTTTGCCGTGACAGCGGCAGATAGCGGGCGCTTCTGGCTCAACAGTTGCGGGGCGCTGCTGGAGACCGAGCCGCGCGGCGCCGACGCGGTCAAGGTGATGTGCCACGATATCGAGGATCCCACCTTCAACGCCACGGCCGTTGCTACCAATGCGCGCGCCCGTATGACGCTGGTGCATCGGCCGCCGCGCGTGCCGGCTGATCGCGCGCCGCACTGTGAATGGACGGTGTTTATCGACCCGGCGGCGGATGAAATTCCGGAGCCTGAAATCACACAGGTAATGAGCAGCACGCGGCTCGCGAACATCGCTATAGCTCGCCCGCAGGGCGCTCAACCGGGCGGCCTCGACGATTACTCCGGTCCGCTGTTCGAACAATTGCAACTGGAGCAACTGTCCCATGCGGCGCTGGTGGTGGTGTGCAAGGAGCTGGCGGTGCAGGTGCACCTGTTGATTGGTGGTCTTATGTATTCGGTCGCGCAGCGCTACGGCGATGCTGCGGCGCTCGCTGTCGGCGAATTCCAGATGACTGGCAGCAGTTGGGTGATGAGCAATCGGTTGAGCGACTGGCTGGGGTGCAGGGATACCGGCATTGACGGGATTGTTGCGGTGCTCAACATCCATCCGGCCTTCCAGCCATGTGAATACTGGTCCGTCCAGTTGACACGGTTGTTGCCGCACAGTGTGCTGTTTGAATTGCTGGAATGTCCGGCGGCAGAGGAGGCGCTGCCCTACGGTTGGTACGCGCTATTGGCGCGAGGGATGGTCGGTGGGCTGGACGGCCTGGTAAAAGGGGTCGATCGCCGGGCGCGCATCCTGCAACGCGACAGCGCTCGGCTGGCCTGGGAAATCGCCATCGATGAGTCCGGCAGCGCGATTGAGGAGCCGCTCGCGGTACAGGTAGCGAAAGGGACGGTGCTGTATCAAACACGGCTCAAGGACTATATCCAGTTGTTGCAGGTGTGAGCGGCGCGACTATGCCCATAAGGGTGAGGCAGGCATGAAATCACGAAGAGTATTTTGGTTCGGGATGAGTGCGTGGGTCAGCCTGGCGTTCTGCGCGCCAGCCCTCGCGGCTGCCGCGAGCGCACCTGCGGCAACCTACTCGCCAGGTGGTTGGCCCACGCTGCACAGGGACGCCGGGAATCGCCGCTCGGTTGACACCATGGTCCTGTCACGCGAGTACACCCACTGGCAGGCGGCGGGCGGCGCTACCGTGCTCACGGCTCCGGTGACGAGTCCCGACGGCAAGCAACTGTATTTCACCACCGGTCTGGCGAAGGGGAACAGCAATCTGCATGCCTATGCTATCGACGGCACCGCGCTGTGGCATGCCGAGCCCTGGACCAGCGCGCGGGACGGTGTCGACCCCTGTGCCCTCCTGTCCAGCCCGATCGTCGATACCCGTGGCGATATCTATCTCAGCGATTGCAACCAGCTGTTCGCCTTCCGGCCCGGCGGTGAAGTGAAATGGGTTGTCGAACTGCCGCCGCTGCAACCGGGCGACTGGGTCGCGGCGGGCGATCACCCGGTCAATGCCTTTACCACGGCAGCGTTCACAGCCGCGGGAGATCTGTTGGGGGTGACCAACTTTGGCGATGTGCTGATTATTGACCGCGCCACCGGTAAAACGCTGAATCGGGCCTATCGCCTGCCGGGGGTACTGGCACCCTATGCCAGCGCGGAACCCATGCCGGACAGTGTGCTGGGGAACGGATTGATGGACCCGAATTTCAGGGAGTGGGCCTGGCAGTTGATTTTTGGCGGCAGCATGCGTTCCGCCAACACGCCGGCGGTGGCCGCCAACGGCAGGATTTACGTTGTTGGCAGTGGCGCCGATAAAGGAGTGGGAGCGCTTTACGCACTGGATGTGCTGCCAACGGCAAGCGGCTTGTTGGTGCAGGAGGCATTTGTCACGGCGATTGGCCTGGGCAGTGGCTCCAGTCCCGCGCTCTCACCGCACGAGGACCAGGTGTATGTCAGCGATGAAGAAGGGTGGTTCTACGCCATTGACGCCAACACAGGTGTAAACAACTGGAAAGTGAAAACGCAGGCGGCGGCCGGTGCCGCGGCGGTTGGAACCGACGGCACGATCTACGCACTGCAGGCGCGCGCGCCGGCCGTGGTAGCGATTAACCCCAAGGGCGAAATTCTGTGGCAGAGTGATTTCTCGGGCATGCTGTCGCAGCGCTTGCCTTCTTCCCTGCTGTTTGGCGATCCCGTCGCGGCTGGCAACGGCAATCCGACAGTCACCGCGGATGCAGTACTGGTGCCGGTAGTCTATGGCTACAAAGTGCCGCTGCTGGGATTTACCGCGCCCGTGCAGTCGGTGGTCGCTGCGCTGGATTTAAAAACCGGTGCTGCCGTTCGCGATGTGGTCAGTTTGCCCGGCGATTCGAGTGGCATTACCGCCGTGCTCGCCAGTGGCGCGATCCTGAGCAGTGTGGGCGACGCGCTGACATCGGCGGTCAGTCCGTTGAAGCCGCTGCTGGATGTGTTGTTGCCGGGCGACCTGGTGATGATGGGTTCCACCGGTGGTGTGCAGGTGGCGGTGCCGGTCGCTGCCTGTCACGCTGCCTGTCATGGACTAGCTGAACAGGCAGTTTCTGGTAAGCATGCCTTGGGAACATGCCTTGCGAAGAGTGCGGGCGGGCAGCTCCGGGAAGCACCGCCTACAGCGGCAAAAACTGCCTGGCAAACGCCTCGATGCGCCGCTTCTTGTCGTCAATCGCGGACAATGCGGTGCGGCCGTCCTCGGTGAGGAAGTTACAACCGTTGACCATCGTAACGCCGGCGGCGGCCAGTCGTTCATGCGTGCCGTCGCCGGGATTTTTGACGCCCGTCCAGACATCGAACGGTTTGTCGCTGCAGTGTTGTTCCGCGCGGATCGCGCGCAAGTTCGCCAGCAGCGGATAGATCTCGCTCTCTTCATGCGACGTGGCCATCCAGCCATCGAAGCGGCAGGCACGGCGCATCGCCGCGGGTGCGTAACCGCCAATCATGATCGGCACGGGAACCCGGGTGGCGGGTGACATCTTGACCGGCGGTATGTCGTAATAGCGACCATGGAACTCGGTCATTTCTCCGCGCAGCAGCGGGGGAATGATCTCCAGCATTTCATCCACCCGCTTGCCACGGGTGTGAAAATCCTGCCCTGTCATGTCGAACTCCGCCTTCTGCCAGCCCACGCCCGCCCCGAGTGTCACCCGGTCGTGCGACAGGTACGCGGCGGTCGACAGCGCCTTGGCGGCGCTGAGCGGATCGCGCAGTGGCAATATATAAATAGTCGAGAGGAAGTGTAAGCGCGTGGTCGCCTGCGCCAGCGCCGCGGTAACCACCCACGGGTCCGGCCAGTGGGTGTCCGGGTTCCAGAAAATATTGCCGCTGTCGCGATACAGGTATTCGTCGACCTGGTCTTTGGTGGTGACCAGGTGATCGCCGTAGGATACGCCGTGGAACCCGAGGTCTTCGCAGAACTTTGCCAGTTCCACCATCTGGTCCATTTCCACGAAGGCGAGTGATTGCCAGAACTTCATGTACTGCTCCTTGACACCGCGCGCCGTGGCCGCGCCGTATTGCTTTATAGTTGCAACTATATAATAACTCGGCTATTGTGCCTTTCCTAGCGGGGTTCGTGTAATCCCCGGAATAAATTTACAGAGGGTGATCGAATGTCCGCATACAGCCGCGAAGAAATGGAAGAAATGATGCGCCGTTGGTTGGCCGTGAATGACAAGGCCGAGAAGGAGGGTAACTGGCGCCACCTCGCCGACTGTTATTCCGAGGATTGCCTCTACGGTTGGGATACGCCCAACGGCAAATACGAATTCCGTGGCCGGGAGACAATTCGCGAGACCTGTGTCGGCGCCGCGATGGACCCGTACAAGGGCTGGACCTACCCCTACGATAAAATCGTGATCGATGAAACCCGTGGCGCGGTGATGGCGACATGGTGGCAGACCCCGCCGGGCGCGCCGGTGCGCGAGGACGGCACGCCGATGAAGGTGATCGGTGCCTCCTATTTCCAGTACGGCGGCAATTACCAGTGGTGTGAACAGTTGGATTTGTACGACTACACCAACATCACCAACCTGATCAAGGAGTGCGTGGAGAAGGGCATTCTGAAGCAGATGCCCGTGATGTCGAGCCAGCAGGTGGCTGGTGGAGCAAAGGCATGAGCGAGAGCGCGGTAGCGACGTTGAAACTGCCACCCAGGGTCAGTGGTGAAAAGCCCGGCGCCGGGCACATGGAAGAGTTCGGGGTGAACTTCGCCCGCTTCCTGATGCGGTGCAACGCGGAGTGCGGCGAACTGGCGGAGTTCAACATGGGCGGCCAGCAGACGGTGCTGATGAGCGGCCCGCAGGCGCAGGAAGCCTTTCTCAAAACACTGGATCTAAAACTGAGTCGCGCGGCCGCCTACCAGGCAACCGTGCCGGTGTTCGGCAGGGGCGTCATTTTTGACGCGCCGCCGGACAAAATGAAAACGCAGTTGAAGATACAGGTCGATGCGCTGCGCTACCAGAATATGGTGCATTACTCGACCATCATATCCAAAGAAGTCGAGGACTGGATCGCCGGTTGGGGCGATGAGGGAGTGCTGGATTTCCTCGACGAATTCCTGCGCCTGACGCTGAACACTGCTACCCACTGCCTGCTGGGCGCCGATTTCCGCTATAAGTTGACGGATGAGTTCCGCGAGCTCTACCACGCGCTGGAAAAGGGATTGCAGGCAATTGCGTTCGTTGACCCGTATTTGCAGCAACCAATTTTCGCGGCGCGTGACAAGGCGAGGGAGCGCCTGCAGGAAATCATCGGCGGCATTATCGCCGAGCGACGCGCCACCAGCGGCGTTGAGTACGGTGATGCACTGGAAACCTTCATGGCAGGTACCTATGCCGACGGCAGCTACCTGGACGACAACGAGATCACCGGGCTGGTGATCGCGACGATGTTCGCTGGTCACCATACCAGCTCCGGGACCGCGACGTGGACGCTGACGGAACTGGCGCGGCAGAAGCCGTATGCCGACGAGGTATTGCAGGAACTGCAGCAGTTGTTCGGGGACGGTGCTCCCATCACGTTTGAGTCATTGCGAGAAATACCGCGCCTTGAGCGCTTTATCGAGGAAGTGTTGCGCCTGCACCCGCCCCTGATACTGCTGATGCGCCGCGTGATCGAGGATATTGATTACAACGGCACGCTGATTGCAGCGGGAAAAACCGTGGCAATTTCCACGTTCGGTTCACACCGCAACACGGATTATTTTCCCGATCCGGAGCGCTTCGATGCACACAGGCCGAAGCCGGATACGCTGTTTGCGTATATTCCCTTCGGCGGTGGCCCGCATAAATGCGCGGGTAATGCCTTTGCGATGATGCAGCTCAAAGCCATATTTGCCGCGTTGTTGCCGCGCTACGAATTCGAGCTGGTCGATCCGGATGAGACCTACCAGGACGATTTGTCGGCCATGGTGCTCACGCCCAGTGGCCCGTGCCGTTTGCGCTACCGCAAGCGCCGCTAGGCATCGGAGCGTAGTGTGATGAAGGTGATTGTCGATTTGGCGCTCTGCCAGGGACACAGTGTTTGCCTCGGCGAGGCACCCGAGGTGTTCGATGTGATCGAACAGGACGATGGTTATCCGCAGGTCAAGGTGCTGCTGGAAAATCCACCGGAAGCCCTGCGCGAGAAAGTGCTGAAAGCCGCGCGCTACTGCCCCAACAATGTCATTACCGTGCTGGAAGAGTAGGCATAACCGACGTGAGAATCCTGATAACAGGCGGCACAGGCTTCGTGGGCTCCCACGTCTGCAGGCAATTGATGGCGGCAGGGCACGCTGTGCGCCTGCTGGTGCGCGATGCCGAGAAGGCGGAGGCTTACTACCGCGCGTTGGGCGAAGGTATCCCTGAACTGCGGGTGGGTGACGTGACCGACGTGGCATCGGTGCAAGCCGCACTGCAGGCCTGTGATGGTGTCGTGCACGCCGCTGCAGCCACGCCGATGCAAATGGGCTCTGTCGAGCAACTGTTCGCGGTGAACGTCGGCGGCGTGAAGAATGTTGTCGGCAGCGCGCTTGATCTCGGTATCAAGCGTATTGTCTGTATCTCCAGCATCACGGCGATTTTCAATCGCAACGCCAGCAAGATCAACGTCGATACGCCACCGGCGAAATCAAAATTGCCCTACGGCCAGAGCAAGGTTGAAGCGGAAATCTACCTGCGCGAATTGCAACATCAAAGGGCACCCATCACCATCGTGTATCCCGGCGGCGTGATAGGACCGGATGACCCCGGCTTTTCGGACTCATTCAAAGCGCTCAAACACCGCATGGAGAACGGCTTCCGCATTTTTGGCAAAGGCGGTATCCAGTACGTGGATGTGCGCGATCTGGCGGCAGTGGTCTGCTCGCTGGTGCTCAGCGGCGGTTCGGGGCGGATTCTGCTGCCCGGTGTGTACACCACATGGACTGCGCTGGCCGATACCATTGAGGCTGTCTCGGGTTGCCGGTTGCAGCGCATTCCCGCCCAGGGCTGGAAGCTGCGCCTGGTCGGTCGCATCACGGATGTGGTGCGGCTGTTTAAAACGGTGGATTCACCGATCTCCGCCGAGACCATGCGCTATGCGACGCTGTGGCCCGACATCAAGAATTCACAGGAACTGGCGCGCCGTGGGTTGCAGTTGCGCAGCACGCGGGACACCTTCTCAGACGCCATTGCCTGGATGGTGAAAGCGGGCCATGTGGCGCCGGGTTTGTGCCCGGGAGTGGTGCCTTGTGATTGATTCGCCGCAGATGCAGTGCGCTGATTCCGCCATGCGTGAGCGGTGGTAGACGGTGCAGGACCTTACGGGCACACCGTATTACTTTGATGACCACGTTGTGGGCGCCGAGCACGCGGCCGGCTCCTACACGGTCACTGCGCAGGAGATTATCGAGTTTGCCCGCAAGTGGGATCCACAGCCCTGGCATATCGATGAAGCGGCGGCGAAGGCCTCGCATTTTGCCGGCCTCACCGCCTGCTCCGCGCACATTTTTGCCATTTTCTGCATCACCAGCCAGCGCTGGGAAAGCGGCGTGGTGCAGCAGGCCATCGCAGGCTTGGGCTTCGATGAGATGCGCATGCACAAGCCTGTCTATGCTGGCGACACCCTGCGTTGCATTTCAATTATCGACACCGCGCGGCTGTCACAGAGCAAGCCTGATCGCGGCATCGTGACCTACCACACGCACCTGGTGAACCAGGCGCATGAGCGGGTGTTCAGCATCAAGGCTTCCACACTGATGGCCAGGGACCCGGCGAAGGTGAGCCAATAGGTAACCTGTCGAGACGCGTCGTCTGGTACAGGAAGTGGGCGCCTGAAAGCGGTTCTTTTTATCAGGCTCATAACAATAAATTCAACGGTAAGGTCTGCTCATGAAACAACAACATTTCTGGCCCACGCTGTTTTCGACATCGTTCTCCCTGCTCGCTCTGTCGACAAACGCGTGGAGCGCACCGGCGCTTGAAGAGGTTTTCGTTACCGCAGAGAAGCGCATGGAATCGCTGCAGGACGTGCCCATCTCCATTGTCGCTTTCAACCAGGAAGCGCTGGAGAACCTCGGAATCTCCGACATCAAGGACCTGGCTGCCCAGGTTCCCAACGTGCAGATAGGCGAGTTCACCGGCTCACCGACCACGGTGCGCTTGTTCATTCGTGGCGTGGGGCAGGGCGATGTGCAGATAACGCAGGATCCCTCGGTTGCCCTGTACATGGACGGTGTCTACATCGGTTCGTCGGTGGGAACAGCGTTCGAGACGGCAGACCTGCAACGCATCGAAGTCCTGCGCGGGCCGCAGGGCACGCTGTACGGCCGCAACGCCACGGGCGGTGCAATCAACATCATCACGCGTGAGGCAGATCCCGGTGGCTTGCGCGTCAAACAGAATTTTAACGTGGGTAACCTGGATCTGTTTCGCTCCACCAGCCTGGTCAACGTGCCGATTAAAGAGGATGTCGCGGCGGTGAAACTGGCCTATACCAACTATAGCCGGGATGGCTGGGTCGACAACCTGGGCAACGGCGACAAGTTCGGCATCGAGGATCGCGAAACCTTCACCGGTGACTTTCACTGGACGATCAACGACACGCAGGAGCTGAACTACCAGTACGGACAAAGCGCCATCAAGGATACCTCGCGCCTGTCGCAGGCGCTGGGATTTAATCGCCAGGCGCCGGCGGCGGGTCTTGTTGTGTTCGAGAATCCGGCGGTCGATGCCAACGGTGTCCCGGTCGAGGCCACCGACGATCGACTGCGAAGGGCGACCGCCTTTGACGAACAGCAGAAGGGTGACGTGCAGATCCATGCCCATACACTGAATTACGAGTGGCAGATCGACGACATGCTCACGTTCAAATCCATCAGTGGATACCGCGATGTCAACGCCTTCACCCAGAATTCGCAGGTGCCGACGGCATCGCTGCAGGGTATCTACTCCATCACCAACGGTTTGCAGGACACCTCATTTAATCAGTTTACGCAGGAATTTCAGTTGCTCGGGGAGACTGACACCCTCACCTGGGTCGGCGGTCTTTTTTACTACGAGGACGAGGGCGAGGAAACCAATAACGGCAACAGCAATGGATCTGAAGGGATTCCGCCCGGCCAAAAGTTCGACTATACCTCGACCGAGAATACGTCATTGGCGGCCTTCGGCCAGGTGACCTGGACGCCGCCGCAACTGGGCGACAGCTGGCACTTCACGCTGGGCGCGCGCTACTCCGATGACAATCGCAAGGCGTTCCGCGACAACAACAGGGTGTCATTCGGATTTGGCGGAGCGCCCAATGGCATTCCCGCCTTCCAGGCGAATTACGACCAGGATTTCAGCAAGTTCAATCCCGGATTCACCATCGACCACGACCTGAATGCGAATTCCAATGTCTATGCCAAGGTGGTGACGGCGTATAAGGCCGGCGGTACCAGCCAGCGCTCCACCAACCTGATTAATTTCGAGCAGGGCTTTGAGCCGGAGGAACTGACCTCGTACGAAATAGGTTACAAAGCGGATCTTGCCGATAGCCGGGTGCGCTTGAACGGCGCGCTTTTTTACATGGATTACAGCGATTACCAGCAGAGCGTTCCGACCGGCAACAACCCTGGCGAACGTGACTTCGTGAATATTGATAGCGCCGATGTAAAGGGTCTTGAACTCGACCTGACGGTAGCCGTCACGGATCAACTGACCAGCACCGTCAGCTATGGCTACCTCAATTCAGGATTTGGGCCGGACACGATCACCTACCTCGGCCTCGATGCCAGCTCCCCCACGGGCCTGTCGCCGCGCACAGACCAACTGACAGATGACCTGGCGCTGGCGCCGAAGCACAGCGCGACGGTGGCGCTGGATTACACGCATTCCCTGCCCTATGGGTCGTTCAATGCCAATATCAACGCGCAATACCAGAACAAGACGAATTCCGGGGTCAACGAACCCACGGGTTACCTGGACAAGCGCACGCTGCTTGGCGCGACCTTGTCACTGTCCGGAATTCAGTTGGGTGCGGGCTACGGCGAACTCAAAGTGCTGTTGTGGGGCAAGAACCTGACGGACGAGGAGTACTTTATCGGCAATATTCGCCAGTCCGGATTCGATCTGCTGGGGTTGAGCTATGGCGTTGGAACCTTCGGCGATCCGCGCACTTATGGGATCACACTGGAGTACGAATACCTCTAGCTGTTGTTGCTGACTGCATAAGCAAACAGGTGGTCAGGCATGCTGTCTCTGGACGCTCCTCAGATCGCTTTTGCGGACCTTATTCTCGAGTTCCTGCAATTGGGGATCGGCGCGCATTTTCGCAGCCGTGCGCTCATACCAATCCACCGATGCCTGGTGGAGTTTCATCAACTGCATATCCTTGCGAAACAGGTCCATCCAGCGAGCAGCGCCTTCGTCATAGCGACGTATTGAGTCATCATGGCAGCGTGCGCGGTCAAAGAGCGTCCAGTACTCGAGGTCGATGACCTCATTGCTTCGAAATGCACTGCCGCGGGCGCGCTTGACGAGATAGGCATCGAACGAGCGCAGCGCATAGTGGTTAATCTGCGCGAGATCGTAAGAGGGCGCTATCGCACTGCGCTCGCCGTTTTGCGCATAGGGTTGCCCGCCCGGCAGGTTGAGCCGAAACGCGGCGCTGCAATCTTTCCGGCCGTTGGGTTTGTGGGCGCCCACGAAGCTGATTTTTTCGGATGAAGCCCTGCGGTGCAAGGATTTGCCCCAGTTGCCGACCTCGGGCGATGCGGGAGGCAGGCGCTGCGCCATGAGGAACTGCGCTTTGACCGGCGTATCGCAAAAACGGAATGTGCCGTTTGCCCCGAACACGCGCCAGGGAACCCATATGCCGTCGGCATCGCGCTCGGAGGCAGCGACCAGGGCGCGGGCGGAGCCATCACCGATCTTGATGTTCAGGAATTCGTCAGCGTCGCAGACCAAGACCCAGCTTGCGCGCCGGGCCTCGTCATAGTCCAGCGCCTGTGCTATGGCTGCGATCTGCAGGACGCCCGTGGCGGGTTTGATCGTGGCATGGTGGCGCACCCATCCATGGTCTTGCAGCGCCAGCAGCAGTTCGGTCGTGGTGTCTTCGCAGTCGTTGGTGCAGACCACGATGTCGTCGAACCCCAGAGCCTTGTAATGCGCGACCCATTCGAGGACAAAGGGTCCTTCGTTGCGCATCATTGACACCACACAAAACCGTTCTGGCGTGACCACTTTCGTTCCTCGTATCCAGGGGAAAAATCCGGTAAACGCTATCTTTCGGGAAACCTGCTACCTGGCCGCTGTCACATCGCCGCAAATATTCCTGGAATATTGGGCTGGTTGTTGCTGCTGCCCAGTCCGCCATCGATCACGATGTCCGTGCCGGTGATGTAACTGGCCGCGTCGGACAACAGGAACACAACCAGTTGTGCCACCTCCTCGGCAGTGCCGGCACGCGCCAGCGGAATTCGCGCTGTCCAATCATTGTGAATGGCCTCTATCGCGCCCGCGCCGGCTGTCAGTGGCGTCGCGATGTATCCGGGGCATACGGCTGTGGCGCGAATATGCTCGTGGGCATGGTCCAGGGCGATTGTGCGAGTGAGGTTGATCACGCCGGCCTTGGCCGCGTTGTAGGCCGCAAAGCCGTAATCCGCGCGCACGCCGCTGAGAGACGCGATATTCACGATACTGCCGCCACCGCGTTTGCGCAGCAGGGGAATTGTGGCGCGGCAGCTGTAAAAGACACCGGTCAGGTCGATGTTGATCACCTTGTGCCATTCCTCCAGCGGCATGTCCGCCACATTGCCGAGGCTGCCGATGCCGGCGCTGTTGATGGCGCCGTCGAGTCCGCCGAAGGTTTGCGCAGCCAGTGCACAGGCGGCTTCCAACTGTTCCAGTTGCGTGACATCGGTGTGCAGGTAGCGCAACCGCGCGGGAAATTCTGCCACCAGCGCTGCGCCCGCCGTGTCGTTGATGTCGGCGATGACTGCGCTACCGTTGTGAGCTGCAAGGTAGCGCACCACTGACGCCCCGATACCGGATGCACCGCCGGTGACGAGGTAGGCCTTGTTGCTGAAATCGATGTGCATGCTGATGACTCCCGAACGTAATGATTGTGAGCGGTGAAGCGCGGGTTGGCGCACTGAATACTGTCAGCGCGACGGACGCTGGAATGAGTGCGATGAGAATGTATTGGCGTTACGCGTCCGCGCGGACCTCCACGAGTATGCCATTGAGTTGCGACATACCGGAAATGGGTTCCAGGCTGTCTAGTCCGTCCCTGGCCAGGATATTGACGTTGCTGCCTGCGGTCAGGCTGGCCACGCTCAGGCGTTCCATGTGTTGATGTCCCCAGCCGTGGCACAGCGCGACCGCGCCGGGCATCATGTCATCCGTCACCGCCAGCTGCACGCGAATTTCACCCTGGCTGTTCGACAGCCTGACCCACTGCCCGTCCGCCAGCGTCCTGTCCCGGGCATCGGACGTGCTCATGTTGAGCAGGTTGCGATCGTGCCGGCCTTTGACGAAATCGGGGTGATTGTGCGTCCAGCTATTGTGGCTGTAGCGTTCGCGTTTATTGATCAGTTTCAGCGCGCCGCCCGCCGCCAGTTCCCGTTCGAAATCCGCTTCCAACCCCGGCAATTGCGCACAGAAATCGGCTGGCGCCAGGTTGATCTTGCCGTCGCCGGTCACCACGCGCTGGCCAATAAAACTGCCGGGCGCGAGCGCGGGGCGGGCGACACCGTTCACCGCCTTGCGCATGCGGCGCAGGCTGCCGAAGCCGGCAATGCGGTTCACGATGCCGAGCATGAATTGTGCATGGTCTGGCAGTGCAGCGCCGAGCAGCGGGATTTTCCTCAGCCAGCGCCCCAGCGCGAACGCGCCGTGCAGGGCTTTCGATCCGCCCATGTAAAAGCCGGCGGCGCGGCACAGCTCCAGGTACATCCAGGTTTCCTCGCGGGCGTCGCCTTTGAGTGGCAGTACCGCGTCTGTGTACTGATGGTAGGGAATGGGTGTGGTGCCCATCATCGTGTTGAATGTGAAGGGGATATCCGCGCGCTCCAGCCAGTGACTGCCCGGCAGGACGTAGTGGGCGTGGCGCGCTGTTTCACTCTCGTGCAGGTCGATGGCGACCAGCAGTTCCAACTGCCTGAACGCCTCGGTCAACCGGTGGCTGTTGGGGCAGGTGAGCAGCGGGTTGCCGGCAGTCACGAACAGCGCTTTCAGCTGGCCTGCGCCGGGCGTGAGGATATCGTCCGCGAGCACACCGGCGGGGACGGTATCCATCACCAGTGGCACTTCGCCCAGGCGGAATTTCGCCAGCGGTTTGTCCGGGTCAAAACGGTTCAGCTTGCTGACGTCGACGATGCCCTTGCCCACCAGCGTCCCGCCGCGCTTGTCGAGATTGCCGCTGACTGCATTGATGACTTCCTGCAACCAGAATGCCAGGCTGCCGTGGCTGCCCTGGTTGACGCCGGTAGAGCTGTACAGTGATGCCCCGTCCGCCGCCGCATAAGCCTGCACCCAGTCGCGCAGCGTGGCGGCGGGTACGCCGGTGACAGGCGCGACACGCTCCGCCGTCCAGGGAGCAACCAGCACTTTTACGGTGTCCCACCCCGTCATGTACTGGCGCACGTGCCGTTCATCAACAGCACCTGATTCGATCAGCGCCTGCAGGAATGCCAGCATGAAAAACACGTCGGTATCCGGGCGGATAAAGTGATGCTCGCCCACCTGTTTGGCGGTCTCGGTGCGCCGGGGGTTGAGCCAGATCACCCGGGCACCGCGCGCGACCAGCGCCTTAAAGCGCTTGCCGGAGTGCGGCATGCTGATGAACGACATCTTGGAGACCACCGGGTTGGAGCCGACGGCGATGATGAATTGGCTGTGGTCGATATCCGGGAAGGGCTGGATCTGCGCGCAGCCATACATGCGTTCGGCCACCACGAATTTGTTGTTACAGTCCTGCGAGCCGGTGTGGTACAGCTTGCTGGAACCAAACGCCTTGACGAACGCAGTGGACAGCAGCGGCGGCAGGAAACTCATGCTGATGGGATTGCCCAGATAGAGGCCGATCGCATCGCCACCGTGCGCGCCATGGATGCGCTTGAGCGCGCCGCCTATCTCGGACAGCGCCTGCGCCCAGCTGATCGCGACCAGTTCGCCATTCACGCGCTTCATCGGTTGCGTGATGCGGTCCGGTGAATCGCGGAACTCGTGCGCCTTCAGGCCTTTGAGGCAGGCGTAGCCGGTGCTCGCGATGTGCTGCTCGTTGGGCGCGATAGCGACAACCGCGCCCTGGTTATTGATGTCAACGGTGAGGCCGCAGGCAGCCTCGCAGATGCGACAGAACGTATGCCGGGTGGTAATTGCGCCGTGTGCCTGCACATTGCTTTGCATCTTGCGGACTCAGTTGTCGTAGCTGTAGATGTGTTCGGACAGGTCGGCGGTGAGTAAACCGAAACCGCCGACGATGTCACTCATCGATGACACCGGCACGGGCTCCCGGCGCGGATCAATGCGTATATCGTACACAAAGCGCCTGTTGCCTTGCGCGGTGCCGGTCGTCACCACCGCCTGCGGATTGATGTCCTGCACGATTTGCTCCAGCCCGACGACCTCGCCGCGCCACAACCCGGTGAGGATACCGCTGGTGCTGCCATCGTCGATCGCCTCGCACTCCTCGATCCAGAACCGCCCGTGTTGCTCGTCGATCAACTGAACGCCGGTGCGGACATACTCGGGCACGAAATGGTGGTCCAGCTGCAGCAATTTCAGTATCGCGGTCATGTCGTCTCCCTCGATACCAAACAGGCGGCGCATGCGCGCATGGTAGACCGGCGCCATGCCCTTGCAATGTTCGCCGATCAATTCCATCACCGCGTCGTCGCCGAAATTGCGCTCTACACTCAGGTAGGAAGAGCGCTGCAGCAAGTGCACATCCAGCGCGAATTCCTTGAGTTGCACCGACAGCATCGCGGTGCTTAAGTCTTCCAGGCGGAAGTCGCGTTTGAACGGGCCGGAGTAGTCCGCCAGGCCGTCGTCAGTGGCTGTCGGACGCGCAAAGTGAAATTGCCCGGCACGCGTGGCTTCAATCATGGCCGTTTGCGGATTTTCCTCCACCAGCCCGATGTGGTCGCTGATCGAGACTTCCCAACGGCACGGCCCTGCAGCGGGAATCTCGCCGCCGTGGGGTGGCCGAAATACCGGCGTGCAGCGCGCGCCGCGATTGACGGCCATCACGGTGGCATCGAACGTCGGGTCTTCCATGTGCACGCAGATCTGGGTTTCGGCAGCGGTGTCGCCGCCGGTCATGCCGCGCACGCCATTGTAGGCGCCGCAGGAGGTCAGCCAGAAAAAGCCCTGGTCATGTGATTTGACGTCAAAGTGGAATTTGAGCCACATATGCGGCGCGCCGATATCGAGCTGGAAGCCTTTCATGATCACGTCGACGCCATCACGCAGCGGGCCTGTGTAGTCCTTCATTGGTGTGTCACCTCTGCGGGAGCGTTCCGCAATCTTCGTTATTGATATTTATCCGTGCTGGCATTGGCGCTGGATTGACGTTGCAGTAAAAAAAAAACATTTAATCACAAATGTTTTTTGATTGGAATGAAGGCCGGTCATGAGTACTCAAATACCGATTGTCAGTGGCGCACAGCCCACGGGTGGCCATTTGCAGGAGTTCAACACCACGCCGCTCGCGTTCCTGCATCGGGCGTATGCCGAGTGCGGCGAGGTCAGCCAGTTCGATCTCGGCGGGCTGCGCACGGTGCTGTTGGTGGGGCCGCCCGCGCACGAGGCATTTTTCCGCGCGGCGGATGAACAGCTCTCGGCCGCGCAGGCCTACCAGATGATGGTGCCGGTGTTTGGCGAGGGCATCCAGTATGGCGCGCCGCCGGCGATCGAGCGGCAGCAACTGAAGATGCAGGTGCAGGGCCTCAAGCACGAGCGCATGGTGAATTACGCCGGTGTGGTGGAGGCGGAGACGGAGCAGTTCCTGCGCGACTGGCCCGCTGCGGGCGAATTCGATATCTACGACGCCTTCACCCGGCTCACGCTGAAAACATCCACGCACTGCCTGTTGGGGCGTGAGTTTCGCCAGCAACTGACCGAGGAATTTGCCGAGCTCTACCACGCGCTGGAGGATGGGCTGGCGCCATCGTCGCTCAGCAATCCGTTCCAGGATGCCGAGCGCTTTCGCGCGCGCGACAGGGCGCGGGAGCGGCTCGAAGCGTTGATAGGCGAGCGCGTGGCGCAGCGGCGGCAAGCGGGCGGCTGGGAGCACGACATGCTGCAGGTGTATATGGATGCCACCTACAACGACGGGCGCAAACTCACCGACCATGAGATCACCGGCATGGTGATCTGGTTCATGTTTGCCGGGCACCACACCAGTTCCAACACCACCGCATGGACGTTGCTGGAGATCGCGCGCAATCCGCAGTATGGCGAGCGGCTGTACGCCGAGATCGATGCACTGTTCGCAGACACCGAGGAGCTTACCCTCAAGGGCTTGCGGGAGATCCCGCTGCTGGACGGCTTCATCCGCGAGGCCCTGCGCCTGCATCCGCCGCTCAATGCGATCACGCGCAGGGTGATGTCGGACTGGCATTACGAGGGATATACCGTGCCTGCGGGTAGCAACATCATGGTCTCCCCGCACATCAGCCATAAGTTGCCGGAGTATTTTCCCGCGCCCGACGTGTTCGACCCCGAGCGACCGGTGCCGCAGAATCCGTTTGTCGAGATTCCGTTTGGCGGTGGCCGCCATAAATGCATCGGCAACGGCTTCGCGATACTGCAGGTGAAGGCGATCCTGTCCACGTTGCTGCACCAGTATCACTTCGAGCTCGCGGCGCCACCGGAAAGCTATACGGAGATCATGCCAGCACTCATCCTGCGCCCGTCCGACCCGTGCGTCCTGCGCTATCGCAGGCGTGTTGCGGCGTGAGCCGGGAACCTATGGCAACACCGGCGGATGTCGTTGCGGGGCCGGGTCGCCAGGCCGCAAAGAGCGAGGCAACCCGGGATAAAGTCATTCGCGCGGTGATTGCCCTCATCCGGGAAACGGGTTTCGCCTCAGCCACCTCCACCGAAATTGCGAAGCGTGCGGGCGTGACGTGGGGTGCGGTGCAGCATCACTTCGGCGGCAAGGAAGAAATTCTCGAGGCCGTACTGGAGCGCTCGCATCGCGCGTTCCAGCAGACGCTGGCCAATAGCGTGTTTACCAAAGGTACGCCGGAAGCGCGAGTCGCGAAATACGTGGATGCCGCCTGGGAACATTATCGCGGCGACGAATACATGGCGGCGATGGAAATCCTGCTGGCGATGCGCGGCCATGCGGGCGCCACGCAACAGTGGTCAGTGGGGCACAGTCGCGCGGAACACCTGGCGCTGGGACGGCGCATCTTCCATGACAGTACCGCCAGCAAGCAGCGCCTGCTGGAGGCCATTTACCTCGTGCACTGCATGCTGACCGGGATACTGATCGAGACGGTGCTGGAGGGCGCGGGCTTCAACGCCCGCGTGTATACCAGGCACCTGAAAAAGCAGGTGCTGGATGTTCTCTACTAGCGCGACAAGCGCCTGCCGCTGACATCTGCCCGCGCGATGGCGGGCAGTATGGCAGCGACTGCGAACTCGCTCAGTTCACCGCCTGCTGAATATCACTGAGCTTCGGGCCGATGCGCGCTGCCGTGCGCTCCATCAGCGCGCGGTCGAAGCCGAACACGTCAATCGCTTTTTCACCCAGTATGCTGCGGATTTCTCCTCGGCTACATCGTGGAATGTCTCGCGCAGTTTGTGCATGGTGTTGGGCCAGGTGCCTTCCATGTTCGGGTAGTCGGAGCCCCACATCAGTTTGTCGACACCGATTTTGTGGCGGCTGCCGATCTCATGCGGTGCGAGGAAAGAGGCGCCGATGAAGCAGTTGCGCTGGAAGTATTCTTCCGGCGTCAGCGACAGGTCTTTCATGAAGTGCGCGAAGATCGGGTTGTCGATCTTGAATTTGAGCACGCGCAAAGTCTCCAGTATCCAGCCGCAGCCCGTTTCGGTGAACACCATTTTCAGTTTCGGGTGCCGCTCAAACGCGCCGGACCACAACAGTGCGGTGAACGGGCGGTGCGCCCACATATCCACCTCGCTGATAAACATCATCGTGGCATTGGGCGTATCGCCGTAGTCGGGCGACCAGCCCGAATGCGTATGGATCGGCATATTCAATTCTTCACAGACACTCCACAGCGGCGCGTAGTGTTTGTAGTCGTGGTAAAACGGGTTGGGCCCGGAACTGGTGGGCAAGAGCACGCCGCCGAACAGTCCCAGTTTGTGCGCCTCGCGCACTTCGCCCACCGCCACCCGGATATCGTCCACGTTGATAATCGCGACACCGGCGTGACGCCCGGGGTTCTTGCTGCACACGTCGGCCAGCCAATGGTTGTAGGCGCGGTTGCCTACCAGGCTCTGCTCGGGCGTGACCTCGTGGCGGTATTGCATCAGGCCGGCGCCGAACGGCGCCATCTGCGGAAAGACGATCTCGCCCGCGATGCCGTCGGCTTCCAGTTCCTGCATGCGCACATCCGGTTCGTATTCGCCGCGACGCGGGGCAATCATGCTGTCGGGGTCGCACAGGTAATCCCAGAGTTCTGCATCGGTGGCTGCTGCCGCCTTGGACGCGGCGGTGGGGTCCATGCGCCCGGCGCCCTGGTCGCCGGCGCGGCTATTGAATTCCTGCGCCGCTTCCTGGTCGAAAAACGTGCCCATGCGCTTCATCATCTCGCGCGCGTACTGCAGCCACCACGCATCGGCCGCCGCATGGAATTCCTTCGGCATGTACGGCTTGTAGCCTTCCGGCAGTGCGCCCGCATGACAATCCGAGCTGATCATTACCACGTTGGACATCGCGTTCTCCGGCAGGGAATTCTGGAAAGTGTTGCAGTGTATTTTAGCCGCGACGGCGATAGCAAGGTGATGGTGTATGGCCTGTAATACCATGCTATGTTTTGGCGTGAATGCGCAGCGAAAAGCGGGAGAATCTGATGCAGGTGACGTCAGTAGAAGCAAACCTGGGCTTTACCAGGCCGGGGGAAGTTATTGCGGATGATGACGAACGCGGCCTGAAGCGGGCGATCAGCCGTCCACTGGATGCCGAGTTTGCGCGGCACAATGAATACCGGCGCTGCCATATTCGCGACTGGTCCGCACCCGACCAGCCCGCGCTCAATTTCCGTGAGATGGGTTTCGAGTCCATCAGCCTGGCCCACAACGAACCGCTGCAGACGCTGCTCGCACACATTCGGGAGGCGGGAGAAATTACACCCCCAGAAGCCCGCCAGTTGCGCCGCCACCTGCGTGGCAGCGTGTTTCCGCTGGCGCACGGCAAGTGCCTCAAGCTGCTGCATGTCGCGCCGGAGGGTCTGATCATGCGCAAGGGCGGGCCGAACGGTTTGAAGGTCGATCCGGATGTCGCCATGGGGGAGATGAATGGCCACGATGTCGCCATTAACGTGCACGGCGACCAGGATGTGCGCGGCACGCCGCTGAAACAAATGATGCGCGGCTTTGCCCCGTGGATGTTTCGCCACCAGACGCCGGGTGGCAGCAACAGCCTCTCGCCCCTGGTGTTGGTGAACCTGTGGATACCCCTGCAGCAGATCACCCGCCCGCTGGCGCTGATGGACCGGCGCACGCTGAACGCGCGCGAGCACCAGTTGCGCTATGCGCTGCCGACGGAGTCCTTTCTGGACCGGACCGAGGAGATGCGCATGAACGATATCTGGACGTTCCTGCATGACGATGCACAGCAGTGGTTTTTCCATTCGCACATGGCGCACGACCAGGCGTACGTTTTCGATACGCTCGGCGAACCCCATGGTTCGTTCATCCTGCCGGGTGAAGCCGTGGCGGAGCGCCTCTACCTGCAGTTGCAATTATTGCGCAAGCGATTGGCGGCAGGGGAAGCCGTGGAGAGGCCCCTGGCGGCCGTCGCGGAGCTGCCGGCAGACACCACCGCGCCATTGCGCCAGGCGATTGAGTCCATGGCCAATCTGGTCGCAACCGCGCCGGTCGATAAGGTGGGTCAGCCGGCAGTGGATGTCTGGCTGGCACGAGCCGCCGAGGCGATGGACAGCGTGGTGCGAAAATCGCTGGAGATGCGGGTAGTGGCGTTATTGTTGCCCAATGTCTGGCCGTTCAATCGCGCTACCAGAGCCTGAACAGACGGTCGAATCCGAGGCAAAAAAATCAAGCCCGCTTCAGGCGGGCTTGATTCGGGAGGGAGGAGCCTGTCTTACGCTTTGGAGCGGCGTGACCAGCCCAGCCAGCCAGTGCAACACCGAGTAACGCCAGGGTTGCAGGTACCGGAGTCTGGCTGGGACGGCCAGTCGCGACGACTGAAGAAGACCAGCTGCCGGATTCAGTGCCAGCTTCGCAAGTGCCTGGAACGCCTTCGAGACAGGTGCCATTGGCGGTCCATTTCCCGATGAACGTACTTGCATCAAAGCCTGCCGCAGAGACCGTTCCTGCGATATTAAACTCGATCGAATCCTCGCAGAGACCACCGGCACAGTTGAGCGGATCACTGCTGAGCGCGCTGATGCTGGTGAGTGTGAAAGTGAAGCCACCGATGCTGTAGATCACGCCGCCTGGGGCAGTTGTGTCAATATTTGAGGTGGTGGTGAGGCCGGCCACACCCAGGAAAGAACCTGTGCCGCCACTGGCATTGGTAGGTGCACCAATGTCAAAGAGGGTAAGGTTGCTTACGATGTCACCCAGAGTATCCAAGCCGTCAGAGAACGAGATGGTTCCACTGATAAATGCCGCACTGGCCGGCATCGATAAACTGGCTGCCAGTAGTGCAGCTGCCGATAATCCTGCGATTTTAGTTTTCAAGGTCGCTCTCCTTCAGAGTTTGCCCGGTTAAAGAAACGGAAAGTGTCCGTTTGATTGGTATAAAGCAATCGGCGTGCCAAAAAAATAAAATCCAGTATTTACAATGAGTTGAATGTATTCGCCTGATGCTGTAATCCACCAAGTGTAAAGAAAGCTGACACTGCGACTGGCGCATTGGAGTAATAGCTGGGGCAAGTATTGGAGCAAGTAGAACGATAAGTGGAGGGGTCTGCCTCACACGGGGTTTTCATCCAGGAGCGGTAGTGTGCCGATCCTGGTCAGCGGCAAAGCAACTCGATCAGCGAGGGTGCTGTAGCGCGACGGGCTCGCGCCACATCAGCCATACCGGCGGTGCCGAAACCGCAAACCGGATCTGTTGTTGCACTTTGAACCCGTGACCCTCATAGAAAGCCAGGTTTTCTTCTTTCGAATTCTCCAGATAGGCGGGCATGCCTTCTGCGTCGCATCGCTTAAGGAGATGCGAAATCAGCGCACTACCGATACCGAGGCCTTTGCTGCCCGGTGTAACGCCGATGGCGAACAGGTAATAGTGTGGCGTTTTGGGGTGGTAGTGTTCTGTTTTCGCGCCACTTAGTAACAGGCGATACACGCCGGTCAGGCCACCGAGTTTCAACACCCTGGCCAGGCTCGATAACGTGACCGGCCATTTGAGCGTTTGATTCGGCCCCAACCATGCCGCCGCCCCGCGCCCCTGTGCGTCCAGGTAGGTGAGCTGGTGCGGAATGAACACCGGGAGCGTTATCTGGAAAAACGCATCCAGCGCCGCTGGCTGGTTACAGGTCCAATTGACGACCGGGTCGTCGGCAAAAGCCTCGGCCAGAATGCGAATGGCTTGATCGCTGTTGGTGGCATTGACGGGGGTGAAATTCATGGGTGAGAGATTCATTGTGCGTCCATAAAGTTGAGGATTTGCGCCACGGTTTCCCGGGGATAGAACTGGAACGCCGCGACATGCGTCCCCCAATTGCCCTTCCATGCAAGCTCTGGATGTTCGGGATCAATCGCTGGCGCCATCCACAGGGTGACGTTGGGATTGCGCGCTGCCAGCTCCTGGCTGAAGTGGGCCCGGGTGACAGGATCATCGGGATCCTGGATCGCAAGGATGGGCAGGTCGAGCGCTGCAGCACGCTCCAGCGCCTGTTCCTCGCCGCCCGGCAAACCGTAGAACTGCGTGGCTGCCCAGGCGGATACTGCAAACAGAGCCGGTGGCAGGCCGGTTTCAACGGCCGCACCCCGCATGACGGTGTCCTGGGTGTCCAGCAGGCTGTCGAGCAGAATCAATCCGTCGAGAGGGGCGCCGTCGTGCGCGGCCTGTATCAGCGTCGCGCCGCCCATCGAAATCCCCATCGCAAAGAGCGGCAGGTCCGGCGTTTTATTGCGCGCCCAGGCGATCGCGGCGGCGGCGTCGTGCTTCTCGGTGCGCCCGAACTGCAGGCCCTGGTCGTCGCTGCCGGACTCGCCCTGGTTGCGCAGGTCTATAGCCACCACGGAGATGCCCTGGTCCACCATCGCCTTATAGAACGGCAGCGTGCCGAAGTAGGTACTGCCGCGATTGGAGCCGGCGCCGTGGATGAACACCAGCGTCGCCTTTGCATTCGCGGCGGGCATCCACCAGCCGGCGAGTGTGAGTGGGCTGTCCTGCGGCGAGATCACGAAGTCCTCGAACGCGACTCCCACGTCCGCGGGGGTGGTTGCCAGGGCGGTGCGCTGCGGGCGCACGATTTCGCCGGGCACTGCGATCAGAACGACGTAGGTACAGCCGAGCAACAACAAGGCAGTGATCGACCAGAGCAGTTTTTTCATGGCAGCGCCTCGCGGCCTGTTGCAGAGCGCGCATGGTATACAGAGCGCGATCGTACACACAAGCACATCAAATCCATGCGGTCTGCATTTGGTGTTCCACCTGCCGTCGGGGGACTGCAGTATGTCCGTGGTTCCGGCGGCAGGTAATGTCGCCAACAGAGCGCAATTGCGGAGGGCACATGCAACGAAAGGGGCGAAAGTACGAGGTGGTTGCGGCTGCCGCGAAAGCGAGTCGCGAACCGCGAGGCGTGCAGCGAGATGGGCAGCGAGACGTGCAGCTAGGAGTACAGCGAGGTGCGACGCCGATGATTGAAGTCAGCGACGCCGACTACCGCACTGTGCATTTGCCGTGTGATGCGCTGGAGGAGCGCGCGCAGCCGATAAAAAAGGGCGGACGCAAACCAGGGAATTAACCCCGGCTTGCCGCCCGCCCGCGCAGTCCGCCCGTAAGGTCAGTCCTGCGGTGTGATGGCGTTAACGTGGTCCAGCGCCTCGCTGTATTCGTTCAGCAGGCGGAACACGATGTCGCGGCAGGATTCAATGGCGTTAATCTGCCCAACCACCTGGCCGATCGGATTGAAGGCCACTTTCTGGCATTCCCCACTGCCCGCGTAACGGTGCGTGCGTCGCACCGCATCGAAGGTCAGGTAGCCCTGCAGCGGCATCGGCAGCGGCTTCGGATTGGCGGGGTTCTCCCAGGCTTCGGTCCATTCGTTCTTCAGCAT
Organism: Haliea sp.; assembly: GCA_016704305.1. GTDB lineage: Bacteria > Pseudomonadota > Gammaproteobacteria > Pseudomonadales > Halieaceae > Marimicrobium. The sequence continues at coordinate 68,584 of JADJAL010000019.1, read as the reverse complement.
GCGGGCTGTTTTGCCGGTAAATGACCGCGAGCGCACGGTGTCCTCGGAGGTCGCTTTCATATATGACTCGCGCTGGGCCGGCTCGGCATGGGCTTCCTCGGAGTTGAGCCACATGGAGCCCATCCAGACGCCTGCCACGCCCATGCTCATCGCGGCCAGAATCTGGCGCCCGTTGGCGATACCACCGGCTGCCAGTACGGGGAGCGGCGCAACCGCGTCAACCATCTGCGGCCACAGCACCATGGAGGTCACCTCGCCCGCGTGGCCGCCGCCTTCGGAGCCTTGGCAGACGATGAAATCCAGCCCCGCCTTCTTGTGGTTGATGCCGTGCTTGAGCCGCCCGGCCAGCGCGCCGATCAGGCGGCCGGAATCGTGCACCTGCTTGATGATGTCAGCCGGAGGCGTGCCCAATGCGTTGACGATCATGCGGCATTTGGGGCGCGTCAGGGCCTCGTCGACCAGCAGCTGCGCCTGCACGGCGGAGAAGCTGAGGCTGACCTCGTCGTCTTCCCCCGCAGGCCATTCCGGTACGCCGGCGTCGGCCAGCAGCTTATTGGCAAAATCGCGGTGTTGTTGGGGGATGGCGTCCTTGAGCATCGCCACCAGTTCCTCGGGGCTGGTTTTGTCCATGCCCTCGTATTTCTGCGGGATGGCGGTATCCACGCCATAGATATGGTCGCCGATATGCGCGTCGATCCAGTCCAGTTCCTCCTTCAGCTTCGCCGGAGAAAAGCCCACGGCGCCCAGCACGCCGATGCCGCCGGCCTTGCTCACGGCCACGACGACATCGCGGCAGTGGGTGAAGGCGAAAATGGGTACTTCAATACCCAGCTCTTTACAGAATTCAGTTTTCATAATAAGCCTCGTTTATCCGCATCGCGGGAGGGAGTGGTTGAGCGTCGCCACGGTAGCCGAAATCCCCCGGCGAATGAATGGCGCGAGAGGCCGGTTAAACTAGCAAAAGTTGACGCTTTGGGCAGTGCCTTTTGGCCGTGCGGACAGAGGCTCCGCGCAGGGCATCCACAGGTACATGGATTTTTCGCAAGCCATTGGCCGGCAAATTAATTGTGAAAAATGGTCGCGCGCTGGGGGCGTCACGGCAAGCGGATTTTGGCATAAACGTGACTCCAAAAATTATTACACCTTGTTTGGCATGGACTACGGGAGAGATCAGGCATGAAGAACACCCTGCGGCGCTGCACGATTGCAGCAGCTATTTTGAGTAGCAGCGCGGCCTCGGCAGGCGGCTTATGGCTGAACGAATTCGGTGACCTGGCTGGTGGTCGCGCCGCGGCCGGCGCCGCGGCCGGCGTGGATAGCGCGATGACGCTCGCCTACAATCCCGCCAGCATCACGCGCCTTGAGGGCAACCAGTTGTTCGCTTCGGCTGGCGCGATCGTATCCAACGCCAATTTTGACGTGCAGTACACCACGCCGCGACTGGGCGAGAACGATGGCGGTAACGCGGGTGATACTGCCGCGTACGGCTCTATGGCGTACGTTCACGATTTTGATTCGGACAAATGGAGCACCGGTATCGCGTTGGTGCCGCTGGCCGCCGCGGCCCTGGATTACAACGACTATTGGGTAGGGCGCAACCAGGCCACCAAGGTCGACCTGCAGGTGATGGCGCTCAGCCCCACCATCGCGTATCGGGTCACCGATAAACTGTCAGTGGGTGCCTCGTTGCAGGCCGTCTATTCCAACCTCAACCTGCATTTTGCGGTACCGCGTATCCTCGCCAATCGCCCCGAAGGCAACGGCTCCATCAATGGCGACGATGTGCTGCCCGGCTTTACCCTGGGTGCAATGTATGAACTCTCCGAGCGCACACGGTTTGGCTTGTCTTACCAAAGTGAGGTGGAGCCAAAGTTTGACGGCGACCTGAAAACCAATCCGGCTGGTCTGCAGGTGTCGACAGACACCAAATTGCCGCTCGGCGAATATGTGCGATTCAGCGTGCACCAGGCCATGGACGAACGCTGGAGCGTGGAGTTCACCACGGGTTGGGACAACTGGAGCGCGCTAGGCAATGTTCTGGTCGACACGGATAACAGGTCCGCCGGACTCGCAACTAGCTGGAAAGACACTTACCACGTCGCGTGGGGAACTGAGTACAAGCTGGACAATCACTGGACCCTCACCGGCGGGGTCGCCTATGACACCAATCCTGTCAGCGACCAGAACCGCAACGCCCAGTTGCCGGTCGACAAGCAGATACGCTATGCCGTCGGCGCGCAATACGCGCTGATGGATTCCCTGACCGTGGGCGGTTACGTGAATTACGCCGACCTGGGCGCTGCGGATATTAAGTCCAACCGCTTTGGCGGCGAGTTCGATTACAACAATGCCACGCAGATCATTGCCAACGTGAACTGGACGTTCTAGTCCATTGTCGGTTGCGTCCACGCCCGTGTACGGCAACTGGATTGCCACCGATACCAGGCCTTCCGTTTGAATCCGTTGGCGACTTCCCGGTCCAGCGCTTGAACGCGCGGATGAAGTTGCTCAGATCGGAAAAGCCCAGCATGAAGGCGATCTCGGTAATCGATAGCCTGCTTTGCGTCATATAACCCAGCCATTGCTACCATTTGTAGCCCAGGCCGAGCACCCATTCGATGTCCTTCTTGCTGCCCTCGAACGCATTCACGCCGGTGCGATCATAGTCCAGCCGCACTTCGCCAATGAGTCCTTCATACAGGGGGAAAGTGACCCCGGACTTTGATTGGAACAGGTAGCCGTCGTCAATCGCGAATATCCAGCCGAGGTCTCCGGAGTGGAACGCCTTGATCCCGCGCCAGGGTGTCTGCCAGTCCATGCTCCAACGCCACGCGCCACCGGGTTCGGTCCCGCTGCCCTGGTCGCTGTAGACATAATGGATTTCCATGGGCCCGCCCTGGACACTCAGGCGCAGGTCGTCCAGCGGCGTGAATTCCCGGCCAATACCGACGCCGAGCGAGTACGCTTCCTGCAGCGCCTCGAATTTGTCGCGGTAGTAGCGTGTCCGTCCAAACCAGAACCAGCCCTCGGAGCGCAACAGATCGTACTGGTAGCTGGCGTCTGCCTCATCCTCGGTGGTGTCGCCATCCGAGGTCTCGTAATCGACGCTGGCGTCCACGTTGTGCCGATGCGTGGGCCGCAACCAGCGCGCCGCCAGGTCGAATTCGATCGTTTCAGACGGGTTGGCGCCGCGCTCAATGTCCAGTGATGTCGTGACTTTTCCGTTGGTACTGGTGGCGGGTGGCATGCTGTGCAACTGGGCGAAGGCAACCTGGTTTGGCACCCGGCTGGCGCAATCCAGAGACCAGAGGCTGCTTTCAACGTGCACGATGCAGTCGGTCCGTGCAGCCTTGTCCGGTGCCTCCTGCACAGCGATTGCATGGCTCGTTTGCAGGGAGGTGATATCGGCCTTGGACACCGTGACCTCGCCGATCTTGTCCGCCTTCCAGACCAGCTTGTCGGCCGAGATGCTTGCCAGCTCACCGGGCAGGACGGCGCCATTGTTGAGGCGCAATTCGCCCGCGCTGAGCGTGCATGACACGCTCAGGAGCAGGGCGGCTACCCCACGCTTGGTTTTTAACATCGGGAATTTCCTGCGGCGAACTGTGCGGATAAGAGAACGTGAGCCTCGTTATCCGCCATCAAGGTTAAACAATCGCCAAAGAATACCCGTGAAAACTGGCCTGCGACAGGACCCGTGTCATCGTGCCGTCCGCGCCGCTACCCGGCACACATATTGCTGCACTATCATGTCTGCAGAATACCGACCCCGAGACAGCCAGATTTGCACCAATCCGGTGCCGGCGTCGGCGCACGTACACCCTGGAGAAGGCATGAACGCAAAACTGAAAGTGGCCAAACCGCTGGTCATCCTGCACGGCGACGAAATGGCGCAGATCGCCTTCGAGCGCATCCTGGAGCAGTTCGTCCGCAAGCGACTGGACATTCAACTGGTGGAAATTGACTTGAGCGCGGAAAAGCGCCTGCTCACCAATGGCCAGGTGGTCAATGAGGCGATCGCGGCGCTTAAGGAACACGGTGTCGGCATCAAGAACGCCGGCATGACAGTGAATCGGCAGCAGCTCGATGAACTGCTCGCCAAACACCCCGGGATTGACGAGGCCGCGCTGGATAAACTCGCGACCAAGTCGCCCAACGGCGCGATACGCAAGGGCATCGGCGGCAACATCACGCGCGAGGATATCCAGTTCCGCAATCTGCAGGTGCGCCAGCCGGAATGGATCGGCCGCGACATCGACGTGATGACGATGGAGGGGGGTGGCATCAAGCACAGCCACAGCGAACTGTCCAACGCCACTGGCGTGATCAAGCTGATGTTCGTGGGCAGCAGCGGCGACCCGGTGGAACTGCACCGTCGCAACGTGAGTATCGGCGATCCCTGGCTGTTGGCGACCAACAGCATTGACGACGTAACAGAGTGGGCACATGCCTTCTTCCAGCGCGGCCTCGCGGAAAAGCGGGACATGTACCTGGGGCTGAAAGACACCGTCATTCCCGGTTATGACGGCGTGATGCGCACGGCGATCGAGGCCGTCTATGCACGGGATTACAAAGCGCGCATCCATGCGGCGGGGTTGCAATACCACTACGAACTGATCGACGCGCAGGCGGCGCGCATCGTCGCCAATCCACCCGAGCGCGCGCTGTGGGGCGTGCCGGACAACACCACCGGGCGCAAGCTGTTCAAGCTGGTGGGGAAACTGAAAATCTACGGCATTCCGTCGCGCAAGCACCACGTCTCGCTGTCGCGCATGAGCGCGGGCGGCGGCGACCAGTACGGCAGTTTCAACATGCCGGTGCCGGAAGACGGCATCATCAAGGTGATTGTCGATGGGCAGGAGAAACACGCGCGCACCGTGAAAAGGAATGACCCTGTGCTGCTGATGTCCAACGACAAGCAGGCCATTACCGACTGGGTGAGCCAGGTCTTTCGCGACGCCTCGAAAAAGGACAAGGAGGTGTACTTCGGCCTCAAGCGCGAGTACATGCAGTACGACGAGGTATTCAGCACGGTGATCACCGACGCACGGCATGCGCTGGCAACATCCGGGGTGCGCCCGCCGTCGTTCATGATCATGCGTCCCTCCAGCCAGTTGAAGAAGATGATCACCGATCCACCGCGCAATGCGCTGTATCCGGCGCAGAACCTGGACGGCGATATCTTCTCCGATATCTCGGCGGCGCTCGGTGGCAGCCTGGCGACCGCCAGCTCCATCATTGAGAGCAAGGAAGGCACAATGCTGTACGAGGCGCCGCACGGCACCGCGCACGACCTGTACCTGAAATACATCGCGAGCGAGGGCCGCGACGCGGTGTTCAATTCCTCGGCGCTGATCTACGCGCTGGCCAACGCACTGGAGACGCTGGCGCAACGCGAGAATAACGACGCGCTGATCGGCTATTCCTGCGCACTGAAAGAGGCGCTGATCGAGACCGTGGCGCAGGGCAAGATCACCGGCGACCTCAAGGGCAAAACCAGTGATCCCGCCGCCGAGACGATACTGGACATGTATGGCTTCCTGGATGCGATAGAGGCCAATATCAGTGACTGCGCCAGGCCGCGCCCCCGCCAGCGACGAGTAATTATTCCGCGCGCAGCGCCTCTATCGGATCGAGCGCGGCGGCGTTCATCGCGGGAGAGATGCCCGCCGCCAGGCCCACGCCGCAACTGAGTGCAAGGGACGCTAGCATATAGGCGGGTTGCAGGCTGATCGGCAGGCCGGGGGCGAAGGTGTTCAGCACAATGACCAGCACGGCGACGATACTCAGCCCCAACAGGCCGCCCATGCCTGACAACAACACCGCCTCGCCGAGGAACATCCACAGAATCTGCTCCCGCGTGCAGCCCACCGCACGCAGCAGGCCTATTTCCTGGGTGCGCTCCCGCAGAGCGGTGGTCATGATCGTGAGGACGCCGACACCGCCCACTACCAGTGCCACGCCGCCGAGCGCTCCCACCGCCATTTTCAGCATGGACATGATGCGGTCGAGGGTGGCCAGCATGTCTTCCTGGGTGAACAGCGTGAAGTCTTCCTCGCCATGGCTTCGAATCAGCGCATCCTTGATACGGTCGCGCATCTCGTTGGACGTGGTGCTTTCGCGAAACACCACATCGATCTCCATCAGGCTATTCTTGTTGAACATCTGCATCGCGATGTCTGCCGGAATGAACACCGCATCGTCCATGTCAAACCCCAGCAGCTGTCCCTTGCTTTCCATTGCGCCGATAACGCGAAAGCGTACGCCGCCAACACGCACATATTGACCCAGCGGGTTGCTGTTGCGGAACAACTCCTCCCTGGCGCGGGAGCCCAGCACAGCGAAATAGCGTGAGTTCTGGAGATCTCCGGCGGGCAGGAAGCGTCCTTGAGCGACTTTGAAGCGCCAGGCCCTCGCCATGTCGGGGCCGACGCCATAGACAGTGGTATCGCGGCGCAATTCGTCCGCTTCTATCTTCGCCGTGCCCTGTAACATTGGCACCACGGCATCGGCATGCGGCAACATGCTCAGGTGCTGGGCGTCCTCGAGCGAGAGCGGCCGGATCGTGGTCAGCAGTCCGGGCATCCCGCTGGTGGATGTCTTGCCCGGTGTGACAGCGATGATGCGCGTGCCGAAGGAGGAAAAACTGTCCAGCAGGTAGACGCGGATGCCCTCGCCGATCGACGTGAGCAGGGTTACGGCGGCGATGCCGATGCTGATGCCAAGCGCCGTCAGCAGGCTGCGCAGGCGTGCGTTGGTCACCGCGTGAAAGACCCAGCGCAGCCAGTCGCTTAACAGCATCGCGGTTTACTTCTTGCCCAGCGCATCAACCGGCTCCATATCCGCAGCCTGCTGTGCCGGCAGCCACGCAAACAACAGTGCGGTGCCTATGGCGAGCCCTAGCGATGCCCACAGCGCCCAGCCTGGCGTCGCAAACGGCACGTCGGGATAGATCTGCGTGCCGATGAACACCACCAGATGCCCGACCAGAATGCCCACGAGCGCGCCGGCGGCGGCGATCAGCGCGGCCTCGGTGAGAAACAGCGTGCGCACCTGCGAGGAAGGCGCGCCAATCGCTTTCAACAGGCCAATCTCCGCCGTGCGCTGCTTCACCGACATCAGCGTCACGTTCATCACCAGAATGCCCGACACCACCAGGCTGATCGCGCCGATGCCCGCCACGCCCAGCGTCATCACGCGCAGGATGCTGTCAAAGGTGGAGAGCATCGCATCGGGGCTGACTACCGTCACATCCAGCTCGCCGTTGTGCAGCGCCTGCATCTGTTTGACGATCGCGGATTTCACCGCTTCGACCTCATAGTTTTCTTTCACCTTCAACGAGACCCGGAACATGCCGTGCACATTGAACACGGCCTGTGCCGAAGCCACCGGAATGAACACCGCCTCGCTGAGGTCCATGCCGAAAGAATCGCCGGAACCCGCCAGCACACCGATCACCCGGAAGCGGTAATCGCGCAGCCGGATCCACTGGCCGATCGCGTTGTCGCTATCAAACAACGCCTGTTTGAGTTTCTGGCCGATTACCGCGACCTGTTTACCCTCGCCCAGGGCGAGGTCGGGCAGGGCGCTGCCCTGCGCGATCTCCAGCTTGCGTATCGGGAAAAATGCAGCCGTGGTGCCTATCACGACGCTGTCCCTTGCGCGGGACTTGAACGATACCGGCCCGTTGCCCAGGATCATCGGCGCCAGATCGGTCACGCCCGGCACGGAGCGTTGCAGCACCTCCATTTCCTCCAGCGTGATGTCGTGCGCGGCGATGCCGGTCATGGGCGGCATGCCGCCGGTTGTCTCCTTCCTGCCGGGTATCATCACCACCGTGTCCTTGCCGAGGTAGGCAAATTCGCCCAGCACATAACCGCGCGCACCCTCGCCCAGCGCGGTGAGCACCACCACGGCGCCGACCCCGAGGCCGACCGCTGTCAGCAGCATCAGGCTGCGAAAGCGCTGGCGCCGCAGTGCGAGCAGGCTGAAGCGCAACAGGTCGAGCAGGCGCACCCTCAGGCCGCCTGTTCATCGCGTTGGTCGGTGGCGACGGCGCCGTCTACCATGCGTATGCGCCGCCGCGCTCGCTCGCCCATGTTGCTGTCGTGCGTCACAACCATCAGCGTGATGCCCTCGCGGTTCAGGGTCTCCAGAATCTCCGTCACCTCCGCGCCCGAACGCGAATCCAGGTTGCCGGTCGGTTCATCGGCGAGCAGGATAGCCGGCTTCATCACGATACTGCGCCCGATCGCCACGCGCTGGCGTTCGCCACCGGACAACTGGTTAGGCAGATGGCTGGCGCGCCGGGCGATGCCCAGCTTTTCGAGAATGCCCTGTACCATTTCGTGGCGTGTATTGGCCGGCACGCCCGCCAGCATCAGCGGCATTTCCACATTCTCCCTGGCGGTCAAGCGCGCGATCAGGTGGTAGGACTGGAACACAAAACCGATCTGTTCGCGGCGCAGTCGGGCGCGTTCATTTTCGTCCAGCGACTGCGTGTCGACGCCGTTCAACAAGTAGCGCCCATTGTCCGGGCGATCCAGCAGGCCAAGCATGTTCAGCAGCGTGGATTTGCCGGAGCCGGAGGGCCCCATCACCGACAGGTATTCTCCCTGTTCGATGCGCAGGTTGATATTGTTCAGCGCATGGACTGTGCTGTCGCCGAGGATAAAGGTCTTGTTGACGCCACTGATGTCAATCATCGCGCGGCACCACGGCCAACCCGTCGGCCAGGTCCGGTACATCCAGCGACAACACGATTTCATCACCCGCCTGCAACTTGCCAGTCACTTCCGTGAAGTTCCAGTTGCGCAAGCCCACCTCGATGGAAACCAGCTCCAGCGTGCCGCTCTCGCTGTTGTAGCGATACACCTGGTCGTTCTCCATCACCGCCTCCGTGGGCACGCGCAATACGTCCTCGTGCGTTTCCAGGATGATGTCGATATCGGCGCTGTAACCCACCAGCAGCCGCTCGCGCACGGCGGGGTCGGTAAACACGACATCGACTTCTACCGTGCGCGCCTGCTTCTCCAGGTCCAGCACGTAGGGCGCGACGCGATCCAGTTTGCCGTCGAAACTCTCCCCGCGAAACGCGTCCAGGCTGATGCGCGCGGGCAGGCCGGGATGCAATTCACCGGCGTCCACTTCGTCTATCGGCGCCGTCACATACAGGCAGCCGTAATCGATGAGGTCCACCGCCGGCGGTGTCGGGATGCCCGGCGGCGATGGCGTGACGTACTCACCGATCTCGCCGTTGATTTCCGCGATGGTTCCGGCGAAGGGCGCGCGCAGGACGGTCTCTTCCAGCATGACGTTATTGATCTCCAGGTTGGCCAGCGCGACCTGTTCCTCGTCGCGGGCAGCCTGGCAGGCGAAGCGGCTGCCCTGCGCCTTGGTGCGGCCCAACTCGGCGGCTTCCATGGACGCCAGTTTGCGCGCCAACAGGGTGTCGAGGCGCTTGGCTTCGCGCGCGGCGTTGTCGGCCTCGACGCAGATTTTCTCCGCGCCATGGCGCGCCGATTGCAGTTGGGCACTGGCTTGCGCCTGCATCGCCAGACGATCCGCCACCGGGCATGGAAAGTTTTGAGCGCCTGCAGGCCTCAACGGTACCGGCGCGCGTGTTGGAGACGGATTTCTCCACCATTCCCCGACCGACCGTATGCAGCAGGACTTGTGCCGGGGGTTGCCTGCCCATGAACCAGATCGCGAAGACAACCACGGCGACAACGACCAGAAGTGCGATTATTTTTTTCACGCTGCCTGCAGCTCCCGCCACCGAAGTTGCTTTCATTATGAAGCCTGACTGCGGCATTTTCGATGATTTAAATCAGACCGCAGCGGTTACAGGTTTGACCGGGGCAGCGAACGGCGGGGTTGGCAAAGCCGGGGAAACCCCGTTGCGCCGACTGGATACTGTGCGTCCCAGCGATTATATTGCTGCCCTGATTTGTCATTCTGGAATTACCAACCACGGAGTAGTGCTATGGGCAGGGCCTATCAGAACCGCAAGGAGTCGATGGCTAAGACCTCTGATATGAAGGCGCGTGTGTACAGCCGCTATGCGCGCGAGATTTATGTCTCGGCCAAACAGGGTGGGACGGATCCCGCCGGGAACCTGTCGCTGCGCGGCGTGATCGAACGAGCCAAGCGTGCCCAGGTTCCCGCCCATGTCATCGACAAGGCGCTGGATAAGGCGCGTGGCGTGGGCGGCGAGGATTTTGCCACCGCGCGTTACGAGGGGTTTGGTCCAGGCGGCAGTGTGGTGATCGTCGATTGCCTGACGGACAATCCCAACCGCACCTTCGGCGATGTGCGCCAGTGCTTCACCAAAACCAAATGCAAACTGGGTTCGCCGGGCAGCGTCAGCCACTTGTTTGATCACAGCGCGATCCTGGTGTTCGCGGGCGACGATGAAGAGGCGGCGCTGGAGGCGCTGGTGGCGGCCGATGTGGACGTCACGGATATCGAGTGCGACGGCGGCAAGGTGACGGTGTTTGCGCCGCACACGGAATATTTCAAAGCCAAGCAGGCCCTGCTGGATGTGTTCCCCAATCTGGAGTTTGAGGTGGATGATATTCAGTTCGTCGCGCAGACCAGCGCAGAGCTCGGCGCGGAAGACCAGGCGGTGCTGGATAACCTGGTCGATATGCTCGAATACCTGGAAGACGTGCAGAACGTCTACCATAACGTCGGGTGACGCATGGCCAGAGGGGTGCTATCCTCCCGATGCACAGGCGTTGTGTGTCAGCTGCAATAATCTGTGTACGCAGCAAGAGATACGCAGCGTAAATCCCGCACAAACCTATAAAACGCTATGGAGCTCTCTATGATGACGAAGAAATTGCCAGGTTTACTGTCGTTTGCCCTTGTGGCTTTCGTTCTTTCCGGTTGCGGCGAAAAGGAGCAGGAAAAGGTACAGACAACTGAGCAGACGGTGAAGGAAGCTGCCGCGGCAGTGAGCGACAAGGCCAAGGAAGCCGCTGCCGTAGTGAGCGATAAAACTAAGGAAACTGCTGCCGCAGTAAGCGATAAGACGAAGGAAGCTGCCGCCACTGTAGGCGATGCCACTGCGAAAGCCGCTGACGCTGGCAGCGATACCGCCAGCGACGCCTATGACGCCACGAAAGACGCGACCAGCGATGCGGTGGATGCCGCCGGCGATATGGCCGACGAAGCGGGCGATAGCGTCAAGGCCGCTGCCGATGAGGCCGGTGCCGCGGCGAGTGATGCCGCGGACAGCGTCGGGGATGCCACCAGCGATGCGATGGATGCTGCCGGCGATATGGCTGACGATGCAGCAGACAGCGCCAAAGAAGCCGCCGACGCCACCGCGGATGCGGCGAAAAAAGCGGCTGAAGATGCCAAAAAGGCAATGGGCAACTAACACGTCCCTGTACACAGGCATCAGGCCGTCATCGACGGTTTGATGCCTGTAATCCTGTCCCGATCGATGTACTGAACTCCCCCTGTCCACCGCGCATGGCATGCCACGATGCGGCCTTGCCTGCACAGTGCATGCTACGCGAACGCCTTGCGCAGCAGCTCGAACGAGCGCTTGCGATCCTCCAGGTAGTACATGTTGGTCACCGCCATGATTTCATCCGCCTGATGTAGCGCGGCCAGATGCGCGATACGGTGTTGCACTTGCGCAGGTGTGCCGGCGGCGCGGCTGTTCTCCCGGCTGGCAATGAAGGCCTTTTCCTGCGCTCCCAGCGGGTAATTCAGGGCTTCCTGTGGCGTCATGGACTGGCCGTTGGTCTGGCCGGTGAAGAAACGGAACAGGTTCAGGTCGTAGGTCAATTGCAGCGCGTGCGCCTGCTCTTCCGAATCGGCACAAAACACGCTGAGGGTGAGAATCGCGTAGGGCTCGGCCTGCGCTGCGCTTGGCTGGAAGTGTGATTTGTACCAACCGATCAGCCGGGCATCTGCCTGCGGGTTGATAAACAGCGCAAGGTTGTAGGGCAGCCCGCGCTGCGCGGCCAGCACGGCGCTGTCGGGACTGGAGCCGAGCATCCAGAGCGGAATGGTCCCGGGTGGACGTGGGCTGACGACCGGGCTCGCGGAGTCCGACCACAGGTACTCGCTGAGTTTCGCGGTCAGTGCCGGGAAGGCGTCGAACTTGGGGCGTCCGTCGGTCGCCAGCGCGACGGCTGTCGCCATATCGGCACCGGGCGCCCGGCCTATGCCGAGGTCGATTCGCCCGGGATAAAGATTGGCCAGCAGCGAAAACACTTCCGCGACCTTGTAGGGACTGTAGTGCGGCAGCATGATTCCGCCGGAACCGATGCGAATGCTGCGGGTCGCGGCGCCGAGCGCGGCCAGCAATACTTCCGGCGCGCTGCCAGCCACCGACGGAAAGGCGTGGTGCTCGGATACCCAGAACCGCGTGTAACCCAGTTGCTCGCACCACTGCGCCATCTGCAGCGTTTCCTGCAGCGCAACGCCTGCCTGGTCGGGGGCGCGTGCCAGGGACTGGTCAAGTACCGAGAGTGTCAGAGTCATGGAGGATTACTTCAGGGTGCACAGTGTCGCGGGTGGGGGCTGCATCGCGTGGGATCATCGCATGCTAACTGACCAGTGCCAAGTTTGGCAGCACTGCTGGCACACACCGGTGTTAGGATGGCGACATGGATTTCCTATCAGACTGGCAGCAACCGCTGTTGTGGGCCAGCGGGCTGTCGCTGTTTGCGCTGCTCGCCACGCTCATAGCGGTACCGTGGGTGGTGACGCGTTTGCCACAGGATTATTTTTGCCGCGAGGAACGCGTCGTGTGGCATTGGCGCACCGAGGAGCCGGTGTTTGCGCGCGTGGTCGCGGCGCTCAAAAACATACTCGGCCTGTTGCTCGTGGTGCTGGGACTCATCATGCTGCTGACGCCGGGGCAGGGCATCCTGACGTTGTTGATCGGCCTGCTGTTGATGAATTTTCCCGGCAAATACCGGCTGGAGCGGTGGCTGGTGATGCGGCAGGGCGTGCTGCGCGGACTGAACTGGCTGCGCGAGAAGCGCGGGCATCCGCCCTTCGATGTGCCGATGCGGCTACCGGAACGGATGCATCGGGCGACACATCGGGCGATTAATCGGGCTTGTTCGCGAGGGAGTTTCCGCTATCCTTTCAGGCGTTCCAACTTTGTCAAAAACAGGCAGCACACAGCGAGGTTCTTTTATGCGTTCACATACACTCATACGATCCACGGTCGCCGCGCTTTTCCTCTCCCTGCTCGCCAGCGTGGCGCAATCCGAGGGCGAGGGCATCGAGACGGGATGGCTGGAACTCGTGAAAGGCGCGCGCGACACCACGGTGGGCGCCGAGGTTATCGAAATTGAAGAGGGCGACACGGCCGATACGCAAAAGATCACGCTGGCCATTCCGAAGAAGTCACTGAACAGCCCCGGCGAGATCGAGGAAGTACTGGTCATTGGCCAACGGCCGCCAGCGCAGGAAGAGTCCAAACCCACCCGAATCACCTATGAATGGGTGTCGGACACCGACCCGGACAACTACGGCCTGGTCATTCGCCTGAGCCGAAACACCAACTGGCCCATCCGCCTGTACATGAATTCCGATCCCGGATTCATGCGCTAAGGCCTGCCGCAGGAGATTGCCCGTGCAACAGATTCCAGGCATCAACGCCGATATTGTCAAACGCTTCGCCCCCAACCCCGGGCGCAAACCGCTGCTGCCGCCGTTGAGCGAGCAGGCCCAGGTGGCGCTGATGTGCCGAATGTTGTTTCGCGAGGGCTGGAACGAGCACATCGCCGGGCACATCACCTATCGCCTGCCCGACGGTACGATGCTGACCAACCCGTGGGAACTGGCCTGGGATGAAGTGACGGCCAGCGACATCCTGACGCTGGATGAATCGGGCGCAATCATTGCCGGCGAATGGAACACCACGCCCGCGCTGGGCCTGCACCTGCACCTGCACCGGCTGCGCCCCGAGGTCAACGTGGTGATACACAACCACGCCCGTTTCAGCGGCATCTGGGCCAACTTGCACAAGGTGCCGCCGGTGTATGACCAGGCCGGCGCCTACGTGGATGGCCCGCTCCCGCTGTACAACGAGTACGACGGCACATTTGAAGACGAAGACACATCACTGGCTGCAGCCAGGGCGCTGGGCGATGCCAAGTGGGCATTACTGGCGAACCACGGTTCACTGGTGGTCGGCCGCGATTTACGCCAGGCCCACCTCCGCGCCATCACGCTCGAATGGCGCAGCATGCGCGCGTATGAGGTGGAACTGGCCGGTGGCGGCGTGCCGCTGACGGAGGAACAGGTCGCCGCTATCGCGCGGCCCGATGCACACGGCTTCCCGTTCCTGTGGGAGGCGATGGCGCGCAGGGAATTGCGCGCCGACCCCGGTATCCTGGATTAATCGAGGCATTTGGCATGGCATTACAGGTACGCGCGCTGGACAACGTCGGCGTGGAAGTCAGTGGCTTCGACATTACCAAACCCTTAGGCGCTGCGCTGGCGGCGGAACTGGTGTCGCTGTGGAACGAGCACGGCATCCTTGTGTTTCGCGGCCAGGACGTTAATCCGCACAACCAGATCGCGTTCAGCCGCGTGTTCGGCGAGCTGGAAATGCACCCGCTGGCGGCCACCACCTCGGCCGAATACCCCGAGTTGTTCACGCTGGTGAACAAGCCCGAAACCGAGAAGTACATGACTGCCCGCTACAACGGGCGCGAGATCGTGAGCAAGCTCGATTGGCATATGGACCTGCATTACACCGGCAAACCCAATCGCGGCGCGTTGCTGCGTGCGGTGATCTGTGCCAGCGAGGATGGCCTCACCGGCTTCGGCGACCTGGCCAAGGCCTACGATGCACTGGACGAGGCGACGCGCGAGTTGCTCGCCAGGATCGAAGTCACCTACGCCTTCAGCATGCAGCGCCGCCATATGCGCTTCGTCAACCTGGAGGGCTACGAGCCCGGCCCGTACAGCCCGAAAAAGCCCTCGGACCTCAACTTCCCCAGCTTTCCCGAAGTGGCCTACCCGGCCGTGGTGACCCACCCGGTGACCGGGCGCAAGGTGCTGGAGATCTGCGAGCAGTTCCTGGAGCGCATCGTGGCGCCGCACCGCGCCGGTCTCTGCAACGACGAAGCCGTAGACCTGCTGCAGCGCCTGGTGGAGCACACGCGCAAGCCGGAGTTCCACTATTTCCACCAGTGGCAAGAGGGCGATATGGTGCTGTGGGACAACTGGCGTGCGATGCACTGTACGACAGGCACTAAGCCGGGAGTGGAGCGGATGATTCATCGCACGACGATCATGGGCGACGCGACGCTGGGGCGTGTCGTCGATTAATTTTTAACTAAAGTCAGCCTCCGCGCGGCCTTATAAGTTCTTGACTCAAAAAGAGCACATCCTTATAGTACCGCCCCTCACGCGCCCGTAGCTCAGCTGGATAGAGTACCTGGCTACGAACCAGGCGGTCACACGTTCGAATCGTGTCGGGCGCGCCATTTTTCCACCCCCCGTACGACGGGGGTTTCTGGGCCATAGAACGCCTCGTAGATGCGCCCGTAGATGTTTCTAGGGTCGCTCCAGCCGGCTCCGTGGAGTAGTGCAACGCTCGATGGCAATCGGGACAAACCGCGACAGCGTTCAAAACGGTATCCGGCCCACCTTCGGCTAGAGTACTTACGTGATGGACTTCCAGATACGGGATTCCATCGTCCTTTTTGAAGGGTGCACTTTTACCACAACACTCGCAGTTAAAACCGGATTCAAGGAGCACCCAGGCTTTGACCTCCGGGCTGCGCTCATAGATCGAGGAACTGGCTGGTTTTCTTCCGGGCGCGACTGAACCCACGGGTGGCTTAACTCTAATCTTTCTCGGTTCCCACGTTTTTAGCAGAGCATCAACTTTTTGATCAAATACCGTGGGGTTTGTTTCAGAGGTGGACGACCCGTCATTCAGCACTATCGCCACGCCGTTGGCTGAAGTACTGAAGCACAAGAAGGGGGTGTGCCAGGATTTTGCCCATCTGGAAGTGGGCTGCCTGCGCGCGATGGGTATGCCGGCGAAGTACGTATCGGGCTATATCGAGACCTTGCCCAAACCGGGCCAGCAAAAGCTGGTCGGCGCGGACGCTACGCACGCTTGGATTGCGTTCTTTCTTCCCGAAGAAGGATGGGTGGAATTTGACCCGACCAACGACTACATGGCGGGCAGCCAACATATCGTAAGGGCGTTTGGCCGGGATTATTTTGATGTTACGCCGTTGCATGGGGTTTTTGGCGGTAGCGTGGGGCCGGTGCTCAATGTTTCTGTTGATGTTGGTCGGCTGGTTCATGCCTGAGGGCTCCCTCCTACTTTAGTGTTGCTACCCGATTTACCATTCACTCCCTGACAACTCCAGGGCTAATCCGGTTTCTTTCGCTTAAGCCCCTCGCAATTCACTCTGGCGCGGAGGGAGAACCGAGTCGCCATGGCCACTCTGCCAATCCCGGACTTATTCTGCCAAACGCCCGCGGGTATTGGGCATTGATGAACGTTTTTTTACCTGCAAAAAAATTACTGCAGCATTGCTGGTGGCTAGTTCCCCAATGCCATTATTGTGGCAGACCGATTTCACTTGGTCCGGTTGATCAATCAGCACTTTTTGGAGGTGTGGCAATAGTTTCACCCGGAGGGTCGCAGGAATCGGGGCTTGCTGAGCCTGATGCGTCGGTACCAGTGGCGTTTGAGTGATGGACAGTACGCGAACCTGATGACTTACTTGGCTGCTTTCCAGTGTTGCAAGCGCTCTATGTGACCAAACAAAAGCCGGTTCGGTTCATGTTGCTATAAACCCTGTGCATGCTTAGAACGATCAATCATGGCATGAAGGAAGCGGTTGAACGCAAGGGTACACCCGAGGAGCAACTGGCTCGCGAAATCGAGCAATGTTGAGCGTGTTCTCGCCGATGGCGGCGTCGCATTCGCCCGTCGAATGCCTGCGAGTAAACATGCCTACCGTCAAAATTGCTGCTTTGCTAACATAGGCTGAAGTTCAGCAATTCTGTGGCACCCCATGAATCACTCAACTACCGAAGTCAGTATTTGTGTCGTACCCCGCGAACGGTTCAGTTGCGCTGTCGACTCGCTGTACAATGTCATCAGCAATACGACCGGGCAATACAAGCTGGTATATGTGGATGCTAATTCTCCTCCCGCCATCGCTTCCCAACTGGCGGCCCTATGCCGAGAACACGGTTTCACTTATATACGCAAAGACCGGTATATGTCGCCTAACGAAGCCCGGAATATCGGACTCAACTCGATAGACACCACGTTCGTGGCATGCATAGATAACGACCTCTTTGTTCGCCCCGGCTGGCTGGAGGCGTTAATGGATTGTGCAAGGGCGACCGGGGCCTAGGCGGTGGGACCGCTGGTTCTCGAGGGAAGCGACAAGCTGTCGATTATTTACATGGCGGGTGGAGACCTTATAGAAGAGCGGGTTGACGGATATAACCGGGTGCGGCAGCGCCACAGGGAAATGTTCAACACACTCGGGAGTGTAAAAAACCAACTGACCAGGGAGCCAGTGGGATCTTTCGAGTTTCATTGCGTCCTGCTGAGAACGGACGTGTTCGCCACTAAGTGTTTCCTTGACGAGGGGTTCCTGTCCCACCGGGAACATCTGGATGTTGCCCGCGAGATAAGACTGCGTGGCGGGGAAGTATATTTTGAGCCACTTTCGGTAGTGCGCTACGATACCCATCGCAAATTTGAGGATTATGATCGAGAATTCTTCGAGTTGAGGTGGGGCGAAGAGTGGTCAAACAGCTCTATCGAGTACAACCGGAAAAAGTGGGAGGTAGGCCCCGAAGATGCGGAATTGAAGCGTCTGGCCAACTGGACGAAGAAACACCGCAAACTGTTTGAACGCACACAGACCTCTTGGGCGGTGCATGTGGCACCACTAGTCGCACGAAAGAAACTTGCAACCTGGCTGCGAAAACACAAGGTCATTGCCGAGCGGGAGTCGCAATAAATCAACATGTTTGAGTTCGCGCAAACAAACCTGCAACTCCTCCGTCAAATGGATGAGCAGGAATATTACCAACAAGACCGGGAGCGTGTAGCCAGCGCATATCGCCAGTTAATGCCGATGTTCTCAGGGCTGTATCGCGAAAACGAAAAATCATTCCTCGCTCATCTTGTCGGTACTGCCAGCATTCTTGTTTCGGGCCGACTACAAGTAGAGCGGGTGCTGGCGGGACTGCTGCATGCGGTCTACATGGCCGGAGATTTCGGTTTCCAGCCGGGAACACGACAGATGCGACGCAAACGACAACTCATTCTAGAGCTGGCTGGAGAGGAGGTGGAATCAATCATTGCTGCATATGATGCTGCACACTGGGATGTGGAATCGGTGAGGTCCATGCTGTCCATGTCCGATGCATTGTCAGAGCTCGACCGGTCTCTCGTCACGCTACACCTGGCGAATGCCCTGGAGGACTTCCTGGATGATGGAATGAGCTGTTGCAGTGCCTCGAAACTGGCAAAAATGTCATGCCCCGAGATGCAGCACGGTATGCTGACCCTCTCACATTCTCATGCCTGGCCGGCACTCAGCATCAGCCTGGAGCAGGCTATGAGCGATTTCAACGCAGGGCGAGCGTCTGTCGACCGGGCAGGGTTTATGGGGAAATCGGCCCTCATCCTGCCTCCATCCGCAGGCAGCAGAATGTTGCCCACAGGCTGGGGCTGGCTGGTTCGCAGGTTGCGCAGAATGAAAGCGCTTGTCCGCAGAGACCCGCTTCCGCGTGAGCTATAACAGGCAGTCCCTACTCACTTTTGCACCGCTAATAGACAGTGCACTGATTATTCTGGCTGGTTGGCTTGCTTACAGACTGCGCTGGAACGACTGGTCAGTGCCTGCTGACTATCTGCTTATCCTGCTGTTAGGGACCGCATTGTCACTAGCACTGTTGCCCCAGACCGGGGCTTATCGAAGCAGTCCTGGGAGAATCCGGTGGGAGGCTTTGGTCGTATCCTCCGGGGCTGTGCTAGTAGCAGTGATATTGTCACTGATTGGCACATTTACAAAACGACTGCCGATTTCTCGAGGCTGTGGATGGGCTACTGGTTTGCCATCTCGTTGCTGGCCCTGTTCTCATTTCGGTTGTTCGCCGGTAGTTTGGAACGAAAACAACAACAAAAAGATGGATACAAGCGACAAATCCTTGTCGTTGGGGACGGCGAGAGTTCGCGTGTTCGGTTGCAGAAAGGATTTTGGCTGATTTTGATTCGGCACTCGCGGTTTACGGCTTCGTAGCAACGGGAACCCCGCATCCTTCTGGCAATCTTCCGGCCCCGGTAGTGGGACATGTGAAGGATCTGGAAAGCATTTTATCGGCCCCCGGTCGCACCATCGATGAGGTATGGATAGCCGCTAATGACTTTGCTTCAGGCCACAGGTCGCTTGTGCTACATATTTTGCAGAGCACCTGCCTGACCATTCGCTTTGTGCCTGACCTGTCCATGCTTGCCTTGTTGAATCATGCCACTGCGGAAGTGGCTGGCATGACCGTAATCGATCTCAACGCCTCACCACTGACTGGCCACAACACCTTTTTGAAGTCAGCGTTTGACAAAATTTTTGCAGTGTTTACTCTGCTTATCCTTGCACCGCTACTGGCTGTCATAGCACTGCTGATAAAGTTTGATTCGCCTGGGCCGGTACTTTTCCGGCAGCAAAGGCACGGCTGGGACGGCCGGATTATACAGGTCTTCAAATTCCGCACTATGACCCAAACCAGTTCGTTTAGAGATGTTGCCCAACAAGCGGTCAGGAATGATCCGCGGACGACATCATTAGGCCGTGTGCTACGCCGCACCAGCCTGGATGAGTTACCCCAGTTTTTTAACGTTCTGCGCGGTGAAATGTCAGTTGTTGGGCCGCGCCCACATCCAATCGCCCTCAATCAAAACTTTACTCGAAAAATTGATGCCTATATTCAGCGCCACCGGGTCAAGCCCGGCATCACTGGTTGGGCCCAGGTTAACGGTTTACGCGGTGAAACAGATACACTCGAAAAAATGCAGAAGCGGGTCGAGTACGATCTTTACTATATAGAGCATTGGTCTTTGTGGCTGGACATGCAGATTATCCTGCTAACGCTCGTTCGGGGATGGCAAGATAAGAATGCCTACTGATCGACGCCCGAATTTCTTTATTGTCGGTGCACAGAAGTCTGGCACCAGTGCCTTGGTCGGCTGGCTGCAGCAGCATCCCAGTGTGTTTATGTCATTCCCTAAAGAACCGGGGTATCTGGCCTTCGGGGAAGCGGTATCCGTTTAGCGATGGCTATGGCCGTCGAGCACCAGCAAGTAACTGGGTGATAAGCAGCGAGAGTACCTATCTGGACCTGTTCAGCACCGCCTCAGCCGAGCAAACAGTAATCGGAGAGGCGAGCACATGGTACTTCTCAGTTAGCGGTGTCGCACAGCGCATAAAACACTACAGCCCCGACGCCAGGGTTTTGGTGATACTGCGCAACCCCGCAGACAGGGCCTATTCAGCCTGGTGCCACGCGCGGCGCGACGATCTGGAACCGTGTGAACAATTCTCGAAGGCACTGGACATGGAGCAGGAGCGTGGCGAGGTAGAATTTCTCCTACGCTACCATCGCATGGGACTTTACAGCGAAGCACTGGCCGAATATCAAGCACTGTTCGATCCATCCAGCTTACTGGTCCTTTTTTACGAAGACCTGCTCGGTGATGAGCAGACTTTTTGGGAAGGTTTATGCAAATTCCTGGCGATAGAGAGTCTGGATAAAGCTCCACTGCAACGCACACTGAACCGGTCTGGGCAACCGCGCTCCAGGTTCATGCAGCGCATGCTAAATTCATATCGCGTGCGCGCGGCAGTAAAGAAAATATTGCCGTATAGGGGTGCAACGCTGATCAAGGAGAAACTGGATAACATAAACCTGCGACGCTTTCCGCCGCTGGATCCGGTTAACCGAAACCGCCTGCAAGATTATTATCGACAGGACATAGAACAGCTCGAGAGCCTCACTGGTAAGGGTCTGGGTTCATGGTTGACATAAATGAAGAGTGAATCCGAGAGGCTTGCGTCCCCGGCCATGAGACATTTTTTCGGGACGCGTCTCACGCCAGTGAAATTTCAGGATTGGCTGGAAGGCATCTCCCACAAACTAGCCTCGAGGCGGCGCGGCTACCTTTGCGCGAATCACAATTTGCACAGCCTTTATATGCTTCATACGGATCCCGGGTTCAGAATATTCTACGAACGCAGCGACGAATGCTATATTGACGGTATGGCCATACGAGCGCTGCTGGCCGTTGCAGGGGTTACATCTGGTAGCGAGCAGCGCTTTTCCCTGATGGATAAATTCGAGCAGTTGCTGGCACACGCAGAGCAGCAAAACTGGACAATATACTATCTCGGTTCACAAGAGCGTGTAGTCGAAGAGGCTCAAGCAAAATTAAGCAGGCTCTATCCCGACCTGAATATCAGCTTGCATCACGGATATTTCGAGAATGATGCATTGATCGTGGATAGAATCAACGCCATGCGACCTGACCTGCTACTTGTGGGCATGGGGATGCCGGCGCAGGAGTTCTGGTTATTGGCGCATCTCGAGGAATTGGACGTGGCAGTGGCAACCGAGGTTGGCGCTACGCTGGACTACTTTACCGGCGCCCAGGCCAGGCCGCCATTGTGGATTAGCCGCGTTGGCCTTGCCTGGCTGTACCGCCTGGTGCACGACCCCGTGCGCCTGTGGCGTCGCTACTTGCTCGAACCCTGGGCATTGTTTTTCCCCACCATGAAACTCTGGCTACGGAGATAGGCGCAGCCCCGGTCAGTGTAGATCCAGCGCTGCAGCAAGGGTCGCGACCTTTTGCCTTAAAGTTCCCTTGGATTTGAGTGTTGTCAGGCAATACTCCAGTCGAATTCTTATCCTGCGCTTTAGATTGAGAGCCCAAGCTCGTTGCCGAATTTCCTCCAGCAGTTCATCGGCGCTGGGGTGGGGATCATTCGAAAAATGACTGCCAATGACCCGCGCCAGCATGCGTTTGCGACGAGCGCGAAGGAACCAGCGCCCTCTGGGAGGTGTATTAGCATACTTGTTATTATCGTGAATACGATACCTGTATCCTGGGGTGCCATTGAAATATTTGAGCGCCCCCAAGGCAGAGGTGCAGCGCACTATCAGCCCATCTGCGGAAAACCCACTTTTATTCCCCTCTGTACTGGAAATGCCAAAGAAAAGACGTTGCCAACCTACCAATTCTTTAGTGTCGTATATAGAGGAGGGCAACGACATGATTTTTTCGCCAGCGATTGATGCATGGAAAGTCCCGACGTTGGGACACCCACAAATTCATGAAAGAGAATTGCCGCCCAAATGCTTCGCCCTACAGGGCCGGAAGGGAAGCGCATGCGATCCAGAATAGCCTGAGTTTCCCTGACAGTGGACTGGTTTGCTCCAAAGACTTCAGGCTGCGTAAACACGAACGACACTACGCGGTTTTGTCGATATATTTCCCTGAGCCTTTTCAGGTAGCCGTCGAGCAATACATCATCACTGTCAAGTAACACTACGATTTCGCCCTTGGCGCATTAATACCCGTGACTACCGCTGCCATCTGGCCTTGGTTCTGTTGTGCGATCAGTGTCAACTTTCCTTCGAGCTGGTACCCCTCCAGCACAGCGAGGGAGTTGTCGCTGGATCCATCATCGACAACGATCACTTCGTCCTGGTTATACAGCTGTGAAAAGACGCTTTCCAGTGCTTCTTCCAGGTACTGCTCATAGTTGTAGTTATTTACCACTATGGAAAGACTTGGATACTCATGTTTCATTGTTTACTGCTCAACTTGGCCAGCCCCAATCCTCACCAAGAAAATCGAACAGGCGGCGGTTGTAGGGGCGAAAATACTCGGTCAGGTACTCCCGACATCGCTCCTCCATGGGTTCCGTATAACCACCTGAATTCACGGTGCCGGTCTGGTTTACTTTGCAGGTAGGCAGGCCAATGTGCTGAAATAAGTCATCACATAGAATCTGGGGCTCACTTGCCAGAGACTCGAAGTTCACTATTTTAAGTTGTTGTCTTGGGAAATATTTTAGCCAGTGTTCTATTTGATCGATATATAAGCTTTTTTGCATATATCCGTATCGCTTTAGCAGTCGACCTACCTCGTCGGAATCATCATTATTCAGCCGCAAATCCTCTGCAATCCTCTCCGGCTCAGCCTGCAGAGCATCCCAAAAAGACAGTGTCTCCCGTGGGATCTTGCGCTTCTGGTGCTGATAATGTGAGTAGGTTCGGTCTACCGGGTTGCGCAGGATAATAATAAGCTTTGCCTGAGGCACCAGAGCGTGAGCGTGTCCAGCATGCGTGTTGATATTCATGGAAGGCGTCGCCTCGCCAGTGAGGGCGCGGTAGCCGAGCGTATTGCTGAGCTCCTGCATCGCTCGCTTAGTGGGGAAATGGGCGCGGTACCAATTTTCCCCCAGTTTATAGTTTCTGGCCTCGTTGAAAAAGGTCACTTCCTTGACCATTGGTGGGGCTATGCCCGGATGTTTCAGCAGGTAATAGAATAGGGATGTCGTTCCAGATTTTGCCGCACCGATAATCAGAAAGTCGGGCAAGACGTGGCTATTACCGAACAAGCTCATGGGCCGCATATACTCGAGGCCGCGCACGCCCAGGAACCATTTCCTCAGTGCTTTCTTCCACAGTGCGATCTGACCATTACTTCCCAGAATGGGACGTTCCTTAATCACTGGTCCGCGCTCCCGGCAAGTATTGTAGGATTAATCGCCAGTTCACGCCTAACGAACCGCATCAACCAGATCGCCGAGAGCAAGCCGCTGAACGCGCTGGTAATGGCTGCCCCGACAGCGCCCAAAGCCGGCACAAGCAGCGATAGCCCAAGCAGGTGAAGCAGCGCTGTAAACATCATTACGCGCGGTAAAAAGTGCTGGTTTCCAGTCATCAAGACCAGATCATCCACCGGACCTGCGGCTGTTTTAGCAAGCACTCCGAAGACAAGAATTATTAACACAGGTGACGCTGACGCAAATTCATGCCCAAATAGCGACAGTAGTGATCCGGCAAAAATAGCCAGCGTCAGGGTGATGACCAGGGTAGGCCAGAGTCCCGTATGCGCTGCCTGGCGGGTAAGATCATGTAGCAGTTTGCGGTGTCCTCGGGCCACCGCTGCTGCCATCTCTGGCTGGTTTACCGAGCTCACAATAGAGACAGGGATAGAGGATAACTGCGCCAGTCTTTCTGCTGCGAAATAGGCACCGGCTGTAGCGGGGCCAGCGAGAAAACCCACCAGCAATACGTTTGAATATTCAATGGTCAGGCTCCCGATACGCGCCAAGAAAATGGGACGGGCGGTAGGAAGCAACTGTTCGGGGCGGAATTCCAGGCTTTGCCTGCGAGGCTCGGTCGCTACCGCCAGCAGTTGATCCTGGCGCCGATGAAAGATAGTCATCTGCCCAATGAGAACAAAGATAACGCTCAAACCTACCAAAAATAAAGTCATCATACCGGAAAGGTACAGACCGCCAATCCACCAGAGTGCGGTAGCCAGAAGTGCAGTAAACATGGGGCGTACCACCTGCAAAGGAAGAAATGCCAGAATGAGCCACTGACGAGCGCGACACAGGTGCTGATACAGTAAAAGGAGGGACACGCCGGGAGCAAGCAGTAGTGCAACAACTGAAAGATCCAGATAGGAGTTGTTGGCAACTACGTACGAGGACGCAACGAAGATTCCAAGCGACAGCGAAATTAGGACAACTGCGGATCTACTGAGTATTTTTCGTGCCCGAATCACTACGTTCGCCACCATGAACTCGTCATGCCTGGCGCTCAAAGAGGCTACGAAACGGCTGGTAGCTATTGGAATACCCATCGCGGCTATCGTACCTGCCATGAACATCAGGGATTGGCCCCAAGCATACTTACCGTATTCCCCGGTATCGCCGATCAGTCGCGCAAGCAGAATCTGTAACGCGAATACGCTCACCAGGCCTGTTACCCGTATGAGAGCGACCACAGCGCTGCGCTTGAGGAACAAACCCAAGGAAGATTCGAGGCGCTCTGCCAACGACTGCCTAAGTCCCATGCTGGTGTCGACTGATTCTTATGACCTTTTCAGGAAAGTTCATTCTACCCCTGGGAAATGGATGTATCTTCTGGCTGATATTGCTGCACTGACAAAGCATATCCACAGGATACTATTGGTGTTAGATAGATTGCTTTGCCCTATATTGGCGAGAACTATATAGAAAAGCAGTGCCGGTGCCAGTGATTATGTCATTTCAAATGGCCCGCTAGCCAGTGGCAGCCTCACTATCCGGATTTGCCACTGTGCGAGTTAGTGAGCCTATCAATTGGCCACAGGCATTAGTCGAGCCAGACCTATCGCACGCTCGCCGCCCCCGGAATAGAAGAGATAGAGTGATCCATCGACGTCCTGGAAAATGGCGGGATCGCGTAACTGGTTGACTTTATCTCGCGCCGCACCTTGCTCAGACGGGGACAGTGGCAGCATAGCACCTTCCCATGGTAGCTCCGGCCTGAGAACTTCTAGCGGCGGATAATCTGGATCCCAACTTGTAAATTCGCCTTTGCCAAGATCTACCGTCGACAACAATATGCGTTCGGGGGAATCTGCGATTCGTGTGTAAAAAACCGACAGCCTGTCATTGTAAAGGTGCGCAGCGGTATGTCGTAATTGGCCACTCACACCGGCCGCAAACAGATCAGCCTCGAAAGGTCTGCTTCCGCTCGACCACAGGTCTTTGCCCGAGTTGTTCTTTGCTGGTGAGCCCAGGGTGTAGTAGGGGTCGGGCGCCTGATCAAATTGCCCGCCTCCGCTTAGGGCAACTTTCTCCCATGTAGCTGAAAACCCTGAAGTATGCCGGCCCCGCATTACCGGTTTGATCCCTGCCTGGAAATCCAGGCCAAAGCTGGATGTGGCGACAAATGTCTTTTGCCCTACGTATTCGCCGTGGAATAGGGTGGGGCCGTGAAAGTACATCACGATTAGCTTCCTATAATCATCCACGTGGACATCTGGTGAAGCGATATGATTTTTTACGGTTACGCCATTCCCAATGTGTAATGTTTTGCCGCCCCCCATATCAAGCACGCCGCGATGGCCTGTTTCAAAGTCCGCTCCGCTTCTGTACAGGTGCCAGGGACCTTCTATCTGTGCCGCCCAGGCCATGCGCAAGTAAGTACCATTGTGATGGGCAAAATAGAGGTAGTACCTGGCTTCGGGCGAAGGGCGCATGGCAGACGGAATCCAGTCAGGTACCCGTATCACCGAGGGGCCCTGGATATTCTCGCCCTCTTCATGATCGGCATTCAGCGCAGCAAACGTGGCGCTGCTTATGATGGGTTGCCCTTCATTAAGTCGGTTGACCTTATAGCTATCTGCATAGCTGACGCTGGAGGCCAGTAAAAGGAAAGCGCATATAGAGCGACAAAAAATTGACGTTCTCATCACTGCCTCTGCCCACTGACCCTCTCCTGAGCGTTTAGCTGAAGAAATAGATAGTAAAACAGCGCAGGAACTACATAGAGTTGTGCCCGGTTGAGCGTTACGAAATTCGTCGCCGCACGCTGTTGATCGGTAAAAAAGAATACGAAAAACAGAAATAGCAAAGCGGCGATGATAGCGAATGTATCGGGGGCTGGCTGCCGGGAAAACCTACCCCGCAAAGCCATGGTGAGCAGAAGGACAAAAAATAGGTACCAGCCCAGATGCCAGTTTATCATCACGAACATTGATTCCAAAAAAGCGCTCCACACAGGGTGGAAATGTAGCGAATGCTCGCCAAACAGCGGCAGGCTGATCACGTCAGTATTGATCACAAGACGGCCCACGGCCGGAATCTGTATATCCAACCCAAACAATAACAACGCCATGGATATCGCGGCAAGGCTGGACAGCAAAAGGATTTCCTTGTTGTAGCTGGCATTTACCAGCGAGCGAAGGAACGCGACTAATAGAATCAGTGCCAATACAATGCCGGGGATCTTGAGTTGGCTGCATAGCGCCGCTGTTACCAGGCACAACAATCCGTATGGCCAGGCCCTATTCAAATGCCATTCACGAAAGGCAAAAACTGACATACCAAAAGCAGCAGCTAACCATATGTCAGCATAACCAGCCAACACAGTGTGGACGTTATAGAAGGGCAATCCAAGCAGCATATAGCTAGCTATTGCTGAGCCCAGCACAGAGCTACCGGTCAAACGCAGATGCCCGTAAAGTGCCAGCCGGAGAGTGATGGCCAGAAGTAGCCAGGGAAGATGTAGGAAACTGTGATCCCAGCTCCCAATACCCATCATTCCCCACAATAGTATGAGGGGCACCGTAGGCGGGTACTCTGAGGCTTGCCGATTACCCAGTGTATAACTTTGGACCTCCCGGCCTTGCAGTAGCCACTGATTGGGGTTCACAAAATCAACCAGTTCCCCCAGGTGAAACCAGACTATCGCCTTGGGTACCCAGTTCATCCAGGCATCCCAAGCGTATAGTGGCCTGAGTAATATCTCCTGCAGCAGCGTCACATAACGCCACGACAGTAGCAGTAGCATTATTACCACGATGGCTTTGTGCCAATGAGGAGAGGCTGCTGTAATCGGTTCGTATTTGGATGGAGAGATCTGGCGCATCTGCACAGCAAGCGCGGCAATTCCCAGCAGCGAGAGGCACGCGGCCAGCGGCCAGAAATGCAATCCCAACCCAGCCCAATCGGCAAACCGAATAGTCAGCGTGGTAAGAAATATACCGACCAGATAACCCTGTCCAGCAACAATAAACCAGTTCCAGCGCCCTGACTTGCATAGTAGCCAGCGTACCCACACGCAGCCTAAAAACCAGGGCAGGAGGAGAGATACCAACCCTCCGGAGTATGATATCGACTCAGTCACCGGGCATACCTCCTGCCGTATCAGAATCGAACTGGTCAACCCTGGCCGCAGACATGCGATAGAGCCGACCACGTGCATCGCGTCTTCAAACACTGCCCGCAGGCCTTGGGTATTCCACTTCAGATTGCCTACACCAGCACCAGGCGGAAAACCTGGCACCTCGCCAAGCACCAGAACATAGTCCCCCGGACGGAGGCTCCCAAGGTGCTTGTTGTGCCACGAGTCGTCAAAGTTGTAGGCATTGTGAGGTAGCAGGTAGTACTGAGTTTTGAGCCGCTCGAAGTTGTGGTCTGTAGAATTGTGCAGGATAAAGATACTGGCAGGGGACTCGGGCAGAACTTCTTCCTTCAAGCGTTTTGCGTAGCTGTAGATGCCCGCGTCGATATCGGCCAGGTGCTTTTCATGCGTAGACTTGCCACTGAATTGGTAACGAGTTTCAGCCAGCTGTGCGCTCAGCTGACACTGCCACAATAGATCCAGCGTTATCCACGGTATCAAAATTGCACCGCTGTAGCTGAGCAGGTATAGCTTGCGTTCGATCTGCCCGTAAGCGAACAGCAGTAAGATCGACAGCCCTGCCCACGCAGCCATCGCGATCACCGGTGAGAGGGCGATGCGATCAACTGTTCCATGCAATTGGTTTATGGAACTGAGTGTCCAGCCACGAAAAGCGAACCATTCGGACCATACCGATGCCAGAGTCTGCAGTCCGCCACTGGGCAAAAGTGCCAGTTTAACGACCACCAGTTGTTCGGAACGTGACTCGCCGACGAAATATAAAGCAATTTCGATGATCTCTCCTGCCCAATCGGGTTGGCTGGCAAGAGAAATGATTGATGACTTACCCTCGGCAACGTGCAGCGCAGCCTCGTTTATCTGCTCTGGCGTAGCAGCCGTACGCCAGATAAAGGTCGCGCGCAGCCCAGGCTGATAACCGCGCAAGTAATACTCCAGCGCATCGAAGTCTGAGGCCATGAACGGACCCTGAAAGCTCACCATCGCACGCCATTGATTGCCAACTTGCTGGAAACTATGGATAGCAAGACTCTCGCCGTCTACTGTTGTGTCGCCGATTACCGCGCTCAGTTGCGCTCCGTGAATGAGCTTTTCATCAGTGATCGCTTCGCTATCTGTGCTGTGCATGGCCGCATAGCCGCCCATCAGGACCAAGGCACTTACACACAGCGCGGCGACAGCACGCAGCAAGGCGGGGAGCGCCCGCGCTTTCCATTAAATTCTTCTCCTGAATGTGAGGCTCAGTCATCTATTTAACACTATTTGATTGTGATCGGAATTAAAACGGCGCTGACACTTTTCCAAGCGAGCCAGAGATAAAGCCATCCTGAATGTATAGTTTCCCTGTCACAACAGCAACCAGCAGGCCGCGACGGAAGTGATCCGCAATGAACCACTATCGCCATTCCCTTCCACGGTGTCCGTGCCCCAAACACCGATGGCGTACACTGGTTGCACCGGCGAAAAGCCAGTGCAGGAGTACATCTCGTATTCAGCGCATTGTGATTTTCTCTGCCCTACCAATCATGCAATTTGGGCGAATCATCGCTCTTGGCCACACGCCGTGCGCCTGGAGCGGTGACAGGACCTATGGCCGCTATCAGCGGCAACTGATATGCTGCGCGGACTGACAGAAGAACCATTTCTCTCGCCAAAAAAGAATCCTACAGCCTGGATTTACCGCCAATGAGCCGCGAATATAACATCCCTTATTCTTACAGCATGGGCAGCGACGCCAGCAAGCAGCCACAACGCACCGCGACCGAGCCCGCCGCAATAGAAGCGGTGGCTGATGACGGTCACCTTTACGCCTTCGGAGCCTGTAAAGAAGTTAGCCTGCCCAGTAATGCAGTGCTTCTGGTGGGCAAAGACAAGCCCTGTCAAACCGTTGTAACCAGGGACGTTGCGATCGCATTGGCCCACTGTAAAACGTTCCGCACGTTGCGAGGTCACGCTGAGTACCTCACGTCCTATATGCCGGAACTTGGCGGCGATGTAGACGGCGTATTGCGGGTTATGCGCGCCGTGCGCGATGCGGGGCTTCTCACTGCGGCGGATGACTGTATCGCACTGGCCAGAAGCTCTGCAGACAACCCGGCAAAGCCGGCCGCGTCGCGCGTCTTTATTATCACGTGCGATAGACCAGCCGCCGTCGAGCGACTGCTGGAGTCCATGCTCCTGGGCGCCGATATTGGCCGCCATGAATCGCTGTATTTAATAGACGATTCACGCGACGCCGCGAACGCTGCCGCCAATAGGGAATTGGTAAACACCTTCAACCTCAGCAGTCCGAAAAACATCCGCTATTTTGGCGAGACCGAGCGCGAAATCCTGATAAGCACATTGATAGAAAACGTACCGCACGCTGCAAGCTCGGTGCGTTTTTTGCTTGATCGGGCGCACTGGGAAGGACAAAAAACGTTCGGGATATCACGAACCCTGTGCCTGCTACTGTCAACGGGCTACCGTGCCATCATGCTCGATGACGATGTACTGTGCACCGCAATCGATTCACCCTTTGCGCGCAACGGCATTCAGTTCTACTACGGCACGTGCGAAGCGGCGTTTTACCCGTCTGAAGAGGCATGGAAAACGCATACAACCAAACGCGCAGAAGATCCGTTGCGCGGCCACCTCAACTGCCTTGGTCTAACGCTGGGCGATGCGCTGCAAAAGCTGGGGTTCGACCATGCGACCGAGACTGAACTTGAAGGCAGCCACCAGGACATTTTGCACCGCCTTAGCAAAAGCAGCAAAATTCTGGTGACACAGAACGGCTCCTTCGGCGACCCGGGCACACAAGACACCGCTTGGTGCTTTGGGCTCACAGGCGATTCACTGGACAGACTTCTGCAGGATCCCGCCACACTGGAGCCAAAAATCGCGACCCGACAGTACTGGATGGGCTGGTCTCAGCCAACGTTTTTCCCGCAGGCCAGCATGTCGCAAGTTACTGGCCTTGATAACACCAGCATGCTGCCACCGTACTTCCCTGCCTTCAGGGGTGAGGATCTGCTGTTTGGTGCCATGGTTGATTATATCTATCCCGACTCACTGGTTTTGAACTACCCATGGGCCGTGCCCCATCTGCCAGTCGAAGTACGCCACGGCCATGTAAACGTCACTCCCGAAATCGCTGGAACTAAGCTCGTGGAAAACTACATCGCCTCACATCGCCCTGATGATCAAGGCATGAGCCCCAAGACGCGGATGGCGCACCTCATCAACCTGCTGCGCGATACTGCGCAGAAGTCTGACGGCGAGCTGGCGAGTGAGTTTCGCTGCGCTTTGGCAAATCATCAGGCCAATGCGGTACATCAGCTGGCGGACCAGTTGCGCAAAGCGCCGGACGATCACACGGCGTGGCGTGAGTTGCTGGAAGAGCGTCGACGCCGCTACCTCAAAGCCATTGGGCGCAATACGGTGCCGGTGCGCTTTGCCGGCGTGGCAGAAAACACACAGGAGGCCGAGCTGTGGTCTGCGCTGCGAAATAATATTCAGTCGTTCGCCGACTGTCTGGAAGTTTGGCCGAAACTACGCGAAGTTGCTTCAAGGGTCAGCGTTTACTAAAAGAATACAACCTCACAGGAGGCGCCAGAGGTAGTCGTATTCCTGGTCTGCTGAATTGCATCGAAATTTGAACTTCAATTTGCATTCTGCTCAAATTTCCTCGGGTTTATGCCGGTTGAAGACCGCCAGGTCTCCTTCTGCCAGGCCGCCTAGCAATGACCGCTGGTAGCGGGACAAAAGCGTGCGATTCTGGTCCAGCTCCCCAAAACCCAGCCGGGAATATGCCACTGGTGTCCAGCTGCGGTGCAATGCAATGAGCGCACCGGCATTATCAGCTGCGGCACTCAGCGGCAGCGATTCACTGAACCAGAACGCCCGGTAACGTTCCCTGGCGCTCAGCGGATCTCGGCGACGGTGGTTGCGCTCGACGATATAACCGTTTTTGTCGGGGTCGAGCTGGAGGATGTAGCGCTGTCGCTGCGACTTCAAGAGTCGGTAGCGCTGTAATTTTCGGTGCAGCCGGGTAAACTGCGGCAGAACCTCACCGGGGACGGACCGCACACCAGCGGCCAGTTCATTGCGCAATAGTTCAAAGCAGTAATTTCCAAGCGCCGTGTGATCCAGCCCCGTCGCTGACATCAACTGTTCACGTGACAAGGTCAGTATCTGTTGTAACAACGCCAGCCAACGCGCCACTATCGCGGAGTCCCGCTGCGCAACTACTGCGGCCATGTGAAACCCGTAAAGAGCGATGTCATAGTTGGACAGCGCCTCCTGTAGTTTCCGTAGGGGTGCGGTACACAATGTGTCGATATCAACAAACAAACCCCCCATAGCGCGCCAGTATTGCTATTTCGATGGCATCCTTGCGCTGCGCTATGGGGTAGGCCTGCAGTACAGTCATATTCAGTACGCCTTCCCCAATCCACTCGTGCAGGTTGTCAGCGCTGATAAGGTAGACCTCGTCAATGCTGTCATGACGCCGCCAGATCGTTATGTACAGTTGCAGGTAGGCAGGAATATGCGCGGGCTGGTCCCAGTATGCGTAGATATTCATGCACCATATCCCTTGCGTCGCCTCCAGTGATAGCCCAGGTTCCGCCAGATACCCGGCAGCAACTGATGTGGGTACTGCAGATTCCACTTCCCCATAAGATAGCCCGGCAGATAGCGCACGGACTGCTCGAAAGATGTCCCCTCGCCTAGCAAGCGGCGGTAGTGCGACCAGCGTACGGCAAGTTGACGGGCAAAAGATGGCGTATGCATGGCATCTGTGGTATCTGGCGCCGGTGGAAACGTTGCGGTATGCGCCTGCGCAGGCTGCAAGGCTGGCAGTCCCGACAGTGCTGTCACAGTGTGCAGAAACGGGCTGCTGCGCTCCTGCAGGTGCCGCAACAGGCAATGCCAGGCTGCCCCTGCTGGTGCCGCGTGCAGCAGCAACAGTGCGCGAGAGATGCGGGCGAGCTCATTACCCATGCCCGGCGCAATGAACAGGAATTGAATACTGGCCTCAGTACTCAAACTGCC
The DNA here is from genome assembly GCA_016704305.1 of Haliea sp. Lineage (GTDB taxonomy): Bacteria > Pseudomonadota > Gammaproteobacteria > Pseudomonadales > Halieaceae > Marimicrobium. The sequence continues at coordinate 35,587 of JADJAL010000019.1, read as the reverse complement.
AACCGGGTGGCCAGCAATTTTTGTCGGCACAATGTCCCGGTAAGGTGTCTGTAGCGAGTCCCGCCAGTGCAACTCCAATTGCATACCTGCGGCGTTCGTCATTTTCAAATGACTGGACGCGGCGATGAAGCCCGGAAAACTCCAGCTCGGAACGCTCAGCACACTAGCGCACCAACCGGCTGACTGGAGCACTGCGACAGTGCGACTCGCATGGCGGCGGTCTATTTCCAATGCCAGCAACGTGTCGGGCGCAAGTACTGCGCTGTGATCGTGCAGTAGTAACGCGCCTGGCGGTAAAACTACAGCGTCAATAGCGTCCGCCTCAAACAACTGCGCTACCCGGCCTAGCACCCCCCGCATCGCGGCATTTGCCGCCCAACAGCGTCGCACCAAGCCCTTGAGCCGCTGATACAATGCGTCGTCCACGCCGCGACCACCAAGATTGTGATAGACACGTGGCAGCAGCAGATAGGATTCAAAATCCACATGCTGCTCCCAGCCCGAAGTTGACTGCCATCGCGCCCAGGCAGACTCGGCTTCAAGCGGGTCGGAAAATGCCGCCACCAGCAGCGCTGACTGCAGTGCCACTGCATCTCTCATGCTCTGGTGAACTGTGCGTTAGCGAGCCGAAACAGACTCGCGTAGTGACCCGAATCCTGAAGCAGTTGCTGATGTGTGCCCGATTCAATAATCCGACCTTCATCCACTACCAAAATACGGTCGGCCATACTGACAGAGGAAAAACGGTGCGAGATCAACAGCGTTGTGCGGCCGCTGGCGAGGCGTTTCAAATTCTGAAACAACTCGGCTTCCGCCTCGACGTCGAGGCTGGCAGTGGGTTCATCCAACACCAGGATGGGAGTGTCACGGGCCATCATGCGGGCGATCGCCAGTTGCTGCCACTGCCCTCCAGATAACTGGTGGGCACCGAAATCCCTTCCCAGCACCGTGTCATAACCGTCCGGCATTGACTGGATTAATTCATCCACACCAGCCTTGCGCGCGATCTCTGCTACGGCTTCTTTGTCATTGCGCAGACGCTGCCAATCGCCGAAGGCGATATTGTCCCCGGCGCTCACCGCATAGCGACCAAAATGCTGTGGAATCATTGAGATGACTTTGCCAAAAGATTCCTGGTTCCAATGGTGCGTATCGCTGCCGCCAATTAAGATCTCCCCGGCATCAGGCCGGTAAAAGCCCGCTAAAAGCATGGCTACGGTAGTTTTCCCGGCGCCGTTGCGTCCCACCAATGCAACCATTTCACCGGCGGCGATTTTGAGGTCCATATTCGAAATCACATTTGTGGGTATATCGGGATAGGCAAAACTGACGGCTCGAAAAACGATGTCGCCGGAGGTTACTTCCAGCACTTCCGGGACTGGGTCCACGGATGCCATCGGTTGCTCCAGAAATTCGCGCACACGACGCACGTGCAACAGTTGCCAGCGACTGCTGGCAATGAGCTTCACGCTGTGCTCGACCAGTGATCTGAGCTGTCCCGCCGCGCTGCCAAAAATTGCCAGATCACCGATGGTCAGTGCACCGTCCACAATGTGCAAGGCAGCGAAACCCATAGCCACATAAACAGCGCATATCGACAGTACGGAAAACAGCGCCTTACCCGAGTACTCAAGGTTGTGGCTGCGTAATTTCAGATCGCGAAATTCGCCGATGATGCTGGCGTACCGCCGGCGCAGCTCCGGCCCCAGGCCCAGTACCTTGATCTCGCCAAACTGTTCCAGGCTGGACAATAGCCCACGGAAGTAATTCATTCTGCGCTGGCTGCGGACGAGTTTGTCCACTTCATCGAACTGGCGCCGAGACAGGCGCCATTGAAAGATCAGGTAGGGAATACCCAGCGGTAGCAGCAAAACGAATAACAGTGGCTCTATCGCCAGCAAGATGACCACCAGCGACAAACCCTGCAACACTTTGGCGACCAGCTCCAGGCTGAAGGCGCAGAGCTGTCCCACCGCCAGCTCGGGGGCATCCTGGGCACGTGCCAAACCATCGCGGAAAGTCTGCTGCTCAAACTGCGCATAGGAGGCGAGACTCTGCTGCTGCAATATCTGCTCACTCAACAGTGGCCGCAATTCCAGTTCAAAACGGCGCCCCAGATAGGCATTCGCCGCAAAACTGAGGGCTGAACCGAGCGTCATACCACAACCCAGCAGCAGCCACAGTACGGTGATTGAAGTGTCCAACTGCCCGGCATCCAGTCCGGCACTGACGGTATTGACTAGCCCCCGGATTGAGAGTGCTATTCCCGCGGGAAAGACCACGCTCACCATAGTGTTGAGCCAGTAAAGCCGAAACAGCCTCGGGCTGGCAGCCGCAGCCTGGGAATAGGACCAGCGGATGTCGGACCAGGTTCGGGCCAACCGGGTTTGCGTGCGAGTGGTCATTGCAAGCCTGCCATCAGGGTCGTCACCAGTTGCCGATAGTGCTGCAGCATATCCTCTTCCCGAAACATTGCCTGGGCGCGTGCGGCGGCGGCTTGCCCGCTGCGTGCGCGTTGATGCGCACTCGTCGTCAGCGAGCATACCGCATTCGCTATTTCCCGTGGCAGGTTGGCGGCGGATGTGGGCGAACTGAGCAATACACCCGTGTCGGCCAGCGCTTCTGGAATACCACTGACTGCCGTTGCCACCACTGGCAGACGCCTCGCCATGGCCTCAAGGACGACCAGCGGCATCCCTTCAAAGCGCGAGGTATGCAGCAACAGGTCTGCTGCGCCCAGCAGTCCGGGCATATCGGTATGCTCATTAAGGTGATGCATTCTATCGCCCGCCAACAGACGGGCGACGCGCAGCAGGCGTTGTTGTTGGGTCCCGGTGCCCACCCACAGAAAATGCAGTTTCATCCAGCCGGGACACCGCATGAGCGCGCGCATCGCCTCCAATTGATACTGATACCCTTTCACCGGTTCCATGCGCCCGACGCTCAGGCACAGGACACTGTCGGGACCGAGGCCCATGGCCTTCCTTTGTTGCTGCCGCTGCTCCGGGTCCACAGCGGAAAAAAAACTGGCGGGGCGGCCATTGTAGATCACGCGACCCTTGTCCCGCCCGAGAGCAAAACAGTCACGCAACAACTGCAGGTTGTCTTTGGACACTGCAATCACTTCCAGCGCATGCTGATAGCATTGAGCCAGTGCGGGCAGTTGCTCTGCAAAGTCGTGCTGCCAGCCCTCGTAGACACAGTGCACCAACACCAGAAAGGGAATCCCGTGACGATGGCAGTATCCCTTTGCCGCCAGACTTGACAGTGGGCAGCCATCGGCAAACAGCACGAGGTCCGGCGCGCACTCGCGTAATATGCTGGCGGCGGGCGCTGCATCGCGCAGACTCAATGCCGGCATGGTCAGGTCGTACAACTGTTCCGTCGGCAGCCAGTGATGACGGATGCCCCCGGACTGACGGTCATCAATCAAGTGGTGAGTGGCGCGGGGCTGTGCAAAGTCCACTCTAAAGCCATCATCGCGCAGTCCCATGGCCAGACTGTGGTTGATCTGCTCCGCCCCATTAATACCGGCGCAATCGGAATAAATCAGCAGTCGTTTCCAAGTAAGCCGTACACTTCACTCTCCAGCATCTGCTGGCGGAACGCGTCTGCACCTAGCAGTTTGCGCAGCGGATTTTCCATCAGATGCGTGTGCGCTGCGGCCAGTCGGTGCGGGTCAAGGGCCATGGCCGCAGCCTGCTCCAGACTGTCATAATAAAGGGGGTAATCCAGACCCAGGTATTCTAGTACAGCAGGCAAAGGGTTTACCAACACCGGAGTCCCGCGCGCAATACACTCAATCACTGTGTTATTGGCACTCGCATCGTACAGCTGGATAAAAACAATATTGCACGACAGCAGGCTATCGTAAGCCGCGTCGGAGAGATGACCAAACTCCCGGGTATTGTCGCGCGCTGCAGTCGGGGGCACCGGCCGCTCTCGCAGTTGGGTAGCGATCAGATTGTTCAGGTATTGATCCGCCTGTTCAATAAACTGCGGCACCAGACGCACCTTGGTATACCCATGGCGTTTCCTGCTGCTAGCGGAAGTTCGTATATCGCGCCCAGCCGCCTGAGCCACCAGCCAACCTGTACAATTTTTTTGCTCTCGTTGTGATCAAACGCATCGAAGTCAAATAGCGTATCGGGAATTTCCGTGGGATGAACCAAAGTGGATACCGGTTTGCCGGTGGCCTCACGCAGCCACTGGGAACAATATTCTGACAGCGTAAAGAGCCCGATACAGGCCTCCATACTCTCGCGCCAGACGGCCTTGGCCACTACCGCCCGGGGTGATTCCGCCGGATGAAAAAAAGCAGGCATAGCCGGCGGGTTGTGCAATATTCCAGCCCAGGGCTCGACAATTGGGATAATGCCTTTCTCCTGAGCGTTAATCGGTGCGTCGTGATCCTGACTTAGAATCGCCCGCAGAATTTCAGCGCCGCTGCGAATACCGTTGTGCCGATGCTGCCACGCAAAGGGGTCTTCCAGAAAGTCCTCGAACCGCACGCCGGTATCATTGTGCAGTTGATAAAGCGCATTGACTGCGTAGCGCCAGCCACTGCGGTGATGGGTGCGCTGGTAGCGCTCGCGAAAACGCAGTTTCCCGTCAGGATTGTGTGCCAAACCGGCGTCGGGAAGCTCCCCTGCCAACGCCTGTACTTGCTCCAGTTCCCACTGTAACAAGGGGTCGCCTGGTTTGAGTGCGCTCGCCTGCCGCAGGTAAGACAATGCCTCGAGATATGCCTGCTGCCTGATCATGATGTAGGCCAGATAACGGTACGCTTCGGGATGTTCCGGCCACAGTGCCACGGCTGTGCGCAGATGGGTGACAGCATGGTCATCCCGGGTTTTTTCAAACCAGCCGCGACCCAGCAGCAGCGAGCCACGGGCCGCTTTCTGTTCAGCCGTTAAACTCATCGTTTTTACCCAGCAACACCTGTCTGACAATGCGCTGAATTCGAGGGGAATCCGAACAGGCAACTGCCGCCCGCAGGTTGGCCAGTGCCGCCTCCCTGTCGTCTATCTCCAAATAGCGCCGCGCAAGATTGAGGGCATAGGTGGCCAGTTGCTCGCGCGCTTTATCCGAGAACTGCCGGGCTGTCTCCACGGGTAGATAGTTCTCGGTTATTGCCACTGTGGCAAGACTGTGCAGTACCTGCTCGCCCGAGCGGATAAGTGAAGAGGATTCCGCCGACGCATCGCGGCCGATACTAACCAGGAGCTGCGGTACAAAAATGACCGGGTAGTGCACAGCGATGCGTTTCCACATTTCCCAATCCATTGTGGATAGCGCCTCAGCACAGAAGCCGCCCAGTGTCTCGTAGGTTTCCCGTCTGACTGTCATCGAGGAAAACTGTACCCGGCATTCGACAAGGATACGCTGCAACCAGCCCGCCACGACTCCAGCCTGATCGGCTTCCAGCCAGGAATTCCATTGTGTTTCCTGGGTGCCGGAATAATCAACGATGCGGTGCTGGGTGAAGGCAGCGCCTGCCTCAGGCGCAAGAGCGATCTCCTTTTCCAAGGCAGCATAGAAGCCCGGCTCCACCCAGTCGTCATCGTGCAGAATGTGAACCCACTTACCGCGGGAACGCTCTATCGCAAGATTGAAAATCGCCGGGTGGCCAATGTGTTCCTCACTCCCGTAAAAGTCCACTGAACTGCCGCCAATCGCTTCCACCGCGGCCCTGATCTGCCTCTGTCGATCCGCATCACCACCATCGCATATAACTTCAATTTGCATTGCGTCACCCGCCTGATCGATAACGCTCTCCAACACGCGCTGTAGATTTTCGGTGCGCTGATACACCGTTATCATCACCGACCAGAAGGGCTGGCGACCGCCCGGCGCGAGCGCCGCGACCGGAGGGAAAACCGGTTTCGGCAGAGGTGGTAAGGGCGGATCGATAATATCCCGCGCCTCAAGTTGTTCGACCCCTCGTGGCGCACAGATAGCTCAGGATCATAAAGCGTCAGTGCCGTTTCCAACTCGAAACCCCGCTGGTAAGCCTTGTACTGTTGCCCGTCCATGGCATGTGCTTCGCGCCGGGATTCCGTACTGGCGTAGTCCAGCATGGAGGAGAAAATTTGAAGTGCAGCAACACCATCTGATTGTGGGCCAGACTCTGTGCAGGAATGTTAGTCAGATGCTGGCCTCCATCGAGCACCACATAGGGCTGATATTTAAGTAGCGCCACCTTGCTCAGCAGATAATCATTCCTGGCTGGAAAAACCCGCTGGCGGACCCCGCCGAACAGCAACCGCTGATTGTGATACTGGCCACCCATTTCATAGCGCCGATGATAACTCTTGCGATCAAACCAGGCACAGACCTCCAGTGGATCCTGACCCGGACGATACTCTGCTTCGCTAACCGGCCCTTCGCTGTACATATCCAGAAGCTGGCCGGTCATCGCCTGCAGCTGGCGGACATCCATCTCATCGCACAGCGCCCTGAGCTTCTTCTCCTGTGCCCCCCGATAGACCAGGAACTCATCCGTATCGACCGTGACGCACCAGTGCCCGACGCCATACCGGCGCAGCAGCAATTCAAACCAGGAGGAACCAAAATTGGCCTCCTTGAATGGCAATTCTGAATGCCACAGGAGCACATCCTCCTGTTGCAGCAGGTACTCGGCACTGCCATCCGTTGAACCGTTGTCAATCATCAGAAAACGGTCTACTCCCAGGCTGCGGTAGTACTCAAGAAAATAAGGCAGACGCGGATGTTCGTTCCGGCAGGTGACGCAGCAGAGTATGTCGTGGTCGGCAATGTCAGCATCGCGCTGGTCCGCCCGGTTCAGATCGTAGTACGCGAAGGCAGCATCCAGTGACTCCAACGCCTCGTAGGCGGTGATCATCATCTTGTGAATCTGGGAAATCGGATGGAACCGTTCCAGCCACAGGTGGCACAGGCCTAGCAAATCCTGCCAGCGGGACAGCTTGAAGTACAGGTTACCAATCTCCAGATAGGGGTTGATATAGGTGTGGTCAATATCAATGGCCCGCTGAAAACTCTCCAGGGCATGCAGCGGACGTCCGCGATTGATCCAGCCCAATCCCATCGCGTGGTGTCCGCGAGCACGACGGTCTACCTTGCGTTCAAACCAGTTGATGTCATCGGCTTGTTTCATGCCAGCTCCATGGTCAGAAATTTTGCCAGCGCGCTCTGGTGCGGCCGATACCAGTCACGCAGTCTGCGTTCCACATCGGGCGCCATCGGCGCATACGTGCCAACATTGAGACGCTGTGTGGAAGACACGGTATGTGCCGGTAAATCCAGGAAGGTATAGGCGGCATTAACAGTAGCCTGGGTATCGCTCGACAGGTCCGAATTCTGCAGTATCAGGAACTGCGCCCTGGGAAAATAGCACATCCACCTTTTCAGAAAGGGCAGTACCGCACCATTCAACATCATACTGCTACCTTGGTAACCCGCAGGCAGGTCCTCCGGTTGCAGTGGACAATACGGGTGCGCATGCAGCTCCTGTTCCACCAATACGTCCCAATTCGGCATATCCGCACCAAGGCGCTTGCGCATTTGGTAGGCAGAATAGGCGCGCTGCACCGGGTCTCGCAGAATCAACAACAACTTCATATCCGCGCGAAACACCGCCATTTTCTCGGGTGCCTGTTCGTGCCACAGACTGAATATACTCGCCTCACCGGTAATCTGCAGCGCCATTGCGGGGATCGGCATGAAACATGCGCGGTACCACGCGCTGCCGTGAACCTGATTGCTACTCCAGTAATTCACTTCTTTCACTACAGCTGGACAGATCAGGGGATGATCGATGAGGTAGCTATATAGCGCTGACGAGCCGCCCTTCTCCGTACCGATAATCACAAACTCAGGATCTTTGTGTGTCTGACTGGACAGAGTCGCCCATTGACTATAGTCGCGATGCCATGCCGCCTTCATGTATTGCAGCAGTTGCGCGGTCGCCTCCTCCACCTGCCCCATATGGCCGATCAGGCAACTGAGCAGGAAGGACACCTCGTGACTTTCCGGATAGCGCACAGCGACCCGCCTGAGCTTTTCCAGATGCTCGGGTGCATATTTGCAAGAGTACTCCCAGAATAAGCCCGTCTCCATGCGCAGCTCTGACATAAGGGGAGCAGCGAGCACCCCATCCAGCCAGTTCAACAGTGCCGCTTCGCACCCGATGCTTGCCCGCTGACACTCAAACCGATGGTAATGCGCCCAGAAGTCGGTGTTATTCGTTGCGAGCGCCTTGCTAAAATAGATTTCCGCTTCTGGCAATCGACCTTGCAGCAACAATATTTCACCCAACGACTTGCAAGACCACCACGCTTGCGGCTTCCGAGCTAATGCCGCACGCAAGCTGGTTTCTGCTTCGGCATAGCAACCAAGCGCCACCTGTGTAATGCCCTGATGATGATAAATAGTGGAATCCGTTACGCGCCCGGTGCCAAGTGCTCGAGTGTAATAGCCCTGCGCCGCTGCATGATTCGCAACCGCTGCGTGCGCTTCCCCCAAAAAGTGGTAGGAGGAAAACGCCAGCGTGGGAAAGCGTGCAAGTTGCAACAAGACCGCCTCCGTCAACTGCATCCGCACCGGGTGATGTCGACAGTGCTGCAGCCAGCGTTGCCTCAGGGCGTGTCGCCAGCGCGCGATCAAGAATCCTGGTCCTGCAAAAACTGTCGAATAACCCCGGGAATGGCGGCAATATCACTGCCTAGTGCTATCTCATAGGAGGGCACCGATCTAACGAGACTGGCCAAGGCACGGAATTCTTCCTGAGCATTCCCCGGCAGCTGAAAAAGTGTGCTGGGCATGATGGCCTTGAAGACATGACTGGCCGAAGCAGGCGTAATCACTGTTTCCTGCTGATCCGCAACGCGCGGCACCAGAATTGCGCGCAGAACGCTGGCAGGCAGCAACTGTTCCGGAAAATAGCGCTGCAGGAAAATCATCGCCTTCTCACCCTCCTCCGCGTCCTGTACCCTCTCCAGGTTGTCAATACAAGACTTCAGGTGAGCAAAGCGTTCCACGTCCTGCAGACCCTTCAGTTTGATGGTGTTGTACACGCTGTAGGCCATCAGACGTTCGGGATGGACAACGCAGTAATCGTCACCACTCAAGCGTAACCCGGAGTCCAGGCAAGCCAGAGTAGTGGTGGATTTACCGCTGCCCCCCTTACCCGTCAGTAGCACTGAACCGTTATCAGTACCAAAGCAGGCGGCGTGAACAAAAAAGTGATTGCGCTTGCCGAACCACCAGTTAAGCAGCACTGACAACGGATAGCCGGTCTCGTAGTAGGGAATATCGGCAGCGTCTTCCACCCAGTACACTGCGTGATTTTCCTGTTGGTCCAGGACACTGAGAATATCCGGCCCAAGATGGAACACACTGCGTATGCGTTCTGAGTTCATGCCCTTTATTTCGCGTCGGGTACCCAACTGTTCCCACCATCGCAGGCGCATGAGTTGGATATAGCGATCCAGTAAAAACGGCAATGAAGTCGCCGTGGATCTGGAGTCAAACAGGTCGATAGTGAAATCTGCAGCGGCAGCTTCCGGCAAACGCAAATGTTCCAGCGCTGGCGTAATTGGCTCCAGTAATGCATCACCTGCAAACCGCAATAAAATTGTGCTCTGAGCAATACGATAATAACGCTCTATAATGCCACTGGCAGCACTTGCTCGGCGGAACCCCTCCCGTGCGGCATTCGCGAATGCCAACTGGTCGTCCATGCAGTCAGGTGGCACGATAATCCCCCTTGCGTAATATGCGCATACAAGGAGCGGCCTACGACTTTACGTGTGGCCAGCCTTCGGGCTCCACCTCATGTATGGGATCGGCCAACAACAGCGCTTCCATATCGGTGTACTTGTTCAGCTGAGGCGCCTCGAACTCTGAGGTAGCTGCCGGAGCGGCTGAACTGGCAGCGGCAGCACCGGTATTGTCACCGGGTTCGATTAACGATTCGTCCCGCAGCTGCGCAAGAAAGTTGTTCACACCTGCTGCAATCTCCGCGACTGGTGAATTGAAGTGTAGTTCCAGTTCCGCGACCAGTTGTTCCGCACTGGCACCAGTGTGACTCAGGCGATCCCAGATGTACTCCCCGCTACCGTCAAAGGCGTAGTAGGCTCCGCTGTCCAGATTGACGATCACCACCTCCCCATCGATGGTCTCGTGCATAATATCCTCAGCATTGACGCGATAAAACTCACTCACTGTCAGGTATCTCCTCAGGTAATTGGGGTCGACGACTGTTGTGCACGCCGTCGATCCAGCATTTTTTTAAGTACATGCAATCGCTCTGATTGCTCATTCGCAAAACGTAGGTTGGTGTTGGTGGTGTGAATCCGTCGGCGCAACAGGACGTTGTCCAACATCTGATAGTTGAGCCCGGCCTCAATCATACGCGCGTACCAATCCATATCGACACCAACATTCAGTGTTACATCCCAGGGTCCAACCCGTTCGTACGCAGCTCGCCGAATAAGCGTTGTACTGGCCATGGGGGCGGCGATCACCTCGCCGTCCTTACTGCGAATACCGGCGGCGAACTCGCGGGGCAGCTCCGGACTGATAAACTGCTCCATATGACCTTGCAGGCAATCAAGCGCCCGGGGCGCGCTCGAACATAGACATTTGCAGACGCAGGCGGCCTGGAGTGAAAATGTCATCTGCATCGAGAAAAGCTACAAAATCGGCGGTTGCAAGCTTAAATCCGGCATTGCGCGCGGCGGCAATTCCGGCATTGGGCTGAGATTTATAAGTGAGTCGATCGACGTACGCCCGCAAAAGTTGTTGGCTATCATCCGTGGAACCATCATCAATCACAATGAGTTCTATGCGGGGATAGTCCTGCGACAGGACGCTCTCTATCGCCTCTACCAGATATTTCCCACAGTTGTAGGACGGAATGATGACGCTGATCAGAGGGTTGTGCACAGGCGAAATGGAGAAATCCCTGAATTTTTGTCTAGTCTCGCCGGTCGACTACAGGCGCCAAACAAGATAGCGCATCGGTGCTGTTACTGTCCACCAGGCGAGATAGTAGGCAGTCGAAACCGGTTGCAGGCGCGCAATCCAAAGCCGATTTGCGGGGTGTTTAGCCGGCCGTGCGAGCACCAAGTCGAGTTCAGCGGCGGAACAGTACAAACCCTTTGACCAGCGAGCAAGCGCTTGCTGCAATTCGGGGAACTCATCGGCGCACGCCAGGGCGTGACAGGTGAACGCCAGCAGCGCAACAACCAGACGTCCCACTCCCTGCTGCTGGGTGCGCTCAAAGAACCCGTTCCAATCAGCGACCGCATTACTGCGCAGCATCAAATAAATATCCCACAATTTGCGATAATTGGGCTCCGCTCGCTCAACATCCTCGGCGATCCCGAGCAGCAACATCAACAACGCATCTTCCGCGGCCAGAACGCTGTAGCGATGGCCATGATAGTCCCATGAGTCTCGCCGCCGCCAGATAGCCGGGTAATCGACAAGGTGCCCGGGGCGGGGCCGGAAAACCCAGTGCAGGTCTACCGCAATACTCGCTTGTTTGAACTCCATGGCGTGACTGAACCGGCGCACGAACCGAGGTTGTAGAGCACTTGCGTGCGTGGAGCGATAACCAGTCTGCTGCAATACGTGAACTGCTTCGTCGAGATGCTGCGGCTCAATCATCATATCCAGGTCCCAGGTGAAGCGGTTTTCGACGCTTCCCCAATACTGCTCGGCGAGGTGCAGCCCCTTGAGCAAAAGAAATTCCAGCCCCGCGCTGGTAAACTCTCGGTGCAATACAGTCAGGGCTGCCGTCAACGCCTCACGCTGCTGAACTTGAGCTTCACACTGCCACTGTAGTTTTTGTCTGAAGGACGCCGGGAATACCTTGCTCAGCTCGAGGCTCTCGATATGGGCGCAGAAGTACTGTGCCAATTCCTGCTGCACCAGAAAATCCGCCAGCGAATCGAAATCCAGCTGGCGAGACAGAACGCTCACTGCCAGCCGCTGCCGCTCGCGCGCCGCGAGCAACTTCAATACTCCGATTTCCCCAGCATGTTGCATGACCGCAGTATAGCGAATGCACGGTGCAGGAGGTAATGCGATACCGGGTACGATTAACCGCTGATATGATCGGCGCCACGAAGTTGAAAGGCTTTCCTGGCAATATCAATGCCCAACCTGCAAATAGTCATGGCGATCTCCCATTCCAGACGGCATGGATTCCTGCGTGTCCTGGCCCAGGCAACGCCAGAAAAGGTTTCCAGGACACCGGCATCGACAGGATTTTAGTTGGCGATACCGACCACTTCGCCAAATTTTCAGTTTCAGCGATCGCATTCCGCAGGAGAATTGTTCTCCACACCCCGTTTCTTTGTCTTATACTTTTAAGCATATTCATTCGACCGCACACAACCTACACCCACAGCGTGGAGACGCGCCCATTCTTATTCAGCCCCGGCTTCGAATATCCACTCAGGTTCTACGCCGATGACACGGCGCTTGTTGGTGAACTGGGTGACTCACCCGCTGGTAGGCATGACGGTGGAAGGCCTGCGCTGGGTGAATGCATTCAGGGCAGAAAACCCTGAGTTGAGGATTGGCCTGCTGTTGGCTAGCGATGCGCCAATCGTGTTGACGAAGTGCCTGAGCGCACTTGATTGCCTGTATGCCGTGGATGTTGCCGCCAGTTGTAACAGTGATCAACTGGTAACCGAACCACCACTGTCAACTGACTGGGACTATTTGTTCACCGACCCACGAACCCATGCGCCAGCCGCGCATGAAAGTTTCCGTAAAGTCGACGAACTGCTGCGCCGCCAACTGCTCAATAGCATCTGCAACCAAGGATGGCAGATTGACACGCTGCCTGCCACCAAACATCGCCCTATACGCCTGGCGTTACCAGAGGCAGTCCAAAAGTCCGCCGCGGCGCGATTGCCACCGGGTCGCTCACCAGTGATCAGCTTCCTCCAAGGCTCCGCCGCCGAAGCTAGTCGCACGCCTTCTATGGGATTTTGGCACCAGCTCATTAACGCGCTGCGGGAGCGCCACCCCGACGTCTGTATCGTGCTGATAGGCTCGCTCAAAGCCAAGGGCAAGCGTACGATGGGAATCAACCGCAACTCGATTGATGCGCTGCTAAATACGTTCGATGGCATGGTAGACGCCGTAGACCTGCCGATACTGGAACAGCTCGCGCTGGCAGAACTGTGCGACGTACACATCTCACCACACACCGGTATGGCGTTCGCCATTCAATGCGTTGGCACGCCTTGGATGGCGCTCTCAGGTGCGCGTGAAGTCGAGTACGTGTTCAACGGTGTACCTTTCGCCAGCGTATATCCGAGCTGCGATCGCTACCCCTGCGGTGACTGGGTGGGACGTACAGGCTACCGCATGTATCCACGTTGCGAGGCACTAAAACAGTTTGGCAAGCCGTTTGACTGCATGAGCACCACTGCGTTGAACGCTCGCATGAATGAGATACTCGATCGCGTGGACGACCTGATTGCTGGGAGGATCGATTACCACATGGCATTGCAACAACACCGAAAGGAGATCGCGCGGCGCACTGACTTACCGGACGGAGATAACTTTCTTGAAGGTGGCGAGCAGGTGATGGCGTGGGATTTTTTGTATTGAGATGTCGATGAGCGCTTTCAACTGTTTCTGTTGAATCACTCAAATATGAGGGATACGACATCCGCCGTTAGACGCTAAGGAATTTTCTTGTTGAATTGCATCCAGTATTGATCCGATTTCCAGAAACAATTGCATCCTCGATTGACCCACTTCTACGCCATACATCCTGCGCCATTTAACTGGTCAGAGTGATCTACGCGGTACATTTTTCAATGCAAATTTAAGGTTAAGTCTCGATGCAATCTAGGGGTGTTTGAGGACATTCCAGGATGTTGGCAGAGTCAGGCGCAGAGATTCGATTAGCACTGGAGCCGCTGGCTGTGTTGTAGGAGCCGGTGGTGTTTAAACGGAGCAAATTAAAGCCCTTGGTCGTGGTGTAGTTGCCGGTGGTGTTGGAAAAGAGCGAATAATAGCCACTGGCCGTGTTGTTGCTGCCGGTGGTGTTTGAATACAGCGAAGATCTGCCAATGGCCGTGTTGTCGAAGCCGTGGGTGTTCGAATACAGCGAAGAACCGCCGCTGGCCGTGTTTCTGTTGCCGGTGGTGTTGGAAAAGAGCGATTAAGCCCCACTGGCCGTGTTGGAGCTCCTGGTGGTGGTAGACAACATTGAATTGTCGCCAAATGCAGAGTTAGTATCCCCAGTGGTCACACTAGCGAGCGCGCTGTGTCCATAAAACGTATTGCCGTTTGAGGCTTGCACTTGGCTAGACCCGAGTGCGAAAGCACTGGCCAGGGCGAAGTAAATTGCTGTCTGCTTGTTATTGCTCATAGTGTCGTAATCCCATTGTGGTTGGTAACTTGTGAACAGCATGATTAACTTTTGTAGCCTGGAATACTGAATTCCGCAAGTCTCATGATAAGTTAACCCAGATCAAAGATGATGTTGAGTCGCCCCGGGTTTCATGGAGGCTGTTTGGTTTAAGTTCAAGCAGCACGCTTTTCGTTCTCAGCGAGTTGCCGCCAGTAGTTTGCCTCAGCTTCAGCCGGAGGGATATATCCAATTGGCTCCAGTAGTCGCTGATGGTTGAACCAGTGCACCCAGCGTAGTGTTGCCATTTCTACAGACTCCCTCGTTTTCCATGGCCCACGACGGTGGATCAGCTCGGTCTTGTACAGGCCGTTGATGGTTTCGGCCAGCGCATTGTCATAGCTATCACCACGACTGCCCACAGACGGTTCTATGCCTGCTTCGGCGAGACGCTCACTGTAGCGGATGCAGAGGTATTGTGAGCCTCTGTCGCTGTGATGGATCAGTGAGTTATTCCCTTTCGGGCGCCGGTCATACAACGCCTGCTCCAGTGCGTCCAGCACGAAGTCGGCTTGCATCGAACGGCTGACCCGCCAACCCACGATGCGCCTGGCAAAGACGTCAATGACAAAAGCCACATACAGCCATCCCTGCCAGGTCGAGACATAGGTGAAGTCCGACACCCACAGTTCATCGGGACGACTGGCCTTGAACTGCCGGTTTACCTTGTCCAAGGGGCAGGCCGTTGCTTTATCCGCGACGGTGGTTTCGGACCACCTTGCCACGGCCCCTGCAACTGCATGCGCTGCATCAAACGCTCAACAGTACAGCGGGCAACTGCTATGCCTTCCCGGTTCATCTGCCGCCAGACCTTATCGGCACCGTAGACTTGCATGTTCCGGTCCCATACCTGCTGGATCTGGGGCATCAGCATCTCATCCCGCAGATCACGGGCACAGCGAAGCGACGGGTTACGCTGCTGTGCGGCATGTCGCCGATACCCCGACGGAGCAATCTGCAGCACCTTGCAGATCGGCTCGACTCCGTAGGTACTTCGTTGACTGTCGATAAATGCGTTCAGGACTTGAGTCGGCGGTCGAGTTCCGCCTGGGCAAAAAAGTACTCGCCAGCTTCAGGATCTCGTTGGCCCGCCGCAGTTCCTTGACTTCGCGCTCCAGGGCCTTGAGGCGCTCGCGTTCATCGCTGCTGACACCGTCTCGCATACCGTGGTCGACCTCGTGTCGGCGCACCCATTGATGCAGGGTCTGCGGCACACAGCCAATCTTCGGTGCGATTGATTCAATCGTTGCCCAAAGGGATGGATAATCTCCGCGATGTTCTTGCACCATACGCACTGCGCGTTCGCGAACTTCTGGGGAAAACTTCGTTGGTTTCTTCATGGCTTCATTCTCTCAGAGATTAAAGCCTCCATGAAACCCCGGGCGATTCATGTAGCAAAATTAGCCTATCGGTTGCGCGATCGCTGGACTTTTACGTTCAAACAACCGGGGCCACCGCTATTGTCTATCAGTGCTTGTCCGTAGAGCGTGGCCTACGTGGCGCTTACTTTGTTCTGCGCTTACGATATTTCTTTCCGACACTTTTCCGACAACACTCCAGTATTGTTATGCTTTGTAGTGCAAATTGGGCAGCGGGCGTCGCCTTTAGGCCCATAAAATCAAAAAGTTACAGTTTTTAGTTTGGCGGGTGTGCTCGGCCGAGAGAACGCCGGGACGCCGGATCGGCACGTTCGACAAATGCGCCAGCATTTGGACCAAGCCGCGCAGCGGCGCAACCCGCAGGGCCATAACAGCCCAAAAGGCCGTTATGGATCAATCGTCAGTCCACACCATCTGATCTAATTCACCGTTTAGAGTGGTGAGCGCAAGTGAACTAAACTGGTGCAGGCTCCGAAAATATTCCATAGACGGAATATTTATTGAAAGGTATATTTGCATGACATGGACAGTTACGTTCTGTGATGAGTTCGCGCTTGAATATGAAGCACTGAACCATGCGGTGCAGGACGAACTGCTGGCACAGCTTATAGTACTTGAGCAGTTTGGCCCGTCCCTGGGACGACCACAGGTGGACACTCTCAAAGACTCAAAACATGCCAACATGAAGGAGCTCCGGTTCAGCGCCGATCATGGTGTTTGGCGAGTAGCTTTCGCCTTTGATCCGAAGCGAGCAGCAATCGCTCTTGTTGCGGGTGACAAATCGGGTGCTAGTCAGCGACGGTTTTACGAGCATTTGATCAGGAACGCCAATAAACGGTTGGACCGACATCTGGCGTCCCCGAAGGAAGGCAACAATGTCCAAGACACTTAAGCAAGTCATGAAAGAGCTGCCCGCTCAGCGGCGCAAGCCGATCGAGCAACGCAGTGCCGATCTCATTCAGGAGCAACTGACCCTGCGGCAATTGCGCCGCGACCTGAACCTGACGCAGGACAACATGGCCGATTTTCTGGAAGTAAAACAGGGCCATATTTCAAAAATCGAGAACCGCTCCGACATGCTGATATCCACGCTCCGCGACTACATTGAAGCGCTGGGTGGCGAGCTGGAACTGGTGGTCCGACTTCCGGGGCGCAAGCCTGTCAAGCTCGATGGCATTTAAGAAACGACTGCGTCCCCGAATCTGCAGTCGCGCATCACCAACTACTGTTACCCAGCGCGCCCCCGGTGTTTCGCGGAATACTCGCGAAACAGCACAATAGCCAACGTAACAATCGTCAAGGGCACGACAAAGTACATCATGGCAGTGCTGAACTCCGGCAGGGCATCGTGTTCGGTGGCCGCCAGGATGAGGTACAGGGTATAGGCCACGTAATAGCCGAGGAACAACGCGCCCTCCCAGCGTGCGATGGAGTAGCCCACGAAGAAGATGGGAAGGCAGGCTACCGCGACGGCCAGCATCACCGGGAAGTCGAAGTTTATGGCCGCCTCGGAGACGGGCAGGCCGCCGGGCGCCACCATCGCCGTGAGGCCCAGTACGGCGAGGATGTTAAAGATGTTGCTGCCCACCACGTTGCCAACCGCGATATCGCGTTGGCCGCGGATCGTCGCGATGATCGACGTGGCCACCTCCGGCAGTGACGTGCCGGCGGCGACGATGGTGAGGCCGATGACGAGTTCGCTCACCCCCATCGCCTCGGCAATGGTGACGGCGGAGGTCACCAGCCAGCGCGAGCCCAAAACCAGCAGCGCAAACCCCACAACAATGAACCCTGTATCGACGGCCCAGTGCTTCGAGTGCTCGACGGCTTCCCCGGCCTCGCCGGTGCGGCGGGCTATGCGGATGAGCATCGCCACATAAGAGAGAATGCCAGCAAAGAGCACTGCGCCTTCGCCGAAGGTGATGCGCCCGTCGATTGAGACGACGTAGGCCAGGATAGACACCGCGACCATCACCGGCACGTCGATTCGCACCAGTTGCTTGCTCACCAGCAGCGGCGAAATCAGCGCCGCCACGCCGAGGATAAACAGTACGTTGAAAATGTTGCTGCCCAGCACGTTGCCCACGGCGATATCCGCCTCGCCCTTCAGCGCTGAACTGACAGAGATGGCCATTTCCGGCGCACTGGTGCCAAAGGCCACGACGGTGAGACCGATGATGAGCGGCGATATCCCAAAGCCCGCAGCGATACGCGAAGCACCCTTGACCAGCAACTCAGCGCCCCCGACCAGCAGGACGAGGCCGACGATCAGTAGAAGATAGGTCATCATAGTGGTTGCGTAATTCCGGCGATCGAATCAGGTGGCGAGCAGGTTATCTCAAATCCGGATTTTCTGGAATTTAAACCATGCCAGGCTCGACGGCATTTATGACACGACTGCGCCTTGTGCCCGAATCTGCGCGGCATACGCGCCGGCGCTGCGCCAGTACAGCACGCCGCCCATCAGCACGGACAACAGGCTGGCCGCCAGCGCATAGCGGATCGCCTGCTCGGCAAAGGTCGGTGTCAGCAGGTCGCTGGCCACGCCCACCAGCACCGGGCCGATGCCCATGCCGATCAGGTTGAAGATCAGCAGCAACATGGCCGCTGCCTGGGTGCGCCAGTGGGCTGGCGCGATGCTTTGCACTGCCGCGTACGTAGGGCCGATCCAGAATGCCGCGAAGACCGCGCCGAACAGCATGAACACCATCGCCACCGGGATCGTGAAATTGCCGACCTGCCAGGTGTGCTCCGTCGGCCACAGAATGAAGAGCAACTGCAATACGGCGGACACCAGCGCGCCGATGGCCGGCAGGCGCAACTGCCAGCGCTGGTCCCGCCGTACCAGTCGATCGCACAGGGCCCCACCGCATACCGCGCCCACGAGTCCGCCAAGACTGCCCACCATGCCCAGCATCAGGCCAGCCTCGGTCAGGCTGAGGCCGTGTACCCGCATCAGGAAACTGGGAGACCAGGTGCCCAGGCCGTAACCGGACATGGCGGTCAACGCCGCGGCAAAGGCGATACCGCGGAAGGCCGGCAATTTCCAGATGGCCCCGACGGTTCGGGTGAATGACAGATCGGTGCCGGCGGCGGCCGTCACCCTGGCCGGCTCGCGCACGGTGAGCGCGATGAGCAGGCCGACGAGTACCCCGGGCAGGCCGAAGATCACGAAGGCTGCCCGCCAACCGAGATGCTCCGCGATCAGCGCGCCGCCTATCATGCCGATGAGCACGCCGAACTGGGTGCCCGTGCCGTGGATGCCGAGCGCGGTGGATCGTTGTTCCGGCGGGAAATAATCGGCGATCAATGCGTGGGAGGGCGGGGTGCCGCCCGCCTCGCCGACCCCGACCCCGACGCGCAGCAGGGCGAGTTGGACAAAGCTCGTTGCCATGCCGCACAGCGAGGTCATGCCACTCCAGACCACCATGGCGATGGCCAGCACGTTGCGCCGCGACCAGCGATCCGCCAGCCGCGCCACCGGCACGCCCAGCGTGGCGTAGAACACGGCAAACGCGAAACCCGCCAGCAGGCCCATGGCCGTGTCCGAGGCGCCGAATTCCAGCTTGATCGGCTCCAGCAGAATGGTCATCAACTGGCGGTCGATAAAATTGAAGATGTAGCTGACCCAGAGCAGGAACAGGACGTAGTAGCGGTAGCGAGGAGTGAAAGCGGTATGCGGCATGGGCACAAGGGTCACCGGGCGTGGGAGGACACGCGAAGCTACCAGCTCCGCTCGCGTTGCTCAATCTAAAACCGACTGCGGGCACTACGCCGATACACATCCGTCGGTGCCGTTGTAAGCTTCAGTCGGACAACAGGGATATCAAGGAATCATCCACCTTCTTTGCCATGCCGATGTCGTCCCACGCGTAGCCAGAAGCAAGTAGTGGCCCGATATCGCTGGTGAAATTCTTGTCATTTAGTTTGGCGGCTATGTTTTCCTGAAACTGTGTTCTGGTTACTTTGTGCCCGCCGTGCTCCATGTAGGTGTAGAACGAGGCGACAACTTCCTCTGGATTGGCTGCCCGGTTGTCGAGCGCAATTGCGAGGTCGAAGAGATCGCGTCCCTTCTTGCGCTGGTAAAGTGCGCGGAGCTTTGTGCCCAGCAGCTCGTTTAGTTCATAACTGCGTACTGAACATGATGCTTCGTACCAACGTGAGTTCACTGCAAACGGGATTTCTTTAAACCCCGTTACTGCGAAAAGCTCGCGTGTGTTGATTTCGATTTTAAACAAAGCGGTTGTCCGTCCTCTGACTGGAACCTGTAGACCAAGGTCACTCGAGCATTATTCTGTTTCCGTTTGGGTTCTCCAAGCCACAGGTCCAACACCTCTCTCAAGGCGTCGATCACTGGCCCGGCCGGTTCTGCATTTACTTGAACAAGGTCAATATCTTCCGAGTACCTTGCGGCAGGCAGGTGTAGCTTAAACAGGGCAGTGCCGCCACGGAATGCTAGTGCATTGTGAAGCGTTGCATGAGAGAAGATATCAACCAGCGCGCGGCTGATGACAAGATCCTGTTCGACCTGGGCATCATCTACCCACGGTACTTGATCCCTCCACTCCGTGATGTAGTCGCGTGGGATCATATATCCGGCTCAAGCCCTGCATTGATGACGAGTTTCCAATCCTGCAGGCGCTGCCCCCCTTCGTTTTTTTGACCGGGGATGAGCATTGTGTACTCACGCGCGTGTTGGGCGACATAGTCTCTCAAACCTGCAGCGGGATTCTTTGCGTCAACAAGTTCCAACATATAGCCGAGCCGCTGGACCCAGGTGATCGGGGCCATTGCCGCTACTTTTACCAGGGCTGATGTATCAATCTCGTTTGCGAGTTCTGACAGGACGGTCGCGACATTCTCCAGCCCGCCGGCATGTTCCGGGTATCCGGCCAGATCGATGGCCGTGCCCTCCTGGGGTGGAGACGCTGAGCTCCCCGCGTGAGGTGTTGAATTTTCGTAGCGGCACGTCGTCTATGTTCTTTCGCGCGATGAACTTTACCCTGATTTTGCCGCAGTGGATCTGTCTGCGATTCTTTTGCACGAAGACCTGAAACTCCTGCGGGCGCTGATGAGCGGCACCGTAATACTGCGCTGCCGTGAGTAGCCCGGCGTAATAATTCAGGTCTTTGGTCTTCATTAAGTCCGGTATGAATTGCTCGGCAGGCAGGCAGCCCAACGAGCGGTACTCCGGTGGGACAATGACGTAGAACCCTCGTGCGGGGGATGCTATCTGCCCCTGCCGGGCGAGCCGGTTTAACGCGAGCTTGCTGGCGGCGGGAGAGACTTTTAGGGCCTCGCGGGCCTCCTCTGATGTGAAGCTATAGCGCCCCTTCGAGGCCAGGGTCTCGATCAGCTTTCTTGCCGCTATAGGGTTTTTGTTAGATTCCACTCTCGTAAAGTATCTAAAATCGATACTTTCCGCAAGTAAAAAACCTATTTAAACAACAATCAGGCCGCGCCATTTTCCCGACAAACGGTGTTACTCAATCTGGATCACCTGGGACACCCCACTGAACGCCTTGCCGGTATTGTCGTAGCCAAAATGTGTCAGTCGGTAATCCCCGGCAGGCGTGTCGAGCGGCACCTCCCAACTGAGCTGGGCGATGTAAGCATCGTCCTCAGTTTGCCAGCGCACTCGGGTACTCCAATCGCTGTCGGTGGCAACTGCCTGCCAGCCTGCGGCAGCACTGTGTTCCACCAACAGGGTATTCGTGCCCGTGGTGTAGTGCGCGGTGGGATTGGCTGACCAGAACTCGGCGACGACTGTTTCCCCCTTGTGGAATTGCGTCCTTGCCAGTGGCAGTGCATCGCCGTACTGCTTGCCCCCGGGGGGTGGAGCATTGGCACCGACGGGCAGCGGCTTACCCACTGCCTTGTCGCGCCAGTCATCATACTGAACATCGGACGTGACGGCCGCGCCTGACTGAAGCGCACTGGCCAGTTGGCTGGCAACCTGCTGGTAGGCTGGCAGGGACCAGCGCCCGTGCAGGTTGTGGCCGCCTTCGTACTGTTGCAACTGGTACTCCTGCGGCGTGGTGACATAACCGGCAAAGCCATTGGCATAGCCTGCCACCACGCTATACCGCGCCCAGTCTCCCAGTTCATTCATCACGCTGTCGCGCAGCCGCCTGCCCGCCATGGTGGTTACCTCGGCGGGCAGGGCGAGTATGACCAGTTGGCCAATGCGGGCCACTGTGACGGAATGAATCTGTGATTGCAGGGGCGGATTGCCAGTGCCTGTTTCAAACAGGATCGGCTTGGGCGCCTGGCAGGCTTTCACCGCCTCTGTCCAGTGCGGTACGCCCGTCACCAGGCGAATCAGCCAGTCCCGCCACAGGCTTTGTTCTGTCATGCCTTCCCTGAACAGGAAGTGTCCACCGCCGTCCTCCGTGGAACCACCGGCAAACGAGTAACCGTAGGCCGAGGGGCAGGTGTGTTGCGTGCCCGCGCTGGTGAAGTGATCCTCTACCGGGTAGTTACTCAAGTCGACATACACGCGCCGCGAATCAATGGGGCCCTGCAGCGACTCCGTTGCCTGCGCGAACAATGTACTTGCTTCCTCCAACTGTCGCTCACCCATGATGCGCGTGGTCTCCACGTCGGTTGCGCCCGGGCCGGTATTGTCCAGGTTCATGTTCGGGGTGACATCGCCGTCATCGGATTGGGCGAAGGCGGCCACGAAGTCGTCTGCGGATTGATAGGTTGCACCCTGCTGCCGCTCCATCTGCAACGAGGCGTAGCCCTTGTGGTCGCCGGAGATGAGGTGGTTGTAGAAGTTCATCGCCGTGGGATGCAGGGCGTACCAGTTGAGCAGGCCAATCTCGCCGGAATCATCCACAAACTTCAGCAACAGCATTTCGGTGTTGGTGTCTTCGCGATAGCGGGCACGTTCCTGCGGCGGGTTTTCCAGATACGCCACGGCCGATCGATTGGCGCCCGCATTCGCCACATGGCCGCTGTTGATAAAAATCGTACCCGGCTGCAGGTCGTCGTTGGCCTGCACAATCGCGGCGGTAATGCCGGCGACGATGGCGTCAAAGTATTGTGGGTAGAGGCCGCCGTCGAGACCGGTGGGGGAACGTGTTTGCCAATAACCGCCGGGCGCTGAATGCGTGTGGGTGGCGCTGAGAATGACATTGTCCAGGTTGTAGCGATTACCGAAACGCTGCTGCAGGCGCTCCACCACTGCCAGTGTCATGTGGTGATCGATGCTGCCCAGGTCAGCGGTGACGAACACCAGAGTCCTGGCAGGATCGTCCGCCTGGGCGATGACAAAGGCTCGCGCGCGCTGGCGAGTATGGATCCCCTCGACAATCTGGTCAGGGCGTCCAAATCCCCACATCTGTACGCCAAACGCCGGGCCGGTAATATCGGCGCTGCCGCGCCCGATCAAATAATCCTGCGCAGTTTGTGCATGCGCCATTGATGCATGCAGCAAGATGCTGCAAAAAAGCAGCAGAAGTGTGCCTGGGGTGTTGTTGGTCTCTCTTATTTTCGCCATGCCAGTGCAGGTCTCACGCTTGTCGGGTAGCCGCCATTAATAACAAAAAGCAGGCTGTATGTCTGCGCCGCGGCAGCGGGCATTAACACATCGGCCGATCTGATTTTTTACGGTGCCACGGATTCGAATCAACTGAGCGTCGGTGTTATCCTCGGTCGGTATAACGATAGTGAACGGCCGTGAGACCCGCTACACATGCCAATGACCGCCGAGGAAATCCGCACGCTGCGTGCGCTGATGGAATACGAGGCCGCGCGCACGGCACCGCCGCGCGGCTTTCCCGCACTGCCCGACATTCCTGCCGGGCGCTACACTGACCCGCGTTTTTTCCAGTTGGAGATGGCCCACCTGTGGCGCAAGAGCTGGCTGCTCGCCGCACACAGCGACGAGCTGCCTGCGCCGGGCAGTTACATGACATGGGATCTCGCCGGCGAGCCTGTGGTGCTGGTGCGCGGCGAGGATGCCGTGGTGCGCGCCTTCTTCAACACCTGTCGCCATCGCGGTGCGCCGGTGGCGATGGCCGCCCATGGCAGCGGCAGAAGGCTCACCTGTCCCTATCACGGCTGGAGCTACGCGCTGGACGGGAGGCTGCTCGGTGTACGTGACGCGCAGGATTTTACCGACCTCGACTACAGCACGCGCGGCCTGGTGCCGGTGCGCTGCGAGGCGTTCGGCAACCTGCTGTTCGTGAACTTCGATCAGCACGCGCCCTCCCTGCTCGAATGGCTCGGGCCCATCGCCGCCGAGTGGGAGGAATTCCAGTTCGACCAGTGCCGCCTGGCGGCGCGGCATGTGTTCGACCTGGAGTGCAACTGGAAGATTGCGATGGAGGCCAACACCGAGGTCTACCACGTGCGCTCCATCCACCCCACCACGGTGGCGCCGGCGCTGGACGACCCGCGCAACGTCAACACGCTGTATGCCAACGGCCACGGCCGCATGGTGGCGCCGACGCCTGCGGGCATGGCCACGCTGGACATCATGCCGGTGGATCCGCGCATCGCGCAGGTCGACACGGTGGGTGAGATCGCGCGCAGCTGCACGCAGTCTTACGGCATCTTCCCCAACCTTGTTGCGCCCCTCAGCCAGTATGTGATCCCGCCGCTGGTGTTTTGGCCCAACGGCATCAACCGCTGTCGACTGGAGACCTGGACCCTCGCGCCACCGTGGCAGGAAGGCCTGCGCCCGGACCTGTGGACAGAGAACGACGGACAAAAATTGTGCGCGGTGCTGCTCGAGGACACCGAGTTCGGCGCCAGGATCCAGAAGTCGATGGAGTCGCGCGGCTTCACCGGCGTGCCACTCAGTTACCAGGAATCGCGCATCTACCACTGGAACCAGGGCGCCGACCGCATCATCGGCATCGACAACATCCCGCCGGAGCTGCGCGTCGCGCAGGTGATCGGCGAGGAGTGGATGTATCCCAACGACCCGCGCCTGGAGCAGCTCCATGATTGACACAAAAGAAATAGTTGAAACAAAAAAAACATTCTGCCGCTTCTGCCATGTGTTCTGCGGGCTGGAAGTGGATGTGCAGGACAACCGCGTCATCGCGGTGCGCGGCGATCACGATAACCCGGTTTCCGAAGGCTATACCTGCCCCAGGGGCCGCGCCGAGGTGGAGCGCATCAACCATCCCGAGCGCCTGCGCCGCACGCTGAAAAAAGTCGCCGGTGAATTCACCGGCATCGACTCGGACACGGCCATCGCCGAGATCGGCGCGAAGCTGAAGGCCATCGTCGCCGAACACGGGCCGGAGGCGGTGGCGGTGTACGTGGGTTGCGGCGGCCACCGTACCGCCGCAGGCGGACCGTGGTACGTGGCCAAGTGGCTGCAGGCCTTCGGCTCGCCACGGCTGTATACCTCGCTCACCATCGACTCGCCGTCGCTGATCATCGCCTATGATCGCCTGTTCGGCGGGCCGTTGCCGCTCACCGTGTTCGACATTGACCACGCAGGCAGCGCGCTGTTCGTCGCGACCAATCCGGTGGTGTCGCACCTGTGGTCCATGCCGCAGTCCAACCCCGCGACGCGCCTGAAGCACGCCCTGCAGCGCGGCATGAAGCTGGTGGTCATCGATCCCAGGCGCACCGAGGTGGCGGCGCGCGCGCACGTGCACCTGCAGGTGAAGCCGGGGGAGGACGCCACGCTGCTCGCGTGCATGATCCGCGAGATCATCGACAACGGCTGGTATGACCATGAGTACGTCGCGCAGTACGTCAGCGGCTTTGAGGAACTGCGCGCTGCAGTGCAGCCGTTTACGCTCGACTACGCCGCGCGGCGCACGACCTGCCCGGCAGCGGACATCGTCGAGGGGGCTCGCCTGTTTGCCACCGCCGGCAGCGGCGCGGCGCTCTCCGGTACCGGCCTGCACATGGCGCGGCACCAGAACCTGACCACGCAACTGGTGCAGAACCTGAACGCGCTGTGCGGCCGCTTCGACCGCCGTGGCTGCATGACGCGCATCTCTGGCACGCTGGCACCCGCGCTGCCTTCCTCCGGCAATCAGCCTTTCCCTGTATCCCTGCGCACCGAGCAGCGTGCGCGCGTGCGCGACATCCGTGGCATCACCGGCCTGTTCGGCTACCAGGAGATGCCGACCAATACTTTGGCTGAAGAGATACTCACCCCGGGCAAGGGCCAGGTGCGCGCGCTGATCGTCAATGGCGGCAATCCCGCGCTGGTGTTCAGTGATACAGACACCACGCTGGAGGCGCTCAAGTCGCTGGACCTGCTGGTCGTGAACGACCTGTTCCTGTCCGCCACGGCGCGCCACGCGGACTACGTGGTGGCGGTCGCGCATCCGTTCGAGCGCGTGGACATACCGATGCTGTCGGATGCGTACTTTCCCTTCGCGTTCAACCAGTACACGGGCAAGGTCGTGACCAAGCAGGACGATGTGATAGAGGAATGGGAATTTTTCTGGCGCGTGGCGCAGGCGATGGGTACGGGCTTCACGCTGCCAGGCATTGCCGCAGGTGAGATGCCCGATGCCGATGCGGTGATCGCCGGGCTCAACCCCGACGCGCGCATTTCGCTGGCCGAGATGAAAGCGGCGTCGCCCAGCGGCGTGGTCTATGGCGACGGGCGCACCGAGGTGGGCGGCGTAATTCCGGACATGCTGGGCCATGCCGACCGGCGCCTGGCGGTGGGCCACCCCGAACTGCTGGCGGAGCTGGCCGGCGTGCTGGCGGAGCCGCTCACGGGTGATGGCGGCTACCGCACTGGCGAGCAGTTTGATTTTCGCCTGATCACCTACCGCATGCCCGAGGTCTACTGCACCACGGGCAACAACCTGCCGAGCCTGCGGCGGCGGCGCCAGTACAACCCGGCGCTGATGAATCCTGCCGACATGGCGCGGCTCGGCCTGCGTGATGGCGACCTCGTCGTCATCGCGAGCGGCCACGGACGTATCGAAGCGGTGGCGGAGGGCAGTGACACGCTGGCGCCGGGCACCGTCGGACTGGCGCACGGTTGGGGCGACCCCGACGACCCGCGTCCCACGCGCGAGAAGGGCAGCAATGTGCAGGTGCTGATACCGAGGGACAGCGACTACGATCCGCTGACTGGCCTTGCCCAGCAGAGCGCGTTCCCGGTGAACATCCTGCCTCAGGTGGCACGCTGAATCGCAGCGCCTCGTGCGCGGTTGCTACGTCGTTGCGAACCCGGTGGCGCCAACCCGATGTTGCTGATCCGATATTGCTGACCTGATATTGATAACCCAGTCACACAAAACCTGCCCTTTTGTGCATATATCTTTCGAGTCGCGGGTTTTCACTCCGTAGAATCAGTGTTACGGGCATGGAGAACGCGAGCCCGGGCGCTGTAGACACAGGAAAGTATTGGCAAGCGGCAGGATAAATCATGATAAGTAATGCGTCGCTCTATTTGCTGCTGATTGCAGCGCTGTCTGGATGCGCGCTCTATCTGGTGCTGCGCCACCAACTTTCCGCCTGGGCATGCCTGCTGGTGTTTGTCTGCGTGTTCTCCGTGCAAATCGTGTTTGAACAATCCTATGTGAACAACGCGCGCCAGCGAGCGGAGCTGGCAAGGACCGGTGAGCTCAATTTTGTCGCGCAGCGACTGATGGGCCAATTGGGGTCGCATCTGGCGGCGGCGGAGGGGCTTGCAGCCTACATCGCGTCCAACCCGGATTTGAGCCAGGCTGAGTTCGACGCGTTCGCGCAGGCCATTTTTTCCCGCCACGACTTCCTGATCAACCTGGCTGCGGCGCCGGACCTGGTGATCGATAAAGTGTACCCACTGGCAGGTAACCAGGCTGTGCTGGGTTTGAATTACCTCAAGTCACCCTCCCAGCGCGATGCGGTGCTGCGCGCGCGCGACGCTCGCGAGGCGGTGCTGGCAGGCCCCGTGGAACTGGTGCAGGGCGGTGTTGCGTTGATTGGTCGCCTGCCTGTGTTTGTCACTGCGGAAGATGGCGCGAGCAAATTCTGGGGCATCGTTTCAGCAACAATCGACGCCAACAAGATTTTTGCCGCGGCAGGCCTTGCGAAAAACGGCGAGAACCTGCAGATCGCGCTGCGCGGGGTGGATGGCCAGGGCAGTCGCGGCAAGGTGTTTTACGGTCCCGCGGAGCTGTTCAGCGCGGAGGGCGTGATTCTGCTGCCGATACCGGTGGCCTCGGGCAACTGGCTGATGGCCGCCCGGTACGCGCCGTTGACCGGCCTTACCGAAAACATCTGGCTGCTGCGGATTCTCGCCCTGTGCATCGCTGCCGGCTGGCTGCTGTGGCTCGAGCAACGAAGGCGGGCGCGTAGCAACCTGCATTTTTATGAGCAGCAGATTCGCTCCAACGAACAGTTGTTGCAGGAGGCGGGAAAACTGGCTGCCGTGGCGGGCTGGAAAATTGATGCCGAGGCCAGGTTGGTGCATTTCAGCAAGGAGTTTTCCAGCATAGTAGGCATAGACCAGGTGGACTTCGCCCCCCGCGACTATGTGATGTCGAATCTGTCGTTGCAATCGCAGGCAACACTCGATGAGGCTGTGCGCAGGTCTTTCGAGACCGCTGAACCTTTTGATATTGAACTGCCGCTGGAGCGCGAAAACGGTTCGCGCTGGTTGCGCATCATGGGCAACCCCGTGGTGCAAAACGGCAAGGTAGTGGAGCTGGTGGGGGGCATACAGGATATTACCGAACGCAAGGAGTTCATGCACACGATCGAACGGCAGGCGACGCGCGATAGCCTGACGGACCTGCCGAATCGACAACAGTTTGATACCTTTCTCGACCGGGAAATCCTCGCGGCGCAGCGGCGCAAGCAACGGCTGGCCGTGCTATTCATCGACCTCGATGATTTCAAATCGGTGAACGACAACCTGGGCCACAGCGGCGGCGACGTGCTGTTGGTGGAAGCCGCCACGCGCATCCAGGCCTGCACACGCAAGTCCGATACCGTGGCGCGCCTGAGTGGCGACGAGTTTGCCGTCATCCTGCCGGATATCGGGTCATCCGAGTCCGCCTCGGTCGTGGCGCAAAAGATCGTGGCGACGATGTGCCAGCCGTTTGATATTTACTCCCGCCAGGTGTTCGTCAGCGCCAGCCTCGGCGTGGCGGTGTACCCTGATGACGGCGCGGATGCCGATACGCTGCTCATCAACGCCGACCAGGCGATGTACGAGGTGAAGAAATCACTGCGCAACGATTATTCGTTCTTCACGCCCGAGCTGCAGCAGCGCTCCGAAGGGCGCCACAAGATGATCAACAAGCTGGCGCTGGCTGTGGCCGAGCGACGCCTGGAAGTGCACTACCAGCCCATCGTGCCGCTCAATGGCAGCGGACGAATTGCATGCGAGGCGTTGGTGCGTTGGCAGGAAGATGGCGAGTACATTTCACCGGATTCCTTCGTGCCGCTCGCTGAAGAGACCGGGCTGATCACCGACATAGACCGCTTTGTCATGCAGGAAGCGACGTCCTTCATGGAATCGTTGTATGCATCGGGCTTGCAGCCCCCGGGCCTGTCGGTGAATATCTCGCCGCGTATCTTCTTCGACCGCCAGGGTGAACTCGCACGCTGGATGGATGACGTCAAAGCCTGCGCCCAGCGCACCGACCTCACGGTGGAGATCACCGAGCGCCTGCTGACGCAGGACACCCCGGTCGCCGCGATCGCGTTGCAGCAGTTGCGTGCGGAAGGCGTCAAGATCGCGATCGATGATTTTGGTACGGGCTATTCGTCGCTGAGCTACCTGGCGAAATTCCCCATCGATACACTCAAGGTCGATGCCTTTTTCGTCAGCAAGATTCCGCATGACGCGTATGCGGTGACGCTCACGGAAACCATTCTCGGGTTGGGCCGTGACCTCTCGCTGCGCATGGTTGCCGAGGGCGTGGAGACGGCCGAGCAACTGCATTTTCTGCAGGAACGCGGCTGTCATGGTGCACAGGGTTACTGGTTCAGCAGGCCGCAAACGGCAGCGGATTTCAGCGCCTGGTTGGCAGCCTACTATGAAGCCCTGCGGGGCAATGACAGTTCCGCCGCGGCACCGGCGATCGCCAGGTTGGTGACGCCTACCCGGCACAAATAATCTGCTGCCTGGTCAAGCGACGCCACCGACACCTGCCGGTGGCTAGCGCACGGCGCCACCGCCATCCACGGACAAGATCTGGCCGGTGATAAAGGAGGCGCGCTCACTGGAAAGAAAACACACGGCGTCAGCAATCTCATGCGGCTCGCCCAGGCGATTCAGCACCGCTGCCTTTTTTAGTCCGTCTGCTTTGTCCGGCTGTTCCTCGAAGTATTTTTCAAGGCCCGGGGTGCGGATAACGCCGGGTGATACGGCATTGATGCGAATACCCCGCGCGCCATATTCAGCCGCAGAACTCTTGGTCAGTATGTTGACACCGGCTTTGGCGCTCGCGTAGGCCGTGTTGAAGGCCTGGCCGCGCAGCGACGCGTTGGACGAAATGTTCACTATCGCGCCGCCGTGCTCCAGCATCGCGGCGATTTCGTATTTCATGCACAACCAGGTGCTGGTCAGGCACATCTGGAGCGTCTGGTCGAAGATGCCGCGATCGAAGGTGTGGATAGGGCCGGAACCGCGACTGAGCGCGGCGCTGTTGCAGGCGATATCGAGTCGGCCGAACGCCTGCAGCGCGGTGTCCACCATCGCCCGCACCGAATCCTCGTCGCTGACATCGCAGTGCACGTACACTGCCTCGCCACCGCCTGCGGTGATAAGGCGCACGGTTTCCGCGCCCATGTCATCGTTGACATCGCAAACCAGTACTTGCGCGCCCGCCTCGGCATAGGCAAGCGCGATTGCGCGACCGATGCCCTGGCCCGATCCGGTGACGATGCCGAATTTATTGTCGAGTAGACCCATGGTGGTGTTCCTTTCGTGTTTGCCTGTGATCAGGGTCAGGCCGGTGCTCGCAGCGCGATCAGCACCATCGGCACGACCAGCACAGCGGCGATGCTGCCTGCCCAAATACCTTTAAAGAGCGCGTAATGCGCCGGTGAGATTTCTTCAATGCCCAGCAGGTAGAAGCCGGCGAGGGTCAGCGGGGCGATGAGCAACATCCCGATCAGGCCAAACACCAACGCACTTCCGAACGTACTGGCAGGGAATCGGTCGGCCACCGATTGCATCACCGAACCAGGGCCAAGGTTGATGGGAGCCAGCTTGCCCTTGTTGAGCTTGCCGCGCTGCAGCGGGATCACGATCAGCGCCACGATCAGGGGGAGCAGCAAGCCGGTTGCGATGACGTCCACCACGAAACTGTGCTCGCCACCCCAGCGCAGCGCGGGACTGCTGCGCAATAACAACCAGGCGATAACACCGTTAAAAAGCGTATTGGAAATGCCGCTGCCCAGAATCTCGTTGCGGATATGTGCACGGCCTGTCGCTGCTGAATCCATCCTGAGAGGTACCCGCGAGCCTGAATGTGCGGCCGATTATGGCATGGCCGACGGGCCGCCGACATAGGACGCGAGCGATCAAGTTGTTGCACATATTCGCTCAGCGCCGTGAGTGTTGGCTGGGTGTTGGCCAGCTGGTGGAGGCTGGCCTGCTGTTGACGGGAGGCGCCGCGCCGGCCCTCGGTGGCGGCGTGTTCTATGCTAGACTCGTGCGCAAATAACACAACCCGACCAGAGTGCCGCACTGCCTCGGAGGTTGCCATAACGATGACTGAAATTACTGTTCCCGCGAAAAAATTCGTACGCCTGTTCGATTACCTGCAGCGTATCGGCATCGATGCCGCGTCCGTTGCCGCGACGGTGGAGCTGCGGCCCGATCGCATCGCCGCACTGGCGCCGGATCACGCGCTGCCGGCCATGCATTACGCCCGGTTGTACAAGGCTGCCGCGGCGAAAATGCAGGAACTGGAACAGGGGTTGCCGTGGGGCGCGGGTCTGGGCAGCGAGACGTTTGAGTTGATGTGCCACTGCATGATTGGTGGCCGCACACTGCGCGATGCGCTGCGCCTGGCAGAGCGACTGGACGCGCTGCTGTACTCGCGCAATGGGTATCGCGTGCGTTTGTTGGAGGACGCCGCTTCAGACACTGCCAAACTGAGTTACGAGATCGATATTTCGCAGGCTGCGGCTGTGTTGATTCCCGAGGACTGGGACAGGGTCAGTTCCTGTCCGACAGCGGCCCGCGCCTCTGGCCTGTTGGTGTGGCATGCGCTCTGCGGCTGGTTGATCGGCCAGGCGCTGACGTCGGCGGAGCTGCGTATCGATGCCCCGGCGGTCAACCAGGAATACCACGACAGCCTGGCGCGCACCATCTGCGGCCCGGTGTATTTCGATGCCGGTGAAAATACCTGCAGTTTCGCGCGCATACTGCTGGATCGACGGATTGTGCATACGCCGGAGTCGCTCGCCGATTTCCTCAACAACAGCGTGTACCACCTGATCGCGATGGATCGGGTGCCGGCCAGCACCAGCGCCGCGATCAAGTCGCTGATCAGCATCGCGCTCCCCAGTGGCATGCCCTCGTTCGCGGACATCGCGGCGATGCTCTATATGTCGGAATCGAGCCTGCGGCGGCGCTTGCAGGCCGAGGAAACCAGTTACCAGGATATCAAGGACGAGGTGCGTTGCCAGGTGGCTGTCGACAAGTTGCTGCATGAGGACGCGCGCGTGGCGGACCTCGCCGACCTGCTGGGATTTACCGAACCCAGTTCATTCGTGCGCTCCTTCAAAGGCTGGACTGGCTATACGCCCAAAGCCTACAAGGACAGGGTGCACGCGCTGGGCAGGGTTTAGCACTCCTGTTGCAGGCGTTGTACCAGTTCGCGCGCATCCAGCATCGCGCCATCGATATAGCCAACCCTGCGGCAATCGCCGATCTGGTGGACTTGCGCGCGGCCTGCCGATAATTGCTTGAGCAGACTGTCATCGGGTTGTGCGCCCAGCGCGATAATGACCTGGCTACAGGCCAGTTCCTGGTGTTCACCGCCAAGTGAAAAGCGCACGGTACGCGCACCGATCTCTATCTCTTCGACGGATTTGTGCAACACCGCGCCGTGCGCCCTCAGTTCATGCAGCACCCGCGCGCGGCGCACAATCGCGAGCTCGGGACCGAACGCCGCCCCAGGCTCAAGTATCGTCACGTTGCGTTTGCGCTCCACCAGATACTCGGCAAGTTCCAATCCCACCAGGCCGCCGCCGATGATGACGACGTCCCTGGAGATCGGCATCCACAGCTTGCTGAGCAAGCGCAGCAGGCGGATGTTGCGCAATATCTGGCTCCATCGGCCGACATGCAGGACCAGGCGCTGCAGCGGCGGCAATTTTGCCAGCGCCGCACGGTTGTTACCAAAGAGCAATCCGCGCAGTTCGTCGCCGTCGAACACATGGCGCTGCGCCTTGCCGGGAATGTCCGGGGCGCTGCGCCTGGCGCCCGTGGCGAGGATGATGTGATCGGGATCCAGCGCGGCGATGTTCTCGCGCGTCGCGGTGGTGCGCAGCTTTAGCGCGATCGGCAGTGCGTGCACGGCGCCCGCGAGGTGATGCACCAGAGTCTCGTTCGGTGCGTAGGCCAATCCCGCAATCCGCGCCGTGCCGCCCAGATCAGCATCCTTCTCCCACAAACTGACGCGATGGCCCTGCTCGGCCAGCAGGCGCGCGCATTCCATGCCGCCGGGCCCGCCACCCACCACCAGCATCGTTTTTGGAGCGCCTGTGCGCGCGAGTAAGTCACTGTCGTGCTCGCGGCCCGTGTTGTGGTTCACGGCACAACACACGGGTTTGTTGATGAAGATCTGGCTCACGCAGATGTAGCAGTAGATGCACGGAAGCACGGATTTCTCCTGTCCCGCCACCAGTTTCTTCGGCAGGTCGGGGTCGGCCAACAGCTTCCTGCCCATTGCCAGGAAGTCGAAGTCCCCGGCGGCAATTGCGCGTTCGGCCACGTCGGGCTCGATGCGTCCCACCGCAATCACGGGAATCGAGACGGCGTGTTTAACGGCTTCGGCAAAGCTGATAAAGCCGCCCGGCTCATGCACCAGTGGCGCCTCGGTAAACGCGATGGAGTGGGCGACGTTGCCGTAGGCGCTCACGTCGATCGCGTCGGCACCGGCGCGTTCGCACAGGCGCGCAGTTGCGACGCAGTCTGCCAGCCGAATGCCGCCTTCAATGCGGTATTCATTTGCGTCCAGGCGTACCAGGATCGGGAAATCGGCTCCGGTCGCGGCGCGCACGGCGGCAATGGTCTCAACCAGGAAGCGCGCGCGGTTTTCCACGGCTCCGCCGTAGTGATCGCTGCGGCGGTTGGTATACGGCGAGAGGAAATTGGCCAGCAGGTAACCGTGTCCGGCGTGCAGTTCGATACCGTCGAATCCGGCGCGCTGCGCCCGGGCTGCAGCCTCGGCAAAGCCATTCACGATGATGGCGATGTGCTCTGGCGTCATCTCGTAATAGTTTGGTCCGCTACCGTCGGGCGCGGCGCCCTTGATGAAGTGCGCGATCTCGTCGCCGGTCAGCACGTTGAACATATCGCTGCGCGAGGGCTTGATCGGGGAGGGGACCGGGATCGGGCGCCCTGCGGCGGTGTCTTCCTGGGCCATCTTTCCGCTGTGGTTGAGCTGAGCCACGATTTTGGCGCCGTGTTGATGCACGCGGTTCGTCAGCTCGCGCAGTCCCGGCAGGAACCTGTCGTCGGAAAACCCGACAGTGTTCGGCATGCTCGCGCCGCTGGGCCACAGCGCCGCGGAGGTCTCCAGCACCAGCAGGCCCGCGCCGCCCCTGGCGCGCGCTTCATAATAGGCGATCAGGCGTTCGGTGCAGTGTCCATCCGCCGCGGCAAAGTTCGTCCCCATCGCCGCCATCACGATGCGGTTGCGCAGCGCCATACCGCCGATGCGACCCGGTGACAGCAGGTGAGGGTAGTGATGTGACATGGCGTGCGCCCGGGGCCTCGGAATCATATGCCGCAATATCAGGCAGCGACGACAACTCTCACAGAACCCATAGCGCCAATTTCATAGACATTTGCGTTCGTGCTGCGTTGGTGGACGCTGTGTGACCTGATCACGCCACGATAGAGAGTCATGTGAGAAGGAAGGGACCGGGTGGGGCTATCGGAAGTGCCGGCGGTCGAAACGCTCCCCCTATCGGGTGCGCAGCCTGGATACGGTAATCGGCTGAATATTCTCCCTGGTACAAATGTACTCGGGACGTGGAGCGTGCTCGCAAAATGGGGCAACAACCCGATTACTCATGGCGTTGTACACAAAAAAGATGTTTGAACGCAGTTGTGGGGTGATATTGCTGTTCGAGCCGTGCATGGTATTGCAGTCAAAATGATGACGCTGCCGGTTTTCCGGTAGCGGCAACAATGCCGCCTGCGTCAATCAGTTGCGCAAAGAGCGTTGTCGCTTGGCACACCATAGACCTGCTGTTTCAGCGATGTCCGGAAGTTGTTTTCGGGGGGTTGCGCCCTCGCAACTGAGATAGCTTTGTGTGATCCGGGGACTAGCAGCAGTGGACCATTGAGCGCGCTATTTTCTGTGAGCGTGATCGACATGCTCAGTGCACGCATTGCAGGCATGCCGTCTTCCACGTGCCAGGTTTCAAAATCGGAATGCCAGTAAAACTCCTTGCCGCGAAATCCCGGTTTGTAGTTTAGCCGGGATTGGTGGATATACACCTGGTCGCCCAATAGCTGTTGAGCACTGCCCGCCAGGCGGTTGTCGATAGACAGCTTCTGAAACAGCGCGCTGAGCGCATGCACGCGAAAAATCGAGCGAACTGCATCGCTGCCCGGTTCCCTTATCACCGTATCGGAACGCTGGATGTCTGGATTGGCGCG
>JADJAL010000018.1 GCA_016704305.1 Haliea sp. | reverse complement strand
GCTGGCCACGGCGGCGTCCACGCCCGCCAGCAGCTGCGCCACGTAGCCTGATGGCTGGATACAGCGCCGGAGCCGCTCGGCGGGCAGGTAGCATCGTCGTGCCGGCCGTCACGCAGGCTTCGCCGTTGTAGCTCGCCACCGGCACCCCAACAATCGGCAACTGTAGCCCGCCGGATGGCGTTGCCATCGAGGTCCCGTGCCAGCTTCATTGCTGGCGTGGCCGGGCACGGCGGGCACGCGCTCGACGCGGCGCGCCGGGCGCGGAATGCCGCTTTCCAGCCAGTGCTGCAGCGAGCCCAGCGCGGCATTGAGCGTGAAGACGGGGAAACAGGTTGCCGGTGGAGCGCGACGGGGCGCAGATCTCGCCGCCAGGCGCACCGTCCTGTCCAAAGTCATCAGCGGTCGCGGCGCGCCTCGTCCGCCCGGTTCAGTTTGACCATCGGTTGCGCGGACGGTATGCGGATGTGATCCGCCATCCATCGGTCGGTGTGCGGCGTGCCGACAACCTCCCAGGTGACATGCAGCGGGCTGTCGGGCGTCGGCACGCGGCGGATGGCCGACTCGTCCAGGTGGTGCAATGTGGGCACCCGGTAGGTCGCAGGCTCGACGGCCGGCGCGGCGGCATCGATCAGGGCGGCATCCGCCAGTTGCGCAGCGTGGTCAGCGCCGTTGGCGAGGTAGGCATTGAGCGGACCGTTGATACCGAATGGCGAGGAAGCTCCGTGCCGGGCGGGCACCGCCGGAAACCATTTGTCGATCGAGGCTGGAAGCCCGTGACGATCACGAAGCGCGCCCAGCCCACCGAGGGCGTGGTGCCGGACGGTATTTGATGGCCTGCAGGGCCTGGTTGAAAATATCGAAGCTGCCAGGCATCGCCAGGATGATGCAGCTCGTCGTAGCGACCGGCAGCCACGCCTTTCAGCGAGGTAGCCGTGCAACCCGTGACCCCTGGTCGCAGACGCCGCCTTCCTCGGCACTTGACCAGGACGTAGGCATAGCCCTCCCTCCTCCAACATTGTCGACAGGGCGTTGATGACCACGGTCAGTTCAAACTGCCCGAAATCGCTGACGTGAGCCCATTCCACCAGGGTGGTGCCGTTAAAGCGGGAGGGTCCACCGGTGTCCACGCGATCATCCGGCTGCGGTACACGGCGGGCGGCAGATCAGACGTGGGAAGGTTTTGGCCTCACCTCGAAGAAATACTCCTGCTCCCGATAACCGAATGCCGTGACGTCGTAGCGCAATCCGCCGGACACCCGGCCGCCCGCTACCTGCGTGACGATCGGGTTCGGCACTGAACTGACGACTGCAGCGCGCGGAGCATCGTTCGTATCGGAGCAGCCCGCTACGCCAATAACCGCGATGAGCACGGTAAGCGCCTTTGATCACCTTGCATCGGCAGTCTCAACGCACGCATACAGTAGTCCAATACACTTCGCTCCTAAATCGTCTCTCCCGCATCGACGAGCAGAGTGCTACCCGTCATGTAGATGGACAGGTCAGACGCACAGAACAACACCACGCGTGCAACATCGTCCGGAACGCCGACCCGCCCCAGCTTGCTGCTGACCATGGCGGCGATGTCCGCGCCGGTGACATCCGGCCCGCCGAGTTCCTGCGCGGCGATAAGGTTACCTTCCGTCACGCAGTAGGTCGGCGCGACACCGAGCACGCGGATGCCATGCGGCGCAAGTTCCATGGCCAGTTGCCGCGTCAATCCGCGCACCGCGTGCTTGGACGCGACGTACGCGGACAGCCCCGGGGAGACACCTCGGAAACCTGCGGTGGAGGCGATGTTCACGATCACTCCACCCTTGTCCGCCGCTGTCATGCAGCGCATGGCTTGCGGGCGCCCGCGAATACGCCGCGCGTATTCACTGCCATCACGTTGTCCCACACCGTATCGGTCATTTCGGCGAGCGGCACGAAGGAAAGACACCGGCATTGTTGACCCAGATATCCACGCTGCCGAGTTGGCTCACGGCAAGATTGGCGGCAGCCGTGATTGACTCCGAATCCGTCACATCCATTGCCGTTGCGATTACGCGCGAGGAATAACGCGCGTCCAGATCCTGCGCCGCCGCCGCAGCCAGCTCTGCGTCGCGATCACCGATCAGTACATCGGCACCGGCTTCGGCCAACCGCAGTGCAATCGCCTTGCCGAGACCACGTCCGCCACCGGTGACCACGGCGACGCGCCCCGCCAGTGAAACCAGTTCAGCAATCGAATGCGTTGCAACATCCGCTATCGCTTTCATCAGGATTTTGCCTTCAGGTCCAGGTGCAGGCTCTCCAGCCCGCGAATGATGAACGAGGGCTCGAACTTGTATTGGCGCGCACCCGGCTTTCCGTGCTTCTCCTGGGAGATTGAGATGTCGTCAGTCAGATCGAAAAAGGCGTTCAGGATGGCTCTTACCTCGGCGCGCGCGAGCGGCGCCCCGGCGCAGGTGTGTGAGCCACGACCGAACGCGATGTGGTTGCGCACACCGGGCCGATTCAATTTGAATTCGTTAGCATCTTCCCCCCAGTACTTGCGGTCGCGATTGGCCGCCGCCAGGGCGACGATCACTTGCGTTCCTGCGGGAATGGCGCGCTCACCGATTTTGGTATCCCTGATCGCGACGCGGTGCGTGGCCTTGGACGAACCTTCGAGACGCAGGACCTCTTCCAACATCCAGGCAATCTGGTCGCGATCGTCGCGCAATAGCCGTTGCAAGCCGGGCACGTCGACAATGTAACGCATGGCATTGCCCAGCAGTTTGGCGCTGGTGTCCTGCCCTGCGGCGAACATGAAGACGGCGAGTTTGACCAGGTCGAGAATGTCGGGTGTGACGCCACGGGGATAGCTGGCCGTGGCAAGTTCGGAGAGCAGGTCATTGCCGGGGTTTTCCCGCGCTCCGCCAGATACTGATAGAAGAACGCGCCCATGAATTCCAGCGTGGAGGTATCGGTCGGCGCATCGGGATTGTCGATGCTGCCCACCGTCTGGTTCTGGGCGAGACGCTCTTCAAATTTCACCCGGTCTGCGGCGGGAACACCCAACAGGTCGGCGACCACCATGGTGACGTAAGGCGTTGAGATCTGGTTCACCAACTCACAGCGGCCATCGGCGACGGCCTTGCCGACCAATTGCCTGGCGTAGTCCGTCATGAACCGTTCGTTGTCCTTCAAGCGTCTGGGCGCGAACATACGGCCAACCAGCGAGCGCACATTGGCATGCCGCTCGCCGTCCAGGCAGACCAGCAGGTCGAAGCCCACATACTTCTCCCGATGCTCTTCCAGTTGCGCGCTGATATCGCTGCCCTGCGGCGTGAACGGCAGCGGGAAGGCGGAGCTGGCCAGCGAATTCAGTGACGAGAAATCGGTGGGATTCTTCAGCACCTCCACGCATTCCTCGAAACCCGTGAGCAGCAGGCAGTCGCGGGTTTCCAATTGCGCAATGGGGCCGCGCGGTCGCATTTCCTCGAAGTACTGGTAGGGGTCCAGCAGGACCGAGTGGTCGGTGAAATAGTCGCGTTCTTTTAACATGGTGGCAGTTCCGGTGTTGGTGGATACTCAGGTGCCGGGCAACGGCTGTACGAATTCTTCGCCGTCAGTGACACCCGGCTCGCGATCCGTGACTACACATTCTGGAATGTCTTGTGTCGGCAAAATCATGCGTCTGCAAAATCTACTTGATGATATAGTGTGAATCAATAGTGATTTAATATGGTTTTGGAATAATCAGGGATATTGTTGTTATAGATTTAACTAGTATATTGATTTTAAATGATTTAAGTTTAGATTTAGCAAAAACTCGTAAAGAGTTAATCGATCTAAAATGACTCAAAATATATCATCAAAGCCTGTCCGGCAAAGAGTCACTCGCACTCGCGTCGCGCTCACCGACGCGCTGCTGGCCCTGCTGGAGGAGCGCGCACAGGAACACATCACCATCCGCGACATCACCACGCGGGCGCAGGTGGGGTATGCGACCTTTTTTCGCAACTACCCGGACAAGGAAGCGCTGCTGCATGACCTGGCGGCGGACGAAATCAACCGACTGCTGACGATGACCCTGCCGCTTTTTTTTGGCGTTGATAGCGAGTCCTCCTGCCGGGCGCTCTGCGCCTACGTCTGGGAGCACCGCAAACTGTGGACGGGACTGCTGACCGGCGGTGCAGCGCCCACGCTGAAGCAGGAATACCTGAACCAGGCGCTGCGGTTGCTGGACGAACCCGACCAGTCGAAATCCTGGCTGCCCGGCGATCTCGCGGTGACGTTCGCGGTCACCGCGATCATCGAGATCCTGGCCTGGTGGTTGAAGCAGGAGCATCCGCTGGCGGTAAAGGACATGGCCGAGACGCTGAATCGCCTGGCGGTGCAGCCGATTATGTCCACAGAACGTGGGCCGTCAGGCATTAAAAAGCCCTGACAGCCCGTATACAGGCAGGATGGGGCTAAAGCAGATCAGGCGTTGCGAATCGTCACCCCCCCATCCACCAGCAGCGTCGCGCCGGTAATGAAACTCGCGGCGGGCAGCACCAGGCTCAGCGTCGCTTGCGCGACTTCCTCCGGCTCGGCGTAACGGCGCAGCGCAGTGCGGCGGTTGGCGAAGGTCTGCTTGGCCTCCTCCGGGATCGCATCGGTAATGCCGGTGCGCACCGGGCCGGGGCAGACACAATTGACCGTGATGCCCTCCTTTCCCAGGTCCACCGCCATCGCGCGGGTCAGGCCCAGTGACGCATGTTTGGCCACCACGTAGGCGCTGTTGAAGCGCGTCGCGCCGTGCGCCTCGGTGGAGGCGACGTTGACGATCCTGGGATGCGGTGACTGGCGCAGGAACGGCAGCGCCGCGCGGATCGCCCAGGCCTGCGCCGTTGCCATCACCGCCAGCGAGGTATCCCAGGAGTGCGGGTAGGCATCGGAGTCGATCTCAGCCAGCAGCGCGAATCCGGCGTTGTTGACCAGGATGTCGATGCCGCCGAAATGCGCGCCGATCCGCGCGATGGCGGCCTCCACGGCGGCGCGGTCGGACAGGTCGACGGTCAGTGGCAGCACTTCCGCCCCGACGCTGCGCACTTCCCCGGCCACGACTTCCAGTGCCCCCGTGTTGATATCTATGAGCGCAAGGCGCGCGCCTTCATCGGCAAACAGGTGCGCGGTGGCGCGCCCCATGCCACTGGCGGCGCCGGTGATGATGGCGACGCTGCCGGCGATGGAGCGGCTCAGTTTACTTAAACGGGCCATCAGGCGGCGCGCTGTGGTTGTGGCTGAGGTTGCGACTGGGGTTGCGGCTGCGGGCCGCGCACCAGCTTGCCCGGCATCGCACCGGTATCCTGTCCGTTCTCGCGGATTACCTCGCCGCTGCAGATCGTCATGCGGTAGCCGTCGACGCGCTGCACCAGGCGGCGCGCCTGCGCGGGCAGGTCGTACACCATTTCCGGCGGATGCAACGTCAG
Source organism: Haliea sp. (assembly GCA_016704305.1). Classification (GTDB taxonomy): domain Bacteria; phylum Pseudomonadota; class Gammaproteobacteria; order Pseudomonadales; family Halieaceae; genus Marimicrobium. Next base: position 115,291 of record JADJAL010000018.1, on the reverse strand, counting down.
GTTGTCGTAATCGATCAGGTTGATATCGGCCTTCATGCCAGGGGCGATCAAACCGCGATCGTGCAGACCGTAGAAGCTGGCCGTGCGCTGGGTCTGGTTGTGCACCAGCTGCTCGATGGGGATGCGCGCGCCACGGCTGCGATCGCGCGCCCAGTGCGTCAACAGGTAGCTGGGCATGCTGGCGTCGCAAATCAGGCCGCAATGGGCGCCGCCGTCGGAGAGACCGAAGATCGCGTGCGGATGCAACATCATCTCGCGCAGCGCTTCAAAATCGCCATTGGAGTAGCCCAGCAGCGGCATGTAGATAATCCCCTTGCCATTGTTCGCCAGCATCGTGTCGTAGGCGAACTCGGCCTCGCTACAGCCCAGTGCCTTAGCCTGTGCACGCACGCATTTTTCCGGGCCGGGTTCGTAGTCGATGGGATCACCGAGCGGAAACATGTTGTCCCAGGCGCTGAGCGCCGCGGTGAACACTTCGGGCAGGCCGGTGAGATCGGGCGGGTTGTCGATGATTTCGCGGCGCAGCGCCGGGTCGCGCAACGCAGCCACGCGTTCAGCCAGTGGCAGGTGCGCGACTGTCTGGTAGCCAGCGTGGAGAATGAACGGGTGGCCGGAACTCTCCAGGCTGAACAGTACGCCGGCCGGGCGCTGTGCCACCTGCGGCGTCAACGTCCCGCCCGCGGCGCGATCCTCTTCCACGGCGGCGAGCAGGCGCTGCCACTGGGTTGGATCGGTGTTGTTCTGCAGGCAGGCAAAGCTCACGGGGCGGCCGGTCTCGCGGCCGATCTGGCGCATCCACTCCAGCTCAGACTCTTCCGGCGCCAGGTCGCTGGCCACCTCGAACACACCGAAGCCGACCTCGCCGAGCACGCGGCCGATACCGATCACTTCCTCCCGGTCGGCGGTCGTCCCCGGTGCCAGCTCACCGTCCTTGGCGCGGTGCAGGATCGTGCGCGTGGTGGAAAATCCCAGCGCCCCGGCCTGCAACCCTTCCTTGACGATGGCGGCCATCGCCTCCACCTCGGCTGCGCTCGCCAATTCATTGCGCGCGCCGCGATCGCCCATCACGTAGGTGCGCACGGCCCCGTGAGGGACCTGCGTGCCAAAGTCGATCGCGTGCGGTATTTTTTCGATGGCATCAAGGTACTGCGGGAAGGTCTCCCACTCCCAGTTGATGCCTTCGGCCAGCGCGGAGCCGGGGATGTCCTCCACGCCCTCCATCAGCTGGATCAGGTAGTCTTCCTTGCCGGGCACCACCGGGGCGAAGCCCACGCCGCAGTTGCCCATCACCACGGTGGTAACGCCGTTCCAGCTGGACGGGGTCAGCATCGGGTCCCACGACACCTGCCCGTCGTAATGCGTGTGGATATCGACCCAACCGGGCGTGACCAGCAGGCCAGTCGCATCCACCTCCCGTTTCGCCGGTCCTTCAATACCGGGGCCGACAGCGACAATGCGTCCCTCGGCGATCGCGACGTCGCTCACGCGCGCGGCGCCGCCGCTGCCATCAATCAACATGCCATTTCGAATCACGATGTCATACATGGGTCTGTCTCCTCTTATTTTGTCAAGATAGTGCGTCGCTACCGATTCACCGGCATGTCGTCCGCGCAGCAGGGCCAGTCGGTCATATTTCCACCGCATCATACGTCCAAATGCGCGGCAATGGTGCGGCTAATTTGCCTGCCCGCACGCAAAGCTTATCGGTAATCGCTCCCGCCAGAGGCTATACTCCGGCTCACATGCATGGAGTAAGCGGTATGAGTGCGGATGGGCCAGCCAGTGACCACCTGCCCGGGGAACTGACCCCGGAAGAAGCGCGGGAGAAGCGCGCACGTTACCTGGCGCTGTACCACAGCTACGCCGAGGCCGACCGCAAAACGGCCGCTGACGACGCCGACGCAACAGACCCCACAATGGCAACCTTCATACTTCCAGGTGATTGAGATGGACACAGTCGTGGTGACAGGCGCGTCTTCCGGTATCGGTGAGGCACTGGCAATAAACTTCGCCCGCGGGGGCCACGATCTGGTGCTGGTGGCCCGCAGCGAGGACAAACTGCGCGCGTTGGCGCGACGCCTCAAGGCGGAGCACAAGGTCAAGGTGTGGGTTGAACCGGCGGATCTGTCGCGCCGTGGCGCCGCGAAAAAACTCGCGGCCCGACTGGATGAGCAGGGTATCGAAACGCACACCCTGGTGAATTGCGCCGGCGTGCTGGAACACGGCCCCTTCATCGAATTGCGCCCTGCCGCGCAACTGGAACTGATTGACCTGAATGTGAGCGGGCTGACCGACATGCTGCTGCATTTCCTACCGCCGATGGTGAAACGGGGGCGGGGCCGCATATTGAATGTCGCGTCCATTGCCGCGTTCCAACCCGTTCCGAGTCTTGCCACCTATGCAGCGACCAAGGCCTACGTGCTGTCGCTGACGGAATCGCTGGCGGAGGAACTGGCGGGCACCGGCGTCTCGGTGACCGCGCTGTGCCCGGGGATTACCGCGACCGACATGATGACCAAAGCGAAGGAAAAAAGTGGCGGGCTCAAACTGCCCGGCTTTGTCGTCGGCGATGTCGAAAACGTGGCTGCCCAGGGTTACAAAGCCTGCCTGAAAGGCGACGTGATCTGTGTGCCGGGGGCGGTCAACCTGGCCGCGACGTTAACGGGAAGAGCCACGCCCAAGTGGCTGTTGCGACGGATATCAGGTGTGTTGGGGCGTTATACCCTCAAGCAGTAACGGCCCGCGCGGGACTGGCACTGCGGCAGACGACCGTCCCTCAGCCCTCGGTCCCGGCATCGGCATCGGCTTCCTGTAAATCCCTGAGGGCCTGTTCGAGCACCTGCTTGTCGACTACCGTCTGGTTGGATTCCAGTATGGTTTCGAGTTCGCGGCGCGCCTGGTAGGGCTGGCCGACGAGGGCGAGCGTGCCCGCGAGGTGGTAGCGGATCAACGCATCACCCGGCGACCGTTCGATCGCCTTTTCCAGCAGCGCCAGGCCCTGGTGCGGGCTCTCACCCTGAGCCAGTATCCAACCGTAGGTATCCAGCACATTGGGATTGTCGGGCAGCAGCTCGAGCGCGCGCCTGGCATGCTCCTCGGCGCGGGGATCGGCCGACTGGCTGTACAGCCATGCCAGGTTATTGTGCAGGATGGCATTGTCGGGCTGGTAGTTCAGGGCCTGCAGGTACTCGCGCTCTGCCAGGTCCAGTTCATCGGCCTGCATCATGGAGGTGGCCAGCATGATGCGGATGGGCACGTCATTGGCGTGTGCGCTCAGCCAATTGCGCAATATGACATCGGCTTTCGCGGCATTGCCGATCTGCCGGTAGGCCGCCTGCAGTTTCATCATCGGGCCGCGTGCGGCGCTCTTGGCGACGGCCTGTTCATAAGCTGCAATGGCTGCCTCCGGCTGCTGTTGCGCCATCAGGGTGCGACCCGCGAGGATGTCGCCTTCAGGGCTGCCGGGATGCGCTTCCTGCAGCCGCAGCGCGATAGCCAGCGCAGCATCCGTCTCGCCCTCCGCCAGCAACAATTCCCCTTTCAGGACATTGATGTCGATACGCTCAGGCGCCAGCAGCAGTGCCTGCTCCAGCGAGGCGCTGGCGCCGCGCGGCTCGCGGTCCTTGAGCAGCAATTTCGCCAGTTCGAAATGCGCATCAGCGGATTCCGGAGACTGCAGCACCAGGCCGCGCAACGTCTCGCGCGCGTCATCCAGCTGGTCGGCGCGCAACTGCGCGCGCCCCAGCACGAGGCGCGCAGCCGGATCATAAGGCGCCAATGCTGCCGCATTGTTCGCAGCGACCAGGGCATCAGCGTGGCGTCCCATGCGGCCGTACAAGTCGGCGAGCTCCAGCGCCAGGCCCACGGCGCCTGGATTGTTGTCGCGCGCCTGCTCCAGCAGTGCCAGCGCATCCTGTGGCTGGCCAGTCTCAAGCGCGATCTGGGCCAGCGCAACGACGGACGGCAGATGCCCAGGCTGCGCCAGCAGGACGCCCTGGAAGCGCTCGCGCGCCGTTTCCAGGTCGCCATTCTCCCGCGCGAGTCGCGCGAGATTGTAGCGGGCAAGAACGTTGGTGGGGGCGAGATCGAGGCCCTGCTGGTACAACGCCCGGGCGCCTTCCGTGTCATCACCCTCTTCGCTGACTGCGGCCATCAGCACATACGGTCGCGGGTCCTGCGGATATTTTTCCGCCAGGCGCTTTGCCCATGCCAGCGTCTGTTCGTAGTTGCCCAGCTGATAGTAAAGCCGCGCGAGGAGAAACTCGGCACGCGTGTAGTCGGGATCGACGGCGACCGCCGCCTCCAGCTCACGCAGCGCACCCTCGGTGTCGGCCGTAGCGAGCAGACTGGTGGCCCATTGCGTGCGAATGGGCGCATTATTCGCTACCCGGCCGACAGCCCGACTGAACAGCGGATTAGCCTTCTCCTGCTCACCCGCCTGCAGGTAGGCATCGCCCAACAGGGTGACCAGCTCCATATCGCCTGGCGACTTGTCCACGGCGCGCTGCAAAACTTCGATTCCACGCAGCAGCTCACCCCTGCGCAGCAGGACGTACGCCAGCAGTTTTGATCCGGCCGGGTCTCCCGGGAGCAGCACCTGGTGCGCATTGAGATTTTCCAGCGCACTTTCCAGGTCGCCCTTCATCAGCATGACCCACGCCATCAGCAGCAAGGCGGAGGTATCGTCGGGTGACTGGTTCAGGGCAACGGTGAGCGCGGCCTCTGCGGCCTCGATATTCCTGTTTCCCGTCAGCTCATTCTGCGCGGAGAGAAACAGCAGGCCGGGATGCTTCGGGTATTCCTCGATCAGGGCGCTTAAGTTGGCGCCGGCCTGCTCAAACTTCTCTTGCACCAGCAAGGCCTGCACGATGGCCAATTGCGCCGGCAGGTCGCCCGGGACAATGTTCAGCGCCCCTTCAAAGGCCTGTTGCGCAGCGGCGGCATTCTGCAGCGACATCGCTATCTCACCCTTCAGCATCCAGCCGAGGTAATTGTCGGGCGACTTCGCCAGTGCACCCTCGGCAAGTCGTTGCGCTTCTTCCACATTGTTGAGCGCAAACGCGGTGGTTGCGAGGCCGATCTGGGCATCCGGATTATCCGGTTGCATGCGCAACGCTTCGTCGAACGCTTCGCGGGCTTCATCGAAGCGACCAAGCCCGAGGCGGGCGCGCCCGCGCAGTATCAGCACGGAGACATCCTCCGCTGTGGGCGACATAAACGCGAGACGCGCCAGCGCTTTGTCAAACTGGCGATCCATGAGGAGCGCGCTCACCCACCGGTCGTTGAAATCGCGCCCACTGACACCGAGTTCCTGTGCGCGCTCCAACTGTGCCAGCGCGTCGGCCCCATTGCGCTGCAGCAGGAAGAACTCCGACAACAACCAGCGCACATCGATGCTATTGGGCTGCTCCAACAGCGTCCCCTGCAATTCCACAATCGCCGAGTCCAGATCGCCTTCTGCCTGGTACGCGAGCGCCTGCTGGATGTGTTCTGCTTCACTCGGTTCAGGCCGCATTACATAGAGGCCAAAACCGACGAGCACCACGCCGAGTGCGATGCCCGTTGCGAGCAGCACACGACGCAACTTCAGGTTGCTCTTTTTTCGTCGCCTTCTGCGTCTTCCCCGCCGTGATTGCGAGGGGCGTGGCTGTGCTTCAGTTGGAGTTATGATCGTGTCCTACCGTAAAGCCGAAACGGGCGGCTGTCATCTGGCTGAAAGACGTAAATTCAGCGGGTTTGAGAATCCAGAAAATGGCATTGGTATCAATTGCCGGAAGATGCTGCTCACTGGCAGCGAGGGGCTCGCCAGCGGGCACTGCGCCGACGTCTTTCCCACCACCGCTGTCGGTGGCGCCCGGTCCATTTCCATCCTGGCCAACGCCGGCAACACCCTCGTCGTAATACGAATAATCCTCGCTGCTGCCGGGAGTGACTGCAGCCACCAGCGCTGTCGCACCAGTCGGCTCGGCGGATGATAGCCCGTCCTCCTCATCAGTCGGCTCGGCGTATGACAGCCCGTCCTCCTCAGCAGTCGGCTCGACGGATGATATCCCCTCCTCCTCAGTATCGTCGCCCGAGGGGTCGCCTGTAGCCGTGAACGACCATAGCAGCAGATTGCCACGCAGATTAGTGGCGCGGCTTAAATTGTCCAGGGTGATCTGGATAGCCTCCGTGGCTTCGATGCCGAAGTCCTGTGCGACAAAATCGAAATCCGCTCCATCGGCGATCGATTCCGTACTGAAGTTCGCGCCGTCGGCTTCGACGACGTAACTGCCGTTGGCAACCATCCCCGCCAGAGCGGTGCTCATGGCGGTGATCAGCAGGATGGGCCAGCGCAATGTCATGGATAAAGACCCTCACAGGGATGCGACGCGTGGTTGATTATCGAGGCGGAAGAGCGCGCCCGGGATCACATGTTACAACACACCACGTCACACTGCGCCCTCTCCCACTGCCAAGCAAATAATAGCGGGATTGTGGCTTCCAGTCGCTGCATCGTTGGGAGAATTTTACAGGATGTCGTCCTCGTCACACGGTCCATTGCAGAGGTTTTCGGCAACGCCCGTGGCATAAAATCTGCTCAGGCTGTCCCCGATGTTACGCAGCTCGGTGGCGCGACCATGGGGATCGCGCATCTCATCACCCCAGTGCGGGATATTGGTGATCGGGGGATCGGGGTTGCCGAAATCCACCTCGATCATCGCAGAGCCGGTATGCGCGCCGCTGACCACGTCAAGGCCCCAGACATTGCGGATCAAAGGCGCGAGATTCACCACGCCGCCGATCGTGCGCGCCATGATGTGCGCCCCGAGGTTGGTGACCTGGTGATCCGCCTTGGACACCTGGATCAGGACTTCATGCGGCGGCGTACCGGGCAGCAGGTTCGTGCGGATGTATTTCGAATAGCCGGTCGGTTCAGCGCGATCCCACAAGCCCTGCACCAGCGCCAGGTTCAACTGCATATCCAGCGCGTTCCAGTTGTAGTTTGTATAGATGGGCGCCGCGTAGGGATCGAAATTGACGCTGCGATTCAGCAGCAGGTTGTACGACTGGCCCGGCACCGCCAGCAGGCCGCGCTCGATGTCGGTGCTCAGCGCCATCAGGCTCGCGCCGAGAATCCCGCCCTGGCTGCCGCCAAAGTAATAGCGCTTCGATCCGTCAATCGCCGCGCCGCCGCAGTGTGTATTGAGCGCCTGGTTCAGCGGCGTTGACGGGCCGCCGTCAGCGGCGACGGACAACGTCCGCATGGCCATCAGGAAGTTGAGGAAGCCCTGGTGCATGCGCTCCGGCACCGCGCGGAAGGTCGCAAGGTCTCCCGTCAGCGCCGCCGCCACGGTGACCACGTCATCGGACGCAAAGCCCTTGAAGTCGAGTCCGAAGGCGGCGAAGTTCTGGTCTGCCGCAATCGGCTGGAACCCCAGCACCTGTTCTTTCGCACCCAATTGGCCATGCCCAAACGCCACCAGCGGCGCCGCCTCGGTCTGCGCGCTCATCGGAATGATCAACGCTGCGGCGTACGGGTAGGTGCCGTTCTGTGCCGGCAAACCGTCCTCGCCTAAGTTGAGCAACCCGCCGGTTTCGCCTTTGGTCATGTACAGCGGCATGTCGAAGGTCACTTCCAGGCGGCAGGCGATACCGTCGATCACCGATTCGGTCTTCAGCTCGATGCTATAAGGAACGCCCTCTGGGGAATTGGCGAACGCATCGTCGCGTATGTGCAGCATCGCCCGCGTGTTGTTCTCGCGGCTCGCCGTGGTGAAGTCCCACGCGATCTGCAAATCGCCGCGCGCGATGCCCTGTTCCTCCAGCGTCGCAAAGATCTCCTCGAAATGGGCGCGGCGGGATTCGATAATCGGGTCATCCGAGGGCGTCCCGTCGCGCAGCGCGAGGAATCCCGGCGACGGCGCAAGGGTGTTCCCCTCGCTGTCGACCACATTGCGAATCGCGACGATATAGCGCGTGGCATCTTCCGGCCGGACGGCCGGGCGCAGCATCAGCGCCTGCTCCTGCCGCAGCTCGTCGATATCACGGTTAATCGTGAAATTCGGCCGCCGCTCCTCGGCATCGACGCGCAGCTTGGCCTGCACCACGTATTCATCCAGATCCACCCAGTGCGGCAGGCGCTCGCCGGTCGCCGCGTTGATAATCACGGTGGGCGACGGCGGCAGCAGCGAGCCGGCGATCGTATCCGGCGTCGCCAGCCCGACCACGGTCGCGCCGGGCATGTGTGTCATCGCCGCGATGCCCGGCGAGAAACCGTCCATCTCATTGAACGCGCCAGTGCTGGACTGCTTGCCTGCGGCGGAGGTCGGGATGATGACCTGCGGCAATGCCAGCCGCAGTCCGGTCACGGACGTCGGGTCCTCCACCGTCCAGTAGTTGTTGGGGTAGGGAAAGCCGCAATAGCTCGGCGCCAGCGGGTCGCAGTCCAGCGCCGGAGCTGGCGGTGGGGGTGGTGGCGGCGGAGGTGGCGGAGGTGGCGGCGGCTCTACCGGGGGCACTTGCGCAACGATGTCGAAATCGTTGCCGTTCGAGCACCCGGTGACGACGGTGAAGATGCAGGCGGCAAGAAGCCCATAAATACGGATTTTCATCTTATTATCCTTCTAATTATTTATCGCCCGATACTAGACGCGGCTGCCGGTGAGGTCAAACCGCATCGAGGTTCAGCCCGTTCCATTGGCGTGGTGAACGGTCGCCATTCAGCCCGCGCGGTTAAACCGAAACAGAGCCGGAGCACGGCGCCTTTCGGCCAGTCGCGTGCCCGGGCGTTCAAGAGCCGCGTTACGGTGCCTCGAACATCTGCACGGTGGCAGCCCACAAGTCATCCACCAGATCCCAGCCGGCGGAGTTGGTTTCTTCATAGTGCCCGGCGGGCTGTTCGATCTCGGCGCCCACCATTTGGCCGTAGTAGCACACGGCTTGTACCGCTGGCCCGTCCGCGCCCAACGACGCCAGGAATGCCGGGTCATCGAATACTTTCTGGCAGGTTAAGCCGCCCACCCAGGTCGGCGACTCGATCACACCGCGATCCGCCAGGCCCTCGCAACTGGTGCCGGGCAGCGCACTGAGCGACAGCGCATGGCACTGCAGGCGGTAGTCAGCGGCGGGCACAAAGTAGCCCACTTCATCCATGCCCAGCCCGACCACGAAAGTGATGGACTCGTCCACCAACGACAGGTAATGCCCTGGAACCACGTAGTCAGCGCCCAGCGCATGTTCATCCGGTTGCTCGTTATATTTCTCGGGCGGCGCGGTGTTGAAATCCTCGGGCAAGCCAATCACCAGTTCCGAGGGCACCTCACCCGGCAGGAACAACATGCCGACATCGCCGAAGTCCACGTGAATCACCTGTGTCTTCAGCACATCGCCTTTCGCGACTTCGTACCCCAGCAGCGGTGTCAGCACCGGGTCCGCCACGGTGTCCTGGCCGGCATTGACGCAATTGTCGTCGGTGAACGGCTTGCCACTGCAATTGAATACCTGCATCGGCTTCCAGCCGAGCTCACCTTCGGCGGCCAGCACGCGAAAGCCGAGGTTGGTCACGCGGCTGTAAAACGCCTGCCGGCGAATGTCGATGGACGCTATATCAAGCGGCTGCGCGTTGGCCAGCAGTGTGTTGACCGCATTGGCCAGTTCATTCCCGGTGGATTCGGTCTTGGCGAACGACTGGCACTCGAAAGGATTGCTACGGTCGCACTGTGCCAGCGGCACGGCCCCTTCCGGGACCGTCTTGCCATCGCCCACCGGGTGCTCGTCGTCCACCACCCAGGTCGAGGCGTGCAGCGGGCCAGTGAGGACACCCAGCGCGCCATTAAAGAACGCCACCTCGCCACCGTGGGCGGCCTTCAGTCGCTCCTCCAGCACGCTCACGAAGTCACCGGAAAAATACCTGTCCTCGGCGGTGCAGTCGCCGCCCTCCCAACCCTTGATCGCGCAGGCTTCTTCCAGTGCGAAAGCGTCCGCCGGGGGTTCCCATCCCAGCGTCACCTCGGGGTGTGCATTCCACTGCACCAACACGGCAACGGATTCGCCGCTTTCAATCGCTTCCAGCGCCAGCACATTGAGCCGGCTGTCGTACACGCGCGGATCGCGTTGATCCACTGACCCGTAATGGTGGTGGCCGGTCGCCACCGACGCCGACACCGGCTCCACGGCGTCCACCGCCGCGATCGCCGCAGCGACGATCTGTTCGGCAGCCATCTCGTACCACTGGGCGTTCGGGCCGAATGCGGTTTCCGGGCCGTGATGGTTGTGCGTGGCAGACACCAGGATTTCCGCGCCCGCCCACGCCTGGGGCAATGCGCCCTGCACACGGCGCACGATCTCGTCCACATCCGCTTTCAGGTGCATGTAGGTATTGCTGGTGATGAAGATGGCGCGTTGCTCCTCGCGCTGCAGCGCCACGGCGGTTGCGCGCACGTCGTCGTGCACCCAGGAGCCATCGCTGTTGCCATTGCCGACATTTACCCGGCCCTGGTCCCATACCGGCACGAACACGCCCGGGTCGTTCGCATCCAGTTCCGCGGCCACCGGCCAGCCCGGCGCTTCCTGCAGGTAGTCGCGCCCGCCGCTGACGGTCGGCAGCAGGCTGCGGCTGGCGGCACCCGCGTACAGCGTCGGTGCCTCAGGCGGAGGAGGCGGCGGCGGAATGACGACGGTCGTGTCGTTGTTGTCATTGCTGTCGCTGCAGCCGAAAAGATATATCGGCAAAAGCAACACTATGAGGACTCTCAGGCTTTGGTTTACAGTCATGCGGCGGTGCTCCCTGTTTATTTTTATGACGTGTCAGATACCAGGCGACAGTAGCAGTATAACAGCGGTGCGGATTCCTCGAAGGGGCACCCGTTGTCGCCGATCAGCAGATCGCTTGTGGACGGGCCACGTTGTTGCGCGTGATCGATCAATCCCCCGCACAAAACGCCGCCAGATCCGCGCGGTATCACGGCTGATATCCGGGCAGCACAGCGGGAATATCTCGGTGCCGTGAATCGTGCCCATCACCTGCCGGCAGCGCGCGGCGACGCCGTTTTTGAGTAGCAGTCGGTAGAAGGCGACGCCCTCGTCGCGCAGCGGATCGCACTCGTTCACGCTGATCACCGTCGGCGGCAGGCCCGCCACGTCCGCGTCGGTGGCGAATCCCGGCCAGGCCAGCGGGTTGCGCTTTTCCAGTTCCTCGATGCCATAGGCCATCGCGCCGTTGTTGTTGTGCAGGTCCAGCAGCAGGCCGTTGTTCTCGATGGAAGAAGGGTACTGGGGCTGCGGCCACATACCGGCGATGTACGGGCACAGCGCGTACAGGCCCTTGATCAGGTGCAGCGCGCCCTCGCGTTTCAGGCGCAGGCCGGTGGCCAGCGTGAGATTGCCGCCGCCGCTCTCACCGGCAATGATGATGCGCGACGCATCGATGCCCAGCGCGCCCGCCTGACCGGCAAGCCATTTGACGCCGGCGACGCAATCATTGAGTCCCGCCGGGTACGGCGCGACCTCCGGCGCCGAAGACGGCGTCAACGCATTGCGAAAATCCACCATCGCGACCGCAACGCCGCGCGCGGCGATGATCTTGCCCCAGGCGCGGTAGTTGCCGTCGAAGCAGGACATGGCCTGCATGCCGCCGCCGTGGATGTAGTAGACGCAGGGCAGCGGCTCGGCGGATTGCGGCCTGATGAACTGCACCTTGATGGTGTTGCCATCCGGCTCGGAGGTGAATTCCAGCGTGCTGACAGCCAGACCCTTGGAGGGAGCAATCTCCTCGGTGTCGCACAACTCCATGAAGCCTTTGAAGCCCGCGCTCATCGCCAGCGCTTCGGGGGTGTTGAAGCGCGCCAGCATCTCTTCGCGGCTGGCAGCATCGGTTGATTCCGGCATCACGAGGCCGCCCATCAGGGCCTTGATGCGAGGGTCGATACGCGGGTCGTCATTCATACTGCGTTTGGTCATGTTATGTCATCCAGTGGGCCAAGGTTAAAAGTCAGGTTCGCGCTTCAAAATACACCGGCAGTCCATCGCGCGGTTTGGAAATCGGCGACTGCTGCACCGGCATCGCATAGCCTTGCGGCACGGACCAGCGGTAGCGGCGCAGCATCTCGAACATCACCAGCTTGATCTGCATGATCGCGAAATGCAGGCCGATGCACATGTGCGCGCCGCCGCTGAACGGTACCCAGCAGTACGGATCGCGCTTGTGCTCCGCGCGCGCGTCGCTGAAGCGCAGCGGATCGAAGGTGGTGGGTCGCGTCCAGTAGTCTTCCATGTAGTGCGTGTGTATCGGATAGGTGATGGCGATCGCGCCGGCGGGAATGCGCAGGCCCTCGAACTCAAACGGCGCGACGCTGTACTTGGGCAGCGTCGACAGCGGCGGGTACATACGCAGCGCTTCTTTCATCACCCACTCCGTCTGCTCCATGCGATCGAGGTCCTCGTAGCGCAGGTGCTCCACGCCCAGCCCGTTCACTTCCTCCAGCAGGCGCTGTTGCCACTCGGGGTGGCGCGCCAGCGCGTAGGTCATGCTGGTCTGCGTGCTGGTGGTGGTGTCGTGCGCAGCCATCATCAGGAAGATCATGTGGTCTATCACTTCCTGGTCGGTGTACCGGTTGCCGTCCTCATCGGTGGCATTGCACAGCAGCGAGAACATGTCCGTGCCGTTGTCCTTGCGCTTCGTCGGCAACTGCTTGCGGAAATAGTCGCACATGTACTGCCGCGCGCGAATACCGCGCCACAGTAGCGTGCCGGGGATGGCCAGCGGGATTTTCGGCATGGACGCGGCGACGGTTGCCTCAAACGCATCGTTGATGCGGGTGGCCTCGTCGCCGAGGTCCATGCCGAGGAAAATGGAGGCGGCCAGGTCCAGCGTCATCTGCTTGAAGGTGGGGAACGCCAGCAGCGGCTGGCCGGGCACCACGGGCCATCCGGCCACTGCCTCGCGCACCTGCGGCACCATCTCCTGCAGGTAGCGCTGCATCGGCCCACTTTTAAACCCCGCCTGCATCAGGCGCCGGTGATAGCGGTGGTCGTCGCCGTCACGCAGCATCAGGCCGTTGGGGAAGATACGGCCGATGATCTGGTCCCAGGCTTTCTTGTTGGAAAACACCTGGCCCTCGTTGACCAGCGCGAGGCGGTGCGCATCGGCGCCGAACAGGTGCACGAACGTCCTGCCCGCCATCTTCTGCATCACCGCATTGCCGAAACGCGCCTGCAATTCCTGCGCGTGTTCTAGCGGGTAGACATAGCTCTTGCGCACCAGGCGCAGCGTCTCGAAAAATCCCACCCGGATCGGCCGCAGGTCTTCAGTGGCGCTGGCATCCAGCATCGTTTCAGTCATCGCAGACTCCGTAGGTCGGACCTGGCGGGACAGACGCCGCGGCCTGCCCAGTCACCAGGCGACCATACTACCGGGCTGCTTGCCGCAGCAGAATAGACATCGAACAACTTTCGTTGGCGACGCCCGGTGCCGTCCAGCCATCGCCATCCACGTCGATGAACAGCGGATTGGTGAACGCGAACGCCGCGGTCCCACCCTCTGCAAGATTGCCATCGGTCAGGTCAGCGAGCGTGCTGTTCGTGCTGCTGGAAAGGCTCTCTGGCAACACCGGAAACAGCGGCTCGGAGACGCCGTCCGTGCCGCGCGCGATCGCCACGACCCAGGTATCCTCGGTAATCTCATCCAGCGTCAGCGTCGCGGTGATGTCCGTGCGCGAACCGCCCTGCACCGCCGCGTTGACGACGACATCCACCGCGACCCAACCCTCGTCGCCGGCGCTGATCGTGGCATCCGGGCATACGCCATAACGCGCGGCGCTGCCGGGCGCGCTGGTCAGCTCGGGCTGGTTATTGATGTAGAACTCCACCGTGTCGACCGCGGCCCAGGCCGGCGTGCTCACCGTGACCGTCAATTCGACCGCGCTGCCGGCATCGGCAGGCAGGGTGTTGCTCTCGGTCAGTCTCAGGCCGGCATGTTGCGCCTGTTCTTCAAAGACGCCATCCGCCTGCAGCAGCAGGAACGGCGCGTTGGTGCCGATGGCTTTACCGGCCACGATATTCGCGGCAAGCGTCTCGGCCACCGCGCCAAGTTCGGCGGGGTTTTCGGTGGCGCTCGCCACCAGCGTGCGTGCGGAGACCTGGGTATGCCGGCGGTCGTGGGTGTCGGAGTTGGCGACGCCGATGCGCGCGATGTCCTGGTTGATCAGGTTGAACCAGTCGCCGGCGTTCTGGCCCAGGAACTCACCCAGTATCCCGCTGCGGCCATTGGTGCCGATCCACACTTCCAGCGCGTCAAACCCGTCATCGAAGCCATTGCCAAGGGCGGGATCAAGCCGCTTGAAGCTGAGATTGGCGCTGGATTGCGGCGGCGTCTTGCCCGTGTCTATCGCGAGGCCGCCAGCGCCGAAGTGCGAGGCGATATGGTTGATCTGCACGATGTTATCCATGGGATCGTCGCGCAGGCCGGCGATGATCTGCCCGGGCGAGAGGCTGAAATTGCCGTAGGCCGGGAAGTCCTCCCCGGGAGGTGCGGCGCCCGCCCAGTCGAAGGAGCCGCCGCTGATGCTGCCAGGGTTTACCCAGACCGGCCAGCTGTTGAAGTGCCCGTAATCGAACGTGGTGGTCTCACTGCTGGCCGCGACGTCCGATCAGGTCCTCCACGCCCATCGCCTTCAGGGTCGGCGTGAAGTCCGCGCGAAAGCCGTGATCGGACGGGGTAAAAAAGTCCAGTCCCTCCGCGAGCATCACCGCGACCCGCTCCTCGCGCGTCACTTCCGCGTCCGGGCTGTCGATGGAGTGCACGTGGGCATCCATGTGCACGAAGCCGCTGGTATCCAGCAGCTTGACGATTTCCGCCTGCACCGTCGCCACCTGGCCGGGCAGAATGGTCACGTTCTGCTTGAATGCCGAATAGCGGGGGCCGCGCGAGACGACCACCTGGTACTCACCCGGCTCCATGGTGATTCTTTCACTCACGCCATTGCGATCAATGAAGGTCGCCTGCGCTACGCCAAACGGCAGCGAGTCGGCGCGGAAATCGCCGAACACCCCCGCCTCGTTGCCGCTCACCTGGTTGGTCAGCGGCGGCGTCGGGTCGAAGCCCACCAGTTGCACCTTGGCGGGACCCGGGCCGGTCTCATCGATCACGGTCACGTCGAGGTAGCCTGACTGCGGCATCTCAAAGTCCTGCGTGAGCGCGGTGGAGGCAACCGACAGCGACGCGGGGCCGCTCTCAGGGTAGAGATAGCCCTCCATGTTGGCGCGCATGATGTATTCACCGGGTGGCAACGCCAGGCTGTACTTACCTGCGGCATCGGTGCGACTGTGGTTGACCATGAAGACGCTCAGGTCCGGGTCCACCTGGGCGCTGCCGTCCAGCACCTGGTACACGGCAACCTGCGCGTTCTCCAGTGGTTGTCCATTGCTGCTTACTGTCCCACTGACTTCAACCGTTTCTATACCAAACAGCTCGTTGCGAATATCGGCAATGCTGGCCACGCTGCCGTCGCCCACCGCAAAATACCGCCGCAGCGACAATTCGCCGTCTGCGGGCACGGTGTAATTGGGCGGGACGATACCGAGGATCAGGCTCAGCGTCGCCTCACCGTAGACAACGATATTGATGCCAACGGTGGAGAAGCTGGAGGAGCGCTGCTCGCCGTGGATCAGGCCGTAGGAAACGCCGGTGCCGCCATCCACCCCGCTATAACTGACGAAGTTGCACTGATCACACATGCCGCCTTCCACGGCATCACAGGCGACGTAGGTCTCCTCGGGGCAGGACGGTGTATACAGCGGCTCACCAAATCCCGCATGGGGCTGGAAGAACTCCACCTGGCCGGAGCCGTTCATGTACTCCGTCAAATAGATCGGCAGATCCGTGCTCCCCTCATTCCTGAAGGTGGTATCCAGCGTTACATAGCGGGCACCCGGCGCAATCGAGTAACAGGTTTCGATTTCGATCGGCAAATCCCGGTCATCGGCGCTGGCCGGGAGCGTCGCGCCAAAATCGCGGATCGCGGAGCTGGCGTTGGCCAGTTCGAGCAGGTCATCGGGGCCGGTCGCGCAGATAACAGCGGCTTCACCGTCACTGCCGTCTTTTTCGATACGGATATCCGTGTAATTGGGCGTATTCTCGATATTCAGGCCGATCACGAACTCTTCCAGGTGGTCGGGCAGCATCGCACCCGCCGCATCCTTGCGACTGACATCGATGATATTGCCGCCATAGGTACCGATGCTGAGCCACTGCCGGCCCGCCTTCTGGATGATGACCCGCAGGTGCTCGTTTTCCAGCACGAAGTCGCCCGGCCTGCCGCGGGCCAGCGGGCCCGCCAGGAGATCGCCCTCCGTCGCCACCCGCGCGGACACTGTCGATACCGGGGGGTCGACCGGCGGCTCGTTGACGGTGGGTTGGTTGTCATTGCCGTCACTGCAGGCCGACAGGATTACACACAAGGACAGCAGGCATGACGCCTGCGACAGACGCGAAGCTGGTAGCGATGGCATCACCCTTCTCCTGAATTATTATGGATGCGGTGACTAAAGTAACAGAAATGTAGTAGGCGAGGCGAACAGGTGTTTACTAGCGGGACATTGAGGGGCTGCTAGACTGATAACGGCGGCGCCGACAGCACACACGAGGGACGGTGTATGAACAAGGGAATTGTCAATGCAGAAGCAGGACTCAACATTCGCGACAATCCGGGCGGCACAAAAATTGGCAGCCTGAACAAGGGTACGGTGATTGACCTGCTGGCGCTCGAAGCGGGTTGGTGGAAGATTCGCACCGCTGGAGGAACCGGGTTTGTCGCCGCCAGATACGTAACGGCGATTCCGGAAACGCCTGTTGTCAAACCAAAGTCGGTGATCGTGCGCGGCAGCGACGTCATCGGCCCGGACGGGCAGGTCTTTGCAAAAACCTATCGCAAAGGCGTCTACAACGTCGGCCGCGTGTCTATCCACAACTACGTCACGAATCATGCCGATCGATTTACCCACCTGTCGGATTCACTGCTGCGCGTCATGCAGGCGGTATCGGCCAATGAAGGAAAACTCGAGGCCATCAATACCTGGGACAACGCTTACCTGACGTTTGGCTGTTTTCAATGGACCGCAGGCACCGGCGATAGCGCGGGTGAACTGCCTGCGCTGGTTCATCGCCTCAAGCGCGACAAGCCGCAGGCATTCGAGAAATATTTTAAAGATGCCGGACTCGATGTGGTGGAGGTCCCCGAATCCCCGAGTGATATCGCGCGCGGACGTTTCACGCTGAAAGGCCGCGCATTGCGCACTGCGAGCGAGAAGGAAGTGCTGCGCGAACACATCTGGGCCTACCGCTTCTGGTGCGCCGGTGAGGACGCGGATGTGAGGGAAGTGCAAATACATCACGCAATGGACAGACTGCACACCTTCTACCGGCATCCCGGAAAATATATTCTCGGGAGGCCTGTCGCGGACTACGTCACATCACAATACGGTGTTGCGTTACTGCTCGACCAGCACGTCAACAGACCCGGGCATGTACCCAGGATTCTCGAGCAGGCTGTCACCCGATTCTATCGCCAGGGCGGCTCGAAGACACCGGAAAGCTGGAGCATCGCCGATGAACTGCGCCTGCTCGATATCTATCTTGAATTGCGCCACGAGACATCGATGACCGACTCGCGTCAACGCGCGCAACGCACGCTCGATGCTGTTCGCCAGGGCCTGGCATCCGACCAGCGCGGCTCATTCGCGGCCTGACATCCGCCGGCGACTGCAACATAAATCGCATATAACTGTCATTCAACTGCAACGATTCCCCGATAGATTCACCGAAACCAACAGGCGCACTCCGTGCAAGCGGCTGGCGCCTGAATCAGGGGCGTTATGCTGCAATCTGCTGTTGTTTACGTACTGTCTATTGCTGCCTGCTGCGCGCTGGCATACAAAGTCCACATCCGCCTGCGGCTCTCGCGGGCCAAGCACCCTTCACTGCGCGGGCATGCCAAATGGTCGCGCAGGATCGCCCGCCAGGTAGCCGCCTACAGTTTTAACCACGAGCAGTACTTCGTCAGTGACGGAGCACCTGCGGAGATTGCGGAGCAACGTCGCGCGGGACTGTCGCGACTCGCGCAGGCCAGTGCCGCAAGGTCACCCAAATCGCTGGCGTATGCTGCAACGCTCGACAGCCGCATTTCCGACGTGAGCTTCACCAGCGCCTACCGCGTCCCCTTTCCGTATCGCGAGCTGCTTCCCACTGCATTGCGGCAGGCGACCGTGGTCGAGGAGAGCGCGGATGTGCGCATCCGCGATCTCGATGGCAACTGGCGCTACGACCTCACCGGCTCCTACGGCGTGAATGTCTTCGGCTACGATTTCTATAAAGAGTGCATCGAAGAAGGGATGCAACGGGTTCACCAGCTGGGCCCGGTACTCGGCGCCTACCACCCCGTGGTACGCGACAACGTAGAAAAAATCGCGCAGATAGCTGGCCTGGATGAAGTGTCATTCCATATGTCAGGCACGGAAGCCGTCATGCAGGCCGTCCGCCTGGCGCGCTATCACACCGGCAAAACGCATCTGGTGCGCCTGTGCGGCGCCTACCACGGCTGGTGGGACGGCGTGCAGCCCGGTGTCGGCAACCAACGCAATGTCGACGACGTGTATACCTTGCGCGACCTGAGTGAACGCACGCTCAAAGTGCTGGAGACGCGCAACGATATCGCCTGCGTGCTGATCAATCCGCTGCAGGCAATGCACCCCAATGCAGACGCTCCCGGGGATGCCAGCCTGGTCAACAGCAATCGCTCCGCCGATTTCAATCGCGCGGCGTACACCCGCTGGTTGCAGTGCGTGCGTGATGTCTGTACGCGTCGCCAGATCGTACTCATTTTCGACGAGGTCTTTACCGGCTTTCGACTCGGCTATCGTGGCGCGCAGGGCTATTTCGGCATCCAGGCCGACATGGTGACCTACGGCAAGACGCTGGGAGGTGGATTTCCCGTGGGTGTATTGTGCGGTCGCCGCGAGCTGATGCAGCGCTTCAAGCCGGAACAACCTGCACATATCTCCTTCGCGCGCGGCACGTTCAATTCGCACCCCTATGTGCTCGCCGCGATGGATGTGTTCCTGCGGCGGATAGAGCAGCCGCAGTACCAAACCTTGTACGCGCAGGCGGAGGCCCTCTGGGACGCGCGCATTGCGCGTTTGAATGCGCGCTTGCAGGAAGAAAAACTGCCGGTGAAAGTGGCCAATCTCCACACCATTTGCACCGTGCTGTACCTCACGCCAAGCCGCTACAACTGGATGTTCCAGTTTTACCTGCGCGACCAGGGGCTGGAGCTGAGCTGGGTAGGCAGTGGCCGCATGATCATGAGCCTGAATTTTACTGACGCGGAGTTCGAGGAAGTCACCGAGCGCTTCGTGCGCGCGGCGCGGCAGATGTCTGGCGACGGCTGGTGGTGGCAGTCGGCGGAACTCACCGCGACATCAATCAAGCGACAACTCATGGCGGAGATGCTCCACGCCCGATTCCCTTTGCTCAGCAAAGTACAACCACGTCTGCAGGACATCCAGCCACGAAATACAGGGGAGGTCGCGCCATGATTGCAAAATCGACAGTGATGGGTATGCAACACGGGGAGTTCAGGAATTCGCTGGCGGAGGAGTTCAGGGCTTATCTGGCGCGCGAATCCGGGCGCTTCGCCATCGAAGACACCCTGCGCCTCGACATGCACTGCCACGACTTCAACAGTGATACGCCGGACGAGCTGTGGGGCCGTATTCTCGGCCTGCCGGAAACCTGGCTGAAAACCAGCAAGCTGGTGAAGTGCCTGCGCCGCAACGGCAGCGACGTGATAACCGTCACCAACCACAACAACGCGCGCTCCTGCTGGACGCTGCTGGACCAGGGATACGATGTGCTGGCAGGTGCTGAATTCACCTGTTACTTCCCGGAAGCCAATCTCTACCTGCACGTGCTTACGTACGGCTTTTCACCCGAGCAGGAACTGGTGCTGTATGCCAAGCGGCAGAATGTGTACGACTTCCTGCGCTATGCCGCGGAGCACGATATCCCGGTAGTGCTGCCGCACCCGCTGTATTTTTATACCCGCAGCGAGAATATCGACCTGGAGCTGTTCGAGAAATTCGCCGTGATGTTCCAACGCTTTGAAGTGTTGAACGGCCAGCGCGACCTGTGGCAGTCAACGCTCACGCTGAATTGGGTGCAGGGTCTCACGCCGGAAAAAATCCGAGGCTATGCCAAAAAGCACAAACTGGACCCGCGCGATTTCGGTGTAGACCCGGAAAGACCTAAAGTGCTCACCGGCGGATCGGATGACCACATGGGCATTTTCGCGGGCCAGTGCGGCAGCCAGTTGATGATCCCCAACCTGCAGCAGCGCCTGCGCTCGGAACTGCCATCGCAGCTCGCGCTGGAGGCGATTCGCGCAGGCAATATGGCGCCGTACGGCGAGGTGTCTGAAAACCAGAAGCTGAATATCGCGCTGCTGGATTACTTTGCACAGATCGCCACGAATATTGAAGATCCCGGCCTGCTGCGCATCCTGCTGCACCGCGGAGAAGCGAGCGACAAACTGGCCTGCTTTGCGCTCAGCAACATTTTGCTGGAGCTGCAAAAGAACAAGCAGTCGCGCAAGTTCTTCGCGTTTGTCCACGATGCCTTGCAGGGCAAGAAGCCCAACAAGATGCTGCGCTGGAACGTTTCCAAGAAGTATCGGTTCTGCATTTCCTACCTGGAGCAGATCGCCGACAGTCGCGCAACCTGTGCCGAAGACTTTACCGAAACCGTGAACTTCGCCATCGCCGACCTTTTTACCCAGATCAGCAAGGTCATCATCCAACGCGTACAGGATTCAAAACTGGCGGAGAAGCTGGGGGAATCCGGCAGCTTTTCCACGGAGGAGCTGACACGAAAATTCGAGGTTCCCAGCCAGGTGACGGCGTGGCTGCTCGGCACGCCCAGCAAGCATACACAGGTAACGGATCGCTGCATCGGCGACCTGGTGGATAAACTCACTTTTCCGGTGATGATCGCTGCGGTGCTGGCCGGCGCCAATCTCGCCAGCACGCGAGCGCTGTACCAGAACAGGACATTCCTCAACAATTTCGCCTCGCACCTCGGTCGCAACCATCACGAATACCGTGCACTGCACCTTACGGACACGCTATTCGACAAGAACGGTGTGTGCAATTCCCTGACCGGCAAGCTGCGGCAGATACAAAGCAAGGACATCGCGATCGACCTGCTGGTATGCCACGAAACGGCCGTCCCGGAACCACACCTGCATGTGACACGACCTCTGTCGGCGTTCACGCTGCCAGATTCCGGTGGCCAGCAACTGCGCATTCCGGACCTGTTGGAAATTGCCCGCATATTTTATGAAGGCGGTTACGACCGCGTAATCTGCTCCACCGAAGGACCCATGGTGGCCGTGGCGCTCTACCTGAAGCACATGTTCAATGTGCCGTGTTTCTTTTTCATGCACACGGACTGGATCGAATACATCAAGTGCACCACGCAGGCGACCCAGCACGAGCGCGACCGCGTGCGGCGCCTGCTGCGCCTGCTCTACAGCCAGTTTGACGGCGTTTTCGTGCTTAATCGGGAGCATCGCGACTGGCTGACCGGATTCGAGATGCAGCTGGACAAGGAAAAGGTTTTCCTCACCGCGCACCATGCACCCGACGTCACTGCGCCGGTAAAGCCCATCAAGAAGTCAGACCTGTTCGCGGATGCAAACGATGACACGCCCGTCTTGTTCATTGCCTGCAGGTTGAGCGCGGAGAAGGGCATCATGGACCTGCCTGACATCATGGCACGCGCCAGGAAGTCGTTGCCAAACCTGAAGCTGGTGATCGCTGGCAGCGGCCCCGCCGAGGAAGAGCTCAAAGCGCTGCTGCCGGATGCCCGGTTCATGGGCTGGATAGACAAGGCGACGCTGGCGTCACTGTACGCGAGCCTCGACATGTTTGTCTTTCCCTCGCGCTTTGACACCTTCGGCAATGTACTGCTGGAAGCGTTCGCGCACGGCATGCCCGCGATTGCCTACGACTGCAAAGGGCCGCGCGACATCATCGAGCACGAAGTCAGCGGCTATCTGGTCAATGATCCGCGCGAGATGGCCGCCCAGATCGTCTCCCACTTCGGCTGGCAGGCCAGGCGCAACACCATGCGCACCGCCGCGCGCGCACGGGCCGGCCACTACAGCGCAGAGCGCATCATGACGCAGTACGTGAAGGACCTCGGACTGCCGACAACCCTGCGCGTCGTCGAGCAGCGCTCGGTCGCCTGAACCATGAGCAATCTCGTACAGTCAATGTCGCAGAACGCGCAGCTCAATTTCCTGCTGACCAACCGCATTCCGCGTCGCCTGGCCACGCAGTTCATGGGTTGGCTGAGCGGCATCGAGAACCCGCGACTTACCCGCCTGTTGCTGCGCATCTGGAAGACCTTTGCCGACGACCTGGACCTGAGTGAGTCGCGGCAGCAGGAGTTTTCCAGCCTGCAGGAGTGCTTTACGCGGGAGCTGCGCCCCGGCGCGCGAACGATTGATGACCGCGCGGACATTGTCGTCAGTCCCTGCGACGCCATCGTCGGCGAGCACGGCACTATCGCCGGGACGATGGTCTTCCAGGCCAAGGGCTTTCCCTACTATCTGGAAGACCTCATGCCCGACAGCGCGCTGCGCGAGACCTACCGGGACGGCAGGTACATCACATTGCGGCTCACCAGTAGCATGTACCACCGCTTTCACGCGCCAATCGATTGCCGCATACGTGAAGTCACCTATATTTCCGGCGACACCTGGAACGTCAATCCCATCGCGCTGCAACGCATTGAAAATCTGTACTGCAAGAATGAGCGGGCCGTGATGGAACTCGAGACGCAGCGACCGCAAAGTTCCGTCTGCCTGGTCGCTGTTGCGGCCATCCTGGTCGCCAGTATCCGTTTGCGCTGGCTCGATACGCTGCTGGACATGCATTACAAGGGTCCGCGGAAGATTGCGTGTGATGCCTCGTTTGGCAAGGGCGATGAACTCGGCTATTTCCAACACGGCTCCACCATCATTTTGTTTGCCACTGCGGACTACCAGTTCTGCGACGGTATCCGCACTGGCGAGCGCATACAGATGGGAGAAGCGCTCCTGTCTTTCCCCGCAACTCCACACACTAACGAGGTGACACTATGACATTTTTTGAAGAACTGCATCGCCAGCGCTGGGACGATCACCGCTATTACCACCACAACCGTGTCAACCAGTTGCTGCATCTCCTGAGCGCCAGCTGCTTCGTCGTCAGTTACTACCTGATATTCGTCGATCCCGTCGCGGCCGTGATGGTCGGCTGGCTGCTGGCCATGGTGCTGCGGCAAGTCGGCCACTTTTTCTTCGAACCCAAAACCTACGATGAGGTAAACGGCGCCACGCATGAATACAAGGAAAGCGTGAAGGTCGGCTACAACCTGCGCCGCAAGGTCATTCTGCTCTCGATCTGGATCGCGGTGCCGATCATTCTGTGGTTCATCCCGGACTTTTTCGGCCTGCTCAGTGACCAGCAAATCGACAAGGGCCTGATCTACAACACCGCGATTCTGTGGCTGGCCACGGGCATCGGCGCCGTGTTGTTTCGGACCGTGCATCTGTTCTATCTGATGGGCTTCCAGTCTGGCCTGGTATGGGCTATCAAAATACTGACCGACCCGTTCCACGACATCAAAATCTACCACCGGGCGCCGCTGCACATTTTGCACGGCGATATGTACGACGACATGACGGACTGGTACCGCGAGACGGCTATCGCCGATGAGCGACTGACGTCACAGTGATGTGGTAGCGACGCCTGCGTCAGTCGCTTGAAGACTGGCGCAGGCGCAGCTTGATAAAACGCGGATAGTACAAATCACACTTCTGCTGAATGTCACGCAGGTCACAGCTGTTCACCACATACGTCGCAATCGCAGCATCGCTCCCCTGCCCACTCAATGCCGGATGAAACTTCACGGCGTACACCAACAGACTGCTGTCCGGATACGTGTCGAGTTCTGATGGCCGCATAAACTCCAGGCATTCGCCAAAGCTCGTTGCCGACGAACCACTGCGATAACACAGCGACGAGTTCATCACGTGGCTGCTCTGCAACCACCACCACGGTTGCGCTGCGCCCGGCCAGACCTTCTCGGCAACCGATACCTCGTTGTTGCCGTCGTTGACGATGGGCGTCGGTGCCGCGCTGCCTAACGCCAGTTGTGACGTCCATCCTGCATCCGTATGCCACTGCGGCGCGCGCAGGTCGCCCGCCGTCGCTGCAGCCAACGGCCAACGCGCAAGGAACACGGGTTGCCCGCCAGCGTGGCGGGCCCGGCAGACCACGCATAAAGAAAGTCGTCCCGCACGATAACCGTTGATGACCCCGCAAGGATGCCGTGCCACGTCACGTCATCCGGCAGGCTCACGGAGCGCCACTGCCATTTATCCGGTGTTTGCGGGGTAATCCGAGCAATGCGCGCATCCCAGCCCAGCATCTCAAAATTCAGGCCCGCGCAGGCGGTGGCCTCGTTGGCGTCCGCGCCTGCCGGCAGTGTGGAGCGCGCATGCATCAGGAACACCAGCGCCTGGTCGCCGAATACCGTGACGCCACCCATCCAGTACCAGCTGCCATCGTCTTCCGTTGGCGAGAAAAACGATTCCGGCCCTGAACCAGCATGTCCCCAGAAATGCTCGATACGCGCGGTGGTGGGATCCGTCCCCCACTGCAGTGCCAGGGAGTTGTGCAATGCGATATCGAACGTGCCGAAGCGATCGCACGCGTTCACGCCGGGCTCCGCCAATAGCGTATCGCCGAATACCCACAGGATGCGATTGTCGTCCACGGCGACGCTGTTGGCGACGTCGGCGCCTTTCCACTCGGGTGTGTCGGGGTTGTTGAAAAAGAGTCGGTCTGCCTCTGCCCACGGCTCAGCGTGCAGCAGTGGCCCTGCGCTCTGGGCGTATGGCTGGGAATCTGGCTGCCGAACTGGCTGTTGGGCTGGCTGGGCGCACGCCTGCAACAGGATTGCCGTGGCCAGCAGAATCATGTGTGTTCGCTTCATGATCGTTCACCACTGCGCGCAGTGTAACGGGTGGCGTGCTGGCCATATGCAGCGAGGACCGGCCCATCAAACATTCAGGATCCTCGCGTTCGAACCCCGCAATCAGGCAGAATTATCTGCCGGCTCGTTATGCACTTTCTTTGCCCTTTTTAACTCGGCGAGTTGCCATATCTCCCAGTCATCCATCGCTTTCCCAATGGCAATCACCTGGCTTGGCTCGCACTCTTTGACATTTTTTTGACTTTTTCCGGCAAGATTATAAAGCGCAAACCTGAGGTTTTTGAGAACGACAACCATGCCGGCGCGACCGTACGTCCAGCAGAATTTCACCAGATCCCAATAACGTCGGTTCGCCAGATAGACCCGCACATACGCGAAAATCTGGAAAAACTCGACCTGGCTGCGTGTTAACCCGGCAAACTCCAGGGCCCCGCCTATCTGCTTGTTGTAATCGTCCCAGTCGGTTGAAACGATTTTATAGCCGCCTTGCCCTTTGGCCGCCAGCCGCGCAACTTCAGTACCCGGGTAAGGAACCATAATGCCGAAAATAGGCAAATCGGGATTCAGTTTAATTACGAGGTCGATTGTAGCTTTCAGTGACTCCAGCGTTTCATCGATCTGGCCCAGAATACAAAACGTTTCCGTCCAAAGGTTTGCTCGCCTCGTGCACTCCCTGGCACGCAACATCAGTTCTATGGTGGTGCCCTTGCCAACTTTCTTCAGGTGATCTTCGCTTCCAGTCTCAATGCCTAAACCTACACCCGAGCAATTGCTGGCTTTCATCAACTCGCACAATTCATCATCAATAAAGCGCACATGGGTTGTCGCGCTCCACTCAACCAGTTGGTGCAAGTTATTGGCGATTTTTTTGCGCACCAAATCCTTGGTCCACGGCAGGTCGACGGTAAATATTTCATCACCGTATAAAATCTTCTTCGCGCCATAATTGACAGCCAGATCTCGAATTTCATCGATAACACTTTCAGCTGTACGATGACGAACAAACTTACCGCCAGGATTCATGCAAAACTTGCACGAGAATGGGCACCCTCGTTGGGCTTGAATAAAGTACTGCCTCGCGGGAGGTAACAAATCCCATGCGGGCACGGGAATATCGTTGATATCAACAATGCGTTCCCTGGGGGCCGTCTTGACCACCGTCCCATCGGCGGAACGAAATACCAGGCCATCAATTGCATCGTATGCGGCTGAGGCGACGAAGGCCTGGCACAATTGCAGGAACGTTATCTCGCCCTCGCCGTAAACGACGACATCAAATTGGGGGAATTCCTCTATGCTTTGTTCGGGCAGCGCGGTGACATGTACGCCACCTACGACCTGCATGGGTTTGATTCGCTTGCGCTCGATCAGCATCTGAGCGACTTTTGCAGCGGGTTTTATTTCATTCGTGAATGCGGTGTAAGCGACAATATCTGGCGCAAAGTCTTCTATTCGATCAACCGTGTCGACAAAATTCAGGCGTTCAAACTTGGAAT
This sequence comes from Haliea sp., assembly GCA_016704305.1. Lineage (GTDB taxonomy): Bacteria > Pseudomonadota > Gammaproteobacteria > Pseudomonadales > Halieaceae > Marimicrobium. Next base: position 88,720 of record JADJAL010000018.1, on the reverse strand, counting down.
CGAGCAACCGTATCTCGCAATCCATATGGTCACGCAGATAGGCGGCAATGTAGGCAATACTGGGGCGGACGAAATCGGGGGTGTCAAACCATGGCTCATACACATGAAAGACCGGAGGGTTGACTAACATAACCTTGAGCTTAGACATTGAAAGGTCCAATTTTTAAATCGAGACGCCCGATAACCCTTACTTAGCAAAAGGTTTTGCTGCGTATCACTGACGATTTGATTGTAACAACTTATTTTATATACACCATTATTTGCTGGAGCTCTACATGACACACCTCACAAATCGGCGTTTGTTGCCGAAACCAACATGGCCCTCCCTTCTGCCATCTGCTAACAGAGATGCAGCGCACATTTGCTGCAGCGCATGAGTCGACGGCATGCGCAGTGACACCCGGTTTCTACTACCTACCCATACCTGCCCATGAATCGGAATCCCCTGTACACTCTTATTGAACGCTAATAGTGATGCCCGCCGAAGGGAGTTTTATGGCACCCAGAGTTTCACTCATATGCCCGATGTACAACGAGCAGGAGAATGTTCAGGTTTTTCTTTCCTCGATTACCGCAATACTGGAATCCTGCCAGGTTACCTACGAGATCATATGCGTCAATGATGGCAGCGACAACACGCTGGAGCGATTGCTGGAACAGAAGCCGGCATATCCTGCGTTAAGGATTCTTAATCTGTCGCGGAATTTTGGCAAGGAATCAGCGCTGTCAGCCGGACTGTCCGTTGCGCGGGGAGATGCGATCATACCGATTGACGCCGACCTGCAGGACCCACCCGAAGTTATTGGCCGATTGATCGCCGAATGGGAAAAGGGCTTCGACGTGGTCCTTGCCAGGCGCGTTGACAGAAGCAGTGATCACCCCGCGAAGCGCGTATCCGCCTCGCTGTTCTATAAGTTGCACAATTTGATATCCAAACAGAAGATCCCGGAGAACGTCGGCGACTTCCGCTTGATCAGTCGCCGGGTTGCCAACGAAATAGTACGTCTTCCAGAAAACCAGCGCTTCTTGAAGGGATTGTTTTCCTGGGTCGGCTTCAAATCCACCACCATCGACTATGAAAGGGCGAAGAGGCACGCCGGCACATCGACTTTCAACGCCTGGTCCCTGTGGAACTTCGCGCTGGACGGACTCACGAGCTTCAGTACCGCGCCGCTGCGGCTCTGGCTCTACCTCGGGATTTTCTTCTCCATGATGTCTTTTCTCATGGGGTGCTACATCGTATTTATCGCGTTGTTTAAAGGCATTGCCGTAGAGGGCTATGCGTCACTGATTATTGTTGTCTTGTTCTTTGGCGGCATACAGCTTACCAGCATCGGCGTCCTTGGCGAGTACATAGGGCGTATCTATCTTGAATCGAAGGGCAGGCCCAGCTTTATAGTAGAAGACGAATACTAGTACCCCTGTTGCTGATGAGTCAGCGTGTGAGCCAGCCGTGATACTTTCAGGCGTCCGCGTCTTTTGCCTTAAGCACATAACACTGGGTCCACAGCAGCCAGTCGAGCCGGCTATCCCGCAGTTTTTCCTCAAGCCACTGCTCTATCTTCAAGCCAACCCTACCCATCGCTTCCGCGACAACCGGCAAATACAGCCCGCATTTGAACTGTTCAAGGATCACTAGCCCAGCGTTATCAAGCTGCAGCTTTAACTCCTTCTCCGTCAGCAGATTGATATGGCCAGTGGGAATGATTGGCTCTCGATAAATGAGTCGAACCAGTTCGATAACGCCAGGCAAGAACGCCACTTTGCTGCAGATCTCCAGTGGGCTGTACCGTTGAGGGGTGGAGAGCACCAGCCTGCCACCTGGCGATAACAACCGCCGCAGCCCTGCCAGCGCCGACGGCGAGTCCGCGATGTGTTCAATGACCTCGGTACAAAGCACCAGGTCAAACGCACCCGCAGGCAAACTTGATCGCGTTATATCATCCGTTGTGCATTGCACGTTTTTCAGATCGCTGGCGATATCCAGCGCATACTCGAGGTACTCCTGTTCAATATCCGCGGCGATCACCTGCTCGCTCAATCCCGATAGCAGCGGCAGGTAGCCGCCAGCGCCAGGTCCAACCTCGATTGAGCGCTTTACGGTGCGACTGCTTGCGCAGATTTTCAGCGCGTTGTTGACCCAGTCCCGGCGACTGGTATGCAACCACATACGGGTCGGGTTTCGTGATGTGTATAACGTTTCCTGTAATGCGACCAGCTCACTTTTGACTCTACTCACCTTATGTTCTCGAATGGTATTTGCGCGTTCAAAATCGAACACGCCAAAAATTGAAAGAAACCTGGCTATGCAAGGCATACACAACAAGTGAACTATCTTGCAGGCCCCTGGAAATACGCAAAGGATCACAAAATTGAATTCTCAGCAGTTTATATTCATGGTTTATCGATAGCTACGATGACCTCAATTTGCTGATTGGCTTATGTCACCAACCCCAGCAGGGTCTACCAACTGATATCGTAGGCGTCGAGCAGCCAGTTCAGCTGCCGGCCAGTGAGGATCACGATTCGGATCGCCCGCGCGGAGCTTGCAATAGTGTGACAAGCTCCTAGACTTTCGTCCCTGCGGCTTGCGACGCAGGGGGTGTTTGATTAGTATCGCTGGCCGCAGTTAACTTCACTCATGCCTGAGAAACTAACGGGAAATGAAAGCGCCTTCTGCATATTTGCTAGCCTGTAGGAGTCTTCGAATAATTAATCCTTGGCGGGCGCTTAAAAATCAATATGGGTTTCTTGACAAAACGCTCTGTCGCAGTCGACTACCCTGTGCCGCCCATCATTGGAGTTCATCAGGCGTAACGCCAGGGTCCAGATAAATGTCGAATACCGGGCCGCTTTACTCGAGCCGAGAGACTCCGTTCCGGCCGTCTTCAGCAATCTCCAGCTATCATCCCGCGCTTGATGGGCTGCGCGCCGTAGCGATGTCCGTCGTGCTCGCCTACCACGGCGAGCTTCCGTGGTCCACGGGTGCGTTCCTGAGCCTGTCGCAGTTTTTCACGTTATCGGGGTTTCTGATCACTTCAATTTTGCTCCGCAGATGGGCGCAGACCGGCACAGTGGATCTGGTCTCATTCTGGAGTCAGCGCTACCGTCGCCTTATGCCAGCCGCGCTCCTGACCCTGGTTGGTGTCATTCTTTACGGCGCCACGGCTGCCAGCCCTTACCAGGTGCGTGAAATACCGGGTCAGGTCACGGCTGCGGCCTTCCAGGTGGTCAACTGGTACTTCATCCTTACTGAAAAGTCTTACATCGACCTGTTTGCGGCGCCATCGCCCGTCCAGCATTTTTGGTCGCTCGCGATCGAGGAACAATTCTATGTGCTAATGCCGCTGGCTTTCGTGGCATTGATCAAGTGGAGGAATTCGTCGCTGTCGATTGGCGCGTTCTTTCTGTTCGGCACCCTTGCCTCGACTGCGTGGATGATTTGGCTCTACCACCAGGGCGCCAGTCTGGATCGCCTCTATTACGGCACCGATACTCGCGCGGCCGAGTTGCTGGTGGGCGGCTTACTCGCGGTCGTGCTGGCACGGTATCCTCTCAATCCGGGGGAGCGCGGGCGGCAGTTTCTCGCCCTTGCTGGATCGATTGCCTTCGCCATTACCGTGTGGGCCTGGACACATATCGAACTCACCGACGGCCCCATCTGGCAGGGCGGTTACACACTGTTTTCCCTGGTTACCTGTGTTCTTATCGTAAGCATCCTGTCCGGTGGCCCCGTCAAAGCGATTTTGGCGTGGGGGTTCCTCCCGGCGATGGGTCGCATCACTTACGGCCTCTACCTGTTTCACTGGCCCCTGTTCCTGTGGCTCGATGAGGAGTACACAGGCCTCGACGGCTGGGCACTCTTCACCCTGCGCATGGCGCTCACCTTCGCGCTGGCGATTGCCTCCTACAACCTGCTTGAGATGCCGATCCGGAACGGCTTCCCGAGCCGCTTGAAAAAATCCGTTCGCTGGACCATTGCCCCCGCCTGTACTGTGTTAATCGTCGTGGCCGCCTATGCGGCGGGCAACCGTGAAATCAACGAGGAACTGTCTCCTCTGGCCACGCCAATTTCCGAGGAGGCACCAACTCTGGTCGAAGACAAAATCTTGAATGTACTCGTCGTTGCGGATGCGTCGTCGGCAAAAGTCATAGCAGCGCTGGAGGCTCGAGCCGCAGACGCAGAAAATCTCGCTGTTACTGTAGCCGAGCCTTTTCGTTGCGACGGCATCGCTACCATGGATGACGGAACCAGGACGTGTGCCGAATGGTTGAAGGAATGGCCGTCACTTGTTGCTACCGTGAACCCTGATGTGGTGCTTTTTTTCGTGAACAGATGGGACCCCGCCGAGATCGCCAAATTTTCTGGTATTGATCCAGCGAGTGACCATATCGCGGCCACAGCGTGGACCGAATCGACTCTGCGCGGCGGCCTCGGCTTGCTGTTCGCCCAAGGTGCTCCGGTTGTCTGGGCGCGGATACCTAGTTCCGGGGAGGAGGAATTGCTGTTGATGACTGACCCGTTCATCAACGCGATGAACCTGTTGCTAAAAGAGGACATGCGCATCCGCCATATACTCCTGGACGAGTTACGAGCCGAAATTGACCCCGCAAGCGATTCTTTTGCTCCAGCTGCACTCGCCGTGGTCCTCGACAGTCTTGAACTATACCGACGACCTGACCCCGGTTCTTTGCCACGAGTTATGGTAGTAGGCGACTCTGTGGCCAGGACTTTCGGCTACGGCCTCGAGCGCTGGGCCGCCGACACTGGTGCAGCGCAAGTTTGGACGACCGCAACGGGGGGCTGTGGCCTGGCAGACGAAGGCTTGGTCGAATCATGGTGGTTCAAGGATCGCGAGGAGCCTCTGCCCGAGAGATGCCTCCGTGTCCACTCGCGCTGGAAAGCACAGATTGAGCAGTTTAAGCCGGACCTGGTCATCGTGATGACTTCCATCTTTGACACGCAGGAACGCCGCTTGCCGGAATGGCCGCAGATGAAGCTCCCCGGTGACCCGGCCTTCGATGACTATCTTTTGCGAGAGTACCGCGAATCCGTCGATGTACTCGCGGCAGGCGGCGCGGCGATTCTCTGGATTCAACCGCCCTGCACCCGTTCGATGCAGATGCAGGCCAACGCTCAGGGCACGAGCACCGGACTGTACGATACGGCACGGGTGCGCCATTTGAATTACTCACTTATCCCCCGCCTTGTCGAGGATCGTCCTGAGGTACGTACGTATGATCTGTTTCCCAAGCTCTGCCCTGAAGGCGTGTTTGTAGAGAGCATGGATGGGATCGACAACGTGCGTCCCGATGGGGTTCATTTCTCGACGGAAGGGTCTCTCTGGCTTGCCTATACCTTCGGGGGCGAAATGCTTGAGGCGGGCTTGGGAAGAGATCAACCCAAGGTCGACACGCAATAAATTTTCCGACATTGAGCAGGGAACCAGGGTGGTCTTCACATCGCCTTTTCTGGATGGCGTGTATGAGTAACGCCTACCTGGGTGATGCGATTCAGGCTATAGCCGAATTTACCGAATCTGTTGCGAGTGCCGTCGTCGCGCGCGATCCAGAAAAACCAGCGCGATTACAAGTCCCATGCTGACAAGGGAAATCGTCATTCCCCAAAAGAAACTCCGTGGGCGGAAGCGGAAACTGACGCGATGCTCACCCGCTGGCACCTCCACTGCCCTGAAGACTGAATTGGCGCGAAAGACCGTCGTGGCCTTACCGTCCACATAGGCCTCCCAACCCGGATAGTAAGCATCCGTGAGCACGACGATCGAGGGTTCGGCGACGTCCACATCCATGTCGACCTGCTGCGCCTCATGCAGCGTGATGACCACCTCTCCTCGCTGCGCAGGTTCCGGTTGCGCGGCGGAAGGAAACGAGGGCGACGCGCCTTCCAGCACTACCGTGCCTGCCATCAATGGCAGATTGGCCTTTATAGCCGCCAGGCTTCCAGCTTCATCCTGTGTTTGTATAAAGTGACGCACCGCATAGGCGCGCGGCAGCGCAGTTGCGCTCTCTTGATTGCCACTTTTGGCTATCCAGTAGCGCAACGATGCCATATCGAGAATCATCGGCTCCTTCGCCAACAAGCTCTGCAGCGGCGGGGTTAAAGCGCCGTAAAACCGCTGGTTGAGCGAGCTCGACATGATGTGGTCATATTCCTGCTCGCCCCCCAGGTAGCGGAGAAAATTACCCCAGCGCGCCAGAGCCATGGGGGTGTAGGCACTGATGTTTGGCACCTGGTACTTGGGCCCAAGATTTGCCAGTCGGTAGGCCGCGCCCTCCCTGAGCGGCACAAAAAACACGCGATAATGGCCTGGTGCGGCTTTGGCCCGGGCGGCATTCGAAGTGATGAATGCGTCGTCATCCTGCGCGAATGCCGGCACGAGAAAGCGATTGCTGCGATGCACACTGGCGTCCACGACAATCACCAGCGCTATTACGAGGCAGCATCGCATCGCCCACGAGGATCCGGTGGATCGCAGCAGCACATAGACGATCAGTAGCGCGCAAATCACCAGGCTTGCGACATAGTACTTGTTATCCAGTATCTGGAACGCAAAACTCAACAGCACCGCGGCATAAGCCACGAACAACAATGCGCCCAACAGTGCGCGACTTCGGCTCACAACCGCCGGGCTTTGTGCTCGCTCATAGAGCGCGGCGAGGCCGATGCCCGCCAACACAATCAGCAGGCTCTGGGTATAGGCTACGCCCCTGCCGTGCATGCGCAGCGAGTCGGCCAATGGAATGGCCTGCAGGAAAGACAGTGCGGGAACCTGGGTGGAAAGCATGAATAGCGACATAAAAATAAATGCGGAGCCCAGCGCGATGCTGACCAGGCGGTGCTTCCGCGCAGCAAACGCAAAAGGTAAAAGCAGCAGTGCGCCGCCCAGGTAGTAAATGCCAGATGGAACTCTTATATCCGGAAGCGCATACACATACGCCAGGTCCGTCTCTAAATAGTTCCTGAACATCAGCCCCAGGGAAAATCTCTCGAACAACGAGCCATCCCGGAAGGCTGAACCCAACTCAATCGCCCTGACTGAAAACCCGGTGAGCTCGTAGCCCGGCAGCAACTGTACGGCGGCCAGTCCCGGCACGAGCAGCAGCGCCGGAACGAGGATGGCAGCGCGCGACACAACACCTGCAGTGCCAATCTGCGGCCAGATGCCCAGCAACACTACCGTGCCATACACAAGCAAAACCATGCAGGTATAGAGGAAGAAATTGGGAAATCCCGCAAGAAAGCACAGCGCAAGAACGACGCTTATGCCTACGGCCTTCGAGAGGCCTGGAGCATTCAGAAAGCGGTGCGTGAGCCAGAGCAGGGTCGGAAACCAGCACAGGCTGCCGCCCGGCGTGGGATGAAATGCCTCTGTAAACAGTGCATAGGCAAACAGCGTACAACTCAGGAGGCGGGCAGGCCAGGGCAATTGCAGGTACCGCGTGTAGCAATACATGCCCGTCATGCCGACGAAAACCGTGAAAAGCTGCAGGAGAACCAGCCCGGTTGGCACGTCCGCCAGCAAGACAATCCAGTTTAATGGATTGAACAAGGCTACGGACAAATCCGCGACAAATGGCGAACCCACCGCCGTATAGGGATTCCACAGCGGGAACACGCCGGAACGAATACTCGCACTCGCGTAGTTGTAATAGGGCCAGGCCCAGTTGAGCGCATCGTTGGCAAGATTGGGGACGAGCCCGCTGTGGGCGGCAGCGGACAGGTCATACAGCAGCTTGGCAAAAACCAGCAACAACACCGCGAGGGCAATGGAGACTTGTGCTGTACGACTCAAGCTAACGGACCCTACCGAAGAATGCTGCGCGCATTGATTTAAGCTACCTCACGACTGCAGCGCTACAATAATAACGGATAGCCGGTTATGCGTCGAATGGAACCATACAGCGGACTCAGCCTGTCATACATCTTGAGATAGACGTCTTTATAGAGTTTGTCGTAAATCTGCACATGCTCGGGGTTCGGGGTAAAGCATTCGCCTTTGTGCGTCATGTGCCGCAGCGCAGTGGCGTAGTCGGGATACAGGCCGACGCCGACGGCAGCATTGATCGCCGCGCCAAGGCCCGAGGTTTCATACGTATGCGGGCGCTCAACGACAAGGCCAAAAATATCGGCGGTGATTTGCATGGCCTCATCGCTTTGCGAGCCGCCGCCCGAGACCTTCAACGTTTTGATCGCGTGGCCGCTGCGCTTCTCCAGGCGCTCCTTGCCCTCGCGCAGCGCATAGGCCAGGCCTTCGATAATCGCGCGATATATGTGCGCGCGCGTGTGTACGTCACCGAAGCCGATGATCGCGCCCTTGGCTTCGGGGCCGGGGATGCGCACGCCGGGCGACCAGTACGGCTGTACCGTGAGCCCCATCGAACCCGCCGGGACCTGTTTCAGCAGATCGTCGAACAGCGTCTCGGTTTCCACGCCCAACTGGGCTGCGAGGTGCGTCTCGCGCAAGCCAAACTCGCGCTTGAACCAGTTCACCATCCAGTAGCCGCGCTGCACGATGGTCTCCGTGTTGTAGGCGCCGGGCATCGCCGCCGGATACGCGGGCACATGGCGAATGGCCTCGACGTAGCGGGTATTGGTGCTGTTGTAGGTCGCCGTGGTGCCATAGCTCAGGCTGCCGGTATCGGGCGTGAGGCAGCCAGAGGCGAGCACTTCACACGCTTTGTCGGCACCGGCGGAGATCAGCGGCAAACCCTCGGGAATGCCGGTTTGCTGCGCGGCTTGCGCGCTGATGACACCGAGCGGCGAACCCGCCGGCACCAGCTCGGGCAACTGGCTGCGCTTGATCGGCAGCGCGCGCCACTTCCAGTCGAGCGCGCCGGCCCATTGGTGGCGCTTGAAGTCGAATGGCAGGTAGCCGACCTGGCTCGCCACGGAATCGACATACTTGCCCGTCAGGCGATACGTCAGGTAGCCCGAGAGCAGCAGGAATTTTTCCGTCTTCTCCCAGATATGTGGCTGCTGGTTCTTGATCCAGTGCGATTCGGCCTGGCTGCGAAAAAACCTCACCGTCTCCTTTTCACCCGCCAGTGACAACAGCGCGCCCCAGAGCCCCATGCCGGGAAGGTCGCTTTCGAGGCGTTGGTCCAGCCAGATAATCGCCGGGCGCAGCGGCTTGCCATCGCGATCGAGGTTCACGACGGTGGCGCGTTGCGTGGTCAGGGCGACGGACTTGATGGCGCTCTTCGGGAAATCCAGCTGTGGCCAGAGTCCATTGCAGGCCTTGCACAGGTTGTCCCAGAAATACTCGACATGCTGTTCCGCCCAGCCCGGTTGGTCGGAAAAATACGGTTCGATCTCGACCTTGCTCTTGGCGACCAATTGCCCCGCGAGGTCAAACACCAGCGCGCGAACACTTTGCGTGCCGTTGTCGATTGCCAGGACATACTCATTATTATTTTTCATAGGCCGTCTCGGTTTCGCACCTAGTCGCTTGGGAGGTAATAGTGTTTGCGCCAGATCTCACGGTAGCGCGCCACCTCGGCCTGCCAGCGCGCCGTGTCCCAGTGAAGTTCTTCCATGCAGATCGACTCCAGCGCCGGGAACAGCGCTTCACCACCCCGTTGCAACAGCGACCCCAGCCGCGTGCGGCGCAGCAACAGATCGTCCAGGTGCAGCACCGCTTCATGCCGCGCGGCCCAGCGGCATTCGGCCAGGCAGAATTGTGTATCGCCGATCAGTTGCCGTTCGGCGTCACTCGACTCCTGCAGCAACTGCCTGGCGTGATCCCCGTAGCGGCCAATCATGCGCTGCGCCCACGGCTTGTCGGGAGTATCCATCTGATCCACGCTGAGCGCAGGCACGCGGAAGATCGCATCGCTGGGTTCCTGCACAGTCAGTCCGCCAAGTGCTGGCGCCGCGGCATTCAGCGCATCGAGCGCGATCAGGCGAAACGTCGTGAGCTTGCCGCCACTGACGGTCACCAATCCATTGTCGACCCACACGGCGTGATCGCGTCGCTCTTTCGATGGATCGGTGCCGCTGTCGGAACCAATCACCGGGCGCACGCCTGACCACGTGGAGATGATGTCATCGGTGGTAATGTTGTGGTCGGGAAACATCGCCTGCACGATCCGCATCAGGTAGTTGAGCTCCTGCGTATTGATGGACGCTTCCTGATCGACTTCCTCGCGGTGATCGAGGTCGGTCGTGCCCACCACGGTGGTGCCCTCCCAGGGGAAGACAAACACCGGGCGTTTATCGACGGGATGGAACAGTGACAGCGAATCCGTCACGGGCAGCCTGTGCCGTGACAGCACCAGATGGCTGCCGCGCAGGGGCCTGATACGTTTTTCCGGATTGACTTCATTGCGCAGCCGATCCGCCCAGGCACCGGTGGCATTGATGACCGCCTTGCAACGCACTTCAACATGCACGCCGCTCTCGACATCCTGCAACACCACGCCGGCGACGTGCCCATCGCGCTTGACCAGCGATTGCGCGCAACTGTAATTGAGCGCGACGCCGCCAGCGTTAATGGCTTCCTGCAACACGCGCAACACCAGCCTGGCATCGTCGGTCACGGTGTCGGTGTAGTACATCGCACCGGTGACGCCGTCCATGTTGAGGCCCTGGTAGTGACTGGCGAAGCTTGCCTTGTTGAAATACCGATGATTCTTGATGCCCGCCAGGGTGTCGTACAACCACAGCAGGATGCTGAACGGAATGCGACCCGGGAACTGCCCCTTGCGCAAGGTAAAGTGGTAGCCCATGCGCTCGATCAGTCCCGGCGCTTCGCGCAGCAATCGCTCGCGTTCGCGCAATGAATCCTTCGTCAGTCGAATATCACCATGGGAAATATAGCGTAGGCCGCCATGCACCATTTTGGAGGATCGGCTGGAGGTGCCCCAGGCGAAGTCGCGCTGTTCGACGAGCAGTGTTTTCTGTCCGCGCCGGGCTGCCTCGCGCAATATGCCTGCGCCGATGATGCCCCCGCCGACCACCACCAGGTCCCAATCCTGCTCACCGTGTTGCAGCGACTGCCAAACGGCGTCGCGATTGTTAAAGCCCGTGGTTTGGGTACTCATGTTTGCCGCCCTGTCTGCCTGTCGCGTCTTCAGGGAAGCAGCTTCCCGGGATTCATTTGCTGCTGCGGATCGAACACAGTGATCAGGCCCCGAATGGCCTCGATGCCCAGTGCACCTTTCTCTGCCTGCAGGTACTGCGCATGATCCTTGCCCACGCCGTGCTGGTGGCTGATGGTGCCGCCAAACCGGACAATGGCCTCGGCGCCCGCGGCCTTGAGCTTGTCCCAGCGCGCCTTGGTTTCCTCGTAGCTGTTGCCGCAGCGGAAAATGTAGGTGGTGTACACGCTGGAGCCCTGGCCATACATGTGCGACAGGTGCGTAAACGCATGCACCTTCTCGCCTTCATCGGAAAGTGCGCCCGCGATATCGCTTTGGATAGCAGCAGCCGCATCGGCCACGCGCACCCAGTCTATCGCCGTCTCCATGGTGTCAACCGCGTAGCCGGCATCCCACAAGCCATGGCGCAAATACGGCGAGCGAAAACGGCTGTGCTCCCACTTCTTGCCCAACGCAGGGCCGGCGCCCACGCCGCCATGGCGACTGGCGATTTGCCGGGTGAGCCGCAGGGCCGTTGCGCACTGCGCCTTCGATCCGGTCACGCCGAAAGTGAACATCACTTTATCGTCGGCAATGCCGCGCTTCTTCAGGTACCACTCCAGCAGTGCGATGACGCGCGCGCTGCCGGCCAGCTTCAGCTGCGTGAAGGTTTCCATCTTGTTGCTCAAGCGCATCATGGACAGTTGCATTTTGTTTTGCACAATTTCACGCACTGCCGCCAGCGCGATCTCCCACGACGGAAAGAACAACACGTGAAAGGCTTCATGCCCGGGCAGCGGGGTCACGCGCGCCTTGACCTCGGTGATGATGCCGAGGCGTCCCTCGGTGCCGAGGAAGAACTCGCGCAGGTCCGGGCCCGCCGAGGTGGCCGGAAACGTCGGTATGTCCAGCGTGCCCTTGAGCGTTTCAATACGGCCGCCGGCAAACATCTGCTCGATGCGGCCATAGCGCATCGATTGCTGCCCGCTGGAGCGGCTGGCCACCCAACCGCCAATCGTCGACAGCTCCCATGACTGCGGGTAATGGCCCAGCGTATACCCCAGCGGCGCCAGTTGTGATTCCACCTGCGGCCCGATGGTCCCCGCGCCGAACGTGGCGATCTGGCTTTGCTTGTCGAGCGCGAGCAGCTTGTTCATGCGCGTCATGTCGATCGTCAGCACCGGCCTGCCGTTCGGCTCGGGATTGATATGCCCCACCACCGAGGTGCCGCCGCCGTAGGGGATGACATCGATCTGCTGGGTTTGCGCGTGCAGCAGCAGCGCCTGCACGTCTTCACTGCTTTGCGGATAGGCGACGGCATCGGGAAACGTGCCCAACTTGCCACTGCGCAGCGCCAACCAGTCCGGCAGGCTCTGGCCACGCGCATGGCGCAAGCGCTCCTCGGCATCGGTGCTATACAGCGCATGCTCCGGCAGGCGTGACGCCGGCACCGTTGCCAGCACCTGCTCCAGACTCGCATCCGGCAGCGGGGTCGCCTTGCCAATCAGGCTTTCGAGGAAACCGAGCGCGGACTTGCTGAGCTCGTAGTTGAGATCGTTCGCGTCATCACCCCAGCCGTTCCAGCGTTTCATAGTCCGCACCTCAACCTGGTTGTAAGCATAAATACCCATTGTCTCTGTGACCTTTCCCGGTGAACAATTGATATCACAGAAATACAGGAGATAGATATGACACAAGTGGCAGTAATCACCGGCGCCGCAGACGGCCTCGGCAAAGCCTTCGCCACGCGCTTCGCGGAAGCGGGTTACCAGGTGGTCGCGGCGGATATCAACGATGCGGCAGGCGAGGCGCTGGTGGCCGCGCTGAACGCAAGGGACTTCCATGTCGTCTATCGGCACTGCGATGTCACGCAAAAGGCGCAGGTCGAGGCGCTGGTGAACGGCGCGATTGAGCAGTTTGGCGCCGTCGACGTGCTGATCAACAACGCGGTGCCACTCGGGGCGCTGAGCCCTATCGAAGAGAAGTCGGACGCGGAGTTCCAGCGCCAGTTGGACGGGGGATTCTTCGCCGCGCGCTGGGCGATGAACGCGGCGTTTGCAGCGATGAAAGCGCGCGGCTTCGGCCGCATCATCAACCTGTGCTCACTCAATGGCGTGAATGCCCATCCGCAAACCGCGGACTACAACGTCGCCAAGGAGGCGTTGCGCGCGCTCACCCGCACCGCCGCGCGCGAATGGGCGCCGCACGGCATTACAGTGAACGCGATTTGCCCCGGCGCGATCACGGCGGCATTCCTGGCGATGCAAACGTTCGCGCCGGAGATGGCGCAGCGCGTGAACAAGCAGATCCCGATGGGATACATGGGCGACCCGTATGAAGACATCTCAGGGGTAGCGCTGTTCCTCGCCAGCAAGGATGCGCGCTACATGACGGGCAACACCCTGTTCGTGGATGGCGGCGGGCATATCAACGGCATCAACTGGGCGTCGCTGTTCGACTGAGGTTTACGGCAGGCTCTTTACGGCAGCTGCCGCAGGATCAGCGTATCGCCGCGCTGGGTAAACTCGATGTGCTTGAGAAACGACATGCCCAGCAGCACCTCCTCCGTCTGCAGGCCGGGCGCGATAGCCGCCGACACATCGCTCAATTCGATGGCCCCGATGCTGACAGTATCGAGCCGCGCGGCGTAACTCATCGACGTCCCATTGGCGGTCTGCGTGGGAAAGGCGGCGCCGCGTTGCAATCCGAGGTACGACGCCAGCGCATCGGGAATGGCCACGCCCGTGGCGCCGGTATCCAGCATGAAGGTCACCGGCTTGCCATTGATCATGCCGCTGGTGACGTAGTGGCCGAACTTGTTGCGCTGCAGCACGACCTCGCGACCACCACCCTCGACATAACCTGTCTGCAGCGATTGATTGGGGTTGTACTGCTTGTCGAGCAGGTCGCTGAAGTAGAACACGCCCAGCGCGAGCAACACCACCCACGCCAGCACCTGCATGGTGGTGCCCATGCGCTTCTGTTCGCGGACGTCGTTATCGCTCATGGGCCACCACGTCAGTCTCGATATTGCCTAAGCCTTCTTCTCGGGCTGTGCCGGCGCGGCATACACATGTACCTCGCTTTGCGGGAACGGGATGGAAATGCCCTGCTTGTCGAACTCGCGCTTCACCGCCTCCATCACATCCCAGTACACATCCCAGTAGTCTTCCGTTTTCGCCCACGGACGGCAGATCAGCCGCACCGATGAGTCGGCCAGTTCGTGCAGCCGAATATTGGGCGCCGGCGTCTCCAGCACCTTGGGATGCTGCGCCAGTATCGCCCGCAGAATGTCCTGGGCCTTGCCGAAGTCATCCTTGTAGCTGATGCCGAACACCAGGTCGACACGGCGCTCATGGCTGCCGGTGATATTGGTAATGGTGTCGTTCCAGACGTTGTTGTTGGGGATCGTAATCAGCTGGTTGTCAAACGTTTTGATCGTGGTGTACAGCAGGTTCATGTTGCTCACGACGCCGCTGACGCCGGCCACGCTGATCGCATCGTGCATGTCGAACGGGCGGTACACCAGGATCAGCACGCCACTGGCGAAATTGCTGAGCGTGCCCTGCAACGCCAGGCCGATCACCAGACCGGCCGCGCCGATCAGCGCCAACACCGGCCCGACATTAATGCCGATGATGGGCAGTGCGGCAATGATACCAATCGCCAACACAACTCGGCGCACACCCACGCGGATAAAGTTTTCCAACAGCCGTGACGTTGGCCGTTTGGCGATAAGGCGGTCAGTAAGCTTGCCCAGCAGGCGAGACAAAAAGAGTACGGCGGCAACGACAGCCACAAATTGCAACAGATTGATAAGCAGTTGTTGGCCACCGTCCTTGGATTTCAACCACTCCCGGGCCGCGATTATTACCGCTGACGTATCATCGACATTCAGTTTGATGCCACTTACTGCTGCGAGGTACAGCCGTTGCTCCTTGACATCACCACCCTTGCTTTCCAGCGCGTCCAGTACGATGCCGAAGCGTTTGTTGATGCCACCCTGTTCCAGGCGCATCAATGCAATGACACTGTTCAGATCCTTGCCCTGTGGCTTCTTAACCGCTTCCGGCTGTGCTGGCGCGGCGGCTGTTTCGCTGCTCTGCGTGGTGGCGGGGCCCTCGCCACTCTCACTAGCTCCAACCACCGCAGGCAGTACCGCGCCGACGCTGTCCATCAGCTGCGTGCCCACATCCCCGATCAGTCCGGTGGAAGCGCTGGCATTCCTGTTCTGTACTTCCAGCTTGCTGATTTCAGCGACCTTGCGCTGCAGCACGTCCTGCCATGCTGCCGCTTCTGCGACGAGTTCCGCTTGCGTCAGCGGCATCAGCAGGGACGTGAGATCGTCGGTGCTGATATCCACGTTGCTTGCAGTCGTTGCTACATAGTTGGTTTCGGCGAAAGCGGCAGGCTGCATCAGCAGCAGAGCCAGCATCAACGCGGCGAGTCGCGTGAAGGATGTCATCAGATTTTTGGAATCCACTATTTCTCCTCGTAAGTCAGCAGGACACAAGCATCGCATTATAGAGGAAAATTAGCGCGGTACTGCCGCGGGCTCAGGCCGAGATGCTTGCGAAAAATGCGCGAGAAAAACGCCTGCTCTGTGTAACCGACGCGCTGGCCGATCTCGGCGATGCGAAGATTACTGTGCAGCAGCAACTGCGCCGCTTTTACCAGGCGCAGTTCATTGCGATACGCCATCACGCTCGCTCCGGTTTCCCGCTTGAACAGGCCAGACAATCGCGATGGCGACAGGTTGCTCGCCGCCGCGACATCCGCCAGCTCGATGTCAGCGGTAAAGTGCGCTTCGATGTAGCTACGCGCCGCGCGTATTCTCGGATCAATGGCCTTGCCCTGCTCGCGAGGCAGGCAATTGGCACAGCGCAGCAGCAGTTGCTCCAACAGGTTGTGATCCAACTCGGTTTTGAAGGGCGCGCTGTCGACGAAGTTGTTGTAGAGCTGGTTCAGGGTGAATCCGAGCTCCGCGCGAGCGCTGGCGCCGAGCGCCAACTGGCGTACGCCCGGCCCGGCCTGCGGCCATTGCAGGTAGGGCCGCCAACTGTCCGCGCACTGGAAGATGACCCAGTAGAAATGCCAGCCGGATTTTCCAGCGCCGGTAAAATCGGTGTGCGTGCCCGGCTCCACCAGCACGGCCTGGTCCGGCGCGAGCGTGTAATCGCGCAGCCCCGCCCGAAACAGCCCCTGCCCCGCCAGCGTGAACACCAGCAGCCAACTGTCTACCTGGGTATTGCCAAAACCGCCGAAATTGATCGGATGCCCACCGTCACCGACATACCTGCCGACGAACAACGGCAGCTTCACGAACAGGCTGTGGTCCAGCGCCGCCAGGTACTGCTGAATGAATGCTTCCGCCTGCTTTTTCGGCAGCACCTTGCGACTGAACGCCACGCGCCACTCAGGTACCAGCGCCAGCAACTGATGCTGCTGCGGCAGGCTGAGAATGAGCGCATCGGTGAAGCGCTGGAAGGAACGAAAGTCGACCGGCGCGCCGGTTTGCGCAAAGTAGGCGGCCGCGAGGTCGCGCTCTGCCGCGTCCGGGTTCACGCCGTTGATCAGCGCGAACAACACCCGGGCGACCGCCGTTGACGTTACCGCCAGGCGTTGCGGCATGTGAAAACGGCGCTGCGGTATTTAATAAGTATGTGCAAATAAATGACAGTAAACTCCAATATAACGGCAATTGATTGCTCTACCATACCAAGAATATCCAACAATGGCAGTTGCTTCCTCTGCCTTCTTCTAAACACAACAATAAGTGGAGAATTGTATGAACAGCATCCTGATTCGCGGCGGCACGGTGATCGACGGCAGCGGCGCGCCGGGCTACCCGGCCGACCTGCGCGTGGCCAATGGCGTTATTACGGACATCGCGCCCGGGCTGGCCCCGCTGCCGGGAGAGGCTGTGCAGGACGCGGCTGGCTGTATCGTCGCCCCGGGCTTTATTGAAACGCACACCCACTTCGATGGCACGATGTGGTGGGAGCCGGACCTGAAGCCGCTGGCCGGGTTTGGCGCGACGACCGTGATCATGGGCAACTGCGGTTTCTCCGTCGCGCCACTCTCGGACGTGCCCGCCGTGCGCGATGAGGTAGTGAAAATTTTCTCGTTTTTTGAGGATATCCCCGAGGAGCCGTTTCGCACTGAATTGCCCTGGACCTGGAAGACCTGGTCGGAGTACAAGCAGGCACTGACCGCCAACGTGAAGGTGCCCACCAACTATGGCGCCTTCGTCGGGCACATCGCACTGCGCCTGGCAGTGCTCGGACTGGAGGCCTGGGACCGTGCGGCAACGCCGGACGAAATAGCGCGCATGGTCGTGCTGCTGCGCGATGCGCTCGATGCCGGCGCGATGGGCATGTCGTCGAACCTGATGGACCACGATGGCAGCGACCGCCCCGTCCCCTCGCTGCAGGCCGACGACGCTGAATGGCTGGCGCTGGCGCAAACTCTGGCGCAATACCCGGGCCGGCAGTTGCAGATTATTGTCGACACCTTCCGCGCTATGACTGCCCCGGCCTCGATGGAGCGCCTCGGTAACTTGTTCGATGGCATCGACGTGCGCGTGCAATGGGGCGGCGTGCCCACGCTGGAGTTCCAGCGCGACATGATGGGCATACAGGCGCCATTGATCGCGCTGCACGAGAAATTCAAGCAGGAGGGGCGCGATTTCTGGACCGGCTTCTCGCACGTGCCCATCACCGTGACGCTCAGCGTGCAGCGCTCGCTGATCTTCGCGCAGAGCAATGACTACGTCTGGCACGAGGTCGTGCTGGCGACAACGAACGAGGAAAAGATCCGCCTGCTGGGCGACGCCGACTGGCGAGCCAGGGCGCGCACCTCCTGGGACAACGACGTGTTCGACTTCTCCCCGTTCGCCAAGGCAAATGCCCCCGGACTGCTGTTGCTCAATTCCGACAATGGCGTGGGCCCGGTCCGCATTACGCTGGGCGAATACGCCGACGAGTTGGGCGTGCATCCGTCCGACGCGATGGCCGAATGGCTGATCCGCAACGGCCTCGACTCCACCGTCACGATGCCCGCGTTCGTGAAGGATGAAGACATAGTCGTGCGCCTGCTGCGCGACCCGTACACGCTGGGCAACATCACCGATGCCGGCGCCCACGGGCAGATGCTGTGCGGCGGCGGCGAAAATATCCTGCTGCTGACGGACTACGTGCGCGAGCGCGGCCTCATCACCATCGAGGAAGCGATCCACAACCTCACCGGCAAACCCGCCGGGCATTTCTGCCTGGATGACCGCGGCCTGTTGCAAGTGGGCATGCGCGCCGACATCACCGTGTTTGCACTGGACGAGCTCCGCTACCAGGACATGGAAAAAGTCTACGACGTACCCGACGGCAACGGCGGCCACACCTGGCGCTGGACACGCAGCCCGGCGCCGGTGCGACTGACCCTGGTAAACGGCGAGGCCACTTTCGTGAACGGCGACTATACCGATGCCAAACCCGGCGTAATGGTGGGACCGCACGGCAGCGCCGAGGCAGCGTAAAGGAGCACCGATCAAGGGGTCAGATCAAGGGGTCAGAGTTCTTGAATTTCAAGAACTCTGACCCCTTGATGGAAATTGTCCACCGCCTGTGCAAGCGTCGGGAAGTGTCGGGAGACGATCTGGATTTCGCCGAGCCCCGGACGCCTTGCGCCGCTCAATCAGCTCGGTCATACGGCCGGCCAGCACCAGCTCAACGCCCTTTGTCCGCAGCGACTTGGCCAGATCATCCCACGCGCAATACCCTGTTACATCGACTTGAGTCACGGGCAGCGCGTCGAGCACGAACCACTTCAGGTCAGGACCGGCCGCGTCAATGGCAGCCTGCGCCTGCTGCTTGAAATAAGCCGCGTTGAAGAACACCAGGGGAGCATTGAAGCGAAACAACAGCAATCCTCTGTGGGTCTGCGCTGTCGGGTGGCGGGCGACCGAATGGAATCCGGGCAGACCTTCGACCTCACCGAGAACCTCGGCACGCGGCCTCGCTGTGAGGTGGACGAAATGCAACAGCGCCAGAACAACGGCCACTACAATGGCATCGATGGCGCCGACCCAGATGACGCCAAGGGTGGCCAGCAGCGAAAGGGCGAACTCAAAACGGCTGAAACGGTAGAACAGGCGCAGCGTTTGCAGGTCCAGCAGCGACAGCGAGGCCATGATCAACACCGCGCCCAACCCGGCCATCGGAACGTAGCGCAGTGGATCGGTGAGAAACAGAAGCACCAGGGCGATCGCCGCCGCCGCGACCAGGCCGGTGACCTGGGTACGGCCGCCGGACGCGTCGGCCATCGCAGTACGCGAGTCGGCGCCGCTGATGGCGAATCCTTGCGACAGCGCGGCGGCGATGTTTACGGCGCCGAGGGCGCTCATCTCCCGGTTGACGTCAATCTCATAGTGATTCTTCGCGGCAAAACTGCGCGCCGTCAGCATCATGCTGGTGAAAGTGATCAGCGCGAGGCCCGCTGCCGCGCCGGCCACCGCCTCAAGCTGGTCGAGCGAAATATGTGGCAGCCTGAACACCGGCAACCCCGCCGGAACCGCCCCCACCACCGCAACGCCCTGCGTATCCAGCCCCAGCAGCGCTACGATCAGGCCGGAGCCAACCAACGCTACCAAAGGCGCGGGCAGTCGCGGCAACACGCGTTTCGAGACGACATACGTGACGAGAGTGGCGACGCCCACCGCCAGTGTCGGCCAGTGAATCTCGTCGACTTTCCCGGCGATTTCCAACAGCTTGGGCATGATGCCCCCCGCAGCGATGGAAAACCCGAGCAGCTTGCCGAGTTGGCCGACGAGAATGTACAGCGAAATGCCGTTCAGGAACCCAACGAGGATAGGCTTGGAAAGGAAGTCGGCCACCGCACCGAGCCGCAGGAAACTGGCACCGATCAACAACAGCCCGGCGAGTGCGGTCAAGGCTATCGTCAACGACAGGTAGAGTTCAGGATCGCCACCCGCCAGTGGCGTTACCGCCGCGGCGACCAGGGCGCAGGTCGCGGCATCGGGGCCAACAACCAGTTGTCGTGACGTGCCGAACAGGGCGTAGGCAAGCAGCGGCAGGATGCTCACGTACAGGCCGACTACCGGATTGAATCCTGCGAGCTGGGCATACGCGACGCCGACCGGCAGTGCCACGGCGGCGACCGACAGGCCGGCCATCAGGTCATGTGGAAAATCCGCACGGCGGTAACCTAACAGCGCCGGCAGTCCTGGTGCAAAGCGCCGCAGTCGGCTGGTCAACGTACCCGTACGGGAAGCATCAATCTTGTTTACCATCTCTCTCCCACGCCGGCGTCAAAACGGACCGATCAAGGGGTCAGAGTACTTGAAAGCCTCACAATTCACACCGCCGTCACGTCAAAGGATCAAGGGGTCAGAGTACTTGAAGTTAAACTTCAAGGACTCTGACCCCTTGATCCTTAATTTCAAGTACTCTGACCCCTTGATCCGCAGCCCCACAGCCACACTACATAGGAAGGGAACTGTTTTGAGCACATCGATACGCCGTACACGACAATTCTGCGGGGCCTTGCTGCTCGGCGCCTGCCTCGCCGGTACTCCCGCGCTCGCCGCCGAGGGCGCGGGCAAACCCGATCCTTCGCTGATCACGGCGCCCAGCGAACCCACTCAGCAGGATACCTGGTGGAAGTTCTACGCGGGCGAGATGGCGATCGCCGGCAACAACTTCTACGACCCGCACGGCGTGGATTTCCAGTGGGCGTATTCGCGCAAGGAGCCGCTGCCCGCCAACGCGCGGATTGTGGTGCACATGCACGGCTCCGGCGGTGGCGTGGGTTCCATGCAGGTCTTTGGGCCGTCACCGCAGGGCGATATCGAAGTGCGCGCGCAGGACGCGGAGGCGCACAACGTGAAATGGCGCGAGTGGTGGACATTTGGCGAAGACGGCACACCGTATCCGGGTCGCCGCATCAACGCTGCGCTGGATTTCGTGACGCAGCGCTACGGCATCGACACGAGCACGCGCGGCATCGTGCTGCAGGGGCCTTCGATGGGCGGGGCCGGGGCGGTAATACAAACGATGATACTGCCCTCGCCGTGGCGCGAGCGCATCGCGTACTCCTCCGCACTGGCCGGCGTCATCATGCCGAGGCAGATCGCGCAGCGCGATCCAGTGCAATACAGCACGTTCCCGCCGGACACCCTCGCCAACGAGGCGCTGTGGGACAGCATCGATTTTGCCGTGCAGTCAAAGTCCGATCCCATCGTGAGGGGCATGCACTACCGGCACATGTTCAGCTCCGATGACCTGTTCAGCGCGGGCGTGAAACATGCGAGCACGCAGTTGCTGTTCGTCAATCTGGTGGAAGAGCAAAAAATCGGCGGCGCCTTCGCCTGGGTACAGGCCGGACATGCCTATTATGAGGACGGCGTATCGCTGCCCGATATGTCCAGCTTTGAGGTGGAGGAGCAGGATGTGACGCTGGATCGCGCCCATCCCGCGATCACCCACTCCACCGGCAATTACCCGCAGCGCGCGGCCCAGCGCCTGAATTACACAAAGTTTCCGCGCGGCCACTACAACATGGGCATTACCTGGAATCACGCGAACATCATCGACGATGAGTCGCAGATTGTTTTCCCGCTGAAGTACACGCAGCGCACCAACCTTGGCAAAGGCATCCCTGACCAGCCGCAGAAGATCAAGATCAGTGTCACGCCCCGGCGCGCGCAACATTTCAAGCTGCGCGACGGCGAAATGCTGAAGTGGAGCTGGGATGGCGGTGCGCTGTCCGGGCAGGCCACCGTCGAGGGGGATACCGTGACGATGGAGGCCATTCCGCTGGTTTCGGGCGAGGACTACAAGAATCTCAGGCTGTACCGCTAAAGCCTCGCGGCGCAATACGGCTGCCGCGCCCGGCTGAGACCCGCTGTCGCTCAATCAACGCGATCGAATGAAAGTCGAAGTCTGCCCTGTGTCGCTTTTGACCACCAGTTTATTCTCATTGAAACTGACAATGGTGCTGGTTGTCGCCAGGTTGACCGGTGGCGCGCCGCTGGCCTGGTCGATGTTCAATGTGATGACGTTACCCTGCAGCATCCACGCACCGCGCACCGTGCTCGTCGCGCCCTGGTCCAACGTGGTGCTGATAAAGCCCGTCGGCAACACCTCGCTACTGAAGCGTCCGTCGGCCTGGAAGCTGATCGACTCGCTGTCGCCCTCGACGTTGCCCTGCCAGTCCCCGACCAGCGCAGCCTGGTATTGCGCCTCGGCGAGCACCGCGCCCTCGCGCTCGCAGGCCAGCATTGGCAACGCCAGCAGCGCGACCAGCGCAACCCGCGAGACGCCCTTCAATAACGGGGCCAGCGCACTGGCAAGAGTGTGGGCTCGCCTGGCTGTGCGCGCATTCAAATGAGTTTGCATGGGAACTCCGCTGTCGGCAGACACGATGTCGCACGAGCGTAGCACGCGGCACAAGCGGATGGCCATCGGGCTTCTTATGTCACCACGCCCGTGGTGTAATGGGCAAATACAAGAAAGGTATAACACGTGAACATCGGCATTGATGCAACCTGCTGGTGGAACAATCGCGGGTTCGGTCGATTCACGCGCGACCTGCTGACCGCGATGTTCCAACTGGATTCCAATCACCACTTCTTCCTCTTCGTCGACCAGCCGCTGCACGAGCTGTCAGCCTTTGGCAACGTGACCGTGGTACAGGTCGCCTCGTCGCGGCCGACGACCGAGGCGGCGGTCGCCGATAGCCGGCGCTCGGTATTCGACCTGTACGAGCTGTATCGCGCGGTCGCCAATACCAGACTTGACCTGATGTATTTCCCGGCGGTGTATTCCTGGTTTCCCGTGCCGCGCAAACTGCCGAGCATGGTCACCATCCACGACGCAATCGCGGAGCACTACCCGAAGCTGATATTCCCGAAATGGAAGCACCGCATGTTCTGGGCGCTGAAGGTCAAGCTCGCGCTGTGGCAAAGCCAGCGCATACTGACGATCTCGCAGGCAGCGAAAGAGGAAATCGTCGAGTACATGGGCGCCGATCCCGACGTGATCGATGTCGCCAGTGCCGCGCCCAATCCGCAATTCAGGAGGACCGATGACCAGCAGCTGATCAGCGCGGCGCGCCAGCGCGCGCTGCTGCCTGCCGATGCGCGGATGCGGGCGTTTACTTCAACCCGTTCGATGCCAACGCGATCGCCAATGCGATTGTCGAAATGCTGGAGAACGATGCGCCGCGCGCACCTGGCAGAGAACGCATTAGAGAGGGCGCGGACCTTTACCTGGAGCCGCGCCGCGCGCCTGACGCTGCGCCACCTCGAAGGCATGCTCCGTCCCGACGAATCATAGATTCACAAACAGACCGTCCACCGCCACGGGCTTCTGGATCACCTTGATCTCCAGCAACTGATCGGCCAGCGTCTGCCAGCGCGCAAGTGACATCTCGCCCACCTGCGCGGTGCTACCGGTTTTGATCAGTTCGCGCTGCGCCTGCGCACTGGCCGCAAACGTCTCGGCTGACATCGCCTTGTTGAGCGCCTGCATCGCGGCATTGGTGGCGGTGGGGTCCGCCAGATAATCATTCCAGCCGCCGCGCACGGCGGCGACCATGGCTTTGACTTCATCGGGCGCTATGTCCAGGCGCTGGCGCCGGGTCACCATCACCGACGTGTACGGGTTATAGCCGCTGTCGGCAACCAGGAAGGTTTTGACCTTGACGCCAGCGGCCGCCGCGGTCAGCGGTTCACTGGTGACGAAGCACTGTTGCGAGACTTTCGGATCATTCTGGAAATTGCCGATGCCGCCGAGATACGGCGCGGTCACCACTGTCAGCGGTGCGTACTTCTTCCGCAGGTACTGCGCGTACGGCAGGCCGGATTGCCACAGCAACACGCCGTCGCCGCGCATCACCTGCTCCAGCGATGCAAAGCCGCGCGCGGCGTGCGTCATGATCCCCTGCGGGTTGGTCTGGTAGGTGGCGAAGAGCGCGACGATATCGCTGGCGCCGCGCCCGAGGGCGATCACGGCCTCATCCGCCGACACGATCGCGTAATCGACCTTGCCCGCCAGCAGCATTTGTATTGTCGGCGTGCCCGAGCCGCCTTCGACGATGTTGACGTTGAGGCCATTGGCCGCGTAGTGGCCCTGCACCTGCGCGGCATAGAAACCGCCGAACTGCGGCTCCGCTTTCCAATTCAGCGCCAGTGTCAGCGGTTTGCCGGATGGCTTGTTTGCCGGTTCAGTCGACGCAACGGTTTGCGCCAGCAACGGGGCACTGCACAACGCAGACAACATGGCGAACACGCTCAACCAGGACCAGCACCGTCTGCGCATCAGGATTTCCTCAGGTAGGGCCGGCCGCGCAACAGCACGCGGCTGACGACTTCAATAATAAAGACCAGCAACAACGCGAGCACGCTGGACATCACCACGCCGCTGAACACCAGGTCCACGCGCTGCTGCGTTCGCGCAGCGTCAATCAGGCTGCCGAGCCCGCCGCCGGCGATGAACTCACCGACGATCGCACCGATCACCGCGAGCCCGGCCGAGATCTTGATGCCGGTCAGGATATAGGGAATCGCCGAGGGAATCTGCAGCTTGAAAATCAGCTGCCAGGGCGATGGCCGGTACAGGCGGAACAGCTCCTTGAGGTGCGGGTCGGTCTCCTGCAGGCCGGTCAGTGTGTTCGCGAGAATCGGGAACAGCGAGACGATGAAGGCCGAGGCCTGCACCGTGGGCTGGCCGAAACCGAACCAGATCACCAGCAGAGGGGCGATGGAGATGATCGGCACGGTCTGGAAAAAAATGCAGAACGGCAGTATCGCGCGACGCGCCAGCGGAATCGCGAAAAATAGCAGCGCCAGCGCCACGCCGCTGACGATGCTGAGGCCAAGGCCCCAGGCGATCGAGTGCGCGGTGCTGAGCGTCGCAGCTTGAATCTCCGGCCATAACTCCACCGTGGTGTGGAAAATCTGCGTGGGCGACGGCAGCAGGTAGGAGGCCACCCACTGCTGTGCCACGACCCATTCCCACACCGAGAGCAGCAGCGCGAGGAAAATCCACGCCAGGTATTTGTCCACCAGCCAGGTTTTGATCCTGTTGTTCATGCTCGCACCTCAGTCGCGCGAGGCACGTGCAAGGCCTCAGCGCGCTCCATGTCGCTGAACAACTGTGAATAGACCTGCACCACCGCGTTGAACGCCGGCGTCAATTTGAGCAGTTGATCGCGCTCTTGAAAGTCGATAGCGCGCCAGTCGCGGGCGCTGCCTGTGCGGTCCAGCAGCAGTATCCGGTCGCCCAGGTACACCGCCTCGGCGATGGAGTGCGTCACGAACACGTACTGCAACTGCAGCCGCGATTTCAGCTCCAGCAGCAGGTCCTGCATGCGAAAGCGCGTGCGTTCATCGAGTGCCGCGAACGGTTCATCCAGCAGCACGATGCGTGGCTCCGTCACCAGCGCACGCGCCAGTGCCACGCGCATTTGCATGCCGCCACTGAGCTCGCCGGGAAAGTGGTGCAGCCGCTCGTCCAGGCCGAGTTGGTGCAACAGGTCGTGCGCCCGGGTGTTCGCCGCGGGATTTTTTCGCCCCAGCAGTTGCAGTGGCAACAACACGTTTTCAAGGCAGGTGCGCCACGGCACCAGGCGCGGCTCCTGGAACACATAACTCATGTGCTGGGCCAGCTCGGGCGCGATGCGAATGCTGCCGGACGTGGGCTGTTCGAGTCCCATCAACAAACGCAGCAGCGTCGTCTTGCCACAGCCTGAGGGGCCGAGCAGGCAGAGGGTTTCATCGGGCGATACCTGGAAGGAAAGATCTTCGATAACGGCGCGCGCGCCAGCGGAGAAGCGCTTGCCCAACTGGTTTACATCGATTGCGGACATCAGCTGGCCATCACTGGGGTGATTCCACCAGCTGCATGGTCCACGCGACATGCGGTACGGGCCGGTCCTGCAGGAACGCACTGATCATCGCATTCACCTCCACCGGCGCTTCCTGCTGTACCCAGTGCGACACCCTGGGCAGGTAGCGGATGCGAAAATCACGCACAAACTGCTCGGTGCCGTAGGTAGATTCTTTCGTCAGCGCCACGTCGTCCTCGCCCCAGATCATCAGCGTCGGGACCTCGATCACCGGCGTGCCACGCTGTGCCACCGCTTTCCTGTAGCGCAGCAGCGCGCGGTAGTAATTGAGCATCGCCGTCAACGCGCCGGGTTGCCGTGCATTGCGCTGGTATACCTCGGTGACCTCCGGCGGGAACATCGCGACATTGGAACTGCTCTTGCGCAATATCTCGCCAATGGCGCGCGCACCGCGCAGGCCCAGCAGGAATTCGGGCAGGCGAGGAATCTGGAAAAACAGCACATACCAGGATTTGCGGATCTGGGCGAACCCCGAACGCGCGGCTCTTTCCAGCAGCGCCGGGTACGGCACGTTGCAGATAACCAGCTTGTGCAGTGGCCGCCGTTTCTCGATCGCGAACTGCCACGCGATGATCGCGCCCCAGTCATGCGCGAGCAGCACCACGGATTGTTTGCCCGATGCATCGATCAGCGCGGCCACGTCGTCCATCAGAGAGTCGATATGGTAGTTCTCGACGCCCAGCGGCCGGGAGCTGGCGCCGTAGCCGCGCAGGTTTGGCGCCCATGCGGTGTAACCGGCGTCCGCCAGCATCGGCAATTGATAACGCCAGGACTAAGCCAGTTCCGGAAAGCCGTGCAGGCACAACGCGAGGGTGTCGCCGTCACCGCATATGTCGACCTCAAAGCGCAGGCCGTTGGCTTCTACAAATTCGGTTCTTATACGTTCGTCGCTTGCCAAAACATCCACCGTATCGGTCGCATGGTGCATCCACCGCGTTCCCCTCGCGCTGGCAACCCCGTCAGCAGCATCATATAGGCTGAGAGCGACAGCTGCCAAACTCACTTGCGGAAGATGCCTGCGCCGAGGCATGTCCCTTTGCGACATTCCATCCTGGGAAGAGCCTCCCCTATACTGCACTCACACACTCACGGACGCGTCGGGATCACATCTACGTCATGACCAGAAAGCAAGGCTACGGATTCAGGCTCTTACTTCTCGCCATCTTTGCAGTCACCTGGGCCTGGGCGGCGTGGAAGCCGCTGCATCCCGATGACTGGTTGCTCGAAAACTATCTGGTTTTTTTCTGGGTGCCCGTGCTGTTGTTGACAGCGCGCATGTTCCGGCTGTCGGACATCTCCTACGGCCTGATCACGTTGTTCATGTGCCTGCATGTCATTGGCTCTCACTATACCTATGCCGAGGTGCCCTTTGGCGAGGTGCTGCAGGGTTGGGTAGGCGCTGAGCGCAATATGTACGACAGGCTGGTGCATTTCTGTTTTGGTTTCCTGTTGGCGTATCCCGTGCGAGAAGTACTGGTTCGTATCGCCCATCTTCGCGGGTTCTGGGCGTATTTTTTCCCGGTCGATATCACGTTCTCGTTATCCGCCATTTACGAGATCGTTGAATGGAAAGCCGCCGCAGTGGTCGCACCGGAACTGGGCCTCGCGTTTCTCGGCACGCAGGGCGATGTATGGGATGCACAAAAGGACATGCTGCTGGCGGGCATGGGTGCCATCCTCGCGATGTTCATCGTGTTTCTTTTCAATCTCTGGCTGAACCCCAATATCTGGCGCGACCTGCGCAACAGCTTCCGCTTGCGCCGGGGAGATCGTCCGCTGGGCGAGGCGAAACTGGAGGAGTGGCTGGAGAAAGAGCGCGGCCGGCATTCCGAGCGGAACGAATCAAGGGGTCAGCGAATCAAGAGTGCTTGATTCGTGTACCCTTGATTCGATCAAGCACTCTGACCCCTTGATTCCCCCTTGATTCCGAATCCTACGAATCGGTTTGCGAAACCCACTGGCCAGAGAATGTTTTGTTCAGCGCCTGCTTGTAGCGGTCGTGCAGGATTTTTACCCGATTGACGTAGGTCTGGGTTTCCTCGTAGGGCGGGATGCCGTTGAAACGCTTCACCGCGCCCGGCCCGGCATTGTAAGCCGCCGTCGCCAATGTCGTATTGCCACCGTGTTGCTCCAGCAGCCAGGCGAGGTAGCGCACGCCACCGAAAATATTTTCGTCCGGCTGCATGACGTTGACGACCTGCATATCCCGCGCGGTGTCCGGCATCAATTGCATCAGTCCCTGCGCACCTTTTTTTGACCTGGCGCCGGGCCGGAACGCGGATTCCGCATGGATCACGGCGCGCACCAGCGCCGGATCAACGCGGTATTTTGTTGCCGCCGAGTTGATCGCGTACTCGTAGGCGCTCAACTGCAGCGGCGTATTGCTCCAGTTCACCGTGGACCTGACGTTGCAGGCGTAGCACGTGGATAGTTCAAACTCCTCATACGCTATGCCAATGGGCGCGCGGTCGGAGTACGAACGCACGCCCGAGCGGTTGGTGTACTTGTAGATCTTCATCGCCGGCTTTTCGGCGGTGGCTTGCGCGGGTGCAGGCGCGTCCGACAACACCGGGGTGCTCGCGGTTAACGCCACGGCGCCGGTGTCTGCGGCAGCGTAAGCCGCGTACAACAGCGCAACAGCTACCGCCAGCTGAAGTCGAAGTTTCACCCCGTTGCAATCCTTTTTATCATGCATACACAACCAGTTTACGATAAGAAGCGGTCATGGCTGCCCAGTTTTCTGGGGAATTGTAGACTTTTCTCCCAATCGGGGCCGCGCCGATCACCGCAGGTGGCTCTCTCCCCAACATCGCGGAACAGACGGGCATCAGATTCGCGCCGACGTGGTCCGCAGGCATTTTGAGGCAGTCCGCGAGCCGCCCGTTCAATCGCTGCACAATATTTCCATCTTGCGCCGTGCCAGGTCCACCTGGTCGGCTGTTTTTGCCTCAACCAGTTGCTGCTTGGCGTTGTGGCACTCGGTGGCTTCCATCTGGAAGCTGCCCTGCAGTTCCTGCCGCGCCCTGGCGGACGCCGGATCGCAGGCGGTGGGCGTCATGCGGCGCACGTTGGTGGTACTGCCGTTCTCCTCGACGGCGACACAATCGCCCTTGATGATGCCGGCCTGGTCGGTAACCACGCGAATCGAGTTACCGTCATTGGTCAAAATCGTGTACGCCGTGCCGTTGCGACTGCCCTGCGCCACACTGGTCACCGCCGCGCCGGTCCCGGCGCCGATAATGGTATTGCGCGCCTTTTTGCTCGACGACTTGCCACCTGCCGTCAGCAGGCCGAGCGCACCGCCCACCAGCGCCCCGGTGCCCGCCTCCGACTGCAGCTTCACGCTCTGCACGTTCTGGACGATACCCGTGCTGATCTTCACCGACTGCCCCACTTTTTGCGCGAATGCCGGCGCGATGCCCAGTAGCAGTGACAATGACACTGCGGTGATGGCCTGTGTTTTTATCATTTTCATAACTCTCGATTCCTGTGTGATTGGACGGTGTGCATGCTGCAACTCACTGCGATGCCTCGTACTTCTCCTTCATTTTTTGCTTCATGGTCGCCTGCATTTCATCTTTCTTCTGCTCGTACAGGGTGTATTGCTCAGGGCTCAACACCCCTTTCAGTTCCTCATCCTTGGCCTGCGCGTTCTGCCGGAAGGTCATCAGCTTCTCGAGTTTGGAGCCGCTCGAGTCCATCAACTCCTGGGTTTCCTTGGCGTATTTCAGATTAATCGCAGAGACGGCGGAAGTCGCTTTTTTTCATCCAGCGAAAGGCTGCCCTGCATCATTTTGGTGAGCGCCGCGGCCCGCTCCTCGGGCGTCGTATTCTTCAACTCATCCATTTGCGCCATTGCCAGCGCGGGCACCAACAACAGTATTGCCATCAGGCTGATAAATTTTTTCATGTCGCGACCCCGTTTTGGAAGGTGGGAGCCTAGTAAAGACCAGCGCGGCGAAGTGAGCAAGAGCACTTTCCCTCTTTCAACTTCCTTGAGTGCGCAAAATGTCTCCGGACTGCGATTGTGCTGCGATTTCACGCTACACTGCTCACACTTAACAGCCCGGAATATTCCATGCGCACCGTAGCGATCAACCGACAGCCCGTCGAGCTGTTCAAGATTCTGAAGTTCGAGGGCCTGGTGGCCACCGGTGGCGAGGCCAAGCTCGTCATTGCCGCCGGCCAGGTCAGCGTCAACGGCGAGGTCGAGACCCGCAAGCGGCGCAAAATCCTCGACGGCGACATCATCGTCTTCGCCGACGAAACCCTGCAAATCCACCTGGCCTGACGGATACATACGCCTCCATGCCCAGGCCGCCCACATCGCGCAACCGCTCTCGTCATTCGTCGCGCAAGCCAGCGCCGCCGGGCCTCTGGGGTAAAGACAAGCTGGCCATCGAGCGCATGAGCCAGGAAGGGCGTGGCATCGCCACCCGCGCAGGCAAGGTAGTGTTCGTCAGTGATGCACTCACCGGCGAACAGGTGCGGGTGCAGTGCACGGCGGTGAAGCGCGATTACGACGAGGCCCAAATGATCGAGCTGGTGGCGGATACGCCGCCCTCCACACAGCGCGTTGAACCGGCATGCCCGATCTACCAGACCTGCGGCGGCTGCAGCCTGCAGCACTGGTCGCCGGCCGCGCAGCAGCAGCACAAGCAGGCAAACTTGCAGGCACTGTTGACGTCTTTGTCGGAGAAAATGGCGCAGACCATGACGCGGGCGAATGCGCAACCGCTGTCGAGGGCCTCGCCGCACAATACGCAGGCGCGCAACACAATAACCGCAGAGCCTCCCATCACTGGCCCCGCCAGCGGTTTTCGCCATCGCCTGCGCCTGCTGGTGACGCGCACGGCCGACAGGCACTACGCACTGGCGCTGCGCCAGCGCGGCTCGCACGAGGCGGTAAACGTGCAGCACTGCCTCGTGGCAAACGCCGCCGTCAACACGATGCTGGCGGCGCTGCCCGGCATGTTGCTCGCGGCGCCCGACCTGCAGGGGCTGCGCGAGATAGAAATAGACGCCGACAGCGACAACCGCATCGGCCTGTGTCTTTACTTCGCGGCACACCCGGGGGAAAAGCAGTTGTCCGCGCTGCGCGAGGCGCTGCTGACAGGTGCGGTTAGCGCGCTGCGCGTGCGCCTGAATACACCAAGGCAAACCCAGCGCGAGACGCGCGAGGACAGCTACGATCACGAAGCCGAGGCCGGGGAACAGGCGCCCTGGCAGGAACTGCTGGCAGAGGGCGAGCTGTATTATCGATCAGGGGCGCACGCCGGCAGCGGCGCGACCGCGCCGCAGGCCCTGAGCCTGGCCTACCAGCCCGGCGACTTTACGCAGACCCATTGGTCGGTGAATGAAGCACTGGTGGGGCGCGCGCTGGACTGGCTGCAGCCGGGCGGCGATGAACTCGCGCTGGATCTGTTCGCTGGCATCGGCAACTTCAGTCTGCCGCTGGCGCGCCTCGCAAAAACTGTCCACGCCTTTGAAAGCGACAGCAGCATGACGCAACGTGTTATTGCCAATGCCAAGCACAACGGCATCGACAACCTGCGCGCCACGACGCTCGACCTGATGACCGATGACCTGGTGCTGCCGAAAGCCGACATCGCCATTGTCGATCCGCCGCGGGCGGGCGCGAAAGCCGTGTGCGAGGCGCTGCTGCGCGCGAAGGTGCGGCGCATTGTGTATGTCTCCTGCCACCCCGCTACCCTGCTGCGCGATGCGCGGATTCTACTCGGCGCCGGTTACCGCCTGCGCAAGGCCGCAGCCGTGGATATGTTCCCGCACACCGGGCACAGTGAGGCGATCGTGCTGTTCAGTCGCAAGTAACACCGCAATCACTGCGTAAACAGCAGCGCGAACGACCGCACAAGGATGGCGCCTGGCAGGCGCGGTGCTTCAGGTGCTCAGCGCCGCGCCAGCAAGTCATCCAGCTCCGCGATGACGGCGCGCAGATCGGCGCCAACGGTGATGCCCTGCCAGCCCAATGCGCGCGCGGCGTCCACGTTCGCCTGGTAATCATCCAGAAACACCACTTCCTGCGGCGCAATGTCCTCGGCAGTGACGCCCGCCAACTGTTCCAGCGCCAGTTCAAAGATGCGCGGATCGGGCTTGCGCACGCCGGCGCTGCTGGAATCCACCACAAAATCAAACAGCTCATCCACGGGGATCATCGCGCGCCAGCCCGCCCCGAACTCTTTCACGTTATTGGTAATGATCCCGGTCGGGTAGCCGGCCTGCTTCAGTGACCGGACGCGCTCCACCAGCGGCTGCCGCTGGGCCGCCCCGCCATTGTTGCCCGCCATCCTGGCGAACAATTCATAAATGTCCGTGTGCAGGTCGCGCTCTTTGCCCAGCAGCAGAATTTGCTCACGCGCGGTTTCAAGCGTGATCTCGCCGCGCTCCAGTTGATGCCATGGATGATCGCCGTCGTGCTCGTAGGAGCCAAACACAATTCGCGTCACCACGTCGGGCCCCACGCCGAGTTCCTCGCCAAACGCATGGACCACATGGAATGGCGAATCGGTGAACACGCCACCGAAATCAAACAGGACTGCTTTCACTGCACCGGACATAGCGTAACTCTCCAATAAAGTAGTGACCCGAATAGCACTTGGTTAAGCTGGAAGACCGGCGTTAAATCAGGTGTCAATCCGTCACACCAGCACCCGACCCTGACCAGATCGCTTTCGCCTTATCTGCCAGATCCTTGGATACGAAGTAAATCACCGGCACCAGGATCAGCGTCACGAAGGTCGCGAACAGCACGCCGAATGCGATCGAGATAGCCATGGGTTTTACGAACTCGGACTGGATCGAGGTTTCCAGTTGTATCGGCACCAGGCCGAGGAATGTCGTCAACGACGTCAGTATCACCGCGCGAAACCGCTGTGGCCCGGCTTCCATCACCGCCGATTTCCAGTCGTGCCCCTCGTCGATGTGGTGGTTGATGAAATCCACCATCACAAGGCTGTCGTTGACCACGACACCCACCAGGCCGATGATGCCAATCACCGACAACATGCTGATATCGGCGCCCAGCAGCAGGTGGCCAAGGATTGCGCCGACGATGCCGAACGGAATCACGGACATGATCAGCAGCGGCTCTATATAGCTTTTCAGCGGAATCGCCAGCGCGCCGAAGATCATCAG
Organism: Haliea sp.; assembly: GCA_016704305.1. Lineage (GTDB taxonomy): Bacteria > Pseudomonadota > Gammaproteobacteria > Pseudomonadales > Halieaceae > Marimicrobium. The sequence continues at coordinate 55,543 of JADJAL010000018.1, read as the reverse complement.
CAGCACGATGATAAACCCGTACAGCAATACCGATGACGTCTTCTGCTCCGCTTCGGTCTCACCGCCAAAGTCATACCGGATGCCGGGATACCTCGCCAACAATTGCGGCAACACCTCGGCGTTGAGCAGTTCCAACACGGCGCCGGGCTCAACGACCATTTTGTTGATGTCCGCCTGCACGGTAACCACTCGCTTGCGATCTATGCGTTCGATGGTGCTGAGCCCACTGGTTTCCGTTGCCCTGCCCACCACGGGAAACGGCACCTTGCGCCCGTCCGGCAAACGTATCCACAGCGCCTGCAGGCTGTCGATCTTGCTGCGCTCAGCAGCGGGCAGGCGAACATAGACCCGCACCTCGTTGCGGCCGCGCTGCACCCTTTGCACTTCGGCGCCGAAGTAGGCCTGGCGCACCTGTCGCGCGAGCTCCACATCGCCCAACCCAAGCGCTTCCCCCTCGGGCGTGACCTGGATGTTCAGCTCGCGGCCTCCTGAGTTGAAACTGTCGCTGATATCCTGCACGCCCTGCATCAGCGTCAGCGACTGTTTCAAATCCTGCGCCGCCAGCCGCAGCGATTCCAGGTCGTGGCCACTCAGCTGCAGCTCCAGCGCGGCGCCCGGTGGGCCGGCTACCGCGTCCACATTGAGCACGCGTATGCCTTCAAGGGTACCCAGCGCTTCACGCAACCACTGCGCGAGCACCACGGAACTGATCGTGCGCTCTTCACTGGGCACAAGATCGACGTCGATACTGGCGCTGTTATCGCTTTCCGAGACAACCAGCAGTTGCCTGATCACATCCACGTCGGTGCCGACCTCGGCCAGGTAGCGCTCGTTCATCTGCCGCGCCGCCACTTCGATACGCCGCGCATAATCGTGCGTCTTTTCCCATGACGTGCCCTGCGGCATTTCCAACGTGACATAAATCTGGTCCGACGGCACGTTCGGGAAGAAAACAAACCTGACAACACCGGCGGGGATCAGCGCTATCGAGACAATGAGTATCGCCAGAAAAGACGCGATGGTGATGTAGCGGTGTTTCAGGCAGGACTGCAGGAAGCGCGCGTAAGGGCCGGACGCAAAACGGCTCATACCCGAGGAAAAATGCCCCTGGAAACGCTGTACCCTGCCCATGAAACCGGCAGAGGTCGAGCCATCCACGCGCAGGTTGCGCAGGTGTGCCGGCAATATCAGTTTGGTTTCGATCAGCGAAAAGAAAATACAGAGAATCACCACGGGGCCGATATGCGTGCCCACGCGCGCGAAACCCTCGCTCATCAGCATCGTTGGCAGAAATGCGATCATGGTCGTCAGCGCGCCGAACACGGTCGCCGTGGACACCCGGCGCACGCCGCGCAGCACGCTGGACAGCCCCTGATTTTCCTTCTGCACATAGGCATAGGCGCTTTCGGCCGTGACAATCCCGTCGTCCACCAGGATGCCCAGCACCAGGATGAACGCGAACACCGACAGCACATTGATCGACACCGGCAGGTCGAGAAAATAGATGGTGGCCAGCGTCGCCAACACCGCAAATGGCACGCCCATCATCACCCACAGCGCCAGCCGCAGGTCGAGGAACAGCGCCAGGGCGATGACCACCAGGATCGCACCCTGCACCGCATTGGTCAGCATCAGGTCGATGCGCCCGCGCAGGATGTTGCTCTCGTCAATCCAGCCCACGATGAATACGCCTTCGGACAGGCTCGCCTGCTTTTGCGCGATATACGCGCGCAACGCGTCGGTCATCTGCAGCACATCCTGGTTGCCGACCCGGTCGACGATCAGCGTGATCGCGCGCTTGCCATTCAAGGTGCTCAATACCGGTTGATCTTCAAAGCCATCGACGACCGTGGCGACTTCCCCGAGCGTAATGGAGGTGCCGTCCGCGGCGGTCAGTAAACTCAGTGATGCGAATTCTTCTCCCGTGTAAGCCTGCGAGATAGAGCGCAACTTGATCGACCCATTTGACGTGCGCATGCTGCCGCCAGGCAGGTCCCGCGAACGAATTTTTATCGCATTGACCACCTGGTCAAAATCCAGGCCGTAACGCCGCAATGCCTCGCTCGACACCTCGATGGACAGCTCATAGCTGCGTTCGCCCAGTACGCGTATCTCGCTGATGCCCTCCAGATCGAGTATCTCCTCGCGGATCTGCTCGGCCAGTTGTTTCAGGCCGACCTCGTCGAGATTGCCGAACACACTCACGCGCATCGCGTAACCGCGACTGATCACCTCCTCGATAATCGGCTCCTCCGCATCCAGCGGGAATGCGGGTATGCCATCCACGCGCACCTTCGCCTGGTTCAGCGCCTTGGCGATGTCACTACCGACCTCCATTTCCACGGTGACCACGCCCACCCCTTCCATCGCGGTGCTGCGGATCTCCTTGATGCCGATGATGTCGCGCAGTTCCTCTTCGATTTTCAGCAGGATGCCCTGCTCGATCTCCTCCGGCGAGCTGCCGGGATAGGGCACGGTGACGGTAAAAGTATCGGTGGGGAAACTCGGGAATACTTCCTTGCGGATACCCTGGATCGCAATAAGGCCTGCGACGAAGACGATGATCATCAGCAGGTTCGCCGCGATGGGATTGGAGGCCATCCAGCCGATGATGCCCTGCTCATTGACATAGCGTGACTCAGCCATCGCTGAGCTCGACTTTCATGCCTTCAAACATCAGCTCCAGCCGGGTGGTGACCACCTTATCACCGGATTCCAGGCCGCCGTTGATCACCACATTGTCGCCTTCGCGGTGGATGACATTCACGCGCTTGCGCTGCAGGACGTTATCAGCCACCACAAACACCGAATCATCCGCGTGCAGCACGGAGCCAGGCAGGCGCACGGCGGCGCGCACTGGTCGACCCGGGAGCATGGCCTCCACGAACAGACCCAGCGGCAGGCGGTGGGGATGCACGCTGGTGTCATAGGGCGATTTGACCTCGACAACCACGGGAGTCACCCGGGACTGTTGATCGACACGCGCTTCGACGCGCGCCAGCGTTCCCTGCCACTGCTGTTGCTGCTCACCGATTTGCGCGCGCAGCATGACCGGCGTGCCGATCGATAATTCCACGAATCCCGCCTCGGAGGGCGTAAGTGGCAGCGTCACTTGCGCAATCTCACTGCTCAGCAGGCGCGCCACCGGCTGGCCGGTGCTGAGAAACTGCCCGGGTTCTGCGATTTGCTTGTCGATAACCGCGGCAAACGGGGCTTTTATCTCCGTGTACGCAAGATCCTGCTCGGCTTTGACAATACGCTGCCGGGCGGCTTCGATATTCAATTCGCCCTCGCCAATCGCCGCCTGGCGTTTCAGTGCCTTGGCATCGGCCAATGCGATATTGGCGGTGGCGAGCGCTGCCCTGGCCTGTGCCAGCGCCAACTGGTAATTGACCGGATCAATGCGCAGGAGCACCGTGCCCGCGGCGACAATTTCACCCGGCTCGAATTCCGGCGCGACCCACACCACCCTGCCGGTGACTTCGCTGGCCAGGTCCAGCTCGTAGCGGGACGTGACATTGCCGTAGGCGACGATGGTGATAGGCACCTCGGACAGCGTCACGGCAACGGCTTGCACGAGTGGCACAGGTTGCGCCGCATTGCCAGGCTTGAGTTCCTCCCGCGAGCCCACCATCAACATGGCAAGAAGGATGGCTGCGATCAATACTCCCAGCGGGATGATCAGCTTTATCGCCTTTCCAGGCATTCGATAGGTCTCTTATTCGGCAGAAAGAACAGATGGTCAGCTATTACGCTGCACGCATCTTATAACAAAAGAGCTGGAGCGGACCGTTAAAAGTCGGTCAGGCTGCGCGCGGTTCGACGCTGGCATCGCCTTTGGCCGACCCAACCAACTTATAGTCCTGTGCGTATTCGGCGTGTATGTCGCCATTCTGGTCAACCAGCCAATGCATTGCCAGGCGGCGCGGCACGCGCACGCGATCGACGCTGAGCCGCGTGCCGAATACCGTATCCCAGAGCGGCGTCGTCACGCCCTGGGCAAGGCGCGGGTCGGCGAAATGGTGGGCAAAATGGTGCTTGCGGCGCCAGCGGCCATAGCGATGGCGAGGCGGGTGCGTATGGGCGCGGCGGTGCAGCAACTCATAGAGCAGGTACATAGCGATGAAGCCCAGCGTGCAGGCCACGCCCAGCGTAAAGCCCGCGATAGAGGACAGCAGCGGCAGCAGGATCAGGGTGGCCGCCACGGCCGCGAGCGCCTTCTGCCACCACGGTGCAAAATAATCGACCTTCACATGGTGCTTGCGGTGTTCCTTGGCACCGGGCCCGGCTGCCGTGGCAGCGTGAAAGACAAAACGGTGCAGCACGTATTCCACCAGTGTCCACCCGAGCGCACCGACGGCGACAGCGATCACCAGGGCGATCACTGTGGTGACAGGCGCTGCGCCGGATGCAGCGCCCAATGTGTCGCCCAATGTAGCGCCTAAATTAGAAGACATGGATTACCTCCTGCGCGTTGCGCACGCCAGGGTTCTGGCTCGCGGCAACACTGCGACCCGCAGTTTTAGCGCCGCGCGCGCGGCGCGTCAACCGTCAGGGAGTACGGACCATGCATACCGGCGAATACAACATAGCCGCAACGCTGGCCGATTCCCATTGCATTCGCTATAAAGGGCGACTGTTTATCGCCTCCTGCCACCGAGACCCCGCGGATGAAAATGACCGGCACCCTTTTTGCAGAACCCCCCGTTACCAGTGACGTGGATGGCAAACCGTGCGCGCGCCACACCAACGACGTGTGCAAGCAGCTCGACCAGGATCACTACCTGATCGATGGCAAGCCCATCGATTTCCCGGTGGTGGTGGCGGACGCCTCCATGCTGATGAACGCATTCCTGGTGGATGCCGGCGTCGCGCAACACATGATCAAGGACAGCGGCTTTCGCGTACTTGAATTGTTCCCGGGCAAGGCCATCCTGCAATTGTTACTCGTCGATTACCGCAAGAACGACCTCGGCGATTACAACGAGGGCGCGATCCTCTTTCCCGTGCTCACCCCCGGCGAGCGCAAGCCCTTTCCGTTCTTCGGCGCGATGCAACGCATGGCGAGCGGCAGCGTCGGCAACTTTGTCTACCGCATGCCGGTCGACCAGCCGTTCACCACCCACGCCGGGCGCTTCATCTGGGGATTCCCGAAATGGATGGCGCGCATCGATATCGAATTCGGCGCCAAACGCGCGCGCGGCAGTTTCTTCGACGAGGGCGAACTGGTATACGGCTTCTCCGCCAAAACCGGCGGCACGACCAAAGTGAAGGAGCAGCGCGCCGCGTCACTGGCCATCCGCGACGGCAAGGCGTGGAAGACCTACGGCACCAATACCGGCAGCGGCCTGACCTTCTCCCTCGGCGGGGAGATGCCCACCATCGGTGACAGCCACCCACTGGCAAAGGAACTGCGCGCGCTCGGCCTGCCGAAAAAGCCGCTGTTTTCGGTATCGATTAAAAACACCGCTATGCGTTTTGAGGGCCCGGAAGCGGTCGCTATAGGGCAGCCGTTTCGGTAGCGTCTACGACCGGGTCGTCTCCGCAAACACCGGCCAATACTCGGCAATCGCGCCGTTGTCATAGACCGCGATATCGCCGAACTGCAGGAACACAAACTCGCTCTGGGTCGGCCGCAGGAATACCCAGTCGTCCGTACCCAGCGTGATGCTGCGGGAGCCGTTCAACATTTCCTGGTTGGTGGAGCGCCCGTACAGGGAATTATTGAGCAGCCCCTGCGGCGATTCCGGTTTGGCTTTCCAGTAACCGCCGTAGGTGAAAAAGGTGCGGGCGCGATTCGGGTCCCAGGCGGATTGCAGGCCGCCGAGGTCGATGCCCGGTATTTTCAGTGTCTCCGAGGTCTTGAGGACCGGTGTCGCGATGTACGCCGCAGGCTTGTGGTCCGCGAGCGTTGGCATGTCAAAATCGGTGGGTTTGACCAGGCATGACCCGGCGGACAACTCATTGAACGGAAACTCGCCCTGGTCGTAGAGCTGGTAGGTCGGGCTGCCGCCGCAATTGAGGATTACGTCCTGTGGCCAGTCGTCGCCGAGATAGTTGCGCGCGACATCCACATAGTGCTGGTACAGCGCGACGGCTTCATCGCGATAGGCAATGGGATCACCCACCGGCATCTTCACGATGTGGGGTTCGTAGCCCATCAGTCCGCAAAATTCGAGCTGTGGTGACTGTTGTATCAGCTCCAGCATGCCAATCAACTGTTCATCACTGCTTACGCCACCGCGATGCAGGCCCACATCGATCTCAATGCACACCTGCACGGGTTGATTGATCTGGCGCGCGAGTTCATCGTACTGCGCGACACGTTTTGCGGTATCCACCAACCAGTGCAACTGGCGCTGCGGCTCGAACTCACCACCGGGAAACTGGCGGTAGAAATTGTGCGCGGCCGCGGCCGGCATCGGCTTGCCGAGCAGGATATCGGCCTGTGGGAAACGCTCCGCGACCTTGTTGATGAACGGCTGGTGGAACAGCATCAGGCGGTTGCTGCCCGAGGCCTGCATCACCGACTCCAGCAGCGGCACGGACGGCAGGGATTTGACGACGATGCGGTAGTCGAAGCGCCCGTTGATATGCGACAGCAGGGTCTCAAGGTTGGCATCCAGCAACTGCCGGTCCACGACCAGTGTCGGCTTGGACTGCCCGACGGCGTCCAGCGCCGCGCTGAGCTGGCGAAAATAGTCGGAGTGATCCTGTCCACGATCGCGCGGGCGCAACACCGCGCCGAGGCCGAGGGCTCCGGCCACGCTGCCGAGAATCAGTGTACGACGTTTCATGCTATTCGCTCCTTACGCACTAACCGAACAACCCGGCCAGGTACGGATTGAGGAATCGCCCGTTCGGGTCGACAGTTCTGCGCACCTCCACGAAATCGTCCCAGCGCGGATACAGCTTGCGAAAATCCTCGCGCTGCAGCGTATTGAGCTTGCCCCAGTGCGGACGGCCCTCGTATTTGCGGAAAATCGGTTCGATCGTTTTGAAGTACGGTTTGTAATCCTCCTCGAAGTAGCGGTGAACCGCAATCGAGCAGGTGTCGCGCTGGTGAAACGGGCTGAGCCAGATATCGTCGCCCTTGATAAAGCGCACCTCGATCGGGAAAAACACCTCGGGGTGCTGGGTTTCCAGCGCGGTGCGGACTTCGCGCAGCGCCTGCAAACCGAGTTCGCGCGGCAGGTGGTACTCCATTTCATTGAAGCGGACGTTGCGTTCACTGGCGTAATTTTTCCAGGAACTTTCCACCATCACCTCGTCATCCAGGGTTTTCACGATGCTGCTCAGCACCAGCTCACGCAGCTTGGGCGAGCCCTGCAGCCAATCGCGCGCCAGCTTCAGGTCCTGCACGGATTCGTTACTGTCGATCTTCTCGGTCGATCCGAGCGGTTCATCGGTGATGTCGTGGACATCGGTGAAGCCCATGCCGGAGAACGGTATGTAGTAGAACTCGAAATTGCGGTGTTGCTCCGCCATGCTGTCGGCGAGTTCGAGCATTTCCTCGAACGAGCGCCATACGGTTTCCCGGCGCAAGCGGTAGGGCGCCACATTCTGCAGCCGCACCTGGGTTATCACGCCCAGCGCGCCCAGCGAGACTTTCGCGGCCTGGAACAGTTCCGGGTTGTTGTTGGCATCGCAATCCACCAGGTCGCCGCGCGCGTCCACCAGTTGCAACCCTTCGATGAACGTGGACATGCAGCCAATGCCGGCGCCGGTACCGTGGGTCGCCGTGGCCAGGCACCCGGCGAGCGTCTGCTCGTCGATGTCCGGCATATTGACCAGCGCCTGGCCCGCGTCTTCCAGTGGCTGGCCGATGTCGCCCAACCGGCTGCCCGCCCACAGCGTGGCATGCCGGGTTTGTGAGTCATGACTTACCAGGCCGCTGATACGCGAGAGCGATACGATGGTGCCGTCCGTCGGCACCAGCGGCGTGAACGAATGTCCCGCGCCGACCGCGCGCACCGTGCCTTTGGCGGAGGCGATCAGCTCCTGCAGTTCCGCGACCGTCGCAGGGGCACTGCGCGCTGCCGGCAGGCACTGCTGGGAGCCGGACCAGTTTCTCCAGGGTATGGGACGTACCGCCGCTGCGTCCGCAGCGGCGAGCACCCGGGGAACCAACTGGCTGCCCGCCGCCGCAGCGACCAGGGCGGCGAGGACACTGCGGCGTTTGATCATGGCGTCGCCCCGGGGTTGGCCATGAACTGGATCAGGGCTTCAAATTGCCGCTCATCGCAATCCATGCACAGCCCAAACGGTGGCATCCCGCCAAAGCCGTTGACCACGCTGTTCACCAGTACGTCCATCCCCTTGCCCATGCGCGGCGCCCAGGCCGCTGTATCGCCGGTGAGCGGTGCGCGGGTGGCCGCAACGGTATGGCAACTGGCGCAACTGCGCGCATAGATCGCGGCAATCTCGGGGTCTTGCGGCACCAGTTGGCGGCTGGCGGCCTCCAGCTCCTGTGAGCCGGTGGATGCGGGTTTGCCGCAGCCGGACAGCGCTAGCGCTGCCGCCAGCAGGACGATTCTCGTGATAGTCATTAGCGGATTTCTCGCACTCAATAAAATACTAGTGATAACTATCTTAATGGTATCGCCACAACGGGCGCGCCGTCAAACACGAATGATCCTGCCGGCAGAGCTGCAGTCAATGCTGCAATCAGTGCCTCAGGCTGCGGGTCGACTCGCTGCGGGTCCTGCTATCAACATGGCTTTCTGGTACGCCGGGCGCGCCGAGATTCGCTGCACATACGCCAGGGTGTTGGGCAGTGAGTCGTCGATGGCCCGCGCGCCCAGCATGCCGAGCGAGGTCAGGTTGAACATCGACATGATGTCCGCGCAGCTGAACCGCGCGCCGCCGAGATACTCCGACTCGCCCAGGCGCTGCTCCAGCGCGCGATAGATGCCGTCTTCCCGGCGCTGCGTGGTCGCCATCATCGGGTTGTCGGCACCCGGCGTGGTACCGGTGGTCTGGAAGGTCAGTTTGATGAAGAGCGTGGATTGCAGGTTGTTGTTGAACTGCATCCAGAACAGGTAATGCGGGTAATCGGGGTCATCGGGCTGCACCGACAACTTGCCGCCGCCGTGCCGCTGGGAAATGTATTCCACGATGGCGGTGGACTCAGCCATCACCAGGTCGCCGTCGGTGATGATCGGGGCGGTGCCAACCGGGTGCAGCGCGCGGTATTCCGGCGGCGCGAGGAAGTCGGCGCCGCGGTCATACCATTTCAGCTCGTAGGGCAGGTTGAGTTCTTCCATCAACCACACTACGCGGTCGGATTGTGAAACGCCCAGGTGATGAATTGTAATCATGATCTTCTCCGGAATTTGCGGGACACTTTGCGGGACACCAATGTGATTGAATATTGCGTGCTGGTCAATCGCTGGACTGTTCGCCGGCGGTATAGATGCTGTGCCGCCAACGCGAATTCTGGTCGCTGAACAGTCGCCGTGACTTGATGGCGCCCCAGCTCCCCGCCTTGTAGGTATCCAGCGGCGATTTGTCGGCGGACCAGGCGCGCAACACCGGTTCGACCACGCGCCATGCCCACTCGACTTCATCCCAGCGCAGGAACAGCGATTGGTCGCCCTGGATGACATCGAGCAACAAATCCTCGTACGCATCCGTGGCGCTCTCGCCATCGCCCAGGAATCCGGCATCCAGGCTCGCGGTGCGCGTATGCATTTCCAGGCCTGGCTCCTTGACCGTCATTTCCAGGCGCAAACAGGCATCGGGCTGTATGCTCAGCACCAGCCAGTTCCTGGCGTCGGCATTCACATGCGTACCCTGGAAGAACTGCTGCGGCGGCTTCTTGAAGCAAATGGAAATCATCGACTGCGTTTGCTTCAGGCGCTTGCCGGTGCGCAAATAAAACGGCACGCCGCGCCAGCGCCAGTTGTCGACATACAACTTCAGTGCGGCGTAGGTTTCCGTGGTGGAATCGGCGGGTATGTTTTCTTCCTCGAGGTAACCGCACACGGGCTTGCCGGCCATTTCACCGGCGCTGTATTGCGCCCGGTGCGCGTTGTCGTCTACCTGGCTCTCGCTGATAGGCCGGATCGACCTCAGCACCTTGACCTTTTCATCACGCAAATCCTCGGCACCCATCGAGACCGGCGACTCCATGGCGATCAGCGTCAGCAGTTGCAGCAGGTGGCTCTGTATCATGTCCCGCAGTGCGCCGGAACCCTCGTAGTAACGACCGCGCGTGCCGATGCCGAACTGCTCGCTGTGGGTGATCTGCACATGGTCGATGCAGTTGCGGTTCCACAGCGGCTCCATCAGTAAATTCGCAAACCGGAACACCAGAACGTTCTGCACCATGCCCTTCGCCAGGTAGTGGTCGATGCGAAACACCTGCCGCTCCTCCAGTCGCCGCGCGACCTGCGCCTGCAGCACTTGCGCGCTTTCGAGGTCGAAACCGAAGGGCTTCTCGATCACCACGCGGCGCCATCCATCGCCTTCATGCAACAGGTCATGGGCGCTGAGTTGGTCGACCACCGCGCCAAAATCCTGGGGTTTTATCGCCATGTAGAACGCGACGTTGCGGTGCTGCTTTTCCTTCAGGTACAGCGCCAGCCTGCCGTACATAGCGGCGTCGTCGAGATCGCCATTGAAATATTCGATGCGCGCGCAGAAGCGTTGCATGACCGCGCTATCGAACTCGCCGCGCGCTTTCTCGATCACCCATTCCTGCACTTTTTCCACGCACTGCTCAGTCGTCCAGTCGCGCCGACCGCAGGCCACGATGCGCATGTTGTCCGTCAGCTTGCCGGCAAGGTCGAGGTGGTAGAGCGCCGGCATCAGCTTGATCTGCGAGAGATTGCCGGTGGCGCCAAAAATAATGAATGTGCAGTCCTGGCTCATAAGAAATTACCGCGTGCTGTCATGCATCCCGATCCTCAAGCGTCCTGATCCTCAAGCATCATAGGCGCCGGATATCGCCGTGCCTTCCAATCCCGACCAGTCGGTGTGAAAGCGCTCGCCGCGCGGCGCGTCGACACGTTCATAAGTGTGGGCGCCAAAAAAGTCCCGCTGTGCCTGCAACAGGTTGGCGGGCGACTGGCCCGAGCAGTAGCCGTCGAAAAACGCGAGCGCCGACGACATCGCGGGCACCGGGATACCGGCGTCGATCGCCAGCTTCAGCGCGTCGCGCCAGCCGCGCTGCGCACCCCGGATCTGCGCGCGGAAAAAATCATCCAGCAGCAGGTTTTGCAACCCGGGGTCGGCGTCAAAGGCGGCTTTGATATTGCCGAGAAAGCGGCTGCGAATGATGCAACCGCCGCGCCACAGCAGCGCGATGGCGCCGTAATCCAGCGGCCAGTCAAAATCTTCCGCCGCCTGGCGCAACAGCATGAAGCCCTGGGTGTACGAGATGATTTTCGCGGCATAGAGCGCATCGTGAATCGCCGCGATGGCCAGTTCACGCGGCACGTCGATGCGGTTCACGGTCTTCTGATACACCGTGCCGGCATGCACACGTTCCTGCTTGCGGGCGGACAGTGCGCGCGCAAACACCGCCTCGGTGATCAGCGTGAGCGGCGTGCCATTATCCAGCGCGCTGTTCACCGTCCACTTGCCCGTGCCCTTCTGCCCGGCGGCGTCGAGAATGCTATTCAACAGCGGGCTGCCGTCTGTATCTTTCATCGCGAAAATGCGCGCGGTGATTTCAATGAGGTAAGAATCGAGCACGCCCGTGTTCCACTGGCTGAACACCGCCTGCAATTCATCGGCGCCAAGCCCGAGGCCGCGATGCAGCAGATCGTAGGCTTCGGCGATCAACTGCATATCGCCGTACTCGATGCCGTTGTGTACCATCTTCACGTAGTGCCCTGCACCGGCCGGCCCCAGCCACGAGCAACAGGGCTGGCCGTCGACCTGCGCGGCGATGGACTGAAAGATGTCCTTCACATAGGGCCACGCCTCGACATCGCCGCCGGGCATGATGGAGGGTCCAAACCGGGCGCCCTCCTCACCCCCGGATACACCGACGCCGAGATAGCGAATCTGCTTCTCCCGCAGAGCGCTGTAGCGCAGGTTGGTGTCGGGGTAATGGGAGTTGCCGCCGTCGATAATGATGTCGCCGGGGTCGAGCAGGGGGAGCAGCGCGTCGATAGTGGCATCCACGGCGTCGCCCGCACGCACCATCAGCATGATGCGGCGCGGTGTTTCGAGTGCGAGGACCAGTTCCTGCAGCGAATGGCATCCGGTGATGTTGTCGCGCTTGCCGCTGCCGGCGATGAACGCGTCAACCTTGTCGGTAGAGCGGTTGTAGACCGCAACCCGGACGCCGTGGTCGCTCATATTGAGCACCAGGTTCTGGCCCATCACGGCCAGGCCTATCAGGCCAATATCAGACTTCGGCATACATCCCTCTGCTGATTGCTGCGAACGGGCACATTATCACAGGTGATGCGCAATGTGCCCGATAGGAAGTGCCCAACGATTGATCAGGGCGTCGCTGGGACCGCCGCCCATCCACACCACCACCCCCCAGCAGCCCGCCATCGACCGGTTAACGTACTGCGCAAGCGCAATCATTCTGCTAACGTAAGCGCCCGCATCGAACACGCACGAGGTCATTGAGCATGTCTACGAATCTTGGAAAGCTTGGCGTCTGGTCCTTTATCGACAACATGACGTCGCGCGAGGCGGTGCAGTTCGCACAGCAACTGGAGCAGTGGGGTTACTCCGCGCTGTGGATACCGGAGGCGGTGGGCCGGGACCCTTTTGCGATCATCAGCTTCATGGCCGCGCACACGAAGAAGCTGATCTTCGCCACCGGGATCGCCAATATCTGGGCGCGCGATCCGATGGCGATGAACGCGATTCACAAAACCGTCGCGGAGCTGGCGCCGGGGCGTTTCATCATGGGTCTCGGCGTGTCGCACGCGCCGCTGGTGAAGGACATTCGCGGCCACGCCTACCAGAAGCCCGTCTCCACGATGCGCAACTACCTGGAATCAATGCAAAACTCGCTGTACATGGCGCCTACCGCCGAGTCGCCCGCCCCGATCGTGCTCGGCGCGCTGCGCCAGCACATGCTGCAACTGAGTGCCGAGAAAGCCAGTGGCGCCCACCCGTATTTCGTCCCGCCTGAACACACCGCCTGGGCGCGCAACATTCTCGGGCCGGATGCGCTGCTGTGTCCGGAGCAGAAGCTGCTGCTGGAATCCGACCCCGATAACGCCCGCCGGATCGCGCGTTCGCACATGGGCACCTACACCGCGCTGGACAACTACAAGAACAATCTGCGGCAGTTCGGTTTTGAGGACGCCGACTTCGAGAACAGCGGCAGCGACAAGCTGGTCGACGCCATCGTCGCGTGGGGCGACGAGAGCGCGCTGCAGGATCGCGTCAAGGCACACTGGCAGGCCGGCGCCAACCATGTGTGTATCCAGGCGCTACAGGATGGCAGCATGAGCGGGCCGGATATGAAGCTGCTCGAACTGATGGCGCCGCTCAATCGCTAGGCGCCCGGCGCGCGATCCCTGTCTCCCAAACCTGTGCACGCTTACAAAGGCTCGCTGCTAATGACGACAACACACGCAACACATCCCACCACTCGTCGCCCAACACGTTGCGCGCCCACCCGGTTTCGCCACGCCGTCGCGCAGGGTGTCGGCGCGGCGTGCCTGCTGTTGCTGGCCGCGTGCAGCGACTCCAACAATTCGAGTGTCGACACAAGCCCCCTGCCGCCCGCTCTCACCGGTTGCGCGGACACCGACAGCTGCCTCTCCAATCCCAATCTGCAGATAGGCGGCGAACGCCCGGCGCAAGTGCAGATTCCCTCGAACTACACCACCACGACACGCTACCCGCTGCTGATCCTGCTGCACGGGTTCGGCGCGTTCGGCAGCGCGCAGTCGTCGTACCTCGGCTTCGACGTGCGCGTCGATAGCAAACAGTACGTGCTGGTGACGCCAGACGGGACGGAAAATTCAGCTGGACGGCGCTTCTGGAACGCGACGCCGGCCTGCTGTGCTAACTCGGACGAGGAGCGGTTGGTGGATGACGTCGCGTACATTCGCGGGCTGATTGCGGAAGCGGCCGCCACCTACAGCATCGATCCAAAGCGCATTGGCCTGGTCGGCCACTCCAACGGCGGCTTCATGGCGCTGCGCATGGCCTGTGAAGCCTCCGATCTCGTCACCTCTGTGGTGAGCCTGGCCGGATCAACATTCGCGGACGATGCGAGTTGTGCGCCCGCAACCTACCCGGTGAGCGTACTGGCGATGCACGGGGACGAGGACGCCACCATTTTCTACGAGGGCAGCCAAAGAGTGGGTGACGAATACCCGGGTGCACTGGAAACGACCCGTCGCTTCGCCGCGCATGCTGGCTGCAACGACACCCCGATGATGGCGCCCAATCTCGACGTACTGGGCGGTGTCGATGGCGCGGAGACGGAGGTGCTTGAGTACACCGGGTGCGCCGACGGTACCGACGTCACGCTGTGGACGCTGGTCGGCGGGCCGCACATTCCCTATCCCTGGGTCGCGAGCTCCACCGACCTGATGCTCGACTGGATTATCGAACACCGGCGACCGTAGCCAGGGCGTTCGCAACTGCAGCGTTCGCAACCAAGGCCAGCCAGGCATGAGCTGGCCGGCTGACGCTTATTTACACTTGTAGATCCTGAATTTCTGCGACCCGGCAATCGGGCCGCTCTCGGCGACCAGTGTGTCGCCACCCATTTCCACCGCCGAATTCTGTGCCAGCGTGAGCAGTTCTTCCGTCACCTTGCTGTCGCTCCTGTTGATGAAGCCGATCTTGTCTTTCACCTGGGATGAGGCTGTACCGATCGATCTGCAGTTTACGACATGCGATGGTTGCACCAGCGTCACTGCACTCGCACCCGGTATCGGGTCCACCCAGGTGCAACCCGTGGCGGCGGTCGCGCCCAGCAGCGCGATAGCAGCGTGTTTGCCAAAATATTTTTTCATCGTGATCCCTCGTCCGGCTCAGTTTACTTGCGATGGGGGTGCATCAGAGGGCGCCCATGGTAGCGCCAAATGGCGCGCGCACAAAGCTCACTGTGCAACCTGTCCTGCGCTTGACTACACCTGTCATGCTCCTACTATGTCCAGAGAAAATAACAAGGTGGCGTTATGCACGATCAGCAATTCAGTTTTGATGTAAATGCTTGCAAGGAAGACGTCTGGGCAGTGTTCTGGGGCAAGAAAACAGGCGACGTGCTCAAGCATGACAACCTGCGGATAGATATCCTGCACGGCGGCGATGAGAACGGCGAAGGCTTGATCCGGCATTGTGAATTCCCCGTGCCACGCTATCTGCTGTCCGGTGGCAGGGCGCAATCCTGGGAATGGTTGACGCAGGTGCAACCCTGCGACTCCTGGCGCTACGACGCCATAGGCAAACCGCTGTGGTCACAGGCCACGGGGTGGACACGACTGGAAGCGCTGGACCAGAACCGCACGCGCATCCACTTTCGCGAGACGTACCACGTGTTCAACCCCATCCTGCGTTTTTTTCTGGAGAAAAAAGTGCACCGGGCGATAGTAAAAGACAACCGAAAGAAAATGCAGATCGCGGTTGAATACGGCCTGCGCACCGGCGCGCACAAACGGACAGAGAGCGCCGAGTAAAGAAAGACACCCCGGCCGAACCCGGCCAGCACCGGCGCGCTGGCGCCGGTTGCGACGTCAGGCGCCGGCGATGTCGAGGGTGAGAATTCCGGCGGGCACGGCGAGACTGGCTGACCCGTCGGCATCGGCCGTGACTGTCGCGCCGCCGAGCGTGACGGCCTGGCCGGGCTCAAGGCCGGTGAGCACGATCGCCGCGTCGGTGTCGGTGTTGACCCGCAGGCGCGCAGCGACGCCGCCGCCGAGTCCCGCACGGGCCATATCGAAGGTCGCCGCCGCCAGGTTGGTCAGCGTCACCTCCAGCGCATTCTCGCGCGGTGCATCATCCTTGACGATCCACCCGATCGCCCGATAGCGCCAGGTATCGCCCGTCGTGATAGCCGGGTTGGGGCCGCACAGGTCCCTGCCGTCATCGTCGCCTTCGTAGCGCTCGTCGGTACGCAGGACCTGGTCGACGCCGCGCTGCTCCAACGCCAGGCTGCTTGCATCGACGGTGCCGTGCATGGCCTGGTCGGCCACCACGATACCGGACACCCAGTATGCGCGGTCGTGGACCAGCTCAAGGCCGGTCTCGGGATCGATGACCGTCATCGCCGGGTCGACCGTATAGCGCACGCGGGCCGGGTTGACCACGCGCACGCGGTTGGGCAGGTCGCGGTACACGCAGTCGTAGGCGTAGCCACCCGCCTCATGTCCGCGCTTGTCCAGCATCCACGCCTGGTACCGCAGGCCGAGGGTATCGAGCAGGTCGGTCGTGCCCTGCGCCCGGTCGATGGGGATGAGCGGATCGAGGGCGCCGTTGAGCTGCAGGATTTCGAGGTTTTCATAGTTCGTCAGCAGCGGCTCGACCACGGGTCGCGCATACCCGATGATCGGCACCGCCACGGACCACAGGTCCGGGTAGAGCGCGCCCATGCGGAAGGTGCCGATGCCGCCCATCGACGCGCCGCTCAGGATGATGCGGTCGGGGTCGGGCTGGAACCTGAGGCTGGCGTCGGCCAGCACAGCGAGCACGTCCTGCTCCGCGATGCCCTCGTAGAACAGGCCCGCACCGCGCGCCAGCGGCCACACCGTCAGGTTGTGGGGCGGGAAGTCGGTGCCGTCGCGCACGTACATCTCGAGCGCCCCGATTTCCTCGGACAGCACGCGACCGGTACCGAGGTACGGTGTCGCCCACGATGACGCTGCCGAGGTGGTTCTGGGTCAGGCCGTGCAGGAACACTGTCATCGCCTCGCCGCTCTGGTAGCCCGCCTCTGGTATGTAGACGAGGTAGGGCTGGTAGGGACCGAGGAACTCCGCGCCATCGGCGGTTTCGACAATGCCTTCCGCAAGTTCAAGCTCGGAGTGGTACAGGTAGGTGTGGAAGCCGGGCGCGGTCGCATCGGGCAGCGCATCCATCCCATCCGCCAACCGCCCGAAATCGATCGCGGCGAGGGCCGGGTTGACCGGCGCCTTGCCCGACAGGATGTCCGACTGGCGATAGTCCTGCCACTGGTAGAACGGCTCATCGGCGACGAACGCGAGATCGTGAATCACCCCGGCGCCAGTCAGCCAGGATGTAGTGGTGGTGCCGGCCACGCCAATCGCGTTCCAGGTGGCCTCTCCGGGCGCCGCCACCGCCGCGGGCAGCGTGGCTTCCAGTGTGTTGTTGTCGGCATCCACGGCAACGTCCAGGTCGGCGATGCTGCGCCACTGCCCACCGTCCCACTCAAGGATCTCGCCCGCGCCCTGCGCCAGCACCACCAGTAATTCGACCCCGAGCGCGCCGTCGGGCTGCCACGCGCCAGGCAGCGTCGCGGCACCGGTGGCGCTGTTGTTGTCGGTGTCGAAGGCGATGCCCACCAGCGGCACTGCCGGATCGAGCAGTGTCTCAAGGACCACCCGGATGCGCACGCCATCGCCGCTGCCGGCGATAAGCACCTGCACGAAGTCCGCCGCATTGGTGAGGTCGCCCGGATACGCGGCGTCGCCACCGGCGCTCGCCATGTCTGTCATGTCGCCGGCGTCGGTGTTCGGGCCCCGGTCGTCGTAGACGAAGTCGGTCCATGCCAGGATGCCGTCGATGGTCGACGATGTACCCGACACCAGCGGCCCGACCGTCACCTCGCCCTCGGGCCATTCGAAGACCGGCGCCGCCGTGTCGCCCGGCGCCGCGCTGTCGTTGCTGGAGCTGCAGCCCGCGAGCACGCCGAGGGCGAGAGAGACACCCGCGCAGAGCGCGAGCGACCGGGTATTTGCGCGTTGAGACATCGTGCCTCCTTCTGACTACATGGCTGTTTTTATTGAGTTATTTCACCTGGACACAGTGCGTGGAGACAGGTGCGCGACGCACATGTCCGCAGACTAAATGCTTCGGCAAAGCGTGGCAAGGCGACTCGCTGCCAGTAGGTCGAGCTGTTTGAAATTAATCGCGTGACGGAGAATGCGGCTTGTAGCGCCGCGGGCCGGTCTTCAACTTTATTTCATTATTTACTTATTTAGGTATTGCTAAATTAGTTAAACATGAACCATACTTCCCCACAACAGCCCACGAGGGAAAGTCATGAGCAAGGCAACATCCATTCCGGCACCGAGTGCGCTCGACGAATTGCGTGAGCATGTCTCGGAAGCCGTCAACTTTCTCAAGACGCTCGCCAACGACCAGCGCCTGCTGATCCTGTGCACGCTGCTGGAAGGTGAACAGAATGTCGGCGAGCTGAACGAAAAACTGGCCCTGTCGCCTTCGGCGCTCTCACAGCACCTGGCCTGGTTGCGCGAAGCGGAACTCGTGAGCACGCGTCGCCAGTCGCAATCCATTTATTACCAGATCGCCGACGAGCGCGTGATGAAAATCATGGGCCTGTTGAAAGACATGTTTTGTCCCTGAGGAGGAAAGTATGAGTACGATCACCAACATCAGCGTCGGCGAATTTCGCGGATACCTGAATAATCCACAGTACTGCGTAATTGACGTGCGCGACCACGCCGAGCATGCCGCCGGCAGCGAAACACCATTGTGCCTGCCCGTCAGCACGATCAATGCCGACACTGCCAGTGCATTCATGCAGCAGCACAACGTGGGGCCCGATAAAACCCTGGTGCTGTTGTGCGCGCGCGGAATGCGTGCGACACAAGCCGCCGAGCGCCTGCGTCCACTGGTTCCCAACCCCATCGCAATCGTGGAAGGCGGTCGCGCCGCACTGGCAGCAGCGACAGGTGAAAAGCAGCCTGTTTCCATCGAGCGACAAGTGCGCATTGCGGCAGGCAGCCTGGTACTGCTGGGCATTATTGCAAGCGTGCTGATCCATCCTGCGGCGATAGTGCTTTCCGTGTTCGTCGCGTCGGGATTGATTTTCGCGGGCATCACCGATTGGTGCGGCCTCGGCCTGTTAATGATGAAAATGCCCTGGAACCGAATGACCAGGATCAGTGGCTAGCCAATGACGGTATTGCTGCTACTGGCCATCGGTTTGCTGATAGGCGCGGTGCTCGGCCTGACCGGTGCTGGCGGCTCTGTGATTGCCGTCCCGCTGCTGATGGTACTGCTGCACCTGGACCCTGTGAGCGCCACGGGCCTGGCGCTCGGGGTGGTGGCGGTCAGCAGCCTGTATGGCTCGGTCCAACGCATCAGGCAGCGCGAGATCCTGTGGATACCCGCGATTCTGTTCGGTGTCAGCGGCGCTATCTTCGCGCCCATGGGGCGTTTACTGGCGACTCAGGTTTCACCGCAAGTACTGACTGCGGGATTTTCCGCGTTATCGCTGCTGATTGCGCTGCGCATGTTATGGCAGAGCATCCATGATCCACAAAACAGCGCCGTGATACGTGCCGGCGGCGGCGACTCAACCACCGAAGCACTACTGTGCCGGTTCAGTGACACGCAACAATTCGACTGGCGCTTCCGCTGCATGGCCGGCCTCACCTCGGGCGGCGTGTTGACGGGCCTGCTGTCGGGCCTGTTCGGCGTCGGCGGCGGCTTCATGATCGTGCCCTTCCTGAACCAGCTCAACAGTGTGTCGATGCGCAGCGCTGTCGCCACATCGCTGGTCATCATTGCCGCTATATCGGCCAGCGGCTTCGCTGCCCACATCGCGATGCATTCGACTGACTGGCGCCAGCTCCTCTACCTGAGCATCGGTGGTGTCGGGGGCATGTTGCTCGGCAGCCTGTTGGCGCGCTGGCTGGCGGGAGTGTATTTGCAACGACTATTTGCGATCTCGATTCTGGCGATGGCGGCTTTGATCCTTGTTAGATGACACTAAGGAGATACACATGATTTTTCGTCAACTTTTCCACGCAGACACCGGAACCTATACCTACCTGCTGGGCTGCGAACAGACGCGTGAAGCGATACTGATCGACCCGGTGGTCGATGCCGTCGACACCTACTTGCAACTGCTGCGCGAACTGAACCTCACGCTGGTTGCCGCGCTCGACACACATGTGCACGCCGATCATGTGACCGCGCTGGGCGCGCTGCGCGACAAAACCGGTTGCATCAGCATGATGGGCGAACCGGCCCGCGCCAGTTGCATCAGCCAGAGTTTCAGCGACGGCGATACCATCAAGTTCGGCACGCTCTCGCTCAAGGCCCTGCACACACCGGGCCACACGGACGATTCCTACAGCTTCCTGCTGCCGGCATCCGACGATGAGACCGTCCGTGAGAATTACCTATTCACTGGCGACACCCTGTTGATACGCGGCACCGGCCGCACTGACTTTCAAAATGGCAGCGCCAGCGATCAATACCGCAGCCTGTTCAACACCTTGTTGCGTCTTCCCGACACCACGCGCGTGTACCCGGCGCACGACTACAAAGGCTGGACGAGCAGCACCATCGGTGAAGAGAGGCAGCACAACCCGCGCTTGCAGGTTGCCAGTGAGCAGGACTATGTAGCGTTGATGGGCAACCTGAAACTGCCAAATCCCAAGTGGATGGATGTCGCCGTGCCTGCGAACCTTGCCTGCGGCAATGCACTTGCCGATGCTTGAGTCACTGCACGCCGTTTGCATCGGACGCCGGTTGAGGAAGCTGGTGTTGCTCCTGCTCGCGCTGCAGATATCACCCGCGTTCAGCGCGGACACGCAGGTGGTGTTCCTGCATCTTAACGACCTCCATGCACACCTTGTCCCACACCAGGATCTCATACGCACGGTTGGCGGCACCGGCCAACCCGTCGCCAACACTGAAACGCGTGGAGGTCTTGCCCGACTCGCGACGCTCATCAAGCAAGCGCGCGAGGAAGCTCCCGGCCAAACCGTGCTCATGAATGTCGGCGACACCTACCACGGCGGCGTAGAGGCGCTCTACACGCGCGGCAACGCCGTCATCGCGCCCGTCGACGCACTCGGAATCGATATCGGCGTCCCTGGCAACTGGGATTTCGCCTACGGGCCCATCGTGACAAGGCTGCGCTACGCGACGGGCTCCAGCTGGTTGTCGCAGCTGGTCAATACCGTGGTGTATGGCGAAGCAGTGCAACGGCCGGCGTACCCGCTGCTCGGCGGCAACGTCAGAAAATCACTGCGAATCCTGCTTGAAGACGAGCCTCTTCTACCCACCACGCACACACTGCAGGTGGGAGATATCAAAGTGGGATTAATCGGTATCACCTCTGACATTGTGCCGCGCATGTCGCCGACGCTGGCCCTGGGCTTCACTTTCCTGCAGGGCCATGCCGCGTACAACGACCTCATCAACCGGGCGGCACAGGCGCTGCGCTCCCAGGGTGCGCAACTGGTGGTTGTGATGAGCGAACTCGGAATACACCGCGACCACCAACTGGCCAACAGTATTGACCCGGGTGTCGATGTCTTCTTCTCGGCACACACGCACGAGCTGACAACCGAGCCACTCACGTCAACCAGCGGCGCCTTGCTGGTGGAATCGGGCGATGACGCCTATCTGGGTAGAATGACTGTCAGCTTTCGCGATGCGCGGCCCGTTCAGTTTCACTGGGAACTTTTGCAGGTCACTGACGATATACCCGAAGATCCGGCCATGGCCTCGCTGGTGAACGCTGCCCGCGCGCCTTTTCTCGCCGAGGTGGTGCACTTTGACTACCCGATGCCCAACACCGACTTCCCGCTGGATGCGCGCATCGACACGGTGATTACCGAAAGCCCGTTAACGCTCAATCGCCGCGGCGTACTGACCAACACATTCAATCAGTATCTGGCGGGGGAAATGCGCAGCTACTATCAAACCGACGTGGCCCTGGCACCGGGATTTCGCTTTGACGCCGTAGTTGCGCCGGGCGACGCGATAACACTCGAGACGCTCTATCGCTACCTGCCGGTTCCCGCCACGCTGGCCAAAGGCAACATCACCGCCGCGAATCTCAAAGCGCTGTTTGAGAAAGAACTCACCCGCGTGTTTTCACGCGATGCCTTCCAGCACAGCGGCGGCTGGTTCCTCGGTGTCAGCGGCCTGGATGTGGAGGTGGACCTGGCGCGCCCCGACGGCGAGCGCGTCATCAGCATGCGCCGCGCACCTAATGGCCGCGAGATTGCTGCCGATGACGTTCTGACGGTGGCAAGCTGCGTGCGTCCACTCGACAAGCCCGGCGTCCTGTGCAGCGGCGAAGGATTTACCGACGTGGAAGTACTGCTGGACCCGAACGGGCAGGAATGGACGCCACTGCGGTTTCTGCAGGAAAGACTTACAGGGCAGCCGGCTCAACCGCCGACCGGACGAGTTTCGGATATCTCAAACACTCCCATCTGGCCAATAGCAGAGTTCATGCAGCCGCTTTCGAACCTGTGATCCGCGTTTAGCCCTGTGCTAAGTTACCCGGTCGGCCGTGCAGGCAGTGAAGGGGAGCAGCGTTTGACGCATTCATTGGCAGTAGATTGGACCGGTGACAAAATCGCGGTGCTGACTTTCAGCGACCCGCAGCGCGAGAACCAGATCTGTTGGGCGGCGGTCGATGACATCGCGAGTCAACTGCGGCAGTGTCGCGAGCAGGGCGCCCGGGTGGTGGTGCTGGCTTCCGGACTGGCGGGGCACTGGCTGGAGCACGCCTGGTTGCAGGATTTGTCCAACGGCATACAGGGCCTGCAACAAACCGGTTCCGGTGCGGGATGGTTCAGCGCGATGGACGAATTGACGCACGAGAGCGTCATCAGCATCGCCGCCATTGCCGGTGATAGCTCCGGTGGCGGTGCCGAGCTGGGCTGGGCCTGTGACCTGAGAATCGCCGAAATCCAGGCGCGCTTTTCGCAACCGGAAATCAACATGGGCCTGACCACCGGTATCGGCGGCTGCAGCCGACTGGCGCGCTTGGCGGGCCGCGGTGCCGCGACCGAAATGGTGCTCACAGGCAAACCGCAATCCGCGCAGCGCCTGTACGAGCTCGGTGCGATCAATCGCGTGGTGGCTGCCGGCCAATCCCTGCATGCCGCGCTGGAAATGGCGGCCGATCTGGCGCAAAAATCGCCGCTGGCGCTTGCAGGCCTGAAGCGAATACTTGCGAATAATGACAAAGCAGCGCTTGGCACGGCACTGCGATATGAGCAGGAAGTGTTCCAGTCGGTGGTTGTCAGCGACGATGCGATTGCTGGCATGCAGCGCGTTCAGTCAGGGTACGACCAGCACAAAAGAAGACACCCGGTGACCAGCCCCGGGGCTTAGGTCGCAAACACGTCCATCTGGCAATCGCAGCGCTTGTGCAGCCGCGAATTTACATAGCGGCGTTCCAGCCTGTGATCAGCGTTTTGCGACGCCCAGTTCGCCCAATGTTGTCGCCATATCCTCGGCTGAGGTTTCCGGCTTGATGTCGGTGTCGATCTTGAGAATGCGGCCATCCTTGCCGATGTAGAAGGTGTGGCGCTTGGCAAACCCCATGACCGGCACCAGCACGTCATACGCTTCGGCGGTCTTTTTGGTCGGGTCGCTGAGCAGCGGGAAATCCGCCGCCGTTTCCTTCGCAAAACCTTTGTTGTCTTCCAGTGAATCGACGCTGGCCATGAAGTAGGTGACGTCGTACTCGCGGATCAGGTGACCGTTCTCGGCCAGCGATTTGCATTCAATGGTGCAGCCCTTGGTGTAGGCCTTGGGATACCAGGCGATTACCACGGCCTGTTTGTCACGGAAGTCCGACAACGTGTACGTCTTGCCGTCGGTGGCTTCGAGGGTGAAGTCCGGGGCCATATCCCCCACGGACAATGCATCTGCCATCACTGCGGAAGGCAGAAGCAGCAGGCTGAGCAGGTACAGGCAAAATGATTTCATGGTGATCTCCTGGTCGATTGGCGTGCAGTGTTGAACGGCGATAACGGGCGGCGATCATCAGTAAGGATCGCCAGTCGAGTGCGCTACCTAAAGTGTCATTGATGTTCTACACTAAAACCAGAGCCGCAACCTGAATAATAAAACATTATGAAATGCGACCACCTCATGAGCAAACAAATATTGGGATCGGAATTCATCAGATTCCATTTTCGCGTCGTGCTTCTGGCTTGCCTGGCACTGGCCGCATCTGGCTGCAACTGGATTACGTTGCTCAGTGTAAATTCAAATGGTACCCAAGGCGATGACACCAGCTCCGCTCCGGTGCTGTCTTACGACGCGCGCTACATAGTCTTTGATTCCCGCGCGTCAAATCTGGTGCCCAACGACTCCGGGAACTACGGTGATGTGTTTATACGCGACACCGCAACCGGCACCACAGCACGCGTTAGTGTTGATAGCGAAGGCAACGAGGGCAATGGGCTAAGCCAGTACCCTGCTATTTCAGCAGACGGACGGTATGTGGCATTTGAGTCGTATGCCAGCAATCTTGTACCCAACGATACGAGTAACGGCAAAGACATTTTCGTGCATGACACCCTTGGCGGGGTAACTACACGAGTTAATGTCGACAGCGCGGGAAACCCGTTGAATGGATGGGCCAGTTCTCCCGACATCTCCGCCGACGGACGTTACGTTGCATTTTCGTCTGGGGCGACCAACCTTGTGCCGAACGACACCAACGGCGCGGATGATATATTTGTGCATGATCGCAATACCGCTGTAACTACGCGGATCAGCGTCGACAGCGCGGGAAATCAGGCGACAGGGAGTAGTCTTCATGTTGATTTGTCAGCCGACGGCCGTTATGTAGCCTTCACGTCGACCGCCCCGAACCTGGCCCCCGGCGACAATAACGATAACTCGGCATACGACAAGGAAGATGTATTCGTACATGATCGGCAAACGGGGTCTACGCGGCGCGCGAGTCTCAACAATGCCGGCGAAGGTTGGTTTGCCAGCAGCTACGCACCATCGGTATCCGATAATGGCCGATTCGTGGCCTATCTTTCCAATTCAAACACACGGCAATACACCTGCTGCAGGCGCACGGATGTCTACGTTCACGACATGGAAACAGGCAGCAACCAACTTGCCAGCATCAGCAGTGACGGTAACGGGCCAAATAAAAAGTCAGGCCGGCCTTACATCTCTGCCAGTGGCCGCTACGTTACCTACTCGTCTGACGCCAGCAATCTTGTGCCGGACGACACAAACGCGAAGGACGACATATTCGTCCATGATCGACTCACAGGAATGACGAGCCGTGTGTCTCTAAACGCCGCAGGAGTGCAGGCGAATGGTGACAGCTTTTATGGAAGAGTGTCCGCCAATGAACGCTACGTGGCATTTGCCGGCGGAGCATCCAATCTGGCTGATGGCGACGTTAACGGAAAATGGGATGTGTTCGTGAGGGCATTGCATGCGGTGACGGTGACTTCAGTCACCCCGAATCACTTTCCCGTCGGAGCCACTACGGCGGCGACCTTCGCCGGCGCCAACTTCTTACCGGGGGCTGAACCTGCTGTCCAGAATGCGAAGCTAAGCAACATCGTGGTGGTGGATGAGAACACCATCACCGCGGACGTCTTCGTAAAGCCCAACACACCAACCGGGGCGCAAGACGTCTTCGTCTTCCTGTTTGGCACCGGTGCGGGCGTCTTCAGCGGCGCCACCGGAGTTTGCGCCGATTGCGCAACTTTCCAGTAGCGTGGGACTTGAATCACCCCGCCGTTCGCCAGGGCCTCTGAATCCAGACGTGCCTTTTTCACCCGTGCGATACAGCTACCCAAAGCGGCTGGCACACTACGACTGACACACTGCGGCTTTGGAACACGGCGCACTGGGGGTATCCTGTGCGCATGAAAAATCGCCTTCACTTCCTGATCATCGCGCTGCTGCTGCACATCCCGCTGTTCGCCTATCCGATCCTGCGCCTGTGCGACTGGCTGGGGCTGGATGGCTGGACCACCGCGTCGATCTTTATTCCGCTGTTCTTCAGCCAGCTCGTGGTCAGGGTCTACCTGCGCCATGCCAACTTCGGCCTGGTGTTCTGGCTGCGGCGCGCGGCGGACCTGTGGCTGGGCATTGCCCCGCTGCTGCTCGGCATGCTGCTGGTGATGGAAATTCCGGTGGGGTTGGGCTGGATCGCGCCGCCCACTGCTGCTTATACGCTGCTCGGCATGACGCTGGTGCTGACCCTCTACAGCGTATGGAACGCGTACTCGCCCTCGGTGGTGAAAGTTGAACTGAGCAGCCGCAAGCTGACGGCGCCGCTGCGTTTCGCGCAGATCACCGACGTGCACATAGGCTCGCGCAGCGCCGGTTTCCTCGAACGGGTGATGCAACAGGTGGACAGCCTCGACATCGACTTCCTGTGCATCACCGGCGATTTCATTGATGCGCCGGGCATCGGCCTGGACAAATTGGCGCCACTGCGGGACTGCCGCGTGCCGATCTATTTCAGCATCGGCAACCACGAGCGCTATGAAGACCTGGATGACATCCTGCAGCGCCTGGCGACGCTGGGCGTGCAAGTGCTGCGTTCGCGCAGCATCGTGCACGGCCCGGTGCAAGTGATCGGCATCGACGACAGCGGCCATCCGGCGCAGGTTAAACGGCAGCTACCGTCCATCGCGATCGATCCACGGCTCTTCGTGCTGCTGCTCTACCACCGCCCGCACGGGCTGGCCGACGCCGCGCAAGAGGGTGTCGACCTGATGATCTCCGGCCATACGCACAACGGGCAGATCGTGCCATTCAACCTGGTGGTGGCGAAGGTCTTTGAGCAGGTCGTCGGGCTGTTCCGCCACGGTGACACGCAGTTGTACGTGTCGCCCGGCACCGGCACCTGGGGGCCGGTGATGCGCCTGGGCAGTCGCGGCGAGGTAACGTATTTTGAGATCAAGCCGCTGGCGACTGCGTACTAATAGACAACAACGCGCGGTTTTGTACATAAAAGCGGGAGTCCGGTTATCGCGAATCGCGGCGCCGCAACCACTCGGCATGCTCGAAAAGCACTACAAACACCAGCGATAAAGCCAAGGGAATAAGAAGATATAAAAACCGGAAGACAAGCAGAGCAGCGACCACATCCGCGGGATCACATCCGGCAATGCGATAAGGAAACAAACCTCAAGCACCCCCAGGCCGCCCGGAGCGTGCGACAGCAAAGCCATCGAGAATGATGCGAGGAAAATGCCGAGTACTACCACATAGCTTATATGAAGAGCGTCAGGGAGAGCGAAATAGACAATAGCCGCTGCCGCCAACAATTCCAAAGGACCAATGATCAGTTGCTGCGCGACAATTGCAGGCCTGGGATACTCCAGGGCAAAACGGCGAAATTTCAAACTTCTGAATTTCAGCCTGCTGCCAAGCACGTAAAGTAAAACAAATCCCAGCATTAAAACACCGCTGATAAAAGGCACCCAGAGTGACATATCCTCGAAGAAGCGTTGGATCAACGAAGGCTGCATCAACATGACCATGCCACCCAAAAGAATCGCTGCCAGAGAAAAGGTAAATGAACAAAACGCCACCAGCACCCCGATTTCCGCCGCAGTTAATCCTTTGGAGCTGTAAGCCCGATAGCGCACCACGCCACCAGATAAAACCGAGGCACCCAAATTGTGCCCGATCGCATACGCGGTAAAGGATGAAATGGCAATAAATCCCCACGAAATCCGCTTATTCAAATGTTTCAGCGCCAGCCGGTCATAGCCCGCCAGGGCGGCGTAAGCCAGCAGCGTGGCCAATACCGCAAGTACCCAGTCGGAGAAGGATATTGCGTACAAACTGTCCACAATATCCTCGAAAGAAATGTCCCGCAGTTGGTGATAGAGCATCCACCCCGAGAACGCTACAGCAGCAAACCCGACAATAGGCCAGACATAGTCCTTGAGCGATTTCGTCATGTATGTCCCAAAGTTTATTCCTATTGCCAAATGACCCAAGGGCCAGTGATTATCAGGGATTAGCTTGTTGGGGCAGTCTATATAAGCCCAGAAGCCGTTACCAATGAAGGGTGCCATTATTGCGAGGATGGGCCACGATTCTGCCGAACGTCAACAAGGCAACACGTTCAGATGACAGACATGAGGCACTCTACACACACGACACCCGCTGACGACCTGGCCGACATCGAACGCGTCACGCTGGGGCATTACGATGCCAACGCCCAGTCCTTCTGGTTCGGCACAAAAGACCACGATGTCTCGCAGAATTACGACAAGCTGCTGAGCCAGTTCCCCGCCGGGCAACCGCTCGACATCCTCGACTTCGGCTGCGGCCCCGGGCGCGACCTGCGCTATTTCCTATCCCTGGGCCACCGGCCTGTCGGACTGGACGGCAGCCCGGCATTTTGCGACATGGCGAGGGCGAACACCGGCTGCCCGGTGTTGCGGCAATCGTTCCTCAGCCTGGACCTGCCGCGCGCGGTTCGACGGCGTATTCGCCAACGCGTCGATGTTCCATGTGCCCAGCCAGGAACTACCCGCGTGCTGCGCGCACCGCACGGCGCGCTGCGCGCCGGCGGAATACTGTTCATGTCGAACCCGCGCGGCAACAGCGAGGGCTGGTCCGGCCAGCGCTACGGCCACTTCGTGGAGTTTGACGCGTGGGAAGTCTATCTGCAGGACGCGGGATTCGACATCGTCGAGCACTATTACCGCCCGCCCGGCGCGCCGCGCGCAGAGCAACCGTGGCTGGCAATTGTCAGCCGCAAACGCGCGTAAGCGAGTGGCCTTCACAGCACCCCGGTAGTAAATAGGTCTGTATCCTCGCGCGTAAAAATGCGACTACAATTGTCCGTAATTCAGCGGCTGTTCTGTTTTACAGATAATTCGGGGCGTGGTCAGTTATGCGTTTGCACAAGGCTTCTCCAGGTCTTCTCCTCATCATCACGCTGCTCGCGCTGCCGTTTGTCGTCGGCAGCTCGTGCATCGTGCTCTTCGACTCCGGGGGCGGTTCCAATAACAACTGGAATCCCGACAAGGACGATGATGACGACGATGAAGAGGAAGAAGAGACCGTGGTCCAGAGCGGCAACTTCAGCGCGCCCGCTACCGAAGGCCTGAACTACCAATCCGGATCAGTGAGCGGCGTCACAGGCAGTGATGGCGAGTTCCAGTACGAACAGGACCAGCCCGTCCAGTTTTCCATCGGCGATATCACACTCGGCAGCGCCGTTGCGGGCAAGGCCGTGGTGACAACGCAGGATCTCGTCGCCGGCAGCAGCGATGCGGGCACGGCCGCAGTCAATGTATCGCGCCTGCTGCAATCACTGGACTCGGACCCGGCCGACGGCATCGTGAGCATCCCGGCGGTGGCGCGGGAAGCGGCGGATGAATCCGACGCGTCGGTGTCGGCGGCGATTGCATCGCTCGACTTCGCAGACGAGACCCGCTTCGTCAACGCGGCGAGCCAGTTGGTGGCGACACTCACGGAGAGCTACCCGTTCACCGCAACGCTGGTGGATGCACAGAGCGTACGCCGGTTGCCTCAACAGACTTCCGACAGCACCGAGCGCAAGCCGCGATGCGCGGATGCCTCGCATCAGCAACTGACGGGACACTGCCGTGACCACGAACTGGAAGCTCGGCCTCGGCTTCACTGCTCACCGTGTTCATGTGGGGCCTGCTGCCGGTGGCGCTGAAAGTCGTGCTGGACGTGATGGACCCGCTGACCATCAGCTGATATCGCTTCTCCATTTCCGCGCTGATCGCCCTGCTGTGGTACGGGCGCAAACGCGGCGCCGAGCTGAAACAACTGCTGTCGAAGGAGCACCGGGTGCTGACGATGGTCGCAGTGTTGGGCCTGCTGGCCAATTACCTGTTGTACATCGTGGGCCTGAACCACATCACCCCCAGTGCCTCGCAGATTCTTATCCAACTCGCGCCGCTGTTGTTCCTGATCGGCAGCGTCGTGCTGTTCAAGGAGCGCTTGCTGGGCCTGCAGTGGCTGGGCGTGTTCGTGCTGATTGCCGGGATGCTGCTGTTTTTTCATCTGCGCATCACGGACATTATCGCCACCAGCGACAGCTACCTGGCGGGCCTCGCGCTGATCGTCGCGGCCGCGGTCACCTGGTGTTTCTATGGCCTGGCGCAGAAAAAGCTGCAGGTGGTGCACAACGCCAAGGACATACTGTTTCTGATCTGCATCACCGGCACGGTGCTGTTCTTGCCATTGGCCAAGCCGCTACAAATCCTCGCGCTGGATGCAACCGAAATCGCCGTGCTGCTGTTTTGCGGCCTCAATACCATCATCGCCTACGGCAGTTTTGGCCTGGCGATGAGCCACTGGGAATCCTCCCGCGTCAGCGCCATTTTGCCGCTGGCGCCGCTGCTGACGTTGCTGTTCGCCTATGCCCTCAATCGCTGGACAGCGGCAAGCATTCCCACTGAACCGATGGATTGGCTGGGTATCCTGGGTGCCTTGTTGGTGGTGGGCGGCTCGGCCGTGGCGGCGCTGCCCAAACACCAGGAACGGGATTGACGGCTGCACCGACCGTGGCGAAGGGCGAGCAATCAAGGGGTCAGAGTAAAAACTCCCTGGAGTTTTTACTCAACCTGATCGCGACCCCTGATTGGACTTTGCGCAGGCCGTGGCAATTACCCCAAAAAATCTTGCAAAACGCCCGCCGTGAAAGCATAGTCAAGACTACTATTAACCCCCAGCATGGAATGCGTCGGTTGCCAAAAAAAATAAGGGCTTTAGATGGGTTTGCTGGACGACCTCCAGAATGAAGCCAGGCAAATCAAGGTACGCGAGGCTCAACAAAAAGTTGAATTGGCGGCACAGGATGAGTTTTACAAAGCTCAACTGCGGCCCGTGATGTTGCGTGCGTATGAGTATTACGCCGAGCTCATCGAAAACCTGAATGTCGTTGCCCCGGACATACAAGCCAATTACCCACTGAATCCGCTAATCGACGGCGGTATTCCGCTGCGACAGGCAAATTACAAAATCAAATTGGATAGCACGGAAACGCCGCGCCAAATTGATATTTTCTGCCAGTGCATGCTTGCGGCGCCGTACAAGTTTTACCTGCCTGGCCAGAAAGCGGTGCAGAACCTTTCCCAGCTGCTGGAAAACTACAATTTCACTTATCACCGCAAGCACCGCCTCGACCTGAGCCACAGATCCGGGGCGCCACTTTTTTATCCTTCAGGGCCCGATGATCGCCCTGTTCGCCTTGCCGCGAACCTGGCCGGCAAAAACATTCACATCATATTTCGCAATGTGGAACGCACGCCGCTCAATCGCTATGCGTTCCCGCGAAGCATTAGATGACGAAGTGATTGAGCGTGTCGCAAAGGTGTTCTTGCGAAAAGTCCCGGTACTGGTCGATAGAAAGGTAGACGCGAGCGTCCGCGAGCGGCAACGCAGCGAGATAAGAACAGGATAAACACGAGGCATCAAGGGCTGATGGCGAGGGAGAAAAGAGATCTATAGACCGGAACAAACCCAGACCAATTATCGCACGACAAGAACGGTAGCGGAACGCGCGCGGGGTCTATTAAAAGTCTTTTCTGTCAGCGACGGCGTCGATCTAACTGATCATGGGGTCAGAGTACTTGGTCGATCCTGCGGTCTAATCGCTCGCGGGTTGGGACGGAGGGAAATCGTGGGGTCCGAGTAAAAACTCAAGGAGTTTTTACTCTGACCATTTATGTTCCCTGATCTTCTCCTGACCCTTCTTGATTGACCCGCGTACTGCGGCTCTGCCGCGCGCACCTCGTCGCCAGTAGGCCCAGGCCTGCCAGCATCAGGGCCGTTGTGGCGGGCGCCGGAACTGATTCATAGCCGATCCTGACACCTAACGCCAGCGGATCGGCGCGCGCTGCCGAGGCACCAGCCACGCCGGAAACTCGGGGCTGGAGGCGTAGTCACAACAGCAGGTTGGGTGCGCCGCCCGGCATCACCAGCGAAGCCCGGAATTGTTGGGCACATCCTCAAACACCAGCCAGTAATCGCCCTGGGTCATTGCCCGGTTCGAGGCCTGTGGGGCCGCCAATCGGGAGTCGTTCAAGCCGGTGGCGGGCGGTTCCAGGGCACGCGTGAAAACGACTCGCCCCCCCGGCAAACCCTGGAAGTCGGTAAGGATGGAAAAGCGTGCGCGGCCACCGTAGGCCCAGTTCATCACCCCTGCCGTGTCGATGACGACGTCCTCAGTGAGCGTGAAGCGGGCGGCAAGGCTCTCCGGTAGCCCCTGTTCGCACCGGCCGGTCGTCATGCAGAGCCAAGAAACTCCACCTCCTATATCAAAACCGGGGCCGGTGTTGACTATCCAGGTGGTAATGGGGATTGCGAGAGGCGGTGGTGCCCCGCAGCAAGCAACAACAACGCCGCCATCAGAACGTACATTGAGTAGGCCTGCGGATAGTTCGATACATGTGGCGTTTCCTTATGGGGGGGGGGGGTGTTTTTTGCAAGGTCGGTGTAAATCACCCAAAGCAGCGATCAGTATAATAGCCATGCAAAAACCCCGGCAGCGTAGCTGGCCGGGAAGGTTAACTGCGTCACATTCCCCGGCGGCTGCCGGGAGGTTTGGGGTCGGAGGAAAACTCTATAGAGGTTTTTGCGACCTCGACTCACCCGCTTTAACCGGTACCCAAAAAAAAAAAAAAAAAAAAAAAAAAAAAAAAAAAAAAAAAAAAAAAAAAAAAAAAAAAAAAAAAAAAAAAAAAAAAAAAAAAAAAAAAAAAAAAAAAAAAAAAAAAAAAAAAAAAAAACTTAGGAACCCCCATCAAACCGCCTCGCATACCGGTCCCGATGATATGCGCGGTTGCCAAAACTGGCTTCCAGCACCGGGCCCGCTTCCAGGTAAAGCCCCGCGTCGAACTTCCGTCCGTCATGCCGATACCGCCGTGGATCTGGATTAGCTCGTTCGACATCGCAAACAAAGGAACTTGCCCACCTGGCACTTCGCCAGCAGGGCCAGCTCCGGCACGTTGTCCGCATCGGCGTCCACCGCCTGCAGCGCCGCTTCCGCCGCCAGGAGCGCGGCTGTTCCATCAGCGAATACGTTGCCGCCGGCAGGCGCGCCCGCCTGGAAGGCCAATGACCTTGCGAACTGTACGCGCGTTTTCAGGTAATCGAGCGTCATGTCGAACGCCTGGCACGCCGTGCCCAGCATTTCCGCCGCGATGCCGATGCGCGCGCGATCGAGGATCTTCTCCAGCACCGGCATGCCTTCATCCAACGCACCCAGCAGCGCAGTGCCACCGACCTGCACATTCGTCAGCGTGAGCCTGGCGTGGTCACGGCTGTCGATTGCAGGCAGCGCGCTTCTCGTGATGCCACTGGCATCGGCAGGCACCACAAACAGGCTGATGCCCTGCGCATCGCCGGGCTTCCCGGAAGTGCGCGCGGCAACCACGAAGTGCGTGGCGCACATGCCCTCGGCGACGAATGTCTTGCTGCCGGCCAGCGTAAAGCCCTCACCGCGCTTCACCGCCTGCAATGCGGTGTGCTCCGGCTGGTGGCGCGAGGATTCATCCAGCGCCAGCGTGAGCAACACGCCGCCACTGGCGATGCCGGGCAACAGCGCTTCCTTTTGTGCGGGGTTGCCCGCCAGAAACAACGCGGTGACGCCCACCGGTGACGAGGGAGAACAGCGGCGATGCCGTCAGTTGCCGCCAAGCTGCTCCAGAATAAGCCCGAAGGTGAGGTAGCCGAGGTCGGAGCCGCCATACTGCTGAGGCACCAGGATGCCGCTCCAGCCCATATCGACCATTGCCTTGAAGGTGTCGGGCGCAAACGACTGCCCCGATTTGCTGTCGCGCAGCGCCCGAAAACTGCCGACAGGCGCCTTGGCCACGACCCAGGCGCTGGCCTGGTCCTTTTATGAGTGATTGTTCTTCAGTAAGTACCGCCATTGTTCAACCCCTTCTGTGTGGTTTCGGGAAGGCCAAGAATGTTCTTGGCGATGATGTT
The DNA here is from genome assembly GCA_016704305.1 of Haliea sp. Classification (GTDB taxonomy): domain Bacteria; phylum Pseudomonadota; class Gammaproteobacteria; order Pseudomonadales; family Halieaceae; genus Marimicrobium. The sequence goes on along the minus strand of JADJAL010000018.1, from coordinate 21,717 downwards.
CTTCTGCACCTCGTAGGAGCCGCCGTAGATCGACATGGCCTTGCCGCCCAGCCATTCCCGCACCGTGCGGACCTCCTCCTCGGTGTATTCGCCCGTCTCCCACCCCACGCCCTGGTTGCCCATAATTTCCAGCAACAGCTCGAGCGCCGCTGCGTCGAGTCGGTGGCCGAGTTCTTGAGGATGGATGCCGTGGCGGTGACCTCGAGATTGCCGCCGCGCTCATCCGTCATGATGCGGGCGATGGTCAGTTCATGGGCCGCGGTATCCATAAGATGATCGGCGAGGCGGCTGCGCAGGTCGGCATCTGCCAGCGTGCCATCCGCGTTCGAGCCCAGATAGCGCTTGGCAATGTCCTGCAACGGCTCGACTTTGTTAGTGGTGGCCGGGGCGGTGGTCTGGCTCTGCCGCTCGTGTTGCAGCAGGCGTTTGACTACCGACCAGCCGTCGTTCAGCTTGCCGAGCAGATCGTCCTTGCGCGCGCGAGCAGTGGTGAAGAAGGTTTCGCAGAACGGTGATTCACCGGCGATCAGGCTTATGGGGCGCGTGACGATGCCGGGCTGCTTCATCTGAAGCATCAGGAAGCTGATGCCGTCGCGCTTCGCGGCGCTGCGGTCCGTGCGCACCAGCACGCCGCACCACTGGCTTTTGTCTGCGCCGGAAGTCCACGTTTTCTGGCCGTTCAGCACCCAGCCCTCGTCATCCAGCTCGGCACTGGTGGTGAGCGACGCAAGATCGGACCCGGCATTGGGCTCCGACAGGCCGAGGCACCAGCGCACCTCGCCACTGGAAATGCCCGGCAGGTGGCGCGTCTTTTGTTCGGGGGTGCAATATTCCAGCAACGTGGGGCCCACCATGGTGACGCCCATGCCGGAGAGATACGGAATGGGGTTCATGCTGCCGGCCTTGGCAATCGCCCGGCTGACAACCTTCGCCTGCGCGTCCGTCAAACCCGCCCCGCCGTATTCCACCGGCCAGGTCGGCGCGCCCCACCCCTGCGCCGCGAGCCGCCGACGCCAGAGATCAAAGGCGTCTTTCACCGCCGGGTCACCCGACACCACGCCGTACATGTCGATGCGCGCGCCGATAAGGGGGGGAGGGAGGTTGGCTATTACCCAGTCGCGGGCGGTGGTTTCGAAGTCTGTGGTCATGGCAGTTGTCCTGGCTATTTATTATCGAGTGGCTTTTGTGTGCTGCAAGTTGATTGGTTGGAGTGTATTGGAATTCTGGCGGCTTTGGGTTTCCAAATTTGACATAACCGTTCAAACCACTGTGCCAGTCTTCATGATTGTTAGTGAGCGCCTACAAAAGCCAAAAGAGGATCGTATTGCCCTGCATCGGCGCTTCTTAATGCGGAAATATAGCTATCTCTCCTCTCATTGCTACCCATAAGATCATGGCCAGCCGCCCAATCAGTGGGGGGTGTCCAAAACACTGCTTCAAGTAGGCATCACTCATTATCCTTGCATGACGACCATTCCCATTGGCGAAACAGTGAATCTGTACAAGTCTGTGATGAAAGCGCGCCGCAGCCTCCAGCGGAGGAAAAACGTCGTTCTCTGCCCAGTAACGCGCATCGTCCAACAACACACGTAGCTGCACTGCAATTTGAATCGGATCAATGCCAATGTTTTTCTCTGTGCGGCGAAATTTCCCCGCCCATCGCCATACCTCGCCAAATAAATTGCGGTGCAGTTCTCTGGTAAATCGCTCGCTTAAGACGTCAACGTTACGGCGTCGCCTCAACCACGTTAGTCCATTTTGAATATTGATTTGCTCGAGTTCATTGAGCTCATCGTGCGTTGTGATGTGTTTGAACTTGAGGCCGTCCAGCTCATTGGGATCAAGAGGTGTTGCGCCGTCTGGCTCATCTAAAAGTTGTTCATTCATCAGACCAGAGATCTGATGATTGTTTTTCCATCAGCTCGCGCATGACTCCAGGTGATTTCTTCCTCAACCTTGTCATCGCTCAGTGATTGCTTTTCGAGAGCCATATGGGTACCGGCCTGTTTGACCAGCGCGATGGCTTTTCCGGGCCTGTGCTCGAATGAGGTCGTCCACAGATCCCTGCGCCGGAACAATGGCGTAAACGAGCTTGCAGCCCATAGCCTCGGCCATGGTCTTGAGGGTTTGAAGCGTTGCGCGCTCAGCTTGTTCAGAGCGCTCCGCTGCCGAAATGTTGGCGCGGGTATTCCCTACCATCCGCCCCAACTGGGCAGCGGACAGCCCTAATGCCTTGCGGGTGCTGGCAATCCACCCCTCCTGCGGTTGCTTTACAGCCTGGAGAGAAGTGGTTGCAGCTTCATCCACTATCGCTTGATACTGCTTTTTGACTGTATTTTTCAGGCTCATTGTATAACCATAAATTGACACAAAAATATTTTTGTATATCTATAGTTATACTTTATATGGGCACTTGTCAAACGATAGCTTTACTGGATTATGGCGTTTACCCAGTAGGCTAGCAGGGCTGCGACAGCTTTGGGCCGATTGGCCCCTGGCTGGTCACTCCGGTTATCCTCACTTCGAAGTAACGCGTTATTCTTGTGGCTCGATTTTTCGCGCCACAACACTACCGAGAATTTTGCACTATGGCCAACACATCGCCCTTTAACCACAGAAGCTCGGCCGATGACGTTCTGCGCAACCAGAACCTGAGCGGCCAAATCATCATTGTCACCGGCGCCAATACCGGCATCGGTTTTGAGACCGCCCGATCACTGGCTGCCGCTGGCGCCACGGTTATCGCGACGTGTCGCTCCGCCGAAACGGCTGCCGCCACCCAAAAAGGCTAATGCTGGCCCACCCAGCTAGTACGGTAGAAACCGCCGTAATGGATCTCTCGTCACTGGCGAGCGTCAGCGATTTTGCAACGGGCTGGCCCACAGCAAAATCGACGTCATTATCTGCAACGCTGGCATCGTCGCCCCGAAATACGGCGAGACCAAAGAGGGCTTTGAACAGACCGTGGGCGTGTGCCACGTAGGACACTTCTACTGGTGAAGAAGCTAATGCCGAGGCTATTGAGCGCACCGGCTCCGCGCGTCGTTATGGTCTCCAGCGAATCGCACCGCGTTCCGCCGCGCCTCAACTTTGATGCGCTGCCGTACCCCGAGAGCCAGTTCCGACCGATGAAATCCTGGTGGCCAGGCAAAATTGTGCAATGCCCTGATGGCCGTGGAGTTGCAGCGACGCTTCGCAGGCCAAGGGCTTACGGCCTGTTACGTGCACCCCGGCACGATGGTGACGACGGAGATAGGCCGCGATTCCGCAATCGTGAGATTCGCGATGTGGTTGGTGAGCCCATTCACTAAAACCGCCAGCCAGGGCGCCGCAACGTCGGTGTTCTGTGCGACGTGGGATGATCGCGGCGAGCTTGGCGGCAATTACTTTTCGCATTGCGCCAGGGCGAAGCCTAGTGGTGAGACGGCGAATGTGGAGGTGGCTGGGCGATTATGGGAGTTGTCTGAGAGGTGGCTGGAGGAGAAGGGGTATTCGGATAATTAGCGCTCAATCATGTGGCGGGCTGTTGAGTGGTCAACGATGTGTATGCGCGGCGCTTACAGATGGTGAGCAACGGGCAGTGTGGCAATGCAATGGCTGCGACAGCTTTGGGCCGATTGGCCCCTGACTGGTCGCCCGGATGAGATCGATGACGTCGGCCAGCTCTCTATCTGGCTGAAGGTTAACAGGCATCGTTACCAGAATTCGCAATACCCATACTACGATCTTTAGTGCCGTGTTTATCGTGAGCTATCTCAGCCAGTTTATGAGCCTGCGACCCGGCGATGTGATTTCAATCGGGACGCCACCGGGTATCGGCTTTGGGCAGACGCCGCCAGTGCATCTTGAGGTGAGTGATCGGATGCGATTGGGGCTTGGGGGCAGGTGCAGGTGCAGGTGCAGGTGCAGGTGCAGGTGCAGGTGCAGGTGCAGGTGCAGGTGCAGGTGCAGGTGGTGACGACAACTGAAAACAATACATAACTTACTGTAAATATTGAAATAATTAATAAGATTAATAATAAAAATATCCCAATAATACTCCCTGTACTAAAAAGTCTAGTTACGAAGCTCATGCCAATATTGAGTTGAAGATAATTATTGCTTGCAAATTACCAACACAACATTATAGTTGTGTCATGATTCCAACAACAACAGATGGCTACCTTCCTCCCGGCGAGCATCAAGCTACTTGGGCAGAAGTTGTGGCCCGTTTTGGAGGCAGTCCTAAAAGGGATTGGTTGCTGACCGGTTTGCAGCGAGGTATCACGGAATTACATCGTGCTGGGTGCTTGTCAATCTATATAGATGGCTCCTTTGTAACAGACAAACCTGAGCCAGGAGACTTTGATGTCGCTTGGGATGCTGTTGGGGTAGATGGTTCGATTCTAGATCCAGTACTATTAGATTTCGACAACGGACGACTGCAACAAAAACTCAAATATAGAGGTGAATTTTTCCCTTCGCATTTCCGTGCCGACTTAATGGGGACTATTTTTTAGAATTTTTCCAATTACGTAAGGATACCGGCAGACCAAAAGGAATCGTGTTGTTAGATCTAAGGGTTGGACACGATCAGAACGAACGACAGTACAGAATCACAAAAGCAGCTGCGCGTAACTTCGAATCAAACTGGCGCATGATGATGAAGTTTCCTTTCGGGTATTGACCCAATAATTGCTCGAGCCTCAAAGAATGCCGTAATTTCGCAACTAGCGACCTGCAAAGTCAGTTGACGAGGTGTGAGCAGTTGAAAGGGAGCTATCGCGATTCGCGAAGTTGAGTCATTGCAGGATCTTCCGAAGATGATAATCCAATCGCGCATAGCTTCTGGAATGACCCAGAAAGCGTTAGCGGAGAAGCTGGGATATAAGGAGCAGCAGATTCAACGTTACGAGGAGTCAGAGTATCAAACCATAAGTTTCTCCCGTTTGATTGATATATCAGAGGCTGTAAACCTTAGTATCCGGCAGGATGTGATGCTTGGCGTTACTGAGGGCAATGTCGAGGAGGTAATGTCCAATCTTGAGAAGGAAGGACTCCCACGCGAGTTTGTGAGAAGCCGATTTGGATCGATGGACGTGGTGGGTCGACCTTCGCTTTGGTTGGGCGGGTTGATGCACCAATTGGAGAGGGTGTTTGGCTGGTCGCCGGAGAATATTTTGTCAAGTAGCCGCGCTTGGTGCTGGATTCTGGCCCTGCGAATCTTGCCCGATTCAAAGTGGCGAAGAATCGTGATGAAAAAAAACTATCCGCTTACACAGTTTATGCACTATTTGGCGATGCTCGTGCTTGATGCAGTTCCGCAATCTCCTGAAATTGAAATCCCGAAAACACCAGAAGATTTCTATGACAATGTGGTTTTGAATTTTGAGGTTCTGAATTTCGAGACAGTGTTGCGTTATATATGGTCACTTGGAATTTCAGTTCTGCCTTTGCGAGATTCAGCTGCGTTTGATGGAGCATATTGGCGGGTCGAAGGAAGACATGTCATCGTTTTAAAGCCATCAACGCAGTCACTCTCTAGGTGGTTGTTTGATTTATTGCATGATTATTGTCATGTCACACAGCATCCAGAATCAGACTCCAATCAGGTTATTAGGCTGTCTCCTACGAGTGATCTGAGAAGAGAAGACCCGGATGAAGTCGAGGCGAACGAATTTGCGGGAGACGTGATTCTAGCTGGTCATGGTGATGCCATATGGTCGGCAGCGGCAGAGGCTACTTCGGGGTATCTTCCAAGACTCAAGTCCGTCTTGCCAAATATCGCCGATCAGTTCGGCGTAGATCTGGGAGCAGCTGCAAACTACATGGCTCACAAAATTTCGCTTCAAGGCGATAACTGGTGGGGAGCTGCAGAAAACTTGCAACAAAAAGGAGACGAGGCTTGGAATACAGCCAGACAGGTATTCTTGGAAAATACTGATTTCTCCTGTCTTGCCGAACCTGATCAAAATCTTTTGGCTGCGGCGCTGGCCGAGTAGGGAGCTATAGATGCTGAAGAAAAGTAATTCCGACGGGACCCCAAAATCACGTGCGACAATGCTGACTGCGAAAGATGAGCACTTCTTCGCCCAACACGTTCGTCGAAATCCTGGCAAGATCCGCCAGGGAGCTGTATGCACTGCGGTGAAAGCCCGGTTGATTGGAGCCGTGTGCGTCGCAGGGATACTTCGGATTTTGATGCTTTGGCAGCGGAACTCCGTAAAGAATGGATTAGCAGGTTGCTGAAAAAGGCTTGATTTTAACGTGCCCCACAGATGCTCCGTCCTCCGCCGATTTTGTCGACGGCGCAAAGTGGTATTGGCCCGGGCATCGCCAAATGAAGATCCCCAGTCGAGTTTTTACCTGTAAAACGGTTTTCATCCGGTTAATGAGCCCTGTATACCATTGCTGGCCAATTTCGCGGCCTGATTGCTCCTCACCACGCCGCCTCTGGAATCAAATTCCGAATACGCACCAGATTGTAGGCCGCCATTACCCTGAGGAAGTCCTGCCTCACTCGCACCAGCCCCCGGAACTTCGTTTGCCTGAGCCCGCCAATCTGCTTGGCCCAGCCAAAAGGTTCCTCCACCCGTTTGCGCACGCGCTGGCTAATCTCGTAACCCGGATGGCGGGTCGTCCTACCATCAATCGCCGAACCACCAGCACGGTTCACGTTTTGGGCAACATGCGGTGTGATCTTCAGGAATCTCAACACATCGACAAATTCCCGCGTGTCATACCCCTTATCCGCGCCCAGCGTTGCCCCATCCTTCAATCCCGTCGCCATGTCGATGGCGGCATCGCGCTCGGCAGTACCGGTGGCCAGGGTCAACTCGGCATCGACGAGCAAGCCGTTGCGGTTCTCCATCAGGGTATGGCCGGTATAGCTCGGACGAGTGGCCATCCCGTGGCTCTTTGTCGCAAGCATGGCTTCCGGGTCTGTCCGCGAGGCATGGGTCTCGTTGCTGCGTTTCTCGCCGTGGAAGTTTCGACCTGCATTGCGACCAACACCATCGAGGTTGTCGTCGTCCGATCCATCCTTGCGGCGCACGCTCTTTTGCGAAGCCCAGGCCGCAATCAGGGTGCCATCGACACTGAAATGCTCATTGGAGGTGAGGTTGCGCCGGCGCGCCATCTCGACAATCTCCTCAAACAGGCGGCGCCCTACATCGGCCTGCGCCAGGCGGTCCCGGTTCTTGGAAAAAGTCGACGGATTCCACACGGGCTCGTCAACACTCAGGCCCACAAACCAGCGAAACATTAGGTTGTAGTCCAGCTGTTCCATCAGCTGCCGTTCGCTACGGATCGAGTAGATAACTTGCAGCAAAGAGGCTCGGATCAGTCGCTCAGGCGGGATAGAAGGTCGGCCGTCTTCCGCGTAGATCTCATTGAAAACCGGATCCAGATTGGCCAGCGCTTCATCCATCAGTTTACGCATCTTGCGAATCGGGTGGCGCTTGGGAATACGTTGCTCCAGCGATACATAGCTGAACAGATCGCCGCCCTCCCTCAATCATTGTTTAGCCTCCAACCTGCGATTGCGCTATATTTTCCCTCAATGGAGAGACTTTTTCAGCAACCTGTTAGAAGCATTTCTGGACTAAGGAAATCGATCAGAAATCGATCGATAAGCTCTCAACAATAACCCGTGAAGAGTTCACGAAAACTGAGTCAACTGCTCGGAAAATGCGTGGGTCCACCAAAGCCTTGGGGTGATGGGCGAAGAGTGCCGGTCGCTGATAAGAAGTTAGAGGGCAATCCGTTTGCATATGCTCAACACGCTACGGCTTCATGCTGCACAAAGTGTGCGTACTATTGGTGGGGTTTGAGCGCGATACTCAGTATTCTGACGACCAGTTAAAGTTCTTATCAGAATTGTGTTTTTTCTACCTAGATACGAGGGGTGTACTCCCGGTAACTTAGATGAAACTTATTGCCACAGATCGCATATCTCCGAGGCTTAGAGAGGAGGTGTTAGGGTCTCTACCGAGGAGATTTTGATAACCAATCTAAACGGAAGCAAGCAAGCTCAGATTTGACCTTACCTCCCAATTGTGAAGGACTTGGTCGGCGCAGACATTTCCGTCGCGAACAGTTATCAGGAAATGGAGAAACCCCCCACGATATAGAACCAGCAGCACAGGCATTGGGAAAACCGCCCTGAGATCAAATCATTGCACAGTTTTTCAGAACGCAGTGTGCAACTGGCGATGTTGGTATTGCTTTGTTGATTTTGACAGGTTAGGCTGGAAATGAAAATCTTTCTCCCGCTGGGTGACAGCTGATCAATTGGTTGAGCTTTACAATAGTGAGAAATATCCAGCTGAAATGATTGATCTTAGCGGGGTCAGCCAGACCTTACGCCTGAATGGATCTACTGGATGATGCGATCGCTACGTAACGCTGGCTTGGCGGATAAAATTTACTTGTGGTCCGACGACAATCTAAGCAATGACTATTTCTGGAAATATCTCTCTGAAGGATCAAATAGCCGAGATTTCAAATTACAGGTATGTATGGTCGAGTTGCATGCTTTAAAGGGATCGATAGAGAATCCTTCGCTTTTAACACTCTTGCGGGAGAGGAAGGATACGACTATCAGTTTGAGTGCTTTCGGCGCTTACTGGATACAGGTATAGATTTGTTTGCTTACGTGACCTTCACCGTACCTGATGACAAATTGCTCGAAACACGAGTTGCTAGGTTTGTGGATCGATTGCAGGGTGTTGATCCTAATCTCCCTCTGCGTACCGTGCCTTTACAGGTCTCTGTCTTCAAGCCTGTTGAAGGTAGATTAAATGACCTTCGAGGCGCTCACTAGAGATTCAACAGGAGTCATTGAGCTCTGGCATGCAGAGCTGGGTCACGGTTTTCAGATAGTCAACGAGCAATTCCAATCTCGGAAGTATCTGTTGGACCGAAAGTGGGGTGAGTTCATACGAGGATAGCATTGATGATTGGCTGGCTGACGCGATTCAGGCGGTTGGAGTCAACTCCTGATTTGTTGTGCCACCTTCCGGCGTGGATCCAATCGTGCTTCTTTCGTACCTCTCAAATCGGAGCGCTGTCTATTACCACCCTCAGATATTTCCACCTTGCTGAAACAAGTCGACGGTCCTATCTCGACGAATGAGAGCTACTATCCAGCTCCAGTGCCTCACCCCTCGATTTCGATTGGAGATATGGTTTAAGAGCACAAGAAACTCTTCTTAGCATTTGCAGCGAGGAAGTCCCAGAAGGGGGAAAGATCGCTCTGATTGGGGCCCCACGATGGCCCCTTTATTGTCTTTTTCTGAAGAATTCCTGGGACATTCATTTGATTGACAGAAACCCTTCCTGGAAAAACGTCTCAAGTGGAGTCACAACGCATACAGCTGATATATATGAGAGTGAGCCGCCGGCGGACTTGTTGGGTAGTGTCCACCTTGTTGTTGCAGATCCTCCTTGGTACTTGGAGAGCTATGCCCATTTCCTGTGGTTTTCCGCTCGGCTCCTGATTCCGGAAGGTAAGCTCGCCCTGTCTCTTCTGCCCAAGGGTACTCGCCCGTCTGCGCCAACTGATCGAAAGAAAATATATGACAAAGCTGCGCAGATGGGGCTGAATTTCCAAAGTGAACATAGCCGAAGCTTGAGTTATGCTTCTCCGCCTTTTTGAGCGGAACGCATTCCGTGCGGCGGGCATAGAGACAGAGCTAGGTGATTGGCGGCATGCAGATCTCTGGATTTTTTGGAAACGCGGGAAAAGATCAGGTCGTTAGGCCTGCTGTCATAAAAGAGCAGTTTTGGTCGGAACTCGCCTTCGAGAATGTTCGAGTTCGGTTTAATTCGCAATATGAAGAAGGTTCAGTGATGTTGGAGCCCTCTTGTGTAGGGGGATATCCTGCCAAGTGTTAGTGCTCGCGAGGCAATTCGCTCGCGAGCGTCCGTGTGGACAAGTGGTAATCGCATTTATAGCTGCTCGAATGCGGCCAATTTGTACGATATTTGTGTTGCAACTTCTTGGTCGAGAGATGGTGGGTTTTGTATGGACAACTTAAACTATGACGAGTCTCAGGCGCTAACCCTGCTTCATTCTATATTATCGGTGGAGTTACAAGAATATGGACCAGATTTGGGTAAGAGGTGAGATTGAAAGACAGTGAGGTAGATTGGAAATCAAATGTTCTTGAAGATGCAAAGGTCGCGCTGGGCAGACTACCCAAGTACTCCAAATTAGTGAACCGGTCGAGTACGACTATACATCTTGGAATTTTTACTGAGCCCTATTTGGACTATATATTGGAAGGAAAAAAGACGGTTGAGGCGCGTTTTTCCGCCGTAAAATGTGCTCCCTACAAAAGGGCAAATACCGGTGATATTTTGCTCTTGAAAAAGACAGGCGGACCTATCGTTGGGGTATGCAAGATTGGTCGTGTCTGGACATACAACTTAGAACCTGTTTCCTGGAACGAAATAAAATCCTCCTTTACAGACATGTTGTGCGCTCATGATCCCGAGTTTTGGGATTCAAGAAACAAGGCAGCATATGCCACTCTGATGAAGGTTGCAGAGCCTGTGGAAATTCCGCCAATTGAATGCAAGAAGCGTGATAGACGCGGGTGGGTAATCTTGAGTCCTAGAGGTATTGCGCAGGAGAGGTTTTCGTTTTGATTCTGGTTTTTGCAGGGGTTTCAGGTGCTGGAAAGTCTTATGTCGCGGAGGAGTTGGCTCGTCGAACAGGGCGCCAAAGAGTCGGATTTGGGGACTACGTTCGATATAAAGCAGAACTGAATCTATTCCTTTGGAATATTCGGCCCTGCAAGAATTAGGGCACTCATTGGTTTCCTCTGGCCCCAAGCAATTTATGCAGGATGTACTTAAGCATGGTGAACTGGATATTCGAGAAGATCTATTGATTGATGGGTTAAGGCATTCTACTGTTCTTGATGCGCTCCGCGATATTGCGGCCCCTCAAAAGGTTCTTTTGATTTTTGTGGAGACGTGCGATGAAATAATAGCTTCGCGACTTGTGGATAGAGGTATGAAAATTCGAAATCAGGTTTAGGGTCCAGTAGATCTTCAGGTTCAAAAAGGTCTGCGTAGTTGCGCTGACTTGGTCATCGATGGCGCATGGTATCGAAGAAAATATCGCGCTTATAAATGAAGCGGAGAGACGTCACTAATCGATAAATAAGGAAATAAGGGGTCAATGCCCTTTAATATGCGCAAGGCGAACGCGAGACAGGGTACACAGGAGTTAAACTTGTCATCACTGTTCAGAACAGCCCATCGAACTCAATCTGCTTCAATGCCCTGTATGGAACCTCAGGGTCAGAGCCCTTTTATGACGTTGTTTGTGTGTCGTGGTGGCGTAGACTGCATACATTCGTGAAATCAAATCAAGGACGATTTGAATTATGCCAAGGAAGCCACGATTTTTTGTTCCGGGTCTGGCTGCGCATGTGATCCAGCGCGCGTAATAATCGCCATGCCATCTTCTTTGAAACAGCAGACTACGAGTTATACCTCCGTTGGTGGGCGAAGGTCGAGATCGCTACGGTTGTTCAATCCATGCATACGTGCTCATGACGAACCATGTGCATCTGCTGTTAACCCCGATGGAAAAGTCGTCAGTCAGTCGCATGATGCAGTATGTTGGGCGTCACTATGTCCCCTATATCAATGCCAAATATGCGCGCAGAGGTACGTTGTGGGAAGGGCGGTTCAAGGCAAGTATTGTTGATTCGGCTAGTTATCTATTGGCATGTTATCGCTACATTGAACTGAACCCGGTGCGCGCAGGGATGGTTATGTGTCCGGGGGACTATCGTTGGTCCAGTTTCCAAGGCAATGGGCTGGCAGAGCCCGACGGGTTACTCGCTCCCCACGCAGAGTATACTAATCTCGGGCGTAATGAATCTGAGCGTGCTGCAAATTACCGTTTGCTGTTTGAGGAGCCAGAGCAGGAGGAAATGCTGGCAGTGCTCCGGGAGCATACTGCGTCAGGCACTCCATTAGGGACAGATGATTTCCAAGCGCAAATTGAATCGATGCTGTCCCTCAAGGTCGGAAAGGCGCATGGAGGAAGGCCCCGTCGAGTGTGAGAGGCTGCAGAGGGGCTCGAAAAAGGGCTCTGACCCTACCCAGGAGATAGTTATGTTTGTTGGCCATTACTGCGCAGCGTTTGTCGCCAAGCGCATCGAACCGCGACTGCCGCTTTGGAGTTTGCTGCTGGCGGTGCAACTGGTCGATGTGTTCTGGGCACTGTTCATCTTGCTGGGTATAGAAAGAGCGAGTCTTGACCCGGCGTTGCCCGGCAATCCGCTGGTGCTTGCTTACATGCCGTACACGCACAGCCTTCCCGCTACTGTGGTTTGGTCATTTGCCGCCGCTGTGTTGGGTGTGATGCTCTGGGCACGTGGCGAGCACAAACTGAAGCTGGGCCTTACACTGGCTGCAGCAGTCGCCTCGCATTGGTTTCTCGATTTACTCGTACACCGCCACGATCTCGCACTTTGGGGCAACGCCTACAAGGTCGGGCTGGGTTTGTGGAACCAGCCCATGGCCGCATACGCGCTGGAAGTGCTGCTGCTCTCAGGTTCGGTTTCTCTACTGGCGTTCTCGAATTCCTGGCCGGAGACTCGGCGCCGCGCCCTGGCTTTTCTGTGTACAGGGCTGGTGCTCCTACAAACCGCCACTCAGTTTGGCGCCACGCCGAACGGGCTGCAGTTGATGGTAGTCTCGGCATTATTGGTCTATCTGCTGGTGCCTGTGGCCGGTACTGGGCTGAGAAATAAGGGATCAGAGCCCTTTTACAAATTCAGATCGCTACCGGGGGTTTTTACTCTGACCCCAAATCTTCCGCCGCCAAAAACACTACAACAGCCCAGGCCGCAATATTCTGTTTCAATTCCTCGGCATCGATTTTATCGAGCGTGTCATCGGCGGTGTGGTGGTAGTCAAAGTAATCGGTGCCATCCTGTTGTAATTGGAAGATGGGCACTCCGGCCTCAACTAATGGCGTAATATCGGGGCCAGCGCTGGAGGCCTCGCCACCCTTTTCTATATTCAACGCCGCCAAATGCGGCATCGCTTTGTTCATCAGCGCTTCATTTGCCGTATCAAAACGCCACACCGGGCCGGCGCCAAAGTCCGACTCCGAGGCAAACAGGTGATTTTTCAGCTCATCCTTATGTTGCTCGGCATACGCCTTGGCGCCCCAGATACCCTGTTCCTCATTGGCAAACAACACAACCCGCACGCTGTGCTTCGGGCGCTGCGACAGCTCGCCTATGAGCTGCGCGGCAGCGACGGTGATCGCGACTCCGGCGCCGTCATCAATCGCACCCGTTCCCAAATCCCAGCTATCGAGATGCGCCGCAATCAGTACAACTTTCTTCGCGTCAACACGGCCATCCATTTGCGCGATCACGTTGTAGGATTCGCCGCCCGGCTGCTCGGAAACTTTTATATCCAGCGCCACAGTCAACGTTTCCCCGCGATCCAGTATGCGCTGCAACTGTTCTGCATCAGGCGCCGACAACGCGGCGGCGGGCAGAGGATTATCCTCACGGGTTGAAGCCCCGGCATGTGGAAAGCGATGGCTGTCGGTTCCCGCAGATCGAATCAACGCGGCCACGGCACCTTTCTCTTTGGCGACGCTACCGGCGGCGTAACGATTGGGCACCACGTCGGCGTAGCCCGCGCCTTCACGGTCCCGGAACATTGGCTGATTAATACGCACGATTTTGCCCGCGACCAATTTCTCATCAGCCGCCTGCAGCGAGGCCAGGTTGGGAAAGGCGATCACCTCGGCACTGATCTCACCGTCTGTAGAACCGCTATGGCCCAACGCGGTGATCGCGAGGGGCTGCGGGTAAAGGAGACACGACACGGGCCTGCTCCCGGTGGCGCTGCCAGATGGGGAAGCTCACAGGCTCCAGCCAAACCTTATCGAAAACCCCGGCATCCCTGGATTGCTCAAGCAACGCCCTGGCCCAACGCACTGCACGTTTATCTGCGTCAGTCCCCGCCAGCCTCGGGCCTACCTCTGTCGTCAGCGATTCGACAATCTCCCAGCCCCGGGTGCTATCAAGAGCCTTATCACGAAGCAGCGACGCCGTTGCAGCCTGGTCATCTGCAAGCGCCAGGGACGAAAAAAGCAGCAGCAACAGAAAATAGCGTTTCAACGCGGTTAATCCTTCTTCTCAATCGTCACTTCCAGGGCCTTGCTGGAGCCGGCAAACCACTTCTGCACATACAAGCTGCCAACAACCGGCGCCTGCCCATCGGCAGGTACCTCTTTGTAGCGCACGCTGTTCTTTGTCTCTTTCTCAATCTCAAACTTGATAGTCTGCTTCGTCATACACCACCTCGAATAACCCACGCTTAGGGTCTTGCCGTGAGCGAGAGTTTACGTTGTTCCATTACTGCCAGCCTACGCAAAGTGTTTCAGATAGCAAAGCTATGGCTTAGTCTGAAGACACCAAATCATAAAGGCCAAAGCCCGCGCTCCCGCGCAGTATCTTTTCGACCATCTCGACGTTGACAGTGTTGCGCAACGCGCTACAATCACGTACATGATCAAATCTTTCAAGCACAAAGGGCTGGAAGAGTTCTTTAACTCCGGCTCCACACGCGGTATTCAGGCGGCACATGCCAAGAAGCTGCGTATGCAGCTGGCGGCCCTGGATACCGCCACAGTCATTGAAGACATGAGCATCCCCGGCTACCGCCTTCACCCGCTGAAAGGCGACCGCAAGGGACTTTGGTCGATCTCGGTCAACGGGAACTGGCGCGTTACGTTCGAGTTCGTCGACGGCAACGCCTATATCGTCAATTACGAGGACTATCACTAATGGCCATGCACAATCCCCCACATCCCGGTGAGTTCATTCAGGCAACATACATGGAGCCCTTTGGGGTTAGTTGCCGTTCTCTTGCCGAACATCTCAACGTTGCGGCATCCACCCTTAACCGAATCCTCAAGTTGCAGAGCGGTGTAAGCCCTGAAATGGCCCTGCGATTGGCTAGAGTGCTGGGGCGCTCGCCTGAGAGTTGGCTCGCGATGCAGGATGCCTATGACCTTTGGGTGGCCAAGAAGACTGTCAAGTTGTCTGGCGTGCGGCATCTCAATCTCGACGCCGCATAACCAGTAAAGGCCAAAGCCCGCGCTCCCGCACTAGTGTGGGCATTGTGATCGCAACCCCGGCAATACAACGCTAACAAAGCCCAACGCTCGCCCTCCAACCCCGCCTTTTTGTATACTGTCGAAAAATAATCTGACCGGGGAACTCGCTGCACATGCTGTCACTTCGATTTTTGCCCACGCGACGCGCGATCACTTATACCCTGTTTGCCTTCGCCGGCCTGTCTGCCTGCGATTCCAGCAATTCGAACCATACGACTGTCGCGGCGCAACAACCGGCCAATTATCTGGCGGTGACGGGTATCGAAGGCTTGCCCGCCCTGCCCGATTTGCCGCAGGGTCGACCGGCCAACCTCGATTTGCTGGAGGAGCAGGAACGGGCCGTGGTCGAAGCGGCGGATGCCCGAGCGGGGGAATTGCGCTCAAAAACGGTACATCTGTGGATTGATCAACCGGGAATCAGCGTCGAAATCAGGCAACTCAAGCACGGTTTCACTTTTGGCTTTCCGATTGAATTGGGCCGCTTCCGGGAACCGGAAGACCTTGCGTGGTACACCGCGCGAATGTCCGAGCATTTCAGCCTCGCGGTCATTGAGAGCGATGCCAAATGGGGCGAATAGAACCCACCCAGGGTGTCCGGGATTTCACCAGAGCCGAGGCTGACGTCGACTGGGCACAGCAGAATGGTTTCGCAGTGAAAGGTCACACGCTGTTGTGGGGGCTGCCGATGCCGCTCTCCAGTGCAGCCCTGCCGCGCTGGGCGGAAGAGCAGTTTCCCTCTGCCAATTTAAATGCCGAACAGCAGGCAGAACTGCGCGGCCTGCTCAAGTCGTTTATCCAGGATAGCGTGCGCCACTTCGAGGTCGACTGTCGCACTGGGACGTGACCAATGAAACGCTGCAACCGCTGGCGCAATGGTTCATCGTTCGCCTGGGGCCGGGCATCGTGAATGAAGCCTTCGCGTGGGCAAGGGAAATCGATCCCGATGTGGGAGCTTGTGTTCAACGAGTGGATCGTCGAAGTCTTTACCGGTTTCAACGCCCCCACTGCCGCCGATATGCGGGACCGTGTCCTGCAACTGATCGCTGCGGGTGTACCTATTGACGCCATCGGGCAACAGGGCCATTTCGCGCCGACGCTGGCCTTTGCCGACCCCACCTTTGAAATCGTCGGGCGCACCAATATCGCTGAGTATGCCGACGCACTGGACATCCTCGCCGAGGCTGGCCTGCCCATCCATCTCACGGAGACCAACTTCATCGCGCCGGTGGAACCCGAACTGCGTGCCGCCCAGGCGGAAGCGCTGATGCGGCTGTGGTGGGGACATCCGGCAGTAGAGATGATTGTCTTCTGGGGCCCGTGGAACAAGGTGGCGGGGCGCGACGAATTTAACGTCGGCTTCTGGGACAATGACCGCGCGATTACGCGCCACGGCGAAGCAGTATTCTCGCTGCTCAATGACCGCTGGCGCACAAACCTGACCGTAACGGCAGGCGCTGATGGTCGCTTTTTCGATACCGGCGTTTTCGGTGACTATGTCGCCTACTGGACAGTCGATGGCATTACCTACAACGCCACGTTTACGGTTGCCAAATCCGAAGATTACCCGGCCTGGCACTGCAGACGCCGCACCCCACCGCGCCCTGATAAGTTTGGCGTCAGAGTAAAAACTCAAAACTTGAAGGCCTGTATTGCACAAATGCAATGACGGTCAGCTTCTTGAGAAAAGCAGCTAAAAATGTTCCTGAACGACCAAAGCATGTCGTCGTGTATTTCGCAAAGGCGTAAAGGCAAACGCAGGAAGAAGTCCTGCATGGATCCAGCCCACAAAATGGATTCCAGATACTAAATCCATGCCTTAGTATGACCCACACCAAATAATAAAAAGGCCCAAGCCCGCGCTCCCGCGCACCGCAGCTCCGGAGAATTTCCCAGCCGTTGTTTACCCTGAGCTTGTCTCCGAACGCTCCACCGCGACGCGTCCCCGGCCAGGTCCGTTCAATCGGAGTTACTGCTATGCCTGTCACTGGCTCGAACCCGCACTCATCCCGCGTAATCCCACGAGAGTACGTGAGCGCCTTTATCCTGGTCACCAGCCTGTTCTTCATGTGGGCCGTCGCGCACAACATGAACGACATCCTGATTCGCCAGTTCCAGAAGGCGCTGGACCTGTCGCGCGGGCAGGCCAGCTTCATCCAGGTGTCGTTTTATCTCGCGTACGCCGTCGCCGCGATTCCGGCCGGGTATGCAATGAAGAAGCTGGGCTTCAAGCGGGCAATACTCACGGGGCTGCTGCTCTACGCGCTGGGCGCGGCGCTGTTTTATCCGGCGGCGGAAGTCGGCAACTACAGCTTCTTCCTGGTCGCGCTGTTCATCATCGCCATCGGCATTGTGTTCCTGGAGACGTCCGGCAGTGGCTACATCACGCTGGTGGGCGATCCTGCAACGGCTGCGCGGCGCATTAATTTTGCGCAGTCCTTCAACGGGCTGGGTGGCTTTGTCGCGCCGCTGATTGGCGGGGTGTTTATTTTCTCTGGCATTGAGCACTCGCCGGATGCAATCGCCGCGCTGTCGCCGCAGGCGCTGCAAGAGTATCGGGCGCTGGAGGCCAGGCAGGTGCAGTTGCCCTACCTGGGCCTTGCCGGCGTGCTGGTGTTGGTCGCGCTGCTGGTTGCCGTCACGCGGTTTCCCGCCTCGGGCGCGCGCGCAAGTTCCAGCGGCACGCCCACGCTCGCCGGCGTGTTTGCCCACAGGAGTTTCGTGTGGGCGATTGTGGCGCAGTTCTTCTACGTGGGCGCTAAGATTGGCGTGTGGAGTTACTTCATCGATTTCACCAAGGAGCTGACGCCGCTCACGCCGGAGAAAACCGCCGCGTATTACCTCTCGGCCAGCCTGCTCTCGTTCATGGTGGGGCGCTTCATCGGCACGTACCTGATGAAATGCATCGCGCCGCGCAGGCTGCTGGCCCTGGAGCGCTGGTCAACATCGGCCTGGTGGGCGTCGCGCTGGTGGCCAGCGGCATGACGGCGGTGGTCGCGCTCGGCGCCACCAGCTTCTTCATGTCGATCATGTTCCCCACCATCTGCGCTGGGCCTGGAGCACCTGGGCGACAAGGCCGAGATGGGGTCGTCGCTCATTATCATGACGATCATCAGCGGCGCGATGATTCCGCCGATGATGGGCTACCTCTCCGACGTGCAGTCCGTGCAGTGGGCCTATGTGGTGCCGCTGGTGTGTTACTTCATGGTGTGGTTGTCTACGCGCATGGTGGGCTGGAGCACAGCGGGCAGCAGGCGGTGGAGCAGCCGGCGTAGCGCGCATAACGAACGGAACGGGAGCGTATGAGCACGATCGAGCGAGTGGAACTGTCGATGGTAGACCTGGTGCCGAAGGTGAAGCGCACCGACGCCATCCAGAGTTTTGTCAGCCAGGAGACGCCGCTGGTGCGGCTGTTTGATTCAGACGGCGCCGAGGGCGTGGGCTACAGCTACACCATCGGTTCCGGCGGCAGCTCGGTGATGGGGCCTGCTCCGCGACCACCTGGCACCGCGGCTGATCGGCCGCGACCCGGCGCACATCGAAGCCATCTGGCGCGACCTCAATACACCACGGAGGGCGGGTGGCGCATCTGGAGCAGCAACAGCTGGTGGACGACGCGCTGGCCGCGCAGGCGAGCGGTTTTGGCGGCGAAGATCAAGGTCGGCAAACCGCATGGCGCAGGACGTGGCGCGCATCATGGCAGTGCGCGAAGCGGTCGGCCCGGCCTGGGAGGTGATGGTGGATGCCAACCAGGTGTTCACCGTGGACGAGGCCATTCGCCGCGCGCGGTGTTTCGAGCCGGCGGACCTGGCGTGGCTGGAAGAGCCGATGCCGGCCGAGGATGTGTCGGGGCACGAGCGCTTGTCGCAGGCCACCACGCTGCCCATCGCCATCGGCGAATCCGTCTACTCCATCGGCCATTTTCGCGAGTACATGCAGCGCGGTGCCTGCTCCATCGTGCAGGTGGATGTCGCGCGCGTCGGTGGCATCAAGCCGTGGAAAGCTGAAGGTGGCGCACACCGCGGAGAGTTTCAACCTGCCGGTATGCCCGCATTTCCTGATGGAGCCACCGTTCCGGTTGGTGTGCGCGGTGCCCAATGGCCGCTGGGTGGTGCACATTCCCAGCCTGATGAAATCACCGAACACGCTGGTGATCGCCGACGGCAAGGCGCTGGCCCTCGCCGAGCCCGCCCGGCATCCGCTGAACTGGGACGAAATCAAGCCAGGCGAAGGATCAACGCTCATACGGCGGTGATACAAACCAGAGGTTAGCGAGATGGCCCAAAACGCAATGGCAGCAAGTGTGCTCTGGGCGACCCAATCCCCAAACGAGCTGAGGATGGCGCAGCGTCGGGTTCAGTGATCGGCCTGAAGCCGGAGATGGAGGCCGTATCGCGAGCTGCACGCCAATGCCGACAGCGTCACCGCCCGGTTCGCCAGCACCACATCTGCAACTATTCGGATCTTCATTACCCAACTCGAAGGTGAAGACTCACTGTTCAGCTACTTCGAGTACACCGGCACCGACTATGAACAGGACATGCGCTCAGTGGCGGCAGACCTGGAAACCCAGCGCTGGTGGCGCACGACCGATCCCCTGCCAGATCCAGCCAATGGCGCCGGGCGCGGGAATTGAGCGATATGGAGCGGGTGTTTTTTACGTGGGGTAGAGGAGGGCCTGGGGTCGTAGAGTTTTATCGACCCCAAATTAAGCCAACCGTCTCAGGGCTCACCCGGAGGCGAATCATTATCCCCTTCCAGCGAATCCATGGCGACGCGATGTACAACTGCACGCCATTCTCCACGTCCGCTTCGGTGATATGGAACCCGATTTGGTGGGGGCACAGTTCACCCCTTCCTTGTGGGCGGTAGCCCCATAGATCGTGTTCACCGGCAAATTGAGCCATACCACGCCGCCGTCCACCGACACACATCCGGCTGCGCTAGGTCGGGCATCACTTACGTTTTTGTTGAAGTAGATGGGGCCAATGTAGTCGTCGGACACGGGCTTTACACTCACCGTCGCGCCTGGGTCGCCGTGCGGCAATCGATCGTCGTGCATGCTGCCCTG
Source organism: Haliea sp. (assembly GCA_016704305.1). Classification (GTDB taxonomy): domain Bacteria; phylum Pseudomonadota; class Gammaproteobacteria; order Pseudomonadales; family Halieaceae; genus Marimicrobium. The sequence goes on along the minus strand of JADJAL010000018.1, from coordinate 1,498 downwards.
CCGGATTTGCCCACGGTGACAAATCTATGGCGTTCTTGAAGAAGAAATTCGGATAGCCGTTTTCACGGATCATGCCCTCAACCAGAGGCAGCATTCCAAACTCGTAGAAGTAGGGATCGATGAACTGGATGGCGAAGTCGATGTTGTCTTCATCATTGATGGTATTGATGTTCGTCTTCAAGGTTATCCAATCGAGCTTCTCAAAAACGAAATGAGAACTCCAGATCAACACTGGCATCCTTGACGATCTACACGTCCACCAGCCCGTCTCGTCAGTTTGCAGGCCAAGTTCGCAGTCCCGGATACTCGGCGATCCACACGCGGGTTTCCGGCACCGTCGCATGGTAGTCGAGGTATTTCTGGCGGTGATTGCTGAATGTCCATGCCGGCGTGGCTTGGTCTTGCCCCTGAGCTTGACGATGGTGACGGGCTTGCCATGGATTTCACCGCCGAGCCGCGCCGCCGGGTCTTCCTCGCCCGCATCAATGGCCTCCTGCAGGTAGAAATTGGGGACTGCCTCATCAGTGAGAACCAGCACGTTTTTCGGCCAACTCAACATCGGGCACTGGCGGCCTGATGATGACTCAAGTTGTTGTCGTTGCTGTCGCTGGAAAAGAGTGGAAACACGCAAGCAAAGCGCCTGCAAAGCGTATCGATATCTTGTTTTTCAAAATGGGTCCTCCTGCTGATCATGGTGATGATAAAGCGCGATGGCCGTCGGCATCGGTATAGTCACAGTCATCGACAATGCCAACCGCATTGTGCAAATCGGCAAGCGGGACGTAAGATAGCGCCTGGGTCTACTGGTGGGTGAGCGATAGGAGGCCAATTTTTTATGAATGTTGGCCAATACAATAAAATACCAACACTCTCCGAAGATACCGTTGCAGCGTCTTCGTTTCCGGCGGGCTAATCGCCGTGGAAGCCGCTCGGGCTGGACATACCGGCTCGCAGTCGCGCAGCCGCCATCACTGACTCCGAACGCGAGAATCCGACGAATCGAATCGGGATCTCCGCACTTTATCGCGCTGTTACTGTTTATCCAGGAGGAGACCGGTGGACGACAGCATCGGCCTGCATATCGGTCACGCGGAGCTGGCGCGCAAACTACTATGCGCTGGGTTATTACGCGTACCGCGAACGGGGAGAGCGCCGCTGTTTGACGCGCGCTAAGCACCTGCTGCCAAGGTAGCGAATCCCCGGTGGTTTCATCGGCCAACACCGAGATCATTTCCCGAGCTGCAGCACGACGTCGGAAGTGCACCGGTCGCTCACGGGCGGCACCTATCTGGCAATGCTGGAAGATATCTTTCGCGTCGGATAACCTGTGGCAAGCACTCTGGCGGGCACGGATGAGCCGCTGACTGCGGCAGTGCACTTCACCCACCCGGCTCCCGCCAAGCTGGAACGCTGGCACTCGACCTACGGCGCCAACCTGTTCTTCGACCGTGGCGATCGCCAAGGTCATCTATCCCAAGAGCGTACTCGCGCCCCTATC